>NZ_NRQR01000001.1 GCF_002849595.1 Luteimonas rhizosphaerae
CATCTCGCGCCACTGCCCGACCTGCTCGCGCACGACGGCCGCCGCTTCGGCGTTGGAGTACTGCGACCACTCGTCCTGCGGCGGCACGCGCAGCACCGCGCCCTCGCGGATCAGGTTGAGGTTGCCGCCGATGAAGGCCTCGGGATTGGCGCGCAGCAGCAGCACCATCGCCTGGTTCACGCTGATGTCGCCCTGGGCGCTCAAGGGCGCGGCGAGCGCGGACAGCGTCTGCCCGCGCTGGACCGGCGGCAGCGTCCCGGCCGGCGGCGGGGCCGCCGGCGCGGGTGCGGGTGCGGGTGCGGCTGCAGGTGCAGGCGTCGGTGCAACCGCGGTGTCGTCGGTGGCGATCGGTTCCGGCGTGGGGACGGGCACCGCGGCCGGCGTCGGCGATGTCGGCGCCGGCAGCGTCGGGGTGCGATCGATCGTCGTCGGCGCCGAGACGACGGGCGCCTGCACGGAGGGCTGCGCGGGCGCGGCGACGGTGTCGGGCACGGCGACCAGCGCCGAATACTCTCGCACCAGTCGTCCCTGGCCCCAGTCCACTTCGACGAGGAAGGTCAGCGTGTCCTGCTGCACCGGCTCGAGGCTGGTGACGCGGATCACCGGGCGGCCCTGCGGATCGAGCGCGACGTTGAACTGCAGGTTCGACACCAGCCCCTGCGGCGGGTCGAGGCCGATGCGCGCGAACGTGTCCGGCGAGGCCAGACGCGCCTGCAGCTGGCGCAGTTCGGCGGGATCGCTGGACACGATCGGGATCTCGGCCAGCAGCGGTTGCCCGTGCTGCGAGCGGACTTCGATACGGCCCAGCCCCAGCGCGAACGCGGGCCCGGCGACGAGCAGCAGCCATGCGATCAGCAGCAGACGCGGCAGTTGGCGTGGCACGGATTTCCCCAGATTCATGCGGCGACTGTAGCGGCGCGGCCTCCCGCTCCGCAATGACGAGGGCCGCACCGCACCCGGCCGAGGCGCTGCGAACGCGACGCGGCCGGGGCGATGCGCGCCGTACTCAGCCTTCGGCGGCGACGAGTTCGGCGATCTGCACGGCGTTGAGCGCCGCGCCCTTGCGGATGTTGTCGGAGACGATCCACAGGTTGAGGCCGCGCGGGTGCGAGAGATCCTCGCGGATGCGGCCGACGAACACGGCGTCCTGCCCCGAGGCGTGCGTGACCGGCGTCGGGTAGCCGCCGGCGCGCCGCTCGTCGACGACCTCGACGCCCGGCGACGTCGCCAGCAGCGCGCGCGCTTCGTCGGCGCCGATCTTCTCGCGCGTCTCGATCGCAACCGCTTCGGAATGCCCGTAGAACACCGGCACGCGGACCGCGGTCGGGTTCACCAGGATGCCGTCGTCGCCGAGGATCTTCTGGGTCTCCCAGACCAGCTTCATCTCTTCCTTGGTGAACCCGTTGTCGAGGAATTCGTCGATCTGCGGGATCAGGTTGAAGGCGATCTGCACCGGGAACTTCGACGGATCCGCGGCGCGGAAATTCAGCAGGTCGCCGGTCTGGCGGCCGAGTTCCTCCATCGCCGAGCGGCCCGCACCGGACACCGACTGGTAGGTGGCGACGTTGATGCGGGTGATGCCGACCTTGCGGTGGATGGGCGCCAGCGCGACCAGCATCTGCATCGTCGAGCAGTTGGGGTTGGCGATGATGCCGCGCGGGCGCTTGCGCGCCGCTTCGGGATTGACCTCGCTGATCACCAGCGGCACGTCGTCGTCGTAGCGGAACGCCGAGCTGTTGTCGATGACGACGGCGCCGGCCGCCGCGAATTTCGGGCCGTAGGCCTTGCTGGTGTCGCCACCGGCGGAGAACAGGGCGATGTCGATGCCGGCCGGATCGAAGGTCGCGAGATCCTGCACGACGATGTCCTCGTCGCCGAACTTCACGGTGCTGCCGGCCGAGCGCTCGCTGGCCAGCGCGACGAGCTCGGACACCGGAAAATCGCGCTCGGCGAGGATCGACAGCATGGTTTCGCCGACGGCGCCGGTGGCACCGACGACGGCGACGCGGAAACGGCGGTTCTGGGACTCACTCATTGGAAACACTCTCGGATTAGGGCGGTCGGGCGCGGAGGGCGCGCCGGGAAACGAAGGGTGGACGTCGGAATGTCGGGGAACCGCCCGCCTGCGTGCTCAGGCGGTTCCCGATCGTTTGCCGTCGGCGTCGCCGGTCGTCGCCGTGACCGGCGACGGCGGTTTTCCCGCATCCGGGCCGTGGCCGAGGGCGGCGATCAGGTTGTCGACGGCGAGCGAAACCATCGCGCGACGCGTGGCCAGGCTGCCGCTGGCGATGTGCGGCGTCAGTACGATGTTGTCGAGCGCGAGCAGCCGGGGATTCACCGCCGGCTCGCCTTCGAACACGTCGAGCGCTGCCGAGGCCAGCCGGCCGCCGTCCAGCGCATCGGCCAGCGCGGCCTCGTCGACGATGCCGCCGCGCGCAATGTTGGTCAGCGTCGCGGTCGGTTTCATCTTCGCCAGTGCGGCCGCGTCGACGATATGGTGGCTGGCGGCCGAATACGGCAGCACGAGCACCAGATGATCGGCCTGCGCGAGGAGCGCATCGAAATCGACATACGACGCGTCGAACGCGCGCTCGACATCGGCCGGCAGGCGGCTGCGGTTGTGATAGAGCACGCGCATGTCGAAGCCGGACGCACGCTTCGCGATGCCTTGCCCGATCCGGCCCATGCCGAGGATGCCCAGCGTGCTGCCGTGCAGATCGGCGCCGAGCAGGCCCTTGAAGTTCCAGCCCTGCCACTGGCCGGCGCGCAGATGGCGCTCGGATTCGGTGACGCGGCGCGCAGCGGCCATCATCAGCGCGAAGCCGAAATCGGCGGTCGTCTCGGTCAGCACGTCGGGGGTGTTGGTCGCGACGATGTCGCGGGCCTGCAGCGCGTCGATGTCGAGATTGTTGTAGCCCACGCCCACGTTCGCGATCGCGCGCAGCTTCGGCGCACCGGCGATTGCGTCACTGCCGATGCGCTCGTTGAGCGTCACCAGCGCGCCGTCGGCCTCGCGCAACGCATCGGCGATCGCGGACGCGTCGTGTTCGCTGACGACCGGCACCTGCACCACGTCGAAATGCGCGTGCAGGCGCTCGACGATGTCGTCGAACAGCGGCTGCGACACCCAGACCCTGGGCCGCGACTCAGCCATCGATGCGCCCCGGAATCCGCGGCGTCACCGTGCCGACATCGCCGCACTGCGCGCGATGGCGCAGCGCCTGGTCCATCAGCACCAGCGCCAGCATCGCCTCGCAGATCGGCGTCGCGCGGATGCCGACGCACGGGTCGTGGCGACCGGTGGTGATCACTTCGACCGTGTTGCCGTCGGTATCCAGCCCGTCGGCCGGCAGGCGCAGGCTGGACGTCGGCTTGAACGCCGTCGACACCACGATCTGCTGGCCGGTGCTGATGCCGCCGAGCACGCCGCCGGCGTGGTTGGAGGCGAAGCCGGCGCGCGTCATCAGGTCGCGGTGTTCGCTGCCCTTCTGCGCAATCGAGGCGAAGCCCGCGCCGATCTCGACGCCCTTGACCGCATTGATCGACATCATCGCCGCGGCCAGATCGCCGTCGAGCTTGCCGTAGATCGGCTCGCCCCAGCCCGGGGGCACGCCGTCGGCCACGGCAGTCACGCGCGCACCGACGGAATCGCCGGATTTGCGCAGCGCGTCCATATAGGTCTCGAGCGCGGGCACCTGCGCGGCATCGGGCCAGAAGAACGGATTGGATTCGACGACGTCCCAGTCGATCGACGTGCTGTCGAACTGCGCGGGCACGATGTCGCCCAGCTGCGACAGATAGCCGTGCACGCGCACGCCGTAGCGATCGTTCAGCCACTTCTTGGCGATTACCGCCGCGGCGACGCGCATCGTGGTCTCGCGCGCCGACGAGCGACCGCCACCGCGCGGATCGCGGATCCCGTACTTCTGCCAGTAGGCGTAGTCGGCATGTCCGGGCCGGAACTGCTGCGCGATGTTGCCGTAGTCCTTGCTGCGCGCATCGGTGTTGCGGATCAGCAGCGCGATCGGCGTGCCGGTGGTCAGGCCCTCAAAGACGCCGCTGAGGATTTCGACCGCGTCGGCCTCGCGACGCGCCGACGTGTGCCGGGTGCGCCCGGTCGCGCGCCGCGCGAGATCGTGCGCGAAATCCTCGACCGTGAGCGCGATGCCCGGCGGGCAGCCGTCGATGACGCAGCCGATCGCCGGCCCGTGGCTCTCGCCGAAGGTCGTGACGCTGAACAGTTGGCCGAAACGGTTGCTGGACATGGCACCGGTGGCGTCGCGGACGACGCGGCAGGGAACGCGGGCCGGCAAGCTTAACGCGCGCGTGCCGGCCGCGGCCGGGTGGTTGCAGGCGGAACCGGCCTCAGAACAGACCGGCGGCGCCCGCGCCCGCGGCGGACGCCGTCGTCGCGCCGGCCTCGCGCTCGGCCGCGAGCGCGGTGATGCGGGCGCTGTGGCTGACCAGGTCGTGGCGCTCGACGACGAAGATGCCCATCTGGCCGACCTGGAACTCCACCCAGAACAGCGGCAGTTCCGGCAGCAGCTTGACCAGGTGCTGCTCGGATTCGCCGACCTCGCAGATCAGCAGGCCGTCCTCGGTCAGGTGCAGTGGCGCATCGCGCAGAATCTTGAGCACCAGGTCCAACCCGTCGTCGCCGGCGCGCAGGCCCATCTCGGGCTCGTAGGAATATTCCTGCGGCAGCGCGTCGGTCTCGTCGTTGGTGACGTAGGGCGGATTGGTGACGATCAGGTCGTAGTGCTCGCCCTGCAACGCGCCGAACAGGTCGGATTTGAGGAAGCGCACATTCTTCACGTCGAGGCGCTGCTCGTTCTCGGCGGCCAGCGACAGGGCCTCGTCGCTGAGGTCCACGCCATCGACGTGCCAGTCCGGATTGTGGTGCGCCATCGCGATCGCGATGCAGCCCGAGCCCGTGCACAGGTCCAGCGCGCGGCGCACTTCGCGGCCGCCGAGCCAGGGCTCGAAGCCGGACAGGATCAGCTCGGCGATCGGCGAGCGCGGTACCAGCGCGCGCGCGTCGGACTTGAAGCTCAGCCCGGCGAACCAGGCCTCGCCCGACAGGTAGGCCGCCGGCACGCGCTCCTCGATGCGGCGCAGGAACAGCGCCAGCACGTCTTCCTTCTCCGCCAGCGTGACCCGCGACTGGCCGTAGACCGGGCTCAGGTCGTGCGGCATGTGCAGCGCGTGCAGGGTCAGCTGGGTGGCTTCGTCGATCGCGTTGTCGTAGCTGTGGCCGAACGTCAGGCCGGCGGCGTTGAAGCGGCTGGCGCCATAGCGGATCAGGTCGACGATCGTCTGCAGTTCTTCGGTCATGGCGCGGCGATCCGCTCGTGAAAATCGGGGCGGTGAGTATAGGCCAGCGCCGGCTCGGGCCTGCGCTGCGTGGTGGCGGCCCATGTCCGCTGGCGATCACGTCGCATGCGATCGCAACAGCGCTGCGCCCCGGGCGCGGATGCCGGGACGATCCTCGGCGCCGTCGTGGCGCGCGGCGGATACCGCACTGCACTCGGCACCGCAGCCGGGGGACGCCAGAGGCGCGCGGTATCATGGCCGTCAACCGCAACGGGATTCCCGATGTTCAACCGCACCACGCTCGTCATCCTCGCCATCGCCGTCGCCGGTGGCCTCGGCCTGCTCGCCGCGCAGAAGTTCTTCGGCGCCGGCACGGCGGCCGCGCAGCCCGAGCTGCAGGTCGTGCAGCTGTATCCGCAGCCGCGCGCGCTGCCGGCATTCGCGCTGCAGCAGTCCGACGGCACCCAGCTGCTGTCCGGCGAGCTGGCGGGGCACTGGACGCTGGTCTTCATCGGTTTCACCCACTGCCCCGATGTCTGCCCGATGACGCTGACCCACCTCGCCCAGGCGCAGCGCCAGTGGGAAGCGCTGCCCGAAGCGACGCGGCCGCGGGTGCTGTTCGTCTCGGTCGATCCGGAGCGCGACACGCCCGGGCGTCTCGGCGAATACGCCCACGCCTTCCATCGCGACACCCTGGCCGCGACCGCCGACGTGCCGGCGCTGGAGCAGTTCGCCAAGTCGCTGTCGATGGTGTTCGCCAAGGTGCCGCTGGGCGACGACGCGCCGGCCGGCGCCTACACCATCGATCACAGCGCTTCGCTGGCCGTGCTCGATCCGCAGGGCCGCATGGCCGGCGTGGTCTCGGGCCGCGTCCTCAACGCCGAGACGCCGCAGCCCGAGGCGATCGCCGCGGACCTGCTGCGCCTGACCCGGGACGCGCGTCCATGAGTGCGATCACGGCCCTGACCTACGTCCTGCCGCACCGGCTGCTGTCGTCGCTGGCGCGGCGGCTGGCGTATTCCCGGCATCCGGGCACGCGGCGCTGGCTGATCGACACCGTCGTCCGCAAGTTCGGTGTCGACCTGTCGGAAGCGGCCGACGCCGACCCCTCGTCCTACGCCAGCTTCAATGCGTTCTTCACCCGCGCGCTGCGCGACGGCGCGCGCCAGCCCGATCCGGATCCCGATGCGCTGCTGATGCCGGCCGACGGCCACATCAGCCAGTGCGGGCCGATCGAGGACGGTCGCATCTTCCAGGCCAAGGGCCGCTCGTTCACCGCCGCCGAACTGCTCGGCAGCGACGAGGACGCCGCGCCGTTCCGCCACGGCAGCTTTGCCACCGTCTATCTGTCGCCGCGCGACTACCACCGCGTGCACATGGCCTGGACCGGCACGCTGCGCGAGACGGTGCACGTGCCCGGTCGCCTCTTCAGCGTCGGCACCGCCGCGGTGGCGAAGGTTCCGCGCCTGTTCGCGCGCAACGAGCGGCTGGTCTGTCATTTCGACACCGAGTTCGGCCCGATGGTCCAGGTGATGGTCGGCGCGTTGCTGGTGTCGGGCGTCGAAACGGTCTGGAGCGGCGAGGAGATCCCGGCCTACGGGAACCGCATCACCCGCAAGGACTACCGCGGACGCGGCATCACGCTCGAGCGATTCGCCGAGATGGCGCGCTTCAACTACGGCTCGACCGTCGTCGTGCTCCTGCCGCCGGGCGTCGCGACGCTGGATCCGTCGCTGGGCGCGGAGTCGGCGGTGCGTCTGGGCCAGCGCCTGGCGACGCGGGTGCGCTGAGCGCGTCACCGGCGCTGACGGCCCTGTCCGGCCCCGTGATCATCCCGGGCCGCAGGGCCGGCAGTCGCCACGACGGTGCCGTTCGGTCGCCGCGCCTGTCGCAGCGCGCGTGCGCGCGACCGCATCGCCAGCCGTTCGTCGCGCGCAAGCGCGCGCCTAGAGGCTCGACGGTGCCTGCACGCAGTGCGGCGCGTCGCATGGAGACGCTGGGACGACAATGCGCCGAGCGCCGAAGCGGGGGCGCCCGACGGCGATCTGCGGGTGGTCCGTTGGCCAAACGCGGACGGCAGCGCACACGCGCTGCCGCCTCATCGGCTCAGCGGCTGCAGCCTTCCAGGGTCAGCGTCTGCCCGGGCCGGACGGCGTAAGCCGGTGCCTGCAGTCCGTTCGCACGCGCGAGGGTCGCGACCTCGCAGCCGTATTGCTGGGCGATGCGGCCGAGGTTCTCGCCCGACACGACACGGTGCGTGCGCGCCGGTGCCGCGGCCGGCGCGGCGGGCGTGGCGACCGGTGCGTCGGGCGTCGCCGGCGTGGCCGATTCGACGGAGGCCGGCGCGGGGATCGCGGTACCGTCGGGCGTCGCGGTCGGCAGGACTTCGACCGCGCCGGTGCGGACCACGCCGACGCGCGGCGTGCCGTTGACCAGGTCCTGCGCGCGCTGCGCACGCGGGCCGCTGGTGCACCAGCGCTTGTACAGGCTGGCGATGCGCACCGTGCCGTTGAGCGTGGTGCCCCGCGGGATCCACGCATCGGCCTCGTAGCTCGGGTTGAGATTGCGCAGCGCGCGCATGTAGCCGTCGCGGGTGCCGCCGTTGCCGAGGCAGATCGTCAGCTCGTAGATCGACGCCGGCCGCTCCAGCCTGAACGTCTGCGGGCGCGCATCGACCTTCGGGAACGTCAGGCCGTATTCCTGCGGGTGCAGGTACAGCCACGCGGCGGCGATGACCATCGGCACGTAGTCCTTGGTCTCGGCCGGGAACTGGTTGTAGACGCCAGGATCCCAGAAGCTGCGGCCGTTGGCCTCGCGGTAGATCCGCAGCGCCCGGCCCTCGCCGCCGTTGTAGCCGGCCAGCCAGTATTCGATCTCGTTGCCGTGCTGGGCGAAGCGCTCGTTGAGGTAGACGGCGGCGGCGTCGGCGGCCAGGCGCGGGTCGTAGCGGGTGTCGAAGCCGCTGCCGTCCGGGCCCAGGCCGAAGCGGCGGCCGGTCGCGGGCATGAACTGCAGCGGTCCGGCGGCGCCGGCGCGCGAGCGCGCATGCACGCGTCCGTTGGATTCCTTGGCGAGGATGCCGAACAGCAGCGCCTCCGGCAGGCCGCTGCGCTTGAACGCCGGCGACATCAGGTGCTGCATGTACTGGTAGTTTTCGTGGCTGGTGATCAGCGACACGCGCATGTCGGTGAGCCAGCGGCGGATGCCTTCCTGGACCGCGGGGTTGAGCTGGACCATGCGCACGAAGCGCTCGTCCTCGCGCAGCAGCGCCGCGGCGTTGGCGGCGTCGGGCACGTTGCCGGTCGGCATGCTGCCGTCGTCGACCAGGGTCAGGTCGGTCGCGTCCTCGCTCGGCACCTGCGCGTCGGCGTCGGCCTTGAGCAGGCGCTTGTAGGTCGTCAGCAGCTGCGAGAGCCCGCAGCCGCGGACCTTCTCGCAGGCGATGATGATGTCCTCCATGTCCTCAAGCGCCGCATTGCTGGCGTCGAGTCCCGCGGGATCGTCGTTGGCGACCTGGACGACGGCCTGGCGGTAGCGGGCTTCGGCCTCGACCATCCGCTGGTTCAGCGCCTCGGTCGCCTCGCGGTCGCGTCGCGACTGGGCGTGGGCATCGGTGGCATGGCCCGCCAGCACCAGCACGAGGGCCGCCGCGCCGAGGCGGACGAGCGAAATCGCGGGGCGCGTCATCAACATCGACATCGGCGGCGGTCGTCCTGCAGAGGGGGCCGGCAGGGTAGCCCTGCGTGCGCCGCGGGGGCAAGGCGAGCGCCGCGATGTGCGACGGCGGCCCGCTCCGGCCGCGACGCCGGCGCGCGCGGCGTTGCGGAGACGCGCGATGCGGCCGAGGGCGCTCGCCCATACCGGCGCGCCACTCCGTCATGCGCCGCGACGAGCCACTAGAATCGACGCCAACGTTCCGCATCGTCCCCGACCACAGGCAGCGCGCATGGACCCGATCCTCGTCGGCAAGGCCGTCACCACGCCCGATTCGGGCCCCGTGCATCTGTTGCCGAAGCTCGGCAACCGCCATGGCCTGGTCGCCGGCGCGACCGGCACCGGCAAGACCGTCACCTTGATGACGCTCGCGGAAGGTTTCTCGCGCATCGGCGTGCCGGTGTTCATGGCCGACGTCAAGGGCGACGTCGCCGGCCTCGCGGTCGCCGGCACGCACACCGATGCGCTGCGCCAGCGCGCCGCCGACCTCGGTGTCGACGGCTACACCGCCGAAGCCAGTCCGGTGCTGCTCTGGGATCTCTACGGCGTGTCCGGCCATCCGGTGCGGACCACCGTCAGCGAGATCGGCCCCACCCTGCTCGGCCGCATCCTCGACCTCAACGACACCCAGTCGGGCGTGCTCGACATCGTCTTCAAGCTCGCCGACGACCGCGGCCTGCTGCTGCTCGACCTCGACGATCTGCGCGCGCTGCTGACCCTCGTCGCCGGGGAGCGCAAGGCGGTCTCGACCGAGTACGGCCTGGTCAGCGCGCCGTCGATCGGTGCGATCCAGCGCGCGCTGCTGCGGCTGGAACAGGACGGCGGCACCCAGTTCTTCGGCGAGCCGGCGCTCGAGCTGTCGGACCTGATGCGCACGCAGGTCGACGGGCGCGGCGTGATCGGCATCCTCGCCGCCGACCGGCTGGTGCTCAAGCCGCGCCTCTACTCGACCTTCCTGCTGTGGCTGTTGTCGGAGCTGTTCGAGACGCTGCCGGAAGTCGGCGACCTGGACAAACCGAAGCTGGTGTTCGTGTTCGACGAGGCGCACCTGCTGTTCGACGATGCGCCGCCGGCGTTGCAGCAGCGGATCGAGCAGGTCGTGCGGCTGGTGCGCTCCAAGGGCGTCGGCGTGTACTTCTGCTCGCAGTTCCCCGACGACGTGCCGGGCAACGTGCTCGGCCAGCTCGGCAACCGCGTGCAGCATGCGCTGCGCGCGTTCACGCCGCGCGACCAGAAGGCGGTGCGCACCGCGGCCGAGACCTTCGTCCCCAACCCCGGCCTCGACGTGGCCGCGGCGATCTCCCAGCTCGGCACCGGCGAGGCGCTGGTGTCGATGCTGCAGGAGAAGGGCGTGCCGATGCCGGTCGAGCGCACGCTGATCGCGCCGCCGCGCTGCCGCATGGGCGCGATCACCGATGCCGAACGCCAGCAGGTGCGCGCCGGCAGCCCGGTCGGCGCCAAGTACGACACCGCGATCGACCGCGAATCGGCGGCCGAGACACTGGCCGCGCGCGCCCAGGCCGCGACCGATGCCGCCGATGCACCACCTGCCAGGGGCCGCGCCGCGCAGCCCGCGGCGAGCGATGCCGATGGCGGCCACGGCCAGAAGCTCAACGAATTCCTGTTCGGCACGAAGCGCCGCCAGGGCGTCGTGCAGGCCGCGGGCAGGCAGGTGACGCGGACGATCACCAACCGGATCGTCCGCAACATCCTCGGCAGCATCAAACTCAAATGACCGCGTCCACCGACCGGTCCGGGCCATGAGCCGCTGGCGCCCGCCCGCGGAAGCGAGCACCGCGCTGATCACCGCGGACGGCCACGCCCGGCTGAAGGCGGAGATGGACGATCTGTGGCGCGTGCGCCGGCCCGAGGTCGTGCGCGCCCTGTCGGCGGCCGCGGCCGAAGGTGACCGTTCCGAGAACGCCGAATACATCTACCGCAAGAAGCAGCTCGGCGAGATCGACCGGCGCGTGCGTTACCTCAGCAAACGACTGGAAGCGCTGAAGGTCGTCGACACGGTGCCCAGCGATCCCGCTGCGGTGTTCTTCGGCGCGACAGTCGAGCTGGAGAACACGGCCAGCGGCGAAACGGTGCGCTACCGCATCGTCGGGCCCGACGAAACCGACGCGAAGCGCGGCTGGATCAGCATCGATTCGCCGCTGGCGCGCGCGATGCTGAAGAAGCGCGTCGACGACGAATTCGCCGCGGCGCTGCCGGCCGGGCCGGTGCGCTTCGCGATCGTCGGGGTCGACTATGGTCCGGGCTGAGTCCCGCGCGGGCCGCGGAACCCGTCGGAGGCACGCGATGCCGTCGTTGCGGATCCCGCGACGATGCGGCCTGCTGGCGATCGTCCTCGCGGTTTCGCTGGCGTCGTGCACGCAGGACGCCGGCGATGCCGCGCGCGTGGCGCCGGCCACGTCGCAGGACGCGCGCGCGCAGGCCGACGCCGCCGGCACACGGACCGCAGCGCAGGCGCATGCCGATCTGGCACGCCGGCTGCGGCCGTTCCTCATCGAGCGCGGTGGCGCGACGCCGGGCCGGCTGGCCGCGGACGACGAACGCCTGCGGCTCGGCGCCTTCTGGAAAGCGCGCCGCGACACGCATCATTTCAATGCCGGATTCCACGCCCGCGCCGAGGCGATCCTCGCCCGGGACGACGGCAGCGCGCCCGCCGCGGATGCGGCGCTGCGCGCGCTGGTGGCGACGGTCGAACGCCGCCTGCCCGACTGGCAGGCGATGGTCGACTACAACGCGTCCGGCCGCCTGGCCGAGGACGGCGGCGACGAAGGACGCCGGCTGCTGCCGGGCTGCATCGCCGCGATCGATGCGATCGAAGCCGCCGCCTGGGCCTACGTCACGACGGCGGAGACGGCGGCGCAATAAGCGCCGGCGCGCGCGTCATTCGACGCGTCGCATCTCGAACATGCCCGCGTCGGATACCGCGGTGAAGAAGCCGGTCGTCGACACGAAATCCTTGTCCTCGAACCGCGTGCCCGGTGCCACGCGGCACAGCAGGAAGGCCGGCGACACCGCGCACTGCAGGCCGGCGTCGGCGGCGACGCCCGGGAACAAGCCGGCCGCCTCGGCCGCCGACACCGGCAGCAAGGCCAGGCCCTCGCCGCGGAACGTCGCCAGCCAGCCGCGCCCTTCGGCCGTCACCCGCAGTTCGCCGCCACCTGCCGGCATGCCCGCGGCGGCATCGCCCGCCGGCACGTAGACGCCGCTCAGGCCGTCTGCGGCCTGCGCCTGCGGCACGGCAAACGCCGCGGCCAGCAGCAGTGCACGCAGCGCGCGCGTCATGCCTCGTCCTCCGCGACTTCGCCATAGAGGTCGTGCTCGTCGCTGCCGAGAATGGCGACGTCGACGAAATCGCCCGGCTGCAGGCCGGCATCGCGCCCGTCCTGGATCTGCACCACGCCGTCGATCTCGGGCGCATCGGCCATCGACCGCGCGATCGCGAGTTCGCCGTCGACCAGGTCGACGAGACAGGTCTGGATCGTGCCGACGCGGGCTTCGAGCTTGGCGGTCGAAATCGCCGCCTGCTTCTCCATGAAACGCGCCAGGCGTTCCTGCTTGACCGCTTCGGGCACCGGATCCGGCAGCGCATTGGCCGTCGCGCCATCGACCGGCGAATACGCGAACGCACCGACCCGGTCGAGCTGGGCGTCGTCGAGGAAATCCAGCAGTTCCTGGAATTCGGCCTCGGTCTCGCCGGGGAAGCCGACGATGAAGGTGCTGCGGATCGCGATGTCCGGGCAGACTTCGTGCCAGCGCGCGATGCGCTCGCGGGTCTTGTCGATCGCCCCGGGCCGCTTCATCAGCTTCAGCACGCGCGGACTGGCGTGCTGCAACGGAATGTCCAGATACGGCAGCAGCTTGGGCATGCCGTCGGCGTGGCGCTCGGCCATCAGCGGGATGATGTCGTCGACGTGCGGGTACGGATACACGTAGTGCAGCCGGGTCCAGACGTTGAGTTCCGACAGCCCTTCGCACAGCGCTTTCATGCGCGTCTGGTAGGCCTTGTCGCGCCAGGTGCGCTCGGCGTAGCGCACGTCGACGCCGTAGGCCGAGGTGTCCTGCGAGATCACCAGCAGCTCGCGCACGCCGCCGCGCACCAGCTTCTCGGCCTCGCGCAGCACGTCGTCGACCGGGCGGGAGACCAGATCGCCGCGCATCGACGGGATGATGCAGAAGGCGCAGCGGTGGTTGCAGCCTTCGGAAATCTTCAGATACGCGTAGTGCTTGGGCGTCAGCTTGATGCCGACGTCGTCGTTGGCCGGGCGGCGCGGCACCAGGTCGAGGAAGGGGTCGTGCTTCGGCGGTAGTGCGGTGTGGACCGCGCGCATCACCGAGCCGTAGTCCTGCGGTCCGCTGATCGACAGCACGCCCGGGTGCGCGTCGCGGATCATCGCCTCGCGCTTGCCGAGGCAACCGGTGACGATGACGCGGCCATTCTCGGCGATCGCTTCGCCGATCGCATCCAGCGACTCGGTGACCGCGGAATCGATGAACCCGCAGGTGTTGACGACGACGACGTCGGCATCGTCGTAGGTCTGGACGATGTCGTAGCCCTCGACCCGGAGCTGGGTGAGGATGCGTTCGGAATCGACCAGCGCCTTCGGGCAACCGAGGCTGACGAAACCGACCTTGGGATTGGCGGCGGACATGCGGATCCGTGGCTGTGGGGATTGGGGTGCGGCGCTGCTGCGCTGCGGCCGGGCGCGGGACGTCTGCTGCCGGGCGCGCAGTATACCGCCGCCCCGCACCGGGGCCGGGCCAGGGCGGCTTCCGGTAGACTCGGGCCACCCGTCAACCTCGAGGCATCGCCATGGGTCGGGACATCGCCGTGAGCACGCCTGCCGGCCCCGTCGAGGCCTGGCGCGCCGATCCACCCCATGGTGCCGTCGCCCAGGGCGCGGTGCTCGTGATCCAGGAGATCTTCGGCGTCAATGCGCATATCCGCAGCGTCGCCGACGGCTACGCGGCCGCCGGTTACGTCGCCCTCGCCCCGGCGCTGTTCGATCCGGTCGCACGGCACGTGGAGCTGGACTACGACACCGACGGGTTCGCGCGTGGCCGGGCCCTGGTCGAGGAACTCGGCACGGAGCAGGCGCTCGCGGTCCTCGAGGCCTGCCGCGCGCTGCTGCTCGACGAGGGCCATCGCCGCATCGCGGTGGTCGGTTTCTGCTGGGGCGGCACGCTCGCCTTCTTCGCCAACACCCGGCTCGGCCTGCCGGCGGTCAGCTACTACGGCGCGCGGACCGTGCCGCACCTGGGTGAAGCGCTGCGCGCGCCGATGCTGTTCCACTTCGGCGAGGACGATGCGGCCATTCCACAGGACGACATCGACCGGCACCGCCAGGGGCAGCCCGACGCCGAACTCCACGTCCATGCGGGCGGTCACGCCTTCAACCGCGATGTCGATCCCGCGCACTACCACGCCGCGAGCGCCGCCGAGGCCCGCCGGCAGACCCTCAGATTCCTGAAGTCGGCCCTGCGCTGACCCGGAGGCCACGATGTCCCGTCATGCCGCGCCCACCGCCTACGCGCTGGACCCCCAGCTCGCCGACGACACCCATCCCGTCGCCAGCCTCGGGCTCTGCGATCTGCGCCTGATGGACGACGGCAACTATCCGTGGCTGGTGCTGGTGCCGCGGATCGCCGAAGCGCGCGAACTCATCGACCTCGATGCCGACCAGCGCCGCCAGCTGACCGACGAGATCGACCTCGGCGCGCGCCTGGTCCGGGACGTGTTCCGCCCCTACAAACTCAACATCGCCGCGCTCGGCAACCTGGTGCCGCAGCTGCACGTGCACGTCATCGGCCGCAACCAGGACGACCCGGCGTGGCCGGCGCCGGTCTGGGGCCGCGTCGCCGCCCGCCCCTATTCGCCCGAGGCGCTGGTGGACCGGATCACGCGACTGACGCGCGCGTTGCCGGGCTGAGACGCGCGACGC
Source organism: Luteimonas rhizosphaerae (assembly GCF_002849595.1). GTDB lineage: Bacteria > Pseudomonadota > Gammaproteobacteria > Xanthomonadales > Xanthomonadaceae > Luteimonas > Luteimonas cellulosilyticus. Next base: position 14,985 of record NZ_NRQR01000001.1, read on the forward strand.
GCACGGCGCGTCCGTCGCGAGACCGCCGCTCAGGTGCGCGGCAGCGTGACCCCGGTCTGGCCCTGGTACTTGCCGCCGCGGTCCTTGTACGAGGTCTCGCAGATGTCGTCGGGATCGGCCTGGAAGAACAGCATCTGCGCGACGCCCTCGTTGGCGTAGATGCGCGCCGGCAGCGGCGTCGTATTGCTGACCTCCAGGGTCACGTGGCCTTCCCATTCCGGTTCGAGCGGCGTGACGTTGACGATGATGCCGCAGCGCGCATACGTGCTCTTGCCGAGGCAGACCACCAGCGTGTCGCGCGGGATGCGGAAATACTCGACGGTGCGCGCGAGCGCGAACGAATTCGGCGGGATGATGCATTCGTCGGCGTCGATGTCGACGAAGCTGCCGGGATCGAAATGCTTCGGATCGACGATCGTCGAGTTGATGTTGGTGAAGATCTTGAACTCGCGCGAGCAGCGCACGTCGTAGCCGTAGCTCGAGGTGCCGTAGCTGACGATGCGCTGGCCATTGGCCTGCTTCACCTGGCCGGGCTCGAAGGGCTCGATCATGCCGCCGGGCTGCTCGGACATGCGGCGGATCCAGCGGTCGGACTTGATGCTCATCGTCGATTCCATGCGGCGTGGGGCCAGGGCGGGCATTGTCGCCGCGCGGGCCGCTTCCCGTCACCTGCCGCGGCGGATGCGACCGCATCGCCCCTGGATCGTGCCGACGCGAACCGCTGCCGGCCCGAACCGCTGCGGCGGCGAACGCCGGCCCCGGCGGTCGGCGCATGCAGCGTCGGAACGGCGCGTCGCGCGATCGCCCTGGCGTCGCTCAGACCAGCGACGCGGCGATCGACATCGGCGCGCGCGGGCGCTTCACGAGCTCGGCGACCAGGTGCCGCGCGGTCTGCAGATAGGCCTGCGCGGCCGGCGAGTCCGGCGCCGACGCGACGATCGGCACCCCCGCATCGCCCTGCTCGCGGATGCCGATCTCCAGCGGCAACGACCCCAGCAACGGCACGCCGTACTGCGCGGCCATGCGCTCGCCGCCGCCGCTGCCGAACAGATGCTCGACATGCCCGCAGTTCGAGCAGACGTGCTGGGCCATGTTCTCGACGATGCCGAGCACCGCGACCTCGACCTTCTCGAACATCCGCAGCGCCTTGCGTGCATCCAGCGTCGCGATGTCCTGCGGCGTGGTGACGATGACCGCGCCGGCCACCGGAATCTTCTGCGCCAGCGTCAGCTGGATATCACCGGTGCCCGGCGGCAGGTCGACGATCAGATAGTCGAGTCCCTCGTCGCCGCCCCACAGTGTCTCGTTGAGCAATTGCGTCAATGCCGACGTCGCCATCGGGCCGCGCCAGATCATCGGCGTGTCGGACTCGACCAGAAAGCCGATCGACATCGCTTCGATGCCATGCGCGCGCATCGGCGTGATCGACTTACCGTCGGGGCTGTCGGGCTTGCCGGACAGTCCGAGCATCGTCGGAATGCTGGGCCCGTAGACATCCGCATCCAGCACCCCGACCCGCGCCCCATCGGCCGCGAGCGCGAGCGCCAGATTCACCGCCGTCGTCGACTTCCCCACCCCCCCCTTGCCCGCGCCGATGGCGATCAGGTTGCGTATGCGGGGATGGGGCGAGAGCGCGCCCTGGACAGCATAGCGGTGCATCGTTGACATCGGTTCGTCCGCAAAAAGATCGCCATTGTTGCATCACGAGAACATGCGGTCTCGACCAGGTGTGTCGATTGGGTGGCAGGAGCGTTAACGCCATGTTACGTTCGAGATCGACCCGTGCATTCGGAGTCCATTCAGCTATGGCGATAAATTTCAGGCTTAGTTCACGAATTGATCAACAGGGGATTTTTTAGATGATGGCAGCTACCAAGGCTTCTCCCACCCGCAATCTACTGAGCGCAGCACTGTTCGCAGCGTTGGTCGTCCCGGCTAGCGGCGCCTTGGCGCAGGACGCGCCCGAAGAAACGACTCCCTCGAATTCCGCGACCACGCTCGATCGCGTCACTGTCACTGGATCGCTGATCCCACAGTCGCAGATCGAAACGTTCACTCCCGTCACGGTTATCACAGCGGACGACATCCAATCCCGCGGGTTCAACACCGTCGCCGACGTGCTGCAGCAGAGCTCCTTTTCCACAGGCGCGGTACAAGGTGGCCAGACCTCCGCGTCGTTCACTCAGGGTGCGGAAACGATCAGCTTGTTCGGTCTCAACCCCGGGTACGTGAAATACCTGATCGATGGCCGCCCGATGGCCAACTATCCCGCGCTCTACAACGGCAGCGATGCATTCAACAACATCAGCGGTATCCCGGTCGACTTGGTTGAACGGATCGAAATTCTTCCCGGCGGACAGTCGTCGCTCTACGGGTCGGATGCGATCGCCGGCGTGATCAACGTCATCCTGAAGAAGGAGATGGACGGCTCGGTCCTCAACATCCGTGGCGGCACCTACAGCGACGGCGGTGGCAACAGCTTCCGCGGCAGTTTCGCGACGGGCTTCAGTGCCGCTGACGGGCGCTTCAACGCATTGTTGGGCATCCAGCACGAAGAGCGCGATCCGATCTGGGGCTACGATCGGGAGATCACGAGCGGCTTTTTCGACCAGGGTACGAGCACGCCCATTCCGAGCCGCGACTACCTCGTGTTTGGCTTCGTTGACATGGCGCAGGCGCTCCAAGAAACCGGATTCCCCGCCAGCTACTTCGAGTATCAGTTTGCCGATCCAAACAATTGCGACAATGTGCGTAGCCAGTTCGGCGGAACCGTCGACTATTTCTACCGCAGCAGCGGCACCGTTGGTGGCTACTGCGGCTCGTTCGCGACGCCGGGCTATCGGACGATCCGTAGTGGCAAGGAAGCCACGCAGGTCTACGGCAACGCGACATTCGACGTCAGCGACAACCTCCAGCTTTACGGCAACGTTCTGTACAGCGAAGAGTCGATCGACACGCACGTCGGGTCCAACTACACCTGGTGGGGCACCGGCACGAAATGGGGCTACTACTACGACCCCAATTTCGATGCACTTCTGAACCTACAGCGTGCGTTCGCGCCCGAAGAGATGGGAGCGGGCGGGTTCGACAACTCGATGGCAACCGATAAAAGCGAAGCGCTTCGCTTCACTGTCGGCGTCAACGGCACGCTTGGCGCATCTGCCTGGGACTACGATGTTGGTTATACCCGGACGGATTACAAGCTCGACGAAGTGGGCTTCGTGCGTTGGGCGGATCCCATCAACGATTACTTCGAGCAGAATGTGTTGGGCCCACAGCAGGGACTGGACCCCTACTACGGTGCTTATCCCGTCTTCACGCCTGATTACGCCAAGTTCTATTCGGTAATGAGCCCGGAGGACTTCGCTAGCTTCACCGGCTACGCGACAAGTCGCTCCAGGACCCAATCACAGATGCTGCGGGCGCAGATCACGAATGCCGATCTGTTCTCGCTTCCGGGTGGTTCCGCTGGCCTCGCCATCGTCGCGGAAGCGGGGGACGAAGAGTGGGAGTATGTCCCGCATCCTGGTTACCTCGACGGTTCCGTGTGGGGCACCACCGCGGTCGCGGGTGGCGGTGATCGGGACAGCTATTCGCTGACGAGCGAATTGCGCCTGCCCGTGGCCGAGCCACTGACGGTCACACTCGCCGGTCGTTACGATGCGTTCAAAGCGAGTGGGCGGACCATCGACAAGCCGACCTACAGCCTCGGCCTCGAGTACCGGCCGCTTGATTCACTCTTGGTCCGCGGCAAGTACGGCACGGCATTTCGATCACCAACTCTGCCCGACCTCTATCAGGGACTCAGCGGGTACTACACGTTCGTGACCGACTATGTGCGCTGCGCCGAGCTGGGTTTCGAGCCGGGTAACACCGCAAACTGCCCAGCGCAGTTTGCAAACCGGCAGGTGTTCGGCCAGCAGGCAGGCAGCGTGGACCTGCAGCCCATCAATGCTGATGTATGGAGTGCGGGCGTCGTCTGGTCGCCAATTGCGCGGATGTCTCTCAGCATCGACTACCACAACTGGGATATCAGCGACGAGGTGAACCAGCAGAATTCCGATGCGCTGATGAGGCAGGAGTATCGCTGCCGTGAAGGTCTTGACGATATCAACTCCGCTCTCTGCGTCGCGACTCTTGACCAAGTCACTCGCAACGAGACCAACCAGGTCGTCGAAATCTTCACTCCGAAGGTCAATGTGTCTCGCCAGACGCTCGAAGCCGTAACGGCCGGTCTCAACTATGCATTTGAGGCCGGGGCATTCGGCGATCTGCTGAAGCTTAGCCACAAGTACCAACAGTACGCCGAAGACCCGGAAGTCGACTACCTCAACGATCCTTACTGGAGCACAGATCCGAAGCACAAGGCCGACGCCTCGATCAGCTGGAACAAAAATAAGTGGTCATCGACTTTGTATGCGAACTACATCAGCGAAACGCCGAACTACCGGGCGAGTCTTGATGGCAACTACGACAATCCGCTCGCTGCTCGCCTGGGATCTTTCACCACTTACAATCTCTCGCTGAGCTATCAGCCACTGCCGGCACTCCAGTTCTCAGTCCTGGCCAATAACGTGTTCGACAAGATGCCTCCGCTAGACGTCAGCTATCCCGGCACCACCGGGTCTCCATACAACTCGTATAACTTCAATCCTTACGGCCGCGCGTTCTATCTTGAAGCGCGTTACAAGTTCGGCGGAAGTCGCAACTAATAGGGGACGACCCTCCGTGCCCTGAAGCCCCGCGAAAGCGGGGCTTTTTTTTGAGCGTTGCCGTCTTTTCCGTAACGCAACATGATGAACAAAGCGCGTGCACTTGCCTACGAAGACCACGAATCGGGTATATATCGCCCAGCTGCGCGGGCAAGCGTGCCACGTGACGCAGTCATTCCGAGGAGGGAATCCATGAAGAAGCAATCACACCTGCTGGCCCTGGTGGCACTGCCGCTGGTCCTGGCATCGATGGCCGCGGCCGCGCAATCGCCCGTCGGGCGCTGGAAGACCATCGACGACGAGACCGGCCGTGTGAAGTCGATCGTCGAGATCAGCCAGGCCGCCAACGGGAATCTCAGCGGCCGCGTCGTGCAGGTGCTGCAGTCCGATCGCGGGCCGAATCCGGTCTGCGACAAGTGCAGCGGCGACCGGCGCAACCAGCCGATCACCGGCATGACGATCCTGTGGGATCTCAAGCCCGACGGCAGCGAGTGGGCGGGCGGCACGATCCTCGATCCGGCGAACGGCAAGACCTACAAGTCGAAGGCCAAGATGCTCGATGCCAACCGCATCGGCGTGTCGGGTTGCATCGCCTTCATCTGCCGCGAACAGGTCTGGCAGCGCGAGTAAGCGGTCCGCCCTCAGCGACCTGCACGGCCGGGCATTTGCCGGGCCGTCTCGTTTGGGGACCGAGGCCCGAAGCGCCGCGCCACCCGCCGGCACGACAGGGAGCGCGTGCGATAATCACCGGTCTTTCCCACGTTTCCCCGCCATGTCGCGCAAGCTGCTCGTCACCACCGCCCTGCCCTACGCCAACGGACCGCTGCACCTCGGCCATCTGGTCGGTTACATCCAGGCCGATATCTGGGTGCGGGCGCGGCGCATGGCCGGCTACACGGCGCATTTCGTCTGCGCCGACGACACCCACGGCACGCCGATCATGCTGGCGGCGGAGAAGGCCGGCACGACGCCCGAGGCCTTCATCGCCGACATCCAGGCCGGCCACGAGCGTGACTTCGCCGCGTTCGGCATCGCCTTCGACCACTACGACTCCACCAATTCCGACGTCAACCGGCAGACGGTCGAGGCGATCTACGCCCGGCTCGACGCCGGCGGCCACATCGCGCGTCGCGACGTGGCGCAGCTCTTCGATCCGGTGCGGCAGATGTTCCTGCCCGACCGCTACGTCAAGGGCACCTGCCCGAAGTGCGGCACGCCCGACCAGTACGGTGACAACTGCGAGCACTGCGGCGCGACGTATTCGCCGAGCGACCTCATCGATCCAGTGTCGGTCGTCAGCGGCGCGGCGCCGGAGCTGCGCGAGTCCGAGCACTTCTTCTTCGATGTCGGCCGCTTCGAAGGCTTCCTGCGCGAGTGGCTGGCGGGCGACGTGGCCGGCAGCGGCGTCAAGGCGAAGCTGCTGGAATGGCTCGACAGCGACGGCGGCCTGCGCGCCTGGGACATTTCCCGCGATGCGCCGTATTTCGGTTTCGAGATTCCCGGCCACCCGGGCAAGTTCTTCTACGTCTGGCTGGATGCCCCGATCGGCTACCTGAGCAGCTTCAAGGCGCTGTGCGCGCGCGAGGGCCTGGATTTCGACGCCTATCTGGGCCCCGACAGCGATGCCGAACTGCACCACTTCATCGGCAAGGACATCGTCAATTTCCATGGCCTGTTCTGGCCCGCGACGCTGCACGGCGCGGGCATGCGCGCGCCGACCCGGCTGCACGTCAACGGCTATCTGATGGTCGACGGCGCGAAGATGTCGAAGTCGCGCGGCACCTTCGTCATGGCGCGCACGTATCTCGACCAGGGCCTCCATCCCGAAGCGCTGCGCTACTACTTCGCGGCGAAGTCCTCGGGCGGCGTCGACGATCTCGACCTCAACCTCAGCGACTTCGTCGCGCGCGTCAACGCGGACCTGGTTGGCAAGTTCGTCAACCTCGCGAGCCGCTGCGCAGGCTTCATCGGCAGGCGCTTCGACGGCCGGCTGGCGACCGCCCTGCCGGAGCCGGCGATGTACGCGCGCTTCATCGACGCGCTGGGCCCGGTGCGCGAGGCCTACCTGCGCAACGATCCCGCGAGCGTGCTGCGCCAGGTGATGGCGCTGGCCGACGAGGCCAACCGCTACATCGACGACCGCAAGCCCTGGGTGATTGCCAAGCAGGACGGCGCCGATGCGGAGTTGCAGGCGGTCTGCACCCAGGGCCTGAACCTGTTCCGGGTGCTGGCCGGCGCGCTGCGGCCGGTATTGCCGGGCATCGCCGACCAGGTCGACGCCTTCCTCGCCGCGCCGTCGCGCGCGTGGACGGATCTCGACGCGCCCCTGCTCGACCACGCCATCGCGCCGTACGCCGCCCTCTTCACCCGAATCGACCCCAAGCAGATCGACGCCATGACCGACGCCAGCAAGGACACCATGACCGCGCCCGCCGCGCCCGTTGCCGCAGCCAGGGCGGCGACCGCGCCGACGCCGGCACCCGCGCCTGCGCCGGTCACCAGCACCGGCGGCACGGACACCGTCTCGATCGACGACTTCGCGAAGCTCGACCTGCGCATCGGCAAGGTCGTCGCCTGCGACGTCGTCGAGGGTTCCGACAAGTTGCTGCGCTTCGAACTCGACGCCGGCGATCTGGGCACCCGCCAGATCTTCTCGGGCATCCGCGCGAGCTATGGCGAACCCGCCACGCTCGTCGGCCGCAATGTGGTGTTCATCGCCAATCTCGCGCCGCGCAAGATGCGCTTCGGCATCAGCGAAGGCATGATCCTCTCGGCCGGTTTCGACGGCGGCGCACTCGCGTTGCTGGACGCCGACGACGGCGCCGCGCCGGGCATGCCGGTCCGCTGATCGCCCGATCCCGGTCGATGCCGCAGCCCACGCTCGTCGAACGTCTCGACCGCCTGTTGCCGCAGACCCAGTGCGGCCAGTGCGGCTTCGACGGGTGCCGTCCCTACGCGGATGCGATGGCGGCCGGGCTGGCGGGTATCGACCATTGCCCGCCCGGTGGCGACGCCGGCGCCCGTGCGCTGGCCCGGCTGCTGCAGGTGCCGCCCCGGCCCTACGACCGCACGCGTGGCCGGCAGGTCGCGCCGCAGATCGCGGTCATCGTCGAAGCCGACTGCATCGGCTGCACGAAGTGCATCCAGGCCTGCCCGGTCGACGCGATCGTCGGCGGCTCCAAACTGATGCACACCGTGCTGCCGGCGCTGTGCACCGGCTGCGAGCTGTGCGTGCCGGCGTGTCCGGTCGACTGCATCGTGCTAGAGCGTCCTTAGAACTTAGTCGGCGCCTACGAGGCCTGCATCCGCCAGAATCGCACGCGCTGGATCCAGCCTGTTCCCATATTGCTTCCAACGACCGATCGAGCTGCTGTAAAGCGGTGCGCGCACCTGAACGGCGCTCGCTGTGGACACAGGTGCCACGTTGTCCTGGAAGCGCAAACACGCGTCTTCCCACGGCAGGGCGCAATGTTCCAGCAGACGCCGTGTACAGCCGAGCTGATCATTGACGATGTCCTCGTACGCAATTTCGAGAATGCGTCCAGGCATGACGGCGCGCCAATGCGACATGATCCGATCGAACAGAACGACATAACGCGCCGTATCCAAGAGGTCGAAGGAGTAGTCGTAGTATGGCGAACTCAACGCGAACAACTGCCTGAAATTGCTCAGGCACGTATCTATCGGATCACGACGAAGACAGATCATCGCAGCGTTGGGCAGCGCTTGCGCGATGAAGCCGGCATAGAGAAAGTTGTGTGGCAGCTTGTCGATGAAACGCGCCGCCGCGCCAGTCTGCAATTGGGTACTCCGAAGGTAGGCCTCACCGAGCGCATGCCAGTCGACATTTGCGACGCGGCTGACCGTGTCTTCATCGAGAATCGGGCTCGTCCTGCTCCCTGACGCGCGCTTGCAGAGGACGCCGAAATTTTGAAGCTCTCCTGCTGACATGACTTGCGAATGACTCGACAGAATTCGATCGACGAGGGTCGTGCCTGTCCGAGGCATCCCCATGATGAAAATCGGCCGGGCACTGCCGGATCCTGTTGCCGGATGGTGGATAGACGCAACCGAATCTTCAATCGCCTGGAATAAACGCTCGTCGCGCGTCGGTTCATTCGGGAGCGTTTCGCGCCACGCGGCTTTTCCGACAGTCAGCGCCTCGAACGATGCATCTATGTTCCCCAGGTCGGCGTACTCCTTTTCCAGCGCGAGATTGAGATACAGCTTGGCGCTGCGATCTGTTCCTGCATCATGAAGAAGCGAGTGCAAACGCGGCAGGTGATTGTGTTCACTTGTCTGGCGACGCAGTTGTGCCAAACCGAGATGAGCTTTCCAATAGTCCGGCTGGAGCGATATGCAGGACTCGTACGCGGATTCCGCTTCACTCATGTTCCCGTTGAAAGTCGCTGACGTCGCAAGATTGAAGTGAAGACCTGCATGATGAGGTGCGATCCTCACTGCTCGCCGGAAGACATCAACCGCCTTCGCGTGTTCGTTGGCTTGGGTGAAGACGACCCCAATAGCGTCAAGCGTGACGGTCACCGCATCCTGGATGGCATGCGACATCGCGAGGAGTCGCGCCCATTGGGCGACATAGTCAGGGCGCTTAGGATTCAGCCTCGCCGCCCGTCCCAAATGCCGATGCGCCTGCGCCATATTGCCCTGCTGCAAGGATGCGACGCCTGCGACGAACTGGACACCTGCATGTTCGGGGGCAACATCGAAAAGCGACGATGCCAACTGCCAAGCCTTGGGCCACGCTTGTTTGTTCAGCGCGTCGACGGCAGCAGCGTATGTAGTGCGAGGATCAGCGTTCAAAATCGTTCTCTGCAGGGGGAACGGAAGCATTGTCCTCCGGCTCGGGCGCATCGACCGACGGAAACGCGATCGTCGGATACGCGGTCGGCGCCGGCATGTCGACGATCGGAATCGCGGACGTCTGCGCAGGCGTCTCGGCCGTGGGCACCGCGTCCGCGACGCGCGTGTCGGCGGGCGTCGTCACCGGGGCCTCGGCCGGCGGCATCACGCACACCGTGCAGACGCGCTCGACGGTGTAGCCCTTGGCCGCGAGCTTGTCGACGACACCGTCCTCGCCGAGCAGGTGCAGCGCGCCGACGACGACCAGGGTGTCGCCGGTTTCCTGCAGCATCTGCTCGAGCTTCGGCAGCCAGGCGTCGTTGCGTTCAGTGTTGATGCGCGCATACAGCGCGGGAAAGCGGGCGCGCATGTCGACCGCCATCTGCGCCCAGAGCGTCTCGGCGTCGCCGCTGCGCCAGGCGCTGTGGAGCCGTTCGATCTCGGCCTGGCCGGCATCGGTCTGGGTCAGCGCTTCCTGCAGCATCTGCACCTGCTCCACGCGGCCCATGCCGTCGAAGAACTCGATCTGCTGGCCCGCGGTCTCGAGGCCGGCCGTCGGCTTGCCGGCATCGGTCGCCTGACGTCCGAGATTCGCGTCGAGTCCCAGCGCGGGCTCGAGGCCGTAGCGACCCAGCTCGGTCGTCGTCAGGATCAGCGAGGCGAACCACGGCTCGAACAGCTGCAGCGTCTGCGCGCTCATGCCGAGCGCCTGCAGCCGCGGCAGGTTGGTCTGCACCCACCCGGCGAGCGCGGCCCGGGTCTCGACGGGCAGCTCGTCGTCGAGACGCGAGCCGTCGCTGCGCAGGCCCGCCTGCATCATCTGGGTCGCCAGCGTGGGCGACGCCATCTCGCCGGGCGCGAGCTCGAACACCACGTCGCCGGCGCGGGCGAGCGCCAGGTCGATATCGCCGGACAGCGGATAGTCGGTCGGCTTGAGGAAATGGAACGAGCCGAGCAGGAACAGGCTGCCGTGCTCGCCGCGGATGCGCCACAGCAGCGGCACCGGTGGCGGCGTGACGGGCACGTCGGCGATGGACAGCGCGTCGAGCGTCGGCGGCTCTCCGGCGGGCCGCTCGCCCTGCACGGCGGCGCCGACGCAGAGGCTGGCGACCAGCAGCGGGACGAAGATGACACGGCGGACGCGATCGAAACGCATGCGGACTCCTTGGAACGCGCCGGTCGACGACGCAACGGGGACGGGTCAGAGAACAGGCGGGACGTAGGCTTGCTCGCCCGCGTCGATCATCAGGTCGAGACGGTTGCCGGCAGGCGGCAACGGGCAGGTCGCGAACGGCGTGAACGCGCACGGCGGGTTGTAGGCGCGATTGAAATCCACGACCACGCGACCGTCGGCCGCGGGCGGGACAGTGTCGAGATAGCGGCCCGCGCCGTAACTGCCGTGCCCGCTGCTGCGGTCGGCGAGGATCAGGAACAGGCCGCCGGCCTCGCCTTCGAGCGCCTGCAGGGCGAAGGTCGCGCCGTCCCGCTCGAAGACGACACTCCCGGGGCTGGGCAATGCGTCCACCGTGCCGATGATATTGGCGATCTCGATGGTCGTGCCCGGCGGCGCGGGTTCGAAACGGGCCTCGATGCGCCAGTGTCGCGCGGCGGGCCAGTAGTCGAGACCGGTGAAGTGCATGCGTGTCGGCGCATCGGCATGCCGCGCGCGCAACGCCCGGCGGCCGCCGCGTTCGACGAGGGTCAGCAGACCCTTGCCGTCATCGAAGCCGAGCGTGCCGGGCGTCGGATCGTGGTCGCTGTGCAGTCGCGCGCGTCCCTTCAACGGCGCGCCATCAAGCGTGACCGCGGCGCCGCGTTCCGGGGTGAAGAACACCGCATCGCCGTCCTGTTGCAGCAGGCCCAGCTTGGCCGGTCCGAGTGCCAGCCGCAGCCCGCTGGTCGCATCGCTGCCGACGTAGTGCGCCTTGAGCTCCAGCCAGTGCAGCCCGATCAGGCTGGTCCATCCGTCCGGCGCGACGAGTTCCGCCCGACGCGCCTGTTGCCAGGTCCGCGTCTCCTCGGCGAAGGCGCGGTCGAGACGCGCCGTCTCGGCGACGTCCGCGGGCGCAGGGCCGGCGACGTCGTCGCTGCAGGCGGTGGTGGCGAGCGCGAGCAGCGCGCAGGCCATCAGGAGCACAGGCCGCATCGTCAGCGTCCCCGCAAGAACCAGCGGTCGATGTCCGCCAGCGGAAAATGCGCCCAGGTCGGGCGTCCATGGTTGCACTGGCCCGAGCGTTCGGTCGCTTCCATCTGGCGCAGCAGTGCGTTCATCTCGGGCAGCGACAGTCGCCGGTTCGCGCGCACCGCGCCATGGCAGGCCATCGTCGACAGCAGCTCGTCGCGCGCCTCGCGCACGCGGCGGCTGGCGCCGTGTTCGCGCAGGTCGGCCAGCACATCGCGCAGCAGCGCCTCGCTGTCGCCGTGTGCGAGCAACGCGGGCACCGCGCGCAACAACAGCGATTGCGGGCCGCTGCGCGACACCTCGAAGCCCAGCTCGGCCAGGGTCGCGCTTTCGCCCTCGGCGACATCGGCCTCGCGCTCGGACACCGCCACGGTCTGCGGCACCAGCAGCGGCTGCATGCGCACGCCGTCGCCGTCGTGCGCGTTCTTCAGTTTCTCGTAGCCGATGCGCTCGTGCGCGGCGTGCATGTCGATGACGATCATGCCGTCGGCGGCCTCGCTGAGGATGTAGATCCCGTGCAACTGGGCCACTGCATAGCCAAGCGGCGGCACCAGCGCATCGCCATGCGCCGGCAGTGCCGGCGCGGCGTAGCCGGTCGAAGACACCGGCCCGATCGCACCCGCGCCCTGCGACGGCGCGCCGTACAGGTTGGCGTAGGCCGCGCGCGCCTCGTCGACGCGCAGCGTGAGGTTCGACTGCGGCATCGGGCGCGCCCACGCCGGCATCGACGACGGCATGCCGTCCGTCGCCTGCGCCGGCGGCAGCGTGTCGACGCCGGAGGCCATGCCCGCGCGCGTGTCCGACAGCGCGGCATGCAGCGTGCGATAGACGAACTCATGGATCAGGCGCGCATCGCGGAACCGCACCTCGTGCTTGGCCGGATGCACGTTGACGTCGACCCGCGTCGGATCGAGTTCGAGGAACAGCACGTAGGCCGGCTGCCGGCCGTGGAACAGCACGTCGGCATAGGCCTGGCGCACCGCATGCGCGACGCTGCGGTCTCGGATCGAGCGGCCGTTGACGTACAGATACTGCTGGTCGGCGCTGGCGCGCGAATACGTCGGCTTCGCGATCCAGCCATGCAGCGCGAGCCCCGCCGCCTCGTGCCCGACGCGCAGCGCGGCGTCGGCGAAGTCCTGGCCGAGCGTCTCGCCGAGGCGCACGCCGGAGAACAGTTCCTCCTCGCCCTTGTAGCGCCGGGTCGGCTTGCCGTTGTGGCTGACGCGCAGTTCCACGTCCGGCCGCACCAGCGCCAGCGCACGCAGCCATTCCTCGATGTGCCCCAGCTCAGTGCGTTCCGCGCGCAGGAACTTGCGCCGCGCGGGCACGTTGAAGAAGAGGTCGCGGATCTCGACCGTGGTGCCACGCGGATGCGGACTCGGCGCGACCGCGCCGACCGTGCCGCCGTCGACCTGCAGCATGGCGCCGTGCGCATCGCCCTCGCGGCGCGACGTCATGGCGAACCGGCTGACCGACGCGATCGACGGCAGCGCTTCACCCCGGAACCCCAGCGTCGCGACGGCCTCGAGGTCGTCGAGCGATCCGATCTTGCTGGTCGCGTGCCGCGAGATGGCGAGCGGCAGCTCGTCGGCCGGAATGCCGCCACCGTCGTCGCGGATCCGGATCAGGCGCACGCCGCCTTCTTCGAGGTCGATGTCGATGCGGCGGGCGCCCGCATCGAGTGCGTTCTCGACCAGTTCCTTGACCACGGACGCTGGCCGCTCGACGACTTCGCCGGCGGCGATCTGGTTGATCAGGGTATCGGGCAGCTGGCGGATCGGCACGGCATCTGCGGCGCGGGCCGCTCTGGAAAAACCAGTGCCGATGATACCGGCTGCATCGCGCGACCGCGGGCGCGCCCGCGGCTACGGACTGCCGCCGCTCGCTTCGGCCGCCGCCGCGCGCGCGGCATACAGCGTGCCCGGCGGGGGCTGGCTGGTGAAGAAGGTATTGATGCCGTTCATCACCGCGGCCGCGACCCGGCGCTGGTGCGCCGGATCGAGCAGGCGCCTCTCTTCGTCCGGGTTGGAGATGAAACCGGTCTCGACCAGCATCGCCGGCATGTCGGCATTGCGCAGCACCGCGAAGTTCGCGTACTCGACGTTCGACTTGTGGGTCTTGCCGACGTTGCGCAGGCCCGACAGCACGTGACCGGCGGCATCCTGCGACGCGCGCATGTGACCGCTCTGCGCCAGATCCAGTAGCACCGACGACAGCGTGTCCTTCTCCAGCTGCACGCCGCCGACCAGGTCGGCCGTGTTCTCGCGGTCGGCCAGCCAGCGCGCCTGCTGCGACGAGGCGCCGCGCAGCGACAGCGTGTAGACCGACGATCCGTAGGCCGCGCGGTTCAAGGCCGCATCGGCATGGATCGAGACGAACATGTCCGCCTTGGCCTGGCGCGCGCGGCGTGCGCGCTGCGGCAGTTCGACGAAACTGTCGTTGTCGCGCACCAGATGCGCCCGCATGCCGGGCGTCGCGTCGATCTGGCGGGCCAGTTCCCGCGCGATCGCCAGCACCACGTGCTTTTCGTAGGTGCCGGCCGGACCGATCGCCCCCGGGTCCCGGCCGCCATGGCCGGCATCGATCGCGATGACCAGCGGCCGCATGCCGGGACCTGCGCGCAACGTCGGCGCGGGCGCGACCGCGACGGGGGCAGGCGGCGGCGCCGTCTCGACCTGTGGCGGCGTCGCGGCGACGGGTGCGGGCGCGGGTACGGCGGCAGGCACCGGTGTCGGGGTTGCAACGGCAGGTGCGGGCTGCGCCATCGAGGAGATCAGGCGCGAGGTGGCGTCGTTGGAGGCGAGCGCGGGATCCCTGGCGGGCGGCGGCGCGCCCGCGGAAGCGGAGACCGGCGCCGCTGCGGGCGCCGCGGCCGCCGCGATGCGGGCGATGGGATCGGCGTCGCCATCGCCGGGCCACTCGATGATGAGGCGCGCCCCATCGGGACCGTCCTCGCGCCGGGGCGGCGGCGCGACGGTGGCGCCCGCCAGATCGAAGACGATGCGGGTCGTGCCCGCGACGGGCTGGCCGCTGCGCACCGACTTGACGATGCCGCCCGCGCCGGACAACGCCAGGCCCGACCGCAGCCGAGTGCCGGGCAGGTCGACGACGAGGCGATCGGGATTGGACAGCGAGATGATCGCGAACTCGGCCCTGGCGTCGAATACCAGCTCGGCGCGGGTGCCGGTGGCGCCCGACTGGACCCGCACGTCGCGCAGTTCCGCGCCGTAGGCGAGGTTCCAGCACAACGCGGCCAGCAGCGCGAGCGCCAACATGGCCTGAGAGAGATTGATTCCCCGGGTTCGCATGGCCGGTAGTCAATCACCATGGTCAGGACAATGCAAGCCGGTTTTCTTTGTAAATCCGTAACCTGCAGCGGGTTCCTACGGGCTGGGTTCAGGAATGGTCGACAAACGTGAAGACGCGTCGACCTCGGCCAGCCATGCACGTCCGCTCTCGCTGGTCGGCACCAGTGTGGCGGCCCGCCCGGTCCCGGACTGGACCAGCTCGATGCGCAGATCGGCCGGCGGCAGTGCCCGGGCACCGCGTTCGGGCCACTCGATCAGCCACAGCGATGCGGCGACATCGTCGAGACCGAGGAATTCCAGTTCGCCGGCATCGCCGATCCGGTAGAGATCGAGGTGCAGCGCTTCGGCGCCGCCGGTCAGCGGATAGCGCTCGACCAGGGTGTAGGTGGGACTGCGGACCGGGCCGGTCACGCCCAGCGCGCGCAGCCAGCCGCGGGCCAGCGTCGACTTGCCGGCGCCGAGATCGCCCTGCAGGTGCACGACCGCGGACGCAGGCTGGGTCGTCGCGAGCACCTGCGCCAGGGCCTGCGTGGCCGCCTCGTCGGGCAGGACGTAGCGGCTCATGCAGCGGCCACCGGATTGGCCAGGGCGCGCAAGGCGTCGATCAGATCGCGGGGCAACAGCCCGCGCTCGCCGCCCGCGCCGGCGGCCACGTCCCCGGCCACGCCGTGCAGCAGCGCGCCGCAGACCGCCGCTTGTTCGCTGTCGAGTCCCTGGGCGCGCAATGCCGCGATGCAGCCGGTCAGCGCGTCGCCCATGCCGCCGACTGCCATGCCGGGGTTGCCGCTGGCGACCAGCCACGGCACGCCGCCGGGCACGCAGACCAGGCTGCCGGCGCCCTTGAGCACCACGACGCAAGCGAAGCGTTCGGCCAGCCGACGCACCGCGGCAGGCCGGTCGCGCTGGATGTCCGCGCTCGTGCAGTCGAGCAGACGCGCGGCTTCGCCCGGATGCGGGGTCAGGATGGTGTCCGACGGCAGCGGCATGGGCGATTGCGCCAGCAGGTTGAGCGCGTCGGCATCGAGCACCCGCGGCGTGTCGCCGGCCAGCAGTTCGGCATACAGGCCATGCGCCCATGCACCCTGCCCCAGGCCCGGGCCGATGGCGACGACGTCGACCCGATCGCGCAACGCGGCCAGTGCCGGCGCGTGGTCCGCATCGAGCGCCATCGCTTCGGGACAGCGTGTCAGCAGCGCGGCGACATGCGCGGCGCGCGTGCCGACGCTGACCAGCCCGGCGCCCGAGCGCAGCGCTGCTTCGGCCGCGAGCAGGATCGCGCCGCCCTTGCTGGTATCGCCGCCGACCAGCAGCACATGCCCCGACGTGCCCTTGTGCGCATTGCGCGCGCGCGGGGGCAGCCAGTGCGCCAGATCCGCGGCAGCGACGCGGCGCGCGGCGAGCGGAACGGTCGCGCGCGCGGCGGGCGGCACGTCGAGATCGGCCAGCGCGCACGCGCCGGCGTGGTCGACGCCGTCGCCGGTCTGCAGTCCGACTTGCGCCCCGAGGAACTGCAGCGTGCGGGTCGCGCGGACCGCGATGCCCGGCGCGCTGCCGCGATCGGCATCGAGTCCGCTGGGCACGTCGAGCGCCAGGATCGGCGCGCCCGCTGTCTGCATCGCGTCGATCACCGCATGC
This sequence comes from Luteimonas rhizosphaerae, assembly GCF_002849595.1. Lineage (GTDB taxonomy): Bacteria > Pseudomonadota > Gammaproteobacteria > Xanthomonadales > Xanthomonadaceae > Luteimonas > Luteimonas cellulosilyticus. The sequence goes on from NZ_NRQR01000001.1 coordinate 31,682, forward strand.
GCCGCCGCATCCGGCGCGCGCGTCAGCCCGATGCCGAACAGGGCATCGACGACGAGGTCGGCCGCCGGCAGGCCCGTGCCGATCGTCTCCACCTGCCCGCCTGCCGCCACGAATGCGTCGCAGGCCGCGCGGGCCAGCGGCGTGCGCGGCGCATGCGCGGCGTGGCGGCAGACCGTGATGCCGCGTCCCGCCTGCAGCGCGTGACGCGCGAGCACGTAACCATCGCCGCCGTTGTTGCCCGGGCCGCAGACGACGACGATGCGCTGCGCCTCCGCCCAGTGCGCGAGCACCGCATGCCACGCGGCGAGACCCGCGCGCGCCATCAGGATGCCGGCATCGCCGCCGAGCGCCCGGATCGCCGCCGTTTCGAGTGCGCGCAGGCCCGCGGCGTCGTACAGCGGCGTGCCGGGCGCGCGCGGCGCGTTCTGGTCGCAGGGGAGACTCATGCGGCGGATTCTATACTTGCGGCATCGTGTCCCAGACGCCGCACTCCCCCATCGATGCCATCGAGACGCCCGCCGACATCGCCGGGCGCATCAAGGCGATCGCGCGCGACATGGGCTTCCAGCGCTGCGGCATCGCCGGCATCGAACTCGGCGACGACGAGATCCATCTGCGCGACTGGCTCGCCCAGGGCCTCTACGGAACGATGGACTGGATGGCGCGCCACGGCGACCTGCGCGCCCGCCCCGACGCGCTGTTGCCCGGCACGCTGCGGGTGATCTCGGTCGGACTGGACTACGGTCGCAACGACGACGACAGCGCATGGCAGACGCTCGCCGACGGCAGCCGCGCCTACGTCGCGCGCTATGCGCTCGGTCGCGACTATCACAAGCTGATGCGGCAGCGCCTGCAGAAATTCGCGCACCGGATCCAGGACGAGATCGGCCCCTTCGGCCATCGCGTGTTCGTCGATTCGGCGCCCGTGCTGGAGCGTGCGCTCGCGCGCAACGCGGGACTCGGCTGGATCGGCAAGCACACCTGCCTGATCGACCGGAACGGCGGCTCGTGGTTCTTCCTCGGCGAGATCTACGTCGATGTCGCGCTGCCGGTGGATCCGCCGGCGAGCGCCCACTGCGGTACGTGCGTGCGCTGCATCGAGGTCTGCCCGACGCGCGCGATCGTCGCGCCGCACCGGCTGGATGCGCGGCGTTGCATCGCCTATCTGACGATCGAGCACGAAGGCGCGATCGATGCCTCGCTGCGGCCGCTGATCGGCAACCGGATCTTCGGCTGCGACGACTGCCAGCTGGTGTGCCCATGGAACAAGTTCGCCAAGCGCCACGACGAACCCGATTTCCGCGCACGCAACGCCCTCGATACCGCGTCGCTGGCGGACCTGTTCGCCTGGGACGAGGACGAGTTCCTGCAGCGCACCGAGGGCTCGCCGATTCGCCGCAGCGGGCACCGCCGCTGGCTGCGCAACCTCGCGATCGCGCTGGGCAACGCGCCGACGACACCCGAGACGACGGCGGCGCTGCGCGCGCGCCAGCACTCGGGCGATGCGCTGGTCGACGAGCACGTCGAGTGGGCGCTGCGCCGCCACGGGCTGGAGTGAACCCGGACTGTCGGCAGTGCCTGCGCAAACAGGTCGCAGCTGCAACTCGATGTCGAAGCGAAAGAACTGGAAGAGCGTGCTCGCGCGCGACAGGTCTCGACGACGGAGGTTGATCGCGCGCGCTCCGACACGGGCGGCGCGACGCCTGCATCGGTCGCGCGCTTCAAGCCAACGGAGACGACGGGTTCGACACCCCGCCTGACGTCAACCCGTGCGCGGCCCCGGCGTGTCGACCACGCGGGCCATCAGCAGGACATCGACGAAGACGCCGTCGCGCAACGCGTACTGCCGCGCCACGCCTTCCTCGACGAACCCGTGGCGCGCATACAGCGCGATCGCCGGCGCGTTGTCGGTGTAGACCTCCAGCTCCAGCCTGCGCACACAGTGCCAGCGCTCGGCGGTGTCGATCACCGCGCGTAACAGCGCCGTGCCGACACCGGTGCGGTGCCGCGACTGCCGCACGGCCATGCCAAGGTTCGCGGCGTGCCGCCGACGCGGGTTTTGGAACACGTCGAACCCGGCGGCACCGACGACCGTGCCCGCCTCCTCGGCCACCAGCTGCACGGTGTGGCACGGCAGGTCGGCGAGTCGGCGGGCCCACTCGGCCTGCGAGGGATACGGCGACTGCAGCGTGCCGCCATAGGCCGCGGCCTCGGAAAACAGCGCGTGCAGGCCTGGCGCATCCGCCGGCTCGGCCGCGCGGATGCACACGGCACTGCGCACCCGTCAGGCGCGTCCGGCGCGCGCGTGGATCTCGTCGAGAAGCGCGCGCGTGACCGGATCCGACACGGTCGCATCGCCGCCCTGCACCGCCGGCAGCAGTTCGCCCGCGATGCGCTTGCCCAGCTCCACGCCCCACTGGTCGAAGGCGTTGATGCCCCACAGCACCGACTGCACGTAGACGCTGTGCTCGTACAGCGCGACCAGCGCGCCGAACGCGCGCGGCGTCAGCGTGTCGAGCAAAAACAGCGTCGACGGGCGGTTGCCCGGATAGGCCTTCTGCGGATCGTCCGCCGCATGACCGTTGGCCAGCGCCTCGGTCTGCGCCAGCAGGTTCGACAGCAGCGCCGCGTGGTTCTCGGCATAGGGATGCGCCGGCGTCACCACGCCGATGAAATCCGCAGGTACGGTCTGGGTGCCCTGGTGCAGCGCCTGGAAGAAGCTGTGCTGCGAATTGGTGCCCGGCCCGCCCCACAGCACGGGAACGGTATCGACGCCCGCGGGCGCGCCGTCGGGCGTGACCGACTTGCCCAGGCTTTCCATGACCAGCTGCTGCAGGTATGCGGGCAGCAGCGCGAGGCGCTCGTCGTAGGGCAGCACCGCCTGCGTCTGGAGGCCGAGCGCGTTGCGGTTCCAGACACCGGTCAGCGCATGCAGCACCGGCAGGTTGGCCTCGAGCGGCGCCTCGAGCACGTGCGCGTCCATGTCGGCCGCGCCGGCGAGCAAGGCGTCGAAGCCGTCGACCCCGATCGCCAGTGCGATCGAGAAGCCGACAGCCGACCACAGTGAGTACCGGCCGCCGACCCAGTCCCACATCGGCAGCACGCGCTCGGGCGCGACGCCGAATGCTTCGGCCCTCGGCACGTTGGCGCTGACCGCGTAGAGCCGGTCGCTGCCGCCGAGCCAGTCACGCACCACCGCGCCGTTGAGCAGGGTCTCCTGGGTGCCGAAGGTCTTGGACACGAGGATCGCCGCGGTGTGCGCGGGATCGAGTTGCTTGAGCAGATGCTGGGCGTCGCTGCCGTCGACGTTGGTCAGGAAATGCACGCGGAAGCGGCCGGTGCCGAAATCCTTCAGCGCATCGACGACCAGGCGCGGGCCGAGGTCCGACCCGCCGATGCCGACGTTGACGATGTCGGTGACGTCCGAGGCCTCGAGTCCGGCGACCAGCTGCGCCATGCGGGCGCGGGCTTCGCGCGCCTGCGCCGACGCATCGCGGGCGATGGCCGTCGTCGACAGCGACGCGCGCAGCGCGACATGCAGGGCCGGACGCCCTTCGGAGGTGTTGACGGTCTCGCCGTCGAACAAGGCGCGCAGCGCACCGGGCACACCGCCATCGCGTGCGAGTTGCAGCAGCGCATCGCGCGCACCGGCATCCACGCGCTGGCGCGCGAAGCTGGCGTAGAGGCCACCGACGCGCAGCGCGCTGGTCTGCGGCCGCGCCGGATCGGCGGCGACGAGGTCGGCGATGCGCGCCTGGGCGAGGCGCGCGGCATGCGGCGCCAGCGTGGAGTCGATCCGCTGCGCCGCCGTCGCCATCAGGCGGCCTGCGCCGGGATGGCGTCGTTGGTGTGGGTCATCCGGTTCTGCCGGTCGACGTAGACCAGCTTCGGCTTGAACTTGGCGACCTCCGCCTCGTCCAGCGCGCCGTAGGCGCAGATGATCACCAGATCCCCGACGCCGGCCTTGTGCGCGGCCGCGCCGTTGACCGAGATGATGCCGCTGCCGACTTCGGCGCGGATCGCGTAGGTCGCGAAGCGCTCGCCGTTGTTGATGTTGTAGATCTCGATGCGCTCGTATTCCCGGATGCCGGACATGTCGAGCAGGCGGCCGTCGATCGCACACGAGCCTTCGTAGTGCAGCTCGGCGTGGGTCACGGACGCACGGTGGATCTTGGCTTTGAGCAGGGTCAGTTGCATGGCATCGCGGCCGGATCTCGGCGGTCTGGCGGGAGAGCCCCGCAGGAGGCGGAAAGTATAGGGTCGATATTCCGCATCGCAACATGCTGCCGGCCCGCACGCCGGCAGGATTCAGCGACCGCGGCGGCCGCGATCAGAAGCTGAATTCGAGGTTGTCGATGAGGCGCGTGCTACCGATCCGCGCGGCGACCAGGACCACGCCCTCGCGCGTGCCGGGATCGAATGCGGCCAGGTCCGGCGCGCGCACGGCCACGTAGTCGACGTCGAACCCGGCAGCGCGCAGGCGCTCCCCGGCAGCGGCTTCAACGGTCGCGGGCGCATCGCCGCGGGCCAGTGCATCGCGGGCCGCCAGCAGGCTGCGATGAAGATCGGGCGCGGCCGCGCGCTGCGTCGCATCCAGGTACTGGTTGCGCGAACTCAAGGCCAGCCCGTCCGGCGCGCGCGCGATCGCGACCGGCAGCAGTTCGACCGGGAACGCGAGATCGCGCACCAGATGGGCGATCACCGCCAGTTGCTGGTAGTCTTTGCGGCCGAACGCGGCGACATCGGGCTGGACCTGGTGGAACAGCCGCGTGACCACGGTCGCGACGCCATCGAAATGCCCCGGCCGATGCGCGCCGTCCAGCACCGCGGTCACGCCGGGCACGCGGACCTGCACCACCTGTGCCAGGCCCAGCGGATACATCGTCGCCACCGATGGCTGCCACACCAGGTCGCAGCCCGCGGCGTCGAGACCGGCCGCATCCGCCTCGGGCGTGCGCGGGTACCGGTCGAAATCCTCGTGCGGCCCGAACTGCGTCGGATTGACGAAGATGCTGGCGACGACGCGATCGACGCGTGCGCGCAGCGCCTCGACCAGCGAGAAATGGCCGGCGTGCAGGTTGCCCATCGTCGGCACCAGGCCGACGCGCAGGCCTTCGCGCCTCCACTGCGTCACGCGCGCGCGCAGCAGGGACAGGTCGTCGACGGTTTCGATCATGGATTCGGCAATCGAGGGAGAGACGGAGACGCCGGCGCGGCGCTCAGCTGTAGGAATGCTGCTCGGACGGGAACGTGCCATCGCGCACCGCATCGATGTAGGCGCGCACCGCGCCATCCACCGACCCGCCGGTGGCGAGAAAATCGCGGACGAACTTCGGCCGGCGATGTCCGCTGTCGAGACCGAGCAGATCGTGCAGCACCAGCACCTGGCCATCGCAGCCCAGCCCGGCGCCGATACCGATCGTCGGCACCGGCGAAGCTGCGGTGATCGCGCTGGCGAGCGCCGCCGGCACACCTTCGAGCACCAGCAGCGCGACACCCGCGTCGGCGACGGCCTGCGCTTCTTCGCGCAGTGCCCGCGCGGCGGCGTCACCGCGGCCCTGCACCTTGAAGCCGCCGAAGCGCAGCACCGATTGCGGCGTCAGCCCGAGGTGCGCGCAGACGGGAATCTCGCGCGCGACCAGGAACCGGATCACGTCGAGCTTGTGCGGGCCCGCGCCTTCCAGCTTGACCATGCCGGCACCGGCCTGCAGCAGACGCGTCGACGCCGCGAGCGCGAGTTCCGGCGTCGCGTCCGACTGGAACGGCAGGTCCGCGACGACCAGCGCGCGGCGCGTGGCGCGTGCCACGCAGGCCGTGTGGTAGGCGATGTCGTCGACCGTGACCGGCAACGTCGAGCCATGCCCCTGCACCACCATGCCGAGCGAGTCGCCGACCAGCAGCAGGTCGATGCCGGCGATGTCGCTGACCCGCGCGAAGCCCGCGTCGTAGGCGGTCAGCATCGTCAGCTTGCGCCCGGCGTCGCGGGCGGCGAACAGCGCGGGTACGGTGACCGGCGCGTCATTGGAAGGCATGCTCATGTGCCTAGTGTCGCATCACGCGCGCGTGCCCGGCAGCGTCCGCCGCGGGCCGTGACCGTCATCGCACCGGTTCGATCGCCGCAGGCGCCAGGCCGGCCAGCGCAGTGGATGCGGGCCCGATGCCGGGAATCACGATGTCCGGCGCGATGTCCAGCAGCGGCACGAGCGCGAATGCGCGCTGGTGCAGGTGCGGATGCGGCACGGTCAGTCCCGGTAATGCAACGACCTGCGCGCCGTACAGCAGCAGGTCCAGATCCAGCGTGCGCGGCCCCCAGCGGTCGTCGCAGGACGCGTCGCGGACGCGGCCGAATTGCAGCTCGATCGCCAGCAGCGCATGGAGCAGGTCGCGTGGCGCGAGCGTGGTGTCGAATGCCGCGACCGCATTGACGAAGTCGGGCTGGTCGACCCGGCCCCAGGCCGGTGTGCGGTACAGCGGCGACAGGACGAAGTCGCGCGCGTCCGGCAACCCGGCCAGTGCACCGGCCGCGGCGCGCAGCGTCGCGACGGCATCGCCGACATTGCCGCCCAGACCGACGAACACGCGCTGCACGCGTGCGGCTTCCATCGTGGCCCGTCGCTCAGCCGCCGGCGGGACGTCGGCGACGACGCCGACGTCGGGGCGCCTCGCCATCGCCTTCGCCGGCCTCGTCGTCGGCCGGAAACAGCGCGATCGCGTGGTCCGGATCGTCCTGCGCCTCGGTCCAGAACGCGACGTCGGCCGCATGCTCGTCGGATGCGGCCTCGCGCAGCACGAGAAAATCGAACGCGGCGCGGAAACGCGGATGCGACAGCGTGCGCGTCACGCGCTTGCGCTGGCGCTGCGGGAAGCGCGCCTGCAGCAGCCAGATCTCCTGCATCGGCAGCGAGAAGCGACGCGGCAGCGCGATCGTCGACAGCTGGTGCACCGTGACCCGGTCCGCGGCGCGGCGCTGCGCGTCGACCAGTTGCACGCCCTCGGCCTGCAGCTTCATCAGCGTGCGGCAGTAGGCCGGCCACAACAGGGTCGCGAACAGGAACGCGGGCGAGACCGGATCGCCGGCCTGCACGCGTGCGTCGGTGGAGCGCAGGCCGGCGACGACCATCGCCCGCAGCGCGCCGCTGCGGTTCGACGCCAGTGCGGCCGCGGACTCGGGAAACAGCGCGCCGAGCAGGCCGTGCTGCTGCAGCGCCTCGAAGCTGGCGACCGCATGGCCCGACAGGAACAGCTTCAGACATTCCTCGAACAGCCGCGCAGGCGCGGCCTCGCCGAGCAGCGACGCGAGCCGGGGAATCGGCTCCGCAGTGCCGGGATCGATCGTGAAACCGAGCTTGGCCGACAGCCGCACCGCGCGCAGCATCCGCACCGGATCCTCGCGGTAGCGCGTGTCGGGATCGCCGATCAGGCGCAGCACCCGGTTCTGTACATCCTCGAAGCCGCCGGTGTAATCGCGCACCGAGAAATCGGCGATGCCGTAATACAACGCGTTGGCGGTGAAGTCGCGGCGGATCGCATCGTCCTCGACCGTGCCGTAGACATTGTCGCGCAGCAGGCGCCCGCCCTCGTGCAGCTCGCGGTCGCCGCTGCCGTCGTCGACGTTGGCGCGGAAGGTCGCGACCTCGATGATCTCCCGGCCGAACACGACGTGCGCCAGACGGAACCGGCGGCCGATCAGGCGGCAATTGCGGAACAGCGCCTTGACCTGTTCGGGCGTCGCATCGGTCGCGATGTCGAAATCCTTGGGGGCCAGCCCGACCAGGACGTCGCGGACGGCGCCGCCGACCAGATACCCCTGGTGACCGGCTTCGTGCAGCCGGTAGAGCACGCGCAGTGCGTTCTGGCTGATCTGCCGGCGGGAGATCGTGTGCTGGTCTCGTGGAATGGTCCGCAGCTCGGCGGCCGGAAGAGACGGAATGTGATTCGGCATCAAGTGGAAAAATTTCCTGTCCGGCCCCTGCTTCGGGGCTCGTATCGTTGCTATACTAGCAAGCTGCACGCACCTGACGATGCCTGCAGCCGGTCGTCCAGCCGGTGCCGCTCCGGCGGTAACGCACTCGCTCCCTTCGTCTAGAGGCCTAGGACGTGGCCCTCTCAAGGCTAAAACACGGGTTCGAATCCCGTAGGGAGCACCATTTCAGGCAACAGGCCCGCCGCGCAAGCTGCGGGCCTGTTGCGTTTCGGGGGCCCGCATCCCAGCGTGGTCGTCGTGGGCCGAAACGGCCCTGCACTCCGGCGCTGCCGGCCGCCGCACGTCGAGACCGTCCGTCCGCGACGGGCGCATGCACGCAATGCCCGCCTGCGTCCGCCCTCTTTCGACGCCCGCCGCTTCGACGCCTGCGGCACAAATGCGAACACTTCGCACGCCGCGCGGGCCGCTGCCTTAAACTGCGCCCAGCATTCGCCCGTACGAAGATTCCATGCCCTTTGTCGTTACCGAAAACTGCATCAAGTGCAAGTACACCGACTGTGTCGAGGTCTGCCCGGTCGACTGCTTCCATGAAGGCCCGAACTTCCTGGTCATCGACCCCGACGAGTGCATCGACTGCACCCTGTGCGAGCCCGAATGTCCGATCAATGCGATCTATCCCGAAGACGACGTGCCCGCCGGGCAGGAAGCCTTCGTCGCGTTGAACGCCGAGCTGTCGCGCGACTGGCCGGTCATCACGACCCGCAAGGACGCGCTGGCCGACGCAAAGGAGTGGGAGAACAAGCCGGACAAGCTGCCGCTGCTCGAACGCTGACGGCCGCGACCGGTTGCAGACATGAAAACGGGCGCCGAGGCGCCCGTTTCCGTGTCCAGCGGTCGCGTGTCGACGTCAGTCGGCGAGCGCCGCCTGCACCGCGGCGAGCAGGCGCGTCGGGGCGTCGCCGGTCGCCGCCTGGCCGCGCGGATCCACCGCCGACACGAACGTGCCGCCGTCCTGGGCCGGGGTCACGCGCAGCAGGAACTGGCTGCCCGCGTACTGCACGTCGTAGGTGCCGACGATCTGCGCGCGGCTGGTGACCGTGACGCCGTCGGTCGCTTCGAGCGCCTGGCCGACACGCGCGAACACCGCGTCGCGTTCGCCCTGCACCGCAAAGCCGTTGGCCGTGCCCGCGACCGCAGGCCCGGTCGTCGAGCGCGTGACCGAGCCGCCGGTCGGCGGCAGCGCGATCCCGCCTTCGGTGCGCGGCAGGTCGAGATCCGGCGGGACCTCCAGCGGACGGGTCTCGGGGCTCTGTGCGTAGAGCTCGTTTTCTTTCTTGAACCAGCGGCAGCCGCTGGCACCCACGACCGCAACGGCCAGACAGGCGATGGCGACGTAACGGAGGGGGGAATTCGATGAACGCATCAGTGGAGTACTCCTGCAGGAATCAGGCGGCGCGCAGCGCACGACAGGACCGTTCGAGGTCCGCCGCCGCCTGCGTCGCATCGTCGGCCAGCGCGAGGTGCGCGTCGGCCAGGGAAGTCAGCGGCAACCGCAGGCCGTGGCCGAAGCCCTGCCGCGCGAGCACCGCCTTGACCGGGATCGGATTGGATTCGATGCCGGCGAATGCGTAGAGCGACTGCAACCGCGCGTCCCAGTCCAGCGTCTCGTCGGCGCGACCGGCACGCGCGAGATCGCACAGACGACGGAACGCCGCGGGAATCATGTTCGAGACCACCGCGATCACGCCGTCGGCGCCCGCGAGCATCGCACGCGCAGCGGTCGGATCGTCGCCGCTCAGCACCGCGAAACCGGCATCGCGCAGCACCAGCAGGGCCTGCATCCGGTCCTCGCCGTTGTGCGCTTCCTTGATGCCGACGATGCGCGGATGCGCGGCCAGCGCCGCGACGGTCTCCGGCAGCAGGTCACAACCGGTGCGGCCCGGCACGTTGTAGAGCAGCACCGGCAACGCGCCGTCATCGGCGATCGCGCGGTAGTGCGCCAGCAGTCCGGTCTGCGTAGGTCGCACGTACGGCGGCGTCACCACCAGCGCCACATCGGCGCCCAGCGCCGCCGCGGCGCGGGTCTGCGCGATCGTCTTGCCGGTCCCCGACAGTCCGGTGCCGGCCAGTACCGGCACCCGACCCGCGACGATGCGCACCGCCGCGCGGAGGATCTCGGCGTATTCATCGTCCGACAGCGTCGCCGCTTCCCCGGTCGATCCGGCGACCCCCAGCCCTTGCGTGCCCGCCTCGAGCTGCGCGTCCACCAGGCGTTTCCACGCCGCGTGATCCACGGCGCCGGTGTCGGTGAAGGGCGTGGCGAGGGCGGTGATGCTGCCGGTCAATCGCAAGGTCGTGGGGTCCGGTGAGCGGCACGCCGGCGCGACCGCGCTGGGCGGACGAACGGGCGAACAGCGGGTTTTTTGCGGGAAATGCGCGTCGATGTTACTTGCGGCCACGAAGCGCGGGCAAGTATGCTGACCGCGGCTTCCGGTCCGAGACCGGGTCGCCGTTCACCCAGTTCCCGTCACCACGACGTGGACGACCAGATTTCCGCCGCGGACGCCCCCTTGACCGACTCCGATACAGACACCGCTTCCCGGCCTTCGCCGAACGAGAACTACCTGCTGATCAATGCCTACACCACGCATCCGGCATCGCCGCTGCTGTCGGTGTCGCGGCGTATCGCGGACAGTGGCTGCAACCTGGTGGACACCCGGCTGTCCACCGTCGGCCGCGATGTCTCGGTGACCGCGCTGGCCAACGGCCCGTGGGACGCGGTGGCGAAGCTCGAAGCGATGCTGACGCGGCTCGAACGCGAGGAAGACCTCAAGCTGGTCTGGTACCGCACCGGCCCCAAGCCCGTGCAGTCGAATCTGCTGCCCTACGTGGTCGAAGTCGTGGCCGCCGACAAGCCGGGCATCCTGTTCCAGCTGGCCGACTTCTTCGACCGCCAGGGCATCACCATCGAGAGCCTGCATTCGTCGCGCTACCGCGCCATGCAGACGGGCGCCGACATGTTCTCGGCGCAGGTCACGATCGGCATTCCGGCGAACATGCACATCGCCGCGCTGCGCGATGATTTCCTCGAGTTCTGCGATCACCTGAACCTCGACGCGATCATGGACCCGATGAAGTTCTGACGATGCACGATGGCGCTTGCGGATCGCGAGCGCTTTGGCGCATTGTGATGCGCAATCACTCCTGCACCGGATGCCCCGTCGTTCGATGAGCGCAGCCAAGCTCGACCGATCCACGCTCGACCTCCCGCTGGCACTGTCCGGCGGCACGACCACCACCCTTGCCGCCCACACCGGCCGCTGGCGGGTGCTGTACTTCTACCCGAAGGATTCCACGCCCGGCTGCACGACCGAAGGGCTGGACTTCAACGCGTTGCTGCCGCGGTTCCAGGCGCTGGGCGCCGAGGTCTTCGGCGTCTCGCGCGACTCGGTGAAATCGCACGACAACTTCTGCGCCAAGCAGGGCTTCGCCTTTCCGCTGGTCAGCGACACGGACGAAGCGCTGTGTCGCGCATTCGACGTGATCCGCGAGAAGAACATGTATGGCCGCAAGGTCATGGGTGTCGAGCGGAGCACCTTCGTGATCGACCCCGACGACGCCATCGTCGCCGAGTGGCGCAAGGTCAAGGTCCCCGGCCATGCCCAGGCCGTGCTCGACGCGTTGCAGGCTGCGCAGGCCAGGTGATCGCTCCTCCCGTCCGCACGTTCCGCCGTCCCGGCCTCCGGGCCACGGCGGCGCTGCCGCGCGCGCGTACCGGTGCGTCGACGCCGTGGTCTCCACCCGGTTCCCCGTGTTCCCGCTCCGCGTCGCGCCTGCACGGCGCGGGGTCCCCGCTGTGCCCGCACCCCACCCAACAGGGATTGTCGACACCACAATGATGACCAAAGGCAAACGCGTCTACGTCCTCGACACCAACGTGCTGATGCACGATCCGACCGCGCTGTTCAAGTTCGAGGAGCACGATGTCTACCTGCCGATGCAGGTGATCGAAGAGCTCGACAACGGCAAGAAAGGCACGACCGAAGCCAGTCGCAACGCGCGACAGGTCAGCCGCTTCCTCAACGAGCTGATCGAGGCGTCCGGCAGCGACGCGATCGCCTCGGGCCTGCCGCTGCTGCGCCCGCAGGGTCTGCAGCTGCGCGGCGCGCAGAGCGTCGGCAAGCTCCGCTTCCAGACCACGGTGCCGGCCGAGGACCCGACCTCGTTCGGCGTGGCCGCGCCCGACAACCGCATCCTCGGCGCGATCCTCGACCTGGTGCGCACCGAACCCGACTACCCGGTGGTGTTCGTCTCCAAGGACATCAACCTGCGGATCAAGGCGGCGATCGCCGGCATCCCCAACGAGGATTACGAGAACGACCGCGCGCTCGACGATTTCAGCCTGCTCTACACCGGCGCGACCGCGGTGCCGGAGGACTTCTGGACGCGCCACGGAAAGGACCTGAAGTCGTGGACCGACAAGGGGCGGACGTTTTACGAACTGGCCGCCGACGAGGACGACGGCTGGTACCCCAACCAGTTCCTCTACCTGCCCGGCGACGAGGAATCCGAATTCCGGGTCGCGCGCGTCGACGAGGGCCGCGCGACGCTGCAGATCGTCGACGACTTCCGCCACACGCAGCATGCGGTGTGGGGCATCAATGCGCGCAACCGCGAGCAGAATTTCGCGCTCAACGCGCTGATGGATCCGGACATCGATTTCGTCACCCTGCTCGGCACCGCTGGGACCGGCAAGACGCTGCTCGCGCTGGCGGCGGGCCTCGCCCAGACCATGGACCAGCAGCGCTACCGCGAAATCATCATGACCCGCGCGACGGTCAGCGTCGGCGAGGACATCGGCTTCCTGCCCGGCACCGAAGAGGAAAAGATGACGCCGTGGATGGGCGCGCTGACCGACAACCTCGAAGTGCTGACCCACAACCAGGAGGGCGGCAGCTGGGGCCGCGCGGCGACCAACGATCTGCTGGCGAGCCGGATCAAGATCCGCTCGATGAACTTCATGCGCGGACGTACCTTCCTGTCGCGCTATCTGATTCTCGACGAGGCGCAGAACCTCACGCCGAAGCAGATGAAGACCCTGATCACGCGCGCGGGTCCGGGCACCAAGATCGTGTGCCTCGGCAACGTGGAGCAGATCGACACGCCCTACCTGACCGAGACCACCTCTGGCCTGACGTACGCGGTGGACCGCTTCAAGAACTGGGCCCACAGCGCGCACATCACGCTGCGTCGCGGCGAACGTTCGCGGCTGGCGGATTTCGCCTCGGAAGTGCTGTAGCGCGGGTGGCGCACACGCTGCCGCGATGGGTGTGGATCGGTGCGACCCTGCTCGCCTGCGTGGCGGGCATGGTCAACGTCATCGGCTACCTCGGCTTCGAGCACCAGGCGGTCAGCCATCTGACCGGCACCACCAGCCTGCTCGGCGCGGCCCTTGCCCAGGGTGACTGGCGCGCGATGACCCAGCTCTGCGGCGTGGTCATCGCGTTCTGCATCGGGGCGACCCTCAGCGGACTGATCCTCCAAGGCCGGAGCCTGCAGCTGGGACGGCGCTACGGCGTCGCCCTGTCGATCGAAGCGGCGTTGCTGGCGCTGGCGGTGCCGCTGTTCCTGCAGCAGCAGATCCTGGGCGCGATGCTCGCCGCGATGGCCTGCGGGCTGCAGAACGCGATGGTGACGACCTACAGCGGCGCGCTGGTGCGCACGACGCATCTGAGCGGCATGTTCACCGACCTCGGCATCGGCCTGGGCCACGCGCTACGTGGTCTGCCATTACCGGTGCGCCAGCTCACGCTGAGCGCAATCATCATCACCGGCTTCCTGGCCGGTGGCGTGCTGGGCGCCTGGCTGTTCGCAGGCCTCGGTTATCGCGCCCTGCTGGTACCGGCGGCCCTGACCGGGCTCGCGGGCACCGGGTACACCGCCTATCGGCACTGGCGCCTGCGCAGTACGCCCGCCGGCATCGGCTGACCGCGCGCCCGGGATTCGCATCGCGCGGCTGTTGCACAATGCGTGTATGAACGAGCTTCCACGTCCCGCACGCCCGCGCACGGTGATGACCATCGCCGGCTCCGATTCCGGCGGCGGCGCCGGCATCCAGGCCGACCTGAAGACCTTCGCCGCGCATCGTGTCCACGGCGTCTCGGCGATCGCCGCGTTGACCGCGCAGCACACCCGCGGCGTGACCGCGGTGCACGCGCCGCCGGTCGCGTTCCTGCGCGCACAGATCGACGCCTGCTTCGACGACTTCGACATCCGCGCGATCAAGATCGGCATGCTCGCCACGGCGGAGATCGTCGACGCAGTGGCGGATGCGCTCGCAGCGCATCCGGGCGTGCCGGTGGTGCTCGATCCGGTGATGATCGCGACCTCCGGAGCGAAGCTGCTCGACAACGACGCGCTCGACGCCTTGCGTCGTCGCCTGCTGCCGGGCGCATGGGTGCTGACGCCGAATATTCCCGAAGCCGAACTGCTGCTCGGGCGCCGGATCGCCAACGCATCCCAGGCGCGCGAGGCCTTGCGTGCGCTGCGGAACCTCGGCGTGCGCGGCGTGCTGCTCAAGGGCGGCCATCTGGAGGAAGGCGACACGGTCGTCGACCGCTATCACGAAGACGACGCCGCGTTCGAACATCGCGCGCCGCGCCTGGACATCGACGGCCACGGCACCGGCTGCACGCTGTCCTCGGCGATCGCGGCGCGCCTCGCGCTCGGCGATGCCGCCGTCGACGCCAGTCGCGCCGGCATCGAGTACGTGCACGCGGCGATGCGCGATGCCTACCGGCCGGGCACCGGCGCGGTCAGCGTGCTGGGGCATCTCGGCCCGATCCTCCCGTGATGCCGCAGGTCGACGGCTCGGTCGAGGCGCTGCAGACGCACGACGGCCATCGCTACGAACTGATCGTCCGCCGACCCGACGCGCCGGTCGCCAGCCTGCTGTGGCTACCGGCGATGGGCGTGCCCGCCCGGCATTACCTGCCGTTCGCGGATGCGCTGGCCGTACGCGGCGTCGCGGTGGCCCTGCACGAATGGCGCGGCATCGGTTCGAGCTCGCTGCGCGCAGGACGCCGCGCCGACTGGGGGTATCGTCACCTGCTGCAGGAGGACGTCGCCTGCAGCGCAGCCGCGCTGCGCGCCTGCGTGCCCGAGCTGCCGCGCCGTATCGGCGGCCACAGCCTCGGCGGACAGCTGGCCTGCTGCCGGCTCGCGCTGGAGCCGGACGCCTTCGACGCGTTGTGGCTGGTCGCCAGCGGCGCGCCGCACTGGCGTGCGTTTCCCGGGCCGCAGCGCTGGGGACTGCCGCTCGCCTACCGGTTCATGGCATGGCTGGCACGGACCAACGGCGTGCTGCCGGGGCGTCGTCTCGGTTTCGGCGGCAACGAGGCGCGCGGTGTCATCGGCGACTGGTCGCGCAGCGGGCTGTCGGGCCGCTATCGCGCAGCCGCACTCGACGTGGACCTGGAGTCCGCACTGGCCGCGGTCGATGTCCCGGTGCGTGCGGTCCTGCTGTCGCAGGACTGGCTCGCGCCCGAGACCTCGCTGCGGTTCCTGACATCCAAACTGGCGAGCACGGACATCGCGATCGCCCATCTCGACAACGACGCCCTGGGCGCGGCGGCCGACCATTTCGCGTGGATGCGCCAGCCCGACGCGGTGGTCGGCGCACGCCGGCGGGCCCGGGCGACTCCGCTACACTGCCGGTTTTACGCAGGACATCCCGGATGAGCGCAGCACCGCCCGCACGCGACGACATTCGCGTCGCCGTCATCGGACTGGGCTATGTCGGACTGCCGCTCGCAGTCGCGCTCGGTCGCCGGCACGCGACGCTCGGGTTCGATATCGATGCCGCGCGCGTCGAAGGCCTGCAGGCCGGACTCGACCACACCCGCGAGCTGTCGACGGGCGAGTTGCGCGCCGCCGATCGCCTGACCTACAGCGCCGACGCGGCAGCGCTCGCGACCTGCAACGTCTTCATCGTCACCGTGCCGACGCCGGTCGATGCCTACAAGCGGCCAGACCTGTCGGCGCTCGATGCGGCGAGTCGCGCGGTGGGCACGGCGCTGCAGCCGGGCCATGTCGTGATCTACGAATCCACGGTCTATCCCGGCGCGACCGAAGAGGTCTGCGTGCCGATCCTCGAACAGGTGTCCGGCCTGCGTTATCGCCACGATTTCCATGTCGGCTACAGCCCCGAGCGGATCAATCCAGGCGACAAACAGCACCGGCTCGAGAACACGCTCAAGGTCACCGCGGGCTCCAGCGACGAGGCCGCGGATTTCGTCGATGCGCTGTACCGCGACATCATCGACGCGGGCACGCATCGCGTGTCGAGCATCCGCGTGGCCGAAGCGGCCAAGGTCATCGAGAACACCCAGCGCGACGTCAACATCGCCCTGGTCAACGAACTCGCCCTGATCTTCGACCGGCTCGGCATCGATACGCACGAAGTGCTCGAAGCGGCCGGCACGAAATGGAACTTCCTGCCGTTCCGGCCGGGACTCGTCGGCGGTCACTGCATCGGCGTCGATCCCTACTACCTGACGCACAAGGCGCAGGAAATCGGCTACCACCCGGAAGTGATCCTGGCGGGTCGCCGGATCAATGACAGCATGGGCCTGCACGTCGCGCAGCGCGTCATCAAGCTGATGCAGCAGCGGGGCATCCAGACCGCCGGCGCGCGCGTGCTGGTACTGGGACTGGCGTTCAAGGAGAACTGCCCGGACCTGCGCAATACCCGGGTCATCGACGTCATCGGGGAACTGCGCAGCTACAACGTCACGGTCGACGTGCACGACCCGTGGGTCGCGCCCGCATATGCGCAGGCGGAATACGCGCTCGACATCGTCGCCGAGCCCGCCCACGGCGCGTACGACGCCGTGGTACTCGCGGTCGCGCATGCGCAGTTCCAGGCCCTCGGCGCCAGCGGCCTACGCGCGTTCGGCAAGCCGGGCGCCGTGCTGTTCGACGTCAAGGCGATGCTGCCCGCCGGCGAGGCCGACGCGCGCCTCTGATCGATCGCGCGATGCCGTCGCCGATGCATCGACGCGTCTGTGTGCAGCACGTCGCGCAGCCCACGTGCGTGCGACGCGAGCCGCGCGATGCAAGTTGTCGAACCGGAGCGACCGCACGCCTGACGGCACGACAGGCAACAAAAAAGCCAGCGATCGCTCGCTGGCTTCTTCATGGTCTGTCCCGTGGTGCGCCCGGAAGGATTCGAACCTCCGACCCCCAAGTTCGTAGCCTGGTGCTCTATCCAACTGAGCTACGGGCGCGCTGGAACAGGAGCGGAATTTTGCACGTGGTGCGCAATTCCGTCAATGCCCACTGCAATGATTTTTCGACGCGAACTAAAAAAACGTCGGATCAGAACAGTGGCGGAGAGTGAGGGATTCGAACCCTCGATGGAGTTTTAAGCCCCATACTCCCTTAGCAGGGGAGCCCCTTCAGCCACTCGGGCAACTCTCCGAAGCAACGCGTCGTGTGCAATGCACCCGACGCGGGGCGAAGGATACCGGCTCACCTCGTCTGCGGCAAATCTTCCGTCGCATCGTCGGCGTCATCCGCGTCGAGCGGCGCTTCGACGCCTTCGCCGCGATGGATGCGCTGATAGATTTCTTCGCGATGCACCGCCACGTCCTTGGGCGCGGTGATGCCGATGCGTACCTGGTTGCCCTTGACGCCGAGGACGGTCACCGAGACCGAGTCGCCAATCATCAACGTCTCGCCGACGCGACGGGTCAGAATCAACATAACAAATCTCCTGGGGCCGACATGGAAATCCCTGTCGGCATGGGCTGCAATCCGAACCGTCCTCGACTGTAGAAACCGATTACAGGCCAAAATGAAGCGTGAAGGATGTCGCGATCCGGACGACCGGTCAACAACCGGCGAACCGCATTTAGCGCGCGCTCACCCCGGTCCGCCCGGCCACCCATGCCGGCACCGCGGCGAGCGCAGCCGCCAGCGCAGGACCGTCATCGCCGCCGCCCTGCGCGAGGTCCGGACGACCGCCACCCTTGCCGCCGATCTGGCCGGCGATGTGCGACAGCAGTTCGCCGGCCTTGATCCTCCCGGCGGCGCTGCCGCCGACGCCGGCCACCAGCGCGGCCTTGCCGCCACTGACGCCTGCCAGCACGATCACGATATCGCCGAGCTGCTGCTTCAACCGGTCGACCGCGTCGCGCAATGCCTTCGCATCGAGGCCTTCGAGGCGCGCCGCCAGCACCTGGATGCCATCGACGTCGATCGCGGATGACGCCAGATCCGACGTCGCACCGCTGGCTGCCTTCGCTTTCAAGGTCTCGAGCTCGCGTTCCAGCTGTTTCTGCCGATCGAGCAGCGCCCGCACCCGGTCGCCGACATCGGCCGCCGTACCGCCGAGCAGGCCCGCGGCCTGGCGCAGCCGGTCTTCCTCGGCGCGGACATGATCGAGCGCGGCCTGACCGGTCAGCGCTTCGATGCGGCGCACGCCGGCGGACACGCCACCTTCCGACACCAGCTTGAAAAGACCGATGCGCCCGGTGCGGTCGACGTGGGTGCCACCACAGAGCTCGACCGATTCGCCCATCGTCACCACCCGCACACGCTCACCGTACTTCTCGCCGAACAGCGCCATCGCACCCGCATCGATCGCGGCCTGCATGTCCATCTCGACGATCGACACCGGATGATTCGCGCGGACCTCGACATTGACCCGGCGTTCGATCTCGGCGAGTTCACCGGCCTCCACCGGCTGGAAATGCGAAAAGTCGAAACGCAGGCGCTCGGGCGCGACCAGCGAACCCTTCTGCGCGACATGCGTGCCGAGCAGTTCGCGCAGCGCGCCGTGGAGCAGATGGGTCGCACTGTGATTGAGCATGATCGTGCCGCGGCGGGCGTCGTCGATCGCGCCGCGCAGCCGGTCGCCGCGCCGCAGCGTGCCGCCGGTCAGCGTGCCGATGTGTCCGTGGAACTGGCCGGCATATTTCTGGGTGTCGGACACCTCGAAGCGCGCGGCGTCGTTCTCCAGCACGCCGGTGTCACCGACCTGGCCACCGGACTCCGCATAGAACGGACTGCGATCGAGGATCACCACGGCCGCGTCGCCGGCCGCGACCGTGTCGACCGGCCGACCATCGCGCAGCAACGCGACGACCGTGAGGTCATCGGCACCCTCCGCCAGGAACGTCGTGGGCTGCAGCTGCGACACGAGCTCGGCCGGCAGGCTGCTGGACGAGGCGAAACGTCCGGCGGCGCGCGCGGTCTCGCGCTGGCGCTGCATGGCCACATCGAACCCGGCCATGTCGACGTCGAGACCGCGTTCGCGAGCGATGTCGGCGGTCAGATCGAGCGGGAATCCGTAGGTATCGAACAGACGAAACGCATCGTTGCCCGGAATCGTGCCGGTGCTGCGCGCGGCGATGTCGTCGAAGATGCGCATGCCCGCATCAAGCGTCTCGGCGAAGCGGTCTTCCTCGGCTTTGAGCGCACGCGCCACCAGGTCGCGCTTCTCGCGCAGTTCCGGGTACGCCTCGCCCATCACGCCATCGAGCGTGTCGACCATGGCGCTGAAGAACGGCTGGCGCACGCCGAGCATCCAGCCATGGCGCAAGGCGCGGCGGATGATCCGGCGCAGCACGTAGCCTCGGCCTTCGTTCGACGGCAGCACGCCATCGACGATCAGGAAGCTGCACGCACGGATGTGGTCGGCGATCACGCGCAGCGATTTGTTCTCCAGGTCCTGCGTGCCGGTCAGCTCGCCGGCCTTGCGGATCAAAGCCTGGAACAGATCGATCTCGTAGTTGCTGTGCACGCCCTGCAGGATCGCCGCGAGACGCTCGAGTCCCATGCCGGTATCGACGCACGGCGCCGGCAGCGGCAGCAGCGTGCCGTCGGGCTGCTTATCGAACTGCATGAAGACCAGGTTCCAGATCTCGATGAAACGGTCGCCGTCCTCGTCCGGCGAGCCCGGTGGGCCGCCGAAATGCGCGGGACCGTGGTCGTAGAAAATCTCGGTGCACGGGCCACAGGGGCCGGTATCGGCCATCTGCCAGAAGTTGTCCGACGCGTACGGCGCGCCTTTGTTGTCGCCGATGCGGACAATGCGATCCTCCGGCACGCCGACCATGTCGCGCCACAGCGCGTACGCCTCGTCGTCGGTCTGGTAGACCGTGACCAGCAGGCGCTCGGGCGGCAGTTTCCACACCTGGGTCAGCAATTCCCAGGCCCAGGCGATCGCGTCCTTCTTGAAGTAGTCGCCGAACGACCAGTTGCCCAGCATCTCGAAGAAGGTGTGGTGACGCGCGGTGTAGCCGACCTGGTCGAGGTCGTTGTGCTTGCCGCCCGCGCGCAGGCAGCGCTGCACGTCCGTCGCGCGCACGTAACTGCGTTTTTCCGCGCCCAGGAACACGTCCTTGAACTGGACCATGCCGGAGTTCGTGAACAGCAACGTCGGGTCGTTGCCGGGCACCAGCGGCGCCGACGGCACCACGGTGTGGCCCTTGTCGCGGAAAAAGGCGAGAAAGTCGCTGCGGATCTGGGCGGTACTGGTCGGGCTGTACGTGGTCATGGGCCTGGCGTTGACGGAACGGGCAGGCTTCGCGATCCGATGATCCGCGCATTGCGGGATCGGCACGAAGCATTCGCCCAGTCCGCAAAGGGTATCAGGCCGGCGCGGGCACAGTCTGCGGGCCGGACACGCCCGCCCGACCGACCGACCGCCGATGCGGCGACGCCGGGCGGGGACTAACGCCCGCAGTAGTGGCGGATCGCCTGCCGCACGGTGTCGCCGGCGAATCCCCGGCGCAGCAGGAAGTCGCTGGCCTTGCGCCGCAGCGCCATATCCGCCTGCAGCGCGACGGCGTCGAAACGCCGCGCGAGCAGATCCCCGGCCCGCGCGAGCCAGTCATCCTCCCCGTCTTCCTGCAATTGCCGGAAGGCGTCGGCGATCACGGCATCGTCGAGCCGGTGCGTCGACAGCTCCGCTTCGATGCGGACCGGTCCGTTGCCGGTATTGGCCCGCATCCTGGCCAGACTCACCGCAAAACGCAGGTCGTCCTGCCAGCCCTCGCCCTGCATCCGCTCGACCGCCAGCGTCGCATCTTCGGCGCTGATGCCACGGACCAGGAGCTTCCGCTCCAGTTCGAGCCGGGAATGCTCCCGCCGGACCAGCAGTGCCAGTGCGCGCTGCGCCGGTGTCGCCTCGGGACGCCGCCGACGACGCGCCCCGGCGGCGGACGAATGCTCGTCCAACGCCGGCGCACTGCCCATCGGATCATCCGGTTCCGTCATCGCCTCAGTCGGCGTCGTCCGCCTCGGCCACGTCGGCGACGGCGACCGGTGCCGGCAGCAGGCGCTCACGGATCGCGGCCTCCAGACGCGCGGCGGCCTCGGGGTTTTCCTTCAGGTACTGGCGGGCGTTCTCCTTGCCCTGGCCGATGCGCTCGTCGCCGTAGCTGTACCAGGCGCCCGCCTTGTCGACCAGCTTGGCCTCGACGCCCATGTCGATCAGCTCGCCTTCGCGGCTGATGCCTTCGCCGTAGAGGATCTCGGTTCTTGACGACCTTGATGCGGGTCTGGTTGCCGATGATCTCGTCGCCCTTCTTGATCGCGCCGATGCGGCGGATGTCGAGGCGGACCGAGGCGTAGAACTTCAGCGCGTTGCCGCCGGTCGTGGTCTCGGGGCTCTGGCCCGGCATCATGATGCCGATCTTGTGCCGCAGCTGGTTGATGAAGAACACCATGCAGTTGCTGCGCTTGATGTTGCCGGTCAGCTTGCGCAGGGCCTGGCTCATGAGGCGGGCCTGCAGGCCGGGCAACTGGTCGCCCATCTCGCCCTCGATTTCGGCGCGCGGCGTCAGTGCGGCGACCGAGTCGATGACGACCATGTCGACCGAGTTCGAACGCACCAGCATGTCGGCGATCTCGAGCGCCTGCTCGCCGGTATCGGGCTGCGACACCAGCAGGTCTTCGACGTTGACGCCGAGCTTCTGCGCGTAGGTCGGGTCGAGCGCATGCTCGGCGTCGATGAACGCCGCCGTGCCACCGGCCTTCTGGCACTGCGCGATCGTCTGCAGGGTCAGCGTGGTCTTGCCCGAGGATTCCGGACCATAGACTTCGATGACGCGGCCGCGCGGCAGGCCGCCGATGCCCAGCGCCAGATCGAGCTGCAGCGAGCCCGTCGGAATCACCGGGACCACTTCCGAGACACGGTCGCCCATGCGGATCACCGCGCCCTTGCCGTACTGCTTCTCGATCTGGCTCAGTGCAGCGGAAAGCGCGCGCTTCTTGTTCTCGTCCATCGTCGTGGTCCTTGTCATTCGTGTTCCGGGTAGGTGGGAGCATCCTCGCAGCCGCGGATCGCACAGGCTGCGACACGCTCGCGTGGAATCGAAACTAATTGTGCGGGCCGCCGCGGATCAGGAGCGGACCACGCAGCGATACGTCGGGAAACACCGTGCAGATGCCGGCCGCCGCGCCGCATCAGCGGTTCGGCCTGACGAGGCCGCAATAGAGCCCCTCGATCGCGAAATCCTGGTCGGGCAGCACTTCGATCGGGGCGTAGTCGGGGTTGCGCGGCAACAGCCGGATGCGGTCCTTGCCGATCTTCAGCAGCTTGACGGTGATCGCGTCGTCGATGCGGGCGACGACGATCTGGCCCGAACGCGCGTCCCGGGTGCGATGCACGCCGATGAGGTCGCCTTCGAAGATGCCCTCGTCGCGCATCGAATCGCCCTGCACCTTGAGCAGGTAATCCGGCGACGGTGAGAAGAAGACCCGATCGAGCACGACGTAATCGTCGACCGCCGACAGATCCAGTGGCGCGTCGGCGCCGATCGGCAGGCCGGCCGCGACCTGCCCGAGCACCGGCAGGCGCAGGGCGCTGTCGTCGGATGTCGCCGAAAGGGGCAGCACCTGCTGCGATGCCGGCACGGCCACTCGAACCCGGATCCCGCGCGCACGTCCGGGCACACGTTCGATCGCGCCGGCCGCTTCCAGCGCGTCGAGATGGTATTGGGCCGCGCGCACGCCACTGAAGCCGAATGCGCGCGCGATCTCCGCCTGCGACGGCGGCATGCCTTCCGATTCGATGCGCTCGGCGATCAGGGCGAGGATCGCGTGCTGGGTCTGGGTCAGGTCCATAGTTAGTAGTATTACTACTAACGGAGCCCGCCGCAAGCCCGTCTATGGACCTGTCCGGTCTGGCCGAGCGCAGTCCAGCGCACGCCGTCTTCGGCGTCAGACTGCCGGAATCGCCAGATCGGTGAGGGTCAGGGGCAGCCCGCTCGCGCGCGCGGGCGCGATCGATGCATCGCGCGGACCTGCGGCCTGCCCGTTCAGCGCGGCGTCGATCCGATCCAGCGCGGCATAGATGTACGGCAGCAACGGCCGGTAGCGGACGCCGCATTCCGGCAGCGCCAAGAAGCTGTCGAAATGCTGCACCCGGGCGATCCGCCAGTACGCGACCTCGCCGCCCGCCGCCCGCGCCTGCGCGACATAGGGCGCGCTGCTGAACGCGGGTGGGATCAAGCCGTCGTCGTCGCCATGGACGATGACGATCGGCAGACCGGCGCGTGGCGCACCCGCCCGCGTGCCGGCGACGCCCTGCTGCACCCGCTGGGCGGCCGCATCGCCCCCCGTCTGCAGGCCGCGCAGGCAAAGCAGGCCGGCAAATGCTGCGTCCGTGTCGCCGGACGGGCTCTCGATCAGGCCGATCCCCGCTCCAGGTGGAATGCCACCGGCGTCGCTCCACCAGCTGGCGCGTTCCGTCGCCGTCGCGGGCCGCGCGGCGCCGTCGGCGTCCAGGGCCGCATAGCGGAATCCGCAAGGGTGGGCGTCGACCGCGAAGCGCCCGTAGGCGGACGCATAGGCAGCGGCCACTGCACGCCACAGGCCGAAGCGCACCGACAGCGCGCCGGCCTGCACGGCCGGGGCCTCCCACCCCGCGGCCCGGAGCTGGTCGTACGCAACACGTGCCTGCGCTGCGGTTCCGACACCATCGACCACGCCGCTCGCGTGCAGCGATGCGCCCCGGTGCACGCCCTGCGCCGCGGGAAGGGGATGCGGGGCATCGCGCAGGTGCGGAAATGCGGCCGGCATCCACAGCGCCGCTTCGGTCGCGTAATCGAAGAGCGAGCGCGCCCCGGGGGCCGCGACGCAGACGTTGGGCGCCGCGGCCACGACGGCATCGAGCCAATCGCCCTCCTCCGCCGCACGCAGCACCGCGCCGCCGCCGTTCGACAGGCCCACGGCGATGACGCAGGTGTTGTCGAAGGTGAAAGGCGCCGCGTCCGGACAGGCGTCGGCGAGCGCCTGCAGACCGAACTCGGCCGCCTGGCGCACATGGCGGCCCCAATCGGCTTCCGGGTTGTCGCCCGAATGCGCGTGCGGGAACGCGACGCCGGATGCGCCGGACGCCGCCACGGCGAACGTCGTCGCGCGCCGATCGGCGGCGACCGTGCCGTCCGCCGCCACACCGCGTCCTGCATCGAGATCGTAGTAGTCGGTGCCCGCGCCCTTGTCGGTGTAGGCGACGGCACAGCCGCGGGGCAGCCCCCATGCGCCGGCCACGGCGATCGCGCCATAGACGCCACGCGAGCCGGACGACGCGGACACGACCAGACAGCGGCGGCGCCGGTCGAAGTGATCCGGCACCTGGGTCATGACCCGATGGGGATGCCGCGCACCCGGCACGGTCGCGAACGCGTGGTACTCGCGCCCCGCCACCGGCGTGAGGCTGCCGTAGACGCGGCCGTAACCGCTGCCAGGCGACAGATCCGCGATGCCGCGCCAGTTCGACCACAACGCGCGCCGCCGGACCTCGGGTGCGGTCGGCGCGTCACGATCCGCGAATGCAGGTGGTACGGTCGAGACCACACCCGCCGCGCCGAGGCCACCGGTCAGCAGATCGTCGTCGCCGCGATGCGTGGTGACGCGAAATCGGGTGAACATGGCCGGCAGCTCGAATCAGGGCGCGCGGACGAGACATTCGCGCTAGACCCGCAGCTTACGGTGTGCCGCAACGACGCCTGGCGACCGCAGGCGCTTCGCCAGGCATCCATAGGTCGCTGGCACCCGCGCGCTTCATCCGCATCTGCAGCGCGGCTGCGTTATTGCAACGCCCGCACGGACTCGATACAACGCGTGTCGCGGGCCGGAGACGTGTCGATGCAGATCCGGCCCACGACGTTATGCCGGCGTCGCTCCGCATTGCTTCAAGACCGAACCAGCATCCGCCGCGCCTGCCGCATGGCGCGCTGGCGTTACTGCTCGCGCAGTGCCGAGGCCTTCCGCTTCATCGGCAGGTTGACCCATTGCACGGCGACGCCACGGCGTCGGGCCTGCTCTTCGATGCGGGCGATGCGGGATTCGTCGCGCGCCCAGGAGGACCCGTTCGGTTGCGGTCTGGCCTCCGGCGTCACGGAAACCGGCGTCGAGGTGCTGGCGCAGCCGCCGAGACCGGCGGCGAGCGCCGTCGACACGGCGATCAGAAGAAGCGTCTTCATGGCGACCTCGCAGTGGGGGCATCGGCGATCCCCTCCCCTGCGCTTCTACACCGTTGTCACGGCGCGGATCAGCCGTCCGTCGGCATTCCGGGCGCGGGCCGACCGGCGGCGGCGCCATTGCGGACCTCGCCGAGTTCGGCGAGTACGACGGTGGCATAGCAGCCCGCCGGCAGGTCGAACCGCAGCGCGAGGCCGTCGTCGCACCAGTCCCACGCAAGCGCCTGGGGCCGCAGCCGGGTCGCGCGCCGCTCCTGCTTCAGCCCGGCGCGTTCCAGACCGTCGCGCAGCGCGAGCGCGCGCGGATCCGACAGCGCATCGAGCTCCAGTGCCTGCACGCCAGCCGTCGTGCGCAGCGTGCCGCGCCCCCACAACGGGCCGGTCGGATGGATGTCGAACGCTGCCAGCCGCGCATGCAAGGGCTCGCTGCCGGGCTCCGGCCCGAAGACGCTGCGGCTGCCGTCGAGCATCCACACGTCGCCCTCGAGCGCGCGATTCCAGCTGCCTGCAGTGACGCGCGCCGCGAGCACCTGGTTGAACAGGGCGGAGCGCGCGGCCGACAGCAGCAGCGTGCGCTGGTCGCGCCCGAAGCGCCGGCCGGCGAACATCGCCAGCGCCGCATCCACATTGCCGGCTTCGCGGCCGAAGCGCTGCTCACCGAAATAGTTCGGCACGCCGTGCTGCGCGATCGTCTCGAGCCGCGCGTCGATCGCATCGCGCGCGCCATCGACATCGCGCAGCCGCAGCTCGAACCGGTTCCCCGCGAGTGCGCCGCGCGGCAGCTTCTTCGCGTGCCGCGTGTGCGCGATCACGCGCAGGTCCGCGTCTTCCAGCGTATCGATCGGCGGCGCATCGCGCCCCGGCAGATGCACGCTGATCCGTTGCCGGGTCACCGCATGCCGGTCCTTGAGACCCGCATAGCCGATGGCGACCTCCGCGACGCCGGCCCATTCGGCGATGCGTCGCGCCGCGAAGGCGGTGTTCATGCCGCGCTTCTCGATGGTCAGCAGCAGATGTTCGCCCGTGCCGGACGCCTCGAACGCGTCGATCTCGTCGACGCGGAAATCGGCCGCCGTGCGCCGCATGACGGCCGACATCACGCCCGCGCCGTGCGCGCGCGGTTGCACCGCGTCGTCGCTCACACCGCGACCAGCAGGCAGATCGCCTGCGCGGCGATGCCTTCGCCGCGCCCGGTGAAGCCCAACGTCTCGCTGGTCGTCGCCTTGACGCTGATGCGATCGACCGGCACGTCGAGATCGGCCGCGATCGCCTCGCGCATCGCCCGCGCGTGCGGACCGATCTTGGGCCGCTCGCAGATCACGGTGACGTCGGCATTGCCGAGCCGCCAGCCGTGCGTGCCTGCCAGCGCGTGGCAGTGGCGCAGGAAGGCGCGGCTGTCGGCACCCTTCCATTGCGGATCGGACGGCGGAAAGTGCACGCCGATATCGCCGAGTGCGAGCGCGCCGAGGATCGCGTCGCACAGCGCATGCAGCACGACGTCGCCGTCGCTGTGCGCCAGGACGCCGCGCGTGTGCGGCACGCGCACGCCGCCGATGACGATGTGATCGCCATCGGTGAAGGCATGGACGTCGTAGCCCTGGCCGATACGGAAACTGGGAATGGCAGACATGGGCGTCATGGGCGCCGGACACGCCCCGGGAAAAGGGGTCCGCAGCTTGCCATGGTTTTGCGGCGGGGCACACGCCGGAGCGCGTCCGGGCCGCGGACCGATGCAACGACACGCGCAGACCAGAGCGACGCCGCCGAAGCGCCGCGGCGATCACCCGCGCCGATCGCGATGAATCCGTACGCTAGCCGCGCTGCGACAGGATGAACTCGAACCGGGCGAGATCGGCCGGCGTGGTGATCTTGAAATTGTCTTCGCGCCCTTCGACCAGGAGCGGACGCGCGCCCTGCCGCTCCATCGCCATCGCCTCGTCGGTGACGGCGATGCCGGCATCCCGCGCCGATTCCAGCGCGCGCGTCAGTTGCAGGCGCCGGAACAGCTGCGGCGTCAGCGCGCGCCACAGGCGTTCGCGCGGCTCGGTCCCATCGATGCCGCCATCATCGCCGGCGCGCTTGAGCGTGTCGCGAACCGGGGCGGCGAGGATCGCACCGACCGGATCCATGCGGCCACGTTCGAGCAGCGCATCGAGGTCGGTGACGGCGATATTGGGGCGCGCCGCATCGTGGACGAGGACGAAGTCGTCGGCGCGGACGTCGTCGGGCAGCGCCGCCAGTCCGGCGAGCACCGAATCGGCCCGCGTTTCGCCGCCGGCCGCCAGGCGTACCGGCCGACCGGCCAACATCGGCGGGTGACGGTCCACCGTCTGCAGCGACGGATCGTCCGCGCCCAGCACGATCAGCAGGCCGGTCACCCCAGTATGCGCGGCGAGCGCCGCCAGCGTGTGCGTCAGCAGCGAACGGCCGTCAACCGGCAGGTGCTGCTTGGGAATCCCGCCACCGAAGCGCGTGCCGCGCCCCGCCGCGGGCACGATCACCCAGGTCATGGGGCGTCGGATCCGATGGCCGTCTCGTCGACCGGCGCCGGCGCAGCCGGCACGCCGGCATCGTCGACCACCCGGTAGAACACCTCGCCCGGACGGATCATGCCCAGCTCGCCGCGGGCGCGTTCCTCGATCGCCGCCTCACCGGATTTCAGGTCGGCGACTTCCGCGGCCAGCGCCGCATTGCGCTGCTGCAGGCCCTCGTTCTGACGGGCCTGCAGTTCCACGCGATCGCGCAGGGCATCGACCTGTTCCGTGCCGCCCGCCCCGAACCAGAGGCGGTACTGCAGCCACGCGAGCAGCGTGACCAGCACCAGCAGCACGATGGCGAGACCGCGCACGGGAAGGTCGTGCCGTCAGCGCTTCAGCGACACGAACGCATCGCGACCGGCGTAGCGCGCCTTCGCGCCCAGGGCCTCTTCGATGCGCAGCAGCTGGTTGTACTTGGCGACGCGATCACTGCGGCACAGCGAGCCGGTCTTGATCTGCGTGGCCGTCGTGGCGACCGCGATGTCGGCGATCGTCGTGTCCTCGGTCTCGCCAGAGCGGTGCGAGACGATCGACGCGTAGTTCGCCGCATCCGCCATCGCGATGGCCTCGAGCGTCTCGGTCAGCGTGCCGATCTGGTTGACCTTGATCAGGATCGCGTTCGCGGTCTTCGAGTCGATGCCTTCCTTGAAGATCTTCGGATTGGTGACGAACAGATCGTCGCCGACCAGCTGCACCTTGTCGCCGATGCGGTCGGTCAGCTGCTTCCAGCCGGTCCAGTCGTCCTCGGCCATGCCGTCCTCGATCGTGACGATCGGATACTGCGCGGCCCAGTCGGCGAGGAAGTCGACGAACTGCTCGCTGCTCAGGCGCTTGCCTTCGCCGACGAGGTGGTACTTGCCGTTGTCGTGGAACTCGCTCGACGCGACGTCAAGGCCCAGCAGCACGTCCTCGCCCGCGGCGTAGCCGGCCTTGCCGATCGCCTCGAGGATGGTGTCGAGCGCCTCGACGTTGCTGCGGAAATCCGGGGCGAACCCGCCCTCGTCGCCGACCGCCGTGCTCAGGCCGTGGCCCTTGAGGACGGATTTGAGCGCATGGAAGATCTCGGTGCCCGCGCGCAGCGACTCGGAGAAACTGGTGAACCCGACCGGCAGGACCATGAATTCCTGGAAGTCGACGTTGTTGTCGGCGTGCGCGCCGCCGTTGATGATGTTCATCATCGGCACCGGCAGCACCGGCGCACGATCACCGGCCAGCAGTTTCCACAGCGGGATCTTCTTCGACGCGGCCAGCGCGTGCGCGTTCGCCATCGACACGGCCAGCAGCGCGTTGGCGCCCAGCCGGCCCTTGTTCTCCGTGCCGTCGAGATCGATCAGGCGCTTGTCGAGGCCGGCCTGGTCGGCGGCATCGAACCCCTTCAGCGTGTCGGCGATCGCACCGTTGACGTTGGCGACGGCATTGCGCACGCCCTTGCCGAGGTAGCGCGTCTTGTCGCCGTCACGCAGCTCCACGGCCTCCTTGGCACCGGTCGAGGCGCCCGACGGCACCATCGCGCGGCCGAAGCTGCCGTCGTCGAGCGTGACCTCGGCTTCGAGGGTCGGATTGCCGCGGGAATCGAGGATCTCGCGGGCGTGGATGGCTGTGATCGTGGTCATCGTGTCCTGCTGGTTGCGAAGGAAGAGGGGAGTCCGCGCGGAGCTGCGGTTACAGCGACGCTTCCGCGAAGCCGTGACGCTTGGTGACCTGGTCGAGTTCGAGCATCGTCTCGAGCAGTGCGCGCATGCGGCCCAGCGGCCACGCATTGGGGCCGTCGCTGAGCGCTTCTTCGGGCCTGGGATGCGTTTCCATGAAGACGCCGGCCACGCCGACGGCGATCGCCGCGCGCGCCAGCACCGGCACGAACTCGCGCTGGCCACCGCTGGAATTGCCCTGCCCGCCCGGCAGCTGCACCGAATGGGTGGCGTCGAACACGACCGGGCAATGCGTCTCGCGCATGACCGCCAGCGAGCGCATGTCGCTGACCAGGTTGTTGTAACCGAAGCTCGCGCCGCGCTCGCAGACCATGATCTGCTCGTTGCCGGTGGACTTCGCCTTCTCGACGACCGGCTTCATGTCCCACGGCGACAGGAACTGGCCCTTCTTGATGTTGACCGGCTTGCCCGCGGCGCAGACCTTCTTGATGAAATCGGTCTGGCGCACGAGGAAGGCCGGCGTCTGCAGCACGTCGACGACCGAGGCGACCTCGTCCATCGGCGTGTATTCGTGCACGTCGGTCAGCACCGGCACGCCGAGCTGGCGCTTCACCTCCGCCAGCACGCGCAGGCCTTCTTCCATGCCCGGACCACGGAAGCTGGTGCCCGAGGTGCGGTTGGCCTTGTCGAAGCTCGACTTGAAGATGAAGTGGATGCCGAGCTCGGACGTGATCTCCTTCAGCTGGCCGGCGACGTCGAGCTGCAGCTGCTCCGACTCGATGACGCAGGGGCCGGCGATCAGGAAGAACGGCTGGTCGAGACCGACCTCGAATCCACAGAGCTTCATGCGTGTGCCTCCTTGAGCAGCTTGCCGCCGGCCTTGCGCTCGCGCGAGGCGCGGACGAAGCCGACGAACAGCGGATGGCCGCCGCGCGGCGTCGACAGGAACTCGGGATGCGCCTGGCAGGCGATGAACCACGGGTGCGACGGCAGTTCGACCATCTCCACCAGCAGGTCGTCCATCGACTTGGCGGCGATGACCAGGCCGGCGTCCTCGAGCTGGGTGCGATAGCGGTTGTTGAATTCGTAGCGGTGGCGGTGACGCTCGCCGACGACATCCTGCCCGTAGACCTCGCGCGAGCGGGTGCCGGCCTTCAGGCGCTGCTCCTGCAGGCCGAGGCGCATGGTGCCGCCGAGGTCGCTCTTCTCGTCGCGCCGTTCCACTTCGCCGGTCTGCGTGCGCCATTCGGTGATCAGGCCGATCACCGGATGCGGCGACTGCTTGTCGTTCTCGGTGCTGTTGGCGCCTTCGAGACCGGCGACGTTGCGCGCCACGTCGACCACGGCCGCCTGCATGCCGTAGCAGATCCCGAAATACGGCAGGCCGGTCTCGCGCGCGTACTGCGAAGCCAGCACCTTGCCCTCGAAGCCGCGGTCACCGAAGCCGCCGGGCACCAGCACGCCCTCGACATCGCCGAGCCACGCGGCGGCGCCGTCGCGCTCGATGTCCTGCGATTCGATCCACTTCAGGCTGACGCGCGTGCGCTGGCGGATGCCGCCGTGCTTGAGCGCTTCGCCGACCGACTTGTACGCGTCCTTGTGGTCGACGTACTTGCCGACCACGCCGATCGTGACTTCGTCGATCGGATGCTCGACCGCGTCGACCACGTCGAGCCACTCCGACAGATCAGCGTGCGGCTTGGCCTTGTCGCCCAGGCGCAGGCGGTCGACGATGATCTCGTCCAGGCCCTGCGCGTGCAGCCACATCGGGATCTTGTGGATGTTGTCGAGGTCGACGGCCGAGATCACCGCCTTCTCCGACACATTGGTGAAGGAGGCGATCTTGCGGCGCTCGCCATCGGGCAGCGGCTGCTCGCTGCGGCACAGCAAAATGTCGGGCTGGATGCCGATCGAACGCAGTTCCTTGACCGAATGCTGGGTCGGCTTGGTCTTCAGCTCGCCGGCCGCGGCGATGAACGGCACCAGCGTCAGGTGCATGAAGACCGCCTTCTCGCTGCCGCGGTCGGTGCGGATCTGGCGGATCGCCTCGAGGAACGGCAGCGATTCGATGTCGCCGACGGTACCGCCGATCTCGACCAGCGCCACGTCGTAGCCCTGGGTCGCGGCATCGATGCTGCGCTTGATCTCGTCGGTGATGTGCGGGATCACCTGCACGGTGGCGCCCAGATAGTCGCCGCGGCGTTCCTTGCGGATCACGTTCTCGTAGATCTTGCCGGTGGTGATCGAGTTCTTGCCCGACAGGCGCACGTTGATGAAGCGCTCGTAATGGCCGAGATCCAGATCGGTCTCCGCACCGTCGTCGGTCACGTAGACCTCGCCGTGCTGGAACGGGCTCATCGTGCCGGGATCGACGTTGATGTAGGGATCGAGCTTCATCATCGTCACCCGCAGGCCGCGGGCTTCGAGAATGGCCGCGAGCGAGGCGGCCGCGATGCCCTTCCCGAGGGAAGAGACCACGCCGCCGGTGACGAACACGAGCGGAGTGACGGAACTGTTGGGCAGAGTCATGGGCACAGCGGGTCGCTGGAAAGCCCCATTCTACAGGCTGGCGGGGACATGCGTCCGGTGCGCGGCCGAAATCGGACGCCCGACACGGATGCCGACCGCTCGGGCTCGCGACCGCGCGCGGCGGTCCGCCGGCGT
Source organism: Luteimonas rhizosphaerae (assembly GCF_002849595.1). Classification (GTDB taxonomy): domain Bacteria; phylum Pseudomonadota; class Gammaproteobacteria; order Xanthomonadales; family Xanthomonadaceae; genus Luteimonas; species Luteimonas cellulosilyticus. The sequence goes on from NZ_NRQR01000001.1 coordinate 63,951, forward strand.
GCAGGCACCGCACGCCTCGCGGATCTCCGCCGAAAGCCTGGTCGCGGATACGACGACGCCCCGGGCTTGCGGCGCGGGGCGTCGGGACGCGTCCGATCCGCGCGACAAGGCGCGGATCCGGGACCAGGCCGCATCAGGCCGGATCTTCCTCTTCTTCTTCCTCGACCACGGGCTGCGGCTCGGTCGTCGCGGCGTCGATCTCGGCGGCTTCCTCCTGCGCGTCGTAGGCGTCGTTCACGGCATCGGACGCATACGACTCGGCGGCGGCGGTCTCGGCGGCCTGCGCGGCGGCTTCCGCGGTCTGGGCCGCTTCTTCGGCCTGCTGCGCGGCGACCTCGGCGTCGCGGGCCTCCTGCTGGCTGTCCTGGGCAAATGCCGGCGCGGAAAATGCGGTGGCTACAAGGGCAGCGAACAACACGGTGCGGGTCTTCATGATCGGTTCTCCCGGATGGATGACATGGCGCCAGTCGACTGCTGCGACGGCCTCCCCGGCTCGGGTGGCGTGATGCGGTCCGGCGACAGCCCGAACCTAGGCGCTGCGTCCCGTCCGAGGACTGAACAACGGCCGCTTTACCGCGCGTCCACCTGCTGCTAACACCACTGGAAACCGCTTACATCCGCCTGCGTCACGGGTTCGTCCGCGATCGGCGTCCACACGACGGCGGGCCGCCGCGTGCCGCAATTCCTTTACCATGCGCCGACCTTTCCGCAGCACCGACGCATGAACAACCGCTACAACGCCGCCGACATCGAAGTCCTTTCCGGCCTGGATCCGGTCAAACGCCGGCCCGGCATGTACACCGACACCTCGCGGCCCAACCATCTGGCCCAGGAAGTCATCGACAACGCCGTCGACGAGGCGCTCGCGGGCCATGCCAAGCGGGTCGAGGTCACGCTGTTCAAGGACGGCAGCTGCCAGGTCGGCGACGACGGGCGCGGCATGCCGGTCGACATCCACCCGGAAGAGAAGATGCCGGGCGTCGAGCTGATCCTCACGCGCCTGCATGCGGGCGGCAAGTTCAACAACCGCAACTACACCTTCAGCGGCGGCCTGCACGGCGTCGGCGTCAGCGTGGTCAATGCGCTGTCGACCCGTGTCGACCTGTACATCAAGCGCGACGGCAACGAGTACCACATGGCCTTCGCCAACGGCGATCGCGCGTCGGAACTGACGATCGTCGGCAGCGTCGGCAAGAAGAACACCGGCACCCGCCTGCATTTCTGGCCGGACCCGTCGTACTTCGACACCCCGAAATTCAACATCCGCGCGCTGCGCCACCTGCTGCGCGCCAAGGCCGTGCTGTGTCCGGGCCTGACGGTCACCCTGCTCGACGAGGCGACCGGCGACCGCGACGAATGGCACTTCGAGAACGGCCTGCGCGACTACCTGCGCGGCGAACTTGTCGACCGCGAGGTGCTGCCGCCGGAGCTGTTCGTCGGCAACCTGGTGCGCGCGACCGAGACCGTCGACTGGGCCGTGAGCTGGGTCGCCGACGGCGAGCTGGTGCAGGAGAGCTACGTCAACCTGATCCCGACCGCGCAGCACGGCACCCACGTCAACGGCCTGCGCACGGGCTTCACCGAAGCGCTGCGCGAGTTCTGCGATTTCCGCAACCTGCTGCCGCGCGGCGTGAAGCTCGCGCCCGAGGACGTCTGGGACCGCGTCGCGTTCGTGCTGTCGCTGAAGATGACCGACCCGCAGTTCTCGGGCCAGACCAAGGAACGGCTGTCGTCGCGCCAGGCCGCGGGCTTCGTCGAAGGCGCGGCACACGATGCGTTCTCGCTGTGGCTCAACCAGCACACCGAACTGGGCGAGAAGATCGCCCAGCTCGCGATCGAACGCGCCAGTGCGCGCCTGAAGACCGAGAAGCAGATCACCCGCAAGAAGGTCACCCAGGGCCCCGCCCTGCCCGGCAAGCTGGCCGACTGCATCAGCCAGGATCTGTCGCGCACCGAGCTGTTCCTGGTCGAGGGCGACTCCGCCGGCGGCAGCGCCAAGCAGGCGCGCGACAAGGATTTCCAGGCGATCCTGCCGCTGCGCGGCAAGATCCTCAACACCTGGGAAGTCGCCAGCACCTCGGTGCTGGCATCCGACGAAGTCCACAATCTCGCGATCGCCATCGGCTGCGATCCCGGCAAGGACGACATCTCCGGCCTGCGCTACGGCAAGGTCGTGATCCTTGCCGACGCCGACTCCGACGGGCTGCACATCGCCACCCTGCTGAGCGCGCTGTTCCTGCGCCATTTCCCGGCGCTGGTCGACGCGGGCAACATCTTCGTCGCGATGCCGCCGCTGTTCCGCGTCGACGTGGGCAAGCAGGTGTTCTATGCGCTCGACGAGGAAGAGAAGCGTCTGCTGCTCGAGAAGATCGCGCGCGAGAAGCTCAAGGGCGCCATCAACGTGACCCGCTTCAAGGGCCTCGGCGAGATGAATCCCTCGCAGCTGCGCGAATCCGCGATCCATCCCGACACCCGCCGCCTAGTCCAGCTGACCAACGAGGACAACGTCGAGACGCACTCGCTGATCGACATGCTGCTGGCGAAGAAGCGCGCGGGCGACCGCAAGGCGTGGCTGGAGACGAAGGGCGACCTGGCGACGCTGGAGGTCTGATCCGAGGCTGGGCCTGACCGCGGTCAGGCCTGCTCCGTCGCACCCACCTTGCGGCCCGAGATCCGGTGGGTGCGCCCGAGCTGGGCGAAGATCGCGGCCGAGGCCAGCGTCAACGCGCCGATGCAGACGAAGGTCCAGCGGAATGCCGCGAGCACCGGCGCGCCGTCGACCGGTTCGCCGCCGAACGCGCCCAGCAGGCCGCCGGCGGTCGCGACGCCCAGGCTCATCGCCAGCATCATCACCATCGACAGCAGGCTGTTGCCGGCGCTGGCCTCCGGACCCGACAGGTCGCGCAGCGCGAGGGTGTTCATCGCGGTGAACTGCAGCGAATTCACCGCGCCGAAGATCGCGAACTGGACCACGTGCAGCCAGATCGGCTGGCCCGCATCGACCAGGGCGAAGCTGGCCATCGTCAGGCCGGTCAGCACCGTGTTGACCACCAGCACGTTGCGGTAGCCGAAGCGCTGCACCAGCGGCACGACGATGCGCTTGGAGAACATGCCGGCGATCGCGACCGGGATCATCATCAATCCCGCCTGCGTCGGCGGAAAACCGAGTGCGACCTGCAGCAGCAGGGGAATCATGTACGGCATGCCGCTGCTGCCGAGGCGCGCGAACAGATTGCCGAGCAGGCCGACGCTGAAGGTGCGGGTGCGGAACAGCGTCAGCGGAAACAGCGGCGCGACCGCGCGCGCGGCGTGCAGCCAGTAGGCGACCAGCGCGGCCAGGCCGGTGACCAGCAGCACGACCAGCGCCGCGTGCCGGGCCGCGTGCCCGGACAGCGCCTCGACCGACAGCGACACGGCGATCATGCCGAACGCGAGCAGGCCGTAACCGGCGAGATCGAAGCGCGACACCGGCGCGCGCAGGTCCGGCATCCAGCGCAGCGCCGCGATGGCGCCGACGACGCCGAGCGGCAGGTTGATCAGGAAGATCCAGTGCCAGGACGCGGCCTCGGTCAACCAGCCCCCGAGCGCCGGGCCGATCAGCGGGCCGATCAGGCCGGGTACGGTGACGAAACTCATCGCGGCGAGGAACGCGGTCCGCGGCACGGCGCGCAGCACGGCCAGGCGTCCGACCGGCAGCAGCATGGCGCCGCCGACGCCCTGCAGAACGCGCGCGGCGACGAGCGTGTCGAGATCCGGCGACAGCGCGCAGGCCAGCGAGCCGGCCGTGAACAGCACGATCGCCGCGACGAACAGCCGCCGCGTGCCGAAGCGGTCGGCGAGCCAGCCCGAGGCGGGGATCAGCATCGCGACGGTCAGCGCATAGGCGACGACGACCGACTGCATGCGCAGCGGCGACTGGCCCAGGTCCACCGCCATCGACGGCAGCGCGGTATTGACGATCGTGGTGTCCAGCATCTGCATGAACACCGCCGCAGCCACGAGCCACAGCATCGGCCGGAACGGCCGCAGGATCTCCTGGTCGCTCATGCCGGCGCCGGCCTGCGGCGGACGCCGCCTGCGACGCGCGTGCTCATGCGCCGCGCGCGTGCGCCAGCGCGGTGTCGAGCAGCCGCCGCAGCAGCGGCACCAGGCGCGCGGCGCGCTCGGCATCCCAGGCGAACGTGGCCTCGTCCATGTAGCAGCGCTGGCTGATCTCCAGCTGCACCGCGTCGATGCCGCCATCCGGATCGCCGAAATGGCGGGTGATGTGGCCGCCCTTGAAGCGCCCGTTGGCGACCCATTCGAACGCGCCCTGCGCATCGAGCACCGCCTCTAGCCGCATCTGCAGCGCCGGGCTGCAGCTGGCGCCGCCGGCGGTGCCGAGATTCAGGTCGGGCAGGCGGCCGTCGAAGAGAAACGGCAGATCGCCCTTGATCGAGTGGGCTTCCCACAGCACGACCCGCCCATGCGCGGTGCGCAGCCGAGACAGCTCCGCCTGCAGCGCCTCGTGATACGGGCGCCAGTAACGATCGACGCGCGCGCGCACCTCGTCCGTATCCGGCAGCTCGCCGTCGCGATAGACCGGCGTGCCGTCGAACTGCACGACCGGGCACAGGCCGGTGGTGTTCTGGCCGGGATACAGCGAGACGTCGTCCTCGGCGCGGTTGAGGTCGATGACGTAGCGCGAATGCGACGGCACCAGCACCGACGCGCCCAGCGTGCGGGCCGTCTCGTACAGACGGGCGATGTGCCAGTCGGTGTCGGGCACCCGCTGCGCGGAAGGCGTCAGCCGCGCGGCGATGTCGGCCGGCACATGGGTCCCGTCGTGCGGCAGGCTGACCAGCAGCGGGATCGTGCCGCGCTGCAGCTGGAAGATCGGCGGGGTGGCGGACATCGGCGCATTGTAGGCGCGGCGGACCGCGCTGTCGTTCCGGCGCCGCGTCCGCTCAGCGCATCAGCACCACTTCCTCGGCGCTGGTCGGATGGATCGCCATCGTGTCGTGCAGATCCTCCAGGGTGATGCCGCGCTTGAGCGCGACCGCGAAGCCCTGCAGGATCTCGTCGGCGGAATCGCCGAGCAGATGGATGCCGACGACGCGCCGCGCGTCGCCGGTGCAGACCAGCTTGAACAGACTGCGTTGCGAGGATTCGACCAGCGCCTCGCGCATCGGCCGGAAGTTGCTGCAGTAGACATGCACGTCGTCGCCATGTGCCGCGCGGGCCTGCGCCTCGGTCAGGCCGACCATCGCCAGCGGCGGATGCGCGAACACGACCGACGCCACGTTGTCCGCATCCAGCTTCGCGTCCGGCCGGTGGCCGAACAGGCGGTCGCAGAGCTTGCGTGCGGCGGCGATGGCGACGGGCGTCAGCGTCGGCCCGCAATTGCAGATGTCGCCGACGGCATAGACGCCGTCCGCGGGCGTGGCCTGCCAGACGTCGACCGGAATGTTGCCGATCGCGTCGGGCGTGATGCCGACGGTCGCCAGCCCGATGTCGGCGGTGTTCGGCCGCCGCCCAGTGGCGAACAGCACCTGGTCGTAGTCCGCGTGCACGCTGCCGTCCACGGCCTCGAGCCACAACCGGCCGTCGTCGCTCCGATGCAGGGCCTTCAGGCCGTAGCCGAAGTGCAGGCCGATGCCCTGCTGCCGGTAGTTGTCCTGCAGCTGCTCGACGAGCTCCGCATCCGCCAGCCGCAGCAGACGCTGTTCGCGCGCGAAGATGTCGACCTGGCTGCCCAGCGCCTGCAGCACGCCGGCGAGCTCGACGGCGATGTAGCCGCCGCCGATCAACGCGACCCTGGCCGGCGCTTCGCACCAGTTGAAGAAATCGTCGGACACCACGCCCAGGCCGGCGCCCGGCACATCGGGGCGCCACGGCTGCGAGCCGGTCGCCAGCACGATGTGCGGCGCGGTCAGCCGGGTGCCGTCGTCGGCCTCGACCACGCCCGGCCCGGCAAGCCGGCCGCGCGCGGGCAGCACCAGAATGCCGTCGCGATCCAGGCGCCTGCGGTAGCTGTCGTGGATGTTGTGGATGTAGCGCTGGCGGTCGGTGATGAAGCGCGGCCAGTCGAAATCCACGCGCCGGTCGCGCGGCAGGTCGAAGCCGAAGCGTGCACCCTGGGCAATGCGCATGCCGAGATCCGCCGCCAGCCACATCGCTTTCTTTGGCACGCAGCCGACATTCACGCAGGTGCCGCCGAGCGCGTCCGGCTCCAGCAGCACGACACGCCGGCCGTATTCGGCCGCACGGAACGCGGCGGCCAGGCCACCCGAGCCACCGCCCAGCACGATCAGATCGAAATGCAGCAGGCCGTCGTCTTCGGCGGACGGGCCGCTCACGCGAAACGCGCCGGCGCGTACGGTGCGGGGTCGAGGTGCGGCGTGCGGCCGCAGATCAGATCACTCATCAATTGTCCGGTTGCAACGCTCATGCTGACGCCGAGCATGCCATGCCCGGTCGCGAGCCAGAGGTGACGATGGCCCGGCACCGGCCCGAGGATCGGCACGTCGTCGACGCTGACCGGGCGCCAGCCGAACCATTCTTCCTCGCGCACCGGGCCGACGGGTTCGTGCAGGTATTCGCTTGCCGAGCGCACCAGCGCATCGAGGCGCACGCGATTCAGCGCGCGGTCGTAGCCGGAGAATTCCATCGTGCTGCCGAGCCGGAAGCCGCTGTCCCAGACGGTCACGCAGACGCTGCGTTCGTGCAGCACCATCGGCCGCCGCGGCACCAGCGCCGGGCGCGACCAGGTGATCGAATAGCCCTTGCCCGGCTGCACCGGCACCCGCATGCCGAGACTGCGCCCGAGCGTCGGCGACAGCGCGCCGGCCGCGACCAGCAGATCGCGCGCCTCGACGGTGCCTTGCGACGTCGCGATCCGTACGCCGGCATCGTCGGCTTCGAACGAAAGAACCTCGCAGGTCTCGACGATCTCCCCGCCGGCCGCGCGGAACGCCCGCGCCAGGCCCGCGACGTAGCGGTCGGGCCGCAGGCGCGCATCGCCCGGGAAATGCACCGCGCCGACGACGCCCGCGCGCAGGGCCGGCTCGTCGCGCAGGTAGTCGGCACCGTCGATCTGTTCGACCGCGATGCCGAGCGCACGCAGCTGCCGGGCCTCGCCGTCGAAGGCGTCGAACGCCGCGCGATCGCGATACACGTAGTCGACGCCGGACGCTTCGAATTCGCAGTCGATGCCATGTCGCGCCAGCCAGTCCGGCAGGGCTGCGCGCGAGGCCTGCAGGATCGCCGCGCGCGCCTGCATCGCCTGCAGCCAGTCGCGGCGGTTGCAGTGGCGGGCGAAGCCGAGCATCCAGCGCCACAGCGCGGGATCGACGCGCGGGCTGACGCGGAACGGCGCGTCGGGCGTGAACATCCAGCGCAACGCCTTGGCGATCGTGCCCGGCGCGGCGAGCGGCGCCGCGTGGCTGGGCGTGATCGTGCCGCAATTGCCGTGCGAGCTGCCGCAACCGGCGGTGCCGGCCTCGAGGATGCGCACGCCCCGGCCCGCGTCGAGCAGGGCGAGACCGCTGGCGAGGCCGATGACCCCGCCGCCCACGATCACCACGTCGTTGCGTCGGTTCATGCGGCTCCGGTCAGGCCGCCGCGCCGGCGCGGCGCCAGGCCGGACGCCGTCCATAGGTCAGCCAGCGCCACAGGCCTTCCATCGGTCCCTGGCGGAACCGCGCCAGCCACGCATGGCTCGCCAGCACCTGCGCGGCGAACAGGGCCAGCGCGATGCCCGTCTGCGCTGCGCGCCCGACCTCGCCCCACAGCCCGGCGCCGTAACCGAAGAACAGCAGCGACAGCACCAGCGACTGCATCAGATAGTTGGTCAGCGCCATGCGTCCGACCGGCGCCAGCACGGCCAGCGCGCGCCGGCCCGGCGTCGTGCCCCACGCCAGCATCGCCAGCGCCACGTAGGCCAGCGACAGCGGCAGCGCGCCGGCCAGCAGCAACGCGGTCGCCGCGATGCCGCGACCATCGACCTGCACGTTCACGAACGAGACGCCGAGCGCGACGCTGCAGGTCGTCAGGAGCGCGCCGAGCGGCAGGGTCACCGCCAGCAGACGCCACCAGAAACCGCGATGGGCAGCGGGATCCTGCACCCGCCCGCTGCGCATCAGCCAGCTGCCGACCAGGAACACGCCCGCGATCATCGGCACCATCATCAGGCCCGGCAGACCGACCTGCAGGTAATCGCGCCAGCGCTGGGCCACCGCGTCGCCGAAACTGCCGTTCGCATACACCTCGGCCGCCCGCCGGGCCCCGGCGAGCATCGGCGCCAGCATCTCGCCCTGCATGTCGGCCAGCACGTCCGCCGGGAGCACCAGCATCACGCCGGCGAAGAACAGGTTCAGCGCGACCATGCCGGCGAACGCCGCCAGGCCCAGCCACAGCTGCCAGCGTGCGGACAGACCGCGCAGCAACAGCAGCGCGATGCCGGCGATCGCATAGGTATGCAGGATGTCGCCCGGCCACAGCAGGGTGATGTGCAGCAGGCCGAACACGAACAGCGCCGCTAGGCGCCGCAGATAGAGGCGTTCGAACGACGCGCCCGCGGCCTGGATGCGGCCGTCGAAGACGACGAAGCCCATGCCGAACAGCATCGAGAACAGCACCCAGAACTTGCTGGCGACGAACACGTGCACAAGCCACGCGACGCCGTGGTCGATGCCCTCGATCCCCGGCGGCAGGCCGGCGCCCAATTGCTGCAGCGGCCGCGAGAACCACTCGACATTCATCAGCAGCACGCCGAGCAACGCGACGCCGCGCAATGCATCGAGCGCGCCGATGCGTTCGCGTTCGCCCAGCGGTCCCAGTGCCGTCACCTGCTCGCGCATGCGTCCCTTCCCCTGTCGGGCCCGGCAGGTCCGCGCCGGGCATAGCGGTGTCCCGGGCGACGCCGACGCGGGGGTCGACGCCGAATTAACGAGGTCCGGCGGCGCGTTCACGCCACCGGACGGATCCCTCAGTGCTGGTGGCCGCCGTCGCCGTGCACGTGGCCGTGCTCGATTTCCTCGGCGGAGGCTTCACGCACGTCGACGATCTCGATGTCGAACTGCAGGTCCTTGCCGGCCATCGGGTGGTTGAGGTCGACGTCAACGACGCTCATGCCGACCTTCTCGATCGTCACCGCGCGCGGGCCGAAGCTGGTGTTCAGCACGACCTGCATGCCCGGGGCCAGCTTCTGCTTGTCATGCCGTCGCGGCGCTCGCCGTAGGCGTTCTCGGCGGTCACGTCGGCCTTGAAGGTGTCGCCGGCCTCGTGGCCGTCCATCGCCGACTCCAGGCCGGGAATGATGTTGCCGTGCCCGAACAGGATCGCCAGCGGCTCGCGGTCGCGGGAGGTCTCCACCGGCTCCTGGCCGGCCTCGGCGACGCTGTAATGGAAACGGACGACGCGGTCTTTCTCGATCTTCATGGCGATACTCGTTGGAAGCGGACGGGCCGCTTGGGAAAATGGCGCGCTTGGGGCACGATGCCGGCAGTCCGCAGACAGGCGACGCCCCGTGCATGGAACCCCGCATTATCCGGACTCGACCGCGTCCGCGCCAACCGGCGGCCGCCGGTCGCCGGGCCGCGCGCTCGTCCTCGTCGCGCTGGGCCTCGCCCTGACCGCCTGCGGCCGGGACGACGTCCGGCCGGCCCGGCCCGCGCCGACCCCGGTGGCGACCCGCGACTGGACGCCGGTCGCGCCCAGCGATCCCGCATCGGCGAATGCCGTGCTGATGCGCGCGATCAGCCTGGTCGGCACGCCCTACCGCTACGGCGGCAACACCCCCGAAGGCGGCTTCGACTGCAGCGGCCTGGTCAATTACGTGTTCCGCGACATGCTCGACATGCAACTGCCGCGGACCTCGCGCGACCTGTTCGCCTACCAGGGCCCGAAGATCGCCCCGGAGCGGCTGGCGACCGGCGACCTGGTGTTCTTCGGCAGCGGCGGCAGCGTCAGCCACGTCGGCATCTATGTCGGCGAAGGCCGCTTCGTGCATGCGCCGAGCACCGGCGGCACGGTCCGGCTGGATCATCTCGACGGCAGCTACTGGCGCCGGAACTACAGCGGATCTAAACGCGTCCTTCACTGAATTGTGTTCAAAAACGAGCACTTGCGCGCATTCATTAAGTTTTTCTTAACATCACGTCGACAAACCTCCGGTAGCTTCCCCCGCTGGTCCGCGACAGATGTGAAACCCACGTGACGACAAAAGACGCTCTCCGAGGCGCACACGCCACACCGAATCGCAGCTTGTATCGCACCCTCGCCCTCCTGGGCCTTCTCAGTTTCTCCGCCGCCCCCGCCTTCGCCGGGCCCGGCCTCGCCGGCGACTCCGCCGACCAGCTCGACACCGTCACCTCCGTCGCCCGCACCCTCGCGACCCCCGCCGTGCAGCAGCCGCCTCCGGAAATGCTGCTGGCCAGCGACATCAACCAGCTGATCGCGCTGGATGTCGCCAAGCCCCTCGACACCCAGGCCGACGGCCGCGTCGAATCGCTGCTCAAGCGCGCCCTGACCCTGCTGGGCACACCCTACCGCTGGGGCGGTTCCTCCCCCGACAGCGGCTTCGACTGCAGCGGCCTCGTCGGCTACGTCTTCCGCACCGCGCTGGGCATCGACCTGCCCCGCGTGTCCCGCGACATGGCCCAGAACGGCGAGCGTGTCGAGCGCGCGTCGCTGAACGCCGGCGACCTGGTGTTCTTCGGCCGCCGCGGCAACCGCATCGACCACGTCGGCATCTATCTGGGCGAAGGCCGCTTCGTCCACGCGCCGCGCACCGGCAAGGACGTCATGGTGTCCGAGCTCGATTCCGGCTACTGGGCCACCCGCTTCAAGCTGGCCCGTCGCGTCGCCGGCGTCTGAGCCGGTCGACCGCTGGACCCGGAGGCCGCCGCGAGGCGGCCTTCTGCGTTGTGGGGCCGGCCGGGTCCGCGCCGCGCGGCGACAGCGCCTGAAGCCGCCGAGCGCACCGATGCCGTGCCGCAGCTTGCAGCGCCCGGTCGCGACGGCGATGCTGCGCAGCGCAGTCGCGCAAGGGGAGAGGCGATGATCCGGACGATGTTCGCGGTGATGCTCGGCATGCTGGCGGCGATGACGCTGATGCTGGGCCTGGAGTTCGTCGGCAGCTGGCTGTTCCCGATGCCCGCCGGGCAGCTCGCCAGCGACGCGGACCTCGCCGCGCTCGTGGCCAGTGCACCGACCGGCAAGCTGGTCTGGGTGATGCTCGGCTGGCTGGTCGCGGCGTTCGCGGGCGGCTGGCTGGCGACGCGGCTCGCCCGCGTCCACCGGCTGGCGGCGGGCCTGGCCGTGGGCGTGCTGATCGTGCTGGGCGTCCTGCTCAACGCCTGGATGCTGCCCCATCCCCTGTGGATGACACTGGCCGGCGTGGTGCTGCCGGTTCCGCTGGCCTGGGCCGGCGCGCGCCTGGCGCTGCGCCGCCCCGCTGCCGCCACCTGACGGAGACCGCGCATGGAAGCCACGCTGCTGACCAGCCTGCTGCTGCCGCTCGCCCTCGGCGTGATCATGTTCGGCCTCGGGCTCGGCCTGACCCTCGACGATTTCCGCCGGGTCGCGCGCTATCCCAAGGCGGTGCTGACCGGGCTGGCGCTGCAGATCGGGGTGCTGCCCTGGGCCGCGCTGGGACTGGCGCTTGCCTTCCGCCTGCCGCCGGAGCTCGCGGTCGGGCTGATGCTGCTGTCGGCCTCGCCCGGCGGCGCCACCGCCAACATCTACAGCCACCTGGCACGCGGCGACGTGGCACTCAACATAACCCTGACCGCGGTCAACAGCGTGCTGTGCCTGCTGACGCTGCCGATCATCCTCAACCTGTCGCTGGCGTACTTCCTCGGCGCCGGCCAGTACGTACCGCCGCCGACGCAGAAGATCGTCGAGGTCGCGGTGATCATCGTGCTGCCGGTCAGCCTCGGCATGCTGGTGCGCGCCTTCGCCAGCGGCTTCGCCACCCGGATGGAGCGCCCGATCCGGCTGCTGTCGGTGGTCGCTGACCTACGTCGCGGCGGTCGGCGCGGTCTGCCTGCTGTTCAACCTGATCAGCATGGGCACCGGCTACGCGGCGCCACGGGCGCTGCGGCTGCCGCGCCGCCAGGCGATCGCGATCGCGATGGAGATCGGCATCCACAACGGCACGCTGGCGATCTTCATCGCCCTCAACGTGCTGGAGAACCCGATGATGTCGGTGCCGGCCGCGGTCTACAGCCTGCTGATGTTCTTCACCGCGGCGGCGTTCGCATTCTGGCTCAACCGGCTCGCCGATCCGGTCGCGGCCTGATCCCGCCTTCCGCCCGGGCGCCGCGATGGGCCAGACTGCGCGCCCGCCTGGAGTCCCCCGATGCCGCCGATCCGCCTCCGTCCGCTGCTGCTGTCGCTCGCCTGCCTCGCGGTGCCCGCGTCCGCCGCCGAGCCGCCGCTGCCGCAGCTCGAGGCCTATACGGTGCCCGACGCCTGGCTGCAGCCCGTCGCCCCGCTCCGCATCGCCGAACGCACCTGGCAGATCGGCACCGCCGAGCTGACCGCCCTGCTGGTCGTCACCGACGACGGCGCGGTGCTGCTCGACGGCGGCATGCCGCAGGCCGGCAGCCTGCTGCTGGCGAACATGCGCGCGGCCGGCGTCGACCCCGCCGGTCTGGCCCTGCTGCTGTCGACCCACGCGCATGCCGACCATGCCGGCCCGTTCGCCACGCTCAAGCGCGAGACCGGGGCGCGCCTGGTCGCCAATGCCGAGTCCGCGCAGCTGTTCGCCCGCGGCGGCGTCGACGACCTGCATTTCGGCGACGACCTCGGCTACCCGCCGGTGCAGGTCGACCGCCTCGTCATGGATGGCGAGGTCGTGGCGCGCGGCGGCGTCGATTTCACCGTGCATTTCGTGCCCGGCCACACGCCCGGCAGCGTCGCCTGGACCTGGACCGATACCCGCGACGGCCGACCGGTGCGCATCGCCTACGTCGACAGCCTCAGCGCGCCAGGCTACCGCCTGCTCGACAACCCGCGCTATCCGCGCATCGTCGACGACTTCCGCCGCAGCTTCGCGACCGTGCGCGCCCTGCCCTGCGACCTGCTGCTGACCCCGCATCCGGGGGCGAGCGGCTGGCAGTACGCCGATGCCGGCAATGCGGGCGGCAAGGCCATCGGCTGCGCGGCCTATGCCGACGAAGCCGAGCGCAAGCTCGACGCGCAGATCGCCGACGAGCGCACCAGGACGCGTTGAGCGGCGGTGCGTCACGCCTACCGTCGAGGCGACGCGGTCGAAACAATCAACACGCAATGACGTCTCGAACGGCGCGCGCTGGTCGCGGGTGGGATCCGTCATGACCGGGTTGCGGGTGCCCGATCGACGAACCGGCGGCGAGTGCAGAGCCTGATGCGCGGCACGCTCCGCGGCCCTGGGGCGCAGATAGAACAAGCCCCGCACCTTGCAGCGCCGGGCCTGCGGGTCGCTATCCGGTCGGCGGAATCAGTCGCCGCTGCCGAACGTGCCGTACGGCGCCAGCTGCTCGGCGACCGCCGCGTCGCCCACGACGACGATGCTCTGCCGCGTCGGGTCGAAGAACTCGCGCGCCACCGATTGCACCTGCGCCGGCGTCACCTCGTTGACCTTCTCGACGTAGCCGCTGAGGTAATCGGCCGGACGCCCCAGCAGCCAGTTGCCGGCGAGCGCCGAAGCGACCGCGTACTGCAGCTGGTTCTGGAACAGGTAGGTGCCGGCGGTGAAGCGCTTGGCGCGCTGCAGTTCGTCGGCGGGCACCTCGACCTCGCGCATCCGTTCGAACTCCTTGAGGAATTCGCCGATCGCCGCGCCCGTGACCTCGTTGCGCACGTCGGCCTGCGCCTGGAACGCGCCGCCTTCCGCGCGCAGGCCGAAGCTGCTGCCCGCGCCGTAGGTGTAGCCCTTGTCTTCGCGCAGGTTGCGCATCAGCCGGCTGTCGAAGCCGCCGCCGAGAATCGTATTGGCGAGCGCGGCGGGAATCGCACGGTCGTCGTCGGCTTCGAACGCCGGCCGGCCGATGCGCACCGCCGACTGCACGCTGCCCGCGCGCGGCACCAGGACGAACTGCGGGGCGCGCGGATAATCCGGCGTCACGACGTCGGCCACCGGCTCGCCCGTGCCCGCCCAGTCGCCGAAGCTGCGCTCGGCCAGCGCGACGGCCGCCTTCGCATCCAGCGGCCCGGCGATCACCAGCAAGGACTGGTCGGGACGGAAGCGCGTGGCGTAGGCCGCCTTCAGAGCCTCGACATCGGTGCCCGCGATCGCGGCTTCGGTGGGCAGCGTGTTGCCGTAGGGATGCGCGCCGAACAGCACCCGGCCCATCGCGCGGTTGGCCTGGTAGCCCGGCTGCGCCTCCGCCGCCTTCAGCCCCTGCAGCGCATTGGTCTTGGCCAGCTGCACCTCGTTGTCGGGAAACGCGGGATTGCGCACCACGTCGGCGAACAGCGCCGCCAGCGGGTCGGCCGACGACGACAGGCCGGACGCGCTGACGACCAGGCCGTCGCTGCTGGCGCTGCCGCTCAACGAGGCGCCGAGACGCTGCAGCGCTTCGGCGATCTGCACCGAGCTGCGGGTCGCGGTGCCTTCCTGCAGCAGACCGGCGAGCAGGTTCGACATGCCCGGCAACTGCGCCGGGTCGCTGGCGAGACCGCCGCGTACGGCGAGCACGTAGTCCACGCGCGGCAGGCCGCCTTCGCGCGGCACGATCCAGACGGTCAGGCCGTTGGCGAGGCGATGCTCGACCAGGCCGAGTTCGGGCAATGGCTTGTCGGTGCCGTAGTCCGGCAGGCCGGCGGGCAGTTCGGTCGGCGGCGCGGTCGTGGGTGCGGCCGGCTGTTGCGCGTGCGCGTTGGCGGCGAGCAGGCAGGCGGCCAGCGCGAGTGCGAGCGGGCGCGGCAGCGCGCGGTGCGAACGGGTGCGGATGTCCATGTCGATCTCCTCAGTCCTGCGCCGCGGCAGCGGCGGGCGCCGGCGCGGCCGGCGGAGCGATGCCGCGCGCAGGCGCCATCGCGGCGGGCACGCGGTCGATGACGGTGCGGTTAGCCTCGGTCAGATAGGTCTTCGCCACACGCTGCACGTCGGCGACGGTCACCGCGTTCACCCAGCCGGGTACCCGGTTGAGCGTGTCCGCATCGCCCCACAGCAGCTGCGCCTTGGCGAGTTCGTCGGCGCGCGAGATGAAGGGCTCGAGGCTGTCGACGTAGTCGGCCAGCAGTTTGGTCTTCGTCGCGGCCAGGGTATCGGCCGGGACGCCGTCGGCGACGATGCGCGCGACTTCCGCGTCGATCGCATCGAGCACGGCGTCCGGTTCCACGTTCGGCTTGTACAGCGCGAACAGCGTCATCAGCGTCGGCCCGTCGTAGTCCCAGGCGTGGCCGAGCGGCCAGCCGAGGCCGCCGTCGATGTTGAGCAGCTGCTCGCGGCCCTTGACCAGGCCCTGGTACAGACGCGACGCGTCGCCGCCGGCCAGCAGTTGCGACAGCACCGCCATCGGCGCGTGATCGGCGTGGCCGCGCGCGGGCATCTTCCAGCCCACCGCGAGCGCCGGCACCTGCGCCAGCGCGTCGGCCTGGGCTTCGCGCTTGCCTTCGGTGTTCAGCGGTTCGGACACATCCGGACGTGTGGGCGTCGGACGCGCGGGAATGTGGCCGAAGTAGTCCTCGACCAGCGCGAACGCTTCATCGGCCGAGATGTCGCCCGCGATGCCGATGACCGCGTTGTTGGGGCCGTAGTAGTCGCGGTGGAAGGCTTCGACATCGCCGAGCGTCGCCCCTTCGAGATCTTTGAAGCTGCCGTAGCCGTCGTGCGCGTTCGCCCACTTCGAGAACGCCAGACGGTTGATGTCGAACACGAAGAACAGGCCGTAGGGCTGGTTCTGCACGTTGACGCGGATCTCTTCCTTGACCACGTCCTGCTGGTTCTTGAGGTTGCCGGCCGAGAAGTCGAGCGTCTTCATGCGGTCCGCCTCCAGCCACAGGATCGGCGCGAGCGCGGAGACCGGCGCGGTCTCGATGTAGTTGGTGTAGTCGGGCCGCGTGGAGCCGTTGAGACGCCCGCCGCCGCCCTGGATCACGCGGTCGAACACGCCCTTGGGCGCGACCGGCGTGCCCTGGAACATCAGGTGTTCGAACAGGTGCGCGAAGCCGGTGCGGTTCTCCGGCTCGAGGCGCATGCCGACGTGATAGACGACGCTGACGCCGACCGTCGGCGAGCTGCGATCCTCGGACACGACGACGGTCAGGCCGTTGTCGAGCGTCTTCGTTTCGATCGGCAGACGCCAGTCCACCTGTTGCGCGGCCGCGGGCGCGGCCAGCAGCGCGAGCAGCGCGAACGCGCCTCCCCATCCTGCGAGTCGTATCATCGTCGATTCCCTGATCCGCCCCGCATCCCCGGGGCACGAATCCCGAATATAGACGAGGCGTGCGCGGCGACGCGAGCCGCGTACCGGCGGGCACACGATGCGGCGGACATCGCGCCCGCACCGGCTGGAATGCGACGGCGCGCGGTCGCGCGGCGCCGGTCTACCGGTCCGCGTGGTCGCGCGGAACGGGCGGCACCGCCGCGGGCTCCGCAGATGCATCGGCGTCGATGCCCACGTTGCTGGTCGCCGCATCGTAGGCCGCGCGATCCAGCAGACCGGTTTCCTTGGCCACCAGCACCGGCACCAGCATCTGCCCGGTGACGTTGGTCATCGTGCGCATCATGTCCAGCACGCGATCGATCGCCAGCAGCAGGCCCAGGCCCTCCAGCGGCAGGCCGGCCGCCGACAGCACGACGGTCGCCATGACCACGGCGGTACCGGGCACGCCGGCCGTGCCGAAGCTGCCGAGCACCGACGCCAGCAGGATCGCCGCGTACTGGGCGAAGCTCAGTTCGATGCCGAAGTACTGGGCGATGAACACCGACGCGAGCGTCGGGTAGATCGCGCCGCAGCCGTCCATCTTGATCGTCGCGCCGAGCGGCACGGCGAACGCGGCGTAGTCGCGGTTGACGCCGAGGTTGTGGGTCACGCTGCGCAGCGCGACCGGCATCGACGCCAGGCTCGACGAACTGACGAACGCGACCTGCATGCCCGGCGCGGCGCCGCGGAAGAACTTCAGCGGATTGAGCCCGTGCGCGAGCAGCAGCCCGCCGTAGACCACGACGATGTGCAGCGCGCACGCGACGTACAGCGCGACGACGAAGTTGCCGAGCGGCAACAGGCGCTCGAAGCCGTAGGCGCCGACCAGCGCCGCGATCAGGCCGAAGGTGCCGATCGGCGTGATCTCGAGCACGAAGCGCGTGACCTGCACCATCGCGTCGCTGGCCTGCCCGACCAGCGTGCGTAGCGCGGCGACGCGATCGCCCAGCTTGACCAGGGCGAAGCCGACGAGGCCGGCGAAGAAGATCACCTGCAGGATGTTGCCGCTCGACAGCGCCGCGAACGGATTGGTCGGCACCACGTTGAGCAGCACTTCGACCGGCGTCGGCACGTCGCGCGGCGTGTAATCCGCGGCCGGCGTCAGCGAGCCGGCCTCGACGCTGAGACCGGGATTGAAGGTATAGGCGACCGCGAAGCCGACGCCGACCGCGAGCACCGCGGTCGCGGCGAACCAGCCGAAGGTGCGCCCGCCGAGCGCCGCGATCGACTGCTGCCCGTGCAGCGCCGACACCGCGTTGATGACCGCGAAGAACACCAGCGGCACTGCGATCATGCGGATCAGGTTGACGTAGAGCGTGCCCAGCGGCTGCAGCCAGGTCTCGGCGGCCGGCCCCATCAGCCAGCCGACCAGCGCACCGAGCACGAACGCGCCGAGCACGCGCTTCCAGAACGGAATCTTGAACCACCACGTCAGCACGTTCATTCGGGGGACCGCCGGGACGTCAACAGGCGACGATACGTCAGCCCATCTATGTTGGCGATGCCGGTATCGGGACGCCAGCGTCCCATCAGTGAGACGCCGACGGGGGGATCCGCCTCCGCGCAGCGGCGGCGTCGCGCGCCACGTGCGCCGGCCGGCAGCGTCCCACGACGCCCCGCCGCATCGATGCGCCGTGCCGCTGCCGCAGAGGTGCAATGCGGGGCGGGCATAATTGCGGCGCATTTCTTCCGGTCTTTCTTCTCTATGCGTGTTCTGTCTGCGGGCCTGGCCTGCTCCCTGACCCTGCTCTGCGCTGCCTGCAGCACCCTCGACACCCCCTCGACTGCCCCCGCCGGCGCCATCGCGCCGATCGACGTGCCCGTCGCCGCCAGCCGCGCCGACGAAACCGCCGACTGGTGGTACCGCAGCGGCGCCGCGCGTGCGGCCGGCAACGGGGCGATGGCGGGCCGGGCGAAGAACGTCATCGTGTTCCTGGGCGACGGCATGAGCCTGACCACGGTCGCCGCGGCGCGCATCCTCGAAGGCCAGCGCCTGGGCGGCAGCGGCGAGGAGCACCAGCTGAGCTGGGAGCACTTCCCGCACACCGGCCTGAGCAAGACCTACAACACCGACTCGCAGACGCCCGACTCGGCCGGCACCATGACCGCGATCGCGGCGGGCGTGAAATCGCACATGGGCGCGATCGGCGTGTCGTCGGGCAACCGGTTCGACTGCGCCGACAGCCGCCAGCGGCACGTGCAGTCGTGGCTGCAGCTCGCCACCGACGCCGGACTGGCGACGGGCGTCGTCACCACCGCGCGCCTGACCCACGCGACGCCGGCCGCGACCTACGCGCATTCGCCGGACCGCAACTGGGAGAACGACGCCGACCTGCCGGAGGCCGCCAGGGCCGCCGGCTGCCGCGACATCGCCCAGCAGATCCTCGATTTCCCCGCCGGCAAGGGGCCGCGCGTGCTGCTCGGCGGCGGGCGCGGCGAATTCCTGCCGGTGACGGCGCGCGACCCCGAGCACGCCGACAAGGTCGGCCAGCGCCTCGACGGCCGCGACCTGCCGGCCGAATGGCAGGCGGCGCACCCGGGCGGCGCCTACGTCTGGAACACCGCGCAGCTGCGCGCGGCCGCGGACGCCGATGCCGTCTTCGGCCTGTTCGAATACGACCACATGCAGTACGAGCACGACCGCGACCGGGGCGACGACGGCGAGCCGGATCTGGCCGAGATGACCCGCTTCGCGATCGAGCGGCTGGCGCGGGAGGACGCGGGCTACGTGCTGCTGATCGAGAGCGGCCGCATCGACCACGCCAACCACGAAGGCAACGCCTTCCGCGCGCTCGACGAGACCGTCGCGATGTCGCGCGCGGTGCAGGCCGCGGTCGAGGCGACCTCGGACGACGACACGCTGATCCTGGTCACCGCCGACCACTCGCATACGCTGAACTTCGTCGGGTATCCGACCCGCGGCAATCCGATCCTCGGCAAGGTCCGCGGCCGCGTCAGCGAGGACGACGATCCGAACGCCTATGCGCTCGATGCGACCGGCCTGCCCTACACCACGCTGTCCTACGCCAACGGCCCCGGCTACACCGGTGCCAGCAACCGGCAACCCGCGGGCCCCAAGCGCCATCACCACCAGCCGAGCAGCTTCGAGCCCGCCGAGGGCCGCCCCGACCTGCGCGAGGTCGACACCGAGCATCCCGATTTCATGCAGGAAGCGCTGGTGCCGATGAAGAGCGAGACGCATGGCGGCGACGACGTCGGCATCTGGGCGCGCGGCCCCGGCAGCGACGCGGTCCGCGGCACCCTCGAACAGAACGTGCTCTATCACCTGATCGTGCAGGCCACGCCGGCGCTGCGCGCGCAGCTGTGCCGGGATGGCCATTGCAACGCCGACGGCGTGCCGGTCGAGCTGCCGCGGCGTGCGCCGGTGAACGCGCCCGCCCGTACGGAGTGAGGCCGGCATATTCGCCTCTGCGCCGGCGTCTGCCCGCGTAGGCGCGTGCACGCGCGTGACCGGGCATTCCGGTCGACGCCCATTGCGCCCAGGGGCGCTCCTGGGTGCTCGCTCGCGGCTCCCCTCCGCTTCTGTAGGACCGCGCTCGCGCGCGAGCGGGCGTCCCGTCGAAGCCCCGATCGCGCCCAGGGGCGCGCCGACGGACGCGGGATCCGGCGTCCGTGTTCCCCCACGCGGACGCTGCGTCGTCCGGCGCCACGACGCGCCGCGCCACATCCAACCGCTAAGCTGGCCCTCCCCCTGACAGCGGAGCGGCACGATGAATCGACTCGACGGCAAGGTCTGCGTGGTCACCGGCGCAGCCAGCGGCATCGGCAAGCGCATCGCCGAGGTCTACGCCCAGGCGGGCGGCAAGGTCGTCATCGCCGACCTCAAGCTCGAAGCGGCGGAAGCCACCGCGACTGAAATCCGCAACGCCGGTGGCGATGCGCTGGCCGTGGCGATGGACGTCACCGACGAGGCCCAGGTCGTCGACGGCATCGCCCGGGCCGTCGCCCATTACGGCCGGGTCGACGTGCTGGTGTCGAACGCCGGCATCCAGATCGTCAACAAGGTCACCGACTTCAGCTACGCCGACTGGAAGAAAATGCTGGCCATCCATCTCGACGGCGCCTTCCTGACCACGCGCGAATGCCTGCGCGACATGGAGACGCGCAAGACCGGCGGCGCGATCATCTACATGGGGTCGGTGCATTCGCATGTCGCATCCAGGCTCAAGGCGCCCTACGTCACCGCCAAGCACGGCCTGCTCGGCCTCGCCCGCACGGTCGCCAAGGAAGCCGCCCCCTACGGCGTGCGCGCCAATGTGATCTGTCCCGGCTTCGTGCGCACGCCGCTGGTCGACAAGCAGATTCCCGAGCAGGCCACGGAACTGGGCATCAGCGAGGACGAGGTGATCCGCGACGTCATGCTCAAGGACACCGTCGACGGCGAGTTCACCACCGTCGACGACGTCGCCAACGTCGCGCTGATGCTGGCCGCGTTCGAGACCAATGCCCTGACCGGCCAGAGTCTGGTCGTGAGCCACGGCTGGTTCATGCAGTGAGCACGCCCCGCACCGAGGCCGCGGTCCGCGAGCGCGTCGCGCGCTACCCCATGGTCGCGCTGGTGCTGCAGGGCGGCGGCGCGCTCGGCGCCTACCAGTGCGGCGTCTACGAGCGCCTGCATGCCGAAGGCATCGCGCCGAACTGGTTCGCGGGGATCTCGATCGGCGCGATCAACGCCGCGATCCTCGCCGGCAATGCGCCGGAGGACCGCGTCGCGCAACTGCAGGCGTTCTGGAACGTCATCAGCGAACCGGCCGGCCCGCTGTCGTTTCCGGCGCTCGCGATCCGCACCGCGGTCGCCAGCCTGCCCGAACATCCCGCGCTGCTGTCGTGGGCGCGGGGCATGAGCGCGATGGGCGCGATGCTGCAGGGCCAGCGCGGTTTCTTCGAGGCGCGGACGCTGTCGCCGCTGGTGCTGCCCGGCGACGGCAGCGACGCGGCGACCAGCTTCTACGACACCGCGCCGCTGCGCGAGACGCTGCTGCGCTTCGTCGATTTCGACCGCATCAACCACGACCACGCGGTCCGCCTGACGATCGGCGCGACCAACGTCGTGCGCGGCAATTTCCGCTATTTCGACAGCGCGCGCGAGCCGATCCGGGTCGAGCACATCCTCGCGTCGGGCGCGCTGCCGCCTGCGTTTCCCGCGGTCGAGATCGACGGCGAGCCGTACTGGGACGGCGGCATCGTGTCGAACACGCCGCTCGAGTACATCCTCGACTGCCATCCGCACGAGGACACGCTGGTGTTCCAGGTCGACCTGTGGAGCGCGCGCGGTCCGCGGCCACGGTCGCTGCTCGACGTGCTCGAGCGGGTCAAGGACATCCGTTTCTCCAGCCGCACCCGGCACGGCACCCAGATGGTGGAGACCGCGCAGAAACTGCGCACCGCGTTGAAGGAGCTCATCGAGCGCCTGCCCGACCGCACGCTGCCACCGCACCTGGAGGCGACGCTGTCGCCCTACCTCGACGACCGCGTGTTCAACGTCATCCACCTGATCTACCAGACCAAGCCGCACGAACAGCAGAACAAGGACTACGCCTTCGGCCACATCCCGCTGCGCGAGCACTGGGACAGCGGCCTGCGCGACATGGACCGCACGCTGTCGCGGCCGGCGTATTTCGATCTGCCCGACCGCGCGGTCGGCGTCGCCACGCACGACATCCACCGCGACCGTGAGGCGCGCGACGCGACGCGCTGATCGCGCCGCGGCGCGATCAGAACGGTTTGGCCAACACCAGCCAGACCACGCCGACCAGCAGCAGCACCGGGATCTCGTTGAACCAGCGCAGGGTCTTCGTCGTCGGCAGCGCGCGGCCGTTGCCGGCGCCCTTGAGCCAGCGCCCGGCGACGACGTAATGCACGATCAGCAGCACCACCAGGCCGAGCTTGGCGTGCAGCCAGCTGGCGCCGCCGCCCATCGGCGCCATCGTCGGGAAATCGGAGATCACCGTGTAGCCCATCCACAGCACCAGGCCCAGCAGCAGGGCCAGGCCCAGCATCACGTGACCGAAACGGTAGAGCCGCCGCCCCATCAGCACCAGGCGCGCGTGCACGTCGACGGTGCCGCCGGCCTCGACGAGATTGATCAGGATGCGCGGCAGGTAGAACGCCGCGGCGATCCAGGCCATGACGAACACGAGGTGGAAGGTCTTGACCCACAGATAGGCTTGCATCGTTGCTGGCTCCTCTCGACAGGCCGCTAGGATCGCACGCGACAGCCACGCGCCGGTGCGACCGGACGCCGCTGGCGTGGGACGCCGGATCGCTCGGCGACGCGCGCCGTAGAATGCCGGGCCCGCCGACAGGACCTGCCGCATGACCAAGCGCTACGACCGCGCCTACTTCGACCGCTGGTACCGCGCCGGCGCCATCGGCGGCCCGCAGCGGTTGGCCCGCAAGGTCGCGCTGGCGGTCGCGACGGCCGAATACCATCTCGAACGTCCGCTGCGCACGGTGCTCGACATCGGCTGCGGCGAAGGCGCCTGGCGCGCACCGCTGCTGAAGCTGCGACCGAAGACGCAGTACCTCGGCTTCGACAGCAGCGAATACGCGGTGTCGCGGTTCGGCCGCGCGCGCAACCTGCACCACGCCAGCTTCGGCGATTTCGCGCTGCTGCGCCCCTGTGGCCCGGTCGACCTGCTGGTGTGCAGCGACGTGCTGCATTACCTCGACACGCGCGAACTCGATCGCGGCCTGCCCGGCCTGGCGGAGCTGACCGGCGGCGTCGCGTTCCTCGAATGCTTCGCGCGCGAGGACGGCGCCGAAGGCGACGACGTCGGCTTCAAGCGGCGTCCGGCGCGCTTCTACCGCGAACGCTTCGACGCCGTCGGCTTGCGCGCCCTCGGCTCGCACTGCTGGCTGTCGCCGGCGCTGGCCGACGACGCGGCCGCGCTCGAAACCGCCTGAGCGGCGGTGCGACGGATCTGAGCGCCCGGCGCGCCGTCCCGGCCGTTCACGCCCGATGCGATATGCTGCGACGCAGCAAAACCAACACGGAATGCCGATGCTGTTCTACCAACTGCACGAGATGGGCCGCGCCTGGATGAAGCCGTGGACGCTGCTGGCCGACGCGAACGCGCGCGCCTTCGGTGCCGACAGCACCTGGCTGTCGAACCTCCCCGGCTCCGGCCAGATCGCGGCCGCCAACGAGCTGCTGTACCGCATCGGCAAGGATTACGAGAAGCCCGACTTCGACATCCACGCGGTCGCGAACGATGACAACGAGCGGACCTACCCGGTCGTACAGCTCGATGCGCTGGTCAAGCCGTTCTGCAAGCTGCTGCGTTTCAAGCGCTACACCGACGACCCGGCGCATCTGGAGGTCATCAAGGCCCAGCCCGTCGTGCTCGTGGTCGCGCCGCTGTCGGGCCACCACTCGACGCTGCTCCGCGACACGGTGCGCACCCTGCTGCGCGACCACAAGGTCTACGTCACCGACTGGATCGACGCGCGCATGGTGCCGGCCGAGGCAGGCGCGTTCTCCCTCGACGACTACGTCGCCTACATCGAGGACTTCATCCGCCACATCGGCGCCGACAACCTGCATGTGATCAGCGTCTGCCAGCCGACCGTTCCGGTGCTCGCCGCTGTCTCGCTGCTGGCCGCGCGCGGCGAAGCGACGCCACGGTCGCTGGTCATGATGGGCGGGCCGATCGACACCCGGCAGTCGCCGACCGCGGTCAACAACCTCGCGACCGAGAAGCCGCTGGACTGGTTCCGCCAGAACGTCGTGCATCCGGTGCCGGTCAACTATCCCGGTCGCGGTCGCCTGGTCTATCCGGGCTTCCTGCAGCACATGGGCTTCATGGCGATGAATCCCGAGCGCCATCTCGAGTCGCACTGGGATTTCTACCAGGACCTGGTCAAGGGCGACGACGACGACGCCGCCTCGCACCGCCGTTTCTACGACGAGTACAACGCGGTGCTCGACATGCCGGCCGACTACTACCTCGACACGATCCGCATCGTGTTCCAGGAGCATCTGCTGCCGCGCGGCAAGTGGGTCGTCAACGGCGAGCGCGTGACGCCGTCGAAGATCACCGGCACCGCGCTGCTGACGATCGAAGGCGAGCTCGACGACATCTCCGGCGAAGGCCAGACCCAGGCCGCGCACACGCTGTGCACCGGCGTCGCCGAACGCGATCGTGCCCACATCACCGTCGCGGGCGCCGGCCACTACGGCATCTTCAGTGGGCGCCGCTGGCGCAACCAGGTCTACCCGCAGGTCCGCGACTTCATCGCGGCGCATGCGCTGCCCGGCGATGGGGCGGACGCCAAGACGCCCGTCCGGGCGAAGTCCGCCCGCAAGACCGCCGCACGCAAGCGGACCGCGACGCGGGCGACGACGTCCGCCACGTGATCCGGGGGCGCTGACGCGATCCGCGCGCGGCAGGCTCCCCAATGACAAGAAGGCGCGCCGGGTCGACCGGCGCGCCTTCGTCGTCTCCATCGTGCCGCAACGCGACCTCGCCCAGCGGGCGGCGTTGGATCCGACGCCCCGTCATCCTGGACGCAGCGACAGATCCCGTTCGCCTGCCCCACCGAGCCCGGACCGGCGCGCGATGCCCGGCCCGCCTCAGCTGTACTGCGCCGTCTTCACCAGCAGGTGCTTGGCGATGCCGCCGTGCATGCGGCCGATGCCGCGGAACAGATGGAGGCTGGCGAACAGCAGCAGGACACCGGCCACCAGCACCACCGGGGTGGCCCAGGCGTTGAGCGACGTGCCGAGGCCTTCGTTCTCGGTCCAGCTCAGGAGCGTCCAGCCGTAGTCCCTCACGCCGGCCTCGGCAATGCCCAGCCAGACCAGGATCGGCGCGGCGATCATGCTCAGCGACACGCTCAGCAGCGTCACGTTGATCGTGAAGTAGACGATGCCCAGCGGCAGCATCAGCAGCATGTAGAGCATCGTGCTCCAGGTGCGGACGTCGGTGAACATGTCGCCGATGCGCTGCAGCCAGGTGCGCCCGCGCGCCGAATACAGCGGCCGTCGCGGCATGCGCTCGCCCAGCATCACCTCGACCAGCCGGCCTTCGACCAGCGACAGCAGCCGCACCGAGCCGAAGAACAGGATCAGCAGCGGGATGCCGATCAGCACGAACACCATGCCCAGCGACGTCGACAGCCCGGCGACCACCCACGTGAAGTAGAAGATGCCCGTGGCCAGCGACAGCACCATGTAGAACAGCGCGCTGTAGGTGCGCGGATCGGCGGCGACACCGAAGAAGTGTCCCAGCAGCGATTCGCGGGTCTTCGGCGGCGGCGCGCGCAACGCGGTCTGCACCTTGACCTCGGTATCGCGGTAGATGTCGGCAACTTCGTCCGGCGCCCCGTAGCTCGACGCCACCGCGGCGATGACCTCGGCCTCGGAGCGGCCGGGGTGTTCGGCCAGTTCCGAGCGCAGGTATTCCTCCGCGTCGTAGAGCGCGTCCTGCACCAGCGCGGGATCCGCGCCGGCCAGCGCGCGGCGCAGCTGCTCGAGGTACTCGGGAATGCTCTGCGGTGAGCGGTGCTTGTTCATGAGGCTGCTGTTCATTGGCGCTCCCCCTCCAGGACGGCGTCGACGGAATCGCGGGTCGCACGCCAGGCGGCGGCCCATTCGCGCAGGGTGCTCCGCCCTGCCTCGGTCATACGGTAATAACGGCGCGGTGGGCCGGAGACCGACGGTTCCACGTGGCTGTCGAGCAGGCCCGCGGCACTGAGGTTGCGCAGCACCGGGTACAGCGCGCTCTGCTTGCCGCTGAGCACGCCGTCGCCGACGGTCTCCAGCCGTTTGGCGATCTGGTAGCCGTACATCGGCTCGGACGCAGTGCCGAGCACCGCCAGCAGCGCCAGCGACACCGTGCCCGCGCTGAGTTCCTTCTGGAACTTGCGCAGCTGCAGCTCGCTGTCGTCGTGGGCATCGGCCATGGCCATCTCCGCTAGGTCGACCCAGATACTAGTGTTGAGTCCGCTATAGCGGATGTGCCGGTAGTCATGCGATGCCGCGACTCGGCCACAATCGGGCCTACCTCGCACGGAAACCGCCCATGTCCCGCATCGCCCCACGCCGCCCCTCGTCCTCCTGGTCGTTGTCCCTGGCGCCGCTCGTCGGCGCGCTCGCGCTCGTGCTGTCGGGCTGCGCGACGACGACGCCCGCGCCGGGCGGCGCCGAGGTCCTGGAGACGCGGTCGACCCAGCAGCTGCTGGACGCATCGACGCCGGCCGACTGGCGCACGCCGGCGCCGGCGGACACGCTGTATCTCGACCTGGCCGCGGGCCGCGTGGTCATCGAACTCGCGCCCGGTTTCGCGCCCGCGCACGTCGACAACATCCGCACGCTGGCGCGCGAGGGCTTCTGGAACGGGCTGACGCTGTACCGGTCGCAGGACAACTTCGTCGTCCAGTTCGGCGACATCACCGAGGAAGGCGTGCCCGGCAAGCCGATCGGCAGCGCCAGGGCCGACCTGCCCGCCGAGTTCGACCGCGCCGCGTCCGGCCTCGCGTTCCACGCCCTGCCCGACCCCGACGGCTGGGCCGCCGACACCGGCTTCGCCGACGGCTTTCCCGCGGCGCGCGATCCCGCCACCGGCCGCGCCTGGCTCACCCACTGCTACGGCACGCTGGGCGCAGGGCGCGACATGGCACCCGATTCCAGCAACGGCACCGAGCTCTACGTCGTCACCGGCCAGTCGCCGCGCCAGCTGGACCGCAACATCACCGTCGTCGGCCGCGTGCTGCAGGGCATGGAACTGCTCAGCGTGTTGCCGCGCGGTACCGGTCCGCTGGGCTTCTACGAGGATCCGGCGCAGCGCACGCCGATCCGCGCGATCCGGCTCGCGTCCGAGGTGCCCGCCGCCGAGCGCACGCCGCTGCAGGTGCTGCGCACGGACACGCCGCTGTTCGACGCGGTCGTCGAGTCGCGCCGCAACCGCCGCGACGACTGGTACCTGCAGCCGGCCGGGCACATCGACCTGTGCAACATCACCGTGCCGGTGCGGGTGCCGCCGGCCGGTTGACCGGCGCGGCGACTCAGGCGTCGCGCCGGCTGTCGTCGCTGCCCAGCGCCTGGTGCTGGAACAGGCACATGCGGATCGCACTGCGATAGCGGCCGTCGCTGAAGAATTCGTCGATCAGCACGCCCTCGCGCTGGAAGCCGAGCGATTCGTAGATGTGGATCGCCGGCGCGTTGTCGACGTCGACCAGCAGGAAAAGTTTGTAGAGGTTCAGCACGCGGAACGCGTAACTGATCGCCAGCGTCGTCGCCGCGCGCGCATAGCCACGGCGCTGGTGGTCGGGCGACACCATCACCAGGAATTCAGCGCGCCGGTGCAGGTGATCAATCTCGACCAGTTCGACCAGACCCACCCGCGTGCCGGCGCGATCCTCGACGATGAAGCGCCGCTCGCTCTGGTCGTGGATGTGTTTGCGGAACAGTTCTTCCAGCTCGACGAACGACTCGTAGGCCTCCTCGAACCAGTAGCCCATCACGCTGCGGTTGTTGTTGAGCTGGTGGACGAAATGCAGGTCGCCGCGCTCCAGCGGCCGCAACAGCACGGCGCTCGCGGGCGACGGTGGCATCGGCGGCATCAGCGGCATCGGGGTGTTCATGGCTGCAGCGTACGCCGCGACGATGACGCGCGCATGCGGTCCTCACGCCGGCTTAGCCCGCGGCTTCCTAGCCTGCGCTCCTCCCACCCGCAAGGAACCGACATGCCCATGCTCCGCATCCGCCTGACCGGCAGCGACGATACCGCCCGCGCCGTCATCAACCTCCTGCAGAGCGTGGAGGGCATCGAGCACGTCGAGGAGATCGACGACCTGATGCCGCACATGGACGATGCCGATTCCAGCTCCGCCGGCCTCAGCGACGTCGCCGGACCGGACATGCACACGCTCGAGGTCGAGGTCGGCAACCTGGCGACCGCTCGCAAGGTGCGCGAAGCGGTCGAAGCGCTCGCGTTCGATCTCGACGCGCTGGTCGAGTTCGAGGAAGAAGAAGAAGGCTGACCCCCGCCGCCGCCACGCGCCGGCGCCGGCCGCTGCGTGGAGGCGGTGCCGCGACCTGCGGCCCGCGTCGCGATCGACGCGTCAGGCCGCGGCCGGCAACCCGTCGATCAGTTCGATCATGCGCCGGCGCTGGTCCGCATCCGGCAGGCGCCCGCGCCCGGCGCCGAGATTGTCGACCAGGTTCCTGACCCGGCTCGTCGCCGGCGTCGCGCAGGTCACCGCCGGGTGCGACACGACGAACTTCAGGAAGAACTGGCCCCAGGTGGTCGCGTCGAAGTCCTGCGCCCAGTCCGGCACCGGCCGGTCGCCGACGCGCTGCCACAACCGCGTGCGGCCGAACGGCGCGTAGACCAGCACCCCGATGCCGCGCTCGGCGGCCAAGGGCAGGATCGTCTCTTCGACGTCGCGGTTGTCGACCGCGTAGTCCACGCCGATGAAATCCAGGGGCTCGCTGCGCATGGTCTCGACCAGCTTCGGATACGCCGGCTTGCTGGTCGACGTGACGCCGATGTAGCGCACGCGCTTCTCCGCCTTCAGGGCCTTGAGCAGGCCGAGCTGGGTCGGGATGTCGCCGAGGTTGTGGACCTGGATCAGATCGATGGACGTGCGGCCGAGCCGTTCGAACGAGGCATCCAGCTGCGCGCGTGCGCCCGCGGGATCGGCCCTGGCATCGGGCTCGCGGCCGGCGACGTTGAGCTTGGTCGCCCAGAACACGTCGTCCGCGATGCCGAGATCCTGCACGGTCCTGCCGGCGACGGCCTCCGATTCGCCGTAGCTCGGCGCGGTGTCGAACACCTTGCCGCCTTCGGCGATGAGGGTGCGCAGCACGTCCGACAGCGACGCGGCGTCATCGCCGGCCGCGCGCGAGAACGTGGCCGAACTGCCGAGGCCGATGACCGGCACGGCCTCGCCGCTCGACGGGATCGCGCGGGTCAGCAGGGGCTGGCGGGTCGCCGCGAGCAGGGAGGATGGCAACGCCAGGGACAGACCGGCGCCGAGGGTGAGCTTGAGGCAATCGCGACGGGTGGGCATGTGGACTCCTGCTGATCGACACGGCAGCGCAGG
The DNA here is from genome assembly GCF_002849595.1 of Luteimonas rhizosphaerae. GTDB lineage: Bacteria > Pseudomonadota > Gammaproteobacteria > Xanthomonadales > Xanthomonadaceae > Luteimonas > Luteimonas cellulosilyticus. Next base: position 93,419 of record NZ_NRQR01000001.1, read on the forward strand.
GCCGCCGCGGAAGGCCCGACGCCATCGGCGCGGGCATGGGTCGGAGCGCTCGGCCGCAGGATCGTCGGCCGCGGTCGCACCGGGCAACGCCATCGAGGCGTCGCCCGAGTCTGCATCGGCGCCGATCCCGCTTCAAGCGCAGCACCCGCAAGCCCGGCGCGGATGCATCCGCTACAGGCTGGCGCCGTCGACCGGCACGATGCGCAGCGTCGCGAGATCCAGCCCGTCGAGGCAGCGCAGATTCACCGCCACCTGGCGCCGACCCGACGCCGGGTCCTCGCCTTCGCTGTAGGGTGCGATGCCGCAGACGCGGCAGAACCGGTGCGCCAGCCGCTGCGTGTGGAAGCGGTAGGTCGCGAGCGCCGCGGCATCCGTCGTCAGCGTCAACGCATCGGCCGCGAAGAACGCGAGGAGCGCACCGCGTCGTCGGCACATCGAACAGTTGCAGTCGTAGGCGTCGGTCGGCGCGTCGCCGCCGGCCAGGTCGAGCTCGAACGCAATCGCACCGCAATGACAGCTGCCTGTGAGGGCCATCGCACGTCTCCGGGACCGGTCCGGCGCCAGTCTAGTCCTCGCGCGCCCGACGCGGCGCACGCCCGAGCCGGGCGCGTTCGAGCGCCCACAGGGCGGCGACG
>NZ_NRQR01000011.1 GCF_002849595.1 Luteimonas rhizosphaerae
GGCGGCGTCTCGCCGCGGGCCACGGCCTGATCCCGGGCACGTTCGGCCGCCAGCGCACGTTCGCGCTCGCGTGCCGCCGCGGCGCGGCGCTCGGCTTCGGCGCGTCGCGCCGCTTCGCGCAGCTGGGCGAGCACGCGCTCCAGGCCGCGCGCATCGCGCCCCAGGGTTTTCTCGCGCGCGCTGCGATCGGCGAAACGCGATTCCAGGCCCTTGACCGCCTCGGCACGCTTGCCGCGATCGGCCTCGACCTGGGCCAGCTGCGCGCGCTGCGCCTGCTGCGCGGCCTCGAGCGCGGCGCGCCGGTCGTGGAGCGCGGCCTCGATGCCGTCGAGCTCGGCGACTTCGGCGCGCAGCACCGCGATGCGGTCGCTGCGCTGCTGCTGCAGATAGCGGTGGTAGGTCAGCAGGCGGCTGGCATCGGCGACCCGGTCCTGCGCGAGCATCAGCTTCAAAGGCGCGTCGTCGCCGATCGTGTACGCGGCCCGCAGCAGCGCGGCGAGTTCGGCGCGACGGCTGTCGATGGTGGCGTCGAGTTCCTGGCGCCGCGCCTGCAGGCGTTCCAGCGCAGCCTGTTCCTCGGCGAGCTGGATGCGGGTGTCGCGCAACGCGGTCGTCGACGCGGCGACCGCTTCGTCGGCCTCGCGCAGTTCGCGGGTCGCGGCGCCGCGCTGGGTTTCCAGGCGGCGGCGTTCCGCGGCGACGTCCTGCAGCTCCTTGCGCACGCGCTCCAGGCGACGCTCGGTGTCGCGGCTGTTCTGCGCCGCGGCGTCGAGCGTCGGCAGCGCGCTGGCCAGCAGCGCGACGAGCAGCAGCGCGCCGGCGCGGGGCATGTTCAGCCGTCGGCCTGCAGCAGGCTGCGCCCGGTCATCTCGGCCGGCGGGGCGACGCCGAGCAGGTCGAGGATCGTCGGTGCGAGATCGCGCAGCGCGCCGCCGCGGCGCAGCGGCACGTGGCGGCTGCCGACGTAGACCAGGTCGACCGGCCCGACCGTGTGCGAGGTGTGCGGCTCGCCGGTTTCCGGGTCGCGCATCATCTCGACGTTGCCGTGGTCGGCGGTGACCAGCAGCTCGCCGCCCTGGGCGCGGACGATCTCGACGATCTCGCCGACCGCGCGGTCGACGGTCTCGACCGCCGTGATCGCCGCCGACAGCACGCCGGTGTGGCCGACCATGTCGGGATTGGCGAAGTTGCACAGGATCACGTCAAAACGCGCGTCGCGGACCGCCTCGACCAGCTTCGCGCAGACCTCGGGCGCACTCATCTCCGGCTGCAGGTCGTAGGTCGCGACCTTCGGGCTCGGCACCAGGATGCGGTCCTCGCCGGGATAGGGATCCTCGCGGCCGCCGCTGAGGAAGAACGTCACGTGCGCATACTTCTCGGTCTCGGCGATGCGCAGCTGGGTCAGGCCCTGCGCGCCGAGCACTTCGCCCAGCGTGTTGAGCAGGTGGTCGGGCGCGAACGCCAGCGGCGCAGGCAGGTTGGCGTCGTATTCGGTCAGGCAGACGAAGCGCGCCAACTGCGGGCGGCGCGCGTCGAAGCCGTCGAATGCCGGACTGACGAACGCAGCGGTCAGCTGGCGGGCACGGTCGGCGCGGAAGTTCATGAACACCACCGCGTCGCCATCGGCGATCGGCGTGGCGCCGTCGATGACGGTCGGAGTGACGAATTCGTCGTTCTCGTCGCGCGCGTAGGCAGCGCGCAACGCGGCGAGTGCGTCGGGCGCGGTGGCGCCGCGGGCCTCGACGATCGCATCCCAGGCCTTGCGTACGCGGTCCCAGCGCTGGTCGCGGTCCATGGCGAAATACCGGCCGCCGACGCTGGCGACATGCGCGTTGCCGAGCGCGGCGCAGCGGTCCTGCAGCGCGCGCAGGCTGGCTTCGGCGGAGCGCGGCGGCATGTCGCGGCCGTCAGTGAACGCATGCACCGCGATCCGTGGCACGCCGCGGCGCTGCGCGAGTTCAAGCATCGCGAACACGTGCGCCTCGTGGCTGTGCACGCCACCCGGCGACAGCAGGCCGAACACGTGCAGGGTGCCGCCGCTGGCGAGCGCGGCATCGCAGGCGGCGTTGAGCTCGGCATTGTCGAAGAAACTGCCGTCCTCGATCGCCGCGTCGATGCGGGTCAGGTCCTGGTAGACGATGCGGCCGGCGCCGATGTTCATGTGGCCGACTTCCGAATTGCCCATCTGCCCATCGGGCAGGCCGACGTGGCGGCCTTCGGTGTGGATCAGCGTGGTGGGATGTTCGGCCAGCAGGCGCCGCCACACCGGCAGCTCGGCTTGCGCGATCGCGTTGTCGCGGGGGTCGTCGCGGTGGCCCCAGCCGTCGAGGATCAGCAGGACGACGGGGCGCGGTCGGGAGGAACGGGCGGCATGCGGCACGACGTTTGGCCCAGTGACGAAAGACAGATGCGATTGTAGCGAAGCGGCGGCAAGCTACCGTCGTCGACCGGCCTGCATTCACGCGCCGGTTCCGTCCTTCGCACCGGAGTTGTCGCCATGTCCCACGCCCCGCGTTCCGCCTTCCGTCCTGCTCCCCTGCTGCTGGCCTTGTCGCTGGCGTTTGGCGCCGGCGTCGCCTCGGCCCAGGACGACGTCTCCAAGGTCAACGGCGGCATCACCGCCGAGGCCGGCCAAGCCTACGGCGCACGGGTCAAGGACGTGGAAACCGTCAACGGGGGCATCCGTGCCGGCCACGACCTGCAGTCCGAGGACATCGAGACGGTCAACGGTGGCATCAACGTCGGCGACCGCGCCCGCGTCGACTCGCTGACCACCGTCAACGGCGGCATCCGGGTCGGCACCGGCGCGCAGATCGGCGGCAACGTCGAGAGTGTCAGCGGCGGCCTCTTTGTCGACCGCGACGGCCGCGTCGACGGCAATCTGACGACGGTCAATGGCGCGATCGGCATCGTCGCCACCGAGGTCACCGGCGACATCAAGACCGTCAACGGCGACATCACCGTGGGCGCAGGCTCGCACGTGCGCGGCAAGCTGACGGTCGAGAAGCCCTCGTCGAACTGGTTGCCGGTCACGATCAACCGCCGCAATCCGCGCGTGATCATCGGCCCCGACGCGGTCGTCGACGGGCCGCTTGAGTTCAAGCGCGAGGTCACGCTGTACGTGCACGCCACGGCGCGCACCGGCGCGATCACCGGCGCGACCGCGGTGGCCTACGACAGCGCGCGCGCCCCGGAGGAATGACCCCGCACCGGAGACGCCCGGCCACGCGCCTTCCGCCGCAACGGTGATCGGGCCGGGAGCGCGGGAGGGCCGCAGGCTATAGTGCGGACCTCGACCGAACTGGAGTCTCCCGGATGCGCCAACCTCTTCTTCTGCTGCCACTCGCGCTCGCGCTGGCCGCCTGCGGCAATCAGGACGCGGCGGCGCCCGACGCGGCGGCAACCGTGCCCGATGCGCAGGAAGCGCACGCGTTCTCGTCCGACATCACCACCGGCGATTTCGACGAGCTGGTGAAGACGCTCGCCTCCGACGGATTCGAAGGCCGCGCGCCCGGCACCGACGGCGAAGAGAAGACCGTCGAGTACATCAAGGCGCAGTTCGAGCGCATCGGCCTGCAGCCCGGCGGCGACAACAACGACTGGTACCAGACGGTGCCGATGGTCGAGACCACCGCCGACGATGCCACCGTGCTCAAGCTGCGCAACGAGGCCGGCACGCGCGATCTCGCCTTCGGCACCGACATGGTGATCGGCACCCGCAGCGGCCAGACCGAGATCAACGTCGCCGACAGCGACCTGGTGTTCGTCGGCTACGGCGTCAACGCGCCCGAGCAGGACTGGAACGATTACGCCGGCCTCGACGTCAAGGGCAAGACCGTCGTCATCCTGGTCAACGACCCGGGCTTCCACGCCGACGACGAGAGCCTGTTCGACGGCAAGCGCATGACCTACTACGGCCGCTGGACCTACAAGTACGAGGAAGCCGCACGCCAGGGCGCGGCCGCCGCACTGATCGTCCACGACACGCCCGGCGCGTCGTACGGCTGGGACGTGGTCAAGAATTCCTGGTCGGGCGCCCAGTTCGACCTGCGCGCCGAGGACGATCCGGAACCGCGCCTGCCGGCGCAGGGGTGGATCACCGGCGATGTCGCCAGGCAGTTGTTCGCCGAGGCGGGCCTCGATCTGGACGCGCAGATCCAGGCCGCCAACCAGCGCGGCTTCACGGCGGTGCCGCTGCAGGCCCAGGTCTCGTTCGACCTCAAGAGCACGATCGCCGAGAAGAGCTCGCGCAACGTCGTCGGCATCCTGCCGGGCACCGAGACGCCGGAGCAGGCCATCCTGTATCTCGCGCACTGGGACCACCTCGGCAAGCACGAAGGCGAGGGCGACGACCTGATCTACAACGGCGCGATCGACAACGCGACCGGCGTGGCCGGCATCATCGAGATCGCCGAGAAGTTCGCGACCAGCGAACCGAAGCCGAAGCGGTCGCTGGTGTTCCTCGCCGTGACGCTCGAGGAGTCTGGGCTGCTCGGCAGCAAGTACTACGTCGCCCAGCCGAGCTTCGACCTCGCCCAGACGGTCGGCGTCATCAACCTCGACGCGATGAGCGTCGCCGGACCGTCGCGCGACTTCGTCGTCACCGGCAAGGGCAGCTCGGAGCTCGAGGATCTGCTCAAAACGCAGGCCGACGCGCAGGGCCGCACGCTGGTGGAGGAAGGCAACACCGCCGGCGGCTTCTACTTCCGCTCCGACCATTTCAACTTCGCCAAGGCCGGCGTGCCGGCGCTGTACGCCAAGGGCGGCAACGACCTCGTCGACGGCGGCGCCGCCGCGGGCCAGGCCGCGACCGACGACTACGGCACGCGTTACCACCAGCCCAGCGACGAGTACAACCCGGACTGGAACCTCGAGGGCGTGGTGCAGGATCTCGACGCGCTGTACAACGTCGGCCGCACGCTGGCCGACGACGGCGTGTGGCCCAACTGGTACGAGGGCAACCCGTTCAAGGCCGTGCGCGACGCGCAGCGGACCGAGGCGGGCGGCAGCCGCTGACGCCCACCGTCCCGACGCGTCGCGAGGCGCGCCGCGACGCGACACAGGAGCGACGGCTGCGGCCGTCGCTTTTTTTATGCGCGGCAGCCACGCGCGCCTGCGCCGTCGACCCCGGCTACGTTCTCGGTCCCGAGCGCAGCGCAGGAAGCCTGGCGATCGCGACGGATGCCGGTCCCGCATCACGGATGCGGCGCGGCACAGGACGGCACTGAAGCTGCGCCACTGCCGTTGTATCGTCCGACTCACCTGTTCCCCGTCCGGAAATCCGTCATGACCCTCGCCGTCGCCTACCTCTGCGTGCTGGCCGCTGCGCTGCTGCCGTATCTGTGGGTGGCGATCGCGAAGGCCTCGGCGCCGCGCTACGACAACCGCGACCCGCGCGGCTGGATCGCGCGCCAGGACAATCCACGCCTGCAGCGCGCGTACCACGCGCACACCAATGCGCTGGAAGCGTTCGCCCCGTTCGCCGCCGGCGTGGCGCTGGCGCAACTGGGCGGCGTCGCGCCCGCCACGATCGCGGCGCTGGCGCTGGCCTTCGTCGCGTTGCGGCTGGTGCACGGCATCGCCTACATCGCCGACCGGCCGTTGCTGCGCAGCCTGGCGTGGATCGGCGCGCTCGCCTGCGTGGTCACGCTGTTCGTCCGCGCGGCGTTCGCGGTCGCCTGAGCGTGGCCGCGCACGACGTGGCAGCTGCGGGCAAACGCGGCGATCTCGCGCTGTTCGACTTCGACGGCACGATCACCACGCGCGAGACCTTTCCCGACTTCCTGCACCGCGCGATCCCGCCGCGGCGCAAGACGCTCGGCCTGCTGCTGTTCGCGCCGCTGGTCGTCGGGTACCGGCTGGGACTGGTCCCGGTCCACGCGCTGCGCGCGGCGCTGGTGCGCTACGCCTTCCGTGGCGTCGCGCGCGCACACGTCGACGCGGCCGGCGCGGCCTTCGCCAGCGACGTGCTGCCCTCGCTGGTCCGCCCGGAGATGCAGGCGCGCATCGACTGGCATCGCGCACGCGGCGACACGGTGGTCGTCGTGTCCGGCGGTTTCGACGTCTACGTGGGGCCCTGGTGTGCGGCGCAAGGCGTCGACTGGCTGTGCTCGTCGCTGGCCGATCGCGCGGGCCGGCTGACCGGGCGTTATGCCGGCGCGCAATGCGTCGCCGACGAGAAGGTGCGGCGGGTGAGCGCGCGCTACGATCTCAGCCGGTACGCCGCGGTCCACGCCTACGGCGACACCCACGAGGATCTCGCCCTGCTCGCCCTGGCCGATCACGCCACTTGGCGCGGCACGCCGTGGCAGCGTCCGGCGACCGCATGAGCGCGCCCGTGCGCCTGCAGCTGTCGCGGCGCCGCGGGTTCGACCTGCAGGCGCATTCGCGTGCACGCAACGGCCTGGAAGCACGCGTGGTCGCGCGACCGTCGCGCTGGGGCAATCCGTTCCGGATCGGCATCGACGGCGACCGGGCGGAATGCGTGGTCCGCTTCGCCCGGCAACTCGACGCGGATCCCGCGGCGCTGGACCTCGCGCCGCTGCGCGGCTGCAATCTCGCCTGCTGGTGCAGCCTCGACGGGCCCTGCCACGCCGACGTGCTGCTGGCGCGCGCGAACGCCTGACGGCGATCGCGGCCGGGCTCAGCCGGCGACCAGCCGCACCCGTGCGAAGTTGCGCTTGCCGACCTGCAGCACGCCCTCGAAGCCCGGCTTGAACTCCCGGCCCGCATCCTCGACCACCGCGCCGTCGCCCTTGACCGCGCGCTCCTCCAACTTGCGCCCGGCTTCCGAATTGCTCGGCGTGATCCCGGCCGCCGTCAGCAGCGCGCCGATGCGCAGGCCCTCGGCCGGCACCGTCACGTCCTGCAGCGGCAGCAGCGACACGTCGCCTTCGCCGGAGATCGCGACCTGCCAGCCGCGGATCGCGAGCTCGGCCGCATCGGCGTCGTGGAAGCGCGTCGCGAGTTCGCGCGCCAGGCGCAGCTTCACGTCGCGCGGGTTCAGCGTGCCGGCCTCGACGTCGGCCTTCAGCGCTTTCGCTTCGTCGATGCCGATGTCGAAGCTCAGCAGTTCGATCCAGTCCCACATCAGTGCGTCGCCGATCTTCATGGTCTTGTTGACCATGTCGATTGCCGGCTCCGTCACGCCGATGTAGTTGCCGAGCGATTTGCCCATCTTGTTGACGCCGTCGAGCCCGACCAGCAGCGGCATCGTCAGCACGATCTGCGGCGCCTGGCCGTGGCTTTCCTGCAGGCCGCGGCCCATCAGCAGGTTGAATTTCTGGTCGGTGCCGCCGCACTCGACATCGGCCTGCAGCGCGACGGAGTCGTAGCCCTGCACCAGCGGGTAGAGGAACTCGTGGATCGCGATCGGCTGCTGGCCGGCGTAGCGCTTGGCGAAGTCGTCGCGCTCGAGCATCCGCGCCACGGTGTGCGAGGAGGCGAGGCGGATCATGTCGGCCGCGCCCATCGCGGCGAACCATTCGGAGTTGAAGCGGACCTCGGTCTTCGCCTCGTCCAGCACCTTGAACACCTGCGCCTTGTAGGTCTCGGCGTTGGCCAGCACGTCCTCGCGCGACAGCGACTTGCGGGTCGCGCTCTTGCCCGAGGGGTCGCCGATCATCCCGGTGAAGTCGCCGATCAGGAAGATCACCTGGTGGCCGAGGTCCTGGAACTGGCGCAGCTTGTTGAGCAGCACCGTGTGGCCCAGATGCAGGTCCGGCGCGGTCGGGTCGAAACCGGCCTTGATCCGCAGCGGGCGGCCGAGCTTCAGGCGGGTCTCCAGATCCTCGCGCTTGAGGATCTCGTCGGTACCGCGGGCGATCAGGTCGACAGCGTGCTGCAGGGACATCGAAGTGGATCCGGCTGGGGCGCCGCCATGGCTTGCGACTGAATACGGACCATGGGTGTTAAGCGCGCGTTATTCGGTGAGCGGAGTGAAAATCCCAATGGCGTCAGGCATTTGACGCATGGACCTCACATCTCTATGTTACCCCGCTGACACACCTTTCACGCCATCCGGGGTCCCGACACGATGACGAACGCCGCTCCGCCGTCTCCGGACAACGCGCACCACCAGCAGGTGCTTCAAGACAACCTGCTGGCGGCCACCCGGAACCGGGCCCATGAGCAGGCCGCGTCCACCCGTCTGTTCCCCGGTCGCTGGACGCGTCGCGACTGGGCGCACGCCAGCCTGTTCGCGACCCTCGGCGCGCTGGTCATCACCCTGGTGCCGGGTTTCTCGCATGCGATGCGCGATGGCCACGACACCCCGCTGGTGACGATGTCGCTGGCGCTGCCGCCGCTGACAGCCGCCCAGCGCAGCGCGCAGGTCCAGGACAACTGGCAGATCGTCACCGTCGCCCAGGGCCAGACGCTCGGCTCGATCTTCGAAGACCTCGACCTGCCGGCGACGACGATGCACCGCATCCTCGAGCAGTCCGACGCGAAGGCGCGGCTGACGCGCATGCGGCCGGGCACCGAGCTCGCATTCGACCTCGCCGCCGACGGCCGCCTCAACAAGCTCCGCTACGACCGCAGCGACACCGAGCGCGTGGAACTGGCCCTGGTCGGCGACCGCGTCGAAGAGCAGGTCATCGAGCGTCCGGTCGAGCGCCGCAACGTCGTCATCAGCGGCATGGTCGGCCGCTCGCTGTTCCACTCGGCGCGCAAGCTGGGCCTCAGCGGCAGCAGCATCAACACGCTGACCGACGAGGTCTTCAAGTACGACATCGACTTCAACACCGACGTGACCCAGAACGACCGCTTCAGCGTCGTCGTCGAACAGATCTGGCGCGAAGGCGAGCTGATCGGCACCGGTCCGGTGCAGGCCGCGGTGTTCACCGCCAAGGGCAAGCCCTTCAGCGCGTTCCGTTACGAGCAGGACGGCAAGGCCGAGTACTACAACGCAGACGGCCGGCCGCTGAAGAAGAGCTTCATCCGCATGCCGATCCAGTACGCGCGCCTGAGCTCGCGCTTCGGCAACCGTCGGCATCCGGTGCTGGGCACGTCGCGCATGCACAAGGGCGTCGACTACGCCGCGCCGACCGGCACGCCGATCATGGCCGCCGGCGATGCGCGCGTGCAGTTCCGCGGCGTGCAGGGCGGCTACGGCAACACCGTGGTGCTCGACCACGGCCGCGGCCACACCACGCTGTACGCGCACATGTCGCGCTTCGGCAACATCCGCCAGGGCCAGCGCGTCGCCCAGGGCACGGTGATCGGCTACGTCGGCACCACCGGCCTGTCGACCGGCCCGCACCTGCACTACGAATTCCGCGTCAACGGCGCGCACCGCAACCCGCTGCAGCACACCATGCCCGAGCCCGATCCGCTGACCGGCACGGCGCTGGCGCAGTTCCGCCAGCAGACCGGCCCGGCCCTGGCGCGCATCCGCGACGTCGAAGACATCATCTACGCGCAGGTGCCGGCCAAGCCGGACCCCGACCGCCAGGTCGCCAGCGCGCCGCGCAACGGCGCCAACCGCGGATGACGACGACGCCCGGCCCTGCGCCGGGCGTTGCACATCCGGCCTCGCGTCCGACCGGCCTTCGTCCATGCATGACCTGTATCTCGGCCTGATCTCGGGCACCAGCGCCGACGGCATCGATGCGGCGCTGGTCGCGTTCGACGATGCGTCGCCGTCCGGCCCGCACGCGCCCGCGCTGCGCGCCCGCCTGGTGTTCGGTCGGACCTATCCCTGGGAGACCGCGCTGCGCCGGCAGCTGGTCGCCCTCGGCCAGCAGGATGCCGCGCTGACGCTCGACGACCTCGGCGAACTCGACACCCGCATCGCCGATGCCTTCGCGCAGGCCGCCTGCCAGTCGCTCGCCGACAGCGGCGTCGACCGCACGCAGGTCGCGGCGATCGGCTCGCACGGGCAGACACTGCGGCATCGCCCCCTGGGCCGCCACGGCGACGGTCGCTGGCCGTACACGGTGCAGCTCGGCGATCCCTCTCTGATCGCCGAGCGTTCCGGCCTGCGCACGGTCGCGGATTTCCGTCGCCGCGACGTCGCCGCCGGCGGTCACGGCGCGCCGCTGCTGCCGGCCCTGCACGCGGCGCTGCTGCAACGCTCCGGCGAAGACCGCGCGGTGCTGAATCTGGGCGGCATCGGCAACCTCACCCTGCTGCCCGGTGACGGCGGCCCGGTGCGCGGGTTCGATACCGGACCGGCGAACGGCCTGATGGATGCCTGGTGCCTGCGCCACACCGGCGCGGCCTTCGACCGCGATGGCGCACTGGCCGCGCGCGGCCGGGTCGACGCGGCGCTGCTCGCGCGCCTGCGCGCCGATCCCTGGTTCGCGCTGCCGCCGCCGAAATCCACCGGTCGCGACCAGTTCCATCTCGGCTGGGTGGAGGCGGCGCTCGGGCACGACGCGTCCGCCGCCGACGTCCAGGCGACGCTGCTGGCATTGAGCGCGGCGACCATCGCCGACGCGCTGCACGCGGCGCAGCCGGCGACCACGCGTCTGATCGCCTGCGGCGGCGGCGTGCACAACGGGGCGCTGATGCGCGGCCTGGCCGAGGCGTTGCCCGGCGTCATCGTCGAGTCGACGGCCGCGCACGGCCTCGATCCCGATTACGTCGAAGCGATGGGCTTCGCCTGGCTGGCGCGGCAGACCGTGTGCGGCCTGCCGGGCAATCTGCCTTCGGTCAGCGGCGCCGCCGGCCCGCGGATCCTCGGCGGCATCTTTCCCGCGAGCGACTGACGGCGTTCTGCCGTCGCGCGATCCACGCCCGTTTCAGCGGGCCGGCGCCGCCATGCGGTCGTCGTGGCGACCGATCATCGCGAAACCGGCGTCGTCGGGCACCTGCTCCATCGCGCGGATGGCCTCGCGCAGCGCGTCGGATTCGGCCGGCGCGAAGTCGCGCGCATCGTCGCCCAGCACCGCGTGCAGGCCCTTGTCGAGCAGCACGTGCAGCGTGCGCGACTGGCTCCAGCCGTTGGCGGCGGCGACGCGCTCAATGCGCTCCACCAGGGACGGGTCGGGATCGCGGAGGACGAGTTCGATCATGGGACGGCGTGTTCGCCAGCTTCCTGCTGCGGGGTTTCCTTGATACGCCGCCACAGCCACGCAAGCAAGGCCAGTGTCGGCAGCACGGTCAGCGCACTCAGCAGGAAGAACGTCGAGTACGAGCTCGCCTGCACCAGGTAACCGGACACGCCCCCGGCGAACTTGCCCGGCAGGTTCGCCAGCGACACCAGCAGGGCGAACTGGGTCGCGGTGAAGTTGCGATCGGTCAGCGACGACATGAACGCGATCAGCACGACGCCGGCGAAGCCCTGGAACAGGTTGTCGGCGGAGATCGCGGCGTAGAACGCCCAGATCTGGCCCGGGTACTGCGCCATCAGCAGGAAGGCGAGGTTCGACAGCGCCACGCCGAGCGTCGCGACCAGCAGCATGCGCCGGAACCCGAACGCCGCGACCGCGAGGCCGCCGGCGAACGCGCCGGCGATGCCCATCCACACGCCGAAGAGTTTCGACACCGTGGCGATGTCGGCCTTGCTGTACCCCGAGTCGAGATAGAACGGCCCCGACATCACGCCGATCACCTGGTCGGGGAACTTGAACAGACCGACGAACAGCAGCAGGGCCAGGCCGAGCGCCACGCCGTTGCCGGTGAAGAAGCTCGAGAACGGCTGCCAGAACGCGCCGATGAAATCGATCCGGCGCACGACCGTCGATTCCGGCGCGACCGGCTCGCGGCACAGCAGCGTCGTCGCGATCGGCAGCACCATCAGCGACGCCATCGCCAGATACGCCCATACCCAGTCGCGGTATTCGGCGAGGTACAGCGCGCCGGCGCCGGCCAGGATCAGGCCGAAGCGGTAGCCCAGCGTGTAGGTCGCCGCGAGCGCCGCCTGCGCGTTCGCCGGTGCCACTTCGATACGGTAGGCGTCGACGACGGAATCCTGGGTCGCGCCGGCGAACGAGGCCAGCAGCACCCAGCCGACCAGCGGGCCGACACCGAGACCGGGCCGGGTGAACGCCAGCGCCACCAGCGCCAGCAGCACGACGACCTGCGAGGCCAGCAGCCACGAGCGACGCCGGCCGAGGAACGCGGTCAGCGGAAACGCGTAGCGATCGATCAGCGGCGCCCACAGGAACTTCAGCAGGTAGAAGAAGCTCGCCAGGCTGATCAGGCCGATGCTGCCGAGATCCAGTCCCACGTCGCGCAGTCGCGTCGACAGGGTCTGCGACGCGATCAGCAGGAACGGCAGGCCGCTGCCGAAACCGAGGAACAGCATCGTCATCGCCGACGGCGTGGCGAACGCACGGCGGATGCCGCGCCAGCCCTTGTACGAGACCGGTGCCTCCGCGGCGCCCGCCGGCTGGCTCATGCGCGGTAGTCCACGACGAGCGGCGCGTGATCGGAGAACCGCGGCTCGGGATGCACCGACACCGCGCGCACGCGGTCGCGCAGCGACGGGGTGATGAACTGGTAGTCGATGCGCCAACCGACATCGTTGGCGCGCGCGGCGCCGCGATTGCTCCACCAGGTGTACTCGGGCGCATCGGGACGCAGCACGCGCAGCGCGTCGAGCCAGCCGGTCGCCGGCGGCTCGACCAGTCCGTCGCCGCAGGTGTCGCCGATCATGCCGTTGAGCCACGCGCGCTCGGGCGGCGTGCAGCCGGAATTCTTCTGGTTGCTGGTCCAGTTCTTGATGTCGTGGCGCGCGCGCACGATGTTCCAGTCGCCGCACAGCACGTAGTCGCGACCGCTGGCCAGCCAGTCGTCGAGGATGGGCTTGAGCCAGTCCATGACCTCGAACTTGAAGCCCTGGCGCAGCTCGCCCGACGACCCCGAGGGAATGTAGAACGACACCACGCTGAGATTGCCGAAGCGCGCTTCGATGTAGCGGCCTTCCTCGTCGAACGGCGCCCAGCCGAGCGCGGTGCGGATCTCGTCGGGTTCCTGGCGGGCGTAGATCGCCACGCCGCTGTAGCCCTTCTTCGTCGTCGCATCACGGAACCAGGCGCGGTAGCCGGGCGGCAGGAAATCCGCATGCAGGCCGTCGGTGCCGGCCAGCTGGTGTTCCTGGGCTTTGGTCTCCTGCATGCACAGCACGTCGGCGTCCTGCTGGACGAACCAGTCGAAGAAGCCCTTCTTCGCGGCGGAGCGCACGCCATTGGCGTTGAAACTGACGATCTTCATGCAGGCCCGGGGGAGCGTGATTCCGGCGCCAAGCCTAACGGATTCGTGCCGCGCCCCGCAGCGGCGGCGCCGTATGCTGGACCGATGTCGTCCGCGCCTGCCCTCCTCGTGCGGCCCGCCTCGCCCGGCGACGCCGCGGCCGCGAAACGCCTCGTGCTGACGCCCGAACAGGTGGTCTACGCCGGCGATCTCGCGTTCCAGATCGACAACGCGCGCGCCGCGCCCGACAGCGATGCGATGGTCGTGCGGGTCGGCGACCGCGTGATCGGGTTCTACCGGCTCGACTACCTGCAGACGGTCGACGCCCGGCGCAATGTCGACCGCAGCACGGTCACGTTGCGCTCGTTCGCGCTCGACCTCGCGTGGCAGGGACGCGGGCTGGGCCGCGCGGCGCTCGCCGCGTGCTGTCTGGATCTCGCGTTGCGGCATCCCGAACGCAGCCGGCTGGCGCTCAACGTGCACGTGCGCAATACCGTCGCCCGGCGCGTGTACCGGCGCGCCGGTTTCGTCGAGACGGGCACGTCGCTGACCGGCGGCAGCGCCGGCCCGCAGTGCCTGCTGTTGCGCCCGCTCGGCATGGGACAATGGCCGCCATGACCGACCATCGCACCCGTTTTCTGCAGCTGGCCCTGGAGGCCGACGCCCTGCGCTTCGGCGAATTCACCCTGAAGTCGGGCCGCGTCAGCCCATATTTCTTCAATGCCGGCCGCTTCGATTCCGGCGCGGCGCTGGCGACGCTGGCCGGCTGCTACGCCGATGCCGTCGATGCCGCGGGCCTCGACTTCGACCTGCTGTTCGGCCCCGCCTACAAGGGCATCCCGCTGGCGACGGCGCTGGCCTGCGCCTACGCCGGCCGCGGCCGCGACCTGCCGCTGGCGTTCAACCGCAAGGAGGCCAAGGCGCATGGCGAGGGCGGCACGCTGATCGGCGCGCCACTGGCCGGCCGCCGCGCCCTGATCGTCGACGACGTGATCACCGCCGGCACCGCGATCCGCGAGGCGCTGGGCATCATCGCGGCCGCCGGCGGCACCGTCGCCGGCATCGTCATCGCCCTCGACCGCCAGGAGCGCATCGCCGACGACAGCCGGCTGTCGGCCGCGCAGCAGGTCGCGCGCGACCACGGCGTGCCGGTGGTGGCGATCGCGAGCCTCTCGGACCTGCTTGCGTTTGCCGGTGAAAGCGCGACACTGGCGGCCGAACGCGACCGGCTGCTGGCCTACCGCGAACGCCATGGCAGCGACACGCCGGGCTGACTTCCACCTTCGGCCGATCAGGGGACGGACGAAATGAAACTGCAGGCACGACTGGCCGGCTGCATGCTGGCAGTGATCGCGACGACCGCGATCGCGCAGAAGGAAGAGCGCAAGGTCTACTGCTGGAACGAAGGCGGCCGCCGGGTCTGCGGTGATGCCCTGCCGGCGCGCGCGGTGGACGCCGCCCGCACCGAAGTGGCGCGCGCACCGACCGCCGACGAGCGCGATGCCGCCGCCGCGGCCGAGCAGCTCGCGCGCAGCGCCGCGGACGAGCGCGCCGCGCAGCAGCGCCGCGAGCTGGCGATGGTCGAGTCCTACGCCACCGAAGCCGACCTGCGCCGCGCCTATGGCGAACGCATCGTGCTGGTGGAGGAAGGCCTGAAGACCTCGCACATGGGCGTCACCGGCCTGCGCACCAGCCTGCTGTCGCTGCTGCGCCAGGCGGGCGACCTCGAACTGCAGACGAAGCCGGTCGGCGCGCCGCTGCGCGAGAGCATCCGCAGCCAGCGGTCGGACCTGCAGCGCCAGCTGGCGATCCTCGACCAGCAGCTCGGCGAGCAGGCCGAACTCGACAGCGACCTCGAGGCCGCGCTCGCGCGTTACCGCGAACTCAAGCAGCCGGCGGCCACCACCCGCGACTGACGCCGCGCATCGGACGCGTTACCGGCGCTCGCGTATCCTTGCGCGTCGTTCGTTTTTCCGCGAGTCGTCGTGTCCGATCCGATCTCCGCCCTGCTCCTCGGCATCATCGAGGGACTGACCGAATTCCTGCCGGTCTCGAGCACCGGCCACCTGCTGATCGCCCAGCACTGGCTCGGCGCCCGCTCCGATTTCTTCAACATCGTCATCCAGGCGGGCGCGATCGTCGCGATCACGCTGGTGTTCCGCCAGCGCATCTGGGCATTGACCACGGGCCTGCGCGAGCCGGCCAACCGCGACTACGCGATGAAGATCGCCGCGGCGTTCCTGGTCACCGCGCTGCTCGGCCTGCCGGTGCGGATGGCCGGCTGGGAGTTGCCGGAAACGGTGTCGCCGGTCGCCTGGGCGCTGATCATCGGCGGCATCTGGATGATCGTCGCCGAGCGGCTGTCGGAGCGTCGCGTCGGCGTCGCCGACGTGACCTGGACCGTGGCGATGCTGGTCGGCGTGGCGCAGGTCGTCGCGGGCGTGTTCCCCGGCACCTCGCGCTCGGCCGCCGCGATCTTCGTCGCGATGCTCGCCGGCCTCAGCAAGCGCTCGGCCGCGACCGAGTTCGTGTTCCTGGTCGGCATCCCGACGATGTTCGCCGCCAGCGCCTACGCCTTCCTCGAGCTGTGGCTCGACCAGGGCCTCGGCGAGGAAGTCTGGGGCGACGTCGCGATCGCCTTCGTCGCGGCGATGGTCACCGGTTTCATCGTCGTGAAATGGCTGCTCGGCTTCATCAAGCAGCACCGTTTCACCGGTTTCGCGGTGTACCGCATCCTGCTCGGCGCCGGCCTGCTGCTGCTGATGCCGCAGGGCGTCTGAGACGCACGACGTCTCACGCCGGCCACGGCGGCGTCGCGGTCGACCGACCTAGGACGCCTCGCGTCCGGCCGCGCGCCGGCAGTCGTGCGCGCGTTGCGCCAGCCAGTCGCGTTCGCGCGGATTGCGCGCCAGCGTCGCGGCGTGGTCGAACGCGAGGCCCGCTTCGGCATGCCGCGCGAGTTTCGCCAGCAGGTCGCCGCGCACGCCGGGCAGCAGGTGATAGCCGGCGAGTGCGGGCGCGTCCTGCAGGGCGTCGACCAGCGGCAGCGCCGCCTGCGGTCCGAACGCCATGCCGACCGCGACCGCTCGGTTGAGTTCGACGACCGGCGAGCCGGAACGCGCGGCGAGCTCGGCGTACAACGCGGCGATGCGGACCCAGTCGGTGTCGGCCGCGGTGGCGGCGCGCGCATGACAGGCCGCGATGGCCGCCTGCAGGCGGTAATGGCCCGGCGTCTCCGCAGCGGGCACCTGCAGCGCATCCGCGCGCGCCAGTGCAGCCAGGCCTTCGTCAATCAGCGCGCGATGCCAGCGACCGCGGTCCTGGTCGGGCAGCAGCACCGGCTGGCCGTCGGCATCGACCCGCGCGTCGAGCCGCGAGGCCTGCAGCGTCAGCAAGGCGAGCAGGCCGTGGACCTCGGCCTCGCGCGGCAGCAGCGCGGCCAGCAGCCGTGCGAGCCGGATCGCCTCGGCGCACAGGTCGGGCCGCGCCCAGTCGTCGCCGCTGCTGGCGGCGTGGCCCTCGTTGAAGATCAGGTACAGCACGTTCGACACCGCGGCCAGGCGCGCCGGCAGTTCCGCGCGGCGCGGCACCTCGAACGGCGTGCCGGCCTTGGCGATCGTGCGCTTGGCGCGGACGATGCGCTGGGCGATCGTCGCTTCCGGCACCAGATACGCGCGCGCGATCTCGTCGGTGCGCAGGCCGCCGACCAGGCGCAGGGTCAGCGCGACCTGCGCCTCGGGCGACAGCACCGGATGGCAGGCGACGCAGATGAGCCGCAGCACGTCGTCGCCGATCTCGTCGTCGAGCGCGTCCTGCCCGCGCGCGTCGGCCTCGCGCTGCGCGTCCTCGATCTCGCGCGCGAGCTCGGCGTGCTTGGCGTCGAGCAGCGTCGCCCGGCGCAGGCGGTCGATCGCGCGGTGGCGCGCGGTCGTCATCAGCCACGCGCCCGGGTTGTCGGGCATGCCGGCCTGCGGCCAGCGTTCCAGCGCGGCGACCAGCGCGTCCTGGGCCAGCTCCTCGGCGAGGTCGAGATCACGGACCAGCCGCATCAGGCCGCCGACGATCTTCGCCATCTCGGTGCGGCAGACGTGTTCGATCGTGGCGTGCAGGTCGGGACGCATCGACGCCGATGTCAGCATCGACGCCGCCCGCGTGCAAGTCGCGACGCAGCGCGGGAGACCGGCGGCCGGCAGGCTCCATCGGTCGTGCTCATGCCGCGGGCGGTGCGCCGGTCATGTGCATCAGCTCCCACAGATGGCCGTCGAGGTCCTCGAAACCGTGCTGGTACATGAAGCCGTGGTCGATCGCCTGCGCCGGCACGCGGCCTCCCGCAGCGCGGGCGCGGGCGACCATCGCATCGACCTCGGCGCGGCTGTCCTGCGACAGGCACAGGATGACTTCGGTGCGGTCGCGTTCGCACAGCGGCCTGTCGGTGAAGGTCTGGAAGAACGGCGCGACGAGGAGCATCACGAAGATGTCCTCGCCGACGATCATGCAGGTCGCCTGTTCGTTGGTGAACGCCGGGTCGAACGTGAATCCGAGCGCGCCGAAGAAGGCGACCGCGCGATCGAGATCGGCGACCGGCAGGTTGACGTAGAGCTGGGGCCTGGCCATCGGTGTGTCCTGTCGAGAGGGAAGATCGAGGCTCAGCACGCCCTGGCGCGCAGCACCATCCAGCCGGTGCCGTAGCGGTCGACGAGCATGCCGAAGCGATGGGCGAAGAACGACTCGGCCATCGGCACGCGGATCTCGCCGTCCTCGGCGAGCGCGTCGAAGATGCGCTCGGCCTCGGCATCGCTGTCGACGTCGAGGCTGACGAACGTGTGCGGCGCATCCGGCAGCGGCATGCCGGGCGGCACGTCGGACCCCATCAGCGCGTGGTCGGCGACCGCGAGATGGGCGTGCATGATGCGCGCGGGATCGTGCGCGGCCGACTCGACGCACGCGGTGTCGTCGCCATAGGGCATCAGCGTCGGCGCGCCGCCGAGGATCGCGGCGTAGCGCGAGAACGCGTCCGCACAGCGGCCGTCGAAATAGAGATAGGGGGTGATCTGCATCGTGGTGGTCTCCGGATGGACGGGCGCGACCTGCGCCCTCGTCATGACGACGAACGGGACTGCCCGGAATCGACATCACGACCGCGAAGACTGAACGGCGCCGCGCGCCCACACGGCCTTGCCGACCCCGTCGGTAGGCTCCGCGCGTTCGATCCGAGTCCATTCCACGAGGAGAGCGCCGATGCGCCGCCCCCTGCTGTTGCTGCTGCCGTTCGCCCTGATCGCCTGTTCGCCCGCGTCGGCGCCTGCCGATGCGCCCCCCGCTGCACCGGCGCCCGCTGCGGCGGCCACGCCGCCCGCCAGCGCGGCGCCTGCCGATCCCGACGCGACACTCGGTGCCTACCACTGGGATCTGGTCGATGCGGCCGGCGCCGACGGTGCGCGCCTCGACGCCCTGCTCGACGATGCCGGCAAGCCACTGCGGCTGGATTTCCGCGCAGGCGGCGTCAGCGTGTCGAACGCCTGCAACCGCATGAGCGCGTCGACGACGCGCACCGGCGACCGGCTGGAGATCGCCGCGGCGGTCTCGACGCAGATGGCCTGCGTCGACACGCGACTGATGACGCTGGAGCGCGAGATCGGCCAACGTCTTCCCGGCACGCACACGCTGGCGATCGCACCCGGCGAGGCGCCGCGGCTGACGCTGACCGGCGCGGATGGCGACGTGCTGACGTTCGCCGGTACGCCGACGCCGGCCACGCGCTACGGCAGCGACGGCACACAGGTGTTTCTCGAGGTCGCGCCGCAGCGCGTGGCCTGCAACCACCCGCTGATTCCCGACCACCGGTGCCTGCAGGTCCGCGAGGTCGCGTACGGCGACGACGGCGTGCAGACCACGACCGGCGACTGGGAACCGCTCTACCAGGACATCGACGGCTACACCCACGAGCCCGGCGTGCGCAACGTGCTGCGGCTGCAGCGCTTCGAGGTGCGGGATCCGCCGGCCGATGCGCCGTCGGTGGCCTACGTGCTCGACACCGTCATCGAATCGGAAACCGTCGCGCCCTGAGCGCGCGCGCCACCGCCGGCCGCTCGGAGGACGCGAGCGGCCGTCCGGGTGTCACGCATGCCGCCACGTGTCCCGTCGGAAAGACAGCCCGTACGTGCCGGGGTCACGTCGTCGTTGCCGCGGAGACGTGCGCGTCGGCGTGCGGTGCCCGGTCCGGACCGCCGTCTCCGGCATCCGCAGCTGGCCTGCGCCACGGCGATGCCGCGTCGCTCGGGCACCGCGCGCCAGCCCGCAACGCAACGCCAGGCGGCGTGCCTAGGCCGGTCGCGCGTGCGGATGCAGGGCGTAGCTGCCCCAGACCGTGGCTTCGGCCAGCACGTGGCCCTGGATCGCGCGCAGCAGTGCGGCGGCGTCGAAGCCGTCGGGCAGGTCGAGCGTCGCCACGTCGAGCGCGAACAGCCGGAAGAAATAGCGGTGCGTGCGCAGGTCGTTCGGCGGCGGATAGGGGCCGTCATAACCGCGCCAGTCGCCGGCGAGCTCCGGATGGCCGGCGAACCAGCCGGTGTAGTCGTTGCGGCCCTGGCGTGCACCGGCCGGCCCCGGCGGCATGCGCTTGCCGCCCTTGGTCACGCCGTCGCTGGCGCTGCCTTCCGGGATCGCCCGGCACGTGGCCGGCAGATCGGCGACGGTCCAGTGGTGGAAGGCGCCACGGGGATGCTCGACCGGGATCTCGACGCCGTCCTTGCCCGCCAGCGACGGATCGGTCGGCGCGTCGGGATCGATGCACAGCAGCGCGAACGAGCGCGTGCCCGCGGGCACGTCGTCCCACGCCAGGTGCGGATTGCGGTTGCCGCCGAAGCCGTCGGGCGCGCCGACCGCGTAGGTCGCGGGGATCGGCTGGCCGGGTTCGAAACTGTCGCTGCGGATGCGCATGGAACCTCCTATCGTGGCGTCGGAATCAGTCCTGCGGATAGCCCAGTCGCACGGCGACCGGCGTCAGGCTGGCGAACGCGGTGCCGAGCACGCCGGCATAGGCGCGCCAGTGTCCCGCCGGCATGCGGTCGGGACCGAGCACCTGGGCGGGCGGCACCGGGAACCCGTCGATGCCGAGCGCGCGGCCGATCGTCGCGGCGATGGTGTCGGCGTCGCCGACCGGATCGTCGTTGCGCAGCAGCACGTGCGGATACAGGTCCTGCTCGACGAGGTCCGCCAGCTGCGCGAGATGCGCGGCCAGCCAGGTCGCGGCGGCATCGACGTCGTCGAGGCGCACCGTCAGCTGGGTGCCGAAGGCCAGCCAGTCGAGCAGCATGTCGCGCGGATCCCGCAGCACCAGCAGCAGCCGCCCTTCCGGCAGTCGGGGGCGCAGGGCCAGCAGCATCGCGTTGTCCCACCACGGCAGCCAGTCGACGACGGCGCCGCCATCGATGGCGCGCGTGGACAGCTGCTGTCGCCAGCTGTCCACGACCTGCGCGGCGGTGAAACGGCCCGCGGCCAGCTGCGCCGGCACCGTCGTGTCCTGGAAGGGATCGCGGATATTCGTGGTGAGGCGGTCGCTGCGGAACATCGGCAGCGTGCGCTGCAGCACCGACGCGATCCGGTCGACGCGCGCACCGGGCGGACCGTAGAGGAACACGGCCGGCGGCTGCGCCGCATCGATCGCACCGGGCTCGGGCCACTGCGCGGGCGCCGCGGTCGGCGGCGGCGGCGGGCCGGCGTGGCGGGTCGCGGCGGTGTTGAGCGCATGCCACGTCGCGACGGCATCGGCCGGCTGTCCGGCGGCGTCCTGGGCGATCCCGACCCAGCGCTGCAGCAGCAGCCTGGCGTCGTCGGTCGCGGGCGCCAGCAGCCCCTGCGCGAAGGCGACGGCCTGGGCCGGGTCGCGCGCCAGCAGACGCGAGAACAGATAGTCGTTGGCGCCCAGGTGCCCGGGCTGCACGTCGGCGATCGCACGCGCCACGGTTTCCGCGGCGTCGAAGTCACCGGCGCCCGTCTCGAGTGCGAGCTGCGCCTGCAACGCCGGCACGTGGGCCGGCATCGCCGCCACCCAGCGCGTCACGACCTCGCGCGCCTGCGCGCTGGCGAAGGGCTCGAACGCCAGCCGCGCCAGCCACAGATGATCGAGGCCGGCGTGGGTCGCCAGGGCCGCATCCAGCACGTCGCGCGCTTCGTCGGCGGCGTTTGTCGCGCCCCACAGCTGCACCAGCGCATTGGTCGCGCGGCGCGATTCGGGATGCGCGTCGAACGCGGCGCGCAGCAGCGGCGCCGCCCGTTCGGGCCGGCCGGCCTGCAGTTCCAGCTCGCCGCCGAGCGTCTGCCACGCCGGCGTCACCTGGGCGGGATCGGCGACCAGCTCGGCGATGATGTCGGCCGCATCGGCGGGCCGTCCCTGCTGCAACACGATCTGCGCGAGCACGCCGCGCAACGGGCCATTGCCGGTGGACTCGATGACGCGCCGGAAGGTCTGCTCGGCGAAGGCCAGATGGCCCCTCGCGAGATAGGCGAAGCCCAGTGCATAGAGCACCTGCAGATCGTCCGGCGCCTGCTTGTTCGCATGCGAGAGCAGGGACAGCGCCCGGTCGTGGTCGCCGCGGCGCGAGGCGAGCGTCCCGGCGAGCATCGTGGTCCACGGATGCTCCGGCGCGACCCGCGCGGCCAGCTTCTGCTGGCGATCGGCCTCGTCGAAATCGCTGCGGCCGATCGCCAGCTGGCCCTGCAGGATGTAGGCGCCGAACTGGTTCGGATCCAGGCTCACGCTCTGCGACAGTGACGTAGCGGCCGCCTCGATATCGCGCACGTTGAGCAGCATGCCGGCGCGCTGGAAATGCAGGTCGGCGTCATCGGGAGCGAGCGCGATCGCACGGTCGATGCTGTCGACCGCCGCCGCCGCGTCACCGCTGCCGCGCAGGGCCAGCGCCAGCAGGCGGTGGGCGTTCGCCGACTGCGGCTCGGCCGCGACGGCATCGCGGGCCAGCGCCAGCGCGTCGTCATGGGCGCCGCGGCGCAGTGCGTCGAGAATCTGTTCCTGCATATCGTGATATTCCGGGCGCAATGCCGGCCGGTCGGAAGGGCCGGCCATTGTAGCGGGCGCTCAGCGGCCGCCCGCGTCGGCCCCGACCCCGGCATGCACGGCCGCGGCCAGCCGGGTCGGCGCGATCGCGTCGCGCGCCGCATCGGCATGGGCGGCCAGGCGCGCGGCGACCCAGCGCTCGGCGAAACCGTCGAGCCGCAGGCCCGTCAGGAAGCCGCAATGCCCGCCCCAGCGGCTGATCTCGACGCGCGCGTGCGCCGGCAGCGACAGGGCGTGGAATTCGTCGAGCGGGATCACCGGGTCGTCGGCCGACATCAGGATGTGCGCCGGCACTTCTAGGCCCGCGAGCCGGTCGCCGGCGACCGAATACCCGTCGAAGTAGTTCTCGATCGTGCCGAAGTCGGTGTGGGTCTGCACCAGCCATTCGGTCAGTTCGCGCATGCCCAGTTGCAGGGTCGCGTCGTCGAAGGCGTGCTGGTCGGGAAACAGCGCGCGCTTGCGTCGCAGCGAGCCGCGCCAGGTGCGCTCGAAATGCCGCAGGTAGAACCGCAGGCCGCGTTCCATATAGGCCATCGTCCGCGCCGGATCGATGACCGGGCAGACCGAGGCGACACCGGCCAGCTGCAGGCCGGCCGCCGGCGCGCGCAGCGCCATGCGCAGGGCGAAGTTGCCGCCCAGCGAATAGCCGGCCGCGACCATCGGCCGCGCGGGGAACCGGCGGGCGACGTCGCGCGCGGCGTGCACGACCTCGTCGATGCGGTTGGAATGGAAGATCGCCGGATTCAGATGGTGGCTGCCGCCGTGGTCGCGGAAGTTCAGCCGGAACACCTCGAAGCCCAGCGCCAGCAGCTGCACCGCGGTCAGGCGCATGTAGCTCGATTCGGTGCTGCCTTCCCAGCCGTGCAGCAGCAGCGCGAGGCCGCGCGACTCGCGCCCCGGCACGACGCTGTGCAGCCCGTGCAGGCGCACGCCGTCACCGCCGTCGACGAGGTGTTCCGTGGTCACCGCACCGGTTGCCGCCAGCGCGCGGGCGCCATGGCGACGGCGCCAGGGGCTGCTGGCCAAAACCGTCTGCAGGTGCGGGCTGCGCAGCCAGCGCGGCGGCGCGTAATCGGCGCCGCCGACGAGCGGGTGCGCCGACGCGTCGGCCTCCTCCCGTCCGGACGGCGGCGACCAGGTCACCGCGTCGGACCCACCGCGGCGACGATGCGCTCGCGCGCGACCTCGGCGATGCGCCGGCGGCCGTCGCCGTTGCCCGGCAGGATCGGCGCCAGGAAGATCACGTCCGCGTCGCGGGCCGGTTCGCCGAGCAGGCGCAGGAAGTTCGCGAGGAAGGTTTCGCGCGGGCCGAACGCCACGATCGCCTGCGCGCCGGCATCGGCGCCGTAACGCAACGCGACCGGCTGCACCGCGACGCCGGCCTCGACCGCGGCCAGGAAGATGCGCGCGTGGAACGGGCCGATCTCGTAGCCGTCGCGGGTCCGGCCTTCGGGAAACACGCCGACCGAACCGCCGGTGCGCAGGCGCCCGAGCATCGCCTGCAGCACGCCGCCCAGCGATTCCTGGCTGCCGCGCTGGTGGAAGATCGTCTCGCCGCGACCGGCGAGCCAGCCGACCACCGGCCAGGACGCGATCTCGCGCTTGGCGACGAACCCCATCATCCGCTGGCTGTGCAGCGCCGAGATGTCGATCCAGCTGACGTGGTTGGAGACGAACATCGTCGGCCCCGGCAGCGGCGTCCCGACGCGGCGCATGCGGAAGCCGAACAGCCGCATCAATCCGCCCTGCCACCAGCGGATGGCGCGGTGTCCGATCGGTTCGTCGCCGATCCGCACGTCGCGGGTCAGCGGCGTGCCGAGCAGCAGCACGATCGGCAGATGCAGAAACAGATGCCACAGCAGCAGGGGCACGCGGATCGCGTAGCGCAACGCGCGCGCGGCTGCGCCGCCCGGGTCGACGGAAGTGGGGGGGGACCTCATCCGCGCACGATACCGAACCGCGGCAGCCTGCCGCCACTGCGGTCGCGCGGGGTCACGGTTTCGGAATCACCGCGAGCGTCAGTCGCGACACGCAGACCGGCTTGCCGGCCGCGTCCTCGATGTGGATTTCCCAGACCTGGGTGCTGCGGCCGACGTGCAACGGGCGCGTCGTGCCGGTGACGAGGCCACTGCGCACGCCGCGCAGATGGTTGGCATTGATCTCGATGCCGACGACACCGCACCCCTCGGGCGCGGCGAGTCCGCCGGCGGTGCTGCCGAGCGTTTCGGCGAGCAGCACCGAAGCGCCGCCGTGCAGCAGGCCGAAGGGCTGATGGGTGCGGCCATCCACGGGCATCGTCGCGCGGATGAAATCGGCGCCGATCTCGGTGAACACGATGCCCAGCGCATCGATCGCGGTGTCGCGTGACATGGCGTTGAGCGAATCGACGGTGGTGTCGCTGCGGAACATGGATGCATCCGGGCACGGGGAAGCGACGGAGCCTAGGTGGCGCCTGCGGAGGCGTCAAACCCGGAGCGGGGCTGCGCCGGTGCGGTTGCGATGGGGTCGGCGGCCCTGCGCGCGACGCGCGGCGGGCGCTCGAGTGACGACTGCGCGTCGCCGGACTCCGGGGCTGCCCGGTCCGCGTCGCCACCGCGATCTCGCAGCGCCGGCAGCGGCTGCGTCGTGCGGCCTGCCGCCCTGCCCGGTGACGCCGGCTTCCGCGCTCTGAAGCAGCGCGCGCCGTGCGGTCCCGGGCGGGATCGCGGTCGTGCGGCGGATCAGGCGATGCGGAAGCGCGACGGCATCGACGCCGGGGGCGTGCAGCGCAGGCGGACATAGCCCTGGCTGGTGCCGTAGCCGGTGCCGGCGATGCGCGGCAGGCGCGCTGCGGCAGAACGGACGGCCGCAGGGACGGGCGCGGAAGGCATGGCGGCGGGACGGGGGAACAGACGGTTCATGGCGGGATCTCCGGGGGAAGACGAGAGGGATCAGACGATGCGGAAGCGCACCGGCGTGCTGGTCTGGCTGTAGCGGCGCGGGCTTGCGTAGCCGCTGCTGCGGCCATAGCCGGTGCCGAAATCGCGGCTCGCGTAGCGGACGGCGGCCGGGGCGGCAGCGCGGGCGGTGGCGGTCTGGGCGGTGGTGGTCTGGGTCTGCATGGTCGTTCTCCGGTGTGGTTGTGATCTGGTGTGTTGGTAGACTACAACACCGCTGTTCGATAACACCACGTGCCGAAGGTCATGCTCGGCAGATTTCCTGATCACGTTCAGCCATAGTTCACTTTCGGCCACGACCTCGCCGAATCCGGAAGGGCCGCCCACAGCGCCACCGCCCTGTGCGGGCGGCCGGGTGTGCAGGCGAGCTGTCTCGACGCGCGCGGCGCCGCTAGAGGATCGGCACCAGCCCCGCGCCAAAGGCGGTGAAGATGCGCGTCAGCAGGCTGCGGAAGCCCAGGCTGACTTCGGGGAAATCGCCGACCGGCGTGTAGCAGGCCCGGAACCCGGGATCGTCCGGCGGCAGCGGTGCGGGGCAGTCCGGGCCCGGCACGAATTCGTAACTGGTCGCATAGCGCGTCGGCCACAGGTCGAACAGCGGCAGGCGCTCGGAAATCTTCGCCATCGAATAGTCGACCCCCGACAGCACCACCGGCGAATCGCGCCGCGCGATCGTCCAGGCGTTCTCGGGCGCGATGTCGCGGCGGATGCTCGCCGCCAGCTGGCCGGCGAAGCGCGGGTCGGCGATGACGACCGCACTCTCGGTGTTGAGGTTGTCGCCGCGCGGATCGAAGTTGTGGGTGCCGACCACGCCGATGCGTTCGTCGATGACCATCGACTTCGCGTGCAGGCCGACGCGCACGCCGGCGCGCTGCAGCGGGACGCGCCGGTTCACGCCGATGCCGGCGTAGCGCAGCGCCGAATACTCGCGCGTCAAAGGCGCGGCGGTCTCGGGCCGCGTCGCCAGGACCTCCTCGCGCGTGCTCGCGACGCCGTCGCCGGGCTCGTCGATGTTGACGCTGCCGTCCGCGTTCCACGAGATGCCGACCGCGCCGGTCACCTCCAGGTCGATCGGCGCGTCCTGCGGAAAGGGTTTGTACTCGTAGATGTCGAAACCGAAATCGCGCAGGTGCCGGCGCTTGTACTTGTACGACAGCGCGTAGGTGATGAAGGAATCGGTCGCCGCCAGGCTGTTCGTCGACACCGTGACCTGGGGCGCGTCGGGCCGCGCGTGCAGGCCGGCGAACATCTGCTCGGCCGGTTTCGACAGCACCAAGTACGGGGTCTGCAGCAGCAGTTCGTCCTGCGTGGATTCGATCAGCTCGCGCAGCCGCGGCGTCGCCGTCGACGCCGCCGACGCCGATTCCGCATCGCGCCGGTGCTTGCCGGGCAGATCGGCGATGAACTCGATCGCCCCGACCTCGAGCGCGGCATCGGCGAGACGTTCGCGCACCAGGGTGGCGTCGGCGGCATCGGCCGACATCGCGGCGACCCGCGCCGGCCGCTCGTAATCCTGGAACGACACGTCGGGCACGCCGCTGCGCAGCAGATGCCGGCCGACGTCGCCAAGCTGCTCGACCGAGCGGCTCAGCGGCGCATGCCAGAACGCGATGAAGTTGTCCTCCATGGCGGCGACCATTCCGCGTTCCAGTCGAAATAGTCGTCCTGGTAGTTGCGGCCGCCGGTGATCGCGACGACGCTGTCGACGATCAGCGCCTTGCTGTGCATCCGCTGGTTGAGGCGCCGCCAGCAGCACGCCGCGGCCAGCGCGTACTGCGGATAGCTGATGCGCGCCAGGCCCAGCACCGGGTTGTAGACCCGCAGTTCGAAATTGGTGTGCGCGCCGGCCAGCGCGGTGACGGTTTCGACCGTGCGCATCGCCGCCAGCTGGTCGACCAGCAGCCGCACCTGCACGCCGCGCCGCGCGGCGGCCAGCAGTTCCTCGAGCACCAGATGGCCGGCGTCGTCCTCGTCGAAGATGTAGGTCTGCACGTCGATCGTGCGCTGCGCGCCGCGGATCAGGTCCAGCCGCGCAAGCAGCGCGTCCTGGCCGTAGTCGATCATCAGCGCGTAGTGGCGCGGCGCGCCCGGCGCGCTGGCGGCGAACGCGCGCTGGCCGAGATCACGCAGCGGCGACGGTGTGGCGCAGGCATCGGCGCGGTCGCAGACCAGCTCGGTCGAGCGCGCCGCGACGGCGATGTGCGCGGCCTCTTCGCGCTTGGCCTGCGACAGCGTCGTGCAGGCGGTCGTGGCCAGCGCCAGGACCAGCACCAGCGCGCGCATCGGACCGCGCATCAGCCGGGATCCGGAACCGCGCGCATGCGCAGGGTGAAGCGGACATCGTCCGACAGCGCATAGCCCCAGCGGTCCATCGCATAGCGGCTGCGGCGCACGTCGCCCTGGCCGATCACGTCGCAGTCCAGTCCCGGCCGTTCGCACGTCGACGGCGCGACACTGAACACCTCGCGCTGGCGCACGCCGCGGATCGCCAGCACGCCGGTCATCTCGCCGCCGTCGCGCGGCAGCGTGGCGGGATAGGGATCCGACAGGAACACGACTTCCGGATAGCGCTCGGCATCGAAGAACCCGGCGCCGCGGGTGATGCGGGTGTAGTTGCGCGAACCGACGATCTCGACATCGCGCGTCAGCAGCGTCAGCCGCACCTGGTGGCGGCCGTCGTCGAGCACGCGGATCTCGCCGTGCCAGTCGGCGAACCGCCCGTCCAGCACCTGGCCCCATCGCGTCTTCAGGCTGAAGCTGATCCGGGACGCGTCGGTATCGAGCACGATCCGCTTGCTCGCCGCCGCGCCGGTGGCGCAGGCGAGCAGCAGCAGGGCGCACGCCGCGCGGCCGAACCCGCGCCCGGCACGCGCGCGCCAGGCGCGGGCGGCGTCGAGACCGGAGGCGGGCAGCGACATGCGGGCGGGAGGCCCGGAGGCCGGGCGCCGGGACGCGACGGCCGCTACGGCCACCAGAAGGCCGACAAGTCGGCGCTGGCCGGTTCGATCAGAGCTTCGTCGCGCAGGCTCAGCACCGCGATGCCGCCGGGCGGCATGCCGCGGTAGTCGCCCGACTGGCCGCTGTGCATCAGCGCCGCGAGGCGTTCGAGCCCGGGATTGTGGCCGACCAGCAGCAGCCGGCCGACGTCGCGGTGTTCGTCGGCGACCGCCGCCAGGGTGCCGGAGGTCGCTTCGTAGATGCGCTCGTCGAGGCGCTGGTCGACGTACCCGATGACGCCGAGCACGGCTTCGAGGGTTTCGCGCGTGCGTCGCGACGGCGAACACACCACGCAATCCGGCACCAGGGCCTGTTCTCGCAGCCAGTGGCCGGCACGCTCGGCTTCGGCCAGGCCTTCGGCGGACAGGGGACGGTCGATGTCCGACTGGCCCGGCAGCGCGGCGTCGGCATGGGCGTGGCGGAGCAGGATCAGTTCGCGCATGGGATCGGAGGGGCCTGAAGTGGACGGAGACACAGGCGCGCGCGAGGCGCGGTCGGATCGTGCGGCGTGCGCGGGTGATGCAGGCGTGAGCCCGTCGCCCCGAGGCCGCGGCTCACTTCTTCAGCCACTTCAGCAGCGGCTGCCAGTCGTCCTGGTGGTCGCGGACCTGGGCCGAGTGGTAATCGAACAGGCTCTTGCCGAGCCCGACGAGCATCACGTAGGCCTGGCTGTCGCGCAGTTGCGCGACGACCGGATACGGCCACTGCTGCAGCAGGTCCACGGCCTGCTGCGAGGCGTTGGTCCACGGCCGCAGGCGGTTGGCGACCAGGCCGATGCGCAGCTGGCCGCGGCGCACGCGCTCGACCTTGGCCAGCGAATTGAGGAAGCCCACGGTCGCGTCGATGTCGAGCGCCGACGGCAGCACCGGCACGACGACGGCGTCGGCATGTTCCAGATAGACGGCCAGATCGTCGGCCATCGCGCCGGCGGGCCCGTCGACGACCACGCGGGTCGCGCCTTCGGGGATCGCGCTCCAGACCTTGCGGTGGCGGGCGCTGCCGTCGATCGGCAGCACGGCGCTTTCGAGTCCGGCGCGGCGCTCGGCCCAGCGCGTCGACGAGCCTTGCGGATCGGCGTCGATCAGTACCGTGGATTCGCCCGCCAGCGCGGACTGCGCGGCCAGGTGCGTCGCGATCGTGGTCTTGCCGACGCCGCCCTTGGAACTGGCCACCAGCACCGTTTTCATCGAAGCCTCCCGCATCCGCGTCAGGGGCCGAGCGTACACCGGCCCCGGGCCGACCGCGACCGACGGCACGCGCGCCGTTTACCATCGCCGCTCCCTCCGTCGAGCCGCGCGTGTCCATGAGCGAACTGCAGGATCTGGCCGCGCTGATCCGCGCCAACACGCCGTTGATCGTCATCGAGACGCCCGACGAACCCCGGGTCGTCGCGCTGTTCCGGCAATCGCTGCTGCAGGTCTGGCGTGCGCTGTACCGCTGGACGATCACCGAGGGCCTGCGCCGGCTCGATCTCGACCGCGAGGAGGCCGTCGACATCGCGCCAGATGCCAGCAACACGCTGGCCGCGATCCGCGATGCCGACCAGCGCGGCATCTACCTGCTGCTCGATTTCCATCCCTATCTCGGTTACGCCGGCACCCAGCGCCAGCTGCGCGACCTGGTGCAGCGGCGTCACTGCCTGCCGCACGTGCTGGTGCTGGTCGGCCACAAGGTCGAGCTGCCGGACGATCTCGAGGCGCTGGCGGTGCGCTTCCGCCCGCGCCTGCCCGATGCCGACGCGCTGCTGAAGCTGGTCCGCGACGAGGCGGTGGCCTACCAGCAGGAACACGGCGGCAAACGCGTCGAGGCCGATGCCGACGCCGTGCGCCAGATCGTGCGCAACCTGCAGGGCCTGTCGGAGACCGACGCCCGCCGCATCGCGCGCCAGCTGATCCACGCCGACGGCGTGCTGTGCGCCAACGACCTGCCCGCGCTGCAGACGCTGAAGTTCGAGCTGCTCAACAAGAGCGGCCACCTGCACTACGAATACGACACGGCGCGCTTCGCCGACGTCGCCGGCGCGCGCCGGCTCAAGCGCTGGATCGAGCAGCGCCGGCGCGTGTTCACCGGCGACGACGTGCCGGCCGGTCCGGCCGGATTCACGCTGGACCCGCCGAAGGGCGTGCTGCTGCTCGGCGTGCAGGGTTGCGGCAAGTCGCTGCTGGCGAAGTCGATCGCCGGCGGCTTCGGCGTGCCGCTGGTGCGGCTGGATTTCGGCACCCTGTACGACAAGTACCACGGCGACACGGAGCGCAACCTGCGCGAGGCACTGGCGTCGACCGAACAGCTGGCGCCGTGCGTGCTGTGGATCGACGAGATCGAGAAGGGCTTGGCGTCGAGCGGCGACAGCGACGGCGGCGTGTCGCGCCGCGTGCTCGGCTACCTGCTGACCTGGATGGCGGAGCGCAGGTCGAGGGTGTTCCTCGTCGCGACCGCGAACCAGGTCCACGACCTGCCGCCGGAACTGCTGCGCAAGGGCCGCTTCGACGAGATCTTCTTCGTCGACCTGCCCGATGCGGGCGTCCGCGCCGAAGTGTTCGCCGTGCATCTGGCGCGCCGCGGGTTCGATGCCATGGCGTTCGATGTCGCGCAGCTGGCGGCGGCGTCCGACGGATTCTCGGGCGCCGAGATCGAACAGGCGATCGTCGCCGGCCTGTACGCCGCGCACGCGGCCGGGCGACCGCTCGACGACGCCCTGCTGCGCGACGAACTCGAAGCGACCCGTCCCCTGTCGGTGCTGATGCGCGAACAGGTTGATGCCCTGCGCCACTGGGCGCGCGAGCGCACGGTCCCGGCGGACTAGCGCCCCCGCGACCGGGTTGCAGCGCCTGACGGATGTGCGAGGTGCGTGCTGCGGCGGGCGCCCGCGTGTCGACGGCACGAGGCAGACGAGGCCGCGTGCGGAGATGCCCGACCCGGGTGACCACCACGCGGCCCGCGCTGCTAGTCTCGGACGTCCCCGGACGACACGGACGTCCCATGAAGCACCGACTGCTCTGCCTCGCGCTGCTGGTCCTGGCGTCGCCTGCCGTCGCCAGCGAGCGCCCCCTGCCGTCCGCCCACTGTCTCGACGGACGCGCGATCGTCGACGCCCACCAGTCCGATCCCCGGACGCTGGCGCTGCGCGGCGCCAGCGGCGAGCGGCGGCGCGTGACGCTGGCCCAGGCCTGCCCCGGGATCCTCGATGACGCGGACCTGCAGTTCGTCGGCTGGAACGGGTTCCTTTGCGGCGGCGCCGACGATGCGGTGCGCACGGCGGCACGCACCTGTCCGATCGCGGACGTCGCGGTCGCAGAGCCACGGGAGTACGCAGTGCTCGTCCGCACGTCGCGCGAGACGCTGCCCACGCTCGACCGGGTGGTCGTCCGCGGCCAGCGTGCGCGCGGTTTTCGCGGCACGCCGGATTACTGCGTCGCCAACCGCTGGATCCGCAGCTGGCACGAAGACCCCGACGGGCTGATGGTCGAGGTCTCGCCGCGACGCGCCGCCGGCCACCGGTACTACCGGATCGAGACGGCGGGCCACTGCACGGGCCAGGTCAATGCCGACACGCTGTCGCTGGTGTCGGGCGTGGGCACCGGCGTGATCTGCGGGCATGCCGGCGATCACATCGTCTTTTCCAAGAGCACGGCGCCCGGTCCGGTCGCGCCCGACACGTTCATGCGCTCGCTGGCGCAGACGAGCAAGGCCGGCATGTCGCGGTGTCGCGTGTCGAGCGTCTATCCGGTCGAGCGCTGAGCGGACCGGCCCGCCGGCCTCAGCGCGGCGGCTGCCAACCGGCGGGCGGCGTCGGCGCGATGCCCGCGTCCTGCAGCACCCGCAGGATCAGGTCCGGCTCGCTGCGCACCGAAGGATCGGCCAGCAGGCGGACGAACTGCGGGGCGCCATCGCGCGGCTGGGCCTGTACCGCGCGCCCCCATTCGAGCATCTGCCAGTCGAGCGTGCGACGCGCGGCCTGGGCCCGGGCGCGCTCGTCGGCCGTGCCCGCGGTCTGATCGAGCAGCATCAGGCCCAGGCCGCGACCCAGTTGCGTGTCGGACGCATCCGCCAGCAGCGTGGCGACATGGCGGCAGTCCTGCAGCCGCGTCGCATCGCGCAGCCGGGCCGGATCGCAGGCCTGGGTCAGCAGTTGCAGCGATGGAATCGCGACCGCGCTCCACAATCCGGCCGCGGTCATCGCCGCCTGCTCCGCCGCGTCGCCGCCCGACGCATCGCCCAGGGCGTCGCGCTCGGCGGCGGTCGGCGGATGACGCAGCAGGGCCGCCTGCATGACGCGGATCTGCGGCAGCATCTGCAGGTCGAACCGCCGGCTCGCGCGGGCGTCGCGCAACAGGGTGTCGGCGGTGCCGCCGCGGAACAGCAGCGGCGCGAGATTGTCCGGATCGGCCGCGAGCCAGCGCGCCGCAAGACGCAGCTGCCGATCGGCATCGGGTTCGCCCTGGGTCGCCAGCGCGAGTGCCACGACGTCGCTGCCCGCGGTATCGGCCGCACGGCGGCGCCACGCCGCGGCCTGGGCGTCGTCCGGCGCGGCGGACGACGGCGTTTCGCTGGAGGGATCGCCGTCATCGGGCGGGGCGAGCGCGAGGCGGCGCAGGGTCGCGGCGAAGGCGAGCTCGCGGCTGTCGCCACCATCCGCCAGGGCGGCTGCCGTGCGCTGCAGATAGGCCTGCGACGCGCGCGACGCCGCGCCGTCCGGATCGGGCGAAGGCTCGGCCTCGAGCGGCGCCTCGTCGAAGCGGCTGTACGGCGCCTGCGCCTGCGCGGCGGGCGTCAGCAGTGCGGCGAGCAACGTCGCCACGCAGGCGGCGGTCGGGAATCGCGATCGGCTAGTCATCGACCCAGCATAGCCGCAGACCTGCGCGGCACGG
The DNA here is from genome assembly GCF_002849595.1 of Luteimonas rhizosphaerae. Classification (GTDB taxonomy): domain Bacteria; phylum Pseudomonadota; class Gammaproteobacteria; order Xanthomonadales; family Xanthomonadaceae; genus Luteimonas; species Luteimonas cellulosilyticus. The sequence goes on from NZ_NRQR01000011.1 coordinate 33,015, forward strand.
GCGGCCCCGCGCCGCGGGTGCGTCAGTAGCCCGCGGCCTGCCCGTCCTTGCGCGATTCGCTGGCGCCGACCCAGCCGCCCTCCGGATTGACCATGATTGCCTGGTAGCCGCCGTAAGGGCCGTGGGCGAAGCGCACCGAATGGCCCTTCTGCATCAGCGCGCGCACGGTCTCATACGGGAAGCCGGTTTCCAGATCCAGCTCGCCGCCGTCGGACATCGCGGTGTTCTGGCCGGTGGGTTCGGTGGAACCGTCGTGCTGGATGCGCGGGGCGTCGCCGGCTTCCTGCAGGTTCATGCCGAAATCGAGCATGTTGATCAGGATCTGCACATGGCCCTGCGGCTGCATCGCGCCGCCCATCACGCCGAACGCCAGCCAGGGCTTGCCGTCTTTCGTCGCGAACGCGGGAATGATGGTGTGGAAGGGCCGCTTGCCCGGTTCGAACGTATTGGGATGGCCGGGCTTGAGCACGAACTGCTCGCCGCGGTCCTGCAGGATGAAGCCGAGGCCCGGCGGTGCCATGCCGCTGCCCATGCCGCGGTAGTTGGACTGGATCAGCGAGACCATCATGCCGTCGGCGTCCGCGGTGGTCAGGTAGATCGTGTCGCCCTCGTCGAGCTGCGCCGGCGTGCCCGGCTGTACTTCGCGCAGCGCGGTGTCCATCGAGATCAGCGCGCCGCGCTCGCGGGCGTAGTCCTTGGAGATCAGGCGTTCGACAGGCGCGGGATGGAACGCCGGATCGGCGTACCAGCGCGCGCGGTCGGCGAACGCGAGCTTCTTGGCCTCGGTGAACAGGTGTACGTGCTCGGGGCTGCCGAAGCCGTAGGACGCGAGGTCGTAGGGTTCGAGCAGGTTGAGGATCTGCAGCGCGGCGATGCCCTGTCCGCTCGGCGGCAGTTCCCACAGCTCGACGCCGCGATACTTCGTCGACACCGGTTCGACCCAGTTGCCTGTGTGCGCGGCCATGTCCTCGTAGGCGAGGAAGCCGTCGTTGGCGGCGAAGTAGTCGCCGATCACCCGGGCGATGTCGCCCTTGTAGAACGCGTCGCGGCCGCCGTCGGCGATCGCCTGCAGCGTGTTGGCGAGATTCGGGTTGCGCCAGGTCTCGCCGGTGCGCGGCGCGCGACCGCCGTCGAGCGTGAACTGCTCGGTGAAGCCCGGCCACTTCGACAGGCGCGGCACCGAGCGGTCCCAGTAGTAGGCGATCACTTCGGGCACCGGGTGGCCGTCGCGCGCATAGCGGATCGCCGGCGCGAGGTTCTCGGCCATCGTGCGCGTGCCGAAGCGGCCGTGGAGCGCGAACCAGCCGTCGACGGTGCCGGGCACGGTGACCGGCAGCGGGCCGTGCGGCGGAATGTCGGTCAGGCCACGACGCTGGAACTCGGCGAGCGTCAGGGATTTCGGCGAGCGCCCGGAGCCGTCGTAGCCGTGCAGTTTCTGCGTCTTCGGATCCCAGACGATCGCGAACAGATCGCCGCCGATACCGTTGCCGGTCGGCTCCATCAGGCCCAGCGCCGCGTTCGCCGCGATCGCCGCGTCGACCGCGCTGCCGCCGGCCTTCATCACGTCGAGCGCGATCTGGGTCGCCAACGGGTGCGAGGTCGCGGCCATCGCGTGCGGCGCATAGACCTCGCTGCGAGTCGCGAACGGCTGGCCGGTGATGCGGTCGGCAGCGTGCGCGGACAGGCCCGGCGCCGCGACCAGCAGCAGGACGGACAGCAGGCGGGCACTGCCACCCAGGACGGATCGGGACATCGGCACTCTCGAATCTGGACGAACGCACACCATACCGTCAGGCCGGGCCGGCGGAACCCGTCGTCGCAGCGAAGATCGTCGCTCGGGGGAATGCCGTTGCCCGGACGGCAAGGATCGGGATGCCTGCAGGGGCGCGCTTGCGGTCGAGGGCGTTGCCGGCAACGTCGATCGCGCGAACGCGTGCCTCAGGCGGCCGTCGGCATGGCGACGGCCTAGCGCTTGGCAGGCTTCTTCGCGGCGCGCTTCGGGGGCGGCGCGGCGGGCGCGGCGAGCCGGGTGGTTTTGCCCTGGGCGGCGCTCTCCTCGCCGTGCAGGGTGAGCAGCGAGGCCATCAGCTGTTCGTCCGCGCTCGAGCAGACGCCGAGCAGCAGCACCTCGTCGCACCCTTCGGCTGCGATGTAGGCGTGGCCCATGTTCGAGTCGATGTACACGCCTTCGCCGGTCTCGAGCACCAGGGGATCGTAGAACTCGGTGTGCACCTCCATGCGGCCTTCGAGCACGTGGATGTATTCCTCGCCGGAATGCCGCACCAGCGCGCCGAACTCGGCGATGGTCTTGGCGCGCACCCGGGTGAGTACGGGAATCATGCGTTTGCGCCGCAGTTCCGGGCACAAGTAGTAGTAGTCGTAGTTGGGCGTGGTGACGCGGATCGCGTCGTCGACGCGGCCGACGCTGCGGCGCGCGGTGACCGGGGGATCCGGCGCCTCGGCCTGCTCGGCGAACAGCTCGGACATGCGCAGGTTGAGGCGCTGGCTGAGCTGCAGCAGCTTGTCGTAGGTCAGCGTCAGCCGGTCGTGTTCGACCTTCGACAGGGTCGACAGGGGAATGCCGGAATGCGCGCTCATCTGCTTGAGCGTCCAGCCCTTGCGGGCGCGCAGCGCGCGCAGCAGGCCGCCGATGGTGGGGTGTGGCGCTGTCATCCTTCTCGGGTCCGTTCGTGTTCTCTACGGGATCATCATCGCCGCAGCAGGCGACGGGTGGGAAGGCGCGGTGCCGGTCCCGGCACTGCGCACGGGCTCGACATGGGGACTTCCGGCACGGTTGACAATTCTCTGATTGGGATCACTATCGCCAATCAGGACAAATCGGGGCGGTGCCATGCGCGTGAAACCACTATGCCTGTTCGCCGGACTGCTCGCGGCCGGCCTGGCCCTTGCGGCGCCACAGGAAGCGGCGATCCCACCCGCGCCCGCGACCGCGCCCCTGCCGACATCGGATCAACCCTCGGCGCCGCCCGCCGCGGTGACGACGGCACCCGGGGCGCCGGACGGCGCGCCGGTCCTGACGCGCGCCGATGCCGAAGCCTGGCTGGATGGTTTCTTCCCTTACGCGCTGGCGGCGGGCGACATCGCCGGCGCCGTCGTCGTGGTGGTCAAGGACGGCGAGGTGCTGCTGCAGAAGGGCTACGGCCACGCCGACATCGCCAAGGGCACGCCGGTCGACCCCGCGGCTACGCTGTTCCGGCCGGGCTCGGTGTCCAAGCTGTTCACCTGGACGGCGGTGATGCAGCTGGTCGAGCAGGGCAAACTCGATCTCGACGCCGACGTCAACCAGTACCTCGATTTCGAGATCCCGGCGCGCGACGGCACGCCGCTCACGCTGCGCCAGGCGATGACCCACACCACCGGCTTCGAGGAGCAGGTCCGCGCGCTGATCACCGCCGACGTCGACGAAGTGACGCCGCTCGGCGTCGCGCTGAAGCACTGGGTGCCCGAGCGCATCCATGTGCCGGGCGCCACGCCGGCCTATTCGAACTACGCGACCGCGCTGGCCGGCTACATCGTCGAGCGCGTGTCGGGCGAGTCCTTCGACGACTACGTCGAGCGCCACATCTTCCAGCCGCTGGGCATGGCGCATTCGAGCTTCCGCCAACCGCTGCCGGCACCGCTGCTGGCGGCCATGTCCGCGGGCTACGCCCAGGCATCCGACGGCGAGGCCAAGCCCTACGAATTCATCAGTCTCGCACCGGCCGGCAGTCTCGCCGCGACCGGCAGCGACATGGGCCGCTTCATGATCGCGCACCTGCAGGACGGCGCGTTCGGCGATGCGCGCATCCTCAGCGCGGACACCGCGCGGCAGATGCACGCGACCGGCCAGGCATCGGTCGGCCCGCTCAACCGGATGATGCTCGGCTTCTACGAAACCTCGGTCAACGGCCATCGCGCGATCTCGCACGGCGGCGACACGCAGTGGTTCCACAGCGACCTGCAGCTGTTCCTCGACGACGGCATCGGCCTGTTCGTGTCGATGAACAGCGCCGGGCGCGACGGCGCCACCGGCCACATCCGTTACGCCCTGTCGCGCGGCTTCGCCGACCGCTATCTGCCCGGACCGCCGGCCGCGACAGCGGGCGTGCCGGAGGCCGATGCCAAGGCGCATGCACAGCAGCTCGCCGGCACCTACACCAGCAGCCGGCGGCCCGACAGCAATTTCCTCTCGCTGGCCAACATGATCGGACCGGTCAAGGTGGCGGCGAACGACGACGGCACGATCAGCGTGGCGATGGCGACCACTGCGGGCGGCGCGCCGAAGCGCTGGCGCGAAGTCGCGCCCTACGTGTGGCAGGACACCGCCAGCACCGACCGGCTGGCGGCGGACGTCGTCGACGGCGAGGTGCTGCGTTTCAGCATGGAACCCTATGCCCCGATCATGGTGTTCGAGCGCGTGGCGGCGTGGCGGGGGGTGGCGATGCCGCTGCTGGTCGCGAGCCTCGTCGTGCTGCTCCTGACCGTCGTCGCGTGGCCGGTGTCGGCCCTGGTCCGGCGCTACTACGGCGCGCCCTACCGGCTGACCGGCACCGACGCGCGCGCGCATCGCCTGGTGCGCATCGCCGCGCTGCTGGTGTTGCTGGCGATGGGCGCGGCGCTGGCGCTCGTCGTCGGCATGCTGAGCAAGCTGGAGATGACCAGCCCGGATACCGATGGCCTGATCATCGCCATGCGCCTGTTCGCCACCGTGGTGCTGCCGCTCGGCGCGGCGGTCGCGGTCTGGAACGCCTGGCAGGCGCTGCGCGGCAGGCGCCGGGTGCTGGCCAAGCTGTGGGCGGTGGTGCTCGCGCTGGCCTGCCTGTTCGTGCTGTGGATCGGCGTCACCCATCACGTGATCGGCTTCGGCGCGAACTACTGACGCTCCCGCGTGCCGGCGGCGTTGGCCGCCGGCGCTCCGCCCATGTCCTGACGAGGTGCGCGCGTGACTGCCGAGCCGGTCGAACTCGAGTTGCACAACGAACCCCTGCCGATGTCCGCGCCGTTCCGGATCGCCGGGCACGTGTTCGAGGCGATGCCGGCCACCGTGGTGACCCTGCGCGCCGGCGAGCATGTCGGACGCGGCGAAGGCGCCGGTGTGTACTACACGGGCGATCAACCGGACACGATGCTGGCCACGCTGGAGGCGATGCGGCCCCGCATCGAGGCGGGGCTCGATCGCGCGACGCTGCGCACGCTGCTGCCCGCCGGCGGCGCCCGCAATGCGCTCGACGCGGCGTTGTGGGAACTCGAAGCGCAGCGCAGCGGCGTGCCGGTCTGGCGGCTCGCCGGGCTCGAACGCGTGCGGCCGCTGCTCACCACCTTCACCGTCGGCGCCGACGCCCCCGACGTCATGGCCGATCGCGCCGCGGCCTACACGCAGGCGCGTGCGCTGAAGCTGAAGCTGACCGGCGACGCGGACCTCGACGCGGCGCGCGTCCGCGCGGTGCGCGCGCGCTGCCCGGCGGCGTGGATCGGCGTCGATGCCAACCAGGGCTACGACGGCGCATCGCTGCCGGCCCTGCTGCCGGCGCTGCTGGAAGCGGGCGTGGCGCTGCTGGAGCAGCCCTGCGTCCGCGACCGCGAACACGAACTCGACGGCATCGCGCGCGCACTGCCGTTCGCCGCCGACGAAAGCATCCTCGATCTCGCCGAACTCGAAGCGCGCCACCACCACTTCGACGTCATCAACATCAAGCTCGACAAGTGCGGCGGCCTGACCGAAGGGCTGCTGATGGCGCACCGCGCGCGCGCGCTCGGCAAGCAGGTCATGGTCGGCAACATGTGCGGCACCAGTCTGGCGGCGGCGCCCGCGTTCGTGCTCGGCCAGTTCTGCGACGTGGTGGATCTGGACGGCCCGATCTTCCTCAAACAGGACCGCACGCCGTCGGTGCGTTACAGCGACGGCCACATCTGGTGCGGCGACGAGGTCTGGGGGCCGTCGGCGACGGCATGAGCAGCGTCGCCGACAAGACCTGGTTCGGTCAGCCACGCGGGCTGACGATCCTGTTCTTGACCAACATGTGGGAGCTGTTCTCCTACTACGGCATGCGCACGCTGCTGGTCTATTACATGACCAAGCAGTTGCTGTTCGCGCAGGAAAAGGCGTCCTTCATCTACGGCGCGTACACGGCGATGGCGTACTTCACGCCGATCCTCGGCGGCGCCATCGCCGACCGCTGGCTGGGCAAGCGCAACGCGGTGATCATCGGCGGCAGCATCATGGCCTTCGGCCATTTCGTAATGGCGTTCGAGCCGACGTTCTACATCGCGCTGGCGACCATCGCGCTCGGCAACGGCCTGTTCCTGCCCAGCCTGCCGAGCCAGATCAACGATCTCTACGCCGCCGACGATCCCCGCCGCGGCCGCGCCTACAACGTCTACTACGTCGGCCTGAACATCGGCGGCTTCATGGCGCCGCTGGTGTGCGGCACGCTGGGCGAGGTCTACGGCTGGCACTACGGCTTCGGCGCCGCCGGCATCGGCATGTTCATCGGTCTGCTGATCTACGTGTTCGGCCGCCGCTACCTGCCGCCCGAGCCGGCGCGCGGCGTGGCGCGCGTCGTGGATGCGCAGGCGGTGCGCGGCAACCATCGCAAGGTGTGGCTGCTGCTGCTCGGCGTCGGGATCGCGGCGACCATCTTCCGCGGTGCCTACGAGCAGGTCGGCAACACGCTGCCGCTGCTGATCGACACCGGTGTGGACCGGGTGGTCGCAGGCTTCACCATTCCGATGACGTGGTTCCAGTCGCTCAATCCGCTGCTGGTGATCAGCATGACGCCGTTGCTGCTGCTGCACTGGCGGCGCCGCGCCGAGGCCGGACAGGAAACCGCGCCTGCGCTGCGCATGGCGATCGGCGCGCTGATCGTGGCGGGTGCCTACGTGCTGCTGGCCGCGGTGACGGCCGTCGCTGGCGACACCCGCATCGGCTGGCTGTGGCTGGTCGCGTTCTTCGTGATCCTGACGCTCGGCGAGCTCTACATCCTGCCGACCGGCCTCGGCCTGTTCGCCAGGCTCGCGCCGCCGCGACTGGGCGCGACCACGGTGGCCTCGTGGTTCCTCGCGGTCTTCAGCGGCAGTCTGCTGGCGGGCCTGGTCGGCACGCTGTGGTCGAAAGCCAGCCATTCCGGCTTCTTCCTGCTGCTCGCCGGCCTGGCCGTCGTGGCCGCCGCCTTGCTGTGGCGCCTGGATCGCCCGATCCGCGCGCTGCGATGATCTGCTTCATCCCGCACAGGAGTTTTCCGCCATGCCGCGTCTAACGCTCGCCCTGCTGCCGCTCGCCCTCGCCGCCTGCAGCACCGCGCCGGTGGTCGACAAGCCCGCGCAGTACGACCTGCTGATCCGCAACGGCCTGGTCTACGACGGCAGTGGCGCGCCGCCGCAGCGCGTCGACGTGGCCGTGCGTGGCGACCGCATCGCGGCGTTGCTGCCGCCGGGCAGCGGCGCGGCCGCCGACAAGACGCTCGACGCGCAGGGTCGCGCGGTCTCCCCGGGCTTCATCAACACCCTGAGCTGGGCGACCGAATCGCTGATCGTCGACGGCCGCGGCATCAGCGATACCAAGCAGGGCATCACCCTGGAAATGTTCGGCGAAGGCTGGTCGATGGGCCCGGTCAACGCGCGCATGAAGGCCGATGCACTCAAGCAGCAGGGCGACCTCCGCTACGACATCCCGTGGACCTCGTTCGGCGGCTACCTCGAGTTCCTCGAGCAGCGCGGCATCACGCCGAACGTCGCCTCGTTCGTCGGTGCGACCACGGTGCGCATCCACGAACTCGGCGAAGACGACGTCACCCCGACGCCCGTGCAGCTCGCTGGCATGCAGGACGTGGTGCGCCAGGCGATGCGCGAAGGTGCGCTCGGCGTCGGCAGCTCGCTGATCTATCCGCCGGCGACGTTCGCCGACACCGCCGAACTCATTGCGCTGGCGCAGGCGGCCGCGGAATCGGGCGGGGGTTATGTCTCGCACATGCGCAGCGAGGCCGACCGCTTTCTCGAGGCGCTCGACGAGACCATCGCCATCGCCCGCGCCACCGGCCAGCGCGCCGGCGTGTACCACCTCAAGGCCGCGGGCGAGCAGAACTGGCCGAAGATGGCGCAGGCCATCGCCCGGATCGAAGCCGCGCGCGCCGAAGGCCTGCAGGTCAGCGCCGACATGTACGCCTACACCGCCGGCGGCACCGGCCTGACCGCGAGCCTGCCGCCGTGGGTCCAGGCCGGCGGCCACGACGCGATGATCGCGCGGCTGCGCGACCCCGCCATCCGCGCGCGCGTGCTGGCGGACATGCGCGCGCCCGGCGTCGACTGGGAAAACCTGCGGCTGCTGGCGGGCTCCGACGAACGCCTGCTGCTGCTCGACTTCCGCAGCGCGGCGCTCAAGCCGCTCAGCGGCCGTACCCTGGCCGACGTCGCGCGCGAACGCGGCACCTCGCCGGAAGACACCGCGATCGACCTGATCGTCGAGGACGATTCCCGGATCGGCACCGCGTACTTCCTGATGAGCGAAGCGAACGTCGAGCTCGGGCTGAAACAGCCGTGGGTCAGCCTGGGATCGGACGCGGAATCGTCGGCGCCCGAAGGCGTATTCCTCACGTCCAGCACGCATCCGCGCGGCTACGGCAACGTCGCGCGCTTCCTCGGGCACTACGTGCGCGACCGCAAGCTGATGCCGCTGGAGGAGGGCATCCATCGCCTGACCGGACTGCCGGCCGCGAACTGGAAACTCGCCGATCGCGGCTGCCTGCGCCCCGGCTGCTACGCCGACATCGTGGTGTTCGACCCGGCCACGATCATCGACCACGCGACCTACGACGCTCCCCGGCAGTACGCGGCCGGCGTCGGCGAAGTTTTCGTCAACGGCGTCCAGGTGCTGCGCGATGGCGAACACACCGGCGCCACACCGGGGCGCGTGGTGCGCGGCCCGGGCTGGCAACCGTCGACGGCTGCCGCTGGCGAGTGACGGCACGCCTGCGGGCCACGCCTGCCGCTTATTTTCCGGACGTGTTGACAATTCTCTGATTGGGATCATGATCCCTGATCAGGATAATCGTCTGGGGAGACAACCGATGCACGCGTTCCGGTCCACACGTCCTTGGTTCCGTTCACCGTTGTCCCTCGCCATCGCCAGCACCCTGGCATGCGCTGCCGGATCGCCCGTCCTGGCGCAGGACACCACCGACAGCACGCCGCCGCCGCAGGCCGTCGATGCGGTGACCCTCGATTCGGTTGTCGTCACCGCCAACAAGCGCGTCGAGAACGTCCGCGACGTCGGCGCCTCGATCAGCGTGATCAACGAACGCCAGCTGGAGAACATGGGCGCGAGTTCGCTGTCCGACTACGCGGCGCTCATTCCTGGCCTGCAGGTGCAGAGCAGCGGCACGCCCGGCTTGACCTCGGTCTCGCTGCGCGGCATCTCGGCGCTGTCGTCGGGCGCCACCGTGGCCACGTACATCGACGAGGTGCCCGTCGGCTCGAGCGGCATCTACCAGAGCGCGGGTTCGCTGATGCTGGACCTGCTGCCCTACGACATCAGCCGCGTCGAAGTGCTGCGCGGCCCGCAGGGCACGCTGTACGGCGCCGGCGCGATCGGCGGCCTGCTCAAGTACGTGACGCGATCCCCGGACCTGGTCCACGACGAGTTCCGCATCGGCTTCGGCGGGCGTTCGGTCGCCGACGGCGGCCAGGACTGGAACGGCCGCATCGGCGCCAGCGTGCCCCTGCAGGAAGACCGCCTGGGCCTGCGCATGAGCTTCGCGCGCAACGGTCTGCCGGGCTATACCGACAATGCCATCGACGGCCGCCGCGACATCAACGACAGCGAACAGGTCGGCGGGCGCGCGGCGCTGTCCTGGGACGGCGACACGGTCGACGCCGATCTGGCGGTCCTGCACCAGCGCATCAACGCCGGCGACCGGGCCGTGGTCGCACTCGATGCCGACACCTACGCCCCGCTCGGCGGCGAATTCGAGGGCAGGAGCTGGCAGCGGCAGCCGTTCTCGAAGGAGCTGACGCTGACCTCGCTCAGCGTGACCTGGGACCTCGGCTGGGCGGACCTGGTGTCCGCGACCGGCTGGTCGGAAACCGAGACCCTGGACCAGATCGATGCCACGGTGCAGTTCGGCGAAGTCGCCGACCTGCTGCTGGGCCTGCCGGCGCCCGGCAGCTCGAACGTGCGCTACACCTTCGACCTCGACAAGATCACCCAGGAAGTGCGCCTGAGCTCCCGGACCGGCGGTCGCTTCGAGTGGATGGCGGGCGTGTTCTACACCAAGGAGGACGCGCTGCAGAGCCAGGTCGCGTGGCTGGGCCAGCGTGACGGCTCGCCGCTGCCGGCGCCGTTCGACACGATGTTCGGCACCCTCGCGGTGATCGACCTGCCGAGCACCTACGAGGAAGTCGCCGTGTTCGCGAACGCCTCGTGGCGGTTCGGCGAGCGCTTCAAGCTCGACGCCGGCCTGCGCCAGGCGCGCAACGACCAGTGGTTCAGCCAGAACGTCAGCGAGGGCATCCTCGCGCCGATCGGCGATGCGCCCGGCGAATCGACCGAAGACGTGTTCACCTGGAGTTTGAGCCCGCAGTTCAAGCTGGCCGAGGACACGCTGCTGTACGCACGCGTCGCCACCGGCTACCAGCCCGGCGGCCCCAACGTCGCCCTGCCGGGCATTCCGCCGAGCGTGGACTCCTCGATGCTGGCGAGCTACGAGGCCGGCCTGAAATCGCAGTTTGCCGATCGCCGGGTGCAGGTCGACGTGTCCGCGTTCCGCATCGAATGGGACGACATCCAGGTGGCGTCGTCGTTCAACGGCATCGGCGGCCTGGTCAACGGCGGCGAGGCGAGCAGCGAGGGCCTGGAGCTGGCCTCGCAGTTCCGCGCCACTGAGGCGCTGTCGCTCGGCGTCAACGCGGCCTACACCCGGGCGCGGGTGAAGAACGATTTCGAAGCCACGGTCATTCCGCAGGGCGATTTCGACGTGGTCCTCAACACCGGCCTGGCCGGCGACCGCATGCCCTACGTGCCGACGCTGTCGTGGGCCACGACCGCCGAATACGCGTTCATCACCCCCGGGGGACTCGCGGGCCAGGTCGGCGCGGTATTGCGCTGGACCGGCGAGCGGCTCAACGGCACGACCGAACGCCAGCGGGTCACCGCGCCCGGCGATCCGTCGACCGTGCTGCAGGAAGACGTGACGGCGCCGCTGCGGCTCGACAGCTACCGCGCGCTCGACCTCTACGCCGGCATCGGCGGCGAGCACTGGGAACTGCGCGGCTACGTCAGCAATGCCACCGGCGAAACGGGCTGGTCGTCGCTGGAACCGGCCGAGGGCGCGCTCAGCGGCGCGGTGTCGTACCTGGCCGCGGTGCCGATCCTGCCGCGCACCTTCGGCGTCGAATTCGACGTCCGGTTCTGAGCCGAGCGGACCCCAGCCCGATGTCGACTGCCGCTCCGCTGCCGCGGGATTCCGACGCGTTGCCGCAACCGTATCTGCTGTTCCTCGGCGACACCGTCGAGCCCGGTTATGCGAAGACCGCGTTCGGTCTGCGCGACTGGGCGCCCGAGCGGTGCCTCGGCGAGTTCGCCTGCGACGGCGCGACCGTCAGCACCGGCTTGCCGCGCCTCACGCCCGTCCAGGCGCGCGCGCTCGGCGCACGCGCGATGGTCATCGGCGTCGCCAATCCGGGCGGGCGGATCCCGCCGGCCTGGGTGCCGGCCCTGCTCGAAGCGCTGCAGGCGGGGCTGGATCTGGTCGGCGGCATGCACGCCCGGCTCGCCGGTATCGACGTGCTGCGCCACGCGGCGGTCGTGCACGGACGCCGCCTCATCGACGTGCGCGAGCCGCCGTCGGACCTGCCGGTCGCCACCGGCCGCAAGCGTACCGGCCGGCGCCTGCTGACCGTCGGCACCGACTGCGCACTGGGCAAGAAGTACACCGCGCTGGCGCTGGCGCGCGCGTTCCGCGAGCGCGGGCACGACGCGACGTTCCGCGCCAGCGGTCAGACCGGCATCCTGATCGCCGGCGCCGGCGTGCCGATGGACGCGGTGGTCGCGGACTTCGCGGCCGGCGCCGCGGAACTGCTGTCGCCGGATGCCGACGCCGCGCACTGGGACGTCATCGAAGGCCAGGGCTCGCTGTCGCATCCGGCCTATGCCGGGGTGTCGCTGTCGCTGCTGCACGGCAGCCAGCCCGACATCATCGTGGTCTGCCACGCGCACGGGCGCGAGCGCATGCTCGGGCACGCGCACTTTCCGGTGCCGTCGCTCGAGGACACCATCGACCTCGCGTTGCGGCTCGGCGCCCGCACCAACCCCGGCATCCGCTGCGCGGGCATCAGCCTCAACACCGCCGCCCTCGACGCCGACGCGGCGCAGGCGGCGATCGATGCGACCGCCGCCCGCCTGGGCCTGCCGGTGGCCGATCCGATCCGCGGCGGCGACGCGTTCGCCCGTCTGGTCGACGCCTGCCTGGCATGACCTCGACGTCCTCCTGGTTCCAGCGCTACCTGCTGCCGGGCTTCGTGTTCCAGGCGGCGGTGATCGCCGGCGGCTATGCGACCGGGCGCGAACTGGTCGAGTTCTTCCTGCCGGCCGGTCCCTGGGGCGGCCTGCTCGGCATGGCGGTCAGCATGCTGGTGTGGAGCGCGGTGCTGATGGTCAGCTTCGAGCTGGCCCGGGTCGCGCGCGCCTTGGACTACCGCACGTTCTTCAAACTGTTGCTGGGCCGCGGCTGGTTCGCGTTCGAGATCGGCTACGTGCTGCTCATGCTCGTGATCCTGGCGGTCATGGGCGCGGCCGCCGGCGAGATCGCCTTCAGCCTGTTCGGCCTGCCGAAGCTGGCGGGTTCGCTGGCGATGATCATCGCGACCGGCGCGCTGCTGTTCTGCAGCAGCGCCGCGATCGAGAAGTTCCTGGTCGCCTCGGTCGGCTATCTGTATCTGGTCTACGTGGTGTTCGTGGTCTGGGCAGTGGTCGCGTTCGGCGACCGCATCGCCGACAACTTCGCCGCAGTGCCGGTCGACGGCGGCTGGTTCAAGGCCGGCGTGACCTACGCCGGCTACAACGTCGCCACCATTCCGGCGGTGCTGTTCTGCGTGCGTCACTTCGGCCGTCGCCGCGAGGCGTTCGCCGCCGGCGCGCTCGCCGGGCCGCTGGGCATGCTGCCGGGCGTGGTGTTCTACATCGCGATGGTCGGTTACTACGACGAGATCGCGGCCGAGGCGCTGCCGTCGGCGTTCCTGCTGGCCAAGCTGCAGGCGCCGTGGTTCGAGTGGGTGTTCCAGCTGGCGGTGATGCTGACCCTGGTCGACACCGGCGTCGCGCTGCTGCACGCGATCAACGAACGGGTCGCGAATGCGTGGGCCGAGCGGCAACGCCCGATGCCGCGCGCGCTGCGTCCGGCGCTCGCCGTCGGGGTGATGCTGGTCGCGGTGTATGCCGCCACGGCGGTCGGTCTGGTCGACCTGATCGCCACGGGCTACGGCACGCTCACCTGGTATTTCCTGGCGATCTACGTATTGCCGCTGATGACCTGGGGCGTGTGGCTGCTGTGGCGCCGCAGGCCGGTCGAAGCGACCCCCCTGCCTTGAACGACGCGTCCGCGAGGACGGGAGAAGCGGTCATGTCGAAGTCCCTGCCGACCCTCGTTGCGGCGCTCGCCTCGCTGCTGGCCCTCACCGCCGCCGCCGCGCCGCCCGCCGGTTTCGATGCGCGGGTCGAGGCCGCGATGCGCAGCCGCGACGTGCCGGGCATGGCGATCGCGATCGTCGAGGACGGCGAGATCGTGCACGCCAAGGGCTATGGCGTCCGCCGGCTCGGCGCGCCCGAGCGCGTCGACGCCGACACGATCTTCCCGACCGGTTCCACCGGCAAGGCGGTGACGGCGGCGGCGCTCGCTCTCCTCGTCGACGACGGCAAGCTCGACTGGGACGACCCGGTCATCGACCACCTGCCCGACTTCCGCATGTACGACCCGTGGGTCACGCGCGAGATGACCGTGCGCGACCTGCTGCTGCATCGCAGTGGCCTGGGTCTCGGCGCGGGCGATCTGCTGTTCATCCCGCGCACGTCGCGCAGCCGCGCGGACATCGTGCGCGCGCTGCGGCATCTGCGCCCGGCGACGAGTTTCCGCAGCGGCTACGCCTACGACAACATCCTCTACATCGTCGCCGGCGAGCTGGTGACCGTGGTGAGCGGGCAACCCTGGGAAACCTTCGTGCGCGATCGCATCTTCGCGCCGCTGCAGATGCGCACCGCGACCAGCGACGAGCAGGACCGCTTCGCCACCGCGAACCGGGCGCAGCCACACGCGCGACTGGACGCGCGCCTGCGCGGCCTCGGCCCGCAACAGGTGCTGCCGGAACTTGAAGGCCTCGGCCAGGTGGGCGCGCCCGCCGGCGGCCTGTCGTGGAGCGCACACGATTTCGCGCGCTGGCTGCAGGTGCAGCTCGCGCTCGGCGCGCTGCCGGACGACCGTGGCCGCCTCTACAGCGAGGCGGTGGCGCATGCGATGTGGACGCCGCAGGTGCCGGTGCCGATCCACCCGTATCCGGCGCCGATCACCGACATCACGCCGCAGTTCTCCGGCTACGCGCTGGGCTGGAACGTGCAGGACTACCGCGGCGTCAAGGTGGTGCAGCACGGCGGCGCGGTGTTCGGCGTGCTGGCCTTCACCGTGCTGGTGCCCGAACGCAATCTGGGCATCTCGCTGCAGATCAACGCCGAGGATGTCGAAGTCCTGCGCGGCCTGGGGTTCGAACTGCTCGACCATTACCTCGGCTTCGAACCCCGCGACTGGGTGGCGGCGTTCACGACCTGGAACCGGACGCGTCTCGCCGACGGCCTCGCCGCGCTGGACGCGGCGGGCGCGCAGGCGCGCACGACGTCGCGCCCGTCGCTGCCGACCGGCGGCTATGCCGGCGCCTACACCGACGCGTGGTACGGCCCGATCGCCGTCACCGAGGCGGACGGCACGTTGCGGATCGACTTCCGCCAGACGCCCGGCATGCAGGGCACGCTGACCCACTGGCAGTTCGACACCTTCCGCGTCGACTGGGACGACGCCGCGATCGAACCGGCCTATGCCGCGTTCGCGCTGGACGCCGAGGGCAAGGTCGCGCAGATCCGCATGCAGGCGGTCTCGCCGACGGCGGATTTCAGCTACGACTATCACGACCTGCTGTTCGAACCGCAGGCGGCGGACTGACCCGCCGGGAGTCGCGCCAGCGTCGATCCACGCCTCCGCCCCGCGACGGCCCACGCGCGGCCGCGGGCACCTGCACATTCCGTCCGATGCGTAAGATGAACGGGGCTTCCGGCGCGCCAGCTCCATCGACAGCTCCGTCACGCCGGCGCGGTCAACGTGAACGCGACTGCTGTCCGGCACCTACGGAATCCCCGCGATGACCCTGCTCCGCACCCTCTTGATCTGGATCGTGCTCGCCCTTGTCGGCGCACTCGCCGCGCAGCTGCTGCTCGCCCACGATCCCGGCTACGTCCTCGTCCGCTACGGTGGGCAGGACCGCACGACCACCCTCGTCAACGCGATCGCGATGCTGCTCGGCGCGCTGGTCCTGCTGTGGCTGGTCTTCAGCCTGCTGGCGCTGCCGTTCCGCAGCTGGGGCCGCTACCGGCAGACGAAGGCGCAGAGCCGCATCGGCGAAGGTCTCGACGCGCTGCACCAGGGCCATTACACCCGCGCCGAGAAACTGCTGGTGACCTCGGCCGACGAGAATCCCTATTACGAGCCCGCCGCGCGCGTGGCCGCGACCCAGGCCGCGGCGCAACGCGGCGACGTCGTCGCTGCACGCGGCTATCTCGACGGCTTCGCCGATCGTCATCCGGCGACGCGCGCGATCGCGCTCGCGGAACTGGCGATGCTCGAAGAGCGCCCGATCGATGCGCTGGCCGCCCTCGAAGCCCCGGCGGCGCAACCGCTGCCGCCGCGTGGCCTGGTGCTGCGCGCCGACGCCTGGGCGATGACCGGCCATGCATCGGAGGCCTACGGCCTGCTCGGCGCACTGCGGCAGCAGCGCGCACTGTCGGACGCACAGCTCGCCCACCGCGAAGTGCGCTGGGCGACCGCGTCGCTGCGGGAAGCGGCCGACGCCAACGTCCTGGCCGAACGCTGGGATGCGATGCCGAAGGCGCTGAAGTCGGAGACCGCGGTGGTGCTCGCCTATGCCAATCGCGCGTCGGCACTCGGCTGGCATGACGCCACGCTGCGCAGCCTCGAGCAGGCGCTCGATGCGCGCTGGGACGAGACGCTGGTGTCGCGTTACGGCGCGCTCGAAATGGGCGATCCCGAACACCGCCGCTCACGCCTGCAGCGCTGGCTGCAGTCGCATCCGTCCAGTCCCGGCGTACTGCTGGGCCTGGCGCGGATCTACCAGACGGAACGTCGCTGGCCGGAAGCCCGCGATCATCTGCAGCGCGCGATCGACCAGGGCGCCGGCAGCGAGGCCTGGGTCGGCATGGGCGACGGCTTCGCCGACGCCGGCGACGACCGCAATGCGCGACTGTGCTACGCGAACGCGCTGCGCGCCACGCGCGGCGACCCCGTCATCGCGCTGGCGGCGGCCGCCGCACCGATCGATGCGATCGCCCCCGATCACCGGGACGCGCACGGTTTGCCGCGTCTGCACGACGACGACAGCCTGCCGCCGCGCTAACCGCCACCACGCTGCGCCATTTGTTGCAGTCTCGATGCGCGATGCGTCGGCCTGCGGCGACTGTGCTTTAGCTGCAGGGTCGGAACCGGCGATGAGATGAGACGCGCGGCAGCAAGAGATAGGCCGGGCGTCGTCGGTGTGTTGTCACGTCGATGCCGGCATTGGATGTGGCACGCGCGCCTTCCAGCATCCCGTCTCGCGCGCCGCCTCGGCATGACGCGCCTGGCTGGCGTTGCGCAGGCGACGCGGACTGTGCGTTCTCGGGCGACCCCGCTCGTTCGGCAGCCGGGTGGTCCGGTCGCGCGCAAGCGTGCTCCTACAGCGCTGGAACAGTCCGATCGCGTCGCAAGCTTTGCGTGCACCTTAGGAGCGCGCTAGCGCGCGAAAAAAGCCCGCAGGGCGGCCTGATCACGGGTCGATCCGACCCGCGGATGGATCGCATCGTAAGCGCTCGACCCGCTCCGTCGCGCAACTCCGCACGGCCGGCGACGCGCACGCCTCGCATGCGATGCCGGCTTCAAAGAGCGACGACTCGGCAGGCCTGTCCGGACGCAGTGCGTGCCGTCGCACGCTACCGACGCACACGACGCGAACCCGACGCTCAGCGCAGCAGGCGATGCACCGCGACGGCGCCGTCGACGGCGCGATCCAGCGTCGTCGAGGCGATCGCGCCCTGGCCGTTCGTCGCCAGCGTCACCGTGACCGCGCCGACGATGACCTGCGGGCCGACCGGACCGAGCGCCTCGCTTCCTTCGAAGCGCGCGTCGGGCACCGCGATGAACCCGTCGAGCGCTGCGAGGCGCGGATCGGCGACGTACATGCCGGCGCGCTGCATGTCGGTCGCGGTCAGCGGTTCGCGATCGACGATGACGATGACGCCGAGCGCGCCGCCGTCGGCAGACGCACGCCAGGCGCAACTGAGACCGTAGGACTCGGGCGTGTTCTGGCGGCTGCCGTCCGCATCGACGACGTCGAGGCCGGTCACGAGATCACCGAGCACCGTGGCGATGGCCTGGCAGTTCGGCAGGGCCTCGGGCGGCGGCGGCGCGCTGACGCGCTGCGGGCCACGCGCGGTCGCCTCCGGCGCCGGCGCATCGCATGCGACCAGGGCGAACAGGGCAGCGGCCAGCAGGCCGACGCGGCGCAGGCCACGGAATTCGGACATCGCAACCATCCTTGCAGGCATCGGAACGCGCCGGTCAGCGCTCGAGGATCGCCACCACGCCCATGCCGCCGGCGGTGCAGATCGACACTAGCGCGCGGCCACCGCCGCGTTCGGCGAGCTGCTTGGCGGCAGTCGCGACGACGCGCGCGCCGGTCGCGGCGAACGGGTGGCCGGTCGCCAGCGACGACCCCAGCGGATTGAGCTTGGCCGGATCGATGCGGCCCATCGGCGCGTCGAGGCCGAGGCGCGTGCGGCAGTAGTCCTCGCTCTCCCACGCGCGCAGCGTGCACAGCACCTGCGCGGCGAAGGCTTCGTGGATTTCGTAGAGATCGAAGTCCTGCAGCGTCAGTCCGTTGCGCGCGAGCATTTCCGCGACCGCGACGGTCGGCGCCATCAGCAGGCCTTCGCCGTGCACGAAATCGACCGCCGACACGTGCACGTCGCGGATGTGGCACAGCACCTCGTGCCCGTGCGCGGCGGCCCATGCGTCGCTGGCCAGCAGGCAGGCCGACGCGCCGTCGGTCAGCGGCGTGGAATTGGCAGCCGTCAGCGTGCCGCGGCCCGAGACGCGATCGAACGCCGGCTTCAGCGTCGCGAGCTTTTCGATCGAGGTGTCCGGCCGCAGGATGTTGTCGCGCGCGACGCCGCGGAAGCTGACGACCAGATCGTCGAAGAACCCGCGCTCGTAGGCAGCGGCGAGTTTGTGGTGCGAGGCGACGGCCAGCTCGTCCTGCGAATCGCGCGAGATGTTCCACTGCTTGGCCATGTCCTCGCAGTGCTCGCCCATCGACTTGCCGGTGCGCGGCTCGGCGACGCCGGGAAAATCGGGCTTCAGTTCGCGAAACCGGAATCCCTTGAACGCCGCCAGCTTGTCCTGCGTGGTCTTGGCCGCATTCGCGCGCAGCAGGCGCCGGCGGAACTGCTGGCCGTAGACGATCGGCACGTCGGAGGTCGTGTCCGAGCCACCGCCGATGCCCGATTCGATCTGGCCGGCCGCGATCTTGTTGCCGATGGTGATGATCGAATCGAGCGACGTGCCGCAGGCGCGCTGCAAGGTGATGCCCGGCGTCAGCGCCGACAGGCCCGACGACAGCGCCGCTTCGCGGCCCAGGTTCCAGTCGCTGGAATGCTTGATCACCGCGCCCATCGCCACTTCGCCGAGCTGCTGTCCGTGCAGGCCGAATTTCTCGACCAGTGCACCGAGCGTCCGCACCGACATTCCCAGGTTGCCGACGTCCGCATAGGCCGTGTTCTGGCGGCAGAACGGAATGCGAACGCCACCGAGCACGGCGACGGGACGACCTTGCAGCATGGGATTTCCTCGCAGGAGTGATGCGTGATGTCGACGGAAACACGGGCCCACCGCGCGGACGGGCATAATGTGAACGAGTTTAACGCTGCCCGTGTGCACGGCCAATGACCGCATTTCCCGCGTTTCCTTCCGATTCGACGCCGCTGGTTCTCGGCGTGTTCGCGCTCGAACTCTCGGGCGGCGATCCGCCCGAACGTGCCGCGCTGGCCCAGCACGCGGCCGGCCAGTTGGCGACGCTGCTCGGGCGTGATCTCGGGGCGCTGGTGCCCGGTGTCCGCGAGCTCGACCTGTGTGTCGCGGCCGCGCATTTCGATCCCGCCGAGCTGCTGCGTCCGGGTTGGCCGTTGCATCGCCGGCTCGACGAACTGCGTGCGCGCGCACCGCAACGCGGCGAGGGGCCGCGGATCATCGCCTTCGGCGCCGATGCGAACGGCGCGGTGCCGCTGCCTTTCCAGGCCGACGCCCAGCTCGCCGGCGGCGGCCTGCGGGTGCTGCCTTATCTGTTCGTGGGCGAGGCCGGTGCGACCCGCGCGGTCGCCGCGCATCTCGAATCGATGCTGTTCGACCTCGGGATGGCCCAGGCCGATACGGCGCTGTGCGCGCAGGACGGTTTCGGCGCGCGCATCGAGCACGCGCGCTACCTCACCCTGCACGACCTGCTGGCGATGACGGCCATGCAGTACCGCAACCAGGGCCTCGAGCCGCTGCGGCCGATCCTGGAAACCGCCTTGCTCGCGCCGGGCGAAGACGCCTGGCTGGACGCCGCGCCCGAACCCTTGCTGCGCTACGTCGACGGCGAGGTCCGCATGGCCCTGCTGGCGCCCGACGACTGGCGCGCCTGGTCCGCCGCTGGTGAGACGGACGAAACCCGCCTCGCGCGCGGGCTCGCGATGTTCGAGGCGCGCCAGCGGCAGATCGCCGCAGTGCTGCAGGCCCATGGCATTCCCGTGGTCTACGTGCACTGCACGCCCGGACGCGACCCGCGCGCCGAGCTGGGCTGACATGAAAACGGCGCGGCATTCATGCCGCGCCGTCCAGGCGGGTTTGCGTGCGGCCACGCGGTCGCGAATGACGACCGCATGCCACAACGGGCGCGCTTACTGCGCGGCGATCACGCCACAGGCGAGACGGTCGCCGGCGTCGCCGGTCGGCTGCGTGGTGTAGTCGTCCGCTTTGGCGTGGACGATGACGCCCTTGCCGACGATGTCGGTCGGTGCGCCGTCGCCGATGGTGGCGCCTTCGAGCCAGGTCCGCACCTGGGCGACGCCGTCGTCGCCGGCGGTGATGTTGTCGCTGTCGCCGGCGTGGTGGTCGCCGCCGGCGCTGGTGCCGTCGGGCGCGCTGCAATCGCCGGTCTCGTGCACGTGGAAGCCGTGCTCGCTGCCGGCAGGCAGGCCGGTGACCGAGCCGGTGACCTCGATGCGGCCGTCGACGGTCGCGAACGCGAGATTGCCGGCGGTCTGGTTGCCGGCAGTCGGCTGCAGCTCGACCATCGCGGTCGCGCCCGTGGCCATCGGCGCGGCGGCCGGCGCCGCAGGCGCGGCCGGGGTCTCGGCTGCGCGGTCGGCCTCGGCCGCCGGATTCGCGGCGTCGTCGTTCATGTCATTGGCGCCGCAGGCGGCGAGCGCCAGCAGGGCCGGGGTCAGCAGCGCGAGTCGGGTCTTGATCATGGGAAATCTCCTAGAAACCGGGGGAAAAAACGCGAGCGGCGGTGCCGGTCACGGTGTGGAGCGGGGCGCGGACGCCGCCGCCTGTTCGGATGCGATCACGCCGCAAGCCACGCGTGCGCCGATCGCACCGGGCGTCGCGCCCAGCACGAGCAAGGCGCGACCGGCGATGTCGTTGGCGGCGCCGCCGCCGAGCACGGCGCCCGGCAACAGCAGATCGACGGTGGCGACGCCGCGCGGATCGGCGACGATGCGTCCCCGCTCGCCGGCATCCGGCACCTGCGCGATGACGCCGCGTTCGGTGTCGAACTCGGCGCCCGCGCTGACCGCATCGACCGCGCTGCAGTCGCCCCGCACGTGCACGCGCAGATTGTGCGTGCCGTTGCGGACCAGCCCGCCGATCTCGCCACGGGCGCGGACGCCGCCGGCGTCCGGATGCAGCATCACGCGGCCGCTGACCAGGGTGCCGGACGCGGACGCGAGATTCGCGACCGCGCTGCGCACGGTGCCCGCCTGCGCGAGCGTGACCGGCGGCGGGGCCGCCGTCTGCGCGGGCGCCGCAGGCCGCGGCGTGCTGGCGCAACCGGCCAGCAACGTGAGCGCGACCAGTGCCGCCAGCGACGCACCGGACCGGGCGATATGGGACGGGGCAGGCAACGGGTGTGGCATCGACATGGACATCACCTTAGCGGCGGGCACTTCAGTCCCGGATGAAGGCGCGCGGCGCATCAGGGGCGTCGCCGGCGGGCGCCGAGCTTGCGCGTCAACGTATTGCGGCCGACGCCGAGCCGCGCGGCCGCTTCCGCGCGGCGGCCGCCGGTGTGCAGCAACGCGGTTTCCAGCAGCGCGCGGTCCAGGCGTTCGCGCGCGTCGGCGTGGATGTCGTGGTGGCCCTCGCGCAGGCGCGCATCGGCCCAGGCGCGCAGCGCGACGTCCCAGTCGTCGCCGGCCGCGGCTTCGGCCGCCGCGCCACGGGCGAGCAGGCCGTCCAGGTCCTGCGGCGCGATGCGGTCGGTCGGCGCCAGGGCCGCGAGCCGCCAGCACAGGTTCTGCAGTTCGCGGACGTTGCCGGGCCAGTCGTGGTCGCGCAGCCGCTGCAGCGCACCGCGACCGAGGCGCTTGGGCGGTGCGTCGAGCCTGGCGGCGGCGGCCTGCAGGAAGCGCTCGGCGAGCGCCGGCACGTCGTCGCGACGATCCCGCAGCGGCGGCAGCTGCAGGCGCACCACATCCAGCCGGTGCAGCAGGTCGGCGCGGAAGCGGCCGTCGGCGACCCGGGTTTCCAGGTCCTGGTGGGTCGCGGCGATGACACGCACGTCGACCCGGATCAGCTCGCGGCCGCCGACGCGGAAGAATTCGTCTTCGGCGAGCACACGCAGCAGCCGGGTCTGCAGCGACGCCGGCATGTCGCCGATCTCGTCGAGGAACAGGGTGCCGCCGTGGGCCTGCTCGAAACGCCCGATGTACCGCCGGCTGGCCCCGGTGAACGCGCCGGCCTCGTGTCCGAACAGTTCGCTCTCCAGCAGCTCCGCCGGAATCGCAGCGGTGTTCAGGGCCACGAACGGCATCCGCGCGCGCGGCGATTCGCGATGCAGCGCGCGCGCGACGAGTTCCTTGCCGGTGCCGGTCTCGCCGGTGACGAGCACCGACACCGGCGCCTGCGCGAGCCGCCCGATCGCGCGGAACAGCTGGCGCATCGCCGGGGTGTCGCCGAGCAGGGCATCGGCATCGCCGGCGTCCGCGACGTCGGCGCCGTCCGGTTCGGCCTCGCGCTGGCCGAGCACGCGCGCGGCCAGCGCCACGGCTTCGTCCAGGTCGAAGGGCTTCGACAGGAATTCCTGCGCACCGCCGCGGAACGCGCTCGCGGTGCTGGCGACGTCGGTGTAGGCCGACATCACGACGACCGGCAGCTGCGGATGCGACTGCTTCAGCGCCGCGAGCAGCTGCAGCCCCGACTCGCCGGGCATGCGCACGTCGGTGAACAGCAACGCCGGCGGCGTGCGCGTCGCGAGGGCGTCGAGCATCGGCTGGGCGGCGTCGAAGCTGGCGACGTCGTAGCCCGCCTCGCTGAGCGCGGTCGCGAGCACGAACCGCACCGTGCGGTCGTCGTCAACGACCCAGACGGTCGCAGCGGTATCGGTCATCGCGGGGTCTCCGGGGCGACGGCACCCGGCGCGTCCGGCGGAAACGGCAGCTGCAGGGTGAACACGGTGTGGCCGCTGCGCGAGCGGTAGACCAGCGCGCCGCGATGTTCGCGGGCGACCTGCTGCGCGAGCGCGAGGCCGAGGCCGCTGCCGTCGGCGCGACCCGACACCAGCGGCAGGAAGATCTGGTCGATCATGTCTTCGGGCACGCCGCGACCGTCGTCGACGACCTCGAGCCGCAGCGCCATCGGATGCACCGCATCGCCGATGCGCACGTTGAGCGCGGCGCGCGTGCGCAGGGTCACGTTCGCCGCGCCGGCCTGAATCGCGTTGCGCACCAGGTTCCAGATCGCCTGCACCAGGCGGTCGGGATCGCCGGACAGCTCCGGCAGGCTGGGATCGTAGTCGCGCACCATGCGCACCGCCCAGCCGGCATCGGCCTCCGCGAGCCGCAGCACCTGCTCCAGCACGACATGGATGTTGGCCGGACGATGCGGCTGCGGCGGCTGCGGCGACAGCAGGTGGTCGACCAGGGTGCCGAGCCGGCCGACCTCGGCATCGATCAGGGCGACGAGCTCACGCGATTCGCCATCCGTCACCCGCCGCGCCAGCAACTGGGCGGCGCCCTTGAGCCCCGCCATCGGATTGCGCAGTTCGTGGGCGAGCCCGCGGAACGCCGCCGACAGCGCCAGCGGCATCGCGTGCGAGGGATCGGCGCCGGGAAACTCGTCGACCGGATGCGCCTCCAGCAGCACCTGGCCGTCGGCATCGCGCGACAGCCAGGCGTCGGCGAAGCGCGGCTCGCCGCCGAGGAATGCCAGCGCGATCCGGCGCACGCGCAGCGGCGCGTCGCTGGCGTCGCCGAGATGGCGCAGCACCAGGCGCAAGGCCTCGCCGTCGACTTCCAGCGCGGCCAGCGGCTGTTCGAGCAGCCGCTTGCGGCTGACCCCGAGCCAGCGCGCGAAGGCCAGGTTGCAGTCGGCCACGCGGCCGTCGGCGCGGGCCCACACCAGCGGCGTGGTCAGGCCATCGAAGGGGCGGCTGGAAGCGGATGCATCGGACATTGCACCAATGTAGTGCATCGAAGACGGTCGGCCCAGCAGGTCCGGGCGCGGAAACCCGCGCGCCTCAGCGGCCGATCCGGCTCTGGTTTCCGCCGCTGCGCTTGACCCGGAACAGGGCCTCGTCGGCCTGGGCGAACCAGTCCTGCCAGTCGACCTCGTCGTCGAGCATCGCGCCGCCGATCGACACCGTGACCGGACCGCCGGGGCTGGCGACTCCGGTTTCCACCGCCTGGCGGATGCGCTCGGCCGTCGCGCCGAGCAGGTCCGGCGACGGCGAGGCCAGCAGCATGACGAACTCCTCGCCGCCGAAACGGAACACCGCATCGTCGCGGCGCAAGCCGTCGTCGAGCACGCGCGCCAGCTGCGACAGCACCGCGTCGCCGGTGGCGTGGCCCCAGGTGTCGTTGACCCGCTTGAACTTGTCGATGTCGAGGATCAGCAGCCCCACGCGGCCGCGATTGCCGGCGTGCATCGCGCGGCGCAGCGCGGTCTCCATCGCACGGCGGTTCGGGATCTGGGTCAGCGCGTCGACGCTCGCCAGCCGTTCCAGCCGGCCGCTGTGCGCGTGCACGCGCGAGGAGAACGAATAACTGAAGGCGAACACCAGCGACCACGTCACCAGCGTGCCGAACGCATGCAGCTCGATGCCGCGCGCGAACAGCCACGCCCCGCTGCAGAGGATCAGCAGCATGCCGCAGATCGCCGCGACCCGCGGCGCGGCGATATAGAAGTTGCTCATCAGCGCGAGATAGATCCAGCCGTTGACCTCGGGCCCGATGACCGCGCCGGCGACGACGCAGAACGCGCTGTTGAATCCGCACATCAGATTGCCGGCGAGGACCAGCCGGCCGGGCGACCAGGCCAGGCGCACGAGGGCGAGGATGCCGACGACGACGCTCGCATCCAGCAGCGCCTGCGGCCAGGCCTGCACCAGCACGCGATAGAGCGCGAACGCCGACAGCGCCAGCGCGGTCGACAGCCCGAGCAGGGTGATGATCGCGAGGCGGTAATCGCTGCGCAGACGCTGGAGCATGGGCGTGGACGGACCCTGACGCCGGACTTCCCCTCGCCGCGGTCGGCGGCGCTTTCCCCTGCTGGCCGGCTTGGCGATGGGGTGGCACCGGTGCAGTGTCCGCCGGTGTGCAAGGCCATGACGTGACGGCGGTCGCTGCATCGCAGCGCGATGCGGACAGGTGCAGACGTGCGCCGGCGCGTCCTCCGATACAGACATCGCGCAGCCGGTATGGCAGCGTGTGCGGTCGTCCACGCGCGATGCAGATCCGGGCGATCGCCCTATAATCCTCGCGTGTAACCGTTTTCACAGGAACAAGAATGCGCCTCGACGATCGACTGGAAGCCCTGCTGGCCGACATGACCGTGGACGAGAAGGTCGGCCAGCTCGGCATCTTCGCCGACATGCTGCGGCCGTTCGCCGCGGACGAGCTGCGCGAGCAGATCCGCGCCGGCCGGGTGGGCGCGATCTTCAACGGCGTCGGCGCGGCGCAGGGCCGCGAGGCGCAACGCATCGCCGTCGAGGAGAGCCGGCTCGGCATTCCCCTGTTGATGGGCGCCGACGTGATCCACGGCATGCGCACGGTGTTTCCGATTCCGCTGGGCGAAGCGGCCAGCTTCGAGCCCGCGCTCGCGCAGCGCACCGCGCGCGCGGCGGCGATCGAAGCGACCGCCTGCGGCCTGCACTGGACTTTCGCGCCGACGCTCGACATCGCCCGCGACCAGCGCTGGGGCCGCGTGGCCGAGGCCTCGGGCGAGGACGTGGTGCTCGGCAATGCGTTCGCCGCCGCGCGCGTGCGCGGGTTCCAGGGCGACGACCTGACCGCGAACGACGCCCTGCTGGCGACGCCGAAGCATTTCGTCGGCTACGGCGCGGTCATGGGCGGGCTGGACTACAACAGCGTCGAGATGTCCGAAGGCACCTTGCGCGACGTGCACCTGCCGCCGTTCAAGGCCGCGCTCGACGCCGGCGCGCTGACGGTGATGAGCGCCTTCAACGACATCAACGGCATTCCCGCGTCCGCGCACGACGGCCTGCTGACCGACCTGCTGCGCGGCGAGTGGGGCTTCGGCGGCTTCGTCGTGTCCGACTACACCGCCGATTTCGAGCTGGTCGCGCACGGCTTCGCCGGCGACGAGCGCGAGGCGACGAAGCTGTCGTTCGTCGCCGGCGTCGACATGAGCATGCAGAGCGGCCTGTATGCCGCGCACCTGCCGGCGCTCGTCGCCAGCGGCGAGGTGCCGATGGCGACGCTCGACGAGGGCGTGCGGCGCGTGCTCGCGGTCAAGCAGGCGATCGGCCTGTTCGACAATCCCTACCGGTCGCTCGATGCCGAGGTCGAAGCGGCGCTGGATCCGGCCGCGCTGCACGGCGCACTGGCGCGCGAGGCCGCGCGCCGTTCGATCGTGCTGCTGAAGAACAACGGCGGTGTGCTGCCGCTGCGGAAATCCGGACAGAAGATCGCGTTGATCGGCCCGTACGCGCGCGATCGGGACAACCTCGAAGGCTGCTGGACGCTGTTCGGCGACGGCCGGCTGCACGTCAACCTGGAGGACGGCCTGCGCGCCGCGCTCGACGATGGCGACGCGCTGGACGTCGTCGACGGCAGCGGCATGGAGGACGGCATCGACGGTGGCCTCGACGCTGCAGTGGACGCTGCGCGCAATGCCGACGTCGTGCTGCTGGCGATCGGCGAGCCGCAGGGCTACAGCGGCGAGGCGCAGTCGCGCACGCAGATCGTCCTGCCGCCCGCGCAGCAGGCACTGGCCGACGCCGTCGCCGCGACCGGGACACCGGTCGTCGTGCTGCTGCGCCACGGGCGCGCACTGGCGCTGCACGGCGCGGTGCGCGATGCCGACGCGATCCTCGCGACCTGGTTCCTCGGCAGCCAGACCGGGCCGGCGGTCGCCGATGTCGTATTCGGCGACTACAACCCGTCGGCGCGGCTGCCGGTGAGTTTCCCGATCGATTCCGGCCAGCAGCCGCTGTACTACAACCGCCAGCGCACCGGCCGGCCGGAACTGCCGGACATGCAGGAGTTCAAGAGCCGCTGGCGCGAGATGCCGCATCGTCCGCTGTATCCGTTCGGCCACGGCCTGTCGTACACGGCGTTCGAGTACGGCGCGGTCACGCTGTCGGCCGACACGCTGGCCTGGGACGGCACGCTGACGGCGTCGGCGACGCTGCGCAACGCCGGCGAGCGCGCCGGCGAGGAAGTCGTGCAGCTCTACATCCACGACCGCGTTGGCAGTCGCGTGCGGCCGATGCGCGAGCTCAAGGATTTCCGCAAGGTCGCGCTGGCGCCCGGCGAGTCGACGACGGTGACGTTCGAACTGCGTCGCGAGCAACTGGCCTTCACCACCCGCAGCGGCGCGTTCACCGCCGAGCCCGGTCTGTTCGACGTGTGGATCACCGCGAACGCGGAAAGCGGCGACGCCGCGCAGTTCACGCTGCAGGCGGGCTGATCGCACCGGGCGCACGGTCCGCGCCACGAGCGGGCCGCGGCGCTCGCACGCGACGCGACGCGGACGAACCGCGAGCGACGCGGAACGCCGGTTCGCGGCCAACGCACGCGACCGCGTGGGTCACGCCGGCTTCTGCGCCCAGACGAAGAACATGCGCTCGAACGTCGCCGGATGCAGGGCCTCGAAGCGGTCCCAGGCGGCGAAATCGTCGGGGCGCGCGCCGGGCATCTCGCGCGCGAACGCCTGTTGCACGGGCTCGGGCACCTCGAGGCCGAGCGGCCGCAGCCCCTGCCGCGCCAGCATGCCTTGGAGTTCGACCAGGTCGACCTGGCGCTCTTGCGCGGGCAGCAGCAGGTCGCGACATGCGCGGGTCGAATAGAAGTCGCCGAAGCGGACCACGTCGCGTCGCGGATCCTCGGGCGGCAGGTCGAGCACTTGCCGACGGGCATCGCGGATCCCGGTCGCGGTCGCGCCCTGCGCCTGCAACCAGCGGCGGCATTGCGCGAGACCTGCACGTCCGCGGCGGCTGTGGAGCGCGATCCGCAACAGCCCCTGCGGCGCGAGGCAGTCGGCGAGCGCAGCCAGACCTGCTTCGGCGTCGTCCATGCAGTGGAGTCCACCGGCGGCGTCGATCAGATGGAAGTCCTGGTCCAGCGCGCGCGCCTGCAACAGATCGGCCTGGCCGAAGCGGATCCGGTCGACGCCGAGCCGCTCCGCCATTACCGCCCCGTATCCCAGCGTCGCCCGGTCCGGATCGACCGCCAGCAGGCGCAGATCCTCGAGGCGCAGGGCCAGGTCGATGGCGTGCTCGCCGGTGCCGCAGCCGGCGACCAGCGCATGCATGCCGTCGGGCGCGTCGGGCAGCGTCAGCACGGGCGCGCCGGCGATGCAGTGGCGCGCGAACGTCGCCAGCGGAATGCGGGCCGGCTGCGGCGGAAGCGACGTCCAGCGCGGCGACGGGCCGTCTTCGTCCTGGGGCGGCGTGCGTTGCGACGTCGCCTCGTCGATCGGCGTCAGCTGCGGCATCGCCGCAGCAGCGGCACGCGTCTGCGCACGCAGCGTCAGCTGCACCGACACCAGCCGGGCCACCGCATCGGGCAGCGGGGACACCGCGGGCGGCGGTACGTCGTCGAGCACGCGCTCGACCGGGGCGTACATCGCGAAGGCGAGCAGCGCGAACGGATCGCCGTCGCCGCCCTGGACGCGCGCTTCGAGCGCAAGGACGTCGGCCATCTCCGCGTCCGACACGTCCCAGCAGTACGCATTGCGCCAGCACTGCATCGCCACGGCGACCGCGAGGCGCACGACCGGGTCCAGCGCCGCGACCCGGTCGACGGCCGCGAGCTGCGCCAGCAGGCGCTGCCGCGTCCGGGTCAGCAGGATTTCGTAGGCCGGCGTCGTGATCCGTGCATGGGTGAGCAACTGCAGCAGCAGGGGCTTGCCCGCAAGCACATCCAGCGGCAGTTCCGCGCCGCCGTCCCGCGGCGCCAGTTCCGGCCACAGGCGCGCCATGACCAGCGGCGCCAGCAACTGCGGCATCACCAGCGGCGCCTCCAGCCCGTCGCCCAGCAGCCGGTCCACGCGCGGATCGCCCGCCACCGCGGCCAGCGCCGGGCCGTGATCGATCAGCAGGGCGAGCGCCGCCTGGGAGATGACCAGCGAGCCGCGCGCGTGCCCGAGGCAATCGAGGTAGGCGCGCACTGCATCGACCGGGCGATCCAGCGCCAGCAGCGCCTGCGCCCGGTGCACGCCGGCCGACGTATCGCCGGGCGCCAGGCGCAGCGCGGTGTCGAAACACGCCAGCGCACGCGTCGCGTTGTGCTCGGCGAGCCAGGCGCTGCCCAGGCGGTCGTGCGCGCCGGCATCGTCGGGACGTGCGGCGACCGCCTGTTCCAGCTGCATCCATCGCTGGCGCGTCGGCGCGCCCGCGTGCCGGCAGGCGTCGAGATGCGCGCGGCATTCGGTATTGCCCGGTTCGATGACCAGCGCACGCCGGCACAGCATTGCCGCTTCGTCGAATTTCGACTGGGCGATCAGCACGGCGCTGAGGTTGACGAGGACCGACACCCGGTCCGGCGTCAGCGCCAGCGCCCGGCGATAGCACGCCTCGGCCGTCTGGAAGCGGTGCCGGTTGTGGTGCTCGAGCCCTTCGAAGAACAGCGCCTTCGCCTGCGCCAGATCGCTCATCGGGCCTCCGCCGACGCGCGCACCGGCATCGTCCAGCCCTGCTGCAGCGCATGGAGGATGCGCCGGTCCTCGTCGTCGAGGCCGCCGGTCGCCACGCCGCGGTAGCGCGTGCGGAACGCGCGTGTCGTCGCGTCGAGGTCGTCGACCGGATAGCCGATCGCGCGCAACGCCTGCACGGCATCGAAGCCGGGCGGCGCGGGTGCGGTGCCGGCCTGCGGCCAACGGCCGTAGCCGTGTTCGGCGAGCCGCTTCCACGGGAAGTGCACGCCGGGATCGATCTTGCGCGACGGCGCGAGATCGGAGTGGCCGATGATGTTCTCGGCCGGAATGCGCCAGCGCGTGACCAGGTCGTCGAGCAGCACCAGCAGGCTCTCGATCAGCGGTTCCGGAAACGGCACGCGCCCGTTGTTGTCGAGCTCGATGCCGATCGAGGCGGAATTGACGTCGCTGATCGCACCCCAGCCGCCGGCGCCGGCATGCCAGGCGCGGTCGAGATCGGACACGAGCTGGTAGCGCGTGCCGTCCTGGCCGATCAGATAGTGCGAACTCACGCGGCCGCCGCTGTTGGCGGTGCGCAGCGTGTCGAGGCTGCGTGCCACCGATTCCTGCTCGGTGTAATGCAGCACCACGAGCACCGGGCGACGCGCGTCGTGGTTGGACGACGGCACCCAGGTGGCCAGCGGATTGCGCGGCGACTGGTGGGCGCACGCGGACAGCAGCAGCGCGGCGACCACGACGAGGGCGTGGCGGCGCCGGAATGGAAATTTCGACATGCCGCATTGCACGTCATGCACGCGCCCGATTGCAAGCGCGCGATGCGCGGACCGGGACTGCCGTCGCGGGTGTGCGAAGAAGACGCATGACGTCTGCACGTCCCCCGCGGCCCGGTGCCACCGGCATGGTGCTGATGTCGCGCGGACGCACGCTGCACGATGGCCATCGCACGCGGCAGCATCGCCCTCGGTGTCGCGCGGGGGCCTGTCGTCGCCTTGCCGCGCCGCCGGCACGAAAAAGGCGGGCAGCGGCCTTCCCCGCCGCTGCCCGCCCCACCCTGTCCTGCCGCGTCGCGTCGGACGCGCTTACTTCTCGTACGCGGATTCGCCGTGCGACACGATGTCCAGCCCTTCGCGCTCTTCGTCTTCGGTGACCCGCAGGCCGATCGCGAGCTTGGTGATCAGGATCGCCGCGGCGGTCACGACCGCGCACCACAGAATGGTGAACAGCACGCTGACCAGCTGCACCCAGACCTGTGCACCGATCGCCAGGTCGGCCTCGGTGCCGCCCAGCGACTGCGCGCTGAAGACGCCCGTCAGCAGCGCGCCGACGATGCCGCCGATGCCGTGCACGCCGAACACGTCGAGGCTGTCGTCCGCGCGCAGCAGCCGCTTGAGCCCGTTGACGCCCCAGACGCAGATCGCGCCGGCCACGAGACCGATGACCAGGCCGCCCATCGGGCCGACCGTGCCCGCCGCGGGGGTGATGCCGACCAGACCGGCGATCGCACCCGACGCCGCACCGAGCGCCGAAGGCCGCCCCTTGGTCAGCGCTTCGACCAGGCTCCAGGCGACCACGCCGCCGGCGGTCGCGATCATCGTGTTGATCATCGCCAGCGACGCACTGGCGTCGGCCGCGAGCGCCGAGCCGGCGTTGAAGCCGAACCAGCCGACCCACAGCAGCGATGCGCCGATGAAGGTGAAAGGCACGCTGTGCGGCTTGATCGCCTCCTTGCCGTAGCCGAGCCGCTTGCCGAGGAAGTACGCGCCCACCAGACCGGCCACGCCGGCGTTGATGTGCACCACCGTGCCGCCGGCGAAATCGATCACGCCCTTGTGCGCGAGGAAGCCCGCTTCACCGCTCCACACCATGTGCACCATCGGCAGGTAGGCGAAGGTCACCCACAGCACCGAGAACAGCAGCACCGCGGAGAACTTGATGCGCTCGGCGAACGAGCCGACGACGAGCGCGGTGGTGATGCCGGCGAAGGTCGACTGGAACACGATGAAGAGGAATTCCGGCAGGCCGCCGGCATCGGTCTCGGCGGTGATGCCGCGCAGGAACGCCTTCTCGGTGAACGAACCGAAGAACGCGTTGCCCTCGGTGAAGGCGGCGCTGTAGCCATAGACCATCCACAGGACGATGACGACCGAGAACACCACCAGCACCTGCATGATCACCGACAGCACGTTCTTCGACCGCACCATGCCGCCGTAGAACAGCGCCAGTCCGGGCACCACCATCAGCAGCACCAGCAGCGTGGACGTGAGCATCCACGCGACGTTGCCGCTGTCGAAGGTCACCGCTTCCGCGGTCTCCACCACCGCGACGGCGGTGTCCGCCGGCACGTCCTGCGCCAACGCGGTGCCGGCCACGCCGGCCAGCGTCAACGCACACAACATCGCCAGGCACAGGGCCTGGAACCGGGCTTTCCACCCGCGGGTCTCGATCGTCTTCATGGGGTCTCCGTGGGGTTAGAGCGCGTCGGCGCCGATTTCGCCGGTGCGGATGCGCAGGACCTGTTCCAGCGGCACGACGAACACCTTGCCGTCGCCGACCTTGCCGGTGCCGGCGGCCTGCGTGATCGCCTCGATCGCCGCCTCGTACACGTCGTCGGCGACCGCGCACTCGATCTTGATCTTGGGCAGGAAGTCGACGACGTATTCGGCGCCGCGGTACAGCTCGGTGTGGCCTTTCTGGCGACCGAAGCCCTTGACCTCGGTCACGGTGAGACCGGACACGCCGGCCTCGCCCAGGGCTTCGCGCACCTCGTCGAGCTTGAACGGACGGATGATCGCGATGATCAGTTTCATGGAACCTCTCCTGTGGGCACGCGCGTCACGTCAGAACGACTTGGTGACGGCGAGGGTGATGGTGTCGTCGGGACCGATCAGGTCGTTGTCGTTGAAGGCCAGGGCGATGTCGAAGCCGTTGTCGAACGCCTTGCTGACACCCGCCGACCAGAACGCGTAGGTCGCCGTGCCCGCCGTGCCGGCGACCCACTGCTTGCCCACGGCGCCGTTGAGCGACCAGCCGGGCACGAATTCCCAGCCGACGCCGAGGTCGAGGTTGCTGCTGCCGTCGGAGTCGGGAATGCCGAACAGGTCGGTGACCGCGTACGAGTACTTGGCGCTGAGGATGTTCCAGCTCAGGCCTGCGTAGAGTTCGGTGGTGTCGGCCTTGTTGAAGCCGGCGGGGTAGCTGCCCGGATACCAGTAGTGCACCGCGCCGACGTCGTAGCCGACGCCGCTGTCGCCGAAGTCGCCGCGGAACCCGACGTAGCCGTCGAGTTCGAGCTGGCTGGAAATGTCCGGATCCGAATCGGACAGCCAGCTGATGCTGCTGCCCCAGGCGCCGGCGTAGAAGCCGCTGTCGCCCGCCCACTCGAGACCGCCCTGCAGGGCCGGTTCGCCATCGGTCTGGGTGATGCCACGGAACAGGTAATCGCTGGTCAGCGTGATCGAGCCGGAGACTTCCGCGTGCGCGGCGCCGGCGGACAGAAGTCCCAGGCAGGACAGCATCGCGAGTGTGTGCTTGGGTGACGACATGACAGGCTCCTCAAATGAATGGAAAGCCCTCCCCGGTCATTGCGTCCTGCGTGTGTTGTTGTTCTTTTCGCAGGCAGAACTCGAACGTTCGGCGGTGCGACCTGCCCCCTGGCTGTCGCCGCCGCGACCGACGCTCTGTGGCGTCTGCGTGGCCGCTGTCCATTGCATCGCTGGTGCCGTGTCGCGGGTGCCTGCCGGCGGTGCCGCCCACCGTGGGGGAGGGAGGCGCCGCCGTCGGGCGGTGGAACGCAAACGGGGCCGGCCCATGGCCGACCCCGTCGAAGTGCATCAGATCGCGTAGTACATCTGGTACTCGAGCGGGTGGGTCGCGCCGCGGAACGCGGTGACTTCCTTCATCTTCAGCGCGATGTACGCATCGATGAAGTCGTCGGTGAACACGCCACCGGCCTTGAGGAAGTCGCGGTCCTTGTCGAGGGCGTCGAGCGCCTGGTCGAGCGAATGGCAGACGGTCGGGAAGTTCTTCTCTTCCTCGGGCGGCAGGTCGTAGAGATCCTTGTCGCTCGGGCCGCCCGGATCGATCTGGTTCTTGATGCCGTCGAGGCCCGCCATCATCAGCGCGGCGAAGGTCAGGTAGCCGGACTGCATCGGATCGGGGAAGCGCATCTCGATGCGGCGCGCCTTCGGATTGGCGACGTACGGAATGCGGCACGAGGCCGACCGGTTCGACGCCGAGTAGGCCAGCATCACCGGCGCTTCGAAGCCCGGGACCAGACGCTTGTAGGAGTTGGTCGACGCGTTGGAGAACGCGTTGATCGCGCGGGCGTGCTTGAAGATGCCGCCGATGTACCACAGCGCGGTCTGGCTCAGGCCGCCGTAGCCGTCACCGGTGAACAGGTTGGTGCCGCCCTTGGCCAGGCTCTGGTGCACGTGCATGCCGCTGCCGTTGTCGCCGACGATCGGCTTGGGCATGAAGGTCGCGGTCTTGCCGTTGCGGAAGGCGACGTTCTTGACGATGTACTTCATCGTCTGCAGTTCGTCGGCCTTCTTGACCAGCGAGTTGAAGCGCGTGCCGATCTCGCACTGGCCCGCGTTCGCGACTTCGTGGTGGTGCACTTCGACTTCGATGCCGACCTGCTCCAGCGTCTTGCACATCTCGGCGCGGATGTCGTGCAGCGAGTCGAGCGGCGCGACCGGGAAGTAGCCGCCCTTGATGCCGGGACGGTAGCCGCTGTTGCCGCCTTCGTATTCCTTGGCCGAGCTCCAGTGCGCTTCTTCCGATTCGATGTGGAAGAAGGTGTTGCCCATCTCGTTGGCGTAGCGCACCGAATCGAAGATGAAGAACTCTGGCTCGGGGCCGAAGAACGCCTGGTCGGCGATGCCACTGGACTTGAGGAACGCCTCGGCCTGCTTGGCGATGCCGCGCGGATCGCGCTCGTAGGACTGCATCGTCGTCGGGTCGAGGATGTCGCAGGTGATCACCAGCGTCGGATCGGCGGTGAAGGGATCGACGAACGCGGTCGACGGATCCGGCAGCAGCACCATGTCGGAGTTCTGGATGCCCTTCCAGCCGCTGATCGACGAGCCGTCGAACATCTTGCCGTCCTCGAACAGACCGGGCTCGATGATCGACTTCGGGAAACTGACGTGGTGCTGGACGCCACGCATGTCGGTGAAACGCAGGTCGATGAACTCGACCTTGTGATCCTTGATCAACTTTTCGACGTTATCGATGGACATCAGGAACAGACCGCCTTGGATGAAGTGTGTAGAGGTGACTACGCAACGACCGTGCCAAGGCACCAACCCTCTATCGATCAAATACTTGCAGAGTGCGTGGACGCGTCTGAAGTCCAGCCCCGTCCACTTCTGGTGCGGCGCAACACGAGAACGCACCAGACAGGTGCGTCAGCTGGCGTCGACGGGCAGGCCGCGGAAGGCCTTGACCGTGCGCAGCACGAAGCTGGAATTGACGTCGTCGACCGCCGGCTGGTTCAGCAGCCGGTCGAGCAGGAAGCGCGAGAAATGCTCGAGGTCGCGCACCAGCACGTGCAGCAGGTAATCCATGTCGCCGGTCAGTGCATGACAGGCGATGACCTCGTCCCAACCGTCGACGAGCGCCGCGAATCCCGCGACGGCGGCGCTGTCGTGGTGCTTGAGCTGGACGCGCACGAACGCCTGCAGGCCGAGGCCCAGGCGCTCGGCGCTGACTTCGGCGCGGTAGCCCGCGATGACGCCGTCGCGTTCCAGCCGCTGCACGCGGCGCAGGCAGGCCGACGGCGACAGGTGCACGCGCTCGGCGAGATCGGCATTGGTCAGGCGGCCCTGCCGCTGCAGTTCCGTCAGCAGCACCAGATCCGTGCGATCGAGCGTGGCGGCGACCATATCGTGTCCTGAACCCGTGGAATCCGGTGCGATGTTGCGCCGCTCGCCGTCAGACGCGCAACAACGCAAGCCTCTTGCCCGACAACGGCGCTAAGGTCGATGGCTGTCCGACGTGCCGTGCGGCGCCTGCGCGCCATGCCGTCGACCTTGCCGAGAGGAGCCGCCCCATGTCCACGCCATCGCCGAACGTCCCCCGCCGCGTCGAGAACCTGCAGACCGACAAGGGCCGCGTGCCGGTCTACGCCACCGGCATCGTCGAGCAGCCGTGGGACGACTACACCGCCGACGACCACGCGACCTGGGCCACGCTCTACGCGCGCCAGCGCGATCTGCTGGTCGGCCGGGCCAGCGACGAATTCCTGCAGGCCCAGGACGCGATGGGCATGACGCCGGACGCGATCCCGAAGTTCGCCGAACTCAACGAGGTGCTCGAAGCCACCACCGGCTGGACCCTGATGGGCGTCGAGGGCCT
The DNA here is from genome assembly GCF_002849595.1 of Luteimonas rhizosphaerae. Taxonomy (GTDB): domain Bacteria; phylum Pseudomonadota; class Gammaproteobacteria; order Xanthomonadales; family Xanthomonadaceae; genus Luteimonas; species Luteimonas cellulosilyticus. The sequence continues at coordinate 69,044 of NZ_NRQR01000011.1, forward strand.
GCTGCCGGAACTCGATTTCTTCGACCACCTCGCCAACCGCCGCTTCCCGGTGACGTGGTGGATCCGCCGCCCGGACCAGATCGACTACATCGAGGAACCCGATCTGTTCCACGATCTGTTCGGCCACGTGCCGCTGCTGATGAACCCGGTGTTCGCCGACTACATGGAGGCCTACGGCAAGGGCGGCGTCAAAGCGCACGGCATCGGCCCCGACGCGCTGCAGAACCTGACGCGGCTGTACTGGTACACGGTCGAATTCGGCCTGATCCAGCAGGCCGACGGTCTGCGCATCTACGGCGCCGGCATCGTGTCCTCGAAGGGCGAGTCGATCCACTCGCTCGAGTCCGACGCGCCCAACCGCGTCGGTTTCGACCTTGAGCGGATCATGCGCACGCAGTACCGCATCGACACGTTCCAGAAGACCTATTTCGTCATCGACAGCTTCGAGCAGCTGATGGACGCCACCGGTCCGGACTTCACCCCGATCTATGCGCGGCTGGCGGCGCAGGAGGCGATTCCGGCCGGCGAGATCCAGGCCGGCGACCGCGTGCACACGCGCGGCAGCGGCGCCGGCTGGACCGACGGCGGCGACATCTGAGGCCTGCGCCGACGTGGGCGTCTCGTGCCCGGGCCGGCGGTCCCGGCGCGATCGCGGCAGCGGAGCCGGTCGTGCGAGCGGTGCGATCGATCGTCCGATCCGGCGCCAGGCTGCGGCGGGCGCGACGCAGGTCATCCGCGACGCGCGCACAGACGGCGCCTGGACGATGCACCCCGAGTGGTCGGTCGACGCGCGTGAAGCACGACACGCCGGCGAGCGCCCTGCCGGCAAGCTTGGTATTTTGCGCAGTCCGTCGCGCGCTGTTCCCGCGCGCCGCCGGCCCTCCCCTCTCCCGTCCTGCAGGTTGCCGTGTCCTCCTTCTTTTCCGCTGTCGAACTCGTCCCCGGTGATCCCATCCTCGGCCTGACCGAGGCCTACAACGCCGATCCGCGCACGACCAAGGTCAACCTGGGCGTGGGCATCTACTACGACGAGGCCGGCCGGATCCCGGTGCTGGACGCGGTCCGCGAGATCGAACAGCGCCTGGCCGCCGAGGCCAAGCCGCGCGGCTACCTGCCGATCGACGGCCTGCCCGACTACACCCGCGCCACGCGCGAGCTGCTGTTCGGCATCGACTCGCCGCTGCTGGCCGCGGGTCGCGTCGCGACCACCCAGACCATCGGCGGCAGCGGCGCGCTGCGCACCGGCGCGGACCTGCTGAAGAAGGTGCTGCCGCACGCGACCATCGCGATCAGCAATCCGAGCTGGGAGAACCATCGCGCGGTCTTCGGTGCGGTCGGCTTCGACGTCGTCGACTACGCCTACTTCGACGCCGCCACACACGGCATCGACTTCGACGCCATGCTCGCCGACCTGCGCACGCTCGAGGCCGGCACCGTCGTGCTGCTGCACGCCTGCTGCCACAACCCGACCGGCGCCGATCTCACCGAGGCGCAGTGGCGCCAGGTCATCGACGTGCTGGCCGAGCGCGCGCTGTTCCCCTTCATCGACATGGCCTACCAGGGCTTCGACCGCGGCATCGACGAGGACGCCGCCGCCGTGCGCCTGCTGGCGGCATCGGGCATCGCCGAGTTCGTCGTCGCCAGCTCGTACTCCAAGTCGTTCTCGCTGTACGGCGAGCGCGTCGGCGCGCTGACCGTGGTGTCGGCCACGGCCGAGCAGAGCCGCGCGGTGCAGTCGCAGATCAAGCGCATCGTCCGCGCGAACTATTCGAGTCCGTCGAACCACGGCGCCGCGCTGGTCGCCGGCGTGCTGGGCAGCCCGGAGCTGCGCGCGCGCTGGGAGGCGGAGCTGGGCCAGATGCGCGAGCGCATCCACGCCTTGCGCGCGGGCCTGGTCGAGAAGCTCGCCGCGAACGGCGCGCCCGAATTCGCCTTCATCCAGGACCAGGCCGGCATGTTCTCGTACTCGGGCCTGAGCCGCGCCCAGGTGGACCGCCTGCGCGACGAGTTCGGCATCTACGCCGTCGGCACGGGCCGCATCTGCGTGGCCGCGCTGAGCCTGAAGAACCTGGATTACGTGGCCGAAGCGGTCGCGACCGTCGCCCGCTGATCGAGCGCCCGGGACGCGGCGCCGGCCAGCGCGAACGGACGTGCCTGCACTCCGTTCGCGCGCAGACGCACGCCTGCCGCCTGACGATCGCGCAACGGGTGGATGACGCGGCGGCGTGACGCTGCAGGCTGGTGCCGATCCCGATGCGTCGCCCGGCGTCGATGCGCCGCGCGTGCGACGGGCGGTCCCATGCCGTTCACGCGGACGTTTGCGACAATGCGGGCCCGCTGCGTGCCGATCGCGCCGCGCAGGCCGTCCCCCGGAGTTGCCCATGTTGTCCCGTTCCGTCTGGTGCTGCGCGCTGGCGCTGTCCGCGCTGTGCGCCTCGCCGTTCGCCGCCGCACGCAGCTGCGCCCTGTCGATCGACAGCAACGACACCATGCGCTTCGACAAGCGCGAGCTGCGCGTCGCTGCCGACTGCACCGAGGTCGCCCTGACGCTGCGCCACACCGGGCGCCAGTCCGCCGGTGCGATGGGCCACAACTGGGTGCTGACGAAGACCGCCGACTACCGGCCGGTCGCGATCGCCGGCGGCCGCGGCAGCCTCGCGCACAGCTATCTGCCGCCGGGCGACACGCGCGTCATCGCGCACACCAAGGTCATCGGCGGCGGCCAGTCCACGACCGTCACCTTTCCGACGCGCGGCCTGCAGGCCGGCGGCGCCTACACCTTCTTCTGCTCGTTCCCCGGGCACTGGAACGTCATGCGCGGCACGCTGGTGGTGGGCTGATGGGCGCGTTCTCCATTCGTGCGTGGCGCGCGCCGCTCGCCCTCGCACTCGCACTCGCGCTGGTCGGCGTCGCGCCGCTGGCGACGGCGGCCGAGCCCGTCACGGCATCGGGCAATGCCGAGCCGGTCACGCTGGGCCGCGTGCGCGTCGATGCGACGCGCCTGCGCAGCGTGTCCGGGTTCGACACCCCGGCCTCGGTCGACACGATCCGGCTCGACAGCGACGTCAATCGCGCCGAGTCGATCGCGTCCGAACCGCTCAACGGTGTGCCGGGCCTGCTCGCGCGCGACCGCCAGAACCACGCGCAGGACACCCAGCTGTCGATCCGCGGCTTCGGCGCGCGCTCCACGTTCGGCGTGCGCGGCGTGCGCCTGTTCGCCGACGGCATCCCGGCGTCGATGCCGGACGGCCAGGGCCAGCTGTCGCATTTCAATCTGGTCGGCGGCGACCGCATCGACGTGATCCGCGGCCCGTTCTCGGCCCTGTACGGCAACTCGTCGGGCGGCGTCGTGCAGCTGTGGAGCGCCGACGGCCAGCCGGGCGATCCGTGGCGGTTCAAGGCCAGCGCCGGCAGCGATGCGACGACGAGCGTTGCCGCACAGCTGCGCGGCGGCGATGCGCGGATCGGCTACAACGTGGCGCTGTCGCGCTTCGACACCGACGGCTACCGCGATCACAGCGCGGCGCGGCGCGATTCCCTGAACGCCAAGGTCCGCTTCGATTTCGGCGCGCGCCGCACGCTGGATCTGGTCGCCAACGCGCTGGACCTGCCGGAGGCGCAGGACCCGCTGGGCCTGACCGCCGCGCAGGTCCGCGAGAACCCGCGCCAGGCGACCGCGGTCGCGACCCAGTTCAACACCCGCAAGTCGGTGCGCCAGCAGCAGGGCGGCGCCGTGTACGAACACGGGCTCGGCGAGGCGCAGACGCTGCGCGCGATGTTCTATGCGGGCGAGCGCGAGGTCGTGCAGTACCTGCCGATTCCGGCGGTGGCGCAGGCGAATCCGTTGAACGCCGGCGGCGTCATCGATCTCGACAACCGCTACGGCGGCATCGACCTGCGCTGGAGCTGGGAAGGTGAACTCGCAGGCCGTCCGCTGGAATTGACGATCGGCGCGAATGCCGACCGGCAGCGGCAGCACCGCCAGGGCTTCGAGAATTTCGCCGGTGCCGCGCTCGGCGTGCGCGGCGCGTTGCGACGCGACGAGCGCAACTCGGTCGACAACCGCGACCAGTTCGCACAGGTGTGGTGGACGTTCGCGCCGCGCTGGTCGCTGCTCGCGGGCGTGCGCCACAGCGAGGTGACCTTCGACTCCGACGACGACTACGTCACCGCGGCCAATCCCGACGACAGCGGCGGCGTGCGCTATCGCCAGACGTCCCCGGTCGCCGGCCTGATGTTCTCCGCGCGCGAGGACCTGCGGCTGTACCTGTCGGCAGGCCGCGGCTTCGAGACGCCGACCTTCAACGAACTCGGCTACCGCGCCGACGGCGGCGCCGGCCTCGCGCTCGACCTGCAGCCGGCGATCAGCGACAACGTCGAACTCGGCGCCAAGTGGCGCGGCGCCGACGGCGCGACGCTCGATGCGGCGCTGTTCCGCGCCGACACCGACGACGAGCTCGCGGTCGCGCGCAACGTCGGCGGGCGCAGCAGTTTCCAGAACATCGGCCAGGCGCGGCGCCAGGGTCTGGAAGCCGCGTGGCGGCAGCCGCTGGGCGCGACGCTCGACCTGCAGCTGGCCTACACCTGGCTCGACGCGACGTTCCGCAACGACTACCTGATCTGCAGCGGCGTGGGCTGCACGGTGCCGGCGACGCCCGTCGCCACCGGCGCACGGATTCCCGGCGTCGCCCGCCAGCAGCTGTTCGCGCGGCTGCAGTGGGACGACGGCACCTGGGGCGCCGCGGTGGAAAGCGTCGGTCTCGGCGACGTGGTCGCCAACGATACCGGCGAGGCGCGCGCGCCCGGCCATGTGCTGCTGCACGTCGAAGGCTCGCGCCGCTGGGGCTTCGCCAGCGGTCAGCTGCGCACGTTCGCGCGGCTCGACAACGTGTTCGACAAGGCCTATATCGGGTCGGTGATCGTCAACGAAGGCAATGGCCGCTTCTACGAACCCGCGCCGGGTCGCGGCGTGTTGGTCGGCGCGCAGTGGACGTGGAACCGCTGATGGGCCGCGACGTCGCGCGCGTCGTCGCCACCCCGGTCGCCCTGGCGCGGATCGACGCGCTGCGCGCGCGGCACGGCGACCTGCTGTTCCACCTGGCGGCGGCGGGCGAGGCCGCACCACCGCTGTGCGTCGCGGTCGGCACCTTCGGTATCGGCGCCCGCGACGTGCGCCTGGGCGAAGTCGGCGGCGCGGCGTTCTACTGCACGCCGGCGCAGTTCGAGGCGCGATGCGACACGCAGCTGATCGTCGATGCGATCGACGGCGACGACGATCCCGCCTCGCTGCACGACGACGACGGGCGCCGGTTCGTCGTGCGCGGGCGTGCGTTCGATGCCGACGAGCTCGACACGCTGGCCCACGACGCCCGCTGACGGCGGGACAGTCCACGCGATCCGCGACACAATACGGGCCTCTTCGCCGCCCGGTCGTCGCCATGTCCCGCAGTTCCCTGACCCGTCATCTGATCGAGGAACAGCGCGCCGGCCACGTCACGCCGGACCTGCGCCTGCTGCTGGAAGTCGTGGCCCGCGCCTGCAAGCGGATCTCGGTCGCGGTCGGCAAGGGCGCGCTCGGCGACGTGCTCGGCGAAGCGGCCGCGGTGGGGGGCGGCGACAGCATCAACGTGCAGGGCGAGGCGCAGAAGAAGCTCGACGTGATCAGCAACGAGATCCTGCTCGAGGCCAATGCCTGGGGCGGCCATCTGGCGGCCTGCGCCTCGGAGGAGATGGAGCACTCGCAGCCGATTCCCGACGCGTTCCCGCGCGGCAACTACCTGCTGGTGTTCGATCCGCTCGACGGCAGCTCCAACATCGACATCAACGCCAGCGTCGGCACGATCTTCTCGGTGCTGCGCTGCCCGGACGGCGTCAGCGCGGCGCAGGACCAGGATTTCCTGCAGGCCGGCCACACCCAGGTCGCCGCCGGGTACTGCCTCTACGGCCCCAGCACGATGCTGGTGCTGACGATCGGCCACGGCACGCACGCGTTCACGCTGGACCGCGAGCAGGGCTCGTTCGTCATGACCGGCGCGCATCTGCAGATCCCGGCGGAGACGCGCGAGTTCGCGATCAACATGTCGAACCAGCGCCATTGGGAAGCGCCGACCCAGGCCTATGTGGCGGATCTGCTGTCCGGCCAGGACGGCCCGCGCGGCAAGGACTTCAACATGCGCTGGGTTGCGGCGATGGTCGGCGACGTGCATCGCATCCTGACCCGCGGCGGCATCTTCATCTATCCCTGGGACCGCAAGGAACCCGGCAAGCCGGGCAAGCTGCGGCTGATGTACGAGGCCAATCCGATGGCGATGCTGGTCGAGCAGGCCGGCGGTGCGGCGACGACCGGACGCGAACGCATCCTCGATGTCGCGCCGACGTCGCTGCACCAGCGCGTGCCGGTGTTCCTAGGTTCGAAGGACGAGGTGGAGGCCGCGACGCGCTACCACCTGCAGCACGACGCCGCTGCCGCATGAGCGACGCCGACTTCATCGAGGTCACGCCGGGCGCGCTGTCGCGCGATGCCTGCGCGGCGATCGTCGCGCGCATGCGCGCCAGCCGCGACCTGCAGCCGGGTGAGATCGGCGGCGGCGTCTATCCCGATCTCAAGCGCAGCCGCGATCTCGCGATCAGCGAGCGCGAGGACTGGGCCGATGTCGCGCAAGGCCTGAACGTCGCGGTCTTCGGCGGCCTGGTCGCCTATTTGCGCAAGTACCCGCAGGCGCTGATCGCGCCGCTGATGCTGCAGCAGCCCGGCGCCGACGGCGCGCTGCAGCGGCTGACCGCCGAGGATTTCGCGGGCATGGACGCGCAGCGCCTCGCCGGCCTGGTGCACACCTGCCTGCGCCCCGGCGCGATCAACCTGCAGTGGTACGCGGCCGGCGACGGCGGCTACCCGTACTGGCACTGCGAGCTGTATCCACGCGACGCCAGCAGCGAGACGCTGCACCGGCATCTGCTGTGGACGGTGTACCTCAACGACGAGTTCAGCGCCGGCGAGACCGAATTCCTGTTCCAGCAGAAGAAGATCGCGCCGCGCACCGGCGACCTGCTGATCGCGCCGACCGCGTTCACGCACACGCATCGCGGCAACCGGCCCGAGCGCGGCGACAAGTTCATCGCCACCAGCTGGATCCTGTTCCAGCGCGCGGAGACCTTGTACCGCGGCTGATGTCCGGCAACGTGGTGCTTTCCCGCTGCGCAGGAGCCCGACCCGACGCGTGGATGCAGGCGGGAATCCGGCGCGAGAGACCTAGCTGCGCGGGTGGTTCAGCACCAGCCAGTACAGGCCGATCTGCTTGACGACTTCGACGAACTTCTCGAAATCCACCGGCTTGCGGATGTAGCTGTTGACGCCCAGCGCATAGCTGGCCTCGACGTCGAAGGGTTCGGTACTGGTCGTGAGCACGACGACCGGCAGGCCGCGGGTCGCAGGATTGGCCCGCAGCGCCTGCAGCACTTCGCGGCCGTCGAGCTTGGGCAGATTCAGATCCAGCAGCACGATCGACGGCAGGTCGGCCGCGTCGCGCGTGGCATGGCGGCCGCGGGCGAACAGATAGTCCAGCGCCTCGGCGCCGTCGCCGACCACGACCAGCTGGCCTTCGATGCCGGCCTCGGCGAACGCGATGCGGGTCAGTTCCGCGTCGTCGGGGTTGTCCTCGATCAGCAGGATCGTGTGTTCGCTCATGCTTGCGTCGCGTCCTCGTCCGGCACCGCCGGCAAATCGATGAAGAACGTGCTGCCGACCTCCGGTTCCGACTGCACCCAGATGCGGCCGCCCTGCGCGTGCGCGAGCCGCTGCGCGATCACGAGGCCGAGGCCGTGGCCCGCACCGTCGTCCGCGCTGTGCAGGCGGCGGAAGGGGGCGAACAGTTTGGGAGCATAGCGCATGTCGAAACCGCGGCCGGCGTCGCGCACCGCCAGGCGCAGCCGTCCGTCGACGACCTCGCCGTCGACGGCGATGACCACCGTCGGCCGGTCCGACGAGAACGTCCAGGCGTTGCGCAGCAACTTGCCGAGCAGCTGCTTGAGCGCGTGCTCGTCGCCATGGGCCCACAGATCCGGCGCGATCGTGATGTCGGTCGCGCGCGTGGGATCGGCGTCCTGCAGCTCGACGCAGATCCAGTCGCCGAGCAGGCTGACATCGACCGCGCGCGCCGGACGCGGCGGCTTGCTCGCGCGCATGTACTCGAGCAGCGCGTCGATGAGGCCGCCCGCGTTCGACGCCGCGTCGGAGATCCGCTGCAGGTGCGCGTGTGTGGAGGGATCACTGCCTTCCTGCGCGCGCAGGCGACGCGAGAACTGTTCGATCGCGCGCACCGGCGCGCGCAGTTCATGGGAGATACCGAACGCGAGCGTGTCCTGCTGCTGTTCCAGCGCGCGCAGCGCGGTGACATCGTGCAGCTGCAGCAACCGCCGCACCTCGCCGGTGGCCGGGTCGTGCGGCAAGGCGTGCAGATCGAGCTGCAGGTGGCGCTCGCCCGTCCCGGCGTCGCCCAGCACGACCGGCGCCTGCTGCAGGCCCTCGCCGCCATCGGCGAGCCGCGCCAGCGCGGCATCGATCTCGTCGGCGACCGGCCCCAGCGCCGTGCGGTGCGCGGGCGCGCCGGCCAGGGCCTCGGGATCGACGCCGAGCAACCGGCCGATCGCGGGATTGGCCTGCAGCCAGGTGCCGTCGCCGGCGAGCACCGCCAGACCCGACCGGAGCTGATCGAATACCGGATGCAGGTGGGCGGCAGGAGGCGCGGTGCGCGTGGCGCGGGGATCGGACATGGGCACGGCTGGCATCGGCGGGGCGTGAATCGCCGGGCAGTGTAGGAAATTGCGGCGGCACCGCGGGTGCAGACCGGGTGAAGAGCGGGCCGGGCGCAGCGCCGCGACCCGGTCGGCGCGCCACGCGCCGGGGACACTCCGCCTAGAACAGAGTGCCCTGCGGCGAGTCGACGCGCGGTGGCACGAACAGATCGGTCCGCAGCGGCGGCAGGCGGCCATAGCCCAGCGTGCGCCGCGCCTTCGCGAAGCGCGCGGCGAGCAGGTCGGCGAACACGCCCTGGCCGCGCTGCCGGCGACCGAAGGTACTGTCGTAGTCCTTGCCGCCGTGCAATTGCTGCAGCAGGCTCATCACGTGCGCGGCACGTTCGGGATAGTGCAGCGCCAGCCACTCGCGCCACAGCGTCTTGAGTTCGTGCGGCAGCCGCAGCACCACGTAGCCCGCGGACCCGGCGCCAGCTTCGCGCGCGGCCGTCAGGATCGCCTCGAGCTCGCCGTCGGTGATCGCCGGGATCACCGGCGCCACCATCACGCCCACCGGCACGCCGGCATCGGCCAGCGTCCGCCTCGCCCGCAGCCGCGCGTGCGGCGCCGAGGCTCGCGGTTCCATCCGCGCCGACAGCCGGTTGTCGAGCGTGGTCACCGAGAAATACACCGTCGCCAGACCCTGCGCGGCCAGCGGCGCCAGCAGGTCCAGGTCGCGCAGCACCAGCGCGTTCTTGGTGATGAGGCTGAAGGGATGGCGGGTTTCGGCCATGACGTCGATCAGCTGCCGGGTCACGCGGTAGCGCCGTTCGATCGGCTGGTAGGCGTCGGTATTGATGCCCAGGGCGATGGGCGTGCATGTGTAGGCGCGGCGGGCGAACTCCGCGCGCAGGCGCTCGGCGGCATTGGTCTTGGCGAACAGGCGGGTCTCGAAATCCAGCCCCGGCGAGAGGTCGAGATAGGCGTGCGACGGCCGCGCGAAGCAGTAGACGCAGCCGTGTTCGCAGCCCCGGTACGGATTGACCGACTGGCCGAACGCGATGTCCGGCGAGTCGTTGCGGCTGACGATGCTGCGCGCCCGCTCCTCGACGACGACGGTCTCCGGCGCGCTGGCCTCGTCCTGCGCCAGCTGCAGGGCGTCCCAGCCGTCGTCCTCCGCGTGCGCGGTGCGTTGCTCGAACCGGCCGGCGACCCACGACGCCGCGCCGCGTCCCTTGCGCGCGGTCGCCTGCGGAGGGCGGATGGGGGCGGGCGGGCACATCGCCGCAGTCTGCGCGGCGCGCGTCTCAACCGGTGCGACGGCGCGGCGGCACCGGGTCTGTCCGGATCGACCGGAGCGTTGCGTTCAATGGGCTGGAACCAGATCGCCTGCGTGCGATTCAAGAGGGGGTTTCCATGTGGAAGCGTCAGGTGCCGGACGCGGGCAGGGGCTTGTCCGGCGACAGGTGGGAGCAGCGGGACCGGGGCACGGCGATGGCGCCGGAGGTCGCGGCGTGAGCACGCAGCCGGCCGCGCGCCACTGCGCGATCTGGTTCGGGGTGCCGTCGGTCCGCGAGCAGGCCCTGTTCGCGGCCAACGGCTGGCACCTGCGCCCGGCGCAGCCCGACAGCGCCCGCCAGGTGGGCATGCGCGGCAACGACCTGGTCATCGGCATCGCCGACCTGCGCCAGGCGACGCCCGACTGGCTGGCCGCGCTGGACCGCGTGCTGGCCGAACACGCCGACCTGCCGATGCTGGCCCTGCTCGACGAGGCCGCACCGGTCGACGACGCCGATCCGCTGCGTCAGCGGGTGCTGCGCGCCTGCCACGAAACCCTGCGCTGCCCGCTGGATCCCGCGCGGCTGGCCGGCGTGCTGGCGCGGCTCGACCCCGGGCGCCCGCGCGGCCGCGACATCGACAGCATCGGCGGCCAGAGTCCGGCGATGCTCGGCGTGCGGGCGATGCTGCACCGCTATGCCGACGTCGACCTGCCGGTGCTGATCACCGGCGAGTCGGGCACCGGCAAGGAGCTGGCCGCGCACGCGCTGCACGACCTGTCGCGGCGACGCGAGCGGCCGTTCGTGGCGATGAACTGCGGCGCGATCGCGCCGACGCTGGTGCAGTCGGAACTCTTCGGCCACGAACGGGGTGCCTTCACCGGCGCGGCGACGCGGCGGCTGGGCCTGTTCGAATCGGCCGACGGCGGCACCGTGTTCCTCGACGAGATCGGCGACCTGCCCCTGGACGCGCAGACCAACCTGCTGCGCGTGCTGCAGGAAGGCACGATCGAACGCGTCGGCAGCAGCCGACCGGTGCGCGTCGACGTGCGGGTGCTGGCCGCGACCCACGTCGACCTGGACGCGGCGATCGCCCAGGGCCGCTTCCGCCAGGATCTCTATTACCGGCTCGACGTGCTGCGCCTGCAGCTGCCGCCGCTGCGCGCGCGCGGCGACGATGTCGAACTGCTGGCGCGCCAGTTCCTCGATACGTTCCGGGCCCACAACACGGTGCAGGCGCGCGGCTTCAGCGCGGCCGCACGCCAGTGCCTGCGACGGCATCCCTGGCCGGGCAACGTGCGCGAACTCCTCAACCGCGTGCGCCGCGCCGCGGTGGTCGCCGAGCAGGCGCTGATCGAACCCGACGACCTGCAACTGGGGCCGGAGAATGCGCAGGTCGTCGCGCTCGACGCGCACCGCTCCCGTACCGAACGCGGCGCGCTGCTGGATGCCTTGCGCGAGACCGGCTGCAACGTCAGTGCGACCGCGCGGCGGCTGCAGGTGTCGCGCGTCACCGTCTACCGCCTGTGCCGCAAGCACGGCGTGTCGCTGGACGACATGCGCTGACGCGAAGGATCCGCGGTGCGACGGAACACGTGCCGGCCTCACGTCCTGCTGCGCGTCGGGCGCGAGGCCGCCTTCCGCGCTCGCGTCGTGCCGCTGCAACGTGCGGCGCCATCCGCCGTCACGCGACCGCATCCGGGCCGCCCAATTCGGCTGCGCGTTCTGCCACGCATCGCGTGCATCGGCGACGCGACACGGGTCCACGCAGGTCGCGTGGGCGATCGCCGATGCCCATGACGTGCAGCCAGACCAGTCGATCCGTGCGCCGTGTCGACCGCATCCTGCCGCCCTGCCCTGCGCGACCGGCGGATTGCCTACGGAGACGCGGCACCGTCACCGCGGCAGCCAATGCAGCATGCGCTACAACGAGTACGGCACCTTGACCGTCAGGTTGAAGTCGGGCGCATCGGGCGTCAGGCCGATGCCGAGCACGCCGACGAAGGTCGCGCTGGGCGACATCGCATGGGTGACGCCGAGGCTCATCGTCGCCGCATTGGCGTCGCTGCCGATCAGCTTCACCCAGTCCGCCCCCTCGTACTTGGTCCGCGAGCGCGCGTTGAGGCGATCGCTGAAGGAGATGCTCAGGCTGGTGCGCTCGTTGAACGCGAACGCGACGCCGGCGCCGAAGTAGTACGCATCGCCCAGCCGCACGTCGCCGGGATTCACCGTCAGCGGGTTGTTGTCGAGATCGGCGAAGCTGCGCGCGAACGAGCGCACGTAGCCGATGTTGCCGAACAGGATCGCCGGATCGGTGGTCTTGACGCCCGACAGGCCGACCGTCGCCTGCCACACGCCGTTGCCGGTCGGCTGTTCCTCGGGCACGGCGAAGCGGATGAAGTCGTCGGCGTCGCGCTCGAGCACGCGCCACGGAATGCCGTAGGGCTCGCGTCCGGTCGGCGCGGTGACGCCGACGTTGAGGACGGTCTCGGGCCAGATGCCGCGTTCGCCGAACAGCTTGAAGTTGGCGCTGGCGCTGATGTCGCCGAGGCCGGCGCCGTCGGTTTCCTCCTGCGCGATCGCCGCGGCCGCACCGCCGGCGCCGCCCTTCTGGTAGACGGTCTTGCGCGCGATGTAGGGCACGTCGAGATTGAGGCTCAGGCGCGGGCTCAGGCCCCAGCGCGCGGCGAAGTTGTAGTTGACGGTGTCGGACTCGACGTTCTCGATCGCGATGTTGCCGAGGAAGATCGCATCCAGCGCAAGGAAGCCGTTGAGGGTCAACTGCTTGCGGTCGTAGCGGTTGTAGCTGATGCCGTTCTCCAGCGTCAGCCGGCGGTTGAACAGCGCGGTGCTCTGCTGTTTGACGTCGGCGACGCTGCGGCTTTCGGCCTCCTGCGCACGCTGGGCGTCCTCGGCGCTGCTGGCGTAGCCTTCTTCGCCGCGCGGCGCGGGCGTCGTCGGCGGCAGCGGCGCGGCGGCGGGCGGCGCCGGCGGCAGGCCGGCAGGCGGC
>NZ_NRQR01000017.1 GCF_002849595.1 Luteimonas rhizosphaerae
AGACAGAGAGCAGAAAGCAGAAGGCCGCCCTGGGGCGGCCTTCCGACATCACACAAAGAACGCCTGGAATCAGCCGTTCAGACGCTTCGCGATCGCCGCGCCCAGGTCGCCCGGGGACTTCACGGTGGTCACGCCCGCCTTCTCCAGCGCGGCGAACTTGCCTTCCGCCGTGCCGTTGCCGCCCGAGGCGATGGCGCCGGCGTGGCCCATGCGCTTGCCCTTCGGGGCCGACGCGCCGGCGATGAAGCCGACGACCGGCTTGGTCACGTACTCGGCGATGAACTCGGCCGCTTCTTCCTCGGCGCTGCCGCCGATCTCGCCGACGAGGATGATGCCCTCGGTCTGCGGGTCGTCCTGGAACAGACGCAGCGCATCGATGAAGTTGGTGCCGTTGATCGGATCGCCGCCGATGCCGATGCAGGTCGACTGGCCGAGGCCGGCGTCGGTGGTCTGCTTGACCGCTTCATAGGTCAGCGTGCCCGAGCGCGAGACGATGCCCACCTTGCCCGGCATGTGGATGTGGCCCGGCATGATGCCGATCTTGCACTCGCCCGGCGTGATCACGCCCGGGCAGTTGGGGCCGACCAGCACGACGTCCGGATACCCCTTCAGGGTGTTCTTGACGCGCAACATGTCGAGCACCGGGATGCCCTCGGTGATGCAGACGATGACGGTGATGCCGGCATCGGCCGCTTCGAGGATCGCGTCGGCCGCGAACGGCGGCGGCACGTAGATCACCGATGCGTCGGCGCCGGTCTCGGCGACGGCTTCGGCCATGGTGTTGAAGACGGGCAGGCCGAGGTGCTCGGTGCCGCCCTTGCCGGGGGTCACGCCGCCGACGACCTTGGTGCCGTAGTCGACCATCTGCTCGGCGTGGAAGGTGCCCTGCTGGCCGGTGAAGCCCTGCACGAGCACCTTGGTGTTCTTGTTGATCAAAACGGACATGGGGTGGAAATCCTTGGTTGTTTTTTTAGCCCCTCTCCCGCATGCGGGAGAGAAGTCGGGGTGAGGGCTGCTGTGCGAAAAGCGCCCTCACCCGCGGTCGGCTCCCTCTCCCACGACGGGGACCGAGGTCCCGCGAACGGGAGAGGGATTCGATACGTCGCGTCCCTCAGGCCGCCTTCTTCGCCGCCGCGACGGCCTTCTTGGCGCCGTCGTTGATGTCGTCGGCCGATTCGATCGCCAGGCCGGAGTTCTTCAGCAGCTCCTTGCCCTTGTCGACGTTCGTGCCTTCGAGACGCACGATCACCGGGATCTTGACGCCCACTTCCTTGACCGCGCCGATGATGCCCTCGGCGATCATGTCGCAGCGGACGATGCCGCCGAAGATGTTGACGAAGATCGCCTCGACCTTCTCGCTCGACAGGATCAGCTTGAACGCCTCGGTCACGCGCGCCTTGGTCGCGCCGCCGCCCACGTCGAGGAAGTTCGCCGGCTCGCCGCCTTCCAGCTTGATGACGTCCATCGTCGCCATCGCCAGGCCGGCGCCGTTGACCATGCAGCCGATGTTGCCGTCCATCGTGACGTAGTTGAGGTCGTGCTCGCTGGCCTTGACCTCGGTCTCGTCTTCCTGGCGGACGTCGCGCATCGCGACCAGGTCGGCGTGGCGGAAGCTGGCGTTGTCGTCGGAGTTGATCTTGCCGTCGAGCACCGCGAGATCGCCCGAGGTCATGATCGCCAGCGGGTTGAGCTCGACCAGCGCCAGGTCCTTCTCGTTGAACAGCTTGTACAGGCCCAGCATGATCTTGCTCAGTTGGGTGACCTGCTTGGCGTTGAGGCCCAGGCCAAACCCGATGTCGCGGCACTGGTAGGGCTGCAGGCCCTGCACGAAGTTGACGTTGAGGGTCTGGATCTTCTCCGGCGTTTCGGCCGCGACCTGCTCGATGTCGACGCCACCTTCGCTCGAGGCGATGTAGGTGATCGACTGCGTGCTGCGGTCGACGAGCACGGACAGGTACAGCTCCTTGGCGATGTCGGTGGCCAGGGTCACCAGCACCGAATCGATCGGCAGCGCGACGCCGGCCGACTGGTAGGTCTCCATCGTCGTGCCGAGCATGGCCTTGGCGTAGTCGCGCACCTCGTCGAGGGTCTTGGCCAGCTTCACGCCACCGGCCTTGCCGCGGCCGCCCGCGTGGATCTGCGCCTTGACGACCCAGAAGTCGCCACCGATGGCCTTGGCGGCCTCGACGGCCTCTTCGGGCGAGCGCGCGACGCGCCCGGCGGGGACTGCGATGCCGTAATCGGCAAACAGCTGCTTGGCCTGATATTCGTGGAAGTTCATGTGGGGTCCGTACGAAAAGGAAAAGTCGCCGGCCGGCAGTGCGCATGACGCGGGGGCCGACGGGGCCCGCTATTGTCTCGCATGCGCGTCCCCCGGGCAAAACCGCGTTCTGGCGGCCGACGCGGCCGGCCTATACTCGGCCCTCCGGCCCCTCTGGACGCCCCCGTGCCCCTGCTCGCCGTCCCTGCGATGTCCCTGCAGCACCTGCAGCGCGAACTGTCGCTGTTCGCGCTGTACCGGGTGCTCGAAGCGGCCCTGCTGGCGGCTCTGGTGTTCAGCCCGTTCGGCGACACGATGGGCGAGATCGTCGATGCGCCGATCGCGATCTCGGTCTGCATCGGCTACCTGATCGCGTCGATCGGCCTGCTGCTGCATGCCCGCAGCGCGCGCGTCCACCATTCCGCGCACGCGACCGTCGGCGTGGCCGTCGACATCCTGGTCGCCGCATTGATCACCCACGCCGTGCCGGACGTCGCCCCGGGCGTGGCGATGCTGCTGCTGTTCAACATCGGCGCGGCCTCGCTGTTCGTCACCCTGCGCACCAGCCTGCTGATCGCCGCAGCGGCCGCCGCGCTGCTGATGCTCGAGCGCCTGGTCGGGGCCGCGAGCAACGGCAGCTTCGACCGGCCGCTGGCCGAGATGCTGATGTTCTCGCTCGGCTTCTTCGCCGCCGCGTCGCTGACCCGCCAGCTCGGTACCCAGGTGCGCGAGACCCACGCGCTGGCCGACCGGCGCGGCGCCGAGGCGGCGAGCCTGGCCGAGATCAGCGAACTGATCATCCGGCGCATGCAGACCGGCGTGCTGCTGGTCGACAGCACCGGGCACATCCGCCTGAGCAACGAGTCGGCGATGCTGCTGCTCGGCGACGACAGCGTGACCGGCGCCAATGCGCTGCAGGACCGCACGCTGGCGCAGCTCTCGCCGCCGCTGGCGATGCGGCTGGCGGCATGGCTGCGCGCGGGCATCACCGATACCGCCCCGCTGACGCTGAAGGAACACAAGGACGTGCTGCCGCGCTTCGTGCGGCTGATGGCGTATGGCGACAGCACCCTGGTGTTCCTCGACGACACCTCGCTGGTCTCGCAGCGCGCCGAATCGCTGACCCTGGCGACGATGGGGCGCTTCTCCGCGGGCCTCGCCCACGAGATCCGCAACCCGCTGGCCGCGATCAGCTACGCGACCCAGCTGCTGGAGGAATCGCAGGACATCCGCGAGCCCGACCGCCGCCTGCTGCAGATCATCCACCAGCAGTGCCTGCGCACGAACGGCATCGTCGAGAGCGTGCTGGGCCTGGCCCGCCGCGAGCGCGCGCGGCCCGAACACGTCGACCTGGTCGCGGCCGCGCATGCGTTCGTGCAGGACTACCGCCTGATCGTCGCGGAGGAGAATGCGGAGATCAAGGTCAGCTGCGACCAGGCCACCATGGCCACGATGTTCGATCCGCGCCACCTGCACCAGGTGCTGACGGCGCTGGTCAACAACGCCGTCCGCTACGGCCGCATGCCGGGCGAGCCCGCGCGCATCACGCTGCGGATCGAGGTGATGGGCGATGCGCCGACGCTGGGCGTGCTCGACCGCGGCCCCGGCATCCCGGACGCCGTCGCCGCCCAGCTGTTCCGGCCCTTCTTCACCACGTCCGAGAGCGGCACCGGCCTCGGGCTCTACATCGCCCACGAGCTGTGCCGGGCAAACCAGAGCCATATCGAATACGTCGCCGTGCCCGGCGGCGGCGCGTGCTTCCGCGTGCACCTGCCGGCGCGTGACCGCCTGCTGCGGGACTGACGCAAGCTCGGTACCCAGCGCCTCACGTCGTCCGGCACGCGCCCGGTTTAGAGGCCTAGTCAGAGCGGCCGGCGCGACACACGCACGCAGGTCGTGTCGGCGGATCGCCGATGCCGGGGCTTCCTTGACCGGCCCTGCGCCGCCGCGAATGCGACGCAGCGTCCCGCGGCGGGGACGCCGGTGGCGAGGTCTGCCGGAACCGGGCAGTGCGTTTTTTGCTCGCTGCAGGTGGGCCATCCCGACCGGACGCGCCGGTTTCCAAGGAGTTTGCCCGGCTTGCAGACGACGGGTACGCCGATCGACCGGCGATCCGCCCCCGTTCGCATCAGCCGCGACCTTTGGCCGGAAACGCAGTGCGGCCGCCCTCACGGCCTCGTCACTAGGGGCGAAAGATGTCAATATTCGTCACATCGACCGGTGGTTACAGATAGAACTAGATGAGCGAACAACGCAGCGTGCTGATCGTCGACGACGAACACGACATCCGTGAGCTCCTCGTCCTGACCCTGGGCCGCATGGGATTGCGGACCGATACCGCGCCCAGCCTGGCCGCCGCCCGGGCCCTGCTGGCGACCTCGCACTACGACCTGTGCCTGACCGACATGCGCCTGCCCGACGGCTCCGGCCTCGAGCTGGTCGGCGAGATCAACACCCGCTTCCCCGGCACCCCGGTCGCGATGATCACCGCCTACGGCAACGTCGAGGCCGCGGTCGAGGCGTTGAAAGCCGGCGCGTTCGACTTCGTCAGCAAGCCGGTCGACATCCACGTGCTCCGCGGCCTGGTGCGCCAGGCGCTCGAGCTGGGCGAACGTGCACGCCGCGAGACCGATGACACCGGTAGCCGCCTGCTCGGCACGTCGGCGCCGATGGTCACGCTCCGCGCGACGATCGCCAAGGTCGCGCGCAGCCAGGCGCCGGTCTACATCAACGGCGAGTCCGGCACCGGCAAGGAACTCGTCGCCCGCACCATCCACGCGCAGGGCGCGCGCGCGTCCGGCCCCTTCATCCCGGTCAACTGCGGCGCGATCCCGACCGAGCTGATGGAAAGCGAGTTCTTCGGCCACAAGAAGGGCAGCTTCACCGGCGCGCACAGCGACAAGCCCGGCCTGTTCCAGGCGGCCAACGGCGGCACCCTGTTCCTCGACGAGGTGGCCGAGCTGCCGCTGCCGATGCAGGTCAAGCTGCTGCGCGCGATCCAGGAGAAGTGCGTGCGCCCGGTCGGCGCGCCGGGCGAAGTGCAGGTCGACGTGCGCATTCTCTCGGCGACGCACAAGGACCTGTCGGCGCTCGTCGACGAAGGCCGCTTCCGCCACGACCTCTATTACCGCATCAACGTCATCGGCCTCAGCGTGCCGCCGCTTCGCGAGCGCACCGGCGACCTGCCGCTGCTGTCCGATGCCATCCTGCAGCGCCTCGCCCTGGCCATGCATCGCCGCGCCCCGCAGCTGGCCGGCGACGCCATCGCCGCGCTGGAGGGCTATGCCTTCCCCGGCAATGTCCGCGAACTGGAAAACGTGCTCGAACGCGCCCTGGCGATGGCCGACGAGGATCTGATCCGCGCCGACGACCTGCACCTGCCCACCGGCAACGGCCAGCCCCGCCCCGGTGCCCATGGCGGCGCAGCCGAGCCCACGCAGACCCGCCTGCCGCCCGATCCCCGCACGATGAGTCCATACGAGACCGCGGGCACCGCCCTGCCCTCGTACATCGAGGACATCGAGCGCGCCGCGATCCAGCAGGCCCTGCAGGAAAACCGCTACAACAAGACCAAGACTGCGGCTGCGCTCGGCATCACCTTCCGCGCCCTGCGCTACAAGCTGAAGAAGCTGGCGATCGATTGAGGGCGCGGCGGAGTTCCGCCGCAATCCTCCGGACCTCGCTCGCGCAGAAGTGCGTTCGCGCGCGAGGCGGCGTTCCCGAGGTCCATCGCGGCCAAGGCCGCTCCTGCATCATGCGGACTCGAGCACCCCGGACTCGCGGGTATCCGCGATGTGTCGACGCGCGGCGAGCGCGAGTCGAAGCAGCCGACCCTGGCGAGCACCCAAGCCGTCGACGCGTTCCCGACGGCACGATCAAGTCCGGACCAGTCCCCGGTACCGCGCATCCATCGCCTCGACGTGCGCCGCCAGCTCGGCCAGCGTGCGGTCGTTGACGATCACGTCATCGGCGATCGCGAGACGCGCCATGCGATCGGCCTGCGCTTCGATCATGCCCTGCGCCAGTGCCAGGTCGATTCCGTCCCGTTGCAGGAGACGCGCGATCTGTACCGCCTCCGGAACGTCGATCACCAGCACCCGCGTGATCCAGGGATAGGCGCCGCGACCGCCCTCGGCCAGCAGCGGGATCGCCGCGACGGCATACGGCCCGGGCGCGGCGCGGCAGGCCGCTTCCAGTTGCCGACGGACGCGCGGATGGATGATGGCTTCGAGACGCGCGCGCGCCGTGGGGTCGGCGAAGATCCGCTGCCGCATCGCGGCGCGATCGAGACCGCCGTCCGGCGCGAGCACCTCCATGCCGAACGCGTGCACGACCTCCGCCAGACCGTCGCTTCCCATCGCGACGGCGTCGCGGGCCGCGATGTCGGCGTCCGCCACATGAACATCGAGCGCTTCGAATGCGCGCGTCGCCGCCGTCTTGCCGGACGCGACGCCGCCGGTCAGGCCGATGACGAAGTCAGACATGGCGGCGATCGGCAGGCATCAGGAAGAAGCGTGTGGCCGGGTCGGATGTGCCTGCGCGGCCTACTGCAGGCCCGAGACGCGCAGATAGGTGGCCGTGAGGTCGTGGCCCCACATGAAGGTGATCCAGCCGGCGACGGCGAGATAGGGGCCGAACGGAATCGGCGTCGCCCGGTCGCGGCCCTGGACGGCGAGCATGATCGACCCTATTACCGCGCCGGCGACCGCCGACAGCAGGATGATCGGCAGCAGCCCGCTTAGGCCGCACCAGGCGCCGAGCGCGGCCAGCAACTTGAAATCGCCATGGCCCATGCCTTCCTTGCCGGTCGCCTGTTTGAACAGCCACCAGACCGACCACAGGCTCACGTAACCGACCAACGCGCCGAGCAGCGCCGGCTTGGCCGGCATGTACAGCGCATCCAGACTGGCGATCAGCCCGAGCCACATCAACGGCAGCGTCAGCGTATCCGGCAACAGCTGGGTGCGGATGTCGATGCCCGACAGCGCGATCAGGAACCCTGTCAGCACCAGTGCGCCGAACCCCTGCCAGCCGAAGCCGAAGCGCCACACGCAGGCCACGAACAACAGCATCGTCAGCAGCTCGACGGCCGGGTACTGGATCGAGATCGGTGCCTTGCAGCTGCGGCACTTGCCGCGCAAGGCGAGCCAGCTGACGACCGGGATGTTCTCGTACCACGACAGCTGGTGGCCGCAGTGGGGACAGTGCGAACGCTCGACGACAATGCCCGGCGGCGGCGGATCGTAGAGCTCCGGCTCGCCGAGGATCTCGCGGCTGTCGCGCTTCCACTGCCACTCCATGCGCCTGGGCAGGCGCAGGATCACGACGTTGAGGAAGCTGCCGACGAGCAGGCCGAAACCGGCGGCGAGGGGAAACCCGAGCGCGGGGTTCTGGTCGAGAAACGCCATCAGTGAGACAGGGCCATCGTCAGATCGTCGCAGCGATCTTGAAGATCGGCAGGTACATGCCGATGACCATCGAGCCGATGACGCCGCCGATGATGATCATGATCATCGGCTCGATCAGGCTGCTCAGGGCGTCGACGGCATTGTTGACCTCTTCCTCGTAGAACTCCGCCACCTTGAACAGCATCGTGTCCAGGGCGCCGGCTTCCTCGCCGATCGCGGTCATCTGCACCACCATGTGCGGGAACAGGTTGACCTGCTTCATCGCCATGTTGACCTGATAGCCAACCGAGACGTCGTCACGGATCCGGTGCACGGCCTGCTCGTAGACCACGCTGCCGGTCGCACCGGCGACGATGTCCAGCGCCTCGACCAAGGGCACACCCGCCTTGAAGGTCGTGCCCAGCGTGCGTGCGAAGCGCGCGATCGCGGCGTTGTGCAGCACCTGCCCGATCACCGGGATCTTCAGCATCATCCGGTCGACGAAGTGCTGCAGGGCCGGCGAGCGCTTGAATACATAGATGAAGGCCACGACAAAAGCGATGAACGCACCGAGGATCGCCCACCACCACGAGGTCATGAAGCGGCTCATGTCGACGATCAGCTGCGTGAACGCGGGGAGCTCGGCGTTGAAGCTCTTGAACGTCGCCTCGAACTGCGGCACCACGAAGATCAGCAGCACGGCGCTGACGAGGATTGCGACGGCAATGACCGTCGCCGGATAGAACAGCGCCTTCTTGATCTTGCCTTTGAGGCTCTCGGTGTTTTCCTTGTACGTGGCGATCGTGTCGAGCACGGTCTCCAGCACGCCGGCGGTCTCGCCGGCACGCACCAGATTGCGGAACAGCTCGTCGAACTGCACCGGATACTTGGTCAGCGCCTCGCTGATCGACGAACCGCCTTCGATGTCCAGCCGCAGGCCGTTGACCATCGCCGCCATGCGCGGGTTCTTGTGGCCGTTGCCGATGATCTCCAGCGCCTGCACCACCGGCACGCCCGACTTGATCATCGTCGCGAGCTGGCGGCTGAACACCGCGATCTCTTTCGCGGTGATCTTCTTGCCGGTCGATCCGAACAGCGGCTTCGGCTTGACCTTGACCATGCCGGGCTGGATGCCCTGGCGGCGCAGCTCGGCGCGCAGCATGTTGGCGTTCTTCGCCTGCTGCTCGCCCTTCATCTTGACGCCGCGCTTGTCGGAGCCCTCCCAGACGAAAGTATCCAGCGTCACGCCCGCGCGGACGGGCACAGGCGGCTTCCTGCGCGGAATCGATTTCTTGGCGGCAGTACGTGACATCGACATGCTGGCATTCCCCCGAAGCCCGATTTCCCCAAACCGGGCGGATCGCCGCATGGTACCGGGTAATCGGCCAAAAAAGCAGGCCCGGATGTGACCGGGCGCAGGGTTTCACGACAGGCGAGCGGCGCGCCTAGTCCTTTGTCACGCGGTTGATCTCGGCCAGGCTGGTCAGCCCCTGCCGAGCCTTCTCCAGCGCCGACTTGCGCAGGTCGTTGACGCCCGAGCGCTCGGCGACCTCGGCGATCTGCAGCGCGTTGCCGCCCTGCAGGATGATCTCCTGGATCTGCTCGCTCATCGGCATCACCTGGTAGACGCCGACGCGGCCCTTGTAACCGTTGGTGCACTCGTCGCAACCGACCGCCTCGAACAGGGTCACGCCCGCGCGCACCTGGTCCTCGTTGAAGCCCTCGGCCAGCAGCGCATGATCCGGCAGCTCGACCGGGCGCCGGCACTTGGAACACAGCCGGCGTGCCAGGCGCTGGGCAATGACCAGGGTCACCGACGAGGTGATGTTGTACGGCGCGATGCCCATGTTCATCAGGCGCGAGATGGTCTGCGGCGCGTCGTTGGTGTGCAGCGTCGACAGCACCATGTGGCCGGTCTGTGCGGCCTTGATCGCGATCTCGGCGGTTTCCAAATCGCGGATTTCGCCGACCATGATGATGTCCGGATCCTGCCGCAGGAACGAGCGCAGCGCCGCGGCGAAGGTCATGCCGCGCTTGTTGTTCTGCTGCACCTGGTTAACGCCGGGCAGGCGGATTTCGACCGGATCCTCGGCGGTCGAGATGTTGCGGGTCTCGTCATTGAGGATGCCGAGCGCGGTATACAGCGACACGGTCTTGCCCGAACCGGTCGGGCCGGTGACCAGCACCATGCCGTAGGGCTTGTGGATGGCCTCGAGGAACAGGGCCTGCTGGTCGGGCTCGTAGCCCAGCTTGTCGATGCCCAGCTTGGCCGCGCTGGCGTCGAGGATACGCAGCACCACCTTCTCGCCGAACAGCGTCGGCAGGGTGCTGACGCGGAAGTCGATCTGCTTGGTCTTCGACAGGTTCAGCTTGATGCGGCCGTCCTGCGGCACGCGCTTCTCGGCGATGTCCAGCTGCGCCATCACCTTCAGGCGCGCGGTGATGCGCTGGTTGAGCTTGACCGGCATCTTCGCCGACTGCTTCAGGATGCCATCGATGCGCAGGCGTACCCGGTAGTCGGTCTCGTAGGGCTCGAAGTGGATGTCGGATGCGCCGCGCTTGATCGCATCGACCAGCACCTTGTTGACGAACTTGACGATCGGCGTGTCGTCCTTGCCGTCGGCCACGTTCTCGATCTTGCCGCCGTCGTCGTCGCCGATCTCCAGCGCATCCAGGCCGTCGGTGTCGTCGAGCGCATCGCCGAACTGGTCGGACGCCTGCAGCCACAGCTCCTGCATGCGGCGGATGCTGTCCTCGTCGACGAGGATCGGCTCGACCGTCAGGTTGGTGTGGAACTTGATCTCGTCGAGCGCCTGCGAATTGGTCGGGTCCGCGGTGCCCACGAACAGGCGCGCGCCGCGCTTGAACAGCGGCAGCACCGCATGCTTCTGCAGCAGCTCCTCGCTGACCAGCTTGATCGCACTGGCCTGGCTGTCGAGCGCCGACGGGTCGAACAGCGGCATGCCGAACTCGACCGAGTTCGCCGCCGCCATCTGCGCCGCGGTGACCAGTTTGTGCTCGCGCAGGTAGACCCCGACCTGCTTGCGCGCGGCGGTGGCCTTGTCGAGCGCTTCGCGTGCGGCGGCCTCGTCGAGCGCCCCGTCCAGGACGAGTCGGCGGGCGATGCCGGTGATGCCGACAAGGTTAGGGCTGGCGACGGCGCTCATAATTAGATTTCGATTTGGGCTACGCGCAACTTTACTGCAAGAAACCTTCAACTCAACGCGATGTCGCATCCAGTCAACCGAAGAGGTGGCGAGACACGTCGGGATTCCCCTTCCGCCACATCACTGTATCCAGTAGGTAATGGTGGATGTTGATGAAGATCCAGAAGAGATAGAAGAACAGCAGTCCGCCAAAGACATCCCGGTCGTACGGAACCAGCGTATTCAGCGTTTCGGGCAGCACCCAGAATCCGAGATAGCCGAGGATGAAGCCGAATGCGGCAAACATCACAAGGCGAATAGTGCGCCCCACTTGATTTCCGGCAATTGATAATTGTGTGGTGCGCGCTCTATTGGACTGGAACCGCCAGACCACCGCCATGTACTGCAGGGAATGGAACATCGGAACCCACAGCAGAACGATCGGATCCCGGATCAGTAGCCAGGCATAGATCGAAACGCAGTACGCCAGCAGACCGTTCCATGCGATGCCCGTGCTGCGCTTCTGGACCTGCAGCCGGTGCAGTAGCGTTGTCAACGTTGCAGCACAGCAGGCTCCGGAGACGATAAGCGCCCAGAAGGGTACGGGGATGACGAAGTACTCGACGCCCCAGTATTCCCGAGTGGACTGCGCGATGAGATGGTTGGCTAGGAGCCACGCGAAAATCCAGGTGGCGTGCGCGTTGCGGAGGAGCCAGCGCTTCTGTGCATCGCCATAGAAGCGGCGTTTCAGCACCGCGTCCACCATGGCCATGCCGTAGCCCTGCTTGGCGTAATGCCAACCGACGAGAAAGAACATCGCGTTGGCCGCCAGGCCGAGCCCCCGAGCACTTTCGGTCACCACCATGACCGCGAGGGCGCACAAGATCAGGAGTGGCGCGGTTACTCCGATATGCAGATAGCGCGCGCGCAGTTCCGGGCTGTAAGTCGGCGAACTCAGTTTGTCGCGGAACCCGGAGTAGAAGATCTGGTACGAGTGTGCGAAGTGCGGGTGGTTGATAATGTTGGCGATCGCGAGGGTCACGCCGAGTGACCATGCGCGCGCCTCGCTGCCGTTACCGAGCCAGAGTCGCAACGAGAGCAGGGCAATCAGAGAGCCGCCGCCGAGCAGCGCGAAATCCAGGAACGGACCGAACAGGTAGCGCTCCTGCGTACGCGCAGCTTGACCAGTGCGAGCCGATGTCGAGATGGACGACATGAAGTTCCCCAAAAAAAAAGCCCTGGCGCACTTGCACCAGAGCTTTGATCGCGCGAGTGCGCTAGGTTGTAGCGAATGTTACGGCGCCGGCGTCGGACCAGCGTTACGGCATTCAGCCGGAACGTACTTGAACGCGGCAGCAGGCGTCGTGGAGCAGGCCCAATTGATCGGCGCAGCGGCATCGGCCTGCGTGGGAGTCCAAATCATGGTCGGATCAGCATCACCGCCCGTGTTCTGGGTAACGGTGGTCACAACACCCGTAACAGGCGTGATCGTGATGGTATCAACGTAATCCGTCGCACCCTGGTCGAAAACAAATCCAGAATTCGCGGCAGTGACACCAGCGAGACCGTTGTTCAATGAGGAGACCGTTTCCGCAACCGCCAGCTTCGCCGGCGCCGTCTGGGCAACGGCTTCCGACACGCGGGCGCGGACGGTGTAGTCCTGGTACGCCGGCAGGGCGATCGCAACAAGGATGCCGAGGATCGCGATGACGATCATCAGCTCGATCAGGGTGAAGCCCTTCTGTACTTTCATGGTGTATCCCCTAGGAGTGGTGTTTTTCACGTGCCGCGTGGCCGGCTGGTGCCGATCCGTGGGCAGCCGTGCGACTTGCACGTGCGAAGAGGTAGACGCACAAGCCGTGCCAACTTCTTTCGGGCGGATGAACCGCACCTGCACGTGACTAAATGCCCGATTCAGCAAGCCCGACGCACAGATCGCATGTCCTTGAACGGCCACTACGCGTCACTTAGCGACGCAACGCGTCGTTTCAGGGGTTCGCCGACGTTGTCGTCGTTCGACGCGGCATGCCCGAGGGGTCCAGCAGCATCGCGCCCTCGCCCCGGCGCGAGAGGATTGGCACCTGCCGCAGGTCTTGCCGCTCGTCTCCAGCGGCGCGGATGTCCGCGTCAGACACGCTATCGGCCGCGGGCGTTGAGTTCTTGAGCAAGGCCGGTGCGATTTCCGGATACGGCCGGTAGTACCCAGGCGTGCGTTCGATGCCGGCGCCGCCAGCCATGAAGGCCTCGATGACCGCGCTGCGTTCCGCAGGGTCGTCCGGCATGCGCGTGCCGACGAGTTGCGGCCCTGTCCAGGACAGGCGCCGCCACTCGGGGCGACTGGCCCGGGCGAGGTCGGCATCACTGATCTCGTTGGCGAACACCAGGGTGAACACCTCAGGCGTGCCGACGAGGAACACTGGCCGCCCCTGCCACAGCGTGTGCAGCCCGTAGCCGAGGAAGGCGATCTGGCAGAGCGCGATGACCGCGAGATCGAAGCGCAGGCTGGGCTTGCCCTCGCGGTAGACGATCAGGGTCAACAGCGGGCCGGCGGTCAGGTCGATGGCGAGCATCACCAGCAGGACGCGATCGAGCCCGGCGACGCGATGCAGCGCGTACGGGTACCAGAGCAGGAATGCGGTGATCGCGATGCCGCCGATGACGACGATGCTGAGGAGCAAGTGGGTGGCGGCGGCTTTCCAGCGGGTCATATGGGCAACTGTCCTGTGGGCTGGGCTCTGTGTAAGGCGTTGCATGGCGGCTTGCAAGCAGATTGGACGGGGCACTGCTCCGGCGCTGGTCGGGTGCCCGCCAACGCACATGGCCTTGCGGACCATCCTGTAAGCGCGCGCCTGCAGGAGCGCGCTTGCGCGCGAGCTTTCGGTTGCCGGGGAAAAGCATCGCGCGCGAGCGCGCTCCTGCAGGTTCAATGGCGTTTGCGGGAAGCCGGCTGCTTCGTACGATCAGGACACGTCGGTTGGCGTGACGCTCACTCGGGGCGGCGTCCGCTGGCCGGGTCGAGACGCCTTATGCCGCTATCGACGGAGGGCCCGTGCTTTCCGCAGCTCAACGCGACGGCCACAGACTCCGAATCGCCGCAATGCCCTGCGCCCCATGGAAGCGGGCCTCTGCGATGTCGTCCGGCCCCAGACCGCCGATTGCGTAGATCGGCAGCGCGGTGCATTCCCGCAGGGCGGAAAACGCAGGCCAGCCGATGCCGGGGATGCCGGGATGGCTCGGGGTGTCGCGGATGTGGCCGAGCACGACGAAATCGCAGCCGATCGCTTCGGCCATGCGCAGGTCGTCGAGGTCATGGCAGGACGCGGCCAGCGGCACGTCGTCCGGCACGGGGCGCGCGCCCTGCTCGTGCAGCGCGTGCGACGACAGGTGCAGTCCGGTCCCGATTGCGCGCGCGATGTCGACCGGGCCATTGAACAGCAGCTCGGCGTGCTGGCGGCGGCAGAGCGCGACTGCAGCCTCGAGCAGCGCGGCCTGCCGCGCGGGGTCGAGGCCGGGCAGGCGGCACTGGACGCGGCGTATGCCGCCAGCCAGGGCGGTCTCGAGTTGTCGCAGCCAGACATCGGTGTCGTCATCCGGCAGCGGCGTGACCAGATAGCGATCGGGGCCGCGCAGGGCCGCGACGACGGGGAGATCCGCGGGCGGCATGGAGTAGCGGGCGAGGCGATCGGGCGCGACCCAGGTCAGGGCCTGCCCTTCGCGCCCTTTCGGCGTGCCACGCCACGCGGCAATGCGGCGTACGTCAAGGCGCAGGCGCTTGTGCGCATAGGCCTGCGGCACGGTGATCAGCGCCGGACCGATGTCGACCTGAATGCCGAGCTCCTCGTCCAGCTCGCGCGTCAGCGCCTGCTCAGGCGTTTCGTCGGGTTCGCGCTTGCCGCCGGGAAATTCCCAGAGGCCGGCCATGTCCTGGCTCGGCGTGCGTCGCGACAGCAGGATGCGGCCACGCTTGTCGGTGATGACACCGGCGACGACCTCGATGATGCGTTGGTTCATTGCCCCGCCTTTGACCGATTGCAGGCCGAGGTTAGGGGCGCGGGATGACGATTGCCAATGCTGTGAGGGGCTGCAGACGGGAGAAGCCCGGCTGCCGCGCTGGCTATACGGGGATATCGACGCTGGACCTGTTCGCGGCGACGCACCAGGCCAAGGCGACGTCGAGGGTGCTCAAGCCGTTTCCCTGGCCCGGACGCCGGGCGGGACCGACGGGTTGGCAGGCTGCCGACCGAAGTCGTCCGCATCCGCCCTGGGGCACCTTCTCCCGCAGGCGGGAGGATGGCCCTTAAGCCGACGCCATGCGGGGCACCTCGCCTGGCCAGCGGCACAAGTCGGCCCGTCGCGCCGGGTGAGGCGGCTTGCCAGCGGACGCTCGGCACCAGCCCGCCCTGGGGCGCACTCCCTTTTCGCCCGCGCCTGCGCGCGTTCCTGGTCGCCGGAATAACGCCTGACGGTGGTCGCATTCCGGCCAGTAGGCGCGAGCGCGTAACGTGCCTGTGCCGATGCAGCTCGTTTCGCCTCCACCAGTGCTTCCGTTTTTGCCCCGTGACTGCAACCGCCGCGACGCCGCGCCACGCGGTCAAAGCCCTGCCAGGCTTCCCCACAAAACGGAAACCGCCGCTTGCGCGGCGGTCTCCAGGTGCGTGCCGACGACGCGGGCGTCGGTCAGCTCAGCTGCCCGTGGCAGTGCTTGTACTTCTTGCCGCTGCCGCACGGGCAGGGATCGTTGCGGCCGACCTTGGCGCCATCGCGGACGATCTGGGCCTGCGGCGCCGGGGCCTGCGCGGCGCGCACGTCATCGGCTTCCTCGTCGGCGCCGTAGCCGCCGGCATCGGCGTGCTGGAACTGCGCCTGGTTGAGCTTGGCCTCGATCTGGCGACGCTCTCTGCGCACACGCACGCGCGCCAGCATCGTCACGACATCCTGCTTGACCTTGTCGAGCATCTCGGAGAACAGCGCGAAGGCTTCCTTCTTGTACTCCTGCTTCGGCTGCTTCTGCGCGTAGCCGCGCAGATGGATGCCCTGGCGCAGGTAATCCATGCGGCCGAGATGCTCCTTCCAGCCCTGGTCGAGCACGTTGAGCATGATGTGCTTCTCGAGCATGCGCATCGTGTCCGGGCCCAGCTGCTCTTCCTTCGCGGCGAACACGCGGTCGATCTCGTCCTGGACGTGCGCGGCGATCTGCTCGGCGTCGAGTTCCTCGCGCGTCTTCGCCATGTCGACCAGCGCCAGGCGCACGCCGAACTCGCGTTCGATCTCCGATTCCAGACCCGGCAGGTCCCACTGCTCGTCGATCGACTGCGGCGGCACGTACTGCGCCACGATGCCGGCCGCGACGTCGGCGCGGATGCCGTCGATGTTGTCCTTGACGCTCTCCGCATCGAGCAGTTCGTCGCGCTGGCCGTAGATCACCTTGCGCTGGTCGTTGTTGACGTCGTCGAAGTCGAGCAGGTTCTTGCGGATGTCGAAGTTGTGCGCCTCGACCTTGCGCTGCGCGTTGGCGATCTGCTTGGTGACCAGCGGCGACTCGATGATGTCGTCTTCCTGCAGGCCCATGCGCGCCATGACCTTCTGCACCCAGTCGGCGGCGAAGATGCGCATCAGGTTGTCTTCGAGCGACAGGTAGAAGCGGCTGGAACCCGGATCGCCCTGGCGGCCGGAGCGGCCACGCAGCTGGTTGTCGATACGCCGCGATTCATGACGTTCGGTGCCGAGGATGTGCAGGCCGCCGGCGTCCTTGACCGCGTCGTGGCGCGTCTGCCATTCGGCCTTGAGCCGTGCCTTCGTGGCCTCGTCGACCGGCGCGCCGCTGTCGGCTTCGAGCTGCGCGAGTTCGCTCTCGAGCGAGCCGCCGAGCACGATGTCGGTGCCGCGACCGGCCATGTTGGTGGCGATGGTCACCGCACCCGGGCGCCCGGCCTGCGCGATGATCTGCGCCTCGCGCTCGTGCTGCTTGGCGTTGAGCACTTCGTGCGCGATGCCTTCCTTGCGCAGGTGCTCGGACAGCAGCTCGGAGACTTCGATCGACGTCGTGCCCACCAGCACCGGCTGGCCCTGCTCGTGCTTGGCCTGGATCTCGCGCGCGACCGCGCGGTACTTGCCGGCGCGGTTGAGGAACACCGCATCGGGCGCGTCCTTGCGGATCATCGGCCGATGGGTCGGAATCACCACGACCTCGAGCGAATAGATGCTCTCGAACTCGAACGCCTCGGTATCCGCGGTACCGGTCATGCCCGAGAGCTTGCCGTACATGCGGAACAGGTTCTGGAAGGTGATGCTGGCGAGCGTCTGGTTCTCGCGCTGCACCGGCACGCCTTCCTTCGCTTCCACCGCCTGGTGCAGGCCGTCGGACCAGCGGCGACCGGCGAGCGTACGGCCGGTGAACTCGTCGACGATGATGACTTCGCCGTCGCGGACGATGTAGTGGTCGTCGCGCTGGTAGATCGCATGTGCGCGCATCGCCGCGTTGAGGTGATGCACGACGTGGATGTTCTGCGGCGCGTAGAGGCTGTCGTCGCCTTCGAGGATGCCGGCCTTGCGCAGCAGTTCCTCGGCATGTTCCTGGCCGGCCTCGGACAGGTGGACCTGCTTGCCCTTCTCGTCGACCCAGAAATCGCCGTCGCCGTCTTCGGTTTCCTGCTTGACCAGCGAGGGCACCAGGCGGTTGACCTTGATGTAGAGCTCGGGCGAATCGTCGGCCGGACCGGAGATGATCAGCGGCGTGCGCGCCTCGTCGATCAGGATCGAGTCGACCTCGTCGATGATCGCGTAGTTGAGTCCGCGCTGGTACCGGTCCGCGCGCGACAGCGCCATGTTGTCGCGCAGGTAGTCGAAGCCGAATTCGTTGTTGGTGCCGTAGGTGATGTCGGCCTTGTAGGCCTCGCGCTTGGCTTCGCCGTGCGGCATGCCGGGCCAGATCACGCCGACCGACAGGCCCAGCCAGTTGTAGAGCTTGCCCATCTGCGCGGCATCGCGGCGCGCCAGGTAGTCGTTGACCGTGACGACGTGGACGCCCTTGCCTTCCAGCGCGTTGAGATATGTCGGCAGTGTGCCGACCAGCGTCTTGCCTTCGCCGGTGCGCATCTCGGCGATCTTGCCCATGTGCAGCACCATGCCGCCGATCAGCTGCACGTCGTAGGGGCGCATGCCCAGCACGCGACGGCTGGCCTCGCGGCAGACCGCGAACGCCTCGGGCAGGATCTTGTCGAGCGATTCGCCGCCGGCGATCCGCGTCTTGAACTCGGGGGTCTTGGCCTGCAGCTCGGCGTCCGACAGCGCCTCCATCTGCGGCTCCAGCGCGTTGATCTTCTCGACCACCTTGTGGAGCTGTTTGACGAACCGGTCGTTGCGACTGCCGAAGACACTGGTGAGCAAGCGATTGAGCATTGGAGTCCCGAAATCTGGAATCGGAGTGCGGCCCGGGCACGGACGCCGGCAGCCGCATTGAAAAAAGGGCGCTGGGCGCCCTTTCGATTGGCAACGCGCATTGTAGCTCGGGGCGAGCGGGGACGTTTGCAAGGCACTGCCTTGCGCCCCCGCGAGCGCCCGGAGCGGCTGCGCCGCGCAGGGCCGGAACGAGGAGCGGCGTTTGCAAGCCACGGGCTTGCGCCGCGACGAGCGCCGAAGCCGCCATGCGGCGCAGGCCGGACGAGCGGAGGCGTCTGCAAGGCACCGCTTTGGGCCCTTGCGAGCGCCCGGCGGCGCCGACCCGCGCAGGGCCGGACGAGGCGCGGCGTTGGCGAGCAATCGACCTACGGCCTCAAGAGCCGCGGAACAGGCCGTCCAACACGGTCCCGCGCTCTTTTTGCAGGACCGCCGGACACGGTACCGGCGACAGCCTCAACTAGCCCTTTTCCCTGCGGCGGCCGAGGGTCCGAGCACTTGCCGGGCGGCGCGCGCGCTCCGCCAGCAGACAGAACCGAGCGGCTTACTGCCGGCTCACGCCCATGTCGCCGAGGAACTTGCGCGGATTCTGCACGCGACCGTTCTCCCAGACTTCGAAATGCACGTGGGCGCCGGTCGAGCGGCCGGTCGAGCCGGCCTTGGCGATCTCCTGGCCGACGCGCACCAGATCACCCACCTTCACCACGTTGCGCGAGTTGTGCGCGTAGCGGGTCACGTAGCCGTTACCGTGATCGACCTCGACCACGTTGCCGTAGCCGCCACGCACGCCCGAATAGCTGACGACGCCATTGGCGACGCTCATCACCGGGTCGCCGGTGCGGGCGTCGAAATCGATGCCCTTGTGGAACTGGCCACCGCGGCCGAACGGATCGGCGCGGTAGCCGTAGCTCGACGTCATGTAACTGCTGGCGACCGGCGAGCGCGACGGCATCGCGTTCTGCTCCAGCGTGCGATCGAACAGCAGCGCCTCGAGGACCGACAGCTGCTGCCCCGAGCGAGCCAGATCGCCCTCCAGCGCCAGCATGCCGTCGGTCAGCTTGCGCGCCGGCATGTCGGTGGCCGCCTCGGCACCACCGAGGCCGACCGGCCGGTCGAAATCGAATTCGCCGCCTTCCATGCCGGCGCCGCGGGCGAGGCGATCGCCGAGGGCGTTGAGCCGGTTGGCCTGGGCCTGCAGCTCGCCCATGCGGGCGGCCAGTGCGTTGACCTCACGCTGGGCCTCGCGCCGGGTCTGCTCGAGGCTGGTCTCGTGCGCGGCGGCGACGGCGTTGAGACGGGTCATCTCGGCGGCGTTCATCGCACCGGCGCCGAGCATGCCGGCTGCGGCGATGACGATGGCCATCGAGACCGGCTTCTGTGCGGCGAGGCCGCGGGCGCTGCGGGCCAGCTGGATCGCACGGCCACGCATATCATGCAACACGCTGTGTAGAGTCATGAGTCCAAATGTCTGATTTCAGGTCCAAACCCAAGCCGTCCCGCATCGGTGCGCCAACGGCGGCACTCGATGCCTTGCTGGAAGGCACGTCGGCCGATCCGATCCGTCGGGCCATCTGGCTCGACGCACTGGACCGCCGTCTGGTTCCCCTGCTGCCTCCGGCGCTGGCCCCGCATGCACGGTTGGCGAACGTCGATCGCGGCAGGTTGGTCTTCCTCGTCGATTCGCCCATCTGGCACGCCAGGCTGCGCCTGTCGGCCGATGTGCTGCTCGACGCCGCCCGGTCCATCGGGCTGGATGTCAGTGACATCGTGGTCAGGACGTCGACGACGCCGTTGCGCCCCACTGCAACCGCCGCATCCCCCTCCGCCGGTCACACCCCGAGCCCGGCCGCCCGCGATGCCTTGCGTGCGGTGGTGGCCTCGTTGCGGGCCCCGGAGCCGGAAACCGGTGCGGACGACACGTCGCAATCCTGATCCTGGCGGCTATTCGTAAACGTCAAAGCGTCGTGAAGAGCCGCGAGGAGGGGGCATCCTACCGGCCAAACCGGTGGCGGAAGTTAACCCGGAATTAAAATTCCAGAAGGAATAAGTAAAGCTTTCGTTAGCGGAAGGCTCTGGCCTGAACCCTCGACGCGTTCCGGGACGCGCGTTCAGTACGGGTTGGGCGCCTGGACAGTGGGCGCCGCCTCGAGCCGAGAGGGGAAGACCGAGGCCGGCTGCCCGGACGCGGACCACGCCGTGTCGGAGGTGAGGGCCACCCCGCAATACCGCGCAACGAGCGCTGCGGCCCGCCGGCTCAGGCGGTGACCGGCGCCCCGTAGACCACGGGCGATGCCGCCGGTGCGTCGAAGGTCACTTCTTCCCACGCGTCGCGTTCGGCGAGCAGGGCGCGCACCAGCTGGTTGTTCAGGGCGTGGCCCGACTTGTAGCCCTTGAACAGACCCAGGATGGGATGACCGGCCAGATACAGATCGCCGACCGCGTCGAGGATCTTGTGGCGCACGAATTCGTTGGCGTAGCGCAAACCGTCGTCGTTGAGCACGCGGAATTCGTCGAGCACGATCGCGTTGTCCATCGAGCCGCCGAGGCCGAGGTTGCGCTCGCGCATGTATTCGAGATCGCGCATGAAACCGAACGTCCGCGCGCGGCTGACCTCGCGGATGTAGGCCTCGGTCGAGAACTCGACTTCGGCCCGCGACTGCGCGAGCGGGATCGCCGGATGGTCGAAGGCGATCGTGAAGTCGAGCTTGAACCCGTCGAAGGGCTCGAAGCGGGCGATCTTGTCGCCGTCACGCACTTCCACCGGTCGCAGGATACGGATGAATTTCTTGGCCGCGTCCTGCTCGACGATCCCGGCGGACTGCAGCAGGAACACGAACGGGCCCGAGGAGCCGTCCATGATCGGCACTTCCGGCGCCGACAGGTCGACGTACAGATTGTCGACGCCCAGGCCCGCGAGTGCGGACATCAGATGCTCGACCGTCTGCACCTTGGCGGTGCCGCAGCTCAGGCCGGTGCACAGCGTGGTTTCGGTGACGAGGCTGCCGTCGGCGGGAATCTCGACGACGGGCTCGAGATCGACGCGGCGGAACACGATGCCGGTGTCCGGGGCGGCCGGGCGCAGGGTCAGGAACACTTTCTCGCCACTGTGCAGGCCGACGCCTGTCGCGCGGATCACGTTCTGGATGGTGCGTTGCCGGGGCATCGGGCGGGCGGAGTCCGGAAAGAAAAGAAGGGACGACGTGATGGAAAGGAGTCTCGCACACACGCACGCGTCATCAGGTCGTCATCAACGCGCGGGGCAGATTATCACGGGACCGGCTGAACCTGAACGAAAGCCAGGGCGTCCGGTGGCCGACATCGCAGGCGCTCGCGCCGACGACGACGCCCGTCGAAACAGCCCCCCGGGCCGGGCGGCCCGGGGAACCAAAGCAGCAGCGCGCGGACGACGCGCCACCGGTGTCGCGAGGACGCACGTGGCGGGCTTCACCCCGCCCGACGGCGCAGCGGGTTCCGGCTGCAGCGCGCGGATGCGCGCCACATGCCGGCCCCCGCCCGGTCGACGGAAGCCGGGCAGGCGTCCCCGTCGGCCGGTCGCGCCGTCATGGCAGACATCAGTCCGCCTGACGACGCAGGAACGCGGGGATGTCGAGGTAGCTGTCGGTGCCGAAGTCGGCGGTCTTCGGCGCTTCGGCCGCATCGCCGCGTGCCGCCGGCGTCGCCTTGCCCTGGGACTGGCCGCGCAGCGTCGAGGCGATGCTGTGGCCCGGGCTGTACGGCGCCACGGCATCGGACTCGTCGTCGATCAGCATGCCGGTGGTGCCGTCGCGGACGCCACGCTGGTTGTTGCTGATCAGCTGCACCTGCGGCTTGCCGCGGGTGGCGCCCTCGCCGGCATAGCCGGTCGCGCGCGCCGGTGCGCGGTTGAGGCCGGTGGCGACCACGGTCACGCGGACTTCGTCCTGCATGTCGGGATCGAGCACGGTACCGATGACGATGGTCGCGTCTTCGCTGGCGAAGTTCTCGACGGTGCGGCCGACCTCGTCGAACTCGGCCATCGTGAAGTCCGCGCCCGCGGTGATGTTGACGAGGATGCCGTTGGCGCCCGCGAGGTTGACGTCGTCGAGCAGCGGGTTCTGGATCGCGGACTCGGCGGCGGCCTGCGCGCGATCGTCGCCGCGTGCCGAACCGGTGCCCATCATCGCCAGGCCCATCTCGGACATCACGGTGCGCACGTCGGCGAAGTCGACGTTGATCAGGCCCGGACGGACGATCAGATCGGCGATGCCCTGCACGGCGCCCAGCAGCACATCATTGGCGGCGCGGAAGGCCTGGATCATCGTGGCGTTGCGGCCGAGGACGGTGATCAGCTTCTCGTTGGGGATGGTGATCAGCGAGTCGCAATGCGCCGACATCTCTTCAATGCCCTTGAGCGCGACCTGCATGCGGCGACGGCCTTCGAACGGGAACGGCTTGGTGACCACGGCGACGGTCAGGATGCCCATCTCCTTGGCCAGCTGCGCGACGACCGGCGCGGCGCCGGTGCCGGTGCCGCCGCCCATGCCGGCGGTGATGAAGACCATGTCCGCGCCCTGCAGCGCGTCCATGATGATCTCGCGATCTTCCAGCGCGGCCTGACGACCGACCTCCGGGTTGGCGCCTGCGCCCAGACCCTTGGTGACGCTGCTGCCGAGCTGCAGCTGCAGCTTGGCGCCGCAGTTCTTGATCGCCTGCGCATCGGTGTTCGCGGTGATGAACTCCACGCCGTCGACGCTGTTGTTGACCATGTGCGCGACCGCGTTGCCGCCGCCGCCGCCCACGCCGATGACCTTGATCACCGCGTTGGGTGCCATCTTTTCCACGAGTTCGAAATGTGCCATGTCCGTCGTCCTCTCTTGTTGGTGACCGGCCTCTGCGGGCCGGGTGTTGTTATGGGTGTCCTGGTGTCACATGTGCCGCCGTGTCGTCGTCGCCCTGCCCTGCCCGCTTTGTGTCTTCGCTGCGTGACCGCTGTCAGAACTCGCCGTTGAACCAGGTCTTGACCTTGCGCAGCAGCCCGCCGGCACGTCCGGTGGAGATCACCGGCCTGCGCGGATGTTCGATCTGGCTGCCCATCAGCAGCAGGCCCACGCCGCTGGCGTGCACCGGATTGCCGACCACTTCGCCCAGGCCGGTGACGTGCTGCGGAATGCCCACGCGCACCGGCATCTGCAGCATTTCCTCGGCGAGTTCGACGACGCCTTCCATCTTCGAAGCGCCACCGGTCAGCACCATGCCGGCGCGGACGTGCTGCTCGAAGCCCGAGCGGCGCAGTTCGGCCTGCACCATCTCGAAGATCTCCTCGTAGCGCGCCTGCACCGCCTGCGCCAGCGACTGGCGCGGCAGGCGACGCGGCGGACGGTCACCGACGCTCGGCACCTGGATCGATTCCTCGCTGGTCGCCAGCTGCGCCAGCGCGCAGGCGTAGCGGACCTTGATCTGCTCGGCTTCCGGCGTCGGCGTGCGCAGCATGTGCGCGATGTCCTCGGTGACCTTGTCGCCAGCGATCGGCAGCGAGGCCGTGTGGCAGATCGCGCCCTGCACGAACACCGCCAGATCCGTCGTGCCGGCGCCCATGTCGACCAGCACCACGCCGAGCTCGCGCTCGTCCGAGGTCAGCACCGCGGTGCTCGACGCCAACGACGACAGGATCAGATCGTCGATCGACAGGCCGCAGCGCTGCACGCACTTGCTGATGTTGGCGGCGGCCGACTGCGAATCGTCGAGCACGTACTCGCGCGGGATCGCATGCAGGATCTTCTGGTCGGCCGGGATCGCCACCGCCTTGGCCGCGTCGAGCACGCGGTCGAGATCGGCCCAGGTCACCTCGTTGTCGCGGATCGGCACGATGCCCGGCGAGTTGCGGCACTGCACGTGGTTGCCGGAGATCGACGCGTAGACCGAGCGGATCTCGCAGCCGGCCATCAGCTCGGCCTCTTCGACCGCGCGCTGGATCGACTGCACCGTCGATTCGATGTCGACGACCACGCCGCGCTTGAGGCCGCGCGATTCGTGGCTGCCGATGCCGATGACTTCGATCGGATTGCCCGGCGAGTACTCGCCGACCAGCGCCACCACTTTGGAGGTGCCGATGTCGAGTCCGACGATGAGTGTCTTGTCGCCCTTGCGGTTCATGTCGTCAGGCCGGGTTGGAAATTGGGGGAGGTGGTGCGTGCCGCGATCGCCTGCGGCGCCGGGGTACCCGTTGCGGCGCCGGTGGCCGCGTCGGCCTCGTCAGCCGGCACGTCGCCCCAGCGCAGCGCGAAGCCGTTGGTGTAGCGCAGGTCCGCGCGCTCCAGCGGCTGCGGCCGGTTATCGAGCAGGCGGGGCAGCACCCGGGCGAAGCGCGCGAGCCGCAGCCGCGCCTCCTGGCTGCCGACGACGACGTCGATGCCGTTCGACAGACCCAGCGTCCAGCTGCCACGCTCGTCGAGCGTCACGCTGGCGACCTCGAAGCCAGTGGGACGGAACAGCTCGCGCGATTCGTTGTAGAGCGCGACCACGTCCTGCACCCGGGTCTCGGGGCCGAACAGGCGCGGCATCCGCGCCGGTACGTCGATGCCGTCGGTCGAGAACAGCCGGCCCTTGTCCGACAGCAGACGATCGTCGCCCCAGCGGGCGAACGGGCGATGCTCGTCGATGCGCACTTCCAGCACGTCGGGCCAGCGCTTGCGCACGTCGGCCGCGGCGACCCACGGCAACCGCGCGACGTCGCGCTGGGCATCGGCGAGGCGCACGGCGAAGAACCCCTTCTGCGCATGCGGCAGCACGGTCTCGCGCAGGCGCGCGGTGTCGACCTGCTCCAGGCCGTCGTTGACACGCAGCACGCGCAGCGGCCAGCGCTCGGCGCCGATCCAGCCGTTGACCACGGCCACGACCGGCAGCGCCACCAGCGCGATCGCCAGCAGCCAGGTCATGACGCGGAGCAGCGTGCCGAACGCCTGGTTCATGCCGCGGGCACCTCCGCAGGCAGGGTCGATTCGAGCACGCGCCAGCACAGGTCGGCGTAGCCGATGCCGATCTTCGCCGCAGCCTTGGGCACCAGCGAATGGCTCGTCATGCCGGGCGCGGTGTTGACCTCGAGCAGCAGCAGCGCGCCGGTGCGGCGATCGCGCATCACGTCGACCCGGCCCCAGCCACTGCAACCGGCCGACACGAAGGCATCGACGGCCAGCGCGCCGATGCGC
Source organism: Luteimonas rhizosphaerae (assembly GCF_002849595.1). Taxonomy (GTDB): domain Bacteria; phylum Pseudomonadota; class Gammaproteobacteria; order Xanthomonadales; family Xanthomonadaceae; genus Luteimonas; species Luteimonas cellulosilyticus. The sequence goes on from NZ_NRQR01000017.1 coordinate 25,373, forward strand.
GCCTCGTCCTCGCCGTCCAGGCCCGGACACAGATACTGGGTGTCGTCGGACACGTACTTGGCGTCGTAGTCGTACCACGCGCCCTTGGGCACGATGCGGATCGACGGCAGCGCCTTCGGTCCGGTCGCATCGACGATCACCGCGACGGTCAGCTCGTCGCCCTCGACCATCTGCTCCATCAGCAGTTCGCCGGGGTAGCGCGACGCGAGCTCGACCGCAGCCTTGAGATCGGCATCGGCGAACACCCGGCTGATGCCGACGCTGGAGCCTTCCTTGGATGGCTTGACGATGATCGGAAGGCCGATGGCATGCGCCGCCGCGTAGACGTCGTCGCCCGGCTGCAGCCGGCGGTAGCGCGGCGTCGGCAGGTCCAGGCTCATCCACACCTGCTTGGTGCGGATCTTGTCCATCGTCAGCGCCGAGCCGAGCACGCCGGACCCGGTGTAGGGCACGCCGAACGCGTCGAGCAGGCCCTGGACGACACCGTTCTCGCCGTCGCCGCCGTGCAGGATGTTGAACACGCGATCGACCCGCCCGGCGACGATGGCCTGCGCCAGCGCGGGCACGCCGTCGACCGCGTGCGCGTCGACACCGCGCGAGCGCAGCGCCTCGAGCACGCCCGCGCCGGACTGCAGCGACACCTCGCGCTCGGAGCCGGGGCCGCCGAGCAGGACGGCGACGCGGCCGAACACGGCCGGGTCGGTGAAGCGGTTCGGGGCGAGCGTGACGTTCAACGCGATGCTCCTTCGAAGCCGTGCTGGGCCAGTTGCTGCACGGCCGCGCCGATGTCGCCGGCGCCCATCATCAGCAGCAGGTCGCCGTCACGCAGCACGTCGGGCAGCACGCCGGCGAGATCGTCGGCGCCGTTGACGACGACGGGATCGATGCGTCCGCGCGCACGGATGGCGCGCGCCAGCGCCTTCGCATCGGCGCCCGCGATCGGCGATTCGCCGGCGGGATAGACCTCGGTCAGCACCAGCGCGTCGACGTCCGACAGCACGCCGGCGAAATCGTCGAACAGGTCGCGCGTGCGGCTGAAGCGGTGCGGCTGGAAGGCCACCACCAGGCGCCGGTCGGCCCAGCCGCCACGCGCGGCGGCGAACACCGCGGCGAGTTCCTTGGGGTGATGGCCGTAATCGTCGACCAGCTGCACCCGGGCGCCGGACGGCGTGACCAGTTCACCGAGCAGGTTGAACCGGCGACCGATGCCCTCGAACTTGCCGAGTGCGGCGACGATCGCCTCCGGCGCGACGCCGAGCTGCCAGCCCACCGCGGCCGCGGCCAGCGCATTGAGCACGTTGTGGTGGCCGGGCAGCGCCAGCCGCGCCTCGATCCGGATGCTCTCCGGCAGGCACAGGGTGAACTGCATCGCCGCCGCGTCCTGGCGCACGTCCTCGGCGCGCACGTCGGCGTCCGGCGACAGCCCATAGGTCATCACGTGGCGCGGCATGTCGACGACGAGCTTGGCGACTTCCGCATCGTCGATGCACAGCACGGCCAGGCCGTAGAACGGCAGGCGGTGCAGGAATTCGGAGAACGCCGCCTGGACGCGCGCGAAGTCGCCGCCGTAGTTCTCCAGATGGTCGGCGTCGATGTTGGTGACCACGGCGACCCCGCCTTCGCCGTAGCCCGAAAAATAGGTCTGCTGGCGGAAGTCGGGGCGCGCCGGCGCTTCGAGTGCCAGCGCGGCCTGGAAGCTGTGGCCCGGCGCGCACTCGTGCGCGACCAGCGGATTCAGGCGCAGGAAGCTGCCGTCGCTCTCGTCGGCTTCCGCGACCAGCCAGTCGCCGCTGCCGAGGCGCGCGTTGGCGCCCGCGGCCAGCAGCTGTCCGCCGACGACGAAGGTGGGATCCATGCCGCCTTCGGCGAGCACGCTCGCGGTCAGCGAGGTCGTCGTCGTCTTGCCGTGCGTGCCGGCCACCGCGATGCTGCGGCGGAAGCGCATCAGCTCGGCCAGCATCTCGGCGCGGGGCACGATCGGAATGCGCTGCGCGCGCGCTTCCATCAGTTCGGGATTGTCGTGGCGGATCGCGCTCGAGACGACCACGCAGTCGGTATCGAGCACGTTGGCGGCGGCGTGGCCACGGTGCACGGTGGCGCCGAGCCGCGTGAGCCGGCGCGTCACGGCGCTGTCGGCGGTGTCCGAGCCGGACACCTTGTAGCCCAGCGTGCACAGCACCTCGGCGATGCCGCTCATGCCGGTGCCGCCGATGCCGACGAAATGGACGCGCGAGAAGACCTTGGCGAAGTCTTCCTTGGACAGGCCGCGGGTGTCGTGCAGGCGGCGGATCATGGGGTGCTCCGGGAGCCGAACGTGGGCTCGGCGCGCTGACGCAGGCGGCTGGTGCCGCGATACGGTTCGGTGGTGGGTAGCGGTGCGTGCGGCGTCGCCGGCGCGGCCGCGGCGGGCGCCGGCGGCGCGTCGCCGCGCAGGCGCGCGACCTGGCGCTGGGCGCGGTCGAGTTCGTAGGACACGCGCAGCAGCAGACCAATCGCGACGCAGGTCATCATCACGCTGGAACCGCCCGACGACACCAGCGGCAGGGTCAGCCCCTTAGTCGGCAGCAGGCCCAGGTTGACGCCGATCGAGACCAGGCTCTGCAGGCCGATCATCAGCGCCACGCCGAAGGCGCAGTAGCCGGCGAAATGGCGGCGCATCTCGACGCACTTCAGACCGAGCCACAACGCGCGGCCGACGAGCGCGACGAACAGGCCGACCACGAGGCAGACGCCGACGAAGCCGAGCTCTTCGGCGAGCACCGAGAAGATGAAGTCGGTATGCGCCTCCGGCAAATAGGACAGCTTCTGCACCGATGCGCCCAGGCCCACGCCCGAGAACTCGCCGCGGCCGACCGCCATCAGCGCATTGCTGAGCTGGTAGCCGGCGCCGAGCTGGTCTTCCCAGGGGTTCATGAAGGACGTGATGCGGCGCAGTCGGTAGGGCTCGAGGATCGCGATGAACGCGAAGATCGGCAGGCCGATGACGACCGGTGCGGCCATGCGCGGCAGATGCACGCCGCCGAGCACCAGCATGCCGGCGGTGACCGCGAGCAGCAGCGAGGCCGAGCCGAAATCCGGCTGCAGCAGCAGCAGCGCGACCAGCACCACGGCGACGCCGAGCGGCTTGATCATTGCCGGCCAGGTCGCGTTGACCTCGTCGCGGAAGCGCACGAGATAGCTCGCCAGCCAGACGATGTAGATGATCTTCACGGCCTCGACGACCTGGAAGTTCGAGATGCCGAGGTTGATCCAGCGGTGCGCGCCGTTGACCGACCGGCCGAGCCCCGGCACGAACACCAGCAGCAGCAGCGCCGCGCAGGCGACCAGCGCTAGACGGTCGTACTTCTCGATGGTCTTGAGTTCGGTGCGCATCACCGCCAGCGCCAGGCCGAGGCCGAGCGCGAGGAACATCAGGTGACGGGTGAGGAAGTAGTAGCGACCGACGTCCATGTCCTCGCCGATCGCGATCGAGCTCGAGGCGACCATGACGATGCCGAGCGTCGCGATCGCGACGACGATGCCGAGCAGCCACGGATCGAAGCGGCCGTAGATGTCGTCCAGGCGCGTGGCCTGGCGGGCGCCGGCGCTGTCGTAGGCCATGCTGTCGTAAGTCCGGGCCATCAGCGCACCTTCAACGTGGCGAGGCCGATCAGCACCAGGATCACCGAGATGATCCAGAAGCGCACGATCACGCGCGGCTCGGGCCAGCCCTTGAGCTCGAAGTGGTGATGGATCGGCGCCATCCGGAACACGCGCTTGCCGGTCAGCTTGAACGACGCGACCTGGATCATCACCGACAGGGTTTCGATGACGAAGATGCCGCCCATGATCACCAGGATCAGTTCCTGGCGGACGATGACCGCAATCGTGCCGAGCACCGCGCCGAGCGCGAGCGCGCCGATGTCGCCCATGAACACCATCGCCGGATAGGTGTTGAACCACAGGAAGCCGAGCCCGGCCCCGGCGATCGCCGCGCAGATGATCACCAGCTCGCCGGCCCCCGGCACCTGCGGGATCTGCAGATAGGTCGAGAACACCGCATTGCCCGAGGCGTACGCGAACACGCCGAGCGCGCAGGCGACCAGCACCGTCGGCATGATCGCCAGGCCATCGAGGCCGTCCGTCAGGTTGACGGCATTGGAGAAACCGACGATCCAGAAGTAGGCGATCGCGACGAAGGTCACCGACACCAGCGGCAGCGCCACCGCCTTGAACAGCGGGATGTAGAACGTCGTCGCCGCCGGCACGTCGGCGGTGTGGAACAGGAACAAACCGGCGGCCAGGCCGAGGATCGACTGCAGCAGGTATTTCCAGCGCGACTTCAGGCCGTTCGGGTCCCGCTTGACGATCTTGATCCAGTCGTCATACCAGCCGATCGCACCGAACGACAGCATCACCAGCAGCACGACCCAGACGTACTTGTTGCGCAGGTCGCCCCACAGCAGCACCGAGAACAGGATCGTCATCAGGATCAGCGCGCCGCCCATCGTCGGCGTGCCGGCCTTGGAGAAATGCGTCTGCGGACCGTCCTGGCGGATCGGCTGGCCGCCCTTGTACTGCGCCAGGCGGCGGATCACCGCCGGGCCCATCCACAGCGACAGCAGCAGCGCCGTCAGTGCCGCGAGGATGCCGCGGAACGTCAGGTAGCCGAACAGGCCGAAGAAGCTTTCCAGGCCCTGCAGCCAGCGCGTGAGTTCAAGCAGCATCGTGGTGTCCTTGTGGCGGCAGCAACGCGGTGACGACGCGGTCCATCGCGCTGCCGCGCGATCCCTTGACCAGCACGCGCGCGTCGCCGTGCAGGTCGGCCTGCAGCGCCGCGATCAGCGCGGCGTGCGTGTCGAAATGGCGGGCGCCGTCGCCGAAGGCCTCGGCCGCGGCCGCGCTGAGCGCGCCCAGCGCGTACAGCCGCGCGATGCCGGCGGCGCGCGCGTTGCGGCCGGCCTGGGCATGCATCGCCGCGCCATCGGCGCCGAGTTCGCGCATGTCGCCGAGCACCAGCCAGCGATCGCCGCCGGCCGCAGCCAGGGTGTCGATCGCGGCGTGCAACGAACCGGGATTGGCGTTGTAGCTGTCGTCGATCAGCAGCGCGCCGTTGCCGAGGCGGTGGCGCACGAGGCGACCGGCGACCGGCTCGATCGCGGCGAGACCCGCGACGATCGTCGCCAGCGGCACCTCGGCAGCCAGCGCGACGGCGGTCGCAGCCAACGCGTTGCGGACGTTGTGGCGGCCGACCAGCGGCAACAGGACCGCGGCCTCGCCCACCGGCGTGTGCAGCGTGAAGCGGGTGGCGGCGTCGTCCGCTTCGATCGCGGTGGCGCGGACGTCGGCGCTCGCCTCGATGCCGAAGCGCAGCAGCCGGCGGCCGTGGGCGCGCTCGGCGAAGTACGGCGCGAACGTATCGTCGGCATTGATGACGGCGGTGCCGTCGGCCGGCAGCGCGTCGTAGATCGCGGCCTTCGTGTCGGCGATGCCGAGCAGGCTGCCCATGCGCTCCATGTGCGCCGGCGCGATGTTGTTGACCAGGGCGATGCGCGGCCGCGCGATGGCGGTCAGGTAGGCGATGTCGCCCGGCTTGCCGGCGCCCATCTCGTAGACCGCGAAACGCGCGTCGTCCGGCGCAGCCAGCACCGACAGCGGCAGGCCGATCTCGTTGTTGAAGTTGCCCGGATTGACGTAGGTCGCCGCGGCGCGCGCCAGGATCGTCGCGACCAGCTGCTTGACGCTGGTCTTGCCGTTGCTGCCGGTGATGCCGATCACGGTCGCGTCGCGCTCGCGCTGGACCGCGCCGGCCAGCGCACCCAGCGCCTGTTCCGGATCGGCGACGACCAGCTGCGGGATCGCGACGCCGACCGCGCGTGCGACCAGCGCGGCGCGGGCGCCCTGCTCGGCGGCGCGGGCGACGTGGTCGTGCCCGTCGAAGTTCGCGCCCTTGAGCGCGAGGAACAGCAGCGCGCGGCCGTCGCCGGGCACCAGGGTGCGGGTATCGGTGGCGACCGCATCGATGCGCACGTCGTCATCGGCGCCGTGCAGGCGGCCGTGCGTGTACTGCGCGATGCGCGCGAGCGACAGCGGCATCATCGTCCCGCCTCCAGAACGGCCTGCGCGACGAGGCGGTCGTCGAAGGGATGCTGGACGCCGTCGATTTCCTGGTAGGGCTCGTGGCCCTTGCCGGCGATCAGCACGATGTCGCCCGGCTGCGCCTCGGCGATGGCGCACTCGATCGCGCGACGACGGTCGCGCTCGACGATCACCGCGTCGGGCGCGGCGAAGCCGGTGAGGATCTCGGCGACGATCGCGTCGCCGTCCTCCCCGCGCGGATTGTCGTCGGTGACGATGACGCGATCGGCGTGTGCCTCGGCGATCGCCGCCATTTCCGGACGCTTGCCGCGATCGCGCTCGCCGCCGCAGCCGAACACGCAGACCAGCTGGCCGCGCAGGTGGCCACGCAGCGACTGCAGCGCCTGCTGCAGCGGATCGGGCTTGTGCGAATAGTCGACGACGACCAGCGGCTGCGCGTCGCCGCCGCCGAGCCGGTTCATGCGACCGGGAATCGGCTGCAGCGCGGCCAGCACGCCCGCGATCGCATCGGTGTCGTGGCCCAGCGCCTGCAGCACGCCGGCGACGGCCAGCAAGTTGTCGACGTTGAAGCGACCGAGCAGCGACGAGCGCAGCACGCGCGTGTCGGCGCCGATCCGCAGCGTGAACGACAGGCCGTCGGCGTCCAGGGCGATGTCGTGCGCGGCGATGTCGGCCCCGGCGCTGCCGGCCGCGCTGAGCGTGATCGCGCGCACGCCGGGCGCGAGCTGCGCCTGCAGCGCGGCACCGAAGGCGTCGTCGATGTTGAGCACGGCCGCGCGCAGGCCGTCACGGACGAAGAGCTTCGCCTTCGTCGCGCCGTAGGCGGCCATGTCGCCGTGATAGTCGAGGTGGTCGCGGGTGAGGTTGCTGAACACCGCGATGTCGTAATGCACCGCGTCGACGCGGCCCTGGTCGAGCGCGTGCGAACTGACTTCCATCGCGACCGCGGTCGCGCCGGCATCGCGCAGCTCGGCGAGCAGCGCGTGCGTCTGCAGCAGCAGCGGCGTGGTGAAGCCGGTCGGCACGATGGCGCCATGCAGGCCGGCGCCGAGCGTGCCGATGGTGCCGGTGCGCAGGCCGGTCGCCTCGAACGCCTGTGCGAGCAGCTGCACGGTCGACGTCTTGCCGCTGGTCCCGGTGACGCCGACCATCGTCATCGCCCGCGACGGCTGGCCGTGGAACCGATCCGCCATCGCGGGCAGGCGCGCGGACAGGCCCGGCACCGCGATCGCATCGGCGGGAGGCGCAGGTAAGTCGCCCCCCACCGGCGGCTCGAACAGGATCGCCGCGACACCGGCGGCCTTGGCCTGCGCGGCGTAATGCAGGCCGTGCGTGTCCTCGCCGGCGATCGCGACGAACACATCGCCGGCGCGCAGCGCGCGGCTGTCCTGCACCAGGCCGGTGATCGCCAGCCCGTCGGGCACGCCGGCGACATCGGGCAACAACGTGGACAGCAGCACCGGACGGCTCATCGCAGGGCTCCCGGCGTACCGACGGCCGCAGCCGCCGCGGGTGGCGCGGCGGGACGCGGGTTCGCACGCGCCTGCTTCGCTTCGGCGGCGGCCTGGGCGGCGAGCCAGGTTTCGATGTCGTCGGGCGGTACGTCCATCAGACGCAGCGCGCCGTCCATGACCCGCTGGAACACCGGGGCCGACACGATGCCGCCGCCGTAGGTCGAGCCGCCGCGCGAGGTGTCGGGATCGTCGATGACGACGGCCATCGAGAAGCGCGGATTCTCCACCGGCACCACGCCGGCGAAGAAGGCGACGTAGCGGCGCGCGTAGCCGCCGCCGGTCGCCTTGCGGGCGGTGCCGGTCTTGCCGGCGACGTGGTAGCCGAGGATCGCGGCGCGGGTCGCGGTCCCGCCGGGCTCGGTCACGGTCTGCATCATGTGCATGACCTCGTTGGCGATTCCCGGGTCGAGGACCTGCACCGATTCGCCCGCCTGGCCCTTGACGAAGGTCGGCGCGTTCGCGCGGCCGCCGTTGCCGAGCGTCGCGTAGGCATGCGCGATCTGCAGCGGCGTCGCCGACAGGCCGTAGCCATAGGACATCGTCTGCTTCGTCGTGCCGCTCCAGCGCGCGGGCTCGGGAAAGATGCCCGAGGCTTCGCCCGGGAAGCCGCTGCGCGTGCTCGCGCCGTAGCCCATCTTGCGCAGGAAGTCGTAGAACTGCTGGTTCGACAGCTTGTGCACGATCATCGCCGAACCGACGTTCGAGCTCTTGGTCAGGATGCCGGTGGTGTCGAGCACCCCGTAGTTGCGGAAATCGCTGGTGCGGTAGCGGCCGTTGGCGATCGAACCGGGGCTGGTGTTGAACTGGGTGGTCGGCGTGATCACGCCTGCTTCGAGGCCGGCGGCGACGGTCAACGGCTTCATCGTCGAACCGGGCTCGATGAGATCGGTGACGGCGCGGTTGCGCTGCGCGTCGCGGTTCTCGCCGGTCACGCGGTTGTTGTTGTACGAGGGCAGGTTCGCCATCGCGAGGACTTCGCCGGTCGCGACGTCGAGGATCACGATCGAACCGGCGCTCGCGCCGGTTTCCTCGAGCGTGCGGCGCAGTTCGCGATAGGCCAGGAACTGGATGCGGCGATCGATGCTCAGCACCAGGTCCTTGCCCGGCTCGGCGGCGCGCACCAGGCTCACGTGCTCGACGATGCGACCGTGGCGGTCGCGGATCACGTTCTGCGCGCCCGGCTTGCCGGCCAGCCAGTGGTCGAACGCCAGCTCCACGCCTTCCTGGCCGCGGTCGTCGATGTTGGTGAAGCCGAGCACGTGCGCGATCGCCTCGCCCTGCGGGTAGAAGCGGCGGTACTCGCGCTGCGAGAACACGCCCGGCACGCCGAGATCGAGGACCCGCTTGGCCACCGACGGACTGATCCGGCGATGCCGCGGGATGTACATGAATTCCTTGTCGGCGCGCTGCGACACCGCGCGCGACAGTTCGTCGAGCGGCAGGCCGGTCGCGGCCGCGAGCTCGGGCAGGCGATCGGGATGCTTGCTCAGTTCCTGCGGATTGGCCCACAGCGACTCGACCGGAGACGAGATGGCCAGCGGCTCGCCGTTGCGGTCGGTGATCATGCCGCGCGATGCGGGAATCGGCACTTCGCGGCGGAAGCGCGCGTCGGCCTTCTGCTGGTAGAACGCGTTGTCGATCAGCTGCAGATCGACCGCGCGTCCGACCAGGGCCACCGCGCCGAGACCCAGCGCACCGCCGACCAGCATCAGGCGCATGCGCAGGTCGAACTGCGCGCGCTTGCGCGGCTTCTTGGCGTGTCCGTCGCGGGCGCGGATGAACTTCACGGCCGCACCACCACGATTTCGGCCGTTTCGGGGAAGCGCATGCCGAGCTTCTCGCGCGCGACCTGGTCGACGCGGTTGCTCATCGCCACCGTCGCCTGTTCCAGCTGCAGGCGGCCGAAATCGATGTTGAGCTCGTCGCGGGCGCGCTCCAGCCTGGTCAGCTCGATGTAGAGCTGGCGGTGGTCGTGGCGCGCGTGGACGACGCCGATCGCGGTGATGATGTTGGCGATCAGCAGCACGCCGAAGACGAGGTGGCGCAGCTTCATGCGGCGGCCTCCAGGTCGAGCTTCTCGGCGACCCGCAGCACCGCGCTGCGCGCCCGCGGATTGGCCTGCAGTTCGTCGGCATCGGCCTTGCGCGCGTCGTCGACGATGCGCAGCCGCGGCTGGAAGCCGGTCAGCTCGGGCAGGCGGCGGTTGCCGGCCGGGGCCTTCGCGTGGCCGGCGATGAAGCGCTTGACGATGCGGTCTTCCAGCGAATGGAAGCTGATCACGGCGAGCCGGCCGCCGGGCCGCAGCGCGGCGAGCGCGGCATCGAGGCCGGTCTCGAGATCCGCGAGCTCGCGGTTGATGTGGATGCGGATCGCCTGGAACGAACGCGTCGCCGGATGCGTTTCCTTCTTGCCCGGCTTGCCGCGCGGTACGACGGTCGCGATCAGCGCGGCCAGGTCGGCGGTGCGCAGGAAAGGCGCTTCCTCGCGACGCGCGACGATGGCGCGCGCGATGCGGCGGCTCAGGCGTTCTTCGCCGTAGGTCCACAGCACGTCGGCGATCTCGGCATCCGAGGCGCGCGCGATCCACTCGGCCGCGCTCTCGCCGCTGGCGGGATCCATGCGCATGTCGAGCGGACCGTCCTTGCCGAAGCTGAAGCCGCGCTCGGCGACGTCCAGCTGCGGCGACGACACGCCGAGGTCGAACAGGATGCCGTCGAGGCCGGCTTCGGTGACCGCATCCCAGTGCGCCAGCTCGGTGAAGCTGCCGCGGTGGATCGACACGCGCGCGTCGCCGCCGAAGGCCAGTTCGGCGACCGCGATCGCATCGGGATCCTTGTCCATCAGCAGCAACCGGCCGGACGGGCCGAGACGCGCCAGCACGCCGCGCGCATGCCCGCCGCGTCCGAAGGTCCCGTCGAGATACCTGCCGTCATCCAGCACCCGGAGGCCGTCGATGACCTGGGTGAACAACACCGGGAGGTGGCCGGACGCAGCATCCGCACCACCGGCCGTCATAGCTGCAACCCGACCAGGTCGTCACCGTCCATATCGGCATCGCTGAGCGTCTGCCGGATCTGGGCCTGGTGGGCCTGCTCGCTCCACAGTTCGAATTTCTCGCCCATCCCCACCAGCACCGCCTTGCGCTCCATGCCGACCGTGGTGCGGTGGCTGGCGGGCACGCTGATGCGGCCACTTCCGTCGGGTTCGACCACCATCGCCGCGCCAACCAGCTTCAGCTGCAGGGTGCGGTTGGTGGAGCGGGTGCGCGGCAGTGCGTTGACCTGGTCGCGGACGCCCTCCCAGACCTTGAAGGGATAGAGGTAGAGGCTGCCGGCATCGAAGGGGTTGTAGGTCAGGACCAGGCGGTTGTCGCACTCACGCGCGATGACGTCCCGATAGGCGGTGGGAATCGCCAGTCGGCCCTTGTCATCGATGGTGATGGCGGTCTCGCCCTGGAACACGTCAGTCCTGCCGGTGGTGACCCGTCTCTGGCGGGTTTCAGCGCTGGAAAACCACGAATTTCCCGGTTTCCCCACGAGTCGCCACCTTAGGACTGCCCCACAGGGTTGTCAACAGCTTTCAGGAGGTGATTTCACCAGTCCCGTCAATGACTTGCGGCACTCTTGAGAGACTTGTTCAAGCTTTATCCACAAGCGTTTGTTTCGTCTCAAATTTTGAGATCGGGCACGTTTTCGAGCTGAATGCCACCCTCACAAGCGCTTCACGAAATCATCATGTTGCGCCGCAGCATCCGTGTGCCGAATGGCTGCGCTGCGCGGCGAGCCCCCCGCAGGTCCGGAGATTCATGCCTGGCGAAACCGGATCAGGAGGCCACGGCGCCTCGGGCTTCGGTGCTTGGCCGATGCACCGGACCCGCCGCCCGTGCGCCGACGCGCGGATCACGGGATCGAAAGAAGGTGGCGGAGCCGGCCGATAAGCCGGGTTCTGTCGTGGACAGTCATTCCTCTAGGCGCACCGTCGCCGGTACGCTCGAGCAACCTACCCGGACCCGACGCGGGCAACGTCATGAGGTCCCTATTTGGTCTTGCTCCCGGTGGGGTTTGCCGTGCCGGCCTGTTACCAGGCTCGCGGTGCGCTCTTACCGCACCATTTCACCCTTGCCGTCCTGCCGAAGCAGTCTTGGGCGGTATCTTTCTGTTGCACTTTCCGTCGGCTCGCGCCGCCCAGGCGTTACCTGGCACCGTGCCCTGTGGAGCCCGGACTTTCCTCGGCACCGCCGGCTGCCGAAGCAACCGTGATGACGCGACTGTCTGGCCGACTCCGCCGCGCGCATTGTCGCACGCCGCCGCACGCGCAATGCCGCTTCGCGCCGCGTCACGTGCTGCCGGCCACCCGTCCGCGACGCTCAGCCTGACGCGACCTGCGCGACGAACGCCTGCATCGCATCAGTGAATTCCGGCGAGCGGCTGGCGTTGTCGTGACTGCGATCGGGCACGACCAGCAGCCGCTTGCGGCCTTCGGGCAGCGGCGTGGCCTCGTACAGCGTCCGTGAGAAGCCCGGCGCGGTGGTCTGGTCGTTGGCGCCGACGACGAACAGCACCGGCGCCTCGAGCGTCGCCACGACCCCCTGGTTGCCGAACCGGCGCAGCGGCGGTGCGATGTCGATGCGCCGGATCGCCAGGCGCATCCACAGGCTGCCCTTCGACCGCATGTCGCGCGCCCAGTCCTCGGCCGTGGTGGTCGAGCTTTCCAGCACCAGGCCGTCGAGACGGCGCTGCGCGGCGACGTGGCCGGCCATGAAGCTGCCCAGCGACTGGCCGTGCACCAGCAGCGGCATCCCCGCCGACGCCGTGTCCGCGCGGAAGTGGTCGTAGACGTGGAGGGCGTCGGCCATCAGGGCTTCGGTGGTCGGCGTGCCGGTGCTGCCGCCATAGCCACGGTGATCGACGAGGACGAGGTTGACCGGCACATCGCGATACGCGGTGGCGCTGTGGCCTGCGTGCAGGCCGATACGGTAGCCGTTGCCGCCGAAATACAGCACGGTGGCGCGCGCATCGGGCCGGGTCAGGCGCAGCGTCGCCAGCGAGGCGCCATCGGCGGCGGGAATGTGCCCGGCCTCGATCCGATAGTCCGGGTACGCCGTGGCCAGCACATCGAGTGCCACTGCCGGCGCCGGTCGCGGGCGGATGAGCTGGTCCTCTTTCAAGTGATAGACGCAGCCCGGCAGCAATGCCAGCAGCAACAGAACGCCCACCAACCTGAAAGTCCTGGAATCCATGCCCTCTCCGCCCTGCCAACGACGCGTCATGCGCCCGGCTACCGAATCTAGCGCATCGGCTTCCGACCATCCGCGGCCGCGAGATCGTCGCGCGAAGGCCGCCATCGCAGCGTTCCACCCGTCAGGACAGCGGGACCGCCGTCAGCGCCCAGCCCGCGAGCGCCATCGCCGGCACCAGCAACCAGACGCGGACCCGCAGTCCGCCTAGCAGCAGCAGGGCGACCGCGACGAGGCCCACGTCGCGCCAGCCGGACACGGCGCCGGTCCACAGCGGGTCGTACAGCGCCGCAAGCAGCAACCCGACCACCGCGGCGTTGACGCCCACCAAAGCCGCGCGCATGCGTGGCCAGCGGCGCACCTGTTGCCAGACCGGCAGCACGCCAAGGACCAGCAGCATGCCGGGCAGGAAGATCGCCACCAGCGCCAGCGCACCGCCGGCCCAACCGCCCGGACCGGCCTGCATGCCGGCGCCGACGAAGCCAGCGAACGCGAACAGCGGACCGGGCAAGGCCTGCGCCGCGCCGTAACCGGCGAGGAAGAACTCGCCGTCCATCCAGCCCGGCGCCACCACGCTCGACTCGAGCAGTGGCAGCACCACGTGCCCCCCGCCGAAGACCAGCGCGCCGGCGCGGTAGAACGCGTCGACCACGGCCAGCGTCGACGCCGGAAACACCCGCGCCAGCAACGGCAGACCCAGCAGCAGCCCCAGGAACACCCCGAGCGCGAGCCGGCCGGGCCAGCGCAGCCCTGACAGGCCCACCGCATCGAGCGGTTGCGCGGCGCCCACGCGCCAGACCGCCGCGCCCAGCAACGCCGCCACCGCGATGACCGCGAGTTGCGTGCCCGCTGCCGGCCACAGCAGCAATGCGGCCGCGCTGGCCAGGGCCATGGCGATCGCGAGAGGATCGCGGCAGAACGCCGACGCCATGGCCCAGACCGCCTGCGCGACGATCGCCACCGCCACCAGTTTCAGGCCGTGCACGACGCCCGCCGGCACGCCATTGCCCCAGTGCAGCAACCCCAGCGCGACGCCGATCATCAGCAGCGCCGATGGCAGGGTGAACCCGGCCGCCAGCGCACCGCGCAGGCCGGCACGGCGGAGCCCCAACGCCATGCCGACCTGGCTGCTGGCCGGCCCGGGCAGGAACTGGCACAGGGCCACCAGCTCCGCATATTCGTCTTCCCGCAGCCAGCGGCGGCGCACGACGAACGCGTCGCGGAAATAGGCCAGATGCGCGATCGGCCCGCCGAACGACGTCAGTCCCAGCCCGAGGAAGGCCAGGAAGACCCCGGTCGCCGAGGTGGCTCCACCGCCGCGGCGCGCCGGCGGCGAACCGGTCACGACGCCGGCGTCGTGCCGTACAGCGCCTTGCGCGAGGCGCCGGTGATCTCGGCCGCGAGGCGCGCGGCCGTCGACGGCGGCAGGTGCGCGGCGAGCTTGGCGTAGACCCGCAGGCCCTCGGCACGCTTGTTGTCCTCGTCTTCGCCCAGGCCCTGGATCAGCACGACGAACTCGCCCTTGCGCTGGTTGGCATCGGCCACGACCTGCGCATGCAACCCGGCCAGGGTGCCGTCGAGCACGGTCTCGAACAGCTTGGTCAGCTCGCGCGCGACCACCGCGGGACGCGACTCGCCGAACACCGCGACGCAGTCGGCCAGCATCTCGGCGATGCGGTGCGAGGACTCGTAGAACAGCAGCGTCCGCGGCTCGCCGGCCACGGCCAGCAGGCGTTCCCGCCGGGCGGCGCTCTTGGCCGGCAGGAAGCCTTCGAACACGAACCGGTCGCTGGGCAGGCCGGCGACGCTGAGCGCCGCGATCAGGGCGCTGGCGCCGGGCACCGGCGACACCCGGACGCCGGCCGCACGCGCCGCCCGCACCAGCCGGAAACCGGGATCACTGACCAGCGGCGTGCCGGCATCGCTGACCAGCGCCAGCGCGTCGCCGGCCTGCAGGCGCGCGACCAGCTTGCCGGCGATCTCGTCCTCGTTGTGCTCGTGCAGCGCGATCAGCGGCCGCTCGATGCCGAAGTGCGACAGCAACTGGCGCGTATGCCGGGTGTCCTCGGCGCAGATCGCGGCGACGCTGCGCAGCGTGTCCTGCGCGCGCGGCGACAGGTCGCCGAGATTGCCGATCGGGGTCGCCACGACATGCAGGATGCCGGGGGCCGCGCTTGCTCCGGGATGTACCGACATCGTCTCCACGCAGGGGGAACGTTAGAATGCCCGGCATTATCCTGCAGCGGGACCGCAACATGGCAGCTTCGACGCCGCGTCACTCGACCGCCCGCCTCGCGATCGTCGCATCGCTGGCCCTGTTCGCCGCCGGTTGCGCGAGCGTGCAGGTCAGCGCGCCGACCGTTACCGAAGCGCCCGGCGCCGAGCCGGTCGTCGAATCCGGGCGCTGGGCCTTCGACGACACGCGCCCGCCCGCCGAGAGCGACGGCTACCGGCCGCCGCGCAAGCTCGCCGTGCTGCTGCCGATGACCGGCGCGCTGGCGACGGCCGCGGGCCCGGTGCGCGACGGCTTCCTCGCCGGCTACTACGGCGAGCGCCGCACCCGCCCGGAACTCGCGTTCTACGACACCGCCGGCACGCCGGCCGGTGCCGCCGGAGCGTACGCGCGTGCCGTGCAGGAAGGCGCCGACCAGGTCGTCGGCCCGCTCGGCCGCGACGAGGTCACGGCCCTGTTCGAGGCGCCGGGCGGCCTGCCGCTGCTGGCGCTGAACCGCGGCAACGTCGCCGGTCCGGACAACACCGCCAGCTTCTCGCTGGCGCCGGAAGACGAGGGCGACGCCGCGGCGCAATACCTGCTGGCCCGCAACGCCCGCAACGTGCTGGTGCTGTCGAACGGCGACGACAACGCGCGCCGCAGCGTGGATGCGCTGCGCGCCCGTCTCGCCCAGGAAGGCGGCACCATCGTCAACACCGTCGCGATCGTCGGCGACACGCCGGTCGACCAGACCGACGCCTTCCGCAATGCGGTGACCGCGGGCGCCGGCGTCGACGCGGTGTTCCTGGCGATCCGCGGCAACCAGGCGCGGATGCTGACCCCGCAGCTGTCGGTCGCCGGGCTCGGCAGCCGCCTGCGCATCGGCACCTCGCAGCTGACGCTGGGCACCGGCAAGGCGGAGGAAGACCAGGCGCTCGACGGCATCGTGTTCCCCACCGAGAGCTGGGCCACCGGGGCCAGCGCGCGCGCCCTGCCGCCGATGACGAGCGTCGCGACCGAGCTGCCGACCGCGCGCGGCCAGGCCGCCAAGCTGTTCGCGTTCGGCCACGACGCCTGGCTGCTCAGCGGCTATCTGGAGCACCTGTCGAGCCGCCCGGATACCGGCATCGGCGGCGCGACCGGCATGCTGCGCGTCGGTCCCGACGGCACGGTGATGCGCACGCCGGCGTGGGCCACCTGGCGCAACGGTTACGTGGTGCCGCAGGCGGACGTCGGCGGTTGAACGATCGCCGCCGCGATGGCGCGGCGGCCGAGGCGCGCGCCTGCGCGCATCTGCAGGCGGCGGGACTGACCCTCGTCGCCCGCAACGTGGCCTGCCGCGGCGGCGAACTCGACCTGGTGATGCGCGACGGCGACGCCGTGGTGTTCGTCGAGGTGCGACATCGCCGCTCGGCCTTCTTCGGCGGTGGCGCCGCCTCGGTCGATGCCGGCAAGCGGCGGCGCCTGGTGCACGCCGCCCAGCAGTTCCTGCAGGACGACCGCAGCCTGCGCGAGCGGCCCTGCCGCTTCGACGTGGTCGAGACCGGCGGCACGCCCGACGCCCCGACGCTGCAGTGGATCCGCGACGCGTTCCGCGCCGACGACTGAGGCTGCCGGCGGTTTCGCCGCGATCGCCTAGCGCGCGTCGAAGTGATCGAAGCCGGTGCGCGCCGGGCGCCACGGCGCACCGTCGCCATCGCGGACCGAGACGCTCTGCCCGGCGCCGATCACGCCGATGCGGGTGACCGGCGTCGCGGCGGTCTCCGCGGCCTGCAGGATCCGGTCGCGCAGCTGCGGCGGCGCGGTGAAGCACAGCTCGTAGTCGTCGCCGCCGGTCGCCTGCAGGGACGCGCGCATCACCGGATCGCAGGCGGCGCGGAGCGTGGGCGACGCCGGAAGATCGGCGAGTCGCAGCTCGGCGCCGACGTGGCTTGCGACGCAGACATGCCCGAGATCGGCCAGCAGGCCGTCGGACACGTCGATCGCCGCATGCGCGAGTCCGGCGAGTTGCAGGCCGAGCGCAACGCGCGGCGTCGGCCGGTCGAGGCGCGCGCGCAGTGCGGGATCGCGCACGCCGCCGGCCTGCCACTGCCGCAACGCCGCCGCCGCATCGCCGAGCGTGCCGCTGATCCAGATGTCGTCGCCGACCCGGGCCGCGTCGCGCCGCAGCGCGGCGTCCGGCGCGACCAGACCATGCACCGTGACGCACACCGACAGCGGGCCGCGCGTGGTGTCGCCGCCGACCAGCGCCACGCGCTGCGCCGCGGCGAGCGCCGCGAAGCCGTCGAGAAAGCCGTCGAGCCACGCGGCATCGGAGTCCGGCAGCGACAGCGACAGCGTGCACCAGGCCGGCGTCGCGGCCATCGCCGCGAGATCCGACAGGTTCACCGCCAGCGCCTTCCACCCGATATCGGCGGGCGCGGTGTCGCCGGGGAAATGCACGCCCGCGTTGAGCGTGTCCATCGCGATCACCAGCTGGCGGTCGCGCGGCACCTGCACGATGGCCGCATCGTCGCCGATGCCCAGCACCACGTCGTCGCGGCCGGCGACCCGCGCGCGGATGCGCCCGATGAGGTCGAACTCGCCGGCGCCCGCGCTCATCGCGGGCTCAGCGCGTGCGCGCGGCGGCGACCTCGGGCGCACGCCATTCGGCGGCCGCGTGGTCGAGCACGCCGTTGACGTAGGTGTGGCCGTGTTCGGAACCGAACCGCTTGACCGTCTTCAGCGCCTCGTCGATGACGACGCGGTACGGCACGTCGAGACGGTGCTGCAGCTCGTAGGTCGCGATCCGCAGCATCGCCCGCTCGATCGGATCGACCTCGTCGATCTCGCGGTCCAGGAACGGCTTGAGCGCCGCATCGAGTTCGCGGTAGCGCTCGCCGACGCCGCGCACCAGGTCTTCGAAATACGCGAGATCCGCGACTTCCTTGGCCTGCTCGTGGGCGAACTCGGCAATGATGCTCTGCACGTTCGCGCCCGACATCTGCATCGCGTAGACGGCCTGCAGCGCGCGGCGGCGCGCGCGCGAGCGCAGCACCGGATCGACGCCGTGTCTGTTCTGGCGCTGGTTCATGACAGTTTGTCCAACAGGTTGCTCATTTCGATGGCGACCAGCGCCGCCTCCTCGCCCTTGTTGCCGTGGTTGCCGCCGGCGCGCTGCTCGGCGTCGGCGTAGTCCTCGACCGCGAGCACGCCGTTGGCCACCGGCACGCCGGTATCGAGCGCGACCCGCATCAGCGCATCGCTGCAGCCGTCGGCGACCTGCTCGTAATGCCGGGTGTCGCCGCGCACGACGCACCCCAGCGCCAGCAACGCCGCATGCCGGCCACCGAGCGCGAGCTGCCGGCAGGCCAGCGGGATTTCCCAGGCGCCGGGCACGCGGACCAGGTCGACCGCATCCTCGGCGACGCCGTTGTCGACGAAGGCCTTGCGGGCGCCGGCGACCAGGGCATCGGTGATCTTCGGATTCCAGCGGCTGACGATGATCGCGAAGCGCGCGTTGGCTGGCGCGCGCAGGTCGCCTTCGAAGTGGCTCATGAGGGACACGGGTCTGCGTGGGCCGGACAGTCTAGTGCATGGCGGCGGGCGGCCGGCAGCGTCAGCGGGTGCCGGTGCCGACGTCGACGTACTCGATGACCTCGAGCCCGAACCCGGCCAGTCCCACCTGCTTGCGCGGCGTGCCGAGTACCCGCAGCTTGCCCAGGCCGAGCTCGGCGAGGATCTGCGCGCCGGCGCCGTTGCGGCGCCATTGGCCGACGTCCTTGGCGTTCTGCTGCTCGGGCTGCTTGCACAGCCGGGCCAGCAGCGCGTCGGTATCGCGTGGCGCGGTCAGCATCACCATGACGCCGCTGCCGGCCGCATCGATCGCGCGCAGCGCATCGGTCGCGGCGACGCCGAAATCGTCGCGGCGCCAGTGCAGCAGGTCGGCCAGCGGATTCTCCACCTGCACGCGCACCAGCGTCGGCGTCGCCGCGTCCGGCGTGCCGCGGACCAGGGCGAAATGCAGGTCGTGGGCGATGCGGTCGCGGTAGGTCACCAGCTGGAACGGGCCGAATTCGGTGTCGATGTCGCGCGCGTCGACGCGCTCGACCGTGTGCTCGTTGGCCAGCCGCCACGCGATCAGGTCTTCGATCGAGCCCATCTTCAGGCCGTGCTCGCGGGCGAAGACCTCGAGCTCGGGCCGCCGCGCCATCGAGCCGTCCGGGTTCAGCACTTCGACCAGCACGCCGGCGGGCTCCAGCCCGGCGAGCATCGCCAGGTCGCCCGCGGCCTCGGTGTGGCCGGCGCGACTGAGCACGCCGCCGGGATGCGCCAGCAGGGGAAAGATGTGGCCCGGCTGGGCGAGGTCGTGCGGCTTCGCGTCCGGCTTCACTGCGGTGCGCACGGTGTGCGCCCGGTCGTAGGCGGAGATGCCGGTGGTGACGCCTTCGGCCGCCTCGATGGAGACGGTGAACGCGGTCTGGTACTGCGCGGTGTTGTCGCGGACCATCGGCGCGAGGCCCAGCTGGCCGCAACGCTCTCGGGTCAGCGACAGGCACACCAGGCCACGCGCATGCGTGACCATGAAGTTGATGTCCGACGGCTTGACCAGTTCGGCGGCCATGATCAGGTCGCCTTCGTTCTCGCGGTCCTCGTCGTCGACGATGACCACCATCCGCCCCTGGCGGATCTCTTCCAGCAGTTCGGGCACCGGGGCGAACTTCATGCGGCGTCTCCGGAAGGCGGCAACGAAGCGCCGACCAGGCGCTCGACGTAACGGGCGATCATGTCGACCTCGAGATTGACCGCGTCGCCGACAGTCGTCTGCGCGAACGCGGTGTGCGCGACGGTGTGCGGCACCAGTGCGACCTCGAAGCCCGTCGCGTCGACCGCGTTGATGGTCAGGCTGACGCCATCGACGCAGATCGACCCCTTGTGCGCGACGTACTTCAGCAGCGCCGGCGGCGCCTCGAAACGCCAGCGCTGGGCGCGCGCGTCCTCGTGGACCGAGGCGACGCGGCCGACACCGTCGACATGGCCGCTGACTAGGTGCCCGCCGAGGCGATCGGTCGGCAGCATCGCGCGCTCAAGATTCAGCGCACGCCCCGGCGCGAGCGCGCCGAGTGTCGTCAGCGCCAGCGTCTCGGTCGAGGCGTCCGCCTCGAAAGCGTCGGCATCGAACGCGACGACGGTCAGGCACACGCCATTGACGGCGATGCTCTCGCCCATCCGCACGTCGGTGAACGGCAAGCTGCCCGTGGCGATCCGCAGGCGGGCATCGCCGCCCTGCGCATCGCGCGTCTGCAAGGCACCGACGCCTGCGATCAATCCGGTGAACATCCGCTGGACTCCATGACGGCGCGGCGGAGTCGGGATGCAGCCCGGCACGCCGCACGTTGAATGCGACGAAATGCTCCGGGACGCACGACGGCACGCACGGCGGATCGCCATGCGCGGGTCGTCTTCTTTCATCCGGACTATGACCGTCGGCCCCGGCATTGGACCGGGTCTGCTGACCTGCCGCGGCGTGGGATCCACCGTGGCAGCGCTCGCGGGCTCGTGGGCGACCGGAACCCCGGACCGCTGCCACCTACCGCCGGTGGGGAATCGCACCCCGCCCTGAAGACGTTTCGATGTTGCCGGCGAACCGGCCCGCGCATTCTAGCAGCGCCCCTGCGCCGCGCCGGCCCGCAGGCCGGGACGCTTCATTGCAGCCGTGGCCCGGGTTCAGCCCTTGGCCGGACGCAGCAGCAGCCGCAGATCGTCGCCGATGCGCCGCGACTCGACGGTCTCCAGCTGCAGGCGCTGGGCCATCGCGTCGATGCCCAGCCCCTCGAACAGCGGCCGCGCCCGGTCGCCGAGCAGCACCGGGGCGACGTAGAGCAGCACCTCGTCGACCAGGCCCGCCCGGAGGAAGGCGCCCGACAGCGTGGCGCCCGACTCGATCTGGACCTCGTTGATGCCGCCCTCGGCCAGCAACGCCAGCACCGCGTCGAGGTCCAGCCGCCCGTCCCGGGTCGGCACCGCGGCGCGGGCCACGTCGAGCCCGTGCGGCACCTTGGCCTCGCCCGCGTGCAGATACAGCGTGGGCGCGGCGGCGTCGCGGATGCGACCGCGCGCGGTCGTCGCCAGGCCGGGGTCGAGCACGACCCGCAGCGGCGCGACGAAGCCGGCGTCCGCCTCGGACGCGGCCGCATCGAAACGGACCGTCAGCTGCGGATCATCGGCCAGCACCGTGCCACTGCCGGTCAGCAGCGCGCCGGCCCGTGCGCGCCAGCGCATCACGTCGGCGCGCGAGGCGTCGCCGCTGATCCATTTCGAATCGCCGTTGGCCATCGCCGTGCGGCCGTCGAGGCTGCAGGCGAGCTTGATCCGCACCCAGGGCCGGCCGCGCTCGACCCGCGACAGGAAGCCGCGGTTCAGCGCGCGCGCCTGGGCGTCCATCAGGCCGACATCGACGGCGATGCCGGCAGCGCGCAGCCGCTCGAAGCCGGCGCCGTCGACCTGCGGGAAGGGGTCGCGCATCGCGCCGACCACGCGCGCCACCCCGGCGTCGATCAGCGCATCGGCGCAGGGGCCGGTGCTGCCGGTATGCGCGCAGGGCTCGAGGGTCACGTAGGCGGTCGCGCCACGGGCCCGCTCGCCTGCGGCCCGCAACGCCAGCACTTCCGCATGCGGCCCGCCCTTCTGGCGGTGCCAGCCCTCGCCGACCCGCTCGCTGCCGTGCGCGAGCACGCACCCGACCATCGGATTGGGGCGCGTCGTATAGGCACCCTTCTCGGCGAGCCGCAGGGCCTGCGCCATGTGCGCGTGATCGTCGGCGGTGAAGTGCGTCATGCGGAGTCCTGGCAGGCGGGCGGCGATGGCTCGGCGCGGGTGGCGGGAAACGGATGGAGAACGTACAGCGGTCGGGCGCGACGCGGAGACATCGGGATCGCGCGAACCCGGGGCATCGCGCGGAAGACGGCGGCGGCCGGCTGGCGTCGTGGACGGCGCTCACAGGCGCCGCTCGTGAGCCGCGCGATCCGTGTGGCGCCGCCCGCCCCGCCCGTCCCGCAACCGGCCTTCAGCGCTTGCGCCCCTTGTCGCCCTTGCCCGTCGGCGCCGCGCCGCCGCCGAGCAGCGGCAGCTGGCCGTCGCCGGGCAGATCGCGTTCCAGCCGGTCGAGTTCCTCGCGGAAATCCGCGACATCCTCGAAGGCGCGGTAGACCGACGCGAAACGCACGAAGCCGACATGGTCGAGCTTGCGCAGTTCGGCGATGACGAACTCGCCGACCCGGCGCGACGACACCTCGCGCTCGGCGGTCATGCGCAGCTGGTGCACGACCGCGCGCACCGTCGCCTCAATCTCTTCTTCCGACACCGGCCGCTTGTGCAGCGCGCGATCCATGCTCAGGCGCAGCTTGCGCGCGTCGAAGGCCTCGCGGCGACCGTCGCCCTTGATGATCGCCGGCAGCTTCAGCTCGATGGTCTCGAGCGTGCTGAACCGCTCGCCGCAGGCCTCGCACTCGCGGCGACGCCGAATCGTCGCGCCGTCCTCGGAGGCGCGCGAATCGATCACCTTGGTGTCGGTGTGCTGGCAGAAGGGGCAATGCATGCGGGCGGCGTGGCCTGGTCAGGATGCGCGAACGGCGCCGGCGCCAAGTGTCGACGCCGGCGGACGTCGCATCAGCCGTAGACCGGATACTTCGCGCACTGCGCGGCGACCTTGTCGCGCACGGTGGCGATCACGTCCTCGTCCTTCGGGGCATCGAGCACGTCGCAGATCCAGTGGGCGAGGTCGGTGCAGTCCTGCTCGACGTAGCCACGTGTGGTCACCGCCGGCGTGCCCAGGCGCAGGCCCGAGGTCACGAAGGGCTTGCGCGGATCGTTCGGCACCGAGTTCTTGTTGACGGTGATGTGGGCGCGGCCGAGGGCTTCTTCCGCGTCCTTGCCGCTGACGTCCTTGCCGATCATGTCGACCAGCATCAGATGGTTCTCGGTGCCGCCGGACACGATCTTGTAGCCGCGTTCGATGATGACCTTCGCCATCGCCTGCGCGTTCTTCACCACCTGCTGCTGGTAGGTCTTGAACGCGGGCTCCAGCGCTTCCTTGAACGCGACCGCCTTGCCGGCGATCACGTGCATCAGCGGGCCACCCTGGATGCCTGGAAACACGATCGACTGCAGCTTCTTGGCGATCTCGTCGAACTGCTCGCCGGCGCCGGTCTGGCTGGCGATGATGATGCCGCCGCGCGGGCCGCGCAGGGTCTTGTGCGTGGTCGAGGTGACGACATGCGCGTGCGGCACCGGCGTCGGGTAGACGCCCGCGGCGACGAGGCCGGCGACGTGCGCCATGTCGACGAACAGATAGGCGCCCACCTTGTCGGCGATGGCGCGGAAGCGCGCCCAGTCGACGACCTGCGAATAGGCGGAGAAGCCGGCGATGACCATCTTCGGCTTGTGCTCGAGCGCGAGGCGCTCGACTTCGTCGTAATCGATCAGGCCGGCGTCGTCGACGCCGTACTGCACCGCGTTGAACAGCTTGCCGGACGCGTTGACCTTGGCGCCGTGGGTCAGATGACCGCCGTGGGCCAGCGACATGCCGAGGATCGTGTCGCCCGGCTGCAGCAGCGCGAAGAAGAAATGCGGCTGCACGTTCGCGTAGTCGGCATCGAACAGCTGCTTGAGGCGGTCGATCGCGAGCTGCTCGGCGATGTCGACGTACTCGCAGCCGCCGTAATAGCGCTTGCCCGGATAGCCCTCGGCGTACTTGTTGGTCAGCTGGCTGCCCTGCGCCTCCATCACCAGCGCGCTGCAGTAGTTCTCCGAGGCGATCAGCTCGACGTGGTCTTCCTGGCGGCGGACCTCGTTCGCGATGGCCTGGGCGAGGTCGGGATCGTAGCTTTCGAGACGGGCGTCGCGCTGGAACATCGAGGGCTCCGGAACAGTGAACGGCGAGGCCGGCCATTGTAGCGCCGGGCCGCCCGGCGCGCGGCCCGGGCGGGCGTGAGCCGTTATAATTGCCGCCATCCCTTCCCTACCCGACGCCGCCCGACCGGGCCCCGGCGCGGGCCGGCACAACCGGAGCCCCCATGTCGCAATACATCTACACCATGAACCGCGTGTCCAAGGTGGTCCCGCCGAAGCGGCAGATCATCAAGGACATCTCGCTGTCGTTCTTCCCGGGCGCCAAGATCGGCCTGCTGGGCCTCAACGGCTCCGGCAAGTCCACCGTGCTGAAGATCATGGCCGGCGTGGACCAGGATTTCGAAGGCGAAGCCCGCGCGCAGGCCGGCACCAAGGTCGGCTATCTGGCGCAGGAACCCGAGCTCGATCCGGAGATGACGGTCCGCGAAGCGGTCGAGGAAGGCGTGGGCGAAGTGCTGCAGGCCCAGGCCGCGCTGGACAAGGTCTACGACGCCTACGCCGAGGAAGGCGCCGACTTCGACGCGCTGGCCAAGGAACAGGAGCGCCTGGAGGCGATCCTCGCCGCCGGGGACGCGCACACGCTGGAAAACCAACTGGACGTGGCGGCCGACGCGCTGCGCCTGCCGCCGTGGGAGGCCAAGGTCGGCAACCTGTCGGGCGGCGAGAAGCGCCGCGTCGCGTTGTGCCGCCTGCTGCTGCAGAAGCCGGACATGCTGCTGCTCGACGAACCGACCAACCATCTCGACGCCGAGTCGGTGGAGTGGCTGGAGCAGTTCCTCGCGCGCTACACCGGCACCGTCGTCGCGGTCACCCATGACCGCTACTTCCTCGACAACGCCGCGGAGTGGATCCTCGAACTCGACCGCGGCCGCGGCATTCCGTGGAAGGGCAACTACACCGAGTGGCTGACGCAGAAGGACGAGCGCCTGAAGCAGGAAGACAACCAGGAAAAGTCCCGCCAGAAGGCGATCCAGAAGGAACTGGAGTGGTCGCGCCAGAACGCCAAGGGCGGTCGCACCAAGGGCAAGGCGCGTCTGGCCCGCCTGGAAGAGCTGCAGTCTGTCGATTACCAGAAGCGCAACGAGACCAACGAGCTGTTCATCCCGCCGGGCGAGCGCCTGGGCAATGCGGTGATGGAGTTCAAGAACGTCAGCAAGACCTTCGGTGACCGCCTGCTGATCGACAACCTGTCGATGATCATCCCGCCGGGCGCGATCGTCGGCATCATCGGTCCGAACGGCGCGGGCAAGTCCACGCTGTTCAAGATGATCACCGGGCAGGAGAAGCCGGATTCGGGCCAGATCGTGGTCGGGCCGACCGTGCAGCTGAGTTACGTCGACCAGAGCCGCGACGCGCTGGAGGGCAACCACAACGTCTTCCAGGAAATCTCGGGCGGCCTCGACATCCTCAACATCAACGGCGTCGAGATCCAGTCGCGCGCCTACATCGGCCGCTTCAACTTCAAGGGCCAGGACCAGCAGAAGCTCGTGGGCACGCTGTCGGGCGGTGAGCGCGGCCGTCTGCACATGGCCAAGACCCTGCTGCAGGGCGGCAACGTGCTGCTGCTCGACGAACCGTCGAACGACCTCGACATCGAGACCCTGCGATCGCTCGAAGACGCGCTGCTGGAGTTCCCCGGCAACACGTTCGTGATCTCGCATGACCGCTGGTTCCTCGACCGCATCGCCACGCACATCATCGCGTTCGAAGGCGACAGCCACGTCGAGTTCTTCCAGGGCAACTACCGCGAGTACGAGGAAGACAAGCGCCGCCGCATGGGCGACGACGCGGGTCCGAAGCGTCTGCGGTTCAAGGCGCTGAAGTAAGCAGCCGAAAAAAGTCGAGCCCTCTCCCCCTCCGACTACGTGCCGCCGGAGTAGAGGGGTTGGGGTGAGAGCGGCACAGACAACCGGAAGCCACAGATGACCATCCAGACCCTGGAAGAACTCGAAGGCCTCAAGCGCGCCGGTGCGCTGGTCGCGCGCATCCTCTCGACGATGCGCGATCACGCGCTGGCCGGCACCACGCCGCGCGATCTCGACGCCATCGGCGCCGAGATGCTCCACGACGCCGGTGCGCAGTCCGCGCCGGTGCTGACCTACGGCTTCCCGGCCGCGACCTGCATCAGCGTCAACCGCGTCGTCGCGCACGGCATCCCCGACGCGACGCCGCTGCAGGGTGGCGATCTGGTCAACATCGACGTGTCCGCCGAACTCGACGGCTTCTTCGCCGATACCGGCGCGAGCTTCGTCGTCGGCACCGCGAGCGCCGCGCAGCAGCGCCTGCTCGACGCAACCCGCGAGGCGCGCGATGCCGCCATCGCCCAGCTGCGGGCAGGCGAACTGCTCAGCGGCATCGGCCGCACCATCGAAGCCGTGGCCGCGCGCCGCGGCTTCCGCATCATCCGCAACCTGCAGAGCCACGGCGTCGGCCGTGCGCTGCACGAGTCGCCCGGCTCGATTCCCGGCTACTTCGATCGCCGCGACACCCGACGCCTGCACGACGGCATGGTGATCACCGTCGAGCCGTTCCTCGCGACCCACGCCACGCGCACCGAAGACCTGGACGACGGCTGGTCGCTGCTCTGCCCCAAGGGCTATGGCGCGCAGTTCGAGCACACGGTCGTCGTCACCCACGGCGCGCCGATCATCGTCACCTGAGAACCGCTCCATGACGCACACCTTCATGCAGGCGCTGCGTGCGCGCTGGCAGTCCGCCGACACGCTGGTCTGCGTCGGTCTCGACCCCGAACCGGCGAAGTTTCCCGCTCGTTTCGCGAATGATCCCGATGCGGTGTTCGCGTTCTGCCGCGACATCGCCGATGCGACCGCCGACTACGCCTGCGCGTTCAAGCCGCAGATCGCGCACTTCGCCGCCCTCGGGGCCGAAGACGCGCTGCAGCGACTGATCGCGCATCTGCATGCCGCGCACCCCGGCGTGCCGGTGGTCCTCGACGCCAAGCGCGGCGACATCGGCAGCACCGCGCAGCGCTACGTCGCCGAGGCCTTCGAACGCTTCGCGGCCGATGCCGTGACGGTGAACCCCTACCTCGGTCGTGATTCGGTGCAGCCCTTCCTCGACCGCAGCGACAAGGGCGTCGTGATCCTCTGCCGCACGTCGAATCCGGGCGCGGCCGATCTGCAGGACCTGCCGGTTGCGCATGCCGGCGCCACGCGGCCGCTGTACCAGCATGTCGCCGAGACCATCGCGCGCGACTGGAACGGCCACGGCAACGTGTCGCTGGTCGTCGGCGCGACCTGGCCCGAGCAGCTGCGCGAAGTGCGCGCGATCGTCGGCGACATGCCGTTCCTCGTGCCGGGTGTCGGCGCGCAGGGTGGCGACGTCGAGGCCGTGGTCGGCAATGCGAAGACGGCGGACGGCACCGGCCTGATGGTCAGTTCGTCGCGCGCGATTCTCTATGCATCGAACGGCGACGATTTCGCGGACGCTGCGGCGCGCGAGGCGCGCGCCCTGCGGGATGCGATCAACCGGGTCCGTTGACCGCGCCGAGTCCAGTCAACGGCGTCAGCGCACAAGCTCCACGAACACCGGATTCGAGTAGAACCACAGGTCCTGCCACGGATCCTCGCCGGCGACATCCGGCGTCGGTTCGATCTGCGCGTTCGACGTGCCCCGAACGCGCACGAAGCCACGCGTCTCCGGCGCCGGCAGCGTCACGTCGAACGCGATGCGATTGCCGTCCTGCCGCCATTGCGCAGCGCGCACGGTGTGCACGGTCATCTGCGGCGCGCCGTCGTCCGCCGCCTGCCCGGCGATCACGTCGATGTGGTCGATCGCATTGCGGTCGCCGTTGAAGTTCGGACCCTCCGGGACCGTCACCGACAGCCGCACCGTGACCTGCGCGCCCGGGGCGACCTGCAGCGTGTCGCCGATGGTCGCAGGTGCCGCACCGTCGGCCGACACCTGCAGGTCGAGGCCGTCGATGAGATCACCGGTCACCGCGAACATGCGGCCCTGCCGCAGACCGTCGAGGATGTCAGCGCTGTCGTGGCGCGCCAGCACGTAGGTCTTGCTGTACTCGCCCGGCCAGAAGTCGGCGCCGCCGATGTCGGCATTGCGATGCGAGTCGGAGGTCGACGTGATCCAGAACCGCCGCCCCTCGGCGAGCAGCGTGTCCCACACGCCGCCGAGCTGCGCGGTCATCTGGTCGAACCCGCCCCAGGTCTTGGCCGCATCGTTGCGGTAGAGGCCGCGATGGCGCCGGTCGGCCTGATGGCCGGGCGCACCTTCCATGCCGACGAGCACGTCCGGCGCCGCGTCCTGCCAGGCACGCAGCTCGTCGGGTTCGACCTCGCCCCACGCGCCGGTCGCCGTCGCGGTGCGCGACGGATGGTTGACGAACATCAGCGGCTGCGGCTGCTGCGCCTGCATGTAGCGCAGCGCGGCGATCATCGCCTCCGGCGTGTCGCGCGTGTCGTCGTCCACCTCGCGACGGCTGAAACGCCGCTCCAGATCGACCAGCATCGCGTTCTCGTGCGCGCCCGGCGCCATGATCAGCGACGCATGTTCGCCGGCCGGCACGTCGAATTCCATGCCGTGGAACTGCAGCACCTCGGGCACCCCGGTGCGCGCCTGCTGCAGCGCGGGCCACGCCGAATCGTGGGTCACCGCCGAATGGTTCGGGCCGCCGTGATCGGTGTGCACCATCCACGCCAGGCCGTGCCGGCGCGCTTCCTCGGCATTGCGCGTGCGCGAATACGGCGAATCGCCGCCACGGATCGGCGTCGGCGGCGACGTGCTGTCGTCCCAGGTCACGCTCCATTCGCTGTGCACGTGGTGATCGCCCGGCAGCCAGCGCCGGCCCGCGGCGTCGTTCGCGAACGATGGCGTCGCCAGCATCGACGCGAGGGCGAGCGCGACGACTGCCGCGCGCAGGGATGGAAACGCGGCGTGCGCGCGACGTGGCGCCAGCGGCGCGGATGGGACAGGCATGAGGGGCTCCGGCGTCGCGCGGATCGGACGCTTGCACGCCGTCGACGACGGCGGGCCGCCATTGGAGCGGACGCGCATGAAACCGTGATGACACCGGAGGCGTCAGCCGCGCAGCAACTTCCGCAGCACGGCGACCGGAAACCGCAGCCAGATCATCGCCCACACCGCCGCGCGCATCGGCGGGCTGCGACGTGCACGTTCGAACTTGCCGAAATACCGCCACAGGCCGCGATGCTTGTGCCACTCGACGAACACCGGCCGCGCGCGGCTCGACACGCCGCGCAGGTGCACCACCTGCACGTCGTTGGCGACCGCGACGACGGCGCCGGCTTCGCGCGCGCGGCGCGAGAAATCCAGGTCTTCGGCGTGCAGGCGATACGCGGTATCGAAGCCGTCGATCCGGTCGAACAGCGCGCGCGGCAGCAGCATCAACGCGCCGGACACCGCGTCGACGCGCTGCAGCCGCTGGTCGGGATCGCGCGGCAACGCGAGCTCCCGGCCGGCCGCCGAACGCAGCATCGCGACGAAATCCGGATCGCGGCGACGCGCGGCGGCGTCGCGGACGCCGGCCTCGTCGACGAGATCGACGCCGAGCAGGCACGGCGCCGCCAGCGCATCCGCGTGCGCGCGCAGCCGCTGCAACGCGTCGGGCTCGAGCAGGCAGTCGGGATTGACGAACGCGATCCACGGCGCGTCGCTGTCGCGCGCGCCCTGGTTGCAGGCGACCGCGAACCCGGGGTTGTCGGGATTGCCGATGAAATGCACGCGCGGATCGAGCGAAGCGTGGCGCTGCACGATGGCCAGCGTCTGGTCGTTGGAGCCGTTGTCGACGACCCGCACCTGGGCCACGCCCTGCGCGGCGCGCAGGCGGGCGAGGCAGGCGTCGATGGTGCTGCCGCTCTGGTAGGTCACGACGACGGCGACGATGTCGGCGCCGGTGGCGGTTTCCGGGGGCATCGTCATGCGTCAGCCTGCATGCCCTTCGCGCGCGTGTGCGTCGACAGGCGCGGCCGGATCGGTCCTTGCGTCCTGGGCCGCGCTCGCGTCGCGGTCCTGGTGCGGCGTCGCCGCGATGGCCTCGTCGGCCGGTGCATCGCCGAACAACTGCTGCTGCGCCGGCGCGTCCTCCAGCGCGGCATACAGGCGATGCAGGCGTTCACGGCTCGCGTGCAGCGGATCGTCCATCAGGAACCGGGCCAGGCGCGCATGCCAGGCCGGCCAGCGCACGGCGAGCGCATCCATGTCGCCGTCGGCCGGCCCGCCTTCGCCGCCGCGCGCGACGAAGGCGGTTTCGCACAGCGCGTTGCGCCAGCCGAGACCGCCCATGCGCAGCGACAGATCAATCAGCGCCGCGTACCACGACGCGTAGCTGGACGCGTCGAGCCCGCCGGCCTTCTTCCGCGCGTTGCCGCGCAGCAGCACGGCGTGGCCGACGGCGGCCGGCAGCTCGGGATACAGCGGCGGCAGTTGCTGGCAGGCGCGCGCGAGCCGCGACGGATCGTCGGGAATCGGCGCGATCTCGCCGATACGCGGCCAGGCGGCCGCTTCGCCGGCGTTGCACCACGGGGTCGCGGTCGCGATCGAGGCGTCGCGCGCGAAGCACGCGGCGAGCGCGTTGGCCCAGCCGGGCGCGGGAATCGCGTCGGGCGCGAGCACGATGACATCGGCATCGCCGCAGGCGCGCAGCACGTCGTCGAGATGCGCGACCTCGCCGATGCTGCGCGGGCGGCAGGTGTAGTCGGCCTGCAGCGGCGTCGTTGCGAGCCAGCGCTGCACGATGGCCGCGCCGCGCGGACCGACCCGCGCGTCGTCCGCGAGCCAGACACGCGCACCTGCCGGCGTGCCGGCGTCGAGCGCGGCCAGGCACGCGTCGAGCGCGTCGTCGTCGTGGCCGACGGGCAGCAGCACGACCGGCACGTCAGTCATGCGACTGCCCCGTCGACATCGCCGGCCTCAGTCCGTGGTCCGGTTCAGCGGTTGCAGCGCGCGGAAGCGCTTGCCGTACTCGTCGGTCAACTGCCGCGCTTCCATCGGATTGCGCACGATCGTCGGCGTCAGCAGGACGATGACTTCGCTGCGCTCGGTACGCGAGGACTGCGAGCCGAACAGGCCGCCGACGACAGGAATGCGGCTGAGGCCCGGAATGCCTCCCGAGGTCTTGCCGACCTCGTCGCGGATCAGGCCGGCGAGCATCACGGTCTCGCCCGCCTGGACCGCGGCTTCGGTCTTCAGGCGACGGGTGTCGATACGCACGTTGCCCTGGGAATCGGCGGTGTTCTGCGGTCCGGGCGAGCTGACCTCCTGGACGATGTCGAGGAAGACCATGCCGTCGCGGGTCACGCGCGGGCGCACCTTGAGAATGGTGCCGGTTTCGATGTACTGGACCTGGGTGAACTGGCTGTCGCCGATGATCGGATTCACGCTCGTCGACGAGATCGGAATGCTCGCACCGACGTTGAACTCGGCCATCGCGTTGTTGCGCACGAACACCGATGGCGACTGCAGGATCTGCACATCGGTCACTTCGTCCAGCGCCTGGATGACCGCGGCCGCGTCGTTCCGGACCAGCGACCATGCGAGCCCCGCGCCGGAGGTGCCGCCGATGCTGGCGCCCAGCGTGCTCCAGCGGCTGGGGCCGCCGACGCCCGGAAGACCCGGCCCCGGAAACGGCCCGATCCCGTTGTCGGTCATGCCCTTTTCGATGAACCAGTTGACGCCGTACTCGAGGTCACCACTCAGCAGCACCTCCACCACCTGCGCCTCGATGTGCACCTGCGAGGGCATGACGTCCAGCCGCTCGACGACATCGCGGATCGAGCGCCATGCCGCGGGCGTCGTACGCACCAGCAGGGTATTGGTCTCGTCGACGGCGGACACGCCGACGCGGTCGCCTTCGACTTCCAGGGTCACGCTGCTCGGGCCGTCCTGGGTCTCGTCGAGCTGCATCTGGCCGACATTGCCGCCGCCGCGTGCGCTGCCGCCCCGCCCACCGCTCATGCCACCGCCGTTGTTGCTGCCGAAGCCGCCGCCACTGTCGAGCCCGCTGCCGCCGTCGCTGCTGCGGTTGTCGAACCCGCCGCTGCGCAGCGATCCGCTGGTCGCGCCGGGGGCCAGCGAGGCGCTGTCCTGGCCGCTGCTGCCGCCACCGCCGCCGAAGACTTCCGACAGGCGCTGCGCGAGTTCGCGCGCCTTGATGTACTTCAGTTCGTGGGAGAACAGCCTCGGCTCCTGGCCGGCGTTGTCGATGCGTTCCAGCCACTGCTGGATCTCGCCGAGGTAATCGGCCTGCGGCGTGATCACCAGCACCGCGTTCGCGCCTTCCAGCGGCATGAAACGGAACATGCCCGACACCGGCGACTCGCTGTCCTGGCCGAAGACCTTCTCGAGGTCGGCCACCACCTGGGTGGCCTTGCCGGACTGCAGCGGGAACACGCCGACCGACATGCCCGACAGCCAGTCAACGTCGAAGATCTCGATCGTGCGCAGGTAGTTGTCGAGTTCCGAGCGGCTGCCGGAGATCGTGATGACGTTGCGCGCGTTGTCGGCACCGACGATCGCGTTCGGACGCGCGTAGGGCTCGAGCACCTTCTCCATCTCGGTCGCGGAGATGTAGCGCAGCGGCACCGTGCGCACCTCGAAGCCGCGGGCGGCGCCGGTCGCGCCGGTGCGGGGCGCCACGGTGCCGGTCGCCAGCGCGGTGTCGGCGGGCACGATGTTGTAGCGACCGTCGCTGTAGATCATGCGGGCGTTGTTCCAGCCCAGCACCATCTCCAGCAGGCTCAGCGCCTGGGCCGGGCTGACCGGCTGCGGGGTCGCGAGCGTCACCGTGCCCTGCACTTCCGGCGCGATGACGTAGTTCTGGCCGAGCATGTCGCCGAGGATCGCCTTGGCGACGGCATGCACCGATTCGCCTTCGAAATTGAACGAGGCCTGGCCGCTGGTGCCGGCCAGGCTCGGCGGCGGCGCCGCGGCAGCGCTGCGGTTGATGACCTGCCCGGTCCCGCGGCGGATCTGCGGGCGCGGCCGGTCGTCGTCGTCGACCAGGGTCTCGACCCGCGGGCCGCTGTCCTCGGCCTGCGCGCCGGCGACGGCGCCGGCCTGGCCCGGATCGCCGCTGCGCTGCATGCGCGCGGCGGGGGCGGTGGTGCAGCCCGCGATCAGGACGGTGCAGGTCGCGAAGGCGATCGCGCGAAGGTGGCGGGCTGGCGTCATCGAATCGGTCATCGCTGGGAGTCTAGGTCGGATCGTCGGCGAGGGGGATGCGGGCACCGGCGCGCGCTCACGGCTGCGCCTGCGGATTGGCCTGCTGCTGGCGGAGCCGCGCACGGCGCTCCTCGATGCGCTTGCGGATCGCCTCGACCTGCGATTCCGACGGCCCCGCACTCGACGCGGGCGCGCTTTCGGCGACGCCGGCCGTCTCGGCGCCGGCCTGCGCCGGCGACGGCACCGGTGCGGCGTCGGGACCGCGCCCCGCCGCGCCGTTGCGGGCCTGCGGCGCGGCATTGCCCGCCGTCGCCGGTT
>NZ_NRQR01000007.1 GCF_002849595.1 Luteimonas rhizosphaerae
CTGCGCCGCCGCGCGGTCGGCCTGCGGCGGCAACCAGACCCGCCAGCCGCGCGGGGTGTCGGTGACGTCCCGCGGCGCCGCACGCGCGACGAGCGGCGTCAGCCGCGCCCGCGCGGCATCGCGCGCGCCGGCATCGGGATAAGGCCCGAGCGCCAGACAGCGCAGCGGCGCCACGGTCGCGGTCGCGACCGGTGCTCTGGCCTCCGCCTCGGCCTCGGCCGGATCCGGGTCAGGTTCCGCTTCCTGCACGGGCGTGGCTGCGACGGCGGCAGAAGGCGCCGCGGCAACCTCCGCCTCGCCTGCCAGCTGCAGGCGCGGGACACCGGCCTCCAGGACCACCGGCGCCGGGCCGTCGGGCGCGCCACGGGTCGCCCACCACGTGGCGGCGCCGAGGTTGAGGATCAGCAACAGGACGACGAGCGCGCGGAGCAGCATCGGGCGATTCTAGCGGTGCGGCGGCGCGCTGCCGCCGGTCGCGTGGTGCCAGCGGGCGAGGCCGGCCAGTACGAGGTCCGCACGCAGCGAAGCCTCCGCGAGGCGCGCATGCAGATCGGGCGCGCCGCCGCCGTGCAGCACGAGACATGGACGCGCGCCGAGCAACGTCGTCGCCGCCGCGAGACTGCGCTCGATCAGGCCCAGCGCCGCGCCGTCGCAACCCGAGGCCAGTGCCGCGGCGGTGTCGTCCGCGAACTCGGCGTAGTCGCCGCCGGTCGCCGGCAGATGCGACGCGCGGCGATGCAGGGCCTCGCGCATCAGCGCCGGCGACGGCGCGATCCGTCCACCGCGGTGCAGGCCCGTGGCGTCGAGCAGATCGAGGGTCAGCGCGGTGCCCACGCCGACCAGCAAGGCCGGTGTCGTGGCGTCCGCGCGCAGCGCCAGCATGGCCAGGAAACGGTCCACGCCGAGCCGGGCGGGATCGGGATAGGCGACGGTCACACCGGCCAGGGCGCGTCGCGTGGTAGCCAGCGTGATCCGGCCACAGCGCGCGGTCAGCAGGTCCAGCAGCGCCACCCGCAACGCGGGCGAAGCGACGCTGGCGACCAGCGCGGCAGCGAAGCGCGCGGGCAGGCGCGCCACTTCCGCGGCATCGAACGCCTCGCCGTCATGGGCGATGCCGATGCTGTCGCCGACCGTGCCGTCGTCGTGCAGCGGCGCGCACTTGAGCCGGGTATTGCCGAGATCGAACAGCCAGGTGCTCACGCGCGCGGCGACCGCGGACGCACGCTGATCTCGCCCGCGTGGAAACTCGCCACGCCCGTCGACAAAGCCACGCGCAGCGCGCCGTCGTCGGCGATGCCCAGCGCGTCGCCGTCGCACTCGCCCTGCCCGCCGTGCACCGTCACCGCGCGACCCGCGAGCGCATCGACCGCGGCGAAGCGCGGCAGGAACGGGGCGAGTCCGTCGGCGTCGAACCGGGCCAGCGCCGGCACCCAGGCATCGAGCAGCGCCGCGGCGAGGGTGCTGCGCGAGATCGTCCTGCCGGCGCCCGCCAACGCCGCCAGGTCGACCCAGGGCTGATCGATGGCCGCGGCGGCGGCCTCGGGCATGCGCACGTTGAGGCCGATGCCGAGCACCGCGCGCGCAGGGCCGGCATGCTCGCCTCCGCCTTCGACCAGCACGCCGCCGAGCTTGCGCAGCCCGTCGCCATCGACGACCACGAGGTCGTTAGGCCATTTGAGACGGACCGGCGCGACGCCCAGTGCCTGCAGCGCTTCGACGGCGGCGATGCCGGCGACCAGACTCAGGCCGCCGAGCCGCGCGAGCCCGCCGTCGAAACCACGCTGCAGCGACAGGTACAGATGCGCCGCCAGCGGCGACTGCCAGACGCGACCGCGGCGCCCGCGTCCCGCGGTCTGGCGCTCGGCCAGCTGCGCCTCCGCCAGGGCGCCGGGCATCGGCCGTCGCAGCAGTTCGGCGTTGGTGGAATCCAGCGACCACGCGACATCGAGCGTCGCCAGCTGCGCGCGCGTGGCCGGCGACAGCGCGTCGACGATGGCGTCGGCATCGAGTAGCGTCAGCGGGTGCGCGAGCGTGTAACCCGTGCCGCGCCGCGCGACGATCGGCACGCCGGCCTCGCGCAGCAGGCCGATCCGCTTCCACACCGCGGCACGCGTCTGCCCGCATTCGTGCGCGAGGGCATCGCCGGAGACGGGACCGGCGATCAGGCGTTGCAGCAACGCGCGCTCGGACGTCGGCGGCGCGGCAGGCGGGTGGCGGGACACAGGCATGCCCGGATTATCGACGAGGTCGTCCGGCCTGTCGCGACCCGGCCCGGGTGTCACGCATCGTTGATATAGTGGCGCGCTACCCGCGCCTGCCCGTCCAGCCGGAGTTCCGCCATGTCGATCCGCCTTCTAGCCTGCAGCCTGCTGTTCGTGGCGAGCCTTCCGGTCGCCGCGCGCGACGCGCGGCTGGCGGATGCCGACGGAACGCCGCCGTGCCAGGCCGCGGCCGCGGCGGAATCGCCGGTCGCATCGGATGCCAATGGCAGCGGCAACCGCCGGGCACCGCCGGCCAGCGCGTCACGCGCCCGCAGCGTCTCGCCGGGCGGCGGCGACAGCGAGAACATCGTGCGTCCGCCGCGCTGGCACAGCTTCCTGCCGGGCATGTTCCGCTGACCTCGTGCGGTCGCTGATCCGGCGCCTGTTCGCAGGTCACGCAAACCATCCCGACGCCGGGGACTGGCAGGTCGTCCGCGCGCGTCTGCCGTGGGTGCGCGCCCTCGATGCGCCCCGCGACGCACGCCTGCAGTCGCTGGCGATGACGTTCCTGCGACGCAAGACCATCACCCCGATCGGCGATCTGCGGCTCGACGATCGCGACCGTCTGCTGCTGGCTGCGCTGTGCTGCCTGCCGCTGCTCGAATTCGGCGAGGAAGGCCTGCACGGCTGGTCGCAACTGATCGTCTATCCGGATGCGTTCCGCGTGAACCGCTCGCACGTCGATGCCGCCGGCGTCATGCACGAATGGGACGACGAGCTGATCGGCGAGTCCTGGGACAGCGGCCCGCTGGTGCTGTCCTGGGCCGATGTCGAGTCCGATATCGCCGAGCCCGACGCCGGCTTCTGCGTCGCGGTGCACGAGATGGCGCACAAGCTCGACGCCCTGGACGGCGTGCTCGACGGCACCCCGCCGCTGCCGCGCGACTGGCAGCGGCAGTGGGCACGGACGTTCCAGCAGGCGTACGACGCGTTCGTGGCGCGGGTCGACGCGGGCGACGACACGACGATCGATCCGTACGCGGCCGAGGCACCGGAAGAATTCTTCGCGGTCTGCAGCGAATACCACTTCAGCGCGCCGCAGCTGTTGCGCGAGGCCTGTCCCGACGTCGCCGCGCACCTCGCGCGGCTCTACGGACCATCGCCGCTGGCCTGAATGACCGCGGGCTCAG
This sequence comes from Luteimonas rhizosphaerae, assembly GCF_002849595.1. GTDB lineage: Bacteria > Pseudomonadota > Gammaproteobacteria > Xanthomonadales > Xanthomonadaceae > Luteimonas > Luteimonas cellulosilyticus. Next base: position 3,392 of record NZ_NRQR01000007.1, read on the forward strand.
AAGCCCGGCGGCAGGCGCACCGAGAAACAGGCGCCGCCCAGTTCGTCCGAATGTCCGACGCGGAGTTCGCCGCGATAGCTGTGCACGATGTCCTGCACGATCGACAGGCCGATGCCGTGGCCCTGGACGCGCTCGTCGCCGCGCACGCCGCGCTGCAGGACCGCGTTGATCCGGTCGGCCGGAATGCCGGGGCCGTCGTCCTCGACGATCAGCACCAGGCCCGCGCGGCGGTTGGGCGCGGTGTCGCCGGCCTTGACCACCAGCAGCACGCGCGACTTCGCCCACTTGAACGCGTTCTCCAGCAGGTTGCCGAGCAGTTCCTGCAGATCGCCGGGTTCGCCGTGGAACCGCGCGGCCGGATCGATCTCGAATTCGCAGACCGCGCCCTTCGCCGCGTAGATCTTCTCCAGGCCGCGCACGATCTGCTCGGCGTGCGGCTCGATCTCGACCGCCGCCGCGAACAGCTGGTGGCCGCTCGATGCCGCGCGCGCCAGCTGGTAGGTCACCAGATCGGTCATGCGCTGCAGCTGGGTCGCCACCTCGTCGCGCAGTTCGGTCTCTCCGTCCTGGGCGTCGAGACGCGAGCGCAGCACGGCGAGCGGTGTCTTCAGACTGTGCGCGAGGTCGGACATCGTGTTGCGCTGCCGCGTGAGGTGTTCGCGCTCGCTCTCGATCAGCGCGTTGATGCTCTCGGTCAGCGGCTGCAGTTCGCGCGGATGCTGCATGCCCATGCGATCCGCCTGGCCGCGCTGCACGCGGACCAGTTCGCTCTCGACGCGCCGCAAGGGCAGCAGGCTCCAGCGCAGGATCAGGCCCTGCAGCAGCAGCAGGATCATGCCGGCGATCCCGAGATACCCCCACAGGGCGGCCCGGAACACGCGCACCTGACGCGGCACGGTGCCGGCGTCTTCCATCACGTAGATGGTGTAGGCGAACTCGCGGTCGACGCGCCCTTCCGGAGACCACACCAGGCCCAGACCGTAACGGTAGACGTCGCCCGCGGTGCCGTCGCTGCGGATCATCGGCAAGGGACCTTCGAACTTCTCTTCGCCGGCGCCGAGCATGCCCGCATCCGGCAACTGCGGCCCGAACGCGGACGGCGAACGCCACGCGTTGTTGGGCAGCACGACCTCCGCATAGAGGCCGCTGTTGGGTTGCTGGAACCGGGTGTCGCGTGGCGTTTCGGGCGGGTAGATCTCGCCGCCACGGGTGAACTCGATATCACCCGCATAGCCCATCACATAGGTGCGCAACCGATCGCGCTGGCCTTCGCTGGCGACGTCGATGAAGGCCCGGTCGAGTGCGTAGCCTGCCAGCGCGAGGAAGGCCAGCAGGCCGATGCTCGCGGCCAGCAGCTGACGCGCCTGCAGCGAGCGGGGGCGCCAGTGCAGCTGCCGGCGTTTGTCAGAAGCCATCGTGTGACGCCCCGCCTGCCTGGCGCGCACGCCGCGCCGTCACCGGCATCATCGCGCCGATTCCGGCGCGATGGACACCACGGCGAGCGGAAACGCCGTGCCTCACCCCTCGCCGTTGCGCGGGATCGCGAAGCGGTAGCCGCGGCCACGCACGGTTTCGATGGGCTTGAGCGCGCCATCGGGATCGAGCTTCTTGCGCAGGCGACCGATGAAGACCTCCAGCACGTTCGAGTCACGGTCGAAGTCCTGCTGGTAGATGTGCTCGGTCAGATCGGCCTTCGAGACCAGTTCGCCGGCGTGCATCATCAGGTACTCGAGTACCTTGTACTCGTAGCTGGTCAGGTCGACGTTCTTGCCGTCGACGCTGACGGTCTGCGCCGCCAGATCGAGCATCACGGTGCCGCACTCGAGGGTCGGCTTGCTCCAGCCCGCCGCACGGCGGACCAGCGCATTGATGCGCGCGAGCAGTTCCTCGACGTGGAACGGCTTGACCAGATAATCGTCGGCGCCCTGCTTGAGGCCGTCGACCTTGTCCTGCCAGCTCGAACGTGCCGTCAGGATCAGCACCGGGAACTGCTTGCCTTCCTCGCGCAGGGCCTTGATCAGTTCCATGCCGGACATTTTCGGCAGGCCCAGATCGATGATGCCGACGTCGAACGGCACTTCGCGGCCCATATACAGGCCTTCCTCACCATCCTGCGCCGCATCCACGGCAAAGCCCTCGCGCTTGAGGCGGGCGGCCAGGGTCTCGCGCAGGGGCGCTTCGTCTTCGACGAGCAGGATACGCATGGGTCAACTCCGGTCTTGACGGCCGGATCGGCCGTTGAATAGGGGCTCAGGATGCAGGATCAATCGTCGTCGCGGCGTGCACGGGTCGGGCCCCGGCGGGACTGCGGATCGTCGACGTAGATGCGGGCGGTTGAGATCGCGGCCGTCGGACTGCATGCGCTCGGCGCTGAGCACTCGACCGCGCGTGGAGCGTTCGATGCGGCGCACCGAATCGGACATCGAATCGTGGGCCCGCATGCGGCCCTGCGGCACCGGGCGGACCTCGCTGGTGCGCTCGGCGCGCGGCGGCGGCGGGTCGTTGAAGGCCTGGGCCGGCAACGCGAGACCACCCACGACGCACGCGGGCAACAGGATCAACAGCGACAGACGGGGTACCGCGACGGACACGAGCCGCTCCTGTGGAATCGGAAAGGGGTTGCTGCGGTAAGACGTTGAATTCTTGGGCCGAGGCAGTGAATCCGTCCTTAACTTTTTCTTTGCACCGCAGACCTCGTTCAGGTTGGGGCCGCGATCTGATCGTCAGCTGGTCAGAAGATTTCCGCAACGCAGCACCGCAGCGACCCGCCGGCCGCCTCGATCGCCGGCAGCGGGACGGTCTCGATCGCGAAGCCCAGCGTGGACAACGCGTCCCGCGCGTGGGCCGGCAGCGTCGCGCCGGCCCGCGCGCTCATCCAGACCCGGTCCGGAGACAAACTGATGGCATTGGCGACGAAGCCGGCCTGCGCCTCGCCGTCCACACGCAGTCCGCCGGCGCCATAGAACGCAGCGATGGCCTCGGCGACGGACGGGTCCGCGAAGCCCTGCGGACAGACGAGCGCCGCGCGGCCGGCGAGCACGGCGAGCACGACATTCGTGTGGTATTCGCCGGCGGCCAGATCGAACAGCAGGGTGGCGCGCAGCCCGAACGCGTCGTGCATCAATTGCGCGCCGACGGGATCGCAACGTTCCGACAGACCGCAGAACCCCAGGCCGCGCGCCCGGTCCACGACCAGGGCACCGGTCAGTTCGCAGGGATGCGGCTGGTCTGACAGGTCGATCTCGCGGTAGCCGAGCACGTCGCGGAAGAATCCGCGGATGTCGCCACGCGCGGCCTCGCGCTGGCGTACCGGATGCCGCATGCGGCCGACGATCGCGCGGCCGGCGACGGTCGCGAACACGTTGTTGGGGAACACCGCGTCGGGCGTCGCCGGATCGCCCGGAAAGCACAGCGTCGGCAGCACCTGCGACAGCCGCCGCTGCAGCACGCGATGCTCGCCCAGCGCGGCGTCGGCATCGAAGCCGTCGGCGCGGGCCATGTAGCGGTTGTCGCGCGCGGATTCGTCGGCGCGGGTGAACCCCTCGGGCGCCACCAGGAACGCGGCACGTGCGGTCGCCGGGCCAAAATCCCGGGCGCACGCGCGCGCCACCCGGAAGAACGCATCGACCTCGCGGGTGATCACGCGGCCGCCGAGCGCTGGGGCCGCGCGGTCGCGGCCAGCGCACGCTCGATCAAGGACCAGTCGGCGCCCGGCAGATGCGCGCCCTCGCTGAGCACCTGCCGGAACAGCCGCCCGCCCGGCTGTCCGTGGAACAGGGCGAGCACGTGGCGACTGATGTGCTTGAGCGCGACGCCGGCCGCGAGTTGCGATTCGACGTACGGCCGCAGCGACCGCAACAGCGCATCGCGCGGTTGCAGCGTGCCGCCACGCCACATCGCATCGAGCGCGTGCAGCAGATAGGGGTCGTGGTAGGCCGCGCGCCCCAGCATCACGCCGTCGACGTGGGGCCGCTGCGCCTCGGCGTCCTCGAGCGTCGCCAGTCCACCGTTGAGCACCACCGGCAGGCCCGGCCGTTCGCGCTTCAATCGATGCGCCCAGTCGTAGCGCAGCGGCGGCACGTCGCGGTTCTCCTTCGGCGACAGGCCCTGCAGCCAGGCGTTGCGCGCGTGCACGATCACCATCGCGGCGCCGGCCGCGACGACACCGTCGACGAACCCCGCGAAGGCCGCGTAGTCATCGTCGTCGTCGACACCGAGCCGGCACTTCACCGTCACCGGCACGTCGCTGGCGGCGGCCATCGCCGCGACGCAGTCCGCGACCAGCTGCGGCTCGCGCATCAGGCACGCGCCGAAGCGCCCCGCCTGCACGCGATCCGACGGACAGCCGCAATTGAGATTGACCTCGTCGAAGCCGTGATCGGCGGCCACCCGGGTCGCGGCGGCGAGCGTCGCCGGATCGCTGCCGCCGAGCTGCAGGGCCAGCGGATGCTGCGCGGGCGTCATCGCCAGCAGGCGCGTGCGGTCGCCGAACAGCACCGCCTTCGCATGCACCATCTCGGTGTACAGGCGCGCGCCCGGCGCCAGCAGACGGTGGAACTGCCGGCAGTGGACATCGGTCCAGTCCATCATCGGGGCGACCGAGAGCCGGATCGTCTCGGGGGGCAACATCGTCATCGTGGAAATCCAGTGCGGGCCATCCGTCGCGACGCGCCGTCGACGGCGTCGCGAGCGGCGAAGCGGGGGCGCTCGTCCGCCATTGTCGGTCGAAAGCGGCGACAGGCCCACACCGCGTGCCTGCTGTCACCGCCGCGTCCGGCGCCAGCCGCTACCTTGGCCGCCCGCCTGGCCTGCCCGGCCAGGGTCCCGCAGGCCCGGTTTCCCTCTCCCGCAGGAGCTGTCGATGGTGTTCGTCCTTCTCGCCGCCGCGTGCATCGTGGTCTGGAGTCTCGCCGCGCTGCTGCTGTGGGACGACAGCGGGCGGGCGAACGAGGCGCTCGTCTGGATCGGCGCGGGCCTGGCGTTCGGCGTCGTCGCCAGCCTCGGCTACGGCGCCTGGGGGCTGCTGCGGTTCGGCGACTGGCAGGCCCTCTCCACCGGACGGGCCGTGCACTGGCTGTTCGGGGAAGGCAGCGTGGCGCTGCGGCGGGCCGAGTGGGCCGGGCTGAACCGCGCGGCCGGGGTCTATCTCAATCTGGACATCACCTGGACGCTGGTCGCGCTGTGCGCACTGCAGTTCCAGTCGATCGGATTCTGGTCCCGCATCGCCGACACGAGGCGTCGGCGGCGCCGGCGGGCCGCGACGCGCGACGCGCCCGGCGCCTGAGGCGCTCGCCTCAGCGATCGACCGCTTCGGCCATCACCGACGGATCGCGGCGGGGCGCTTCGGTCGACACCGGCAGCACCTGCAGCTCGGCCTGGCCCCGCGGCCGCGCCAACGGTGCGCCTGCATCGCCTGCCATCGACTGCACCCCGTCCTCGGCGGACGGACTGACGATGCGCACCACCTCGCTGGAGCCATCCGGCCAGACGACGCGGAAGGTCTCGCCCGGCGCCAGGGTCTGGAACGGCGCGCCGGATTGCGCCCGGTGGAGCGCGGCGATCTGCGCGGCGCCGAGTTCCCGCTGCGCGACCGGGGAAGCGGCGGTGGTCTCGGTGACGCTCGACAATCGCCGGTAGTTCTCGGCGACCGCGTCGACCACCACGCCCGCAACCGCCGCCGAATACCCGACGAACAGCACGGCCCAGAACCAGAAGCGCGCCCGGCGCGCGAATGTCCGCTTCGTCATTTCGCTACCACTCCGACCAGTTGTTCTTCGTCGCGCACCAGCGCGTCGACCATTGCCTCGATTTCGTCCGCATCCGCTGGCGGTATCGCCGCCTCCCGGACGAGCGTCTCGAAGTCCGGTTCGCCGTTCTGCGCGCAGATGCCGCCGTTCGCGCAGTACTGCGTCATCAACGCGCTGTCCGGGCCACAGGCCTGGCCCAGCCGGCAGCCCGCCAGATGCCAGGCGAGTTCCGCGCCCTGCGTCCCGGCCACGCGACCGGCGAGCGCCGCATCGTCGCTGGCGGCGACGCCCATCGCCGGCGCCAGCGCGACGAACGCCTCGGGATCCCGCGAGGCCTGCACGCGATCGACCAGCGCCGCCTTGTAGTCCGCGTCGTCGTCGAGCGGTTCGCCCATCGCCAGCAGCGCGGCCTCGGCTGGCAGGCTGCCTGCCAGCGCCGCGGCCTGGCGCGCCTCGACCAGTTGCGTGAAGCTCAACGTGTCGGTCGGCAGGAAGCGGGCGCAGCGGTGACCGACCCGGCTGCGGGCGGCGCTCAGCGGCGCGGCGCCGCGCAGGCCGAGGCTGCCGATCAGCGCGGTATCGCGCGCGTAGCCGATCGGCGAACGGGCGACCGGCGCGCAATACTCGTGGACCCGGCTGGCCAGCCAGCGGGCTTCCACGTCCCCGGCAGCCGCGGCGGATTCCAGCGAGCGCAGCAGCACGAACAGATCGTCCGAGCGTTCGAAGGCGGTCCGCCAGTGCGGCGTCGCACCAGCGACTATCGTCGTGGAAGACACGGAAGGCCCGGCCACGGTGAACGGATCGAGACGCGTGTCGACGGACCCGGTACGGCGGGCAGGCGCCGCCTGGGTCGAATCGCCATCGGCGTACCCCTCGACCGCCGCAGGCTGACGCAGCGCCAGCACGGCCAGCAGGGCAGCGCAGACGAAGATCGCGATCGGCAGTCGTGCGGTCATGGACAGGGCGGGGCGTCGGCGGGGGCGCGACCGCGCCATTGTAGCGAGGGCCGCGCGCGGCGGCGCGACCGGACGCACATCGCGGCGCATGCGTCGTGACGCGCTCTCCCGACGCCGCCCGGCATGCTCGGGAATCCTTAGCTTCGAGACGACGCCCATGCGCCTGCCCCTGCTCTGCTGTCTGTCCGCCGGTCTGCTGGTCCTTGCCGCCTGCGATCGCCGGGACGACCAGGAACTCCTGTCGCCCGATCCCGCCGACACCACGATGCCCGCCCAGGAGACGCCGCCGCCCGACAGCGCCGGTGGCATCACCGCGAACGATCCCGACAACCAGCGCACCGCCGAGCCGGCGACGCCACCTGCGGAAGAGGCCGACGCGACTCCGTCGCGCCCCTGACCACGCCACACGCCGGGCTTTACGTCCGGCGCCTCCGGGCCGAAGATGCCCGCCCTCCCCCCGAGCCCCCTCCATGCCCTTTCTCGAACTGAGCCTGCGCTGCACCGAAGCCGACCAGCCGCGTCACGCGCAGGCACTGGAAGAGGTCGGCGCGCTGGCGGTGACGATGCTCGACGCCGATGCCGACACCAGCAACGAGCAGGCGATCCTCGAACCGGGTGTCGGCGAGACGCCGTTGTGGGATGCGGTCGTACTGACCGCCCTGTTCGACGGCGATGCGGACCCCCGCGCTCGACTGGTCGCGCGCGAGCTTCCGCAAGGTCGAAGACCAGGACTGGGAACGCGCCTGGATGGACCAGTACGTGCCGCTGCAGTTCGGCGCGCGTACCTGGATCGTGCCCTGGGACGCGCCGCTGCCCGACGGCGCCGACACGCCCGAGGCTGCCGTCGTGCGGCTCGATCCGGGCCTCGCATTCGGCTCGGGCACCCATCCGACGACCTCGCTGTGCCTGCACTGGCTCGACGGGCTCGCCGCGGCCGGCGAGCTCGAGGGCCGGCGCGTGCTCGACTACGGCTGCGGCAGCGGCATCCTCGCGCTGGCCGCGCTGAAGCTCGGCGCGCAGCACGCGACCGGCGTCGACAACGACCCGCAGGCGCTGCTCGCCTCGACCGACAACGCGGCCCGCAACGGCGTCGGTGATGCGCTCGCCGTGTCGCTGCCGGCCGATGCGCCGGAGGCGACCTATCCCGTCGTGCTCGCCAACATCCTCGCGTCCGCGCTCGACGCGCTGGCCGAAACCCTGGCGGCGCGCGTCGAGGTCGGCGGGCGCATCGCGCTGTCGGGCATCCTCGACGGTCAGGAAGAGGAACTGCTGCGGCGCTACCGCCCCTGGTTCGACCAGCTCGCGGTGACGCGAGAAGGCGACTGGGTGCGCATCGACGGCGTGCGCCGCGCGACCTGAGTGCCGCATCACGCGCCGCAGCGGCCGTGATTCAATAGCGCGATGTTCATCAGCTGCAGGCATTGCCGCGCGCTGGTCGCGACCGATCCGGTCAGCGACCTGCCGCCGCTGCGCTGCCCGCGATGCCGCGGCGTGCTCCGCGTCGAAGCGGATCCCCCGCACGCGCCGCCGTCGGTCGCGACCTTGCTGCGGCCGGCGGACGCGGACGGCTCCACGTCGGCGCCGCAGACGGACACGACGACGACCGGACGCGAGGCCCATGCGCCGGCAGAAGCGCCGACTGCCGCGGCGCCATCCGGAGACGCATCGGCGGTCGCCGACGACGATCTCGCGACGCCGTCGGCGGCTCCCGACACCGGCACGACCGGCGATGCCGCGCCACCTGCGCAAGCCGCACCCGCGGCGCCGATCGTCGAGCCTGACACCGACCTCCAGGACGTTCCGGACGCGACGCCGGTCGCGCCGCCGCCCGCCACGAACATGTCATCCGCCACAGCGACCTCGCCGTCACGCCCGTCGCCGAGCTTCGTCCGCATCCGCTCGCGGGTCGCCGCGACGCCGGACGCCCGCCGCCAGCGTCGCTGGCTGGTCGCGGCGGTCGTCGCGTTGTCGCTGCTGCTCGCACTGCAGGTGCTGCTGGCCGATCGCGCGCGACTGGCGCGGGATCCCGGCTGGCGGCCCGTGCTGCTGTCGGTCTGCGCCGTGCTGCGCTGCGCGGTGCCGCCGTGGCACGAGCCGGACGCATTGACCCTGCTCGCACGCGACGTGCGCCCGGATCCCGGCACGCCCGGCCAGCTCCAGGTCAGCGCGACGTTCCGCAACGACGCGCGCTGGCCGCAGGCGTGGCCGCGGCTCGTGCTCACGCTGTCGGATCTCGACGGGCATGCCATCGGCACGCGCGTGTTCGCGCCCGACGAGTATCTCGCCGAGGCGCCCGCGACCGGCGTGCTCGGCGCCGGCCAGAGCGCCGCCATCCGCCTGGCGATCGTCGAACCCGACGTACCGGCGGTGTCGTTCGCGTTCGCATTCCATTGAACCGCGTCGTGGCGCGGTTCCGGGCGAGGCGATAGACTGCCCGTCCGCCCTGATCCGGATCGCTGCGCGCCCGCGCGCGGCGGCCCCGTCGACGCTGCCACGAGAGTCTCCTTGAACGCCGCAGACCGATCCGACAGCTCCGCTCGCGCGATGCCGCGCACGCCGTTGCGCGAGCACGTCGCGGTGTCGATCCAGCGCTATCTCGGCGACCTCAACGGCAACGACACCGACAACCTCTACGAGGTCGCGCTGCGCGAGCTGGAGATTCCGCTGTTCGCCGAAGTGCTGAATTTCTGCGATGGCAACCAGAGCCGCGCCGCGGCGATGCTCGGCATCCACCGCGCGACGCTGCGCAAGAAACTGCGCGATTACGGCCTGGTCTGAGCGATCACCGCGTCGCCCCGGGCGATCTGCACCGACAGGTCCCGGCCGGCGCCCGCGGCGCCCGACGCTATAATTCGCGGCCCGCTCCGTTGCCCGCATTCCCCATGACCCAGACGCCCTCCGGCGCGCCCGTGCAGATCCGCCGCGCGCTGCTGTCCGTGTCCGACAAGACCGGCCTGCTCGAACTCGCCCGCGCCCTCGCTGCGCGCCACGTCGAACTGCTGTCGACCGGCGGTACCGCGAAGGCCCTGCGCGACGCGGGCCTCGCGGTCCGGGACGTCGGCGACCTGACCGGCTTCCCGGAAATCATGGACGGTCGCGTCAAGACCCTGCACCCCAAGGTGCACGGGGGCCTGCTCGGGCGTCGCGGCCAGGATGATGCGGTGATGGCCGAACACGGCATCGAGGCGATCGACCTGCTGGTGCTCAATCTGTATCCGTTCGAGCGCGTCGCCTATGCGCCGGACGCCCGCTTCGACGACATCGTCGAGAACATCGACATCGGCGGTCCGGCGATGCTGCGCGCCGCGGCGAAGAACTTCGCCCACGTCGCCGTCGCGACCGCACCGGCGCAGTACGACGCGCTGATCGCCGAACTCGCGGCGCACGACGGCGCGGTGTCGGCGTCGACGCGGTACGCGCTGGCGGTCGCCGCGTTCAACCGCGTCGCCCAGTACGACGCGCGCATCAGCGACGTGCTGTCGTCGATCGCCGAGCCCTCCGATGCCGGCGCACGCGATCGCGCGCCGTTCCCGGCGCAGAGCAACGGCAACTTCGTCAAGACGCTGGACCTGCGCTACGGCGAGAACCCGCACCAGCAGGCCGCGTTCTACCGCGACCTGTTTCCGGTGCCCGGCACGCTGGCGACCTTCGTGCAGCTGCAGGGCAAGGCGCTGTCGTACAACAACATCGCCGACGCCGATGCCGCGTGGGAATGCGTGCGCCAGTTCGACGCGCCGGCCTGCGTCATCGTCAAGCACGCCAACCCCTGCGGCGTCGCCGTGGGCGCGGCCTGCGGCGATGCCTACGAGCTGGCCTACGCGACTGATCCGACTTCGGCCTTCGGCGGCATCCTCGCGTTCAATACCCGGCTCGACGCCGCGACGACGAAGGCGATCCTCGACCGCCAGTTCGTCGAGGTGCTGATCGCGCCGGATTACGACGACGACGCCCTGGCCTACTGCGCGAAGAAGGCCAACGTGCGCGTGCTGCGCATCCCGCACGGCGACGGACGCAACCTGATCGACGTCAAGCGCGTGGGCTCCGGCCTGCTGATGCAGACCGCCGACAACCGCGATGTCACGCGCGCCGAACTCACCGTGGTGACGAAGCGCGCGCCGAGCGCGCAGCAGCTCGACGATCTGCTGTTCGCGTGGAAGGTCGCCAAGTACGTGAAGTCCAACGCGATCGTCTATGCGCGCGACCAGCGCACCATCGGCGTCGGCGCCGGACAGATGAGCCGCGTGTACTCGGCGCGGATCGCCGGCATCAAGGCGACCGATGCGGACCTGCGCGTCGCCGGCTCGGTGATGGCGTCGGACGCGTTCTTCCCGTTCCGAGACGGCATCGATGCCGCCGCCGAGGCCGGCATCGCCGCGGTGATCCAGCCGGGCGGCTCGATGCGCGACGCCGAGGTCATCGCCGCCGCGGACGCGCACGACATCGCGATGGTGTTCACCGGCGTGCGACATTTCCGTCACTAGGGTGACGGCATTGCAGACCGGGATGTCGCCATGCGCCGCTTCGATCCGATGGCCGTCCGCCCGCCGCTGACGGCGCCATGGGCCGCGCTCTGCGCGAGCTTGTTGCTCGCCGCCTGTGCCGAAACACCTGCGGATCCTGCGGGTGCTGCCCTGCCTTCCGCCACGGCGGCGTCCGCCGACACCGCGGTCCGCGCTGCGCCTACAGCGGACGCCGCGGGCATCGCGCCTGACGCCGCGCCCGTCGGTCTGCCCGGCGACGCGGTCCGCGACTTCCTGGTCGCGCGCTACGGCGCGCTCGCGCAGCTGGCCGGCGACTGGCCGGGCACGCCGTTGACGGATGCGGGACTCGGCGACGCGGCTGCGTTACGCGATGTCTGCGTCCGTGCGCCGGTCGGCGAGGCCGATGCACCTGCGGAACTGGTCGTGGTCTGCGGCCTGCCCGACGGCGCCGGCCACGTCACGCCGGCGATCACCGACTTCTTCCTGCTGCGCCGGGACGGCGACACCATCGCGGCGGCGGCCGAATCGCACCAGCAGACGTTCGGCAGCTTCGGCGATCTCGCCGACATCGCCGTGCATCGCGTCGGCGCCAAGCGCTACGGCGTCGTCATCGAAAGCGGCTTCACCGGCCAGGGCATCACCCTCGGCACGCGCGACATCGTGTTGCCGCGGGACGGCGGCTTCGCAGCCGCGGCGTCGTTGCGCAGCACGCTCGACAACGCGGGGTGGATGTCCGCTTGCCTGGACGCCGGCACCTGCGCCGCCGAAGATGCCTTCGACCTGCAGTTCGATCTCGACCTCGACGACAGCCGCTCGGCAGCGGAGGTCTATCCGCTGCTGGTCCGCGAACGCGGCACGGCCTGCGGCCGGCGCATCGACGCGACCTACCGGCTGGCGTTCGATGCGGCCACCGGCGCCTGGCCCGTGCCCGCGGCGCTGCAGCGCGACGGCTGCGACTGAGCGACCCGCGTCGCCGGCGCCGGCATGACCTGCGCATCGGGTCTTGCTGACATCGCACGCTGGCGATGCCGCCGCGTCCGGATGGACGTCGCCCGTCTCGAACCGCCGCGGTCAGCGCGCGCGTTCGCCTGCCCCGTCCGCACCGTCCGGCATCGGTGCCACGGTCTTCGCCGCCGTCCAGATGCTGCGGTCGATGCGATCGCCGAGTTCCGGAAAGTCCGCGGCATCGAAGCGCGGCGACGGATTGCCGGCGCGGATCTGGCGGTCGTAGTCGCGGGTCACCCGGATCACGACGCCCGACAGCAGCACGATGGCGACCAGATTGACGATCGCCATCGTGCCCATCGCCGCGTCCGCGGTGCTCCAGACCAGATCGACCTTCGCGAACGCGCCCCAGGCGACCATCGCCAGGCAGCCCACGCGCAGCAGCAGGATCCCGACCCGGCCGCCGCGCAGATACAGCACCGCGCTTTCGGCGTAGGCGTAGTTGCCGAAGATCGAGGTCGTCGCGAACAGCGACAGCGCGACCGCGATGAACACCGGCCCGAGGCCGCCGAAATGCACGGCCATCGCCTGCTGGGTCAGCACCGCGCCATCGCCGCCGGCCGTCTCGAGCGCGCCCGAGAGCAGGATCATCAGCGCGGTCGCGGTGCAGATCACCAGCGTGTCGATGAACACGCCGAAGGCCTGCACCAGGCCCTGGCTCGCCGGATGATGCGGCGCCGGCGTCGCCGACGCGGCGATGTTCGGCGCGCTGCCCATGCCGGCCTCGTTCGAGAACAGCCCGCGCTTGACGCCGTTGAGCAGCGCGACCGCGAGACCGCCGAGCACGCCGCCCGCCGCCTGCTCGAGGCCGAAGGCGCTGCGCACGATCAAGGCCAGCGTCGCCGGCACCTCGGCCAGATTGACCACGATCACCCAGGCCGCCAGCAGCAGATAGGCGACGGCCATCGCCGGCACCACGATTTCCGACAGCTTCGCCACGCGGCGCAGGCCGCCGAAGATCACCGGCGCCGCGACCAGCACCAGCACGCCCGCGGTCCAGGCCGACGGCACGCCCCAGGCGGCGGCAACCGCTTCGGAAATCGAATTCGCCTGCACCGCGCTGAACACCAGCCCGAACGCGAGGATCAGGCAGACGGAGAAGATCGCGCCGAGCCACGGTGCGCCGAGGCCGCGGGCCATGTACGACGCCGGGCCACCGCGGTACTGGCCGGCCGCGTCGCGCTGTTTGTACAGCTGCGCCAATGTGCTTTCCACATAGGCGGTCGCCATGCCGACGCACGCGACGATCCACATCCAGAACATCGCACCGGGCCCGCCGACGCCCAGCGCGATCGCCACGCCGACCAGGTTGCCGGTGCCCACGCGCGAGGCGAGGCTGGTGCACAGCGACTGCAGGGGCGAGATGCCGGCCCTGTCGTCGCCGGTCCCGCGCAACAGGCCGGACAGCATCTTGGGAAAACGGCGGAACTGGATCGCGCCGAGCCGCACCGTGAACCACAGACCCACCAGCGGCAGCACGCCGACCAGCACGTAATTCCACAGCACGCCGTTGATCGCATCGACGATGGGCGACAGGGTGGCTTCGATCAGCTGGACAAGCGCCATCGCGTCGGCGGCTCCGTGGATGGCAGGGCGATCGAGCCTAGCACCCGCACCGTCGACGGCCCGCGCGCGTCGACACCGGCGCGCTGCGGCGCGGCTGTCGTTAAAATCGACGGTCCTTCCGATGCCCTGGTGTTGCCATGTTGAAGTTGCTCGTCATCGGCGCCGGTGGGCGCGAACACGCGCTGGCGTGGAAGCTGGCGCAGTCGCCGCGGGTCGCCGAGGTCCTGGTCGCGCCCGGCAACGCCGGCACCGCGCACGAGGCCAAATGCCGCAACGTGGCGATCGCCGCGACCGATCTCGACGCCCTGCTCGACCTGGCCCGCAGCGAGGACGTCGCATTCACCGTGGTCGGCCCGGAGGCGCCGCTGGTCGCCGGCATCGTCGATCGCTTCCAGGCCGCCGGCCTGCGCATCTTCGGGCCCAGCGCCGCGGCCGCGCAGCTGGAAGGCAGCAAGGCGTTCGCGAAGGACTTCCTCGCCCGCCACCGGATTCCGACCGCCGACTATGCGGTGTTCACCGATGCCGATACGGCGCTCGAGTACGTGCGCCAGCACGGCGCGCCGATCGTCGTGAAGGCGGACGGCCTCGCCGCCGGCAAGGGCGTCATCGTCGCGATGACACAGGAGGACGCGGAAGCGGCGATCGTCGACATGCTGTCGGGCAATGCCTTCGGCGCAGCCGGCGCACGCGTCGTCATCGAGGAATTCCTCACCGGCGAGGAAGCGAGCTTCATCGCGATGGTCGACGGCACGACCGCCGTGCCGATGGCGACGAGCCAGGACCACAAGCGCGTCGGCGACGGCGACACCGGTCCGAACACCGGCGGCATGGGCGCGTATTCGCCGGCGCCGGTGGTCACGCCCGAGGTGCAGGCACGCATCCTGCGCGAGGTCATCGACCCGACGGTACGCGGCATGGCCGCCGACGGCGCGCCCTTCAGCGGCTTCCTCTACGCCGGGCTGATGATCGACGCGCACGGCGCGCCGAAGGTCATCGAGTTCAATGTGCGCTTCGGCGATCCGGAAACCCAGCCGATCCTGCTGCGCCTGCAGAGCGACCTGTCGGACCTAGTCGACGCGGCGCTCGATGCGCGCCTCGCCGATGTCGACGTGCAGTGGGATCCGCGGCCCGCGCTCGGCGTGGTCATGGCCGCGTCGCCCTACCCCGAGACCCCGCGCACCGGCGACGTCATCGTCTTCGCCGACGCGCCGGCAGCGCCCGACACCAAGGTGTTCCATGCGGGCACGACGCTCGTCGACGGCCAGATCGTGACCGCCGGCGGCCGCGTGCTGTGCGTGGCGGCGCTCGGCGATTCGGTGGCCGATGCGCAGCAGCGCGCGCATGCGGCGATGGCCTGCATCTCGTGGGACGGCGCCTTCCACCGCAGCGACATCGGCTGGCGCGCGATCGAACGCGAGCGCGCGGCGAACGCCGGCCGCTGACGGGCGTCGCGCCGCAGTGCAGAATCGCGGCGTCGTCCGCATCCGTCGCCCGCCACCGAGGTGTCCCGTATGACTCCAGGCAACGCCGAGCTCAGCATGACCGTGCTGATGACGCCGGACATGGCGAACTTTTCCGGCAACGTCCATGGCGGCACGCTGCTGAAGTATCTCGACGAGGTCGCCTACGCCTGCGCCAGCCGCTACGCCGGGCGTTACGTCGTGACCCTGTCGGTCGACCAGGTCACGTTCCGCGAGCCGATCCACGTCGGCGAGCTGGTGACCTTCCTCGCGTCGGTGAACTACACCGGGCGCACGTCGATGGAAGTCGGCATCAAGGTCATCACCGAGGACATCCGCGAGCGCTCGGTGCGGCATACCAACAGCTGCTTCTTCACGATGGTCGCGATGGACGAGGACGGCCGGCCGACGCCGGTGCCGCCGCGCGAGCCGACGACCGAGGAAGGCCGGCGCCGGTTCCGCCAGGGACACCAGCGCCGCGAGATCCGCCAGGAGCTGGAGCAGCGCTACCGCGCCGTCCGCGACACCGCCGAACCGCCGACGGCCTGATCGCGACCGCCTGCCCGTGACGCGCGATGCGTCATCGTCGTTTGCTAGGCTGCGCGCCTGACGCAAGGAACCTGCATGGCCGGCCACTCCCAGTTCGCACTGCTGCGCCAGCGCAGGTTTCTGCCCTACTTCACCGTCCAGGCCCTGGGCGCGTTCAACGACAACGTCTACCGGCAGTCGATCATCGCGCTGCTGTTCTTCCTCGGCGTCGGATCGGCCGAGAAGACGCTCTACACCAACCTCGCGCCGGCGCTGTTCATCCTGCCGTACTTCCTGTTCTCCGCGATCGCCGGCCAGATCGCCGAGCGCATGGAGAAACAGAAACTGATCGTCATCACGACGGCGATGGAGATCGGCATCATGTCGATCGCCGCGCTCGGCTTCGTGCTCGAAAGCATGACCGTGCTGCTGGTCGCGCTGTTCCTGACCGGCACCCAGTCGACGCTGTTCGGCCCGGTGAAGTATTCGATCCTGCCGTCGGTGCTCAAGCCCGAGGAACTGACCGGCGGCAACGGCCTCGTCGAGATGGGCACGTCGATCTCGATCCTCGTCGGCATGCTCTACGGTGGGCTGATCTTCCAGGTGGCCGGCCAGTACGGTCCGGAAGCCGCGGCGGTCTCGGTGATCGTGCTGGCGATCGCCGGCAACGTGGTCGCGCGACGTATCCCGAAGGTCGACGCCGGCGCGCCGGATCTCAAGATCAACTGGAACCCGATCCCCGAATCGATCGCCGTGCTGCGGCTGGCGCGGCGCCAGCTCGCGGTGCGCAACGCGATCCTCGGGGTGTCGTGGTTCTGGTTCGTCGGCACCGTGTTGACCGCGCAGCTGCCGACCTACGGCGAGGTCTACCTGGGCGGCGTGGCCAACGACACCTCGCTGTACATCTTCGCGCTGGCGCTGTTCTCGGTCGGCATCGGTGTCGGCTCGCTGCTGTGCGAGAAACTGTCGGGACGTTCGGTCGAGATCGGCCTGGTGCCGCTGGGCGCGTTCGGCATCAGCGCGTTCCTGCTCGATCTGTACTTCGCGCGCCCCGGCCTGCCACCCGCGACCGGGCTGACGCTCGCCCAGTTCCTCGGCGACTGGGCCGGCTGGCGCATCGCGCTCGACCTGACCGGCATCGGCCTGTGCGCCGGATTCTTCGTGGTGCCGCTGTTCGCGCTGATCCAGAGCCGCACGCCGCGCTCCGAACTCTCGCGCGTGATCGCCGGGCTCAACATCCAGAACTCGCTCTTCATCGTCGGCGCGGCCGTGCTCGGCATCGCGCTGCAGATGGAGGGCGTGACGCTGGGCGGCGTCACGATCCCGCTGCCCGGGCTCGGCATCCCGCAGGTGTTCCTGGCGCTGGCGATCGCCAATGCACTGGTCGCGGTGTGGATCTTCACGATCGTGCCCGAATTCCTGATGCGCTTCGCCAGCATGCTGCTGGTGCGCGCGCTGTACCGCCTGCGCGTGCGCGGCGCCGACACCGCGGTGCCCGACACCGGCCCGGCGCTCGTGGTCTGCAACCACGTCAGCTACATGGACGCGCTGATCCTGTCGGCGGCGATGCCGCGGCCGGTGCGCTTCGTCATGTACCACCGCATCTTCGCCGTCCCCGGCCTGCGCTGGATCTTCCGGCATGCGAAGGCGATCCCGATCGCCGGCGCAAAAGAAGACGTCGCGATGATGCAACGCGCGTTCGACACGGTCGATGCGGCGCTGGCCGAGGGCGAGGTCGTGGGCATCTTTCCCGAGGGCCGGCTGACGCGCGACGGCGAGATGACCGCGTTCAAGACCGGCGTCGAGCGCATCCTCGCGCGCGCCGCGGCACGGGGACAGACGGTACCCGTCGTGCCGATGGCGCTGCGCGGCATGTGGTCGAGCATGTGGAGCCATCACGACACGCGGCTGGGCCGCATGCGCGTGCCGCGCCGGTTCCGCGCCGCGATCGAAGTCGTCGCCGCACCGCCGGTCGACACCGGCGTGCCGACGGCCGCCGAGCTCGAATACAAGGTGCGCGCGCTGCGCGGCGACGCCGCATGACCTGCGCGCGGCATCGCGCCCGGCGTGCTGCGCCGCGTCGCGTCACGGCGTTACAGTAGCGGCGTCACGCCGGCAGCGCCGGACGTGGATCCGTTGTCACCACCCGTTTTTTCTCCAGGAGATCCGACGATGAGTTCGATGCCACCCTCGCCACCGCCACCCCCGCCGCCGCCGCCGCCGACCGATCCCTATGCGGCACCCTACGGCGCGCCGCAGCCGGGCGCGCCGCTCGCGCCTGGCACGGTGCCGAACTACCTGGCGTGGTCGATCGTCGCCACCGTGCTGTCGCTGTGCCTGTGCTGCGTGATCGGCACCATTCCGGGCATCGTCGCGATCGTGTTCGCGGCCAAGGTCAACACGCTGCTGGGCATGGGCGATCTTCCCGGCGCGCAACGCGCGTCGAACACCGCCAAGACCTGGTGCTGGGTGACGACCGGCCTGTGCATCATCGGCCTGATCTGGACGATCTACTCGCTGACGCTCGGCGGCGGCATGGCGATGTACCAGGAAATGTTCGAGCAGATCCAGGCCGGCAACTGATGGCCTCCGCGCACGGCCAGATGCGCCTGCCGCGCGTCCGCGCCACGACCGTCGCCCTCGCGGGCGCCGGCGTGGCCGCGGGCGCGGCGGGCCTCTGGCTGCTGCGCACGTTCGACCCGACGGCGCCGGGCAGCCCGTTTCCGCCGTGCATGTTCTACACCGTGACCGGCTGGCATTGCCCGGGTTGCGGCCTGACCCGTTGCCTGCACGCGCTCGCCCACGGCGACGTGCCGCAGGCCTTCGCGATGAATCCCCTGCTGCTGGTGCTGCTGCTCGCCACGCCGGCGTTCGTCGCCTGGCGTGCGGGTTGGCGACCGCAGTGGCTGCGCCCGGTCGCCCGCCTGCTGTCGACGGCGACGTTCTGGATCGGCCTGCTCGCGCTGTTCGGCATCGCGCGCAATCTGCCGTGGGCTGCGTTCCGCTGGATGGCGCCAGGCTAGACACCCGCGCGGTGCAGTTCGCAGGTACGGGCCGGCTCTTCGCCTCGCATGCCCCGCGCGCTCGGCAGGCGTCCGGCACTCGCGCCGTTCCACCATCCGGGTGCGGACCCATCCCGGACGTTGCCTGTTCGACAGGCGCCTTGCGGCCCCTGTCGTGACACGCGTGCGGTGGCAAGGCAGCGGGCATGCCGCTGCGGATCCGTATTCCGTCGCTACGCGCGTCCCGCGTCCACGTGCTGCGCGTGCCACTGCGCGATCAGCCAGCGCGAGATCGAGAGCTTCGGCGACAGCAACACGCCCGTGTCCCCCGACGCGTCCCGCAAGGCCGCGCCGATCTCGTCGGCGGTGAACCAGCGCGCCTCCTCGAGTTCGTCGTTGACCTGCGGCGTGTCCGGCATCGCCTCGGCGATGAAGCCCAGCATCAGCGACGAGGGAAACGGCCAGGGCTGCGACGCGAGATAGCGGCAGCTGCGGATGCGCACCGCGCTTTCTTCGAAGACCTCGCGCACCACCGTCTGCTCCAGGGTTTCGCCCGGCTCGACGAAGCCCGCCAGCGTGGAATAGCGCCGCGGCGGCCACGCCGCCTGCCGGCCGAGCAGCAGGCGCGCGCCGTCGGTCACGGCCACGATCACGGCCGGATCGGTGCGCGGATAGTGTTCGAGGCCGCACTGCGGGCAGCGGCCGAGCCAGCCGGCACGCGCCCACGTCAGCACGCCGCCGCAGGCGCCGCAGAACCGGTGCCGCGTGCGCCAGTGCAGCACCGCGCGCGCCTGGGCGAAAGCCGTCGCCGCGCGCGCGGGCCAGTGCGCGGCCGCCGTGCGCAGATCCACGACCGCAGCGGCGGCCAGGCTGGCGGGTGCATCGCTGGCCGGCAAGGCGAACCAGGCCTGCGCGTCGTGCAGGCCGAGGAAGATCGCAGTCTCGGGCCGTGCGCCGACGGCGGTGCCGGTCAGCGCCGGCGGCAGGCCATCGGCGTCGACCGCGGCATCACCCGCGGTGTCGAGCAGCAGGACGCGGGCATCGGGCCAGAGGCGCGCCAGCGCCGCGGAATCGGTGCGCAGGTGTTCGGCGCGATCGAGGGGATCGTCGAGGAAACTGAAGGTCATGCGCGCGATTATCGCCGCGCGGCGTGCGAACGCGAGGTCGCGTCGACGTCAGACGGTGAAACTGCTGCCGCAACCGCAGGTCGATTTCGCATTCGGGTTGCGGATCGTGAACTGCGCGCCGTGCAGGCTTTCGACGTAATCCACCGCCGCGCCCATCAGGTACTGGAGGCTCAGCGGATCGACCACGAGAGTGACGTCGTTGGTGGTGATCGCCAGATCGTCCTCGGCGCGCGCCTCGTCGAACTCGAAGCCGTACTGGAACCCAGAGCAGCCGCCGCCCTGGATGTAGACACGCAGGTTCAGCGCCGGATTGCCCTCGCCGGCGATCAGTTCGCGGACCTTCGCCGCCGCAGCGGGCGTGAAGTCCAGCGGGCGGTCCAGCGACTGGTATCCGGGACTTTCAATGGCGAAGACATCGTTCATGCCCCACAGGATGGGGGGCGCATGCCGCTCGATCAAGCGTCGGGGGCGGAACGCGGCGTCACGTCGGCCCAGCTGAACGCACGTTCGACCGCGGCGCCGCCGTCGGGCGCCAGCCGCACCGTGACCCGCAGCGGCTGGAAGCCGGGCGGCAGCACGATGTCGCCTTCGACCTGCTGGAAATACTTGAACGAATAGGCCACCGCTTCCGCATCCGCCTGCTGACGCAGATCGCCCCAGTCCAGGGTTTCGAGCTGGCCGTTGCGGGTGCCCTCGATCGACAGCCGCACCCGGCCGGCACTGGCCGCGTCGCGGTTCAGGCTCTGGGTCAGCGTGGCGGTGAAGTGCCAGCCCTGGTCGGTCTGCGGCTGCAGACGCAGTTCGTGCACGGTCAGGCCGCGACGCTGCGCCGTCGCGCCGACGAACTGTTCGTAGAACGCGACATCCGCCCGCAGCGCGGCGATCTCTTCATCGCGCTCGGCCAGCGTGCCCTGCAGCTCACGGTTGGCGTCCCGGCTGATCTGGTCGGAGCGGGTCAGCGTCGCGACCTGCTGCTCGAGGTCTTCCAGCGTGCCGGCCTGACGGGCGAGCTGCTGGTGCGGATCGTCGGCGGGCGGCAGCAGCACGCGCCAAGCGCCCCACAGTCCGAATGCCAGCGACACGAGCACGAGCGCCGCGACGACGAGCATCCAGCGGGCCGGCGCCAGCGGTGGCGCGGCGGACGGCGCGCGCGGCGGCGGCGCGGCCGCGGGCTCGACGGGCGCGGGCGGGGGTGAGGACGGCTCGGTCATCGCGACGGTATAGCGAGCGGGCGGAACGCGCGTCAACCCGGAGGCGCTTCTATACTCGCGGCCGTTGGGCAGACGTTCCGTTCCGCCCGCCCGGAGTCCGCGATGTCGGAAGCCCATCTGTTCGCGATCGGCGTCCTGCTGGCCTGGCTCGCCGGCATCCGCGTCTACCTGACCGTCTTCGGTCTCGGCATCGCCGGCCTGTTCGGCTGGCTCGATCTCCCGCCGGCGCTGGCGATCACCGCGTCGCCGTGGGTCATCGGCGTGTCGGGCGTGCTGGCCGCGGTGGAATTCTTCGCCGACAAGATCCCCGGTGTCGATTCGGGCTGGGACCTGCTGCAGACGCTGGCGCGCGTGCCGGCGGGCGCGTTCCTCGCCGCGGCCACGCTGTCGCCCGACGGCGATCTCGGGGCCGGCATGCTGGCGACGGGCGCCGGCGTCGCCCTGACCAGCCATGTGCTGAAGGCCGGCACGCGGCTGCTGCTCAACACCTCGCCGGAGCCGGTCAGCAACCTCGCGGCCTCCTTGACCGAAGATGTCGTGACGGTGTCGGCCCTGGCGCTCGCCTTCGCGTATCCGTGGATCGCGCTGGGGCTGGTCGTCGGCATCGGTGTGCTGGGCGCGTGCCTGGTGTGGTGGATCTGGCGACGCGTGTTCCGGCGGGCGCCCCGGGTGCCGGCCACGCGCTGACACGGCGGCAGCGGGCTCCGTTCGCGGCCCGCGCGCTGCCCTCGCGCGCAGACCGCGGATGGGCGTCCTCACAGCCGGGTCGCTAAAGTTGCCTGTTTCCCCACATCCCGGCACAGTCCTCCTCATGTCCGCAGCAGATTCCCGAGACCGCGCAGAAACCCCGCCCACCGCCTACTGGCGTCGCTGGGTCGCGGACGCGGCGCCTGCGGTCCTGCCCGGCCGCGCCACCGACGACGGCAATGCGCCGACGCGCGAGGCCACGGCAGCCGCCGCGTCGGCCGATGCCGCGGCCGAACCGCCGTATCGCGTGCTGGTGGTCGAGGACGACCCCAGCCAGGCGCTGTTCGCCGAAAGCGTGCTCAATGGCGCCGGCATGGAAGCGCACGTGGTGCCGGTCGCCAACGAATTCATGACCACGCTGCAGCGCGTGCAGCCCGATCTGGTGCTGATGGACCTGCACATGCCGGGCATGGACGGCAACGAGCTGACCACGCAGCTGCGGCAGCAGCCGGCGTTCTCGCACATTCCGGTCGTGTTCCTGACCGGCGACGAGGACCCGGACCGCCACTTCGAAGCGCTGGAAGTCGGCGCCGACGACTTCCTGACCAAGCCGGTGCGGCCGCGACACCTGATCGCCGCGGTGCAGAACCGCATCCGCCGGGCCCGTTCGCTTCAGCAGATGCCCGAGCCCGGGCGCCATCCCGTAACCGGCCTCAATAGCCGGCTGCAGATCCTGCAGCGGCTGGCCGAGGCGATTCCCGGCAGCGCGCGCGGCGCACTAGGCTTCATCGAGATCGAAGGCATCACCGCGTTGCGGGACCGCTACGGCTACGCCGGACTGGAGTCGATCCTGACCGACGCCGGTCGCCACGTGCGCGAACTTGTCGGCGACGCGCCGGCGACGCGGCTCAACGACAACACGTTCCTGGTCTTCGCCCCGGGCGTCGCCCGTGTCGAGCTCGATGCGTGGGCGCGCAGTCTGCGCGACGGCATCGGCAGCCATCCGTTTCCGCTCGCCGACCAGCAGATCCGACTGCGCGCCCTCGTCGGCTACGCCGATCTGGCCCACGGCTACGGCGAGCCCGGCGCCGCGCTCGCGGCTGCCGAGCAGGCCCTTCGCGAATCGCGCGGTACGCCGCTCGGCATCGCCGTGCACATGCCGTCCGACGAGCCGGTCGGCGACGAACAGAACGCATTCGGCCAGGACCTCGCCGGCGCGCTAGCCGACAACCGCATCGAACTCGCGTTCCAGCCGATCGTCGCCGTCGCCGGCGGCGACGAGGCGCAATACCAGACGCTGCTGCGGCTGCGCGGTCGCGACGGCGAGCTGCATTCGGCGGCGCGGATCCTGCCGGCTGCCGAAGCGGCCGGCCTGCTGCACGAGATCGACCGCCGCGTGCTCGAGCTAGCCCTCGACACGCTCGAGGTCCACCAGCAACGCGGCGCGCCGATGCGGCTGTTCGTGTCGCAGTCGTCGCGCAGCCTGATCGAGCCCGGCCAGGCCGAATGGCTGGTCGGCACGCTCGCCTCGCGCGGCCTGCCCGGGCCGTCGCTGGTCATCGACGTGCGCCAGGACGATGCGCTGATCCACGCGCTGTCGCTGCAGGATTTCTGCGCGAAGATGGTCCCCGCCGGCGTGCAGCTGTGCCTCGGCCAGTACAGCGCCGGCGACGAGGCCAATGCGCTGCTCGCGCAACTGCCGCTGGGCTTCGTGCGCCTGGCCGCGCGTTACTCGCGGCAGCTCGACGAACCCAAGGTCCGCGACGAAATGCGGGTCTCGGTCGAACGCGCCCACCGGCTCGGCCTGCAGGTCATCGGCCAGCAGGTGGAAGACCCGCAGGCCGCGGCGACGCTGTGGATGAGCGGCATCGACTTCATCCAGGGCAACCTGGTGCAGCGCGTCGATGGCGGCCTGAACTTCGACTTCCACCACTCCGTCCTCTGACCGATGATCTCGCGCCGGCGCCCTTCCGCTCTGATGCTGCGCTGGCTCGCACTCGGGGCCGCCGCCGGTGCCGCGATCACGATGCTGCTCGAGACCCTCGGCCTCGCCGGCCCGTGGCAGGCGATCGCCCTGGTGCTGGCGCTGCTCGCGGTATTCGCGTCGATCGCGGTCAGCGTGCGCATGCACCAGAGCGTGCGCGAACTCGAAGCGGCCGACGAGCGCGTGCGACGCGACGAACTGGCCCTCGGCGAGCTGCAGCGCGAGCTCGACCAGCGCACCCAGCTGGAACTCGAACTGCGTGAAGCCAAGCAGGCCGCCGAGTCGGCGGTGATGGCGAAAGGCGAGTTCCTGGCGACGATGAGCCACGAGATCCGCACGCCCCTCAACGGCATCACGCCGATGCTCGACCTGCTGATGCACGCCAAGCTGGCGCCCGACCACGCGGAACTGGTGCGCACGGCTTACCTGTCGTCGCAGCAGATGCAGCGCATCGTCGACGACATCCTCGACTACTCCAAGCTGGAGTCGAACAAGCTCGATCTCGAGGTCACCGGCTTCCATCTGCGCGAACTGCTCGACAGCGTGATCCAGCTGATGGAGCGCGCCGCCCAGACCAAGGGCCTGCGCATCAGCCTGCAGGTCGATCCGTCCGTGCGGCTGCCGGTGCGCGGGGATCCGGTGCGGATGCGGCAGATCCTCAGCAACCTGCTGAGCAACGCGGTGAAGTTCACCGAGCGCGGCAGCATCGGCGTCAGCGTGCGCCGCATCGGTGAAACCGCGGCCCAGCACCAGTTGCGTTTCGAGGTCCGCGACACCGGCATCGGCATCTCGCCGGAAGGCCGTGCGCGCCTGTTCCAGGCATTCAACCAGGCCGACGCGTCGACTACTCGGCTCTATGGCGGCACGGGCCTCGGGCTGGCGATCTCGCGCCGCATCGTCGAACTGATGGGCGGCCGCATCGGCGTCGACTCCGAGCCCGGCGTCGGCTCGACGTTCTGGTTCGAACTGCCGCTGCTGAAGGCGCAGGGCGACATGCCTGCCGAAGACCACCATCCGCGCGAGGGCCGCGTGCTGTTGCTGAGCGCGGATCCGCGCCTGCGCCTGCGCCTGAGCATGCTGATGCCGAACTGGGGCATGCGTGTGAGCGCGGTCGAGACCACGCAGGAAGCGCTCGACCGCCTGCGGACCGCGGCCAGCCAGGGCGCGCCGTGGGCCTACTCGATCGTCGTCGCCGATCTCACCGGCATGCGCAATACCGCGGTCGCGCTGTACCGCAACGTGACCCGGCAGGCCGCGTACGGGCAGCTGCGCCTGGTCTGCCTGTACGGCGACGAGCCGGTGCCCGAGGAGCTGCGCGGCAACGTCGCCCTGCTCAACCGGCAGGCGCCGGATGCCGATCTGCGGGTCGCGATCCTCGATCTCGACGCCCCGTCCGCGATCGCGCCCGCCGCCGACACCGGCGCAGCGGCAGCCACGGCCGAGCATGCGCCGGCATCGTCTGCGCCAGTGGCGACGCCGGCCGGTGGCGTCGACCTGTCGCCGCAGCCGATTCCGCCCGATAGCCCCGATGCCGCGCGCAGCGCCACGCCGCGCAAGCCGCGCGTGCTGCTGGTCGAGGACAACCCGGTCAACCTGATGGTCGGCCAGCGCCTGCTGGCGGTCCTCGGCATCACCTGCGACACCGCGAGCAATGGCGAAGCCGCCCTGTTGCGCATCACGGGGTCGCGCTACGACATCGTGCTGATGGATTGCCAGATGCCGGTCATGGATGGCTACACCGCCACCCGCCGCTGGCGTGAGCACGAGGCCGAGGAGCATGTCGGACGGCGCCTGCCGATCGTCGCGATGACCGCGAACGCGATGGCGGGCGATCGCCAGAAGTGCCTCGATGCCGGCATGGACGACTATCTGGCGAAGCCGGTCACGCGCAGCGAGCTCGAACGCTGCCTGCACCGCTGGTTCGACCCGGACGCCCCGGCGCCGCAGGTCAGCGCACAGCCGGTGGACGAGACGGAAGAGAAGACCGAGCAACCCGCAACAGATCTGCAGGGCGATGCGATCGAGATGGCGCCGGGCGCCGCTTCGGAGCGCGACGTCATGCCGGCGCAGGACGACGTCGCACCGCAAGCGGCTCACCATCCTGCGCCCACACTCGCGCCGGCCGACGCACGCGCGGACGCACCGGTTGCCGAAGACGCACTGCCGCCCGCGGTGATTCCCGCTGCGATGCCGGCGCCAGCGGCGCCGCCGGCTGCCGCGCTGCCGCCGATCCTCGATCAGGAAGTGCTCGACGATCTGCGCACCATGCTCGGCGACGAGGTCGATGCGCTGGTCGAGATGTTCCTCGACGACACGCCGCGTCTGCTGACCGCGCTGGAGAATGCGGTCGACGGACCCGACTACGACGCCTTGCGCGACGCGGCGCACTCGTTGAAGTCGTCCAGCGCGAACCTCGGTGCGATGTCGCTGTCGGCCGCGGCCAAGCGCGTCGAGCTGGGCGCACGCGAACGGCACCTGGAACGTCCGGCGGTCGCGGTGGCGCTGGTCTCCAACGAATTCGCACGCGCGCGCCGGCTGCTACGCGAACAGCATCCGTCGATTTCCGCCTGAGCAGACAGCTCTGCCGCCCGATCGATGCGGACAGCGGCATCGGATTCGCATCGCGAACCCGTTGCATCCCGATGCCCCATCGCATCCACTCGCCTGCGTCGCGATGACTGGGCACGCGGCATCCGGATCAACCGGGATGCGGGTGCCGCGTCATGCCCGGCAGCCAAGGCGGCGAGAGCTCAATGCTGGTCGCCGCCCATCTGGCTCTGGAGATAGTTCTCCGCGCCGATCCTCGCCACGAGATCGAGCTGGGTTTCCAGCCAGTCGACGTGTTCTTCTTCGTTCTCGAGGATGTCCGACAGCAGCTTGCGGCTGACGAAGTCGCCGACCTGTTCGCAATGCAGGATCGCCTCGCGCAGCAGCGGGATGCCTTCCATCTCCAGCGCGAGATCGCACTCGAGCAGTTCGACCGGATGCTCGCCGATGCGCAGCTTGCCCAGTGCCTGGAAGTTTGGCAGGCCTTCGAGGAAGAGGATGCGCTCCGACAACACGTCGGCGTGCTTCATCTCCTCGATGGACTCCTTGTACTCGTGCTTGGCGAGCGCATCGAGTCCCCAGTTCTTCAGCATCTTGGCGTGCAGGAAGTACTGGTTGATCGCCGTCAGCTCGTTGTACAGCGCCTGGTTGAGGTAGCGGATGACCTGCGCGTCGCCCTTCATCGGGATGCTCCATGTGTCGCGAATTCGGCCACTCTAGCCACTCGTGGACGACCGTGACGGAACGCGAATCGTGCGCATCGCGTGGCGACCGGCCGCAGCCGGTCGCGATGCCTCAGGCGGCGGAGGCGATCAGCGGGAACTCGTACAGCGCGCCGGCAGACTGCAGCGCGTGATCCGCGTGGCTGCGGCGCAGCAGGTCGCTGGCCATGTCCAGGCAGCTGCCGCAGGTCGCGCCGCAGCCGGTCCGCATCGTCAGTTCCGCCACCTCGCGGCAGCCGGCGGCGGCTGCCTGACGGATCTGGGAGTCGGTGACACCGTTGCAGATGCAGACGTACAAGGCGGAAGTCCTGGGCGGAGCGCGAACCCGCATTTCGCCACAGAACGAGAATCATTGTCAAACGCGAACGATTCAGGCCCCGCTGCTGCCGTCGGAATCGCGGCCCCGGACGTCACCCATGCGCGACCGGGCACGTCGTGGTGCGCCGAACCGGCTGCGGGCGCGCGCCTCGATCGCGGCCTGCGGAATGGCCTGCTGCCCGGCGATCTGGCGCGCGAACGGCGCCAGGTGCAGCAGCGCGCTGGCGTAGACGCCCCGTTTGAACATCACCACGTGCTCGAGCGGATACCAGAAGTCCACCCAGCGCCAGTGATCGAACTCCGGCGTTTCGGTCAGATCGAGGCACAGATGGTCGTCATCGCCCACGAACTGCAGCAGGAACCAGACCTGCTTCTGGCCGATGCAGATGATGCGGTCGTTGCGGCGGATGGCGCGCTGCGGCAGGCGGTAGCGCAGCCAGCCGGGCGTCGCGCCCAGCACGTCGACGTGCTCGGGCAGCAGGCCGGTTTCCTCCCGCAGCTCGCGATACATCGCCTCGAGCGGCGTCTCGTCGGTATTCATCCCGCCCTGCGGGAACTGCCAGCCATCGCGACGCACCCGGCGCGCCCAGAACACACGGCCGTCCGGACGCATCAGCACGATGCCGACATTGGGTCTGAACCCGTCCGGATCGATCACGATGCGGACTCCTCGATACGATTGACTTGCGTCACTGGCATCGACTCTGCCACGGGCACGCGGACCCGACAAGCCGAGACGCCGACGCTGCACTCGGCGATGGCCCGGAAAACCGGTCCTGCAGATGCGAAAAACCCGCCGGCAAGGCGGGTTTTCGTGTGGTGGCTATGGGTGGACTCGAACCACCGACCCCAGCATTATGAGTGCTGTGCTCTAACCGGCTGAGCTACATAGCCATCGGCTCGCGCGGACATCGCCACGACGAGCCGCGCATTCTGCTATCCCCGAGCGCCCGCGTCAATCCGCGAACCGGCATCGTGACCGGGGTCCGGCCTGCCCCGCTCAGCGGGCCGAGGCCTGGGCAGCGCCGATGCCCAGCTGGTCGAGCATGAACGCATACATCTCCGCCGACTCGCGGTAGCGGCGGAAACGGCCCGACTTGCCGCCGTGGCCGGCCTCCATGTTCGTACGGAACACCACCGGCCCCGCCCCGGTATTGAGATCGCGCAGCTTGGCCACGTATTTCGCCGGCTCCCAGTACTGCACCTGCGAATCCCACAGCCCGGTGCCGACGAACATCGCCGGATAGGCCTTGGCGTCGAGGTTGTCGTAAGGCGAGTACCCGAGGATGTAGTCGTAGTAGCGCTTTTCTTCCGGGTTGCCCCACTCGTCGTATTCGTTGGTGGTCAGCGGAATGCTCGGGTCGAGCATCGTCGTGACAACGTCGACGAACGGCACCTGCGACAGGATCACGCGGTACTTTTCCGGCGCCATGTTCGAGATCGCGCCCATCAGCAGACCGCCGGCACTGCCACCGAAGGCCGCGACGCGATCCGGGGCGGCGTAGCCCTGCCTGACCAGATCGTCGGTGACGTCGATGAAGTCGGTGAACGTATTGATCTTGTTGAGCAGCTTGCCGTCGTCGTACCAGGCCCGCCCCATCTCCTCGCCGCCGCGGATGTGCGCGATGGCATAGACCATGCCGCGGTCGAGCAGGCTGACGTTGGTGACCGAGAAGCCCGGATCCATCGACGCGCCGTAGCTGCCGTAGCCGTACTGCAACAGCGCCGCGGTGCCGTCCTTGTCGAAACCCTTGCGATAGACCAGCGAGACCGGAATGCGCTTGCCGTCGCGCGCCGTCGTCCACACGCGCTCGGTGACGTAGTTCGCCGGGTCGTAGCCGATCACGGCCTGCTGCTTGAGCTGGCGACGCTCGCCGGTCTGCGTATTGACCTCGAACGTCGTCGCCGGCGTGGTCAGCGAGGTGTAGCTGTAGCGCAGCCACGCGGTGTCGGCTTCGGAATTGACCGCCAGGCCCATCGCATACGCGGGCTCGTCGGCCTGCACGAACTCGTCGCTGCCGTCGGCCTTGAGCACGCGCACGCGGGTGAGCGCCTGCGCGCGTTCCTCGATCGCGGTAAACCCGTCGAACAGCTCATAGCCTTCGATGTAGACGTCGTCGCGATGCGGCACCAGATCGGTCCACTGCCGGCGCGAGGTGGCGTCGCTGGGCGCGGTGACGAGCTTGAAGTTCGTCGCCTTGTCTGCGTTGGTGCGGATCACCCAGCGACCGCCGTAATGGTCGGCGTCGTATTCGACGTCGCGCGCGCGCGGCGCGAGGACGGCGAAGGTGGCCGGGTTGTCGGCCGGCGCATAGCGGAGTTCGCTCGACACGGTGCTGCCGACCCCGATGACGATGTACTTGTCGTCGCGCGTGCGGTCGATGCCCATGTAGAAGCTGTCGTCCTTCTCTTCGTACACCAGCACGTCATCGGCGACCGGCGTGCCGAGCACGTGCTTCTTCACGCGCACGGTCAACAGCGTTTCCGGATCGTTCTCGACGTAGAACAGCGTCCTGTTGTCGTCTGCCCAGACGAGGTTCGCCGACACGCCCGGGATCGATTCGGGATAGACATCGCCGGTCTCGAGATTTTTGAAACGGATCGTGTACTGGCGGCGGCCGTTGGTGTCGTCGGCGTAAGCGAGAATGCGGTTGTCGCGGGTCACGTCCCAGTCGCCGACCGCGTAGTAGTCCTTGCCGTCGGCCAGCTGGTTGACGTCGAGCATGACCTGCTCGCCGCTGAAATCGGCGCGCGCGTTCGCGGCCTGGATCGACAGGGCATCGACGCCCGCCGCATCGGCGCGGCGCGCGTGCACCGGATAGTCCTTGCCGGTCTCGAACCGCGCGTAGTACCAGAAGCCGCGGTCGCGGTACGGCACCGAGCTGTCGTCCTGCTGGATGCGGGCGACGATCTCGTCGTACAGCGTGTCCTCGACCGGCTTCAGCGACGCGAGCATCGCGTCGGCGTAGGCGTTCTCGGCGTTGAGATAGGCCAGCATCGCCGGATCTTCGCGCTCGTCGTCGCGCAGCCAGTAGTAGACGTCCTCGCGCGCTGCGCCATGCGGCGCGGTGACGGTGTGCGGGCGCTGTTCGGCGTCGGGCGGGACCGGCGCGGCGGCGTGGGACGCGGGAGAAACACTCATCAGGCTCAGGCTCGTCAGGATCGGCGCGGCCAGCAGTGCGGCCGCGCGCGGGAAAGATGTCTTCATAGGTGGGTCCACTCGCTGCCGATGCAACGCCGAAAAGAACACCGGCCGCGAGAAGCGGCCGGTGCGGGATCGAATCACTTGCCCAGTTGCTGCCACAGGAACGTGAGGTAGAGCGCGTCCATGTGCGCCTGCTGGCGGTTGTTCGCGGCGCCGCCGTGGCCGCCTTCAATGTTCTCGTAATAACGCACGTCCTTCCCGGCTTCGGACATCTTCGCCATCATCTTGCGGGCGTGGCCGGGATGGACGCGGTCGTCGCGGGTCGAGGTCAGGATCAGCGTCGGCGGATAGTCCTTCGCCGGATCGAATAGGTGGTACGGCGAGAAGGTGCGGATGAAGTCCCACTCTTCCGGCTTGTCGGGATTGCCGTACTCGGCCATCCACGACGCACCCGCCAGCAGCTGGTGATAACGCTGCATGTCGAGCAGCGGCACCTGGATCACGACCGCGCCGAACAGCTCCGGATACTGCGTGAGCATGTTGCCGGTCAGCAGACCGCCGTTGCTGCCGCCGCGGATGCCCAGATGGGCCGGCGACGTGATCTTGCGCTGGATCATGTCCTGCGCGACCGCGGCGAAATCCTCGTAGGCCTTGTGGCGGTTCTGCTTGAGCGCCGCCTGGTGCCAGCGCGGGCCGTACTCGCCACCGCCGCGGATGTTGGCGACCGCGTACACGCCGCCCTTCTCCAGCCAGCCCTTGCCGACGCCGCCGGAATAGCCGGGCGTCAGCGAGATCTCGAAGCCGCCGTAGCCGTAGAGCAGCGTCGGATTGCTGCCGTCGAGCGGCATGTCCTTCGGACGCACGAGGAAGTACGGCACGCGCGTGCCGTCCTTGGACGTGGCGAAGTGCTGCTCGACTTCATGCGTGCTGGCGTCGAAGAAGGCCGGCATCGTCTTCAGCGTTTCCGGCGCAGCGTTGCCGCCCACCTCGGCCAGCATCAGCGTGCTCGGCGTCAGGTAGTCGGTGACCGTCATCCACACCGCGTCGGACTCGTCGCTGTCGACGGCGCTGACCGCAACGGTGCCGAGCTCCGGCACGCCGGTCAGGGCGCTGCGCGCCCAGCCATCGGCGCCCGGCGTCAGCACGGTGAGCTTGTTCTTGACGTCCTCGAGCACGTTGAGGACGAGGTGGTTCTTCGTCCAAGTGGCGCCGGCGAGCGAGGTGGTCTCGCTCGGCTCGAACAGCACATCGAACTCGCGCTTGCCGCCCATGAAGGCGTCGAAATTCGCCGCGAGCAGCGAGCCGGCCGGATACGTGCGCCCGCCCACGTCCCAGGCTTCGCGCAGTTCCAGCATCAGCCAGTCGTGATGCACGGACTTGTTGGCCGAGTTCGGCGCGTCGATCTTGGTCAGCTGGCCATCGGCGCCGCGCAGGTAGAGCTCGTCGTTGTAGAAGGCCAGCGTGCGGCTGACGAAATCACGCTCGAAGCCCGGCGTGTCGTCGTGCATCGCGGCGATGTACATGTCGTCCGGTTGGCCTTCGTACACCAGCGTGGCCTGATCCATCGACTGGCCGCGCGCGAGCTGCTTGACGATGCGCGGGTAGCCCGACGAGGTCAGCGAGCCGTCGCCGAAATCGGTGTAGACGTAGACGTTGTCCTGGTCGATCCAGCCCAGTGCGCCCTTGGCTTCCTCGCGGAAGAAGCCGCCGTCGACCCAGGACTTCGACGCGACATCGAACTCGCGCGTCACGTCGGCATCGGCGCCACCGCGCGACAGCGCGATCAGGCAGCGCGTGTACGCCGGACGCAGACAGTCGGCGCCGTGCCACACCCAGTTCTCGCCTTCCGACTCGTTGAGCGCGTCGAGGTCGAGCACGGTCTCCCACTTGGGCTGCGGCCTGCGGTATTCCTCGAGCGTGGTGCGGCGCCAGATGCCGCGCTCGTGGTTCCGATCGCGCCAGAAGTTGTAGTACCACTCGCCCTGCTTGTAGACGGCGGGAATCTTGTCGTCGGAGTCGTAGATGCCCAGCAGGTCGGATTCGAGCTGCTTGAATTCGGGCGTCGCAGCCAGTTCGGCCTCGGCCTCGGCGTTATGCGCGCGGACCCAGTCCAGCGCCTTCTCGTCGGTGACGGCTTCGAGCCACTGGTGGGGATCGGACACGGCGGCCTCCTGGGCAGATGCGGCGCCCATCGACAGGCCGGCAGCAACGGCCGCGGCGAGGCAGAGCTTGGAAACGTGGGACATGGACACTCCGGTGGCGCATGGACAGACAGCCGCCAACGCTAGCACGCACTCCCGGCCCGGGCCGCATGACCAAAGTCACGCCGCCCTTGTTGCCTGCGCGAGATGGGCTCAGCGCAGGCCGGGCAGCAGGCCCGCGGCCACAAGTGCCGCGCGGACCGAGAGCCGGCCGCGACGGCGCGGGACCGGCCGGCGCCGGGCCTGGGCAAGGCCTGGCCGACGCCGCCGCAAGACCGCTGACGAGGCCAGCTTGCGGCGGCGCGGCAGGCGACGCAGGAACAGGGTGAGCCAGGCGACAGCCGGCATGCCGATCAGCCACAGCGGCGGCCAGCCGACCGCAGTGGCGCCGGTCCGCAGACCGGGGAACGACAGCAGCGCGACCGCGCCGAGGAACAGCGCAGCGGGCAGCAGCGCGCGCAGGGCGGCATCGGCAGGGACATCGGCATCGGGCGAGGCATGGGCGATACGGGACATCTCGGCAGCTCCTGTGGACGCGGTGATCGATGGCCCGGCTGGGCATGGCCGCAGTCTGTGCGGCGCGCATCTCACAGGCTGCGACCCCGGCGGCGCTCGCGGCTGCTACGCGATGCCGTGGCGAGGGAGACCGCTCGGCGCGCCGCCCGGCGCGACTGCCAGGGCCCGATCGACGACGCGGCCGCAGCGGCCCAAGCGAGCGGGACCCGTCGCGATGACGTCCGCTGCGCGTTCCGGCGCGAGGGTTGACCCGCGCCGACGCGCGTACCGCGCATGGCCCCGTCGATGCGGAAGGCGTTCCACGACACGCCCGCGACCGTCACGTCCTGCAGGCCTCGTGACCTGCGACCGACGTTCCGGTCGCCGCATGCCCACGGGCCGTTCGGGAGGCAGCGCGCGAAGACGCCGCCATCACCCTGCGACGCCGCTCAGTACCCGGCGTCGTCCAGCGCGCGGGTCGCCTGCAGACGACCGACGTCGATCAGTTCGGCGGCGCGCCAGAACTCGTAGAACAGGCACACGTCGCGCGGAATGCGGATCACCAGCTCCGGCGGATCCAGCGCCAGCTGCACGCGGGAGATCTGCGCCTGCATGGTGTCGAGCGCGCGCGACATCGTTTCGACCAGGCCCATGCGGCCGTCCTCGTCGTCGCCCGCATGCGTCTCGCCTGCGTGTGCCGGCGTGCCCGGTGGCTGGGTCGGCCAGCCGTGCATGTCGACGGCGATCAGCCGGTGCGCGTCGGACAGTCGGGTCGCGGCGATCGGCAACGGCGCCAGCAGGCCGCCGTCGACGAGGTTGCGGCCGTTGATCTCGTGCGGCGTGAACAGGCCGGGGATCGCGAACGACGCGCGCAATGCATCCCACAGGCGGCCCTCGCGGATCCATACTTCGCGCTGCCGTTGCAGGTCGACCGCGACGGCGGTGAACTCGATCGGCAGGTCTTCGATCCGCGGATCGCCGACGACGTCGCGCATCGCGTCGAGCAGGCGTTCGCCGCGCAGCAGGCCGCCGCGGCGCAACGTGGGATCGAGCAGGCGCAGGAAATCGCGTCGCGACATCGAGCGCAGCGTGTCGTCGAACGCGCGCAGGCGGCCGGCCGCATGTATGCCGCCGACCAGCGCGCCGCTGGACGCGCCGGAGATCGCGACGATGCGGAACCCGCGCTCCTCCAGCACCTCGATGACGCCGATCTGGGCCAGCCCGCGCGCACCGCCGGCGCCGAGCGCCAGGGCGACCGGCTCGTGCATCGTCATGCGCGGCGCCTCAGCCTTCGTACTTCTGCAGCGCCATCATCAACAGCGAGCGGGCCTGCTCGCGCAGCGCGACCGGCTCGATGACCTCGGCGTCGGCGCCGTAGTGCAGCACGTCCATCAGCAGCTCGCGCGCGCCGCTGTAGGGCACCTTTAGCTCGAACCGGCCGTCGGGCAGGAACCGTCCCTGCTGCTGCGAATGCCAGTGTTCGTCGGCGACCCAGCGCGCGGCCTTCGCGCTGAAGACGATCGTCGCGATGCCCTTCGGCGGCCCGGAGAAGATGCCGTAGCTGCCGGCCAGGTGGGTGTCGAGTTCGGCGTCGTCGATGTCGCGCGCGGCCGTGTCGAGCACGCGCGCGGTGGCGATGCGGTCGACCGAGAAACTGCGCAGCGCATCGCGTTCGTTGTCCCACGCATCGAGATACCAGTTGTCGCGGTAATGGGTGATGCGCTGTGGCGAGACGACGCGCTTGGTCTTCTCGTCGGTCGAGCGCGCGCGGTATTCGAACGCCAGCTGTTTGCGCTGCAGCACCGCCGAGCAGACGTTGCGGAACGCGTGCTCGTCCATGCGCCGGCCGCGATGCGGAATCACCCGCACGCGCTGCACCGGCCACTGCTTGCCCGCGGAATGCTCGTCGAGCAGTTTCTCGATGCGCGACTGCAACGGCGCCAGGGCGCTCGACAGCACGCCGCCGCTGCTGCGCGACATCAGCTGCTGCGCGGCCAGCAGGGCGTGCAACTCGTCGGAGTTGAGCCACAGGCCCGGCAGCTCGAAGCGACTGCCGTCGTCGGTGTCGTAGCGGAACCCGGCATCGCCGTCGCCGATCACCGGCGCCATCAAGGCATCGCGCAGGAACGCCAGGTCGCGATAGACGGTGGCGCGCGAGCACTCCAGTTCGTCCTGCAGCTTGGCGACCGTCACCGGATAGCGCGAGGTCTTGAGGATGCGGTGCAGCGAGAGAATGCGTTCGTATCGGTCCATGGGCCGATTATGGCGTGTCCGGCGGTCGCCGCGATGTCGCGGACCGCGCGCGGTGCGGCGGCCGCGGCTAACCCCGGCTTAACCCGACGCACCTAGACTCGCGACGGGGCACCGGCGCGGAGTCAGGGATGGCGCGACAGCGGGACAGGGAGCCGGTCTGGAACCCGGCGTTGCTCGGCACACTGGCCTTGCATGCCGCGGCCGGGTGGTGGCTGTGGCAGACGCGCGAGCCGCCCGTCGTGTCGCCAGCCGGCGCCGCGCTACAGGTCGTGTGGATCGCACGCCCGGTCGCGTCGCCATCGCCATCGCCATCGCCCGTAGCAGTCCCGGCGCAGCGCGACCCGCATGAGCGTCGGCCCGCGCCCGCAGTCGCCACGACGGGATCACGACCGCGCAACCCGACGCCCGATCCCGCACCGTCGCTCGACGCCGGCGCCCCCGAAGCCGACGCGCCGTCGCCGGGCGCGTCGCTTCGCGAACAGGCCCGCGACTGGGCGCGCCGCGAGGTGCCGTCGCCCGACTTCGTTCGCGATCCGCTGCAGCATCGCCCGCCGCCATCGCCTGACGGTCGCTTCGCGATGCGCGAACCGCTGTCGACCGAAGACGTGGTGCTGGCGATCGGCAGCCTGTTCGGCGGTGGCCCCAGCGATCCCTGCCCGCGCATCCGTCGCAACATCGCGCACCTGGGCACCGGCGGCGACGCGGCGTTGCTGGCCGAAGAGCTGCGCCGCCTGCAGCAATACTGCCGCTGAGGCCGATCAGCCCTGGTGCGCGTGTGCGAGCGCGCCGCGCACCTCGGCGGCCACGCGCTCGGCCTGGCCACGCAGTTCCGGCATCGCGATGCTTTCCCACAGGCTGCCGATGCGCAGGGCGCCGAGCGTCCACAGGCCCGGCACCGGCGCGCCGTCCGCACCGACCAGCTGTCCTTCCGCCGTGGTGTCGATGCCGATGTCGTGCGGCCCCGGCCGGACCAGTCCGCGCGCCTGCAGCGCCGGCAGCAGCGCCCCGGGTGCACGCGCCAGCCGCTTCTCCATGCCGGTCGCATTGACGACGACATCGACCGCAAGCGTTTCGGCAGGCGCGCCGCCGCGTGGCTGCCAGTGCACGCGCAGCGGCGGGCCCGGCTCGATGCGCTGCACCCGCCCCGCGTGCAGGGCGAAGCCTCCCCTCTCGCGCAAGGTCGCCAGCAGCGCCGCGACCTCCGGTGCGATGCGATGGCGATGAATGTCCCACAGCCGCACCACATGCCGCAGGAACCGGCGCTGCTCGGCCGCCGACAGCGTGGTCCACAGGCGAGTCACCTGCGGGCGCAGGCGCTCGAGCACGTCCTGCCAGGGACGGCCCTGCGCCGTCGCCTCGGCCACCCAGTCGCGGACCACGCGCAAGCGCGCGCGCGTGCCCAGCGGCAGCAGCGCGTCCACGCCACCGGCCTGCGGGACCGTACCGGGCGCGTGCCCCAGCGGCAGCAGGCCGTGCCGCGACAGCGCGGTGATGCGGCCACAGTGTCCGTTCGCGTGCAGCGTCAGCACCACGTCCACCATGCTCAGCCCGGCGCCGACGATGCCGACATCCGCGCCCGGATCGATCGCGGCGACTCCCGCGTAATCCCAGGCCTCCACGACGCCATGCCCGGGCGGTGTGGCGCCGCGCGGCAGGGGCAGCGCCGCCGGCAGGTTGCCCGTCGCGAGCACCGCTGCGCGCGCGCGCAGGATCTGCCCGGACGCCAGCGTCAGCTGCAGGCCCTGCGCCACCGGCGCGATGTCGACGACGGTGTCCGTCCAGCGCGCCAGCGCGCCCGCATTCGGATGCGCCGCCAGTCGCCCGGCGAGATACCGGCCGTAGACGCGACGCGGCGCGAAGCCCGTCGCCAGCGATGCGGTCTCGCGCCCCTGCGCTTCCGGCTGCGTCTGCAGGAACTGCAGGAAATCGTCGGGCGTCGCGTCGAAGGCGCTCATCCGCGCGGCGTTGACGTTGAGCAGGTGTTCGCCTCGCGCCGTCGCATAGGCCGTGCCTTGCGCCACCTGTGCGCGGGGTTCGATCAGCGCGACCCGCAGCGTCGCATCGCCGAGCAGATGCCAGGCCACCAGGGCGCCGGACGCGCCGCCACCGATCACGGCGACATCGACAGCAGGAGAGGTGGACTCGGACACGGCGTGACTCGGCGACGGAGAGGCCGCCAGTATCCCATCGCACCACCGCGCCCGCCGATGCCGCGCCCGTGCCGGCGCGCCTTCACGCCGCCACTGCCACCATCGCGGCGCATCGACATCCCGCGTCGTCCTGCCGATCATAGGCGCCGTCGCCGCGGCCCCGATCGCGCGCAATCCGCTTCTTCGAGGAACTCGCGTTCGATGGATCCGTCCCGCATCGATCTGTGGTTGACGCTGGCCGTGATGGCCGGCGCGATCTATCTCTTCATTTCCGAGAAACTGCGCGTCGATGTCGTCGCCCTGCTGGTCACGGTGTCGCTGCTGGTGCTCGGCGTGGTCACGCTACCCGAGGCGCTGGCGGGTTTCAGCAACCAGGCGACGGTGATGGTCGCGGCGATGTTCGTGCTCAGCGGCGCGCTGCAGCGCAACGGCGCGCTGGTGTCGGTCGGTGACCTGCTCGCGCGCATCCGCTGGCCGTGGCTGTTCCTGCTGGTGATGATGTGCCTGGTCGCGGGCGTGGCCGCGTTCGTCAACAACACCGCGACCGTCGCGGTGTTCCTGCCGCTGGTGCTCGCGGCGACGACGGCCAACCGCTGGGCGCCGTCGAAGTTCCTGATCCCACTGTCCTACATCTCGCAGGCCGCCGGCGTGTGCACGCTGATCGGCACGTCGACGAACCTGCTGGTCGACTCGATGGCGCGCGAGACCGCGGGGGTCGGGTTCACGCTGTTCGAGTTCGCGCCGCTGGGGGTGATCTTCGTCGGCATCTGCATGGTTTACCTGCTGACCGTCGGCCGCTTCCTGCTGCCTGACCGCGGCATTCCCGGCGGCGACACCTCCGAGCATGTCGGCCGCTACGTCGCCGAACTCGTGGTGTCCGAAGCGTCGCCGGTGATCGGCCGGCCCGGCCCGCTCGCGCTCGGCGACGGCCACGACGACGTGCTGGTGCTCGAAGTGCTGCGCAAGGGACGGACGGTGCACGGCGACGACGCCATCGTGCAGGCCGGCGACCATCTGCTGCTGCGCGGCGAATGGCAGCACATCCAGGCGACGCGCAAGGCGCTGAAGCTGCAGTTCGACCGGGTGGCGCGCGATCTCGACGGCGACATCGCGGCCGAGCGCCTGCATGTCGAGGCGATGGTCTCGCCGGGCTCGCACCTGGTCGGCCACACCCTCGCCGGCATGCGCTTCGGCCACACCTACCGCGCCCGCGTGCACGGCCTGCACCGCCGCCAGCTGGCGATCCGCCAGCCGCTCGACCAGGTCTCGCTGGCCGTCGGCGACGTGCTGCTGCTCGATGCGCCGACGCGCGCGATCGACGAACTGCGCGTCGACCGGGGCCTGATCGTGCTCGGCGCCCACGCCCAGCGGAAGGTCGATCCGACCAAGGCGACGCTGTCGGCGATCGTCATGGTCGCGGTGATCGCGGCCGCGGCGCTGGGCTGGATGTCGATCGTGGCCTCGGCGCTGCTGGGCTGCATCGCGCTCGTCGTGCTCCGGCTGATCGATCCCGACGAGGCCTACCAGGCCATCGACTGGCGCGTGATCCTGTTGCTGGCCGGCATCATCCCGCTCGGCGTCGCGCTGCAGAAGACCGGCGGCGCCGCACTGGCCGCGACCTCGCTGCTCAACGTGGTCGGCCATCACGGGCCGGTCGCGACCCTGGCCGCGGTGTACCTGATGACGTCGGCGCTGACCGAGTTCATGAGCAACAACGCATCGGCGGTGCTCGTCGTGCCGATCGCGCTGGCGACCGCCGAATCGATGGGCGTCGATGCCAAGCCGTTCCTGGTCGCGGTCGCGTTCGCCGCGTCGACGAGCTTCGCCACGCCGATCAGCTACCAGACCAACACGATGGTCTACACCGCCGGCGGCTACCGCTTCCGCGATTTCGTCAAGGTCGGCATGCCGCTCAACATCATCTTCCTGATCGCCGCGACGCTGCTGATCCCGCGCTTCTTCCCGTTCTGAGACCTGCGCCGCACGGCGGCACTGGGCTGCCGTCCGGCCCCGTGGCAGGCTTGGCGGCCACGCCACGCGTCCGGGGTTGCTGCATGCCGTCGTCCGTTCCGAGCAGTCTGCTGCGCGCCCTGTCCGCCTTCGGCCTCGGCCTGTCGACGTGGACCGCGGTGACGATCGCGCTGCTGCAATTCCGCGGCGGCGCGACGACATCGCTGCAGCCGCTGCAGTGGTTGGCCCTGTCGATCGGCGGCGTACTGGTGCTGGTCGGCCTGATCGCGGCGCCAGCCCGGCGACGCCTGCGGGCCCGCGCGGAAACACCGCGGTCGGCCTGGACGGTGCGCGCCGCCCGGCTGTCGCTGCTGGTGCTGGTGCTGACGGCGCCGCTGGTGCTCGTCCTGCAGACCGGCCTGGCGATTCCCGCGCGCGGCGTGATCCAGACGCTGCTCGCCATCGCCGTGCTGGCGACGTGCGTCGCGACCGCCGTCGCGGCCGGGCTCGGCGAACGCGAGGACACCGCAACGGCCGCATGGCGGCATCCGCTGGCGCTTCCGATCCAGCTGCTGACCGCGCTGACGGGCGGGCTGGCGCTGCTGTATCTGCTGATGAGCCTGCTGTTCCCCACCGGGCGGGACGTCGGCGCGATGCTGCTGACGCTGACCGTGCTCGGCGGTCTGCTCGCGCTGTGCCTGTGGGTGCAATGGCGCGAGCTCGATCGCGGGACGGGGACGGGACGGGACACCACGCGGGGGCGTCGCGATGCGACACGCCGGCGCGTGCTGACCGCCGGACTGTTCCTCGGCTCGCCGCTGGCGGCCTGGCTGCTGTCGGGTCTGCGCGTGGTGCCGGCGCCGGCGTTGCTGCTGGCGACCAGCGTCGGTCTGCTGGCCGCCGCGGCCGTCGCGCGCGGCCTGCTCGCCGCCCCGGGATCGGCAACGGCGGGCCACGTGCCGGCGGCCGCACCGGCGCCGTGATTCCTGTCGCGTTGCGGAACACGCGGCGCGTGCGGACTTGGAAGCGTCATCCGGCCGCGGCATACTGACCTGTAATCGATTACATGAATGGACCGCCATGTTTGCCGGATGGTGGCTGGCCATCGCAGGCCTGCCGATCTACACGCAGCCTTTCCCGGCGGCGCCCGAGGAGGCTGCGATCGTCGCGGTCGCGTCGCGGCAGGTGTCGATGCGCCGGCCGTGCTACGCGCTGCAGTGCCGGGATGCCGAATGGCAGCCGGTCGCGACCCGCGAGCGCATCTGGCAGCCCCGCGCCCCGGGCGTGCGCCCCAAGACGGTCGCCGCGCCGCTGGTGAAGCTGCCCAACCGGCAGCCGATCGCGCTGTACTCGCCGTTCTCGCAGCGCGACAGCTTCCGCTCGGGCGGCAATCACGTGAAATGGGACACGAGCTACGGCATCGAGGCGATCCGCAGCCCGCAGACCACCCTGCAGCTGGAGTTCGGCACCGGCCTGCGGATCGAGCCCTATACCGACTTCGGCACCGCGGCAATGGGGCCGGTCGCGCGCGGCCGCATGCAGCTGTCCCAGGAGCTGGGCCGGCGCGCCTCGTTCACCCAGCAGGTGCAGGTGGAGACGGGCCGCGAGAACACCTTCCTGCGCCAGACGCTCGCGTTCGACTACGAGCTGTTTCCGCAGTGGACGCTGCGTTCGGACTTCGAGCTGCGGCACGACACGCTCGGCAACGGCGGCAAGGGCAGCACCGACAGCGAAGGCTCGTTGCGGGTCCGCTACACGTTCTGATCGCGCGGCTTGCGGGGCTCAGCCGGGCAGGAACGCACCGGCGCCCGCGGCGAGCAGGCGCGCGGCGACTTCCGAACCCAGCGATTCCGCCGCACCGGCCGCCGCCTCGCCCGAGGCCCGGACCAGCTGCCCGTCGCTGGCCGAGCCCACGAGGCCCGACAGCTGCAGCCGCCCGTCGTGCAGCTGCGCGAATGCCGCCACCGGCACGTGACAGCTGCCGTGCAGGGCGCGATTCATCGCCCGCTCGGCCTCGACCTGGGTGCGGGTGAAGCGGTCGTCGAGTCGCGCCAGCAGCGTCTGCACCGCCGGCGTGTCGTCGCGGCATTCGATCGCGATCGCGCCCTGCGCCGGCGCCGGCAGCCAGTCCGGCGCATCCAGCCGCAGGCTGATGCGATGCCCGAGGCCGAGCCGGTCGAGTCCGGCGCAGGCCAGCACGATGGCGTCGTAATCGCCGGCGTCGAGCTTCGCCAGTCGCGTGTTGACGTTGCCGCGCAGGTCGGCGAGCACCAGGTCGGGCCGGCGTGCGCGCAGCTGCGCCTGTCGCCGCAACGACGACGTGCCGACGCGCGCACCCGGCGGCAGCGCTTCGATCGACGCATGCGTGTTGCTGACGAACGCGTCCGCATGATCGGCGCGCGCCAGGATCGCCGGCAGCATGAAGCCCGGCTCCAGCCACATCGGCACGTCCTTCAGCGAATGCACGGCGCAGTCGGCGTCGCCGTTGGCCATCGCGATCTCGAGTTCCTTGAGGAACAGGCCCTTGCCGCCGATCGCCGCCAGCGAGCGGTCGAGCACCTCGTCGCCGCGGGTGCTCATCGGCACCAGCACGACCTCGAGTTCCGGCGCGAGCGCCTGCAGCAGCGTGGCGACGTGTTCGCTCTGCCACAACGCGAGCGGGCTCTTGCGGGTGGCGATACGCAGACGATCCATGCGCGCATTATCCGCGATCGTCCGGTCGCGACGCGAATCGCGGCAATTTCCGGGGCGTCACCTGACCCGATGCGGGGACACGAGCTGCGCCGACACCGCGCGGTGTGCGTCCGATCCCGCATGCGCCGCGCGACGCCTGCGCCACGCATCCGCCGCTCAGCGCTGGCGTACGACCTCGCGCAGCGGCGTCACGCAGCGCCGGCTCACTTCCAGCGGTTTGTCGCCGTGGCGCAGCACGGCGTGCACGTGTCCTTCGAGATCGCGGCGCAGCTCGACCAGCTCGTGGCGTGCGACCAGGCAATTGCGGTGGATGCGCAGGAAACGCGCGCCGAATTCGTCCTCGAGCGACTTCAGCGATTCCTCGACCAGGTCTTCGCCGCGCGCGTGGTGCACGACGACATACTTCTCTTCGGCCTGCAGGTAGCGGATTTCCTCGATCGGAATCAGTCGCAGGCTGCCGCGCAGGCGCGCACACAGGTGCGTGCGGTGTTTCTGCGACGGCGCGCCGGCCACGCTGTCGCGCCCGGCGTTGTAGGTGCGCGCGCGTTCGA
The DNA here is from genome assembly GCF_002849595.1 of Luteimonas rhizosphaerae. Taxonomy (GTDB): domain Bacteria; phylum Pseudomonadota; class Gammaproteobacteria; order Xanthomonadales; family Xanthomonadaceae; genus Luteimonas; species Luteimonas cellulosilyticus. The sequence continues at coordinate 46,172 of NZ_NRQR01000007.1, forward strand.
GCGCGGCCTGCAGCCGTTCCGGCCGCACCGGCTTGACCAGGTAATCGACCGCGGCCGCCTCGAACGCCATCAACGCGTGGGCGTCGTAGGCGGTGCAGAACACGACCGCCGGTCGCGGCTCGAATGCGCTCAGGTGGCGCGCGACCTCGAGCCCGTCGATGCCGGGCATCGCGATGTCCAGCAGCACCAGCGCGGGATCGTGCGCCGCGCAGGCCTCGAGCGTGGCGCGGCCGTCGCCGGCTTCGGCCACGATCTCGATGCCGCCCAGCTGCGTCAGCAGCAGCCGGAGCCGCTCGCGCGCGAGCGGTTCGTCATCCGCGATCACCACCTTCATGGCCTGCGTTCTCCCAGAATTCGCATCGCGCCCTCCCTCGGCACCGGCGCTCCGATGGTGCACGTATCGGGGTCCGTGTTCCACCCGGAGGCCCCCCGAGGCACGGCACGGAGGTGGCCCTGATCGGACGAAAGCGGCGCGGAATGCGGGCCCGACAGCGGACCCGCCCATACGCATGTCGCGAATCCAGCCGAACCGAACCAGGGCGCTGCACGCGCCGCCAGCCTGGATCGTGACGCCCCGCGTCGACGGGCCACGAGCCGGCCACGCAGCCGACGCCATGTTCCCGCAATCCTCGCCTGTTTCCCTGCCACTCCGGCGGCCCGGGGCACGGACGCACCGCTGCCGGACCACCTCCCCCACACGTTCAACCGGAGACACCCCGATGCTGCAATCCCCTGCCCGCGCCCGCCGGCGAATCCCGCTCTTGTTCCCATTCGCTGCCGTGCTGGTCGCCAGCCTGGCCGGCTGCGTCTCCGGCGCCGAGCGCCAGTATGCGAACCTGCAGGAAGATGCCGGCACCTGCGCCAGTTTCGGCTCCGATCGCGGCTCGCGCGCCTACACCGACTGCATGCTCACGCAGCAGCGGCGGCGCGACGACCGGGATCGCGAGTCGCTGGAAAAGACCCGCCTGACGTCGGAGATCGCCCGAGACGCGCAGATCATGAGCGACCGGGCGCGCAAGCAGCGCTGCGATCGCGATCCCGACCGGCGCGAGTGCGGGACGGGCGACCGTTGATGCGCACGGGTTCCATGCGGTTGCGACAGGATGCCCATCTCGAACGCGGACCCGTGACCGCGCGCGCCGGCGCGTGGCCGCACGACACGTGCCGACGACGCCACGCGCTGCGTCCGTCGCGACGCACGCGCCACGCAGCCACCGCCATGCAACACACGTCCGGGCAGCGCCCGGACGCGTCGCGCGCCAAGGCGAGGCGCTGACGACATGCGCTGGGATTATCTCGTCGTCGACCAGACGCTCGACACCGACGCGCTGCGCGCACTGGGCGTGCAGGGATGGGAACTGGTCGCGGTCGCGTCACCGGGGCATTTCGTGCTGCATTACTTCTTCAAGCGGCCACTGGACCGGTGAGCATGTCGCGGCGCCCGCGTGGCGCCGCGCGCCGCCCGGCATTCGCCGCATGCAGGGTATCGGGCGTCGTGAACGCACGGCGGTTGGCGCGCCAGCCGTCGTGCCGAAACGCGCGTCCGATCCTGTGCACCACGTGGCGTGCCGCATTGCACGCAGCGGGCGACGCGCCGACGCAAGCGGTCGTCGCCCTCTCCAGTGCACGCACAGCCGAGCCCGTGGTCGACCGCTGCCAGCGCTCCCACGACATCGTCGGCAAGGGCAGGCTCACGGCGGCGCCAGGTCCACGCGCACGCGCGTGCCGCCGCCCACCGCATCGGTGATCGACACGCGTCCGCCATGGCGCTCGACCACCTGCTGCACCAGGTTGAGGCCGAGACCGCTTCCCGTTGCACGTGGGCGCAGTCGATGGAACGGCTCGAAGACGCGCTCGCGTTCTTCGGGCGGAATTCCCGGGCCATCGTCCTCGACCTCGAAGCCGGCACCGCGGACGCGGACGACGACATGGCGCCCGCCGTGTTCGGCCGCGTTCTGGACGAGATTGGTCACCACGCGCTCGAGCGCCGCGGCATCGCCGCGACACGGCAGTGGCGCCTCGATCCGCACTTCGATGGTCCGCTCGGACGCGATCAGCAGCGGCGCCAGGTCGGCGACGACACGCCGCACGAGCGCCGCCAGATCGAGGGCCTCGTCCTGCATGTCGGTATCGAGTCGTTGCAGGTCGAGCAGTTGCTCGCTCAGGGTGGCGAGACGCTGCACGTCGGTGGCGAGGCGGCGTGTTTCCGCGGACGCGGCCGCGTCGACCTTGGCCTGCAGCACCGCGATGGGCGTGCGCAGTTCGTGCGCCGCGGAGGCGATGAAGCGCCGCTGCTGCTCGTAGCCCTCGTCGAGGCGCCGCAGTGCGTCGTTCACCGCGCGCACCAGCGGCGCAATCTCGGTCGGCACCTGGGCCTCGCTCAGGCGACGCCCGCGCCGGTCGACGTCGATCTGCGCGGCCTCGCCCGCGATGTGCGACAGCCCGGCGAGCGACCGTCGCACCACCCACGGCGTGACCAGCAGCGACGTGAGCGCCAGCAGCAGGAAGATCGGGACGATGACGACGTTGGTCGCCAGCAGCACGATGATGCCCAGCTCGTTGAGCTTGCCGTGCCCGAGGATCGTCACCGGCCCCGCCGGCGACGCCTCGCGGCGGATCACGGCGGCCAGCGCATACGGCGCTTCGCGGGCGCGCAGCTGGGCATACGACAGATCGCCGAGCCGGCCGAGCAGCGACGCGTAATGGATGGGCATGTCGCCGAATCCGACGCGCCGCCCGGCATCGTCCTCGGCCACGAACCACAGGTCCGGCGTCGCCGCCTGCAGCTCGGCCAGTTCCGGCGTCCTGCGGAGTGCGAGGCCGCCATCGTCGGCGCGCACGAGGGCGCGCGCGATCACCGGTGTGATCTGTTCGTCGGTGTACGGGCCGCCGCTGTCCAGACGTATCGCCACCGCGAGCAGTACCGCGAACGAGAGCAGCAACGTCGACAGATGGAACACCAGCGGCAGGACGATCAACGGCCGCTTCAGCGAGGAGAACATCGGCATCAGGTCGACTCGCGCAGCAGATAGCCGACACCGCGGATCGCGTGGATCTCGAGGCCGGCGCCCGCGTCGGCCAGCTTGCGCCGGAGCCGTGAGATGTGCGAATCCAGCGTGTTCGATTGCACCGCGTTGTCGAAGCCGAACACCGCCTGCTCGAGCGACTCGCGCAGCACGGTCCTGCCGCGGCGCTTGAGCAACGCCGCCAGCACGCGCAGCTCGCGACGGGGCAGGTCCAGGCGCAGGCCGTCCACCACGACCTCCTCGTTGGACAGATCGAACACCAGTGCGCCCGCGTGGATCGTTTCCCCGGCCAGGTCGGCGGGGCGCCGGCGCAATGCGCGGATGCGCGCGAGCATTTCGTCGATCGAGAACGGCTTGATGAGGTAGTCATCGGCGCCTTCGTCGAGGCCGGCGATCCGGTCGGGCACGTCGCCACGTGCGCTCAGCACGATGATCGGCACGCCGGGATTCGCCGCACGCAGCACGGGCACGAGCGACAGGCCTTCGCCGTCGGGCAGCGTGCGATCCAACAGCACCAGATCGAAGGTGGCCAGCGCCGCGGCTTCGCGCGCCGTCGCCAGCCGGTCGGCGTGATCGACGATGTAACGCTCCCGCGCCAGCACGACGCGCAAGGCGTCCGCCAGTTCGGGTTCGTCCTCGATCAGCAGCACCCTCATGTCATCACCTCACAACGGCCGCTACCGGCTGACCCCGATGTCGGCGGGGTCGCGCGTCACGGCCCGCGTTCGCAGGAGCGCTGCAAGGCCGCATCCGGCGGCACCGGCAGTTCGATGGTGCAGGCGTAGCGGCCGTCGCTCCACCCGTAGCGCATGCGCGCGCGCGGGCCGAACGCGAAGCCGAGCCGCTGCGCGATGCTGCGCTGCGCGTGGCCGGCGCCCTGCGCCGGGGCGGTGTCGGGAGCCAGCGACGGATTGGACACGCCGATGGCGAGCACGCCGTCCGCCATCGTCAGGCGCACAGCGATCGTGCCGCCTTCGGGCAGGCGCGAAATGCCGTGCAGAACGGCGTTCTCCAGGATCGGCTGCAGTACCAGGCGCGGCATCGGCAGCGCCCACGGCAGTGCGCCGGGCGTGTCCCAGGCCACCTGCAGGCGGTCGCCGAGGCGCAGCTGCTCGATCGACAGATAGCGCTCCGCCAGTGAGACCTCTTCGGCCAGCGTCGAGCTGCCCTCGCCGGCGCCGAGCGCGGCGCGGAACAGATCCGACAGGTCCAGCACCGCGCGTTCCGCGACGACCGGGTCGCGGCGCAGCAGGGTCGCGATCATGTTCATGCTGTTGAACAGGAAATGCGGGCGGATCCGCGCCTGCAGCGCATCGGCTTCCGCCCGCGCCTGCGCGGCGACCTGCCCCTGCCAGCGATCGATGATGTAGAAGTAGCGCAGCGCGATCGCCGTCAGCAGCGCGACGACCGCGGCGCTGCCCAGCACGAAGCGGCCGAATCCGGGCAGCGCGCCGTCGCTCTCGATGCTCGCGAACAGGCCGTGCACGATGGCCGCCGCCACGCCCGCCACCAGCATCGCCAGCGCGACGGCCAGCAACGCGCCCAGCCGCATCGGCAGCCGCGACAGGCGTTTGCGCGACGCGCACAGCAACACCGAGACCGACAGGGCGAGCCACAACGCATAGCCGCTGGCGGTGACGAACCCGCGCGCATCCCAGGCCGGCGTGGCGTTGGGCACCAGCGCGACGACGACCACGGTGACCTGCGCCAGGCCGAGCATCGTCGCGAGTCGCGGCAGCCGGCACAGGTCCGGCAGCCAGACACCGTCGGGTGCCGGCGTGCCCATGTCAGCCGGCCGCGAAGCGCTGCGTGAGCCAGTCCCCGACGGCGACGATCTCTTCGGCGCAGACCGAATGCGGCATCGGGTAGGTGTGCCACTGCACGTCGAAGCCGAGCGAGCGCAGCAGCGTCGCGCTCTGTTCGCCGGCGATCGGCGGCACGACCGGATCCTGGGTGCCGTGCGCCATGAACACCGGCTGGCGTTCCGCGCCGGCGACCCGCGCAGCCTGCGCGCCACGGGCCGCAGGCATGTAGGTCGACAGACCGATCAGGCCGGCCAAGGGCTCACGCCGACGCAGCCCCGCGGCCAGCGTCACCGCGCCGCCCTGCGAGAAGCCGGCCAGCACGATGCGCGAGGCCGGCACGCCGCGCGTGGCTTCGCGGGCGATCAATGCGTCGATCTGCGCGACCGATTCCAGCACGCCGGTTTCGTCGGCGCGGTTGGCCAGGTCGAAATCGACGATGTCGTACCAGGCCCGCATGCGCGCGCCGTTGTTGATCGTCACCGCGCGGTGCGGGGCATGCGGAAACAGGAAACGGATCGCGGGCCAGTCGGGCCGCAGCAGTTCGGGCAGGATCGGGACGAAATCGTGGCCGTCGGCGCCGAGGCCGTGCAGCCAGATCACGCTCCACTGCGGCTCGGCGCCGGTCTCGCGTTCGATGCACTCGAGCAATGCGGTGGTGTCCATGCGGTCCTGTCGAAACGGGGCGGGCCAGTGTAGACGCTGGCCCGGGACCGGCGCGCGGCGGCGTCAGTCGAGACGGGCGTTGGCGGCGGCCTCGGCCACTTCCGCGCGCAGCTCGCTCGCCCGCACCAGCACGCGCGGCGGATCGCGTTCTTCCGGCGTCGAGAACAGGCCGACGCGGCGCATCCACAAGCCGATCCGCCGCGACGACGTCAGCCGCACGATCGGAATCGACGCGGCCAGCCCCACGATCACCGGCGACATCCAGAGCGCCAACCCGGGCGACATCCACCATGCGGCCACACCCATGACCAGACCGAGCAACGTGGTGCCGCGGTAGTTGCGCCACAGGTCGCCGAACGTCTGACGGCCGTCGTCGCGCTGCTGCGCATCCCAGCCCGAGTCGCGGCCGGCGAGCACTTCGGCCACGCCGCGCGACTGCACGTACATCGTCACCGGCGCCATCAGTGCGGCGAAGACGTTTTCGATCAGCACGCTGACCAAGCTGCGCAGCGCGCCGCCACAGCCGCGGCGCATGCGCGGGTCGAGCAGGGTCACGACGTAGCCCATGACCTTGGGCGCGAACAGCATGCCCATCGTCAGCAGGAACACGGCGAGGAAGCGGTCGGGATCGAGCGCCATCCAGTACCCCGCGGCGGAGAAGCCGTCCTGGCCCGGAATGCCGTGCTGCAGTGGAATGGCCAGGCCGACGAGTATCAGCATCGCCCACAGCGGCGCGGTCAGGTAATGGCCGATGCCGATCAGCAGATGCCACCGGCTGACCCAATGCAGGCCGCGCGTCGGCAGCACGCCGCCATGCTGCAGGTTGCCCTGGCACCAGCGCCGGTCGCGGACCAGCATGTCGGTCAGCGACGGCGGGCCTTCCTCGTAGCTGCCCTCGAGCGTCGGAATCATGTGCAGCGCCCAGCCGCCTCGGCGCATCAGCGCCGCCTCGACGAAATCGTGGCTCAGCACGTTGCCGCGGAACGGCACCGTGCCCTGCAGCGCGGGCAGTCCGGCGTGCGCCGCGAAGGCGGCCGTGCGGATCATTGCGTTGTGGCCCCAGTAGTTACTCTCTGCGCCGTGCCACCAGGCCACGCCATGCGCGATCACCGGCCCGTACATGCGACCGGAGAACTGCTGCATGCGCGCGAACACCGTCGCGCCGTTGACGATGACCGGCAGGGTCTGGATCAGCGCGACGTCGTCGTTGCGCGCCATCGCGTCGGCCAGCCGCACCAGGGTGTCGCCCGTCATCAGGCTGTCGGCATCGAGGATCAGGAACTGCGGATACGCCCCGCCCCAGCGACGCACCCAGTCGGCGATGTTGCCGGCCTTGCGTTCGTGGTTGTCGTCGCGGCGCCGGTAGAACAGGTTCTGCGCCCCGGTCCGCGCGCGCAGGCGCTCGAAAGCCTTCACTTCGCGCGCATGGATGCCGGCATCGCGCGTATCGCTGAGCACGAACAGATCGAAACGGTCGCCCAGCCCCGTGTCCTGCAGCGATTCGCGGATCGCCTCGAGCCCGGCCAGCAGGCGTTCGGGATCCTCGTTGTAGGTCGGCATCAACAGCGCCGTGCGCACAGAGAGCGGCGGCAGCGGTCGTGCAGGATCGATACCCAGACGCGCAGGCCGTCGCATCAGCACCAGCACGAAACCCGCGAGCGAACTGGTGAACGACTGCACGATCCACGCGAACAGCGGCACGAAGACCAGCAGCAGCAGGCCTTCGAGCACGTCGATCCCGCCGACGCGCAGCAGCCACCAGATCTGGTACGTCGCGATCACCGTCAGCAGGGCCGCGGTCACGACGATCGACGCCCGGCGCCAGCCCATGCCCCGCGGCGACGACGGCCGCGGGCGTGTGTCGAGGCGTCCCACCGTCAGCGACTGCACCGGCATCGCGACCGGCGACTCGGACGGCATCGCCGTGGATTGCGTGGTGGTCGACGTGGTCATGCGGTCCACCGGTACAACCACGTTTCCGAATAGGGAGCGCCCGCATGCAACAGGCGCATGCGCAGCTCGACGACCGTCGCGCCCTGCGGTTCGAGCTCGACACTCACGCGCCAGCCGCCGTCGGGACGCCGATGGATCACAGGATTGCGCAAGGTGCCGGCCGATGCCGCAGCCTCGATCACGGGCAGCGTGTCGCCCTCGAGCACCGCACCGCCATCGAGATCGATGATGCAGAGCCGCGAACCGGTCGTGGTCTTCGGGACCGCTCCGATGCGGGTCGCGCTGACGGTCGCCAGTTGCGGCAGCCAGACATGACCGGCGGTCCAGTGGATCCGGTAGCGCCAACGCGATTCGGTTCCCGCGGCGAGCGGCGCGGCAGGCCGCCAGAAGGCGACGATGTTGTCGTGGTATTCGTCGGCGGTCGGAATCTCGACCAGATGGACTTCGCCGGTGCCCCAGTCGTCGAGCGGTTCGATCCAGGCGCCCGGGCGGCGCTCGTAGCCTGCCTCCGCGTCCTGGAACTCGGCGAAGGTGCGTTTGCGCTGCATCAAACCGAAGCCCCGCGACGCCCGGTCCTGGAAGCCGCTGTGCTGCAGGGCCGCCGGATTGCCGAGTGCGCGCCAGACCTGCTCGCCGGTGCCGGTCAGCATCGCGAGCCCGTCGGAGTCGTGGACGGCCGGGCGGTAGTCGTCGATGCCGACGCGATCGCCGGCGTCGAACTGGAACATGCTGGTCAGCGGCGCGATGCCGGGCGCGGCGATCTCGACCCGCGGGAAGAGGCGCGCGTCGACATCGAACACGGTCTCCCGGCCCGGTGTGATCGAGAACCGGAATGCGCCGGCGACGCTGGGACTGTCGAGAAGGGCGTCGACACGGATCGACGCTGCACCCGGTTGCGGACGATGCAGCCAGAACGCACGGAACACCGGGAATTCCTCCGGCGCCGGATCGCCGGTGCCGATCGCCAGCCCGCGCGCGGACAGCCCGTAACCGAGTCCCTGCGCCACGGCGCGGAAGTAGCTCGCGCCGAGGAAGGCACAGAGTTCGTCGTAGTAGTCGGGACCGTTCAGGGGGCCATGCAGGCGGAACCCCGCGAAACCGATATCGTCCAGCGGCGGCGCGGCGCCGGGGCTGTAATCGAAGTCCTGCGTGGTGAACGGCAACGAGCGCGCCCGACCGTCCTCGACGACCCGGATCTCGATACGCGGCCTGAAAAGGAAGCCGCGGTGGAAGAATTGCGCCTGGAACGGCACCCCGTCCCCACGCCACAGGGCACGATCGGGGCGGAACCGGAAGTTGCGGTACTGGTCGTAGTCGGCCCCGGCGAGCGAGGCGGGCAATGCGGTGTCAGGTGCGACATAAGCGTCGGCCGCCAGCGCCCGCGCCAGTTCGACGACCGTGTCGTCCGAGAATGCGTCCGCGGGTCCTGTCGTCGTCGCCGCCAGCGCCGACCACCAGCCCCCGGCCAACGGCAGCGCCATCGCACCCGCCAATACATCACGTCGTTTCAAAGCACATTCCCGCGTATTCAGGATCAGGCGGCACTGTAGCGGCCGATGCGTAAGATTTCGCGAAGTCACCGCGAGTGGTGGGCCCACCAGGACTCGAACCTGGAACCAAAGGATTATGAGTCCTCTGCTCTAACCATTGAGCTATAGGCCCGACGGGCGGCATCGTAGCAAGGCGCGGGTTGGGGGCATACCGCGGGTGCGCGGCGTGGCGCTCGCCTCAAGTCGGCGCGGTCTCCGTTCTGTTGGATCAGGTGCTCTGCTGCACTGGCGTTCGATCGCTCGCCCCGATGCC
>NZ_NRQR01000014.1 GCF_002849595.1 Luteimonas rhizosphaerae
CCGGTCGCGGCGTCTCGGCGGGGGGCGGCGCAGGCGCAGGCGTCGCCGCGGCCTGGGTCGGCACGGCTGCCGCCGTTGCGGTGTCCGTGCGCGCCGGCGTGGCGCCGGCATCGAGCGCGACGACGCGCGGGCTCACGTCACTGCGGACCTGCGCCGCGCGCACGCGGACGGTTTCGGCTTCGGCGCGGCTGGCGTAGGGACCCAGACGCACCCGGTGCGCCGGCTTGCCGTTGAGCGTGAACGCCTCGCTGTAACCGGTCAGGCCTGCGCCGCCGAGCTGGCGCAGGATCGCCTTCGCATCCGCGTCGCTGGCGAAGGCGCCGTAGTGCACGGCGTAATCGCCGCCGGCGGTCGTCGGCGGCAACGCCTCGCGGCCCGCATTCGCTCCGGCATCGACGGTCGGCAACGCGCCGTCATCCGCCTGCGGCGCGGGGTCGGCCACGGGCGTCGGCGCTCCGCCGCCGAGCACGCTGCCCGCAGGCGCGGGCGCCGGTGCGACCAGCGGCAGATCGACGGTGCGGTAGGCCCCTTCCGGCGCGTCCGGCACGTCCATCGACATGTCGGGCAATCCGCTCGCGGGCGCCGGGCCCTTGACCAGCATCGGCAGGAAAATCACGGCGATCGCGATCAGCACCGCGGCGCCGATCAGGCGCTGTTTCAACGCAGAAGTCATGGGGATCCGGGCGGATGGAAGCCGCGCGAATTATACGCCGGCCTCCGGCCGCGCTTCTTAACGCCCACTCCGCAACTGCGCGAGTGCCGCGGCCGCGGTGTGGAATGAGCCGAACACGAGCACGCGGTCGCCGGGGACGGCCGCCGCCCGCGCCGCGGCCAGCGCGGAGGCGACGTCGCCATGCCGCCTTCCCTGCGCCGCAGCGGTGCCGGCCAGACGCGCCTGCAACGCGGCCGCGTCCTGGCCCCGCGGACCGGCGCCCTCCAGACCCGCCAGCCACCAGTGGGCGACGTGCGGCGCCAGCGCCGCGACCACGCCGGCCGCGTCCTTGTCGGCGAGCGCCGCATAGACCGCGTGCACCTGGCCCGACGCCGGCGCCGCAACCAGCCAGTCGGCCAGTGCCCGGGCCGCCTGCGGGTTGTGGGCGACATCGACCAGAACCTCGACGCCGTCGCGTTCGAAACGCTGCAGCCGGGCCCGCGGCGCGGCGGCCTGCAGGCCTGCGGCCATCGCCTCGACCGGGATGTCGCCGTCCAGTGCCCGCAGCGCCGCGATGGCGACGGCGGCATTGCGCAGCTGCACCGGCGCGGCCAGCGTCGGCACCGGCAGTTCCACCTCGTAGCCGACCTCGCGCCAGGTCCAGCGGCCTTCGTCCGCCGGTGCGTAGAGGAAATCGCTGCCGCCGCGGATCGCCACCGCGCCGATGCGGTAGGCATGCCGCAGCACGCTCGCGGGCGGGTCGGTGTCGCCGAGCACCAGCGGCTTCCAGGCGCGGGCGATGCCGGCCTTCTCCAGGCCGATCGTTTCGACATCGTCGCCGAGCCAGTCCTGGTGATCGAGATCGACGGTGGTGATGACCGCGACGTCCGGATCGACGATGTTGACCGCGTCGAGGCGCCCGCCGAGGCCGACTTCGAGGATCGCGAGGCCCAGTCCCGCACGCGCGAACAGCCACAGCGCGGCCAGCGTGCCGGTCTCGAAATAGGTCAGCGGCGTGTCGCCGCGCGCGGTCTCGACGGCCTCGAAGGCCTCGACCAGCGCGGCATCGTCGACGTCCACGCCGTCGATGCGGCCGCGCTCGTTGTAGGCCAGCAGATGCGGCGAGGTGTAGGCGCCGACCCGCCAGCCCGCGGCGCGCGCGATCGCCTCGACGAAGGCGACCGTGGAGCCCTTGCCGTTGGTGCCGCCGATGGTGACCACCTGCGCGGCCGGACGCCCGCAGCCCAGGCGCGCGTAGACCGCGCCGACGCGGTCGACACCCATCTCGATTTCGGTCGGGTGGCGCGCTTCGATGCGCGCGAGCCAGGTCTCGAGCGCGGAGCCCGCCGCATGGTGCGCGTCATGTCCCATCGCGCGACGACCCACAAATGCGTTGCGCCACTGCAACCACGTATCCGCCTGTCGGCGTCATCCATTCGGCGCGGATTGCACCCGCCTCGTCGAGGGAGAACAGATACTGTGGACGACTTGGCACGTGCTTGCCGTGATGCGAGGCTGGCGCGAATCGCCACGTCCTTACGGCGTCCAGGACGGCAGCATCGAGCACCGGGGATCCACTCGGTGTCGCGATCGCGGACTCGATGATGCGCCCGTCGGCATCGAGCGCGATCTCCACACTCGCGGATTGACCAGCCTGTGGCCCGTCCGCGCTCGATGACGCAGGGACAACCGGGAACGCGCCGCACGCGTAGGACGGGTTCACGAACTCCCCCGCTCCCGCATGACATGAGAACCCTGCGCTCATGCCCAGCAGCAAGACCACATTCCGCAGCCGATTGAGAGTCAGCGAGTTCATAACGCCCGATGCACGGCCTCGCCGAAGAACGCGGTGTGGTGCGCGCAGTCGTTGAGCCGCACCACGTCGAGATGATCGGCGTCCACGCCTTCGAGCAGGTTCAACGTGGTCGGCGCCTGGCGGAAGGTCCACAGCTTCGAGAACGGAATGCCGAGGATGCGGCACAGGATCACGCGGTTGACCGCGTCGTGGGCCACGATCAGCGCAGTGTCGTCCGGACCGAGGACGTCGAGCGCGGCGACGAAGGCGGGCCAGGCACGGTCGAACACCTGTTGCAGCGATTCACCGCCGGGCATCTGCACGCTGTCGGGCGCATCGCGCCACGCGGCCAGGCGTTCGGGATCGCGTTCGCGGATCTCGCTGGCGAGCAGGCCTTCCCAGGTGCCGTGGGCGATTTCCGCAAGGCCGGCATCGGTCCGGAGCATCGCTTCGCGATCGGCGCCGAGCGCCAGCCGCGCGGTCCGGTCGGCACGCGACAGCGGCGAGGCGACCGCGCGATCGATCCGCACCCCGGCCAGTCGCGCACCGAGCAGCGTCGCCTGCCGTTCGCCGACCGGCGACAACGGAATGTCCTCCTGCCCCTGGTAGCGGCCTTCGGCGTTCCAAGGCGTTTCGCCATGGCGGGCAAGCAGGATTCTCATGCGCGGGTTCCGGATCTCGGGGATCGACAGTCTAGCGAAGGCGGTCCGGGCGGCGCGCGGGACAGCGCGCGCGACGGGTGACCCGGCCGAACGCCCGGCGTCCTCGGACGCTCGCGCGAGCCAGACCCGCCCGCGTCGCGACCAGGACCGCTCAGCGCCGCGGCGGCACGCCCATTTCCTGCAACAGGCGCGGCGCGGGATCGACTTCCTGCATGACCCAGCGGATGTAGCGCTGGTCGACCGAGATCGTGCGCGTCATCGCCGGGTCGAACACCCAGTTCGAAACCACCGCTTCCCACGTCATGTCGAACAGCAGGCCGGTCAGCTTGCCTTCGCTGTCGAGCACCGGCGAACCCGAGTTACCGCCGGTCACGTCGAGGTCGGACAGGAAATTCACCGGCACGGTGCGCAGGCGACGATCCGCCAGGCCGCCGTGACGCTTCGCGGCGATCGCGTCGAGCTGCACCTTCGGCGCGTCGAAGGGTTCGGCGCCGGTCGCCTTCGCCGTGATCTCCTCCAGCCGGGTGAACGGAACCTGCTTCTCGCCCGCCAGGTTGGTGTAGCCCATGACGTTGCCGAAGGTGATGCGGAGCGAGGAATTCGCGTCCGGATAGACGGCGCTGCCCTGGCTCTGGCGATAGTCGGCGACCGCCTGCAGGAAGGTCGGGCGCAGCGCCAGCAGATCACCGCCGCGCGCCTTGCCGGCCAGTTCGATCTGCAACAGGCTCGGGGTCATCGCCACCGCGTACTGCAGCGCCGGATCGCGACTGCGGTCGAACGCGGTGCGATCGGCGGCGAACCAGTTCAGGCGCGCGTCGCTGTCGCCCAGTTCGCTGCGCTCCAAACGGTCGAGCGCGCGCTCCACCGCAGCCGGGTCGTTGCCGCCGAGCCAGGTGTCGAGCGCCGCGATGCGCTGCGCCTGCGGCAGCTGCAGGTACTGCAGCAGGGCGTAGCGGGTGATCTCGCGATCCATCGCCGGCACATAGCGGCGGTCCATCTGCTTGAGGCCGCCTTCGATGGTGGGCAGGTCGCGCTGCTGGAACCCCTGTTCGCGCATCGCGTCGGGCTTCTCCTTCTCCAGCGCCAGCCGGTAGAGCCGCGTCGCGGTCGACAGCAGCCCGCTGTTGTCGAGCAGGCTCATCACCAGGTCGCGATCGCGCGTGCCGCGCGCCTGCGCATCGAGCGCGGCGATCTTCGCGTGCGCATCGAGCGCGGCCTGGCCCTCGGCGCCCTGCCCGCGCAACCACGCGAGGACCGCGGCCTCTTCGCGCTGCTTGGTCTCCAGCGCGCCGATGCGGGTGAAGCCCTGCAACTGGCCATCGTAGTTCTTCAGCGTGTTCTGCCAGCCGCGCACCGCGCTGGCGTAGCGGACCTCGATCTCGGGATCCGTCTTGCCACGCGCTTCGACCAGATCGATCAGCGCGCGGTAATGCAGGCCGATCTGCGGGTAGCGCCAGCTGATGGTTTCGTTGAACTCGTCGGCGAAGGCATAGCGGCTGGTCCGGCCCGGGTAGCCCGCGACCATGACGAAATCGTCCTCGCGCAGCGGCTTGTCGGCGATGCGCAGGAAGCGCTGCGGTGTGTAGGGGATATTGGCCTCGGCGTATTCGGCCGGACGGCCGTCAGGGCCGACATAGGCGCGATAGAACGCGAAGTCGCCGGTGTGACGCGGCCACATCCAGTTGTCGACATCGCCGCCGAAGCTGCCGATGCCGCCGGCCGGCGCGTAGACCAGGCGCACGTCGCGGATTTCCAGGTTGCGGAACAGGCGGTAGCTGTTGCCGCCGAGGAAGCTGTACAGGCGGCAGCGGTAGCCGGGCGTCGCCTCGCAGCGCGCGACCAGGGTCTTCTCGATGTCGTCGAGCGCCGTCGTGCGACCCAGCGCATCGGGCGCGGCGGCGATCGCTGCCTGGACCTCGGCGGTGACGTCCTGGATGCTGTCGAGCGCGTAGATGCGCGCATTCGGGCCGGCCGAGATCTCGTCGCCGAGCGCCGCGGCATTGAACCCGTCGCGCATCAGGTTGTTCTCGGGCGTCGAGTTCAGCTGGATCGCGCCATACGCGCAGTGATGGTTGGTCAGCACCAGGCCCTGCGGGGAGACGAAACTCGCCGTGCAGCCGCCCAGCGACACCACCGCGCCCAGCGGGTCGCCGGTCAGGTCGGCCAACTGGGCCGGATCCAGCCGCAGGCCGGCCTTGCGCAGCGCCGGGGCGATGTCCGGCAGCTGTTGCGGCACCCACATGCCCTCGCCCGCGTCGGCCTGGTGTGCACTACTGAGGAAGACGCCCAGCAGCGTCGCAGCGAGAAACGGATGGCGCATCGGAAGTCCTGTCGGTGTCCGGGGACCCGCAAGTCTAGCCACTGCAGGGCGTTGCCGGCCAAACCCGGGCGCCGGCCGCGCCGTCACGCTGCAGGTGCAGCACGGGCGCGGACGGGCCGACGCGTATAATCGGCGGCTTCATTTCAGCGCGATTGCAGGCGGTTACACGATGGCTTCCACGATGAAGGCGCTGGTCAAGCGCGAAGCGGGCAAGGGCATCTGGATGGAGGAACGTCCCATCCCGACCCCCGGTCCGAACGACGTGCTGATCAAGCTCGAGAAGACCGCGATCTGCGGCACCGACCTGCACATCTACCTGTGGGACGAGTGGAGCCAGCGCACGATCAAGCCCGGCCTGGTCATCGGCCACGAGTTCGTCGGCCGGATCGTCGAGCTCGGCTCGGCGGTCACCGGCTACACCGTCGGCCAGCGCGTGTCGGCGGAAGGCCATCTGGTCTGCGGCCATTGCCGCAATTGCCGCGCCGGCAGGCCGCACCTGTGCCCGAACACCGTCGGCATCGGCGTCAGCCGCGACGGCGCGTTCGCCGAATACATCGCGATGCCGGCCAGCAACCTGTGGCCGATCCCGGACCAGATTCCGAGCGAACTCGCCGCGTTCTTCGACCCCTACGGCAACGCCGCGCACTGCGCGCTGGAGTTCGACGTCGTCGGCGAGGACGTGCTGATCACCGGCGCCGGCCCGATCGGGGTCATGGCCGCCGGCATCTGCAAGCACATCGGCGCGCGCAACGTGGTGGTCACGGACGTCAACGACTACCGTCTGAAGCTGGCCGCCGACATGGGCGCGACACGCGTGGTCAACGTGTCCAACACGTCGCTGAAGGACGTCATGAAGGACCTGCACATGGAGGGCTTCGACGTGGGCCTGGAGATGAGCGGCAATCCGCACGCCTTCAACGACATGCTCGACTGCATGTACCACGGCGGCAAGGTCGCGCTGCTCGGCATCCTCCCGAAGGGCGCCGGCATCGACTGGGACCGCATCATCTTCAAGGGACTCACCGTACAGGGCATCTACGGCCGGAAGATGTACGAGACCTGGTACAAGATGACCCAGCTCGTCCTGTCGGGCTTTCCGCTCGGCAAGGTGCTCAGCCACCAGTTGCCGATCGACGAATTCCAGAAGGGTTTCGATCTGATGGAGACGGGCAAGTCGGGCAAGGTGGTGCTGTCATGGACCTGACCCAGCGCTACGCGGACACCCTCGACGAAATCCGTGACGCGGGCCTGTTCAAGGCCGAGCGCGTGATCACTGGTCCCCAGTCGGCCGAGATCACGCTCGAAGACGGCCGCACGGTGCTGAACTTCTGCGCCAACAACTATCTGGGCCTGGCCGACCATCCGGACATCATCGCCGCAGCCAAGGACGCACTGGACACGCACGGCTTCGGCATGGCCTCGGTGCGCTTCATCTGCGGCACGCAGGATCTGCACAAGCAGCTCGAGCAGACCATCGCGGACTTCTTCGGCAAGGAGGACACCATCCTCTACGCCGCGTGCTTCGATGCGAACGGTGGCCTGTACGAGCCGCTGCTCGGCGAAGAGGACGCGATCATCTCCGACGCGCTCAACCACGCCTCGATCATCGACGGCATCCGCCTGTGCAAGGCCAAGCGCTACCGCTACGCCAACTGCGACATGGCGGATCTGGAAAAACAGCTGCAGCAGGCGCGCGCGGACGGTGCCCGCACCATCCTGATCTCGACCGACGGCGTGTTCTCGATGGACGGCTTCATCGCGCCGCTCGACGAGATCACCGCGCTGGCCGCGCAGTACGACGCGCTGGTCCACATCGACGAATGCCACGCGACCGGCTTCCTCGGCGACACCGGCCGCGGCTCAGCGGAAGTGAAGGGTGTGCTGGAAAAGATCGACATCGTCACCGGCACGCTGGGCAAGGCGATGGGGGGCGCGCTCGGCGGCTTCACGACGGCCAAGCGCGAAGTCATCGAGTTGCTGCGCCAGCGCTCGCGCCCGTATCTGTTCTCGAACTCGCTGCCGCCGCATGTGGTCGCGGCCGGCATCAAGGCGTTCGAGATGCTCGATGCCGCAGGGGATCTGCGTGCGCAGCTGGTCGAGAACACCCGCTACTTCCGCGAGAGGATGACGGCCGCCGGTTTCGACGTGCGCCCCGGCGTGCATCCGATCAGCCCGGTGATGCTCTACGACGCCAAGCTCGCGCAGCGCTTCGCCGAGCGCCTGCTCGAGGAAGGCATCTACGCGATCGGCTTCTTCTTCCCGGTCGTCGCGAAGGAGCAGGCGAGGATCCGCACCCAGATCAGCGCCGCGCACACACGCGAACACCTGGACCGCGCGATCGATGCGTTCACGCGCATCGGCCACGAGCTGGGCGTGCTGAAGGCCTGAGCCATGCGCGCCGCGCTGCGACGGCGGTTGCTGCTCGCGGCGCAGACCGATGCGCTCGCCACCCTCGCCGATGGCATCTGGACGACGCGCTGCCTGCACTGCCGCAGCGCGCTGCAGGTGCGGGATGACGGGGAGCCACTCGGGCTCGCGACGCTGGAACACGTGGTGCCCCGTGCCTGGTTCGGCAAGCGCGCAGCTGCGGGCCTGTGCGCACGGATCGGTGGCGACCCGGACGACGCACGCAATCTCGCGCTGGCGTGCGCACGATGCAATCACGGCAAGGGCACGCGCCACGATGGCCACGGCCCGGCGGATCCGAGGGCGCGGCAGGTGGTGACCGGCCTGCTGGATTTGCGGCTCAGCCGGTGGCGTGCACCGACGGTGCGGCCAGGCGACTGATCTCGGCATCGGTCAGTTCGCGCCACGCGCCTTTCGCCAGATCGCCAAGTGCGAGCCTGCCGATCGCGACCCGGACCAGTCGCACCACCTCGACATCGAACGCGGCGAGCAGCCGGCGGATCTGCCGGTTGCGGCCTTCGTCGAGCACGATTTCCAGCCACGCATTGCGATCGCCGCTGCGCAGCACGCGCGCCGAGGCGACCTGCAGGCGCTGACCGTCGTCCTCGACGCCTGCATGGAGTGCCGCGAGCAAGGTGTCGTCCGGCAAGGCGGCGATCTGCACGTGATAGGTTTTCGCCGGCCCGGATTCCGGCTCGGCGATGCGTGCCGCCCAGGCCGAGTCGCTGGTGAAGAGCAACAGGCCTTCGCTGGCCTTGTCGAGCCGACCGACCGGTGCGATCCACCCGGTGTCGATGCCTTCGAAACAGCGATAGACGGTGTCACGGCCGCGCTCGTCGCGCGCCGTCGTGACCAGGCCGCGTGGCTTGTTGAGCATCAGATAGCGATGCGCCGTCACCACCTGTTCCAGCCCGGCGACCCGGATCCGCGTCTCGTCCAGCAGCACCGGATATTCGGGATCAGTGACTAGCCGTTCGCCGAGGCGGACGCGGCCCTCGCGGACCCAGCGTTCGGCTTCGCTGCGCGAACACAATCCACGTTTCGACAGCACACGGGCGATGCCGTGGCGGGGCACACGGGACGTCGTCATCGCCGCATTCGCCCATGCTGCCCTCGGCCGGACGACGGAAGGGAAAGCAGGTGAACGCCAGGAACGCGCTGCAGCGTCGACATCGTCAACCGTCGCGAATGACCGCGCGGGCGCGCGTCACTCGGTCGGCGGCACCGCGGCGGGTTCGACCTGCGCTTCCGGCGTCGCGGGCACGGCATCGTCCACGCGTCGGCTGCCGACGTTGTAGCCGTTGGACTTGAGCCAGGCGTCGAAATCGTCCGCCGTCATACGCTTGCCGCCCTGGGTCATGTTGAAGCGGTAAGGGGTGTTGTCGAACTCGGTCTGCTTGACGTACGCAGCCGGATCATTGGGATTCACCGCGCTCTGCGCAGGCGTGGCCATCGCCACCTGCTGGCACTTCTCGATCTGCAACCGCAGCACGACCTGCTCCGCGGACTGCGCTTCATCGTATGCCCGCGACAGCACGGCGCTCGTCCCGAGGCGATAGCTCGGCGCGGCGAGTTCCGGCGACACCGGTGACAGCATCGTCGGCTGCAGCGGCGTGGCCGCGCGGGTGCTCAGACTCGCGCAATCGGCTGCATGGCCGGCGACCGGCAGGATCAACAGAGTCAACATCGTCGCCATCAAGCGCATGCGGTTTTGCCTACATCATCGAGTGGGCATGAGTGTATGCAGCGCGCGGGGTGCCCACAAGCGTTCTCGGCATGCAAATGCACGCGACGTTCGCGATTCATCGTCTGCGCGTGATTCGCTGGCGGGCGATCCACGAATTCCAGACAAAAAGAAGCCCGGCACAAGGCCGGGCTCCTTCATGACAACTGCCGCTTGGATCAGTTCTGGACGTTCAGCTCGGTGCGGCGGTTGCGCGCACGGCCTTCCGGATTGTCCGAACCATCCGAGTTGGTGTTCGGCGCGATCGGACGGCTCTCGCCGTAACCGGTCGGACCCACCAGACGGCTGGCGTCGATGCCGTTGCTGGTCATGTAGTCATACACGGCCGACGCACGACGCGCGGACAGCGACTGGTTGTAGGCGTCGGTACCGACGGAGTCGGTGTGACCGGCGACTTCAACGCGCAGCTCGGGGTAACGACGCAGGATCTCGACGGCTTCGTTCAGGATCGCAACCGCATCCGGACGCAGGGTCGAACGATCGAAGTCGAAGTTGACGCCGTTCAGATCGATGGTGATCGGAGCCGGAGCCGGAGCAGGCGCCGGAGCCGGAGCAGGCGGCGGCGGCGGAGCCGGCGGAGCCGGAGCGACCGGCGGCGGGCCGAGCGGGATCACGACACCGACCGACGCCATCGCGTCACCGAAGTAGCTCTCTTCCTGGTTGTGCGGATAGCCTTCCCAATCCGGGCCACCCGACGCGGCAACGCTGCCGTCGTCGAAGTCGGCGCGGTAGGCGATTTCGGCACGCACGGCGACGCGCTTGTCGAAGGTCGTCTGCAGACCGGCGCCGACCTTGGCGGCGAAGTTGCCTTCCTCGCGCTCACCCGGCGAGTTTGCACTCGGGAACGCATCGAACTCCTCTTCGGAACGCTGGTAGCCGACGCCGAACAGCAGGTACGGGTTCCAGCCACGACCTTCGGAGATGAAGTGGCGACGGAAATCAACCGAAACGCCGTACTGGCTCCAGTTCAGGTCGTTGTTTGCGCCTTCGATCGAGCTGTCGAAGCCCGGGTTCTGGTAGTTCAGTTCGCCGTCGATGGACCACTCGGGGCTGATGAACTTACCCATGCCAAGCGTGACAAACGGGGTGTCGTCCGTACGGCGATCACCGTCCTGGAAATTGAAGCCGGCCGAGCTGGTGAGGTACCAGCGGTCGTCGAACTCCTGCGCGCTGGCAGTGTGTGCCAGACCCAGACCGCCGAGCAGCGCGGCACAGAGGAGTTTTTTGTTCATGTTGTTTAGCTCCGTGGAAATAGGGGGAATGCGTCGAGGCATCGAAATGAGGCGTTAACGCAAACGCCTTGAGACATAGCCTAAAGTCAGCTGTGTGAAGGCGATGTTAACACTAACATAACGGTTAAAAGCTGCCAAGAAAACAATTGCTTAGCGTTTATCCGCGCGCAGGTATTGCGAGGAACTTGCTGGGCGGCAGTCTGCGGAGCCGGATCTGACGACGGCGTGAGGACTGGCCGGCGTGTGAGACCGGGGTTCCCGCCGCGGAAATTCCGGGTTTTCCACGCCGGGATCCCGGCAATTATTGAGGCGCCGAGTGCGCATTCTCCATTCCTTCCCGCAACTCCCAGACCGGCGGGTCCCCGATCCGTTCCCCTAGAAAATCGACCAGCGCGCGCACGCGTGGCGGCACCATCCGCCGTTGCGGCATCACGGCATGGATCGCACTGACGGGCAAGGCATGATCGGGCAATACGACGACGAGCCGGCCCTCCCGAAGATCCTCATGCACGTGCCACAGCGAATGCAGCGCGATGCCGAGGCCGGACACGGCGGCATCGCGCAGCGCTTCGCCGAGATTGCTTTCGAACCGTCCCTGCATGCGCACGGTGTGCACGACACCGTCGGGCGCAGTCAGATGCCAGACATCCTGCAGCCCGCGACTGCCGAACAGCAGCACGCCATCTTGCGCAGTCAGATCGGCGGGCGTCCGGGGAACGCCACGCGCGGCGAGATACGCCGGCGCCGCGCAGAGCGCGCGCAGGTTGCGGGCGATGGGACGCGCGATCAGCGACGAGTCGGCCAGTTCACCGATCCGGATCGCAAGGTCGTACCCGCGGCCGACCAGATCCGTCACCCGGTCGTCGAGATCGAGGCTGACGCGCAGTTGCGGATGCCGCGCGAGGAATTCCGGCAACAGCGGCGACACGTACTGGCGACCGAAGCCGACGTCGTTACCCGCAACGTACCCCCACTCCGCTGCCGCCGCCGGTTTCGCGCAGGCTGGCGGCCAGGGTGTCGAGTTCATCCAGAAGGGGCCGTCCCTGTTCGGCCAGCATCAGGCCTTCGGGTGTGGGATGCAGGCGCCGCGTCGTGCGGTGCAGCAGGCGCACGCCCAGATCCACCTCGAGCCGCTTCAGCCGCTGGCTGGCGACGGCGACCGACAGATCGAGACTGCGCGCGGCCGCACTGATCGATCCCAGATCGAGCACGCGCAGGAACAGCGCCATGTCGCTGATGCGTTCCATCGATTCTCAAAAAAAACTTGATAGTGATTGCGGATCATAGCGCTGTATCGAAGTCAGGCGCCGCCGCAGACTGCCGGCCTCCCACGCTCCGGCCACGCCCATGCCCCCCGCGCTTCCTGCTCCCGCCGCCACTTCCGCGCGGATGCCGCTCGCCCTGTACGCACTGACCGCCGGCGCCTTCGGCATCGGCACGACCGAGTTCGTGATCATGGGGCTGCTGACCCAGGTCGCCGCCGACCTCCAGGTCAGCATCGCGGCGGCGGGCCTGCTGATCTCGGGCTACGCGCTCGGCGTCTTCGTCGGCGCACCCCTGCTGACGATCGCGACCGGCCGCTTGCCGCGCAAGGCGGTGCTCGTCGGTCTGATGGTCGTGTTCACGCTCGGGAATCTCGCCTGTGCACTGGCGCCCGATTACGGCTGGCTGATGGCTGCGCGCGTGGCGACCTCGCTGGCGCACGGGACCTTCTTCGGCGTCGGCGCGGTGGTGGGCACCCGGCGGGGTTGGGAGGCGCGGCTGATCATCGCGACCCTGGTGCCGAACGACACCGCGACCCGTGCACCGAGCCGCGTGTCGCAGGAGATCCGGGCCGTGCTGCAGCCCCAGGTGCTGCTCGGCCTGTCGATGACGGTGCTGGGGTTCGCCGGCGTCTTTACCGTCTACACCTACATCCAGCCGATCCTGCTGCAGGTCACACGCCTGCCCGAGACCGCGGTGTCGGCCGTGCTGCTGGTGTTCGGCGTCGGCATGATCCTGGGCAACCTGCTCGGCGGACGCCTGGCGGACCGTCGTCCGGCCGGGTCGCTGGTGGTGACGCTGGGCGTGCTGGCGGTGGTGCTCGCCGCGATCGGCCTCGTCATGCGGTCGCCCGTGGCGATGGTCGCGTTCACCGGATTGCTCGGGATCGCGGCATTCGCGACCGTCGCGCCGATGCAGCTGTGGGTGCTGCAGAAAGCCGGCGCTGCCGGACGCACGCTGGCATCGAGCCTCAACATCGGCGCGTTCAACCTCGGCAACGCGCTCGGCGCCTGGCTCGGTGGCATGGTGCTGGTGCACGCCGGCGGACTCGCGAACGTCAGCTGGGCGGCGTCGCTGGTGACACTGGCCGGCGCCGGCGTCGCGCTGGTCGCGATCCGGTGGGCGCGTCCGTCGCGACGCACGCCCGATGTCGAGGTCTGCCCTGCACGATGAGCACCCGCGCCCGATTGCCCGCGCGGAGATCCCCGCGCTCCCGCGCGATACGCGGTTGCACCCATGCCGCCATCGCGCAGGGTGACCGCACCCGCACCCGCCCCCGTTTACCCTGATCACCCGGCACGACGACGCACGTCGCCGCCCCTGCACCCGAGGAATTCCCATGAAAGCCGTTGCCCTGACCCGCTACCTGCCCATCGACGATCCGCAATCGCTGCAGGACGTCGAACTCGACCTGCCCATCCCCGGCCCGCACGACCTGCGCGTGCGCGTGGAAGCGGTGTCGGTGAACCCGGTCGATACCAAGGTGAGATCGCCGAAGCCGCAGACCGAGTCGACGCCGAAAGTGCTGGGGTATGACGCGGCCGGTGTCGTCGACACGATCGGCAGCGAGGTCACCGGCTTCGAGGTCGGCGACGCGGTGTATTACGCGGGCGATATCACCCGCTCCGGCAGCAACGCGCAATTCCAGCTGATCGACGCACGCCTGGCCGCGCGCAAGCCGGAATCGCTGGACTTCGCGCAGGCCGCGGCGCTGCCGCTGACCGCGCTGACCGCATGGGAACTGCTGTTCGAACGGATGCCGTACGCGATCAATGGCGGCGGCGACGGCAAGCGTCTGCTGGTCATCGCCGGCGCCGGCGGCGTCGGCTCGATCGCGATCCAGCTCGCCAAGCGCGCCGGCTTCACCGTCATCGCCACGGCCTCGCGCATGGAAACGATCGCGTGGTGCCGCGTGATGGGCGCGGATCACGTCATTGACCATCGCGAGCCGCTGGCGCCGCAGCTGCAGGCGCTCGGTTTCGAGACCGTCGATGCCGCCGTCAACTTCGCCGACACCGACCGCTACTGGGACGTGCTGGGCCAACTGCTGGCGCCGCAGGGCCACGTGGGCCTGATCGTGGAGCCCGCGGGCGCGCTGAAGATCGGCGACCCCTACAAGCTCAAGTGCATCGGCATCCATTGGGAACTGATGTTCACGCGGTCGCGCTTCCGCACGGCCAACATGGGCGAGCAGGGCCGCATCCTCGCGGATGTCGCCGCGCTGGTCGATGCCGGCAAGCTGCGCGGCACGCTGTCGGAAATGCTCTCGCCGATCAACGCCGAGACCCTGCGCGAGGCGCACCGCCGCCTGGAGTCCGGCCGCACCATCGGCAAGCTGGTCGTCGCCGGCTGGTGATGCCACGAACCGGGAGCGCCTCTGCGCTCCCGGCTTGCGGTACGCGGCCGCGGCAGGTGCAGCGCGTCGCCGGTCATGTGCCGCGCGTCACCGGCGAAGCAGCGCCGACGTGTTGCCACGCTGCGCGATTCGCGGCAGGCTGCCGGATCCATACGCCAGCGTATCCGCCATGACGCCCGCCCAGTCCGCGCCTTCCCCCGCTGCGACCGCTCCGCCCTACCCGCACCTGTTCGCACCGCTGGACCTGGGGTTCACCACGCTGCGCAACCGTGTGCTGATGGGCTCCATGCACACGGGTCTCGAAGACCGCGCGGCGGACTTCCCGAAACTGGCGGCCTATTTTGCCGAGCGCGCTGCGGGCGGCGTCGGCCTGATCGTCACCGGCGGGTTCGCGCCGAACATCACCGGCTGGCTGAAGCCGTTCGGCGGCAAGCTGTCGTGGTCGTGGGAGGCGCGCAAGCACCGACAGGTCACGGATGCCGTGCATGCGCACGATGCGAAGATCTGCGCCCAGCTGCTGCATGCCGGACGCTACGCGTACCACCCCTTGTCGGTCGCGCCTTCGAAGCTCAAGGCGCCGATCAATCCGTTCACGCCGCGCGCGCTGTCGGCCCGCGGCGTCGAACGAACGATCGCCGCCTATGCCGATGCCGCGCGCCATGCCCGTGACGGGGGCTACGACGGCGTCGAGGTCATGGGCAGCGAAGGCTATCTGATCAACCAGTTCGCCAGCGCGCGCACCAACCGGCGCAAGGATGCGTGGGGCGGCTCGCTCGCGCAGCGCATGCGTTTCGCGACCGAGATCGTGCAGCGCATCCGCGCGGCGACCGGTCCGGATTTCATCCTCGTCTACCGGCTGTCGATGCTCGAACTCGTGCCCGACGGCTCGGACTGGTCCGACATCGTCGCCCAGGCCCGGGCCATCGAAGCCGCCGGCGCGACCCTGCTCAACACGGGAATCGGCTGGCACGAGGCGCGCGTACCGACCATCGCCACCTCGGTCCCCCGCGCCGCGTTCGCCGGCGTCACCGCGAAACTGAAGCCGCATGTGGCGCTGCCGCTGATCGCGACCAACCGCATCAACATGCCCGACATCGCCGAAGCCGTGCTCGCCTCCGGCGCCGCGGACATGGTGTCGATGGCGCGGCCGCTGCTGGCCGATCCGCAATGGGTCGCGAAGGCGCGGGCCGGCCGCGGCGAGACGATCAACACCTGCATCGCCTGCAACCAGGCCTGCCTCGACCATGTGTTCCAGAACCGCACCGCGAGTTGCCTGGTCAATCCGCGCGCGTGCGCGGAGACCGAACTGAATTACCTGCCGGTCGCTGCCGCGAAGCGGATCGCAGTGGTCGGTGCCGGCCCGGCCGGTCTGGCCTGCGCGACGATCGCCGCCCAGCGCGGCCATGCGGTCACGCTGTTCGATGCCGCGGACGAGATCGGCGGGCAGTTCAACCTCGCCAAACGCGTGCCGGGCAAGGAGGAATTCCACGAGACGCTGCGCTATTTCCAGCACCGGCTGCGCGAGACCGGCGTCGACCTGCGGCTGTCGACCGTCGCGACCGTCGACATGCTGGCGGCGTTCGATGAGATCGTGCTGGCCACCGGCGTGACGCCGCGCGTGGTCGACTTCCCCGGGCACGACCATCCCAAGGTCGTCAGCTATCTCGACGTGCTGCAGGGCCGGGTGGTGCCCGGCGCACGCGTGGCGATCATCGGCGCAGGCGGGATCGGCTTCGATGTCGGCGAATTCCTTGTCGAGGCCGGCCCGTCGCCGAGCCTCGACCCGCAGGCCTGGATGCGCGAATGGGGCGTCGACCCGAGCTTCGAGTCGGCCGGTGGTCTGACCACGCCCGCGCCCGCGCGGCCGGCGCGCGAGGTGTGGCTGCTGCAGCGCAGCCCCGGCAAGCCCGGCGCGCGCCTGGGCAAGACCACCGGCTGGATCCACCGCAGCACGCTGAAGCACAAGGGCGTGCGGATGCTGGGCGGCGTGGCGTACCTCGGCGTCGACGACGCCGGGCTGCGCATCTCGGTCGACGGCGTCGAGCAGTTGCTGCCGGTCGATCATGTCGTGGTCTGCGCCGGCCAGGAGCCGCGGCGCGACCTGTTCGATGGCGTGCGGGCCACAGATCGCGTCGTCCATCTGATCGGCGGCGCCGACGTCGCGGCGGAGCTCGATGCGAAACGCGCCATCGACCAGGCGAGCCGCCTTGCCGCGCGGCTGTAACCGCCGAGGCCACCGCATACACCACTGTGTGGGCACCCGCTGGATGCCGCGTGAAGGCTCTGAGGCGCACTGCCGCGCGCTGCAGTGAATCCGACGTGGCCGCCTGAATAGGCACACTTGCGCCGCCGGCGCCAGTGCCGCGCATTCACGTTCGATTGGGAAACGCACCGATACCGTGCCCCCACTTCGTCCCGCCCCCTTCGGCAGGACACCGGCCTCTGACCGCCCATCTGCGGATTCCGAGGCCCGGGCGAAAGCGCCATAGAGTCGCCGCCCTCCCCAATACGCCATGTCGGTTTCCGCCGCTGCCTGCGTTCCCTGTTTTCGGGGCGGTGGCGTGCGGTCCGGCGCAACGGAGCAAGGAGTTCAGATGAAACTCGAGTGGATCATGTGGCTGGCCTCCGTGCTGCCACCCCCGGCCGCGGACTCGCTCTGTCTGAGCACCACGGTCTACCTGGAAGCCCGCGACCAGTCCGTGCGCGGGCAGGAAGCGGTCGCCGAAGTGGCGCTGCGGCGCCAGGACAGCGGCCTGTGGGGCGAATCGATGTGCGAGGTCGTGACCGCGCGCAAGCAGTTCGCCCCGACGATCCTGTCGCCCAACACCCGCCTCGGCAACACCGATGCCTGGTCGCAGGCCGTCAGCGTCGCGCTGGAATCGGAGCGCAACTGGGCGCTGCCGCCGAACAAGCGGCGCGAGATCGTGCCCGGCGCCAGCCATTTCCTCGCGCACGCGATCGCCGCGCCGAGCTGGCGTCACGCCGCCCAGGTGGCGACGATCGGCGACCACACCTTCCTGCGCGTGCAGTCGCTGCGCCCGAGCACGCCGGTCGCCGTGCGCGATCGCGGCTGACGCCACCAGTCCCTGCACGTCGCATCGAAACCCGCCGAGTGGCGGGTTTCGTCGTGACGGGGCCTGCCGCATAGTGGCGCCTTCTTGTTCGGGAGACGACCGATGCAGCTCTACACCAAACCCGGCGCGTGCTCGCTGGCCGATCACATCGTGCTGCAGTGGATCGGCGCGCCGTTCGACGTGACGATCGTGGACGGCACGCAGATGAAGTCGCCCGAGTATCTGGCGCTCAATCCCGCGGGCTCGGTGCCGGTGCTGGTCGTCGACGGTTGGCCGCTGACGCAGAACGCGGCGATCCTCAACTATCTCGCCGACACGTATCCCGAGGCCGCGCTCGGCGGCGACGGATCGCCACGCGGCCGCGCCGAGGTCAATCGCTGGCTCGCGCTGGTCAATGCGGATCTGCACCCCGCATTCCACCCGCTGTTCGGCAGCACCAAGTACCTCGAGGATCCGGCTGCGATCGATCGCACGCGGCAGCATGCCATGCAGAAAGTGCGCGGCTATTTCGAGCGCATCGATGCGCAGCTCGCCGGCCGCGACTGGCTGACCGGTTCGCGGTCGATCGCCGATGCGTATCTGTTCGTCACCTTGCAGTGGGCCAAAAAGCTGAAGCTCGACCTCGGCGGCCTGGACCATCTGCAGGGCTTCGACGCCCGCATGCTCGCCGATGCCGGCGTCCGCGCCGCGATGGACGCCGAAGGCATCCTCTAGCCGTCTCGACCGGGCCAGGTATCACCACGCCGGCCTGACGCGTCGCGCGGCCCGCACGCGCGGCGTCGATGCCGCATCGCGTCAGGTCGTCGGCACCCGCACGGCGCCTTCCATCAGCACGCGCGCCGAGCGCGACATGATCGCCTTGGCGACCGTCCAGCGGCCGTCGACCTGCACCGCTTCGGCGCCGACCCGCAGCGTGCCGGAAGGGTGGCCGAACCGCACCGAGGTCCGCGCACCGCCACCGGCCGCCAGATTCACCAGCGTGCCCGGGATCGCGGCCGCGGTCGCGATCGCCACCGCCGCTGTGCCCATCATCGCGTGGTGCAGCTTGCCCATCGACAGCGCGCGCACCAGCAGATCGATGTCGCCGGCCGCGATCGCCTTGCCGCTCGACACCACGTGATCGCGCGGTGGCGCGACGAAGGCGACTTTCGGCGTGTGCTGCCGCGTCGCCGCCTCGGACACGTCGTTGATGAGCCCCATGCGCACCGCGCCGTGCGCGCGGATCGTCTCGAACATCGCAAGCGCCCTGGCGTCGCCGTTGATCGCGTCCTGCAACTCGTTGCCGGTGTAGCCGATCGAGCCGGCGTCGACGAAGATCGTCGGGATGCCGGCATCGATCAGCGTCGCGCGTAGCGTGCCGACGCCCGGCACCTCGAGATCGTCGACGAGATGGCCGGTCGGGAACATCGCGCCGCCGCCGTCACCCTCGCCTTCGTCGGCGGGATCGACGAACTCCAGCACGATCTCCGCCGCCGGGAACGTCACGCCGTCGAGTTCGAAATCGCCGGTCTCCTGCACCTGCCCGTCCGCCACCGGCACGTGCACGAGGATGGTCTTGCCGATGTTCGCCTGCCACACGCGCACCGCGACGGTGCCGTCGCGCGGAATCCGCGCCGCATCGATGAAACCGTTGGCGATCGCGAACGGGCCGACCGCGGTACTGAGGTTGCCGCAGTTGCCGCTCCAGTCGACGAAGGCGCTGTCGATCGACACCTGGCCGTAGAGATAGTCGACATCGTGATCCGGCACCGTCGCGGGCCCGATGATCACGCACTTGCTGGTCGACGAGGTTGCGCCGCCCATGCCGTCGGTGTGTTTGCCATAGGGATCGGGCGAGCCGATCACACGCAGCAGCAGGGCGTCGCGCGCCGGCCCAGGCGCCTGCGCCTCGACGGGCAGGTCGTCGAGACGGAAGAACACACCTTTCGACGTGCCGCCGCGCATGTAGCTGGCGGGAATGCGGAGCTGGGGGCGATGGGTCATGGCGTCTGCGTCTCTCAGAAAAGCGGGGGCTGTGCGGCTCCGCGATGTGTCGGAGGCAGGAGATCCCAGCCTGCAAGCGTGTCGTAGCGGTAGGGGTCACGCATGCGGCGCACCAGCTCGATCCGGGCAAGGTGCCAGGAGACGGCAGGAAAGCGAACTGTCGGGATGGCCGCGGGCGCGCCATACGCGAACGTGACATGCGGCGCGTGGCGTACCTGATCCTCGATTCCATCCACGTTCGCGAATGCCGCACGCATGGCGACCAGAAGCGCGAGAAATTCCGGTGTCTTGCCTGCCGACGACTCGAAACGCCAATCGACGCGGTCGCGGCCGCCACTGGCGATGCGATCCAGCGAGAAGTCGAAGGCGTGCGCCTGCAACCCGTCGCCGACCTGGATCATTCGCATCAGCTCGGCATGCGTGTCGTCGTGCCTGTCCGACAAGGACTGATGCGAATTGGAAGGATCGAAAAGCCTGTCGCCCAAGCGGGACACCAACCCGGCCGCCGTCGCGACCCGCAGCAGTTCCGAGATGACAGCGCCTGGTGTCCGTGCGATGAACATCAGGAACGGCTCTTTCGAGGCGTTCACGTCAGGCCGCCTGCGCCGCCGCCAGAAAATCCTGCGCGAAGCGCTGCAGCACGCCACCCGCCTCATAGATCGACAGCTCTTCCGCGGTGTCGAGTCGGCAGGTCACCGGTACCGTGAGGTCGGTGCCGTCGGTGCGGTGGATGCGCAGCGTCAGTGTGGCGCCCGGCGTGCGTTCGCCGATCACGTCGAAGGTTTCGCTGCCGTCGATGCCGAGCGTCGCGCGCGTGGTGCCGGACAGGAACTCCAGCGGCAGTACGCCCATGCCGATCAGGTTCGTACGATGGATGCGCTCGAAGCCTTCGGCGACGATCGCCTCCACGCCCGCGAGCCGCACGCCCTTGGCCGCCCAGTCGCGCGAGCTGCCCTGGCCGTAGTCGGCGCCGGCGACGATGATCAGCGGCTGCTTGCGCGCCATGTACGTCTCGATCGCTTCCCACATGCGGGTGACCTCGCCCTCCGGCTCCAGCCGTGTCAACGAGCCCTGCTTCACCTGGCCGTCGACGACCGCCATCTCGTTGATCAGCTTCGGGTTGGCGAACGTCGCGCGCTGCGCGGTCAGATGGTCGCCGCGATGGGTGGCGTAGGAATTGAAGTCCTCCTCCGGCACGCCCATCTTCGCGAGGTATTCGCCGGCCGCGCTGCTGGCCATGATCGCGTTCGACGGCGACAGGTGGTCGGTCGTGATGTTGTCGCCCAGCACCGCGAGCGGCCGCATACCGGTCAGCGTGCGCGCGCCGGCCAGCGCGCCTTCCCAGTACGGCGGACGCCGGATGTAGGTGCTCATCTCGCGCCAGTCGTACAGCGGCGCGACGCGCTCGCCGGTGTCCACGTGCAGCTTGAACATCGGCCCGTAGACCGCGCGGAACTGCTCGGGCTTGACGCTGGCCTTGACCACCGCGTCGATCTCCTCGTCGGACGGCCACAGATCCTTCAGCGTCACCGGCCTGCCGGCCTGGTCCAGACCCAGCACGTCCTTCTCGATGTCGAAGCGCACCGTGCCGGCGATCGCGTAGGCCACCACCAGCGGCGGCGACGCGAGGAACGCCTGCTTCGCATACGGATGGATACGCCCGTCGAAATTGCGGTTGCCCGACAGCACCGCGGTCGCGTACAGATCGCGGTCGATGACTTCCTTCTCGATCGCCGGATCCAGCGCGCCGCTCATGCCGTTGCAGGTCGTGCAGGCGAAGGCCACGATGCCGAAGCCGAGCTGTTCGAGTTCCGACAGCAACTGCGCTTCCTGCAGGTAGAGTTCGACCGCCTTCGAACCCGGGGCGAGCGACGACTTCACCCAGGGCTTGCGGGTCAGGCCGGCGCGGTTCGCATTGCGTGCCAGCAGACCGGCCGCGATCACGTTGCGCGGGTTGGACGTATTGGTGCAGCTGGTGATCGCGGCGATGATCACCGCGCCATCCGGCATCGCGCCGTCGGCGGGCAGTTCCCACGGGCGCGCGATGCCGCTGGCGGCGAGATCGCTGGTCGACACACGCTTGTGCGGATTCGACGGCCCCGCGACGTTGCGCACGACGCCCGACAGGTCGAACGTCAGCACGCGCTCGTACTCGGCGGTCACCAGGTCGTCGGCCCACAGGCCTGCGGTCTTCGCGTAGGTCTCGACGAGCTGGATCTGCGCATCCTCGCGGCCGGTCAGGCGCAGGTAGTCGATCGTCTGCCGGTCGATGTAGAACATCGCCGCCGTGGCGCCGAATTCCGGCGTCATGTTGGAAATAGTCGCCCGGTCGCCGATCGTCAATGCATTCGCGCCTTCGCCGTAGAACTCCAGGAACGCACCGACGACTTTCTGCGCACGCAGGAATTCGGTCAGCGCGAGAACGACATCGGTCGCGGTGATGCCCGGCGCGGGACGGCCGGTCAGCTCGACACCGATGATGTCGGGCAACCGCATCCACGAGGCGCGACCCAGCATCACGCTCTCCGCCTCCAGCCCACCGACGCCGATCGCGATCACGCCCAGCGCATCGACATGCGGCGTGTGGCTGTCGGTCCCCACGCAGGTATCCGGAAATGCCACGCCATCCTCGGTGTAGACCACCGGCGACATCTTCTCCAGATTGATCTGGTGCATGATCCCGTTGCCAGGCGGAATCACGTCGACGTTGCGGAAAGCCTGCTTCGTCCAATCGATGAAGTGGAAACGGTCCGCATTGCGCCGGTCCTCGATCGCGCGGTTCTTGACGAACGCATCGGGGTCGAAGCCGCCGCATTCGACGGCCAGCGAGTGGTCGACGATCAACTGCACCGGCACCACCGGATTGACCTTCGCCGGATCGCCGCCCTGGTCGGCGATCGCGTCGCGCAGGCCCGCCAGGTCGACGAGCGCGGTCTGGCCGAGGATGTCGTGACAGACCACGCGCGCCGGAAACCACGGAAAATCCAGGTCGCGACGCCGTTCGACCAGCTGCGTCAGCGAGGCGGTCAGCGTCGCCGGATCGCAGCGTCGCACCAGATTCTCGGCGAACACGCGCGAGCTGTACGGCAGCGTCGCGTACGCGCCTGGCCGGATGGCGTCCACGGCTTCGCGCGCGTCGAACCAGTCGAGCGTCGTGCCGGGAAGGGATTTGCGGTGCTGGCTGTTCATGGCTGGCTTCAACATTCGAAAGGAGCGGAAACGCGAGTCCCCGCGCGTGCGGTGACCGGTGCAGGAAGGCCTTACGTGCGTTCGGCGATCGGCACGAACGCCTGGTCCTCGGGGCCGGTGTAGTGCGCGCTCGGACGGATGATCTTGCCGTCGATGCGCTGCTCGATGACGTGCGCGCTCCAGCCGGCTGTGCGCGCGATGACGAACAGCGGGGTGAACATCGCCGTCGGCACGCCCATCATGTGATAGCTCACCGCACTGAACCAGTCGAGGTTGGGGAACATCTTCTTGATGTCCCACATCACCGTTTCCAGGCGCTCGGCGATGTCGTACATCTTGCGGCTGCCCACTTCGTCCGACAGTTCCTTGGCGACCTGCTTGATCACCTCGTTGCGCGGATCGCTGACGGTGTAGACCGGATGGCCGAAGCCGATGATCACTTCCTTCTTCTCCACGCGCGCCTTGATGTCGGCCTCCGCTTCGTCCGGCGTGTCGTAGCGCTTCTGCACTTCAAACGCGACCTCGTTCGCGCCGCCGTGCTTCGGGCCGCGCAGCGCGCCGATGCCACCGGTGATGCAGGAATACATGTCGCTGCCGGTGCCGGCGATGACGCGGCTGGCAAAGGTCGAGGCATTGAACTCGTGCTCCGCGTACAGGATCAGCGAGGTGTGCATCGCCTTGACCCAGGAGTCGCGCGGCGCGTGGCCGTGCAGAAGATGCAGGAAGTGCCCGCCGATCGAATCGTCATCGGTTTCGACATCGATCGCGCGGCCGTTGTGGCTCCAGTGGTACCAGTACAGCAGCATCGAACCGAGCGAGGCCATCAGCTTGTCGGCGATGTCGCGCGCGCCCGGGTGGTTGTGGTCGTCCTTCTCCGGCTGCACGCAGCCGAGCACCGACACGCCGGTGCGCATGACGTCCATCGGATGCGCCGACGGCGGCAGTTCTTCCAGCGCGGCCTTGACTGCCGCCGGGATGCCGCGCAGGGATTTCAGCTTGGCCTTGTAGCCGCGCAGCTCCGCTTCGGTCGGCAGCTTGCCGTGCACCAGCAGATAGGCGATCTCCTCGAACTCGCTGGTGCGCGCCAGATCGAGAATGTCGTAGCCGCGGTAGTGCAGATCGTTGCCGCTGCGGCCGACGGTGCACAGCGCGGTGTTGCCGGCAGCCGTGCCGCTCAGTGCAACGGACTTCTTGGGCTTGAAACCGGGGGCGGTGGTGGCGGTGTCGCTCATCTGGAATCTCCGTTGGATGCCCGCAGGCACGGATGGAATGATCGGAAGTCGCTTATTTCTTGGATGCGAACAGCGCGTCGAGGCGCTGTTCGAACGCGTGATAGCCGATGCGCTCGTAGAGTTCCTCGCGGGTCTGCATGGTCTCGACGACGGCCTGCTGCGACCCGTCGCGGCGCACTGCGGTGTACACCGCTTCGGCGGCCTTGTTCGCCGCGCGGAATGCCGACAGCGGGAACAGCTGGATCGCGACGCCCGCAGACGCCAGCTCGTCGCGCGTAAACAGCGGCGTGGCACCGAACTCGGTGATGTTGGCGAGCACCGGCACCTTCATCGCATCGACGAAGCGGCGATAGGTGTCCAAGTCATAGGCGGCCTCGGCAAAGATACCGTCGGCGCCGGCTTCGACGCAGGCGATGGCACGTTCGATCGCAGCGTCTACACCGTCGACCTGGATCGCATCGGTGCGCGCGATCAGGAAGAAATCGGGATCGGTCTTCGCATCGGCCGCCGCCTTGACCCGGTCGACCATCTCGCCCTGCGACACGATCTCCTTGCCGGGACGGTGGCCGCAGCGCTTGGCGCCAACCTGGTCTTCGATGTGGCACGCCGCCGCGCCGGCCTTGATCAGCGACTTCACGGTGCGCTCGATGTTGAACGCGCTCGCGCCGAAGCCGGTGTCGATGTCGACCAGCAGCGGCAGATCGCAGACGTCGGTGATGCGGCGCACGTCGATCAGCACGTCTTCGAGCGTGTTGATGCCCAGATCCGGCAGACCCAGCGAGCCCGCGGCCACGCCGCCGCCCGACAGATAGATCGCCTGGAAGCCGGCGCGCTTGGCCAGCAGCGCGTGGTTGGCGTTGATCGCGCCGATCACCTGCAGCGGCGATTCGGCGGCCAGGGCGGCGCGGAACCGTGCGCCTGCGGAAACGGTGGACATGGGGTCGACTCCGGGACTGCGGTGTACCGCGATGCCGTGCAATCTGGCACCATCCGACTGGTTGATCAATCTTGATCGAATCAATCAATACATCGGGATCCACTGTGAATGCGAACGAAGGCGACCTGATGTCCGCGGCGCAGGCCTGCGCCGCGCTCGGCATCAGCACCGCGACGCTCTACGCCTATGTCAGCCGGGGCCTGCTGGCGTCGCGCCCCGGCGCCGACCATCGCAGCCGCGTGTATCTGCGCCAGGACGTGGAACGCCTGACCCAGCGCAAGCGCGCAGGCCGCGGCGCGGCGCGGGGGGCGGCGCAAAGTCTCGATCGCGGCCTGCCGGTGATGGAGACGCGGATCTCGCTGATCCGGCCCGACAGCCCCTATTACCGCGGGCATTCCGCAGTCGCGATGGTCCGCAGCGGTGCGACGCTCGAAGACACCGCGCGGCTGCTGTGGGACTGCGGCGATGCCGATCCCTTCGACACTGCGACCGGCGACTGGCCAGCGCGCGTCGCCGCGATTGCCGGCGATGCCACCTTGCCGCCGATCGAACGCGCGATGGCCGCGATCCCATTGCTCGCGCCGGATCTGCGGCATTCGCTGAGCGCCGCACCGGCGGCCAAGCGCGGCGTCGCGGCGGCACTGCTGCGCCAGAACGCGGCGCTGCTGGTGGCCGGCACGCCGGATGTGCGCCCCGTGCACGTCCTGCTCGCCGATGCATGGCGTCCGGGCGACGCGGCGTTCGCCGATCTGGTCCGCGCGGCCCTGGTGCTGTGCGCGGATCACGAACTCAACGTATCGGCCTTCGCCGCGCGCGTGGTCGCGTCCACCGGCGCCCATCTGCATGCAACGGTCTGCGCAGGCCTCGCCGCGCTGTCGGGCCCACGCCATGGCGGCGCGACCGCGCGCGCGCATGCGCTGATCCGCGAAGCCTGCGATGCGCCCTCGCCCGCCACCTTCGTCGCCGAGCGCTGGCAACGTGGCGACGATCTGCCCGGCTTCCATCACGTGCTCTATCCCGACGGCGATCCGCGCGCCGCCGAAGTGCTGGCGATGCTGCGTGCACGCCACGCGGGCGATGCACGCATGCAGCAGGTCGAAGCCGTGCTCGGTTCCGCGGCCGAGACCAGCGGCCGCCATCCCAACATCGACGGCATGCTCGCGGCGATCTGTTTCGTGCACGGCCTGCCGGCCACGCCGGCGCTGTGCATGTTCGCGGCTGGCCGCCTCGCCGGCTGGCTGGCGCACGCGCTGGAGCAGCAGGAGCTCGGCATGCTGATCCGCCCGCGCGCGCACTACACCGGCGTCGCGCCAGCGGAATAGCATCACCTGCTTCGCTCGAACGTCTTGCGCGCGATCGGGCCTTCCCGGTACAGCCACATCGCGCGCACGCGCGCTCCCACAACCGCCGGGGTGGCTCGCAAAAGCTGCGACGGCTGACACCCGCAGCGGCGGCTCAGCCCGCGTCGGCACCCCGCGCCAGCACGCGGCGCACTTCCTCCAGTGCATTCGGGTCGTCGAGCGTCGACAGATCGCCGGGATCACGCGATTCGGCCAGCGCCTGCAGGGACCGCCGCAGCAGTTTGCCCGAGCGCGTCTTCGGCAGCGCGTTGACCACGTAGACCCGCGCCGGCCGCGCGACGGCGCCGAGCTGGTCGGTGACGGTGCGCATCATCTCGCCCGCGGTCGCGTGCTGCGCGTCCGCATCCGCCGATGCCTGCTTGAGCGTCACGAACACGATCGGCACCTGGCCCTTGAGCTCGTCGGCGACGCCGATCACCGCGGCCTCGGCGACGGCCGGGTGGCTGGACACCGATTCCTCGATCTCACGCGTGCCCAGGCGATGGCCGGCGACGTTGATGACGTCGTCGGTGCGGCCGAGGATGAAGGTGTAGCCGTCCTCGTCCTGGATCGCCCAGTCCAATGAGCTGTAAACGAGCTCCTTGAAGTGCGAAAAGTAGCTCGACAGGAAGCGCTGATCGTCGTTCCACACCGTGGTCATGCAGCCGGGCGGCAGCGGCGGCTGGATCACCAGCACCCCCTTGGTGCCGGGCGGTACGCGTTCGCCGGTGGCCTCGTCGATCACGCGCAGGTCATAACCCGGCGTCGGCAGTCCGGGCGAGCCGAACTTCACCGGCTTGAGTTCGACGCCCGGCATCAGCGCCAGTACCGGCCAGCCGGTTTCGGTCTGCCAGTAGTTGTCGATGATGGTCGTGCCGCCGAGGCCAGTGCTGATCCAGGTCGCAGTGGGCTCGTCCAAGGGCTCGCCAGCCAGGAACAGGTACTGCAGCTTCGACAGGTCGTACTGCTTCAGGAATTTCGGGTCCTGCTTCTTCAGCACGCGCACTGCGGTCGGCGAGGAGAACATCGTGCGCACGCCGTAGTCGGCGCAGATCTTCCACCAGATGCCGCCGTCGGGATGGATCGGCAGACCCTCATAGAGGATCACCGTCGCGCCTGCGATCAGCGGGCCGTAGACATTGTACGAATGCCCGACCGCCCAGCCCACATCGGACGTGGTGAACATCACCTGCCCGGGGCGGATGTCGTAGATCGACCACATCGACAGCGCCATCGCGACCGCATACCCGCCGACATCGCGCTGCACGCCCTTGGGCTTGCCTGTGGTGCCGGAGGTGTAGAGCAGATAGCTGGGTTCGTTGGATTCCAGCCATTCCACCGGCACGTCGTTGCCGGCGTGCTGCGCGCGGATCGTGGCGTAATCCACGTCGCGCCCTTCGACACGCGCGTAGCCGGGATCGAGTCCGCGATCGACGATCAGCACGTGCGGCGGCGGGGATGTCGTCTCCGCGCATGCGGCATCGATCAGCGGCTTGTAGGGAATCGTCTTGCCGCCGCGGCTGCCGGCATCGGCGGCGATCAACAGCTTGGGCGAAGCATCGTCGAGCCGCAGCGCGAGGTTGTGCGCGGCGAATCCGCCGAAGACCACGCCAGCATCGCGAACGCGGCCTCGGCCATGTTGGGCATGTAGATGACCACGCGATCGCCGCGGCCGACATCCAGCGCTTTGAGTACGGCGGCAAAATCGTTGACCTCGCGATACAGCTGCGCGTAGGTGATCTCGCGCGTCTCACTGGTTTCCGTGGAGATCGCGACGAGTGCGAGCTGGTCGCCGCGCGCCGCCAGGTGCCGGTCGACGGCGTTGTAGCAGAGGTTGGTCTCGCCGCCGGCAAACCACTTGCGGAACGGAGGGTTCGAATAATCGAGGATCCGATCCGGCGCCTTGTGCCAGTGGATCGCCTGCGCCTGCTCGCCCCAGAACCCTTCGGGGTCTTCGATGGAGCGGCGGTGGAAGTCCTCGTAACCCATGTCGATCTTCCAGCATGCCGGAGCATTCGAGCATACCCCCCCGGAATGGGCGCAGCCTCTCAGACCTTCGTCGGGGCGCCAACCGCTTTGACGCGGTCGCCTACAATTCTTCGACCAGACACGCCGATCGCCTCATGATGTCCGCATCCCGACCCAACCTGAGCACCTTTCATCCCCGCCAAATCGCGGGTGTCGCCGCCGTCGCCCTGCTGATCAAGGCGATCTGGCTGGTCGCGGATCCCACGCTCCGGGTCTACATGGGCGACTCCATGGTCTATCTGCAATCCGCAGCGCTGCTGACCGGAAGCGGCGGTCGCTCGTTCCTGTATGGATGGGTGTTGCACTTCGTCGCGCTGCCATTCGGTCCGCCCGTGTCGATCATCGTGGTGCAGGCGGTCTGGTCGGTCCTGATCTGCCTGGCCCTTTACGTGTTCCTGCGCTACGCACTCGGCCTGCGTTACTGGTTGGCCGCGGTGCCCGCGTGGCTGCTCGCGACCGAGCCCGCACAGGTCTTCATGGAGCGCATGGTGATGGCGGAAACGCTGGGGCTGCTCGCCTTCGTGACGACCGTGCTGGTGTTCGCCCGCTACCTCGCCACCGGACGACTCGGTTGGTATCTGCTGGCCTGCCTCGGCGGCCTTGCCGCGACGGCCTTCCGCACGAGCTTTCTTCCTGTCGCGATCGGTCTGGCGGTCGTGGCGCCCGTGCTCTATCTGTGGCTCGGCACGCGCGGGGCCGGCATCCCGGGCCGGCAACGCATCGCGCATTTTCTGCTCGCGCTGGTCATGCTGGTCGGCACGCATACCGCCTACGTACACGCCTATGGCCTGGCGACGCACTATCCCCCTGGCTACCTGGCCTACACCGGCATGATGCGCATCGGCCTCGTGGCGCCACTGATCCGGCCGGAACACTTCGAGGGGACCGGCGTCTCAGGCGAGATCCTGAAAGAGGTGAAGCGCCCCCTGCAGGATCATTGGCAGCGAGGCCATCACATCTGGGAGGACGATGGTCTGTGGCCCGCGCTGCAGAAGCACAGCGATGATCCGGAGGCGGTCGCCCGCACGATCACCCGGCGCGCGATGCTCGACGATCCGTTGGGCCTCGTGGCGATGAATCTCGACACGATGGGCGGCTATTTCGAAGAAAAGCGGGTGTACTGGCGGATGCAGGACGACAAGGGGGTCATCGCGCCGGCGGCCCACGACATCGCGCTGATCAAGACCTGGACCGGCTGGGATCCGACCGGCATCGACAAACGCGAGACGCCCGCGCGTCGTTTCTTCGCGGCCTCGACGCCCTGGCTCACGTTCTGCCTGTTTGCCCTCGCGCCGCTGGGCCTGCTGACTGCGGCTGTCGGCTGGCGGCGCCCCCAGCGCGTGTTCTACCTGCTGCTGGCACTCGCGTCGCTCGGGCTGGTCGCGAACCATGTTCTGTTCGCGCACATCGTGTCCTTCCGCTATCTGCACCCGTTCTCGTGGTTCGTGCTCGCGAACCTCGCCGTGCTCAGCAGTCTGCTGATCCGCGCTCGCCCGACAGCGCAGGCCCCGGAATCTGCAGGTAGGCCAGGCGCTTGAGTTCGAGGCGAGCGCGTGCGACCGAATCGAGCACGACGCCGATGACCGTCGACAGCGCGGCGATCACCAG
The DNA here is from genome assembly GCF_002849595.1 of Luteimonas rhizosphaerae. Lineage (GTDB taxonomy): Bacteria > Pseudomonadota > Gammaproteobacteria > Xanthomonadales > Xanthomonadaceae > Luteimonas > Luteimonas cellulosilyticus. Next base: position 29,822 of record NZ_NRQR01000014.1, read on the forward strand.
AAGCGCCGCTACGAGGACCGCGGTCGGCAATCGCGGCACCAGTCCCGTCTCGAGGTAGGTCAGCAGCAGGGGCCCGGCCAAGGCGAGGGCCGCCAGCAGCAGACCGCCACCGATTGCGCCGTAGAAGGGAATGGGACGCTGCGTCGCGAACAGCGTCAGCATGGTCCGGAGAATGCGGAACCCGTCGCGCCAGGTATTGAGCTTGCTGGTCGAGCCTTCCGGGCGCTCCTTGTAGGGCGTCGGAACTTCGAGCACCTGCATCTGCAGTTCCAACGCGTGGACCGTCAGCTCGGTCTCGGTCTCGAATCCCGCGGCATGCGCCGGGAAGCTCTTGACGAAGCGCCGTGAGAACGCCCGGTAACCCGAGAGGATGTCGCGGCACGGCCGGCCGAAAAGCTTCGACAGAAAACCGGTGAGCATCCGATTGCCGAGAACGTGGCCTGCACGGTAGGCGGCTTCGCCAGTGGCCTCACGCAAGGCCACGACCATGTCGTGACCTGCGCGTACACCTGCAACCAAGCGGAGGGCATCGTCGGCCGAGTACGTATCGTCGCCGTCGACCAGCACGTAGATGTCCGCCTCGATGTCGGCGAACATCCTGCGCACAACGTTGCCCTTGCCCCGAAGCGTCACGGAGCGGGTCAGCGCGCCGGCTCGCTCCGCGAGCGCGCGCGTGTCATCCGCGGATCCGTTGTCGAACACATGGACGCGCGCGCCCGGAATCGCCGCAGAGAAATCGGCGACCTGCCTCGTTGTAACAAGGCACGAGGACGGCGATCCGGGGCGCCGTTCCGCTGCGGAATTCCAAGAGACGCGCCGATCAGCCCAGCAGATGCGCGACGCCGCTGCGCTCTTCCTCGAGCTCGGCCAGCGTTTTGTCGATGGCCTTCTGGCTGAAGTCGTCGACTTCGATGTCCTTGACCAGCGTGTACTCGCCGTTCTCGGGGGTGGCCGCGACGCGCTGCCGTCGGACGGCACGCCCATCGTCACCCACTTGCCGTTGCTGCCCAGCACCCAGTCGTGGATGTGGTCGATGGCGGCGTTGGCGGCCGACGCGGCCGAGGACAGGCCACGCGCTTCGATGATCGCCGCGCCGCGCTTGCCGACCTGCGGGATGAAGGTGTTGGCGTTCCAGTCGGCGTCGTTGACCTTGTCCTTCAGGTTCTGGCCGTTCGCGGTCGCGAAGCGGTAGTCCGGGTACATGGTCGGGCTGTGGTTGCCCCACACGATCAGGCCTTCGATGTCGCCCACGGCCACGTCGGCCTTGGTCGCCAGTTGGCTCAGTGCGCGGTTGTGGTCGAGGCGCAGCATCGCGGTGAAGTTGCGCGGGTTGAGATCCGGCGCCGACTTCATGGCGATGTAGGCATTGGTGTTGGCCGGGTTGCCGACCACCAGCACCTTGACGTCGCGCGACGCGACCTTGTTCAACGCCGCGCCCTGGGCGGTGAAGATCTTGGCGTTCTCGAGCAGCAGGTCCTTGCGCTCCATGCCCGGGCCGCGCGGACGCGCGCCGACCAGCAGGGCGATGTCGGCGTCCTTGAACGCCACTTCCGGATCGTCGGTGCCGACGACATCGGCCAGCAGCGGGAACGCACAATCCTCGAGCTCCATGATCACGCCCTTCAGCGCGGCCTGTGCCTTGTCGATCGGCAGTTCGAGCAACTGCAGGATCACCGGCTGGTCCTTGCCCAGCATTTCGCCGGAGGCGATCCGGAACAGCAGCGCATAGCCGATCTGGCCGGCAGCGCCGGTCACGGCAACACGGACGGGCTTCTTCATCGTCAATCCTCTCGTTCGTTCAAACGGTCACGTGGGTGGGTAGCATCCGGTCGGCGGGGGCCGGCCGGTCAGGTCAGCTCCGCGAAGAATTCGCGGATGCGGGCTAGCCCGGGCGCGAGCTGCGCTTCGGGACAGGTGTAACTGATGCGCAGCGCGCGCGGCTCGCCGAACGCCGAGCCCGGCACGCAGGCCACGCCCTTGGTTTCGAGCAGCGCGTTGCACAGGTCGACGTCGCTCTCGATGCGCAGGTCGCCGTGCGACTTGCCGAAGGCGACGCTGATGTCGGGAAACACGTAGAACGCGCCGGCGGGCTTCGGGCAGACCACGCCCGGAATCTCCGCCAGCGCCGCCATCACTAGGTCACGGCGCGCCTGGAATTCGGCGCACTTGGCCGTCGGCACGTCCTGCGGGCCGGACAGGGCGGCGACCGCGGCGGCAGTCACGACTTCCGGCACGTTGGTGATGTGGTTGGAGTTCATCGTCGCGAAGGCTTTTGCGACGGTCTCGGGACCTGCCAGCAGGCCGACGCGCCAGCCCGGCATGCCGTAGGTCTTGGACAGCGAGTCGACGAAGATCGTGCGCTCGCGCAGTTCGGGCCGCGCCTGCACGACGTTGTGGTAGCCGATGCCGTCGAACACCATCCGGTTGTAGATGTCGTCGGTGATGATCCAGGTGTCGGGATGGCGCGCCAGCACGTCGGCCAGCGCGGCGATCTCGTCCCGCGTGTAGACCATGCCGGTCGGGTTCGACGGATTGTTGAACAGGAAGACCTTGGGCTTAGCCGCCAATGCGGCATGGAGCTGCGCCGGGGTCAGTTTGTAGTCCTGTTCGGGCGGGCACGGCAGCAGCTGGATGTCGGCGCCGACGATCTCGGCGATGTCCAGATACGTCGTCCAGTACGGCGTGGCGAACGCGAACCCGTCGCCTTCGTCGAGCAGCACTTCGGCCAGCGTGTAGAGGATGTGCTTGGCGCCGATGCCGCTGGCGCAGTGCGCGCGGGTGTAGCCCGGCAGGCCGATGCGGTCGAGATGGCCGATGAACGCGTCGAGCAGCGCATCGCTGCCGCGGTTGCTGCCGTATTGGCCGCTGTCGTGGTCGAGCGCCTCGCGCGCGGCGGCATAGACGTGCGGGCCGGGCAGGAAGTTCGGCACGCCGATCGAGAAGCTGATGATGTCCCGGCCTTCGGCCTTCAGGCGCTTGGCCTGTTCGGCGACCTGCATGATGGCGCTGGGCTTGGCGCGGGCGGTCCGCGCGGCGAGCTGGGGCATCGGGAACTCTCGTTTCAGAGCGGCGGGAATGCGGCGGAACCGCTGATTTTCGGCGGCAGATGGTACCACGCACCCCTGTGGCGACTGCCGGGGCGGCGTGCCGTGAGACGCGGCTTCAGAGGTAATCCAGCACGTCGCCGAGGTCGTAGTTGTCGTCGAAATAGGTCTGCCACTGCGCGTAGGCGTCGCGCAGACACTCGGCGGTCTTGCAGGCATCGAGCTGCTTCACCACGGCGGCAGCGGTGCGGTCGCCATCGGGGTATCGCGCCGACAGCTCGACCAGCTGCGTCCGCAGGCTTTGATCGAGCTCGGCGAACTCGATCTCGCTGCAGGCCAGCGTCGCCCGCAGGCTGCCCGCCGGGGCGTCGCCGCCGCACGCCACTGCCTCCGGCAGCACATCGGCCTGGCGGATCGCCAGCACGAGTTCCTGGCGGTCGCGCTCGGTCAGCCGACGCACGAAGCCCAGCGTCTCGACCTGTCCCTGCGCCCAGGTGACCCGCAACGTGACGCCGGAGCCGGACATCGCGTCCTGCACCTTGCGCAAGGTCACCGTCTCATCGGGCCCGTTCTCGCGGATGACGCGGAAGGCCAGGGTCTGGTTGTCGACATCGACATCCTCGACCGCGCCCGCAAGCCAGACGCCGTCGCGCAGGATCCGCAGGCCGTACGCGTCCTGCCATTGGATGGCGTAGATCGTTTCGGCGTCGTCGCCTTGCGAGAGGCCGGTGCTCCAGATGCCGTCGAGGCTGCGCTCGAAGCCGTGCGCCGGCGGCGCCTCCTGGGGCGCATCGCCAACGGCGTCGACACCGGAATCGGGCGCGGCAGGCCCGCAACCGGACAGCACGCCGACGCCCAGCGCCAGCACCAGACCGCACCACCACGTGCCGCTCGAGGCCATTCCATTCCCCAAAAGAAAACAGGCCGGCGAGTGGCCGGCCTGTCGGTGTCGCTTACGCAGCGAGCGTCTTGTTCCACTCGGCGACGCGGTCGGCCTTGGCGGCCAGCGCGGCGTCGACGTCGCCCTCGATCTTGACGGACTTGATCGCGTCGCCCTGCTTGACCGCGTCGACGACGTCCAGGCCTTCGGTGACCTTGCCGAACACGGTGTGCTTGCCGTCCAGCCAGTCGGTCTTGATGTGGGTGATGAAGAACTGGCTACCGTTGGTGTTCGGACCGGCATTGGCCATCGACAGCACGCCACGGTCGTGCTTGACGCCGTTGTTGGTCTCGTCCTCGAACTTGTAGCCCGGACCACCGCGACCGGAACCCTCGGGGCAACCGCCCTGGATCATGAAGTCCGGGATCACGCGGTGGAAGCTCAGGCCATCGTAGAAGCCCCGCTTGGCGAGGTTGACGAAGTTGGCCACGGTCAGCGGCGCCTTGTCGGCATGCAGCTCGACCTTGATCTGGCCACGGTCGGTATCGAATACGGCGTTCAGGGACATGAGGAATCCTGTTAGGTGGGAAAGACATCGGCGCGCCGACGAACCCGCGACATGCGGCCCCGGCGCCCCGGTTTCAAGCGGGCCGGCAGGCGGTCTGCCATGCGGCAGCGCAACACGCTATAATACGGGGCTCTTTCACTGACTCTTGTGCGCCCCGGTCTTCGACTCTGGCGCAGCCTTGCCCATGTCCATCGAACGCCTGCGCAATATCGCCATCGTCGCCCACGTCGACCACGGCAAGACCACCCTCGTCGATTGTCTGCTGAAGCAGTCGGGCACCCTGTCCGAGCGCACCGTCCTCGCCGAGCGCGTGATGGACAGCAACGACCAGGAAAAGGAACGTGGCATCACGATCCTCGCCAAGAACACCGCCATCACCTGGCAGGGCAACCGCATCAACATCGTCGACACCCCCGGACACGCCGACTTCGGCGGCGAAGTGGAGCGCGTGCTGTCGATGGTCGACTCGGTGCTGATCCTGGTCGACGCGATGGACGGCCCGATGCCGCAGACGCGCTTCGTGACCCAGAAGGCGTTCGCGATGGGCTTCAAGCCGATCGTCGTCGTCAACAAGATCGACCGCCCGGGCGCGCGTCCGGACTGGGTCATCGACCAGGTGTTCGACCTGTTCGACAAGCTCGGCGCGACCAACGAGCAGCTCGACTTCCCGATCGTCTACGCCTCGGCGCTGCACGGCTATGCCAGCCTCGACGACAGCGCCCGCGACGGCGACATGACGCCGCTGTACGAGGCGATCATGCAGCACGTCTCGCCGCCGTCGGTCGATCCGGACGGCCCGTTCCAGATGCGCATCAGCCAGCTCGACTACAGCAACTTCGTCGGGCTGATCGGCATCGGCCGCATCCAGCGCGGCAAGGTGCGCACCAACATGCCGGTCAGCGTCGTCGACCGCGAAGGCAAGAAGCGCCAGGGCAAGATCCTGCAGGTGCTCGGCTTCATGGGCCTGGAGCGCGTGGAAACGCAGGAAGCCGAGGCCGGCGACATCGTCGCCATCTCCGGCATCCAGGAACTGGGCATCTCCGACACCGTCTGCGCGCTCGACGCGCCGGAAGCGCTGCCGGCGCTGACCGTCGACGAGCCGACGATCTCGATGACCTTCCAGGTCAACAACTCGCCGTTCGCGGGCAGCAAGGAGCACAGCGGCGGCAAGTTCATCACCAGCCGCCAGATCCGCGAGCGTCTCGAGCGCGAAACGCTGCACAACGTCGCGCTGAAGGTCGAGGAAGGCTCGGATCCGGACAAGTTCCTGGTCTCCGGTCGTGGCGAGCTGCACCTTTCGGTACTGATCGAAACGATGCGCCGCGAAGGCTTCGAGCTCGCCGTGTCGCGCCCCGAGGTCATCGTCAAGGAAATCGACGGCCAGCTGATGGAGCCGGTCGAGCAGCTCGTCGTCGACATCGAAGAGCAGCACCAGGGCGGCGTCATGGAGAAGCTCGGCATCCGCAAGGGCCAGCTGAAGAACATGGAAGCCGACGGCAAGGGCCGCGTGCGCCTGGACTACACGATTCCGGCCCGTGGCCTGATCGGCTTCCAGAACGAGTTCCGCACCCTGACCCAGGGTTCGGGCCTGCTGTTCCACGTGTTCGACCATTACGGCCCGAAGGAAACCGGCGCGATCGCCAAGCGCCAGAACGGCGTGCTGATCGCCAACGCCGCGGGCGCCACGCCTGCCTATTCGCTCGGACCGCTGCAGGAGCGCGGCAAGCTGTTCGCCGCGGAAGGCGACAACGTGTACGAAGGCCAGCTGATCGGGATCCACTCCAAGGACAACGACCTGACCGTCAACGCGATCAAGACCAAGCCGCTGACCAACATGCGTGCCTCCGGCAAGGACGACGCGATCCAGCTCAGCCCGGCCATCAAGTACACGCTGGAGCAGGCCCTGGACTTCATCGAGGACGACGAGCTGGTCGAAGTCACCCCGAAGGAAATCCGCCTGCGCAAGAAGGGCCTGACCGAGAACGATCGCAAGCGCGCGTCCCGCGCCGCGTGAGCCGGGCGCTGTTCCCGGCGTGGCGGCCCAGCGCCGACGCCCGGGCGGTGCTCGCGACATTGTCCCAACGATTGCAGACGGCGCGCCCTGGAGGCGCGCCGTTTTTGCAACTGCGGCGCCCGGACCAGTGGCACGTCACTCTGTGCTTCGTCGGCGAGACTCCCGGCCCGGTGGTCGCTCCGGCACTCCTGGCTGCATTCGCCGACGCGGCCACCCGGATTCCGCCACATCGCTTCACGATCGAGCGTCTCGCCTACTGGCGGCATTCCGGCGCGGTCGTCGCATTGCCCGCGTCCTGCCCGGCGCTGCAGGCGCTCTGCGATGCGAGCCATGACGCCATCCGTCGCGCGGGTGTCGCGCCGAGAGAACGGACCACCCGTCCGCACCTCACGCTCGCCTTTCTCGATCGCGGACTGCCGCCGCAACCGTGGGTCGATGGCGTGGACTGCGATGGCGACCCGCTCGCGGTCGACCGCTTCGAACTGCTGTTCAACCCTGGCGGCCGCTACGATGCGCTCGGCGCGTGGCCGCTGACCGGCGCAGCGCTGCCCGAGCCGCCCCGACAGGACGCCCTGTTCCGATGACCGACGATCGCCCCGATACGCACAAAGGCCTGCGCGCGATCGCGCTGTTCGAAGCCGCCAAGGGCGTCCTCGCCCTGCTTGTCGCCGGGGCACTCGCGGCCATCGGTCCGGACGCGCTGCAGCACGAACTCGAACGCATGCTCGCGCGCTTCGGTATGGATGGTGGACGCAGCGGCACGACGATGCTCGATGCGATCACCCCGGAACGGCTGCACATCGCGATCGGCGTCGCGGTGATCTACGCCGTCATGCGCCTGTTCGAAGGCTGGGGGCTGTGGCGCCATCGCGCCTGGGCGTCGTGGCTGGGCGTGCTCGGCGCGGCCGCGTATCTGCCGTTCGAGATCTACGCGCTGTGGCAGCACCCCGACTGGCTGACCTGGGGCGTGTTCCTGCTCAACCTCGGCATCGTGCTGGTGCTCGCACGCGACCTGTATCGACGCCGCGACCGGGGAGGCCGCGACTGACGTCACGTCGCCGACGGACGGTCACCATGTCGCGCCTGCGATCGAAACGGCGCCGCTCGAGGCCAAGCCTGCTGACCGGACAGCGGCGACATCAGGACAGTGAACCGGTCCACGCACGCGTCACGCGCCGCAGTGACGCTCGACATGGGGAGCCGGGCCTCACGACCGAGCGCCCTCAGTCCGCGCAGGAATGCCCTCTCAGCCGCGCGCGACTTGGGCCTGCTTGCGCACGATCAGCATCGCCGTCTCCAGCGCCTGCTCGTAATTGAGCCGCGGATCGACCTGGCTCTTGTAGGCACGCTCGAGATCGACCTCGGTCAGGGCGCGCGCGCCGCCCATGCACTCGGTGACGTCCTCGCCCGTCAGCTCGAGGTGCACGCCACCCAGGCGCGTGCCGGCAGCGGCATGCAGGTCGAACGCCTGTTCGATCTCGCTGCGGATGTTGTCGAAACGACGCGTCTTGAAGCCGTTGCTGGTCGATTCCGTGTTGCCGTGCATCGCATCGCAGATCCACAGCACGCGCCGGCCGGAGCGCCTGACCGCATCGAGCAACGGCGGCAGCCGGTCGGCGATCTGGGCCGCCCCCATGCGATGGATCAGCCCCAGCCGGCCGGGTTCGTCATCGGGGTTGAGCACGTCGATCAGGCGCAGCAGCTCGTCGGGCGTCGACGTCGGCCCGACCTTGACCGCGATCGGATTGCGGATGCCGCGGAAGTACTCGACATGCGCGCCCTCGAGCGCGGCAGTGCGCACGCCGATCCACGGGAAATGCGTGCTGAGGTTGAACCAGCCCGCCTGACGCGGCACCTGCCGCGTCTGCGCTTCTTCGTAAGGCAGCAGCAGCGCCTCGTGCGAGGTGTAGAAATCGACGCGGTTGAGGTTGTAGACCTGGGTGCCGGCGAGCGTCTCCATGAAGCGCACGGCATCGCCGAGGCCCGACACCATGCGCTGGTACTCCTCGGCCAGGGGCGATTCGCCGACCCAGTCCAGCCCCCAGTATTCGGGGTGATGGAGATCGGCGAAACCGCCGTCGATCAACGAGCGCACGAAGTTCATCGTCATCGCCGAGCGTGCATGCGCCTTGATCATGCGACGCGGATCCGGCACGCGCGCTTCCGCCGTGAACGCCGGCCCGTTGACGACGTCGCCGCGGTAACTCGGCAAGGTCACGCCGTCGCGCGTTTCCGTGTCCGTCGAACGCGGCTTCGCGTACTGGCCCGCGAACCTGCCGACGCGCACCACCGGCATCCGCAGGCCGTGCACGAGCACGAGGCTCATCTGCAGCAGCACCTTGAGCCGGTTGGAAATGATGTCGGACGAGCAGTCGCCGAAATTCTCCGCGCAGTCGCCGCCCTGCAGCAGGAAGCGCTTGCCCTCCTGCGCCTCGGCCAGCTGCTGCTTCAGGCTCATGATCTCCCACGACGTCACCAGCGGCGGCAACGCGCGCAGCTCCTGCTGCACCTCGGCGAGCGCGGCGGCATCGGGATAGGTCGGCAGCTGCAGCGCGGGACGATCGCGCCAGCTCTCGGGCTGCCAGTGTTCGGCCAGGGCTACAGACGGCGCAATGCGCTCGGCGGACGGGGACATCGGGACTTCCTCTTGCGGACACGCATCATCGCAGGTTGCTGCGGCGCGTCAAAATTCAGTGCAGGCGCTGGCGCGGTGTCGCGCGCAGGCCGGCGTACAGCACGACGATGGCGAGCAGCGCGAACCAGACCAGACTCCACGCCGGCATCGTCAGGCCCAGGAAACTCCAGCCGACCGTGCCGCAATCGCCGCTGCCGGTGAGCACGCGCTTGATGAGCGTCGGCGTGTCCATGGTCTCGCGCATGAAGCCGAACGGCGCGCCACAGCTCGCGAACCCCGGAGGATTCATCTGCAGCCACACGTGGCGCCCGGCGATACCGATGCCGACCGCAGCGGCGGCGAAGCCGAGCAGGCCGTAGACGCGCCGGCCCGTCACGCCGCGCGGCGCATGCAAGCCGCCGATCAACAGCACGACACCGAGGGCCGCGAATGCCAGGCGCTGGAAGATGCACAGCGGACACGGCTCGAGCCCCCACGCCAGCTGCGAATAGATCGCGAAGCCGATCAGTGCGAAGCACACGATGGCGGACGTCAGGAACAGCGCACGGAACGACCAGCGGGCAGGAGACATGGGAGTGTCGGCAGCGGATGAGCACCGATTATCGCGCCCCGGTCCACAAACAAAAACCCCGGCATCGGCCGGGGTTTTTGTCACCTTCGGCACCGGCGCACGAGGCGGCAGCGCGACCCGGGGATTACTCGACGTCGACGGCCGCGTCCTGCTGCGGGCGGTCGACCAGCTCGACATACGCCATCGGCGCATTGTCGCCGGCGCGGAAGCCGCACTTGAGGATGCGCAGGTAGCCGCCCGGGCGACCCTGGTAACGCGTGCCCAGCGTGGTGAACAGCGCGCCGACGGCTTCGGCATCGCGCAGACGCGCGAAGGCCAGGCGGCGGTTGGCGACACTGTCGATCTTGCCGAGGGTGATCAGCGGCTCTGCGACGCGGCGCAGCTCCTTGGCCTTCGGCAGGGTGGTCTTGATGAGTTCGTGCTTGATCAGCGAGGCGGCCATGTTGCGGAACATCGCTTCGCGGTGGGCACTGGTGCGGTTGAACTTGCGTCCGGCTTTCTGGTGGCGCATGGAGTGGATCCTTCTAGGGAAATGATGGGTCTGTGTGACGCGTTGTCGCCTTCGTGGCGTTGTCGCTTGGACTGCGGATGGTCCGGAACCGGCACTCCTTCACCGGCGGTCGCCGCGGGCCTCGAAGCCCGTCTGGCGATGTGCGGAAGGCGCGCCGGAGCGCGCCTTCCGCGTGTTGCATCAGCCCAGCATGCCGTGGTTGGAGACACCGACCGGCGGCCAGTTCTCCAGCTTCATGCCCAGTGCCAGGCCGCGCTGCGCGAGGACTTCCTTGATCTCGGTCAGCGACTTCTTGCCGAGGTTCGGGGTCTTCAGCAGCTCGACTTCGGTCTTCTGGATCAGATCGCCGATGTAGTAGATGCTCTCGGCCTTGAGGCAGTTGGCCGAACGCACCGTCAGCTCGAGGTCGTCGATCGGACGCAGCAGCACCGGATCCACGCCCGGCGCCTGCGGCTTCGCGGCGCCGCGGTCGCGGTGCGTGAAGTCGCCGAACACCGACAGCTGGTCGGTGAGGATGTCGGCGGCGGTGCGCACGGCTTCCTCGGCGTCGATCGTGCCGTTGGTCTCGATGTCGAGGACCAGCTTGTCGAGGTCGGTGCGCTGTTCGACGCGCGCGGCTTCGACTTCATAGGCGACGCGACGGACCGGCGAGAACGACGCGTCCAGCATCAGACGGCCGATCGCACGGGTTTCTTCGTCCGGACGACGACGCGCCGACGCGGGCTGGTAGCCGAAACCGCGCTCGATCTTCAGACGCATGTTGATCGATGCGTCCTTCGTCAGGTGGCAGATGATGTGCTCGCCGTTGAGGATCTCGACGTTGTGGTCGGTCTTGATGTCGGCCGCCGTGACGACGCCCGGACCCGACTTGCTCAGCGACAGCGTGGAGCTCTCGCCGGTGCCCATGCGGATGGCGACGTCCTTGAGGTTCAGCAGGACTTCAAGCACGTCTTCCTGCAGGCCTTCGATGGTGCTGTATTCGTGCAGCACGCCATCGATCTCGACTTCGGTGATCGCGAAGCCGGGGATCGACGACAGCAGCACGCGGCGCAGGGCATTGCCCAGCGTATGCCCGTATCCACGCTCCAGCGGCTCGATCACGACCTTCGCGCGGTTACCCGCGAGGCGCTCGATCTGCGGACCGCGTGGGCGCAGTACCTGGTTGGCGGTACCCGTCATGTTTGGTCTCTCCTGAGGATCGTCGCCGCTACCGGCGACGATGCCTGATTGAATTACTTCGAGTAGAGCTCGACGATCAGCGCTTCGTTGATGTCTGCAGGCAGGTCACCGCGATCCGGCACCGCCTTGAACACACCACTGAAGGTCTTCGAATCGACCTCGACCCACGACGGCGACAGATCCATCGTCGAGGAGACGTTGAGGGCCTCCTGGACGCGGAGCTGCTTCTGCGCCTTTTCCGACAGCGCGATCGCGTCGCCCGCCTTGACCTGGTACGACGGCAGGTTGACCGGCTGGCCGTTGACCGTGACGCCACGGTGCGAGACCAGCTGGCGCGCGGCCGGGCGGGTCACCGCGAAACCCATGCGATAGACGACGTTGTCCAGGCGGGTTTCCAGCAGCTGCAGCAGGTTCTCGCCCGTGTTGCCCTTCTTGGTCGAGGCCTTCTTGTAGTAATTGCGGAACTGGCGTTCCAGCAGACCGTAGATACGCTTGACCTTCTGCTTCTCGCGAAGCTGGGTGGCGTAGTCGGACAGCTTGCCCTTGCGGGTGTTGGTCGCACCGTGCTGGCCGGGCTTCTGCTCCAGCTTGCACTTCGAATCCAACGCACGCGTTGGGCTCTTGAGCGACAGATCTGCGCCTTCGCGACGAGCGAGTTTGCAGGTAGGACCGATATAACGAGCCATTGTTCTTTTGCTCCTCGGACGCTGCGGTTAGACGCGGCGCTTCTTCGGCGGACGGCACCCGTTGTGCGGGATCGGCGTCACGTCGATGATGTTGATGATCTTGTAGCCCACGTTGTTCAACGAACGCACGGCCGACTCACGACCCGGACCCGGGCCCTTGATGCGGACTTCCAGCGACTTCACGCCGTAGTCCAGCGCAGCCTTGCCGGCCTTTTCGGCGGCAACCTGCGCCGCGAACGGGGTCGACTTGCGCGAACCGCGGAAGCCTGCACCACCGGACGTGGCCCACGAGAGCGCGTTGCCCTGGCGGTCGGTGATCGTGATGATCGTGTTGTTGAACGAAGCGTGCACATGCGCGATACCGTCGGTGACGACGCGCTTGATCTTCTTCTTGGTCTTGCTTGCGGACGGCTTGGCCATAGTCTGAGTTCCTTACTTCCTGATGGCCTTGCGCGGACCCTTGCGGGTGCGTGCATTGGTCCGGGTGCGCTGACCGCGCAGCGGGAGGCCACGGCGATGACGCAGGCCGCGATAGCAGGACAGGTCCATCAGACGCTTGATGGCCATGCCGATCTCGCGACGCAGATCGCCTTCCACGACGTACTTGCCGACTTCCGAGCGCAGGCGCTCGACTTCCGGCTCGGACAGATCGCGGATCTTGGTGGTGAAGTCGACGCCGGCTGCTTCGCAGACCTTCTTCGACCGGGTACGGCCAATGCCGTAAATGCTTTGCAGCCCGACCCAGACGTGTTTCTGGGCAGGCAGGTTGACACCTGCAATACGCGCCATGCGCGGATCTCCAACTGGTTTGCTGCCAGGGGTTCAATCCCGGCAAAAGGGAACAAGAAATGATAGCAGGGCCTCGGCGTTTCAGGAAGCCCGCGGCACCGGAGTGCCAAAGGACCCGGCATGGGGAGTGTGCCCATGCTCCGGCGACGGCATCGGGGCGGCAGTGTCGGGGAAGCCCCTCTCCTGCCCCGCGCGCTACTCTGGCGCACGGATCACCCGGTACCACCCGCGCCCGAGACCGCCGCGCGAGTCGCCCATCTTGAACGCCGGCGTGGATGTCCGGCGTTCCGGCGACGCCCCTGGGGGCGTCAGTCACGGTTCTGGCGACGCCAGGACCGCTTGAAATCATGATCGGCGCCAAGCGCCGACCGGACCCGCCTCAGCGTGCCGGCGAACCGCCGCGCGACCCTTTGAGGTTGGCCTTCTTGAGCAGGCTCTCGTACTGGTGCGACATCAGATGCGACTGCACCTGGGCGATGAAGTCCATCACCACGACCACCACGATAAGCAACGACGTACCACCGAAGTAGAACGAGCTGCCGAACTCGGCGCGCATGAACTCGGGCAACAGGCAGATCAGCACCAGGTACGCCGCGCCTACCGCCGTCAGGCGCGTCAGCACCCCGTCGATGTAGTCCGCGGTCGCCTTGCCGGGGCGGATGCCCGGGATCAGCGCGCCCGACTTCTTGAGGTTGTCGGCGGTTTCCTGCGAGTTGAACACCAGCGCGGTGTAGAAGAACGCGAAGCCTGCGATCAATCCACCGAACAGGAGCACGTACAGCGGCTCGCCCGGGGACATGGCCTGCGCCAGGCGCTGCAGCCAGTCCGCGGAGCCCGCCTCGCCGAACCACGTCGACACGGTCGCCGGAAACATGATGATCGACGACGCGAAGATCGCCGGGATCACGCCCGCCATGTTGAGCTTCAGCGGCAGGAACGAGCTCTGGTTCATGTACGCGTTGCGGCCACCCTGACGACGGGCGTAGTTGACCGTGATCCGGCGCTGGCCCCGCTCGACGAACACGACGAAGTAGATCGCCGCGAGCACGACCAGGAGCAGCAGGATCGCCGCGATCGGGCTCATGTCGCCGTTGCGCAGCGACTCGATCGTGCCGAACACGGCGCCCGGAAGACCCGCCACGATGCCCGCGAAGATGATCAGCGAAATGCCGTTGCCGATGCCGCGCTCGGTGACCTGCTCGCCCAGCCACACCAGGAACATGGTGCCGGCGGTGAGGGCGACGATCGCCGTCAGCACGAAGCCCATGCCCGGGGCGTAGACCACGGGAATGCCATTGTTCGCGCCCGAGCTCTGCAGCGCGACCGCGATACCTGCCGACTGGAAGATCGCCAGCGGGATCGCGCCGATGCGCGACCACTGGGTGATCCGGCGACGGCCAGACTCGCCTTCCTTCTGGATGGCTTTCAGGCTGGGCACGACCTGCACCAGCAGCTGCATGACGATGGAGGCGGAGATGTAGGGAATCACGTTCAGCGCGAACAGGCTGAAACGCGACAGCGCACCACCGGAGAACATGTTGAACATGTCCACGATCGTGCCCTGCTGCTGCTCCATCAGCTGCAGCATGGCTTCCGGATTGACGCCAGGCACCGGGATGAAGCAACCGATGCGATAGACGATCAGGGCTCCGAGCACGAACAGCAGGCGCTGGCGGAGCTCGGTGAACTTACCGAGCCCGGCACCAACCCCACCCATTGCGCTGCCGCTTCGCGACATCCGGCTTACTCCTCGACCTTGCCGCCAGCGGCTTCGATCGCCGCGCGGGCACCGGCCGTGGCGAGCACGCCCTTGAGCACGAGCTTCTTGCTGATCTCGCCCTTGAGGACGATCTTCGCGCGCTTGGCGGTGCTCGGCACGAGCCGGGCGGCACGCAGCGCGGCGAAGTCGACGTCACCGTCGAGACGGTCGAGCTGGTAGAGCATCACTTCGGCCGTATCGAGCTTCAGCTTGGAGCGGAAACCGACCTTCGGCAGGCGCTTGCGCAGCGGCATCTGGCCGCCTTCGAAGCCGGCCTTGATCTTGCCCTTGCCCGAACGCGCGAACGAACCCTTGTGACCGCGACCCGCGGTCTTGCCCTTGCCGGAACCGATACCGCGACCGACGCGCGTGCGCTCGGTACGGGCGCCCTGCGCAGGCTTGAGAGAATTGAGCTTCATCTGATTACTCCTCGACCCGCACCAGGTAATGGACCTTGTTGATCAGTCCACGGACCTGCGGGCTGTCCTTCAGTTCACGCACGTCGTTGAGCTTGCCAAGGCCCAGCGCCTTGACCGACAGGCGATGCTTGGCCTGCGACCCGCGCAGGCCCTTGACCAGGCGCACCTTGACGGTGCCGCCGGTGTTCTCGTTCTTAGCCATGCGCGATGTCCTCCAGCTTCTTGCCGCGCTTGGCCGCGATCTGCGCCGGCGAATGCATCTCGCTCAGGCCGCGGATCGTGGCGCGCACGAGATTGATCGGGTTGCGCGAACCCACGGCCTTGGCCAGGACGTCCTTGACGCCGACGGCTTCGAGCACCGCGCGCATCGCGCCACCGGCGATCACGCCGGTACCCTCGGACGCAGGCTGCATGAACACGCTGGCGGCGCCGTGGCGCGACTTGACCGTGTGCCACAGGGTGCTGCCGTTGAGGTCGACTGGCTTCTGGTTCTTGCGGGCCTGCTCCATCGACTTCTGGATGGCGACCGGCACTTCGCGCGCCTTGCCGTAACCGAAACCGACCTTGCCATTGCCGTCGCCGACGACCGTCAGCGCGGTGAAGGTGAACTGGCGACCGCCCTTGACCGTCTTGCTGACACGGTTGACCGCGATCAACTTCTCGATCATGCCGTCGTCGAGTTCCTCGCGATCACGGCCACGGCCGCGATTGTCTCTTTCATTTGCCATTGCTGCTGCCTTTGAGATGGAGTGATGTACGGCTTGGCCGCTTGTCGTTGGGAAATACATCGGTGACGCACGGTGCCGCGCAGAAGGCGGCAGGTGCCCGGCACAACCCGTGCCGGCAGGTCAGGCGCGACGGAGAACGGAGTTCCCCGTCGGCAACGTCTCGATCAGAACTGCAGGCCGCCCTCGCGCGCCGCATCGGCGAGCGCCTTGATGCGACCGTGGTAGCGATAACCCGAGCGGTCGAACGCGACTTTCTCGATGCCGGCAGCCTTGGCCTTCTCGGCGATCGCGCGACCGACCTTGGCCGCGGCGTCCGCATTCTTGCCGTTCTTCAGGCCGTCGCGGACGTCCGACTGGGTCGTGCTCGCGGCCGCCAAGACCTTCGAGCCGTCCGAGTTGAACAGCTGCGCGTAGATGTGCTGGCCGGTGCGCAGCACCGACAGGCGCGGCACGCCGAGAACGCGGATGTGGGCACGGGTCGACTTGGCGCGACGCAGGCGGGCGATGTTCTTGTCCATGGTGATTCTCCGAAGCGGATCGGCCGATTAGGCCTTCTTGGCTTCTTTACGGATGATGGTTTCGTCGGAGTACTTGACGCCCTTGCCCTTGTACGGCTCCGGCTTGCGGAAGCTGCGGATCTTCGCGGCGACTTCGCCGACCAGCTGCTTGTCCGCGCCCTGGACCAGGATCTCGGTCTGCGTCGGCGTGGTGATCGTGATGCCTTCCGGCGCCTGGTACACGACGGGGTGCGAATAACCGAGCGACAGGTTCAGGTCCTTGCCCTGCACCGCGGCGCGGTAACCGACGCCGACAAGGTCGAGCTTGCGCTCGAAACCCTGCGACACGCCGTGCACCATGTTCGCGACGATCGCGCGCAGGGTGCCGGTCAGCGGGATCTGCGACGGGTCGTTGGCCGAGAGCAGCGCGTTGCCGTCCTCGATCCGGATTTCGATGTCAGCCGGCTTGGCGAGCGACAGAGTGCCCTTGGGCCCCTTGACGCTGACGTGCTCGGGCTGGATGTTGAGTTCGACGCCCTTCGGCAGGGCGATCGGCTTCTTGGCTACACGGGACATTGGATTCGGACTCCCTTAAGCCACGATGCACAGGACTTCACCACCGACGCCCTGCTGGCGCGCCTTGGAGTCGGTCATGATGCCCTTCGAGGTGGAGATGATGGCGACGCCGAGGCCGTTGAGGACCTTCGGGAGCGCGTCCTTGCCGCGGTAATGGCGCAGGCCGGAGCGCGACACGCGCTGCAGGCGCTCGATGACCGGGCGGCCTTCGAAATACTTCAGCACGATCTCGAGGTCGGTCTTGGCGCCGTTCTCGGTCACGCGGATGTCGCCGATGTAACCCTCGTCCTTCAGGACGTTGGCAATGGCGACCTTGGTCTTGGACGACGGCATCTTCACCGTCTGCTTGCCAACCGCTGCCGCATTTCGAATGCGGACCAGCATGTCGGCGATGGGATCAGTCATGCTCATGATGATTACCTTCTGAGTGCACCGATATCCGCTTTCGCGAATTCTGTTTGTGCCCGCGCCGAACGGAACGGGGTCTTGCGGGAGCGCGGTATTCTACAGGTCCGGCGCCGGAACGCCAGACCCGTGAAACCCGAGGCCGGCTGGATTACCAGCTGGCCTTGCGCAGGCCCGGCACGTCGCCACGCATGGTGGCTTCGCGCAGCTTGTTGCGGCCGAGTCCGAACTTGCTGTACACGCCACGCGGGCGGCCCGTCAGGGCGCAACGGTTGACCTGGCGCGCCGGCGACGAGTCACGCGGCAGCTTCTGCAGCTTGGTCACTGCGTCGGCCTTCTCTTCGTAGCTCGCGGTCGTGCTGCTGATGATCTTCTTGAGCGCGTCGCGCTTGGCGCCGTGCTGCTTGGCAAGCTTGGTGCGCTTGACCTCGCGGTTGATCATGGATGTCTTAGCCATAGAGTGCTCTGCCTTCGATCAGGTGCGGAACGGGAAGCGAAAGGCTTCCAGCAGGGCCTTGGCTTCTTCGTTGGTACGTGCGGTGGTGGTGATGGCGATATCCATGCCGCGGATCGCATCGACCTGGTCGAAGTCGATTTCCGGGAAGATGATCTGTTCCTTCACGCCCATGTTGTAGTTGCCGCGGCCGTCGAACGAACGAGCCGAGACACCACGGAAGTCGCGCACGCGCGGCAGCGAGACATTGATCAGGCGATCCATGAACTCGTACATGCGGTTGCGACGCAGCGTGACCTTGCAACCGATCGGCCAGCCGTCACGGATCTTGAACGAGGCGACCGACACGCGCGACTTGGTCACCAGCGGCTTCTGGCCGCTGATCTTGGCCATGTCGGCGGTGGCGTTCTCGAGGATCTTCTTGTTCGCCGCCGCTTCGCCCACGCCCATGTTGAGCGTGACCTTGGACAGGCGCGGGACCTGCATGACGTTGTCATAGCCGAACTGCTTCATCAGCTTCGGCACGACTTCATCTTTGTAGAACTGTTCGAGACGGGTGTTCATTTCTGCATCCTCAGGCGTCGAGCGCCTCACCGCTCGAGCGGAACACGCGCAGCGTGCGTCCATCCTCGAGTGTCTTGGTTCCAATGCGCTCGCCCTTGCCGGTGGCAGGGTTGAACGGCATCACGTTCGATGCGTGGATCGGCGCTTCGCGCTCGATCACGCCACCGGGCTGCCCGGCCTGCGGGTTCGGCTTGGTGTGCCGCTTGATGATGTTGATGTTCGCCACGACGACCTTGTCGCCGAGAACGCGCACCACATCACCACGCTTGCCCTTGTCCTTGCCGGCGATGACGACCACGTGGTCGCCCTTCTTGATTCGATTGCCCATTTCTGTGTCCTCCGCTCAGAGCACTTCAGGTGCGAGCGAGACGATCTTCATGAACTTCTCGGAACGCAGTTCGCGGGTCACAGGCCCGAAGATGCGGGTGCCGATCGGCTCCTGCTTGTTGTTCAGCAACACGGCGGCGTTGCCGTCGAAGCGGATCAGCGAACCGTCGGCGCGACGCACACCCTTGCGGGTACGCACCACGACGGCGTCGTAGACTTCGCCCTTCTTGACCTTGCCACGCGGAATCGCTTCCTTGATGGACACCTTGATGATGTCGCCGATGCCGGCGTAACGGCGCTTCGAGCCGCCCAGCACCTTGATGCACATCACTTCCTTGGCACCGCTATTGTCCGCCACATCGAGGTGGCTCTGCATCTGGATCATGGTATGCCCTCCTCGTTATTCGGCGGCGCGCGCGACGATTTCCGCCACGCGCCAGTTCTTGGTCTTCGACATCGGCGCGATCTCGACCACCTTCACCAGATCACCTTCCTGGCAGGCGTTCTCGGCGTCGTGGGCGTGGAGCTTGGTCGAGCGACGGATGTACTTGCCGTACAGCGCGTGCTTGACCTGACGCTCGACGAGCACCGTCACGGTCTTGTCCATCTTGTTGCTGACCACGCGGCCCTGGACCGTGCGCTGCTTTTTATCAGTATTAGTCATGGTCTGGTCCTTACTTCTTCTGACCGATCAGGGTGTTGACGCGCGCGATCTCGCGGCGCACCCGACGGGCTTCATGCGTCTTGGTCAGCTGGCCGGTGGCCTTCTGCATGCGGAGCGAAAAACGCTCCTTGTGCAGGTCGATGAGATGCGTCTGCAGCTCGTCGGCCGACTTCTCGCGGAGTTCCTTGGTCGTAGCCATCAGCGCACCGTCCGGGTAACGAAAGAGGTGGTGACCGACAGCTTGGCGGCCGCCAGGCGGAACGCCTCGCGTGCGACCGTCTCTTCCACGCCTTCGATCTCGAAAATCATGCGACCGGGCTGGATCTGTGCGACCCAGTACTCGACGCCGCCCTTACCGGAGCCCATGCGGACTTCGATCGGCTTCTTGGTGATCGGCTTGTCCGGGAACACGCGGATCCACATCTTGCCACCACGCTTGACGTGACGGCTGATGGTCCGGCGACCCGCTTCGATCTGACGTGCGGTCAGCTGGCCGGTCGCGGTGGCCTTGAGGCCGAACTCGCCGAAGCTGACTGCATTTCCGCTCCATGCCAGGCCTTCATTCCGGCCCTTGTGCATCTTGCGGTACTTGGTGCGCTTGGGTTGCAGCATGATTAGTCCCTCGACTCGCGGTCACGACGCGGGCCACGCGGACGATCGCGGTCACCGCGGTCGTTGCGATCGCCACGCGGCGTGTCGTCCTGTTTCTCCTGGCCCACCTGCGAGAAATCGAAGATCTCTCCCTTGTAGATCCAGGTCTTGATGCCGATGATCCCGTAGGTCGTCTTCGCTTCGGCAAATCCGTAATCGACGTCGGCGCGCAGCGTGTGCAGCGGCACGCGACCTTCGCGGTACCACTCCGAACGCGCGATCTCGGCGCCGTTGAGGCGACCGGCGACGTTGACCTTGATACCCAGCGCGCCGAGGCGGATCGCATTGCCGACCGCACGCTTCATCGCGCGGCGGAACATGATGCGGCGCTCGAGCTGCTGCGCGATCGACTCGGCGACCAGCTGCGCATCGAGCTCCGGCTTGCGGACTTCGGTGACGTTGATGTGCGCCGGAACGCCCATCATGTCGCTGACGTCCTTGCGCAGCTTCTCGATGTCCTCACCACGCTTGCCGATCACCACGCCCGGGCGGGCGGTGTGGATCGTCACGCGCGCGGTCTTGGCCGGTCGCTCGATCAGGATCTTGCTGATGCCGGCCTGGGCGAGGCGCTTGCGCAGCATCTCGCGGACCTTGAGGTCGGCCGCCAGGTAGTCGGCGAATTCCTTCTTGCCGGCGTACCACTTGGAGTTCCAGTCCTTGGAGATACCAAGACGGATACCGGTGGGATGAACTTTATGTCCCATATTACTTGCCCTCTCCCACGACGACGGTGATGTGGCTGGTGCGCTTGAGGATGCGGGTACCGCGTCCCTTCGCACGCGCCATGAAGCGCTTCAGCGTCGGACCTTCATCGACTGTGATCGTGGAGATCGTCAGCGCGTCGACATCGGCGCCGGCGTTGTTCTCCGCGTTCGCGATCGCCGACTCCACGACCTTCTTGATCATGTGGGCGGCTTTCTTGTCCGAGAACTTCAGCAGGCCGACGGCGCGCTCGACCGGCAGGCCACGGACCTGGTCAGCGACCAGACGTGCCTTCTGCGGGGAGATGCGGGCGGTGCGAAGAATCGCAGTGCGCTTGTTGACCTCGGTCCGCGCGCGCTTCTGCTCTTCGAGCCTGGATTTTGTTGCCTTGTCCATTGTGCGCTCCTTACCTGCCCGACTTCTTGTCGCCGCCATGACCCTTGAAGGTCCGGGTCAGCGCGAACTCGCCGAGCTTGTGGCCCACCATGTTCTCGTTGACCAGCACCGGGACGTGGTTCTTGCCGTTGTGGATGGCGATGGTGAAGCCGACCATTTCCGGCAGGACCATCGAGCGACGCGACCAGGTCTTGATCGGCTTCTTGGTGTTGGAACCCGCGGCTTCCACCTTCTTGACGAGGTGGTGGTCGACGAACGGACCCTTCTTGAGTGAACGTGCCATGGTCTATCAGCTCCTGCGATCGCGCACGATGAACTGCTGCGTCCGCTTGTTATGGCGGGTCTTGTAGCCCTTGGTCGGGACGCCCCAAGGAGTAACCGGATGCGGGTTGCCCTGACCGGCCTTGGCCTCACCACCGCCGTGCGGATGGTCGACCGGGTTCATCGCCGCACCGCGGACGGTCGGCTTGACGCCGCGCCAGCGCTTGGCACCGGCCTTGCCCAGCTTCTCGAGGCTGTGCTCGTCGTTGCTGACTTCGCCGATGGTGGCGCGGCACTCGGACGGCACGCGACGCACTTCGCCCGACCGCAGGCGGAGGGTCGCGAAGACGCCTTCGCGTGCGATCAGCTGCACGGCGGCGCCCGCGGCGCGCGCGATCTGCGCACCCTTGCCCGGCTTCATCTCGATGCAGTGGATCGTCGAACCGACCGGGATGTTGCGCAGCGGCAGCGTGTTGCCCGTCTTGATCGGCGCATCCGAACCCGCGATCACCTGATCGCCGGCCTTCAGGCCCTTCGGGGCGATGATGTAGCGACGCTCACCATCGACGTAGCACAGCAGCGCGATGTGCGCAGTGCGGTTCGGGTCGTACTCGATCCGCTCGACGCGCGCCGGAATGCCTTCCTTGTCGCGCTTGAAATCGACGATGCGGTAGTGCTGCTTGTGGCCACCACCGATGTGACGGGTGGTGATGCGGCCGTGGTGGTTGCGACCGCCGGTGTTGCTCTTCTTCTCGACCAGCGCAGCGTGCGGGGCGCCCTTGTGCAGCTCGGGGTGCACCACGCGGACCGCCGAACGGCGACCGGGAGAAGTGGGCTTGAATTTCATCAATGGCATCGGGGCTTCCTCAGACCTTCGCGTTCATGACGTCGATCGACTGGCCGTCGGCCAGCTTGACGTACGCCTTGCGCCAGTCGCCACGGCTGCCCTGGCGCTGACGGAAGGACTTGTTCTTGCCCTTCACGTTCAACACGTTGACAGCCTCGACCGTCACGCCGAACAGCTTCTCGACCGCGGCCTTGATGTCGGCCTTGGTCGCGACCGTCGACACTTCGAACGCGTACTGGTTGGAGACTTCCTGCAGGCGCGCGGTCTTTTCGGACACGCGCGGCGCACGGATCACTTCATAGAGCTTGGCGTCGTTCATGCCAGCCACTCCTCGATCTTCTTCACCGCATCGGTGGTGATCAGCACGGTGTCGGCACCGACCAGCGCGACCGGATCCAGGCCCTGGACGTCGCGGATCTCGACGTAGGGCAGGTTGCGGGCGGACAGGTACAGATGCTCGGACGCTTCTTCGGTCACGATCAGCGGGCGCTTGCCCAGATCGAATTCCTTGAGCTTGGCGACCATGCCGCTGGTCTTCGTCTCGCTCAGGTCGAACGCCTCGACCACGGTCAGGCGACCCTGGCGATTGAGTTCGGACAGGATGGCCGACATCGCCGCGCGGTACATCTTGCGGTTGACCTTCTGCGCGAAGCTGCGCGGCTTGGCCGCGAACGTCACGCCGCCGCCGACGAAGATCGGCGCCGTCAGCGCGCCGTGACGCGCGCCGCCGCCCTTCTGCTTCTTCGACTTCTTGGTCGTGCCGTTGACTTCCGAACGGGTCTTCTGCGCCTTGGTACCGGCGCGACCGGCGTTGCGGTAGGCAACGACGACCTGGTGGACCAGGTCTTCACTGAAATCGCGGCCGAAGACTTCGTCGGAAACCGACAGCTTCGTGCTGCTGTTGTTGATTGCGAGTTCCATCGTGCTACTCCTTATGCCTTGCTCGACGGACGCACGATCACGTCACCGCCCGGCGCGCCCGGGACTGCGCCCTTGACGGCGATCAGGCCGCGCTCGGCGTCGACGCGGACGATCTGCAGGCGCTGCGTGCTCTGCTGCACCGCACCCATGTGACCGGACATCTTCTTGCCCGGAAACACGCGGCCCGGCGTCTGGCGCTGACCGAGCGAACCCGGCTGGCGATGCGACAGCGAGTTACCGTGGGTCGCGTCGCCCATCTTGAAGTTCCAGCGCTTGATCGTGCCCTGGAAGCCCTTGCCCTTGGTGACGCCCTGGACGTCGACGAGCTGGCCCACTTCGAAGATGTCGGCCTTGATCTCGCCGCCGACGCTGAAGTCACCGATCTTGTCATCGGCGACACGGAGTTCCCACAGGCCGCGGCCCGCTTCCACCTTCGCCTTGGCGAGATGGCCGGTTTCCGGCTTGTTGACCAGCACGGCGCGCTTGCTGCCGACGGTCACCTGCACGGCGCTGTAGCCGTCGGATTCCTGGGTCTTGATCTGGGTGATGCGATTGGGCGTGGCCTCGATCAGCGTCACCGGCACGGACTTGCCGTCCTCGGTGAACACGCGGCTCATGCCGGCCTTGCGGCCGACGATGCCCAACGAATAAATCTTCGCGGTCATGGTGGCGGGCCTTTAGGTCAGTTTGATCTGGACGTCGACGCCAGCCGCGAGTTCGAGCTTCATCAGCGCGTCCACGGTCTTGTCGTTCGGGTCGACGATATCGAGCACGCGCTTGTGCGTGCGGGTCTCGTACTGGTCACGCGCATCCTTGTCGACGTGCGGCGACGTCAGGATGGTGTAACGCTCGATTTTGGTCGGCAGCGGGATCGGGCCGCGCACCTGCGCGCCGGTCCGCTTGGCCGTTTCGACGATCTCGCTGGCCGAGCGGTCGATCAGGCGATGATCGAATGCCTTGAGGCGGATCCGGATCTTTTGGTCCGTCATGACGGAGATTCCTTGGTTGAAAGAGCGACGGGCCCGCGGCTGGGTGCGCGGAACCCCATGAAATCCGATGACAGTCCGACGCATTCACCCGCGCGCCGGACGCATCCCTTGCAAAACGACAAGGCAGACCGGCGAACCGATCTGCCCAGACAGGAAGCTGCAGACGCAATGATCCGCTCCATCCCTTCATGCTCCGAAACATTTCGGTGCGGGTGGAGCGCAGCCTTGCGACATGTCCGTGTCTGGCGAAGACGAGGCGCATCCTGCCCCTCATTTCGCGGTTTCGCGGCAACGCCGTTTCGGGCATGCCGTGAAGAGTCGAGCATTCTAACGGGAGCATCACGTCAATTGCAACAGCCAATTGCCGGATTCAGTCCGTCATCGCGTGCCCGCCCCGAAAACAGACATACGGCGGGCTCTCGCCCGCCGCATGTGGAGTGCTTCGCTTACTTGATGATCTTGGCGACGACGCCGGCGCCGACGGTGCGGCCGCCTTCGCGGATCG
>NZ_NRQR01000020.1 GCF_002849595.1 Luteimonas rhizosphaerae
GACGCTGCAGGAACACGAGGACAGCCCGCACGCGGGCACCACGCTGCAGATTCCCAACAGCCTGTTCTTCCAGCGGACCGTGCGCCGCTGGCGCGGCCAGCGTCCGTCGAGCGTGCCCGCGGCGCGCGTCCATGACGACCCGCTCGACGTCTGAGCGCAGCGCGCTGCGGTCCGGAGCGCCAGGAACCGCGCGTCCAGGGCGACGGCGCGGGCTGTGGCGACCCGCCCGGTCCGGTCATCCACGACAGGTATGCTGCAGGTCCCCGCCCGCCGAGGACCTCCATGCGCCTGCAACTGAGCACCTGGCCCGAGATCGAGACCTATCTCGGCCATTCCAGCGGCATCATCGTGCCGATCGGATCGACCGAGCAGCACGGCCCGAACGGCCTGATCGGCACCGATGCGATCTGCCCCGAGGTCGTTGCGAACGCGGTCGGCGAGCGCTTCGAAGTGCTCGTGGCACCGACGCTGAGCATCGGCATGGCCCAGCATCACCTCGGCTTCCCCGGCTCGCTGACGCTGCGTCCGACGACGTTGATCGCGGTGATCCGCGACGTGGTCCAGTCCCTGGCCCGGCACGGGTTCCGCCACGTGTATTTCTTCAACGGCCATGGCGGCAACGTGGCGACGATGCAGGCGGCCTTCGCCGATCTGTACGCGGATGCCAGCCTGGCGGGCACGGCGTCCACGCCGTCGCTGAAGATCGCCAACTGGTACATGGGCCGGCGCGTGCAGGCACTGTCGCGCGAGCTGTACGGCAGCAGCGAGGGCAGTCACGCGACACCGTCGGAGATCTCGCTGACCTGGCACGCGCATCCGGATCGGGCGCGTCCGATGACGCTGGATCCTCGGCTCGCGCCGACCGGCCCGATCGCCGATGCGCAGGATTATCGCCGCCGTTTTCCGGACGGGCGGATCGGGTCCGACCCGTCGCTGGCGAGCATCGAACACGGCACGCAGCTGTTCGAAGCCAGCGTGCAGGACACGATCGAGGACTACCTCGCCTTCGTCGGCGGACGCTGAGCGATCCGCGCAGACATCCCTCAGCGAAGCTGGCTGTCCTTGCTGCCGCGACGGTTGACGCCGCCCCCGCCGTCCTGCGCCGCATCGCGTGCCGCCTGGCACTGTACGCAAAGGCGCACGCCGGGCACGGCCGCGCGTCGCGCCTCGGGAATCGGCGCCTCGCATTCTTCGCAATGGGTCAGACCGGGACCGGTCTGCAACTGGCGGCGGGCGCGCTGGATCGCATCCTTCACCGTCGCATCGATCTGGTCCTGCACCGCGCTGTCGCCTGCCCAACCGGTGGCCATGCGAATCTCCTGCGTGCGTCGGTTCCGAGGGGACCGCGAGCGTAGCAAGCGGTGCGTCACCGGCGCATGAGCGCAGGCGTGGTTCCGGGCCCGGCATGCCGGCCCGCATAATGGCGCGATGCCTGAACCCGCCTCCCTGCCTGCCCGACCGCCCCGCCTCGCCATCGTTGGCGGTGGACCCGCGGGCCTGTTCGCCGCCGAACGCGCCCGCGCGGCGGGAGTCGAGGTCGACCTGTTCGATGCCAAGGGCTCGGTCGGCCGCAAGT
Source organism: Luteimonas rhizosphaerae (assembly GCF_002849595.1). Lineage (GTDB taxonomy): Bacteria > Pseudomonadota > Gammaproteobacteria > Xanthomonadales > Xanthomonadaceae > Luteimonas > Luteimonas cellulosilyticus. Next base: position 1,577 of record NZ_NRQR01000020.1, read on the forward strand.
TCCTGATCGCCGGCAAGGGCGGCCTCAATCTCACCCACTCCGAGCCGCGCCCCGGCTTCGACGCCCGCTATGCGGCACGCGCGGCCGCCATCGGGCGCTGGCTCGACGGATTCGACGCGGACGCGCTGCGCGCCTGGGCTGCTGCGCGGGGCGTCGACACCTTCGTCGGCTCGTCGGGTCGCGTGTTCCCGGTCGACCTCAAGGCCGCGCCGCTGCTGCGCGGCTGGGTGCGGCAGCTGCGCGAGTCCGGCGTGCGGTTCCACATGCAGCACCGCTGGCAGGGCTGGGATGCGGACGGCGTCCTGCGTTTCGACACGCCGACCGGCCAGATCGCCCACGCCGCGGATGCCACGCTGCTGGCGCTGGGCGGTGGCAGCTGGCCGCAGCTCGGCTCGGACGGCGCCTGGCACCCGTTGCTGCAGGCGCGTGGCGTGAACGTGGCGCCGCTGCAGGCGGCGAACTGCGGCTTCGACGTCGGCTGGAGCGCACATCTGGCCCAGCGTCACGCCGGAGCACCCCTGAAGCCGGTCGTGCTGCACTGGCGCGACCTCGACGGTGTCGCCCACCAGTTGCAGGGCGAGTGCGTACTGACCGCGACCGGCATCGAGGGCAGCGCGATCTACGCCGTCTCCGCGACGCTTCGCGATCTGATCGCGCGCGATGGTCATGCGCTGCTGCAGCTCGACCTGGTGCCGGGACGCGAGCTGGCGCGTCTGCAGGCCGACCTGTCGAAGCCCCGCGGCCGCCGCAGCCGCAGCGAGCAGCTGCGTCGCGAGGCGGGGATCGAGGGCGCCAGGGCCGGGCTGGTCTACGAGGTGCTCGACGCGCCCGCGCTGGACGATCCGGCCACGCTGGCCGCGACGCTCAAACGCCTGCCGCTGCTGCTCACGGCGCCCCGCCCGCTGGCCGAGGCGATCAGCAGCGCAGGCGGCGTGCGGCTCGAGGCGACGAACGACGATCTGATGCTCGATGCCCTGCCCGGCGTCTTCGTCGCCGGCGAGATGCTGGACTGGGAGGCGCCGACCGGCGGCTATCTGCTCACGGCCTGCTTCGCCAGCGCGGCGGTCGCGGCGGACGGGGTGCTGGCGTGGTTGCGGCGTGGCGGGACCACGGCCTGAGGCCGGCTGCATCGCGTGTGCGGCGTTGCGCGCGTGGCTTCCTTCACCGACTGCCGTGCGAGGCCTGCGGGCCTGCGGGATTGCGTGCTCATGAGCGGCCTACACCGCGATGCCGATCGCGTCGATCGCTGACAACACGTGACCTGCCTAGCGCACGTCCGACAGTCGGAATTCCGATTCGAACGCACGCGGGCGACCGTCGAGCGGATCATCGAAGGCGAGCGCGCGGGCCAGCAACTGTAGCGGCCGCGAACCGTCGGCGTCCTCGCGCACGTCGGGATACCAGGGATCGTGCAGGATCGGCGCGCCGAGCGCGGCCATGTGCACGCGCAGCTGGTGCTTGCGCCCGCTGACCGGCACCAGCGCGTAGCGCCAGGACGTCGTGCCGCGTTCGAGTACGTCGACGCGCGTTTCGCTGTTCGGCGCACCGTCGACTTCGCGCATGCGGAAGAACGGCGTACCGCGTTCGATGCGGCTGCGTCGCGTCGTCGGAAAGTCGAGCGCCGGCAGCGGCGGCGCCACCGCGTGGTAGGTCTTGCGAATCCGGGACGTGCGGAACAGCGCCTGGTAGGCGGCGCGCGTCGCCGGATTCGCCGAGAACAGCACGAGGCCCGCCGTGCCGCGATCGATCCGGTGCAACGGCGCCAGCGCAGGATTGCCGAGTTGCGCGACCAGGCGGGTCAGCAGCGTCTGGGTGACGAAGGCTCCGGTCGGCGCGACCGGCAGGCCGTGCGGCTTGTCGGCGACCACGAGATCCGTATCGCCGTGCAGGATGCGCTCGGCGGCCGCGCGGACCGGCTCGGCGACGACTTCGCGGTAGTAGCCGATCTCGGCGCCGACGCGGAATGGCGTCTCCGCCATGATCGGATCGCCGTTCGCATCGAGGACCCGGCCGCGGGCGATGCGATCGCGCCAGACTTCGGCAGGTACCTGCGGAAACCGCGCGACCAGCGCATCGAGCACGGTGCGCCAGGGACCCGGCGGCAGTTGCAGGCGACTGGCGGGGACGCCGTCGAGACGCGGGAATTGCGAACGGGTCATGGCGGGTTCGACGTCATGCCGATGCGTGCCCTGGCGTGAAGCGCGCATCGGCATGCAACGCCCCCACCCCGACGGCTCGCCCGCAGGCGGGAGAGCGGCTTGAACGCGCAACGTGGCGCAGGCGCGTCCTGTTGTCTCCCATGCGCTCGCCGTTGATGGCTTCGCATCTCATGACATCGTCCCGGCAACGTCGAGCTTCCGGAGGTCGCCACTCGGAAGTCGCCGTGACATCGCCGCTGTCCGACCGATGTCTCGCAGGGGCGATGCATGAGGGGCATGGACGGACGCCGCCTGCTTCCGAAGGCGCCGGCCGACCCGCAACCGCCGACATGGCGCGCGCCGCTCAATCGGCAGCATCGGCCTCGTCGCGGCCCTGCTGGCGGATCAACGCCACCTGCCGCGCATCCTCGATCGACCACAGCACGGCGCGGGTGTCCGCGGTGTGGGTGTCGAACACGAACTGGCCGGTCAGCGGGCTGTCCGCGCGCAACTCACCGGCCTCGAACAGCGCCCACATCTCTTCGCCGTAGTGGGTCTCGGCAAGCTCGGGCGCAAAGCGGGCCATCGAATCGCGCATGTTGTGCACGTCGCGCAGCAGCATCGCGCGCGCATTGTTGTTGCCGGCAGCGGTGACGACCTGCGGGAAATCGATCAGCACCGGGCCGTCGGGCGTGGCCAGCACGTTGTACTCGGACAGGTCGCCGTGGATCATGCCGAGCACCAGCATGCGGACCACGTCGCGTACCAGCTGCAGGTGCCATGCGCGCGCCTGCTCGGGCTCGAGTTCCACTTCGCCGAGGCGCGGCGCGCTGAAGCCCTCGGCGTCGGTCACCAGTTCCATCACCAGCACGCCGTGGAAGAAACCGTAGGGCTGCGGCACGCGCACGCCGGCATCCGCCAGCGTGTAGAGCGCGTCGACCTCGGTGGTCTTCCACACCGCTTCCTGCTCGCGGCGGCCGAACTTCGTCGCCTTGCCCATCGCCCGCTGCTCGCGGCTGCCGCGGACCTTGCGGCCTTCCTGGTACTGCACGCGCGCCTGGAAACTGCGCTGCGCCATGTCCTTGTAGACCTTCGCGCATCGCACGTCGTCGCCGACCTGGACGACGTAGACCGCGGCCTCCTTGCCGCTCTTGAGCGGGCGCAGCACGGCATCGATGATGCCGTCGTCGATCAGCGGTTGCAGTCCCTGCGGGATTTTCATGGGGCCGGCGCGTTCCGGTGAGGGTCGGGCATTGTGCGGCCAAATCCCCCGCCGCACCCGAACCGCGCTCGAACGCGGCGCGTCGGCGGTGCCGGTCGCAGCGACGTGCGGCCGGCGCGCAGCCCCGCCGGAACACCGAATTCTTGCGCAACACGTGTGCTGGAAGGTCCGCGGCATCACCAGCGCACCTGCTGCAGCGGACGCGACGCGCCCCCGGGCCCGACGCGCCGCGCACTCGCTCAGCCGGCGGCGCGGACCCGCCAGGTCGGCGTCATCGCGATGGTCTCGGACTCGCTCATCAGTTGCAGTTCGCCGTCCTGGATCATCGCGGTGAGACGCATGCTCCGCTGCAGCAGACCGGTCGCCGCCTCGATCGAGGCCGGATCGAGATCGACCACGGTCAGGTTCTTCAGGCGGGTGAGCGAGTTGGCGATCTTGTCCCACCAGATACCCGCCGCGTTGCCGCTGTAGTTGACGACGATGACCTCGCGCGCGCGGCTGCTCGCCTTGCGGATGCGGCTCTCGTCGGGCTGGCCGAGGTCGATCCAGCGCTCGATGTCGCCGGTGTAATCGCGGCGCCACAGGTCGGGTTCTTCCTCGTTGCTGAGGCCGCGACCGAATTCCAGGCGTTCCTCGGCGAACAGCGCGAACGCGATCAGGCGCGCCATCAGGCGGGCCTCGGTCTCCGAGGGATGCTGCGCCAGCACGAGGTCGTGCGAGGCGTAGTAATGCCGGTCCATGTCGCTGACCTGCAACTCTGCTTTGTAGACGGTGGCCTTGGGCGACATCGACGGAGCCTGCGCGGGGAAGCGCGGATTGTAGGTTAAACGCGCGTCAAGGCCTGTCGCGTCGATGGTCACGGCGACCTCATTCCGCCGCTGCGATCATGCGCCACATGCCAGATGACACCCGCCGCGACACCACAACCCGTTTCACCTCCGACACCCCGCCCGCCCTGCGCCAGCCCGATCCGGCCTGGGATCTGATCGTCTCCGACGGCCCGGTCATCGCGACCGCGGTGCACGACGGCCACCTGCTGCGCGAGTCGCTGCAGGCGCGCGTCAAACTGGACGACGAGGGCCGCCGGCGCGAGGAGGATCCCCTCACCGGCCTGCTGACCACCGTCGGCGACATCCGTCTGCGCGTGCGTACGTCACGCTTCGAGGTCGACCTCAACCGTTCGCGCGACGAAGCCGTCTACGCCTCGCCCGAAGCGTGCTGGGGTCTCGATGTCTGGCAGCAGTCGCCGCTGCCCGACGACGAGATCGCCACGTCGCTGGCGCTGCACGACCGCTTCTACGCGATGTTCGGCGAGCTGCTCGACCGCACCGTCGACCGATGGGGCTGCGCGCTGCTGATCGATCTGCACAGCTACAACCACCGTCGCGACGGTGCCGATGCCGCGCCTGCGCCGGCGGCGGGCAATCCTGATATCGAGCTCGGCTTCACCACGTTCGATCCCGATCGCTGGGGCGACACCGCCAAACGCTTCGCCAACGTGCTGCGTCGCCACCCGGTGCGCAACGCCCTGCCCGACGTTCGTGCCAATGTCCGCTTTCCCACCGGCGGCCATTTTCCGGAATGGGTCTACGCGACCTGGGGCGACAAGGTCTGCACGATCTCGCCCGAGTACAAGAAGATCTTCATGGACGAGTGGACGGGCCAGGCGGATATCGCCGCGTTGTATGCGCTGCGCGACGGCCTGCAGAAAGCGGTGGACGCCGTGCGCCCGGAGTTCCTGCAGTGCCGTTGACCCCGGCGGCCGTCGCGCGGCCGCTGCCGCCGATCGCCGCGCACGTCGACGAAGTCCTGGCCCGCCTCGATGCCAAGGTCGACTGGCTGCTCGCACTCTCGCCCATCGACGGCGCCAGCTTGTGGCGCGACTTCGACGCTGCCGGCCGCAGCGTGGAACCGGCGTTGCGCTACGTGGATCTGGAAAGCGACCTGCCTGCGGTGCAGGCGGAGCTCGACGCGTTGCCGATCGCCGATATCGAAGCGCCCGCCCTGCAGGCGCTGCTCGGTGAAAAGCAGCGCGAACTCGACCGCATGATCCGCCTGGTGCACCTGCGCGACACCGACGCCTTCATCGAGGCCAGCATCGCCCTGTTCGGCGACGTCGACGACGCCCTGCTGGCGCTGGCCACCGAGACCCTGGACACGGTCACGCGCGCAGCGCGGTCGAGGACGAGATCGCGTGGTACCGCACCCAGGCGCCGGATTTCCACATCGACGTCGTCATCGATACCGACATCAGCTCGATGCTGATGGTGTCACACGGCACCTTCTACATCGACGGCAACATCCGCCTGCCGCAGGCGCGCGTGCAGCCACTGATCCAGCACGAGATCGGCACCCACGTGGTCACGCGCCACAACGGCCGCAAGCAATCGCTGAAGCAGCTGGAAGTCGGACTGGCGCAATACGACCCGACCCAGGAAGGTCTCGGCGTGCTCGCCGAATACCTGACCGGCTATCTGCCGGGCGAGCGCCTGCGCGTGCTCGCCGCCCGCGTGGTCGCCGCGCCGCTGGCGATCGACGCCGAGTAGCCGCCGGCGATCTTCCAGCGTCTGCACGAAACCCACACGCTGCCGACCGACGATGCCTTCGACGTCGCCGTCCGCGCCCGCCGTGGCGGCGGGCTGACGAAGGACGCGGTCTACCTGCGCGGCGTGCGCGACCTGCTCGCCTACCTGCACGCCGGCGGCGCGTTCGAAGCGCTGTTCGTCGGCAAGTTCGCGCTGTCCCAGCTCGAGTTGCTCGACCAGCTGCTCGACGACGACTGGATGGTGCCGCCGGCCCTGCTGCCGCGCTACAGCATCGCCGACGATTTCTCCGAACGCCTGGCCGCGTGTCGCAAGACGCCGGTGCAGGCGCTACATCACTCCCACTGCCCTCCGGACCAGCGCCCATGCCCCCCATGAAACTCGGCTTCGTCGTCAACGATGTCGCCACCGAAAAGAACAACTACACGACGATCCGGCTTGCCCGCCACGCGATCAACCGCGGCCACCGGGTGGCGCTGATCGGCCTGGGCGATTTCACCTACGACGCCAACGGCGCGGTCCGCGCGCACGCGCACCTGCCCTGCCAGGACCACTACGAAGACGACGACGCGCTGCTGGCGGACCTGCAGGGCGCCAACTGCCAGACCGAGCGGCTCGCCGTCGGCGAGCTCGACGTGCTGATGCTGCGCAGCGATCCTGCCGAGGAAGCGCTGGAACGTCCGTGGGCGCCCAACAGCGGCCTGCTGTTCGCGCAGCTGGTCGCACTGCGCCACACGATCGTGCTCAACGATCCCGCGCACCTGACCGACGCGTCGAACAAGACCTACTTCCAGCATTTTCCCGAAGAGGTCCGTCCGGTCACCTGCATCACCCGCGACAGCGAGGAGATCAAGTCCTTCATCGCGACCCACGACGGCTACGGCGTGATCAAGCCGCTGCAGGGCTCCGGCGGCCAGGGCGTGTTCGTGGTGACGCCCGACAGCGGCGGCAACCTCAACCAGATGATCGACGCGGTGATGCGCGACGGCTACGCGATCGTGCAGGAATACCTGCCCAGGGCGAAGGACGGCGACCTGCGCCTGCTGACCCTCAACGGCCGGCCGCTGCAGGTCGACGGCACCTACGCCTGCATCCGGCGCTACAACGACAGCGGCGACGCGCGCAGCAACATCAGCGCCGGCGGCAAGTACGAGATGGCGGTTCCGGACGAGGACGCGCTGCGTCTGGCGGAAATCGTCGCGCCCAAGCTGATGCGCGACGGCATGTACTTCGCCGGGCTCGACATCGTCGGCGACAAGCTGATGGAGATCAACGTCGACACGCCCGGCGGCATCAACATGATCGAAGAGCTCACCGGTCTCGATTTCAGCGGCGCGATCCTCGACGACATGGAACGCAAGGTCCGCCTGCGCGACCAGTACAACCACACACTGACGAACGTCGAACTGGCGATGCTCTGAAGCGGATCCACGCGCCGGGGCAAGCCCCGGCGCGGCTTCGCCGCCGTCGCTGCGCGCGTGCCGAACCTCAGCGCCGATAACGCGACACGAAATCCCACAGGGCCTCGTTGTCGGCCACCCAGCTGTGCCCGCTTTCGACCCGGACCCAGGCCTCGACGTCGGCGTTACCGCGGCAGCCGGAATAGCGCTCCACGTACGTTCCCGTCCCGGCCCATTCGGTGGTCGGCGCGGCCGTGCACCGGTTGAGCTGGGCCCAGCGCCGTTGCGCCGCGTGCATGTCGTACTGCCAGTAACTCGCCCCGCCACCGCCGATCGGATTGGTGTCGTCCAGCGCGCCGGCGAACGCGATCACCGGCATCGGCAGGCGTGGCCGGCAGGTGGCCGGGTCCGGCCGCGCAGGATTGGAGGCCAGCGGATTGCCGGCGCGCAGCCCCACTACTGGCGCGATCGCCGCGATGCGCGTGGAGGCGACGCAGCCCAGCCACGAGGTCATGCGGCCGCCGCCCGACAGGCCGGCGACGTAGGTTCGGCTGGCATTGGCGCAGCCCGCGTCGGTCAGCCACCGCATGACGCGCTGCAGGTACGCGACATCGTCGGCCGCGTCGCGGCCGGGGATTTCACCGGTCACCGTGGGCACGCCCGGCACGTGCCAGGCGAAACCCTGGTCGAGCGGAATGCCGGCATCGGGCGCGACGACGATGAAACCGCGCGCATCGGCGGTGCCGGCGAGCGCCGAATGACCGAGGATGCCGGCGCCCGTACCGCCACTGCCGTGCAAGAGCACCAGCAGCGGGAGCGGGCCCGTCACACTGCCCGATGGACGGTGCAGTGCCATCGAACGCGAACCGCCGGGCAACGCCACGGTGCGGGTCTGTCCGGCTGCACCGATGTCGCAGGCCGGCGCGGCGTGGGCAGGTCCCCATGCGGCGCAGGCCAGCACGGCGCTGACGCCGATCGCGATCCGGATGGAACCTCGCATGTCGTCTCCCGTTCGAAGCCGCGAGACTACGGGCCGCGCGCCGTCGAGGACAAGCCGTGCGACGGCGTCCTGGCCGTCGCCACCCCTCGCGCGCTGCGCCCCGTCAGTGGGGTGCGGGACCGGCGGGCACCGGCGCGTCGCTGCTGCGCACGATGCGCACCGGCACCGATTTCGCGGCCAGCACGTGGCTGTCGATCGCGTGGTGCGCGACCGGAATCAGCGGATTGCATTCGGGGTAGTACGCGGCGATGCAGCCGCGCGGGATCGCATAGGCGATCGGGCGCAGGCCCCCGACGGCGCGGGACACGCCATCGTCGACGTCGGTGACCAGCGCGATCTCCTCGCCTTCGTCCAGCTGCAGCGCCGCGATGTCGTCGGCATGCATCAGCACGACCCGGCGCGTTCCGTCGATGCCGCGAAAGCGGTCGTGGTAGCCGTAGACGGTGGTGTTGAACTGGTCGTTGCTGCGGATCGTCATCAGCCGGAAGCGGCCGGGCGCATCCGCGAAGCCCGTCGCCGACAGCACCTCTGGCACGTGGAATTCGGCCTTGCCGCTGTCGGTCTTCCATTCGCGCTCGCGCGCCGGATTGGGCCGCGGGAACCCGCCCGGCGTGTGCAGGCGTGCATTGAAGGCGCGGAACGGTTCGGGATACGTCGCTTCGATCGCATCGCGGATGGTCGCGTAATCGTCGACCCAGGCCTGCCACGGCGCCGCATTGTCCGGCGGCAGGATCGCGCGCGCGATGCCGGCCACGATCGCGGGCTCCGAGCGCAGCCGCACATCGGCCGGCTCGCTGACGCCGACCGAGGCATGGATGCAGGTCGTGCTGTCTTCGACGGTCACGGTCTGCGGACCGCTGGCCTGGTCATCGCGCTCGATCCGGCCGAGGCAAGGGAGCAGCAAGGCGGTCCTGCCGCACAGCAGATGGCTGCGGTTGAGCTTGGTTGCGATCTGCACCGTCAACGCCATCGAGGACCACGCCGCTTCCAGCGGTCCGGTCTCGGGCGCGGCGCGGGCGAAATTGCCGCCCAAGCCGATGAAGGCATGGACCGAGCCGTCGAGGATGCCCTCCACCGTTTCCACGGTGTCGAGACCCTTGTGCCGCGGCGGCGAGAATCCGTACTGCGCCTGCAGCCGGTCGAGCGGCGCGAGCTCGGGTTTTTCGGTGATGCCGACCGTGCGCTGGCCCTGCACGTTGGAGTGCCCGCGCACCGGGCACATCCCTGCGCCGAGTCGACCGACGTTGCCGCGCATCAGCGCCAGATTGCACAGCATGCGGACCCATGCCGTAGACGAGGATCGCCGCCTTGGCGCTGGCATAGGCGCCGGCGACGCCCTCCATGTCGGCGCGCTGCAAACCGGACTCGGCCTCCAGCGCCGCCCAGTCACTGGCACGCAGGGACGCGGCGAAGGCGTCGAATCCGTGGGTGTGCGTCTCGATGAAATCGACGTCCAGCACGCGCTCCCGGCCCGAGGTACGGGCGTGGTCGTCGAGCGCCAGCAGCGCCTTGGCGATGCCGTGGATCACAGACAGATCGCTGCCGGCGCGGACCTGGAAGTACCCGCCGCTGATCCGGGTCGACTGGCCGGTCGCCATCGCCACCGGTTCCTGCGGATTGGTGAAGCGCTCCCAGCCGCGTTCGTACAGCGGGTTGAAGGTCAGGATCGTCGCGCCGCGGCGGCTCGCTTCCTGCAGCGGGTGCAGCATGCGCGGACTGTTGACGCCGACGTTCTGGCCGAACGACAGGATGCAGTCGCAGTGCTCGAAGTCCTCGAGCAGGACCGTGCCGACCGGCACGCCGATGCTGCGCGGCAGCCCGACCGACGTGCTTTCGTGACACATGTTGGAGCTGTCGGGCAGGTTGTTGTTGCCGTACATGCGTGCCAGCAGCGCATACATGTACGAGGTCTCGAGCGACGCCCGGCCGGAGGCGTAGAACACGGCGCTGTCGGGATCGAGCCCGCGCATCTCGTTGCCGATCAGCGCGAACGCCTCGTCCCAGGACACCGCCACGTAGCGGTCGCTGGCGGCGTCGTAGCGCATCGGCTCGACGATGCGGCCCTGCGTCTCCAGGTCGTGGTCGGCCCAGGTCCGCAGTTCGGACACGGTATGACGGGTGAAGAACGCCGCATCGACCCGGCCCTGGTCGAGTTCCCAGAAGGTCGCCTTGGCGCCGTTCTCGCAGAACTCGAAGGTGTGCGCGCTGGCCGGCTTGGCCCATGAACAACTGACGCAGGCGAAGCCGTCCACCTTGTTCTGCCGCGCCAGCTGGCGCGTGCCTTCGATCGATCTTGTCTCGCCGTCGGTGGCCCGATGCAGCAGCGAACCGACCGATCCCCAACCGCCAGCAGGACCCGTGTACGGCTTGAAGTTCGGGGAATCGGACATGACGGACCTCGCGACGCGGAAAGCCCCACGCTACCCGGCGACGCGCGCCATCCACGTGACGGCAGCGGTGCGGAACGCACCGCCGTCGCATGCCTCGCCACGCCATGCAGACACGCAGCGCCGCACGATGCGCGCATGGACAACACCTTCTGGCTGGGCGTCGATTGCCCTTATTGCGGCGAGCGCTTCGACACCATGGTCGATGCGAGCGCGGGGGACCTGGACTACATTGAGGACTGCGCCGTGTGCTGCCGTCCGATCGAGATGCATCTGCGCGTCGACGAAGAGAACGAGGACGTCACCCTGCGCACCGGCCGCGACGACTGAGCGGTCGGCTCATTCGGGGCCCTCCCAAAACGCACGGATCAGCGGTTCGACCTCGTGCCAGTCGAGGGTCGGATCGCGGCGCACCCGGATCCAGCCGTCCTGCAGCCGCGGCAGACACGCGTCCCACGGCAGATCGCCGTAGTACTCGCGCGACATCTGTCCATAGACGCGGCACAGCTCGACATCTTCGACGTTCAATTCGGTCCTTTGCTACGGTGGCGTCGGGCAACGGCGGCGGCGCCATGTTCATGAACATGTCTCCGGCGCCGCGGCCCAGCATTCGCCCGCGCCCGCGCGTCGTCTGTGCGTTAACGCACGCCTGTTCAGGCGCTTGATCCGACGTAAGCGCGATTTCGCACATACTTCGCCCTATTCAGGCACGAGAATGGTCTGCCGCCCGCCTACCGGACCCGCCGCACCGCATGATCACCCGTACGCCCTGGTCGCCCCGTAACCGCCTTCTCCAGCATCTGCCGTCGGATGTCTGCGACCGCCTTGGCGAGGAGCTCCAGCTGGTGGAGTGGCAGGCCGGCAAGGTGCTGTTCGAGCCGCACGCGCCGCAGAACATGCTGTATTTCCCGCGCGAGGGCATCGTCTCGAAGACCTATGTGCTCGAGAACGGCGACAGCAGCGAGATCGCGATGGTCGGCAACGAAGGCGCTGTCGGCTTGGCGATGCTGACCGACGGCCGCACGACGCCGGCGCGCAACGTGGTCAAGGTCGGCGGCGAAGCGCTGGCGATGCGCGGCGATCTGGCCGCGGCGGAATTCCGTCGCTGCGGGGCCTTCCAGGCGATCATGCTGCGCTACATGCAGGCGCTGCAGACGCAGACCGCGCAGACCGGGGTCTGCAACCAGCACCACACCGTCGAGAAGCAGCTCACGCGCTGGCTGCTGCTGGTCAATGACCGGATCGGTTCGACCGAGATCAAGATGACCCAGGAGCAGATCGCGCAACTGCTCGGCGTGCGCCGCGAGGGCGTGACCGAAGCCGCGCGCCGCCTGCAGGAAGACGGCTGCATCCGCTACAGCCGCGGCCTGATCCAGGTGCTGGAACGCGACGGCCTGATCGCCCGCGCCTGCGAGTGCTACGGCGTGATCCGCATCGAATACGACCGCCTGCTGGCGCATCCGTATCCCTGACGAGCGCTGCGCCCGAGGCGCCGCGCGGATTGCCCGGACCTCGGGTCACCTGCTGCCGGCGATCTCAGCCGGTCGTGCCCTCGCCTTCCACCTCGGGCCTGGCGTGCAGCGCGACGTTGAGCTGGTCGATGACCACGATCCAGTCGGCATCCTCGATCCGCTCCTCGCGCAGCAACGCGGCCTGCGCCGGGGTCCAGAACGATGCCTCCTCGAGGCGCACGTCGTCCGGCAGCGGCGAGTGCGTCGCGATGAACTTGCGGATCGAGGCTTCGTCGTCCGGCAGGCCGAGCTGCGCGAAGAGCTCGGAGAACGGATGTACGGTCTGGTCCATGGGCGTGCCTGTCGTGGGGATGGCGCAGCCTAGTCGGCACGGCGTCAACGCGGCGAGGAGACGGCGCGCCGTTCCTCACTGCGCGTAAGCGAGGCACGCGCGAGCATCGGCATTTTCCGGAGGATCCGCGCATGAGCCACACCCCGCCCCGCATCCTGACTTCGCAAGCCGACATCGCACGTCTGCAGGCGCTGATCGACCGACTCGACGACGACGCGCGCGTGGAGCTGCTGTTCGAAGACGGTCGCCGCGTCTCCGGCAGCGTATCCGCCCGCCCGACGATCGAAGCCTTCCGCGACGCCGCCGGCGACGAAGGCCACAACGCCCTGCTGCGGTTCGCCGCCACGGACGACGCCGACGCGCCGACGGACATCTGGCTCGATGGCGTGCGCGAGGTGATCCACGCCGGCGCAGTCTGATCGCTCGCATCGAATGCAGGAAGCGACTCAGCAGACACCAGGCGCTGCTTCCAGCTCGCCTGCCGTCCGGTGTGCGGCTGCCGCGCCCGACAGCGGACAGCCGGAATGCCAGCTGTCGGAAAAGACAACTCGACACCGCGCCATGTCGCGGTCAGCGCACAGGCGGGCACCGACCGCCAGGGATGCAGCATGCCCGCGCGTGGCGGTTTTTTCTCACGGGAAGTCCGAGCATTCGATACGGACGGGAGACGCGCTGGAATTCGCGTGTGGAATCCCGATCATTCCTCGCAGCGCACCCGGCGCATCGACGCGCCGTCGGCGCCGGCGACGACCAGGGTCTCGTCACCGTCCTCCAGACGCAGGGTCCGGGTCGCGGTCCACTGCTCGCCTTCGCCCGCGTCGTCCGACGTGACGCGGATCGCGTCGTCGCCGACCGGCTCGACCGCGGTCGGCACGGCGATGCTTTCGTGGAAGCGCAACGCGTCGGCTGCGACCGTCAGGCCTTCGATGCTGACGTCGGGATCGGCGCAGGCCGCGACATCCGCGCCCCAGCGGCCCTGCCAGCGCGCAGGGATCGCCGCGGTGTCCGACGCCGCATCGCCTTCCGGCGGCATCGGTGGCGGCATCGACGCGGGACGCGCGCACCCGTGGATCGGGCCGACACCATCGATCGTCAGCAGGCCGGTCATCGGGAATTCGGCGCCCGACATGGCGTCCTCGCAGCGCATCTTGCGCACGATGACGACGACCTCGCCGGCTGCATCACGTGCGGCGATGCGGCGTCCGTCCGAGGTCATCGCATCGCTGGCGCCGGGCAGGCGCCGCGCGGGGGCGTCGACGCCGGTCAGCAGGATGACGTCGCCTTCGACCCGCGCCTGCCAGAACGGCTCGGTCGTCGACACGATCACGTCCTCTGTTCCGGGCCGCGCGACCGCGTCTTCGGCCGCGGGCGCTCCGCCATCGGCGCGGGCCGGGCGATCGGACTCGCTTCCGCATGCGGCAAGCAACAGGACGGGCAGGACGGCGGCGAGCGGGTACGGTCGCATGGAGTCACTCCTTCAGACAGGCGCCGATCATCGCCAGTCGCATGTCCAGAGGAAGTGGAACCGGCAGGCACGTACGCGCTCGCGGGAGCGAAAAACGTGCCTAGCCGAGACGGCGCCGTGGCGGCGTCCACCGCGTAGCGGCTGCAAGCATCTGATTCCGCGGCGGTTTTTGCTGCATCGCAGCAGATCTTGGAGGCGCCTGAACAGGCTCGTATTTTCCATATTTATCAATGTGTTATGCTCACCCACCTTCGCCGAATCCCGTTCCGGAGGCTCCGATCTCTGTCGTTCGCGCCCTGACTGCCCTGCTCGTCGGCGTCGCCCTGCTACTGATGGGCAGCGGCCTGCTCGGCACCCTGCTGGCCGTGCGCGGCGGGCTGGAGGGCTTCAGCGACCAGACGCTGGGCCTGATCATGTCGGGCTACTTCGTTGGCTTCTTCCTCGGCACCTATCTCGCCCCCGGCCTGATCCAGCGGATCGGCCACATCCGCGCCTTCGCGTTCTATGCCGCCCTGTGCGCGGCCGCGATCCTGCTGCATCCGATCTTCATCGATCCCTGGGCCTGGGGCGCATTGCGGGTGCTGACCGGCATCGCGCTGGTCGGGCTGTACACGGTCATCGAAAGCTGGCTCAACGTGCAGGCGCCGCCGGAGAAGCGCAGCCAGGTGTTCGCGATCTACATGGCCGTCAACCTGCTGGCGCTGGCCGCCGGCCAGTGGCTGATCGGACTGCAGGATCCCGCGTCGTTCGCACTCTTCAGCATCGTCGCCGTGCTGATCTGCCTGGCGGCGCTGCCGGTCGTCGCCAGCCGCATGACCCAGCCGACGCTGCCGGTCGTGCCGCGCCTGGCCGTCGCGGCGCTGTGGCGCGCGGCGCCTGCCGCGGCGTCCGGCGCCCTGCTCGCCGGCGTGGCGATGGGCGGTTTCTGGGGCATGGGCGCGGTCTACGCGGCCGGCCTCGGCCTCGATCTGCAGGGCATCGCCTCGCTGATGAGCGCGACGATCCTCGGCGGCGCCCTGCTGCAGTGGCCGATCGGTCGCCTGTCCGACGGCGGCGACCGCCGCACCACGCTGGCGCTCATCTGCGCGGCCGCTGCGCTGATCGGCGTGGCGATGGTGTTCATCGCCGCGCAATCGCAGATCGCGCTGTTCGGCCTGTTCTTCCTGTTCGGCGGCGTGGCCTTCGCGATCTATCCGATCTGCGTCGCCCATCTGCTCGATCACCTGCCGACCGAGGACACGCTGTCGGGCTGTTCCAGCCTGCTGCTGCTCAACGGCGTCGGGTCGGCGATCGGCCCGGCGATCGCGGGCGCGGCGATGTCGCGCTACGGGACGTCCGCGCTCCCGGCATCGTTCGCCGTCGTGCTCGGCGCGATGGCGGTGATCGCTGCCGGGCGCCGCCTGCTTCGCCAGCGCGACAACGACCATCCCGCCCACTTCCACCCGATGCTGCGGACCACGCCGTCCGCGCTCGAACTGCTGCCCGAGACCGGCCCCGCGCCGGAGGGCCCCGATCTTTCCGAACCACAACACAAGGACCCCCATTGATTCCTGACACGACCACCGCTGACCTCACCCCCGCCAACACACCGTTCGTCCCGCGACTGATGCTCGCGACCGACCTCGACGGCACCTTCCTCGCCGGCTCGCCCGCGCACCGCCAGCAGCTCTACCGCCTGGTCGACCGCCATCCCGAGATCCGCCTGACCTTTGTCACCGGCCGCGGCCTCGAAGCCGTCATGCCGCTGCTGTCCGATCCCAGCCTGCCGCGCCCCGATTACGTGATCTGCGATGTCGGCGGCACGGTGGTCGACGGCCGCACGCTGCAGCCGATCCAGCCGCTGCAGACCCACATCGACCGCCGCTGGCCCGGCGAACACGCCGTCGCCGAGGCGATGGCCGGCTTTCCTGGCCTGGTGCGCCAGGACGTGCCGCAGGAACGCCGCTGCTCCTATTTCTGCGAACCCGGCACGCTCGAGGGCGTGCGCGGCGACATCGAAGCCGCGGCGCGCAAGCTCGACTGCTCGGTGCTGTATTCGGCCGACCGCTATCTCGACATCCTGCCGTTGAACACCGACAAGGGCCGCACCCTGGCCGCGCTGGCCGATCATCTGGACCTGCCGCGCGAACGCGTGTTGGTCGCCGGCGACACGCTCAACGACCTGTCGATGTACACCTCGGGCTTCCAGGGCGTGTGCGTCGGCGAATCCGAGCCGGCACTGGTCGATGCGACCAACCAGCTGGCGAACGTGTTCCATGCGCGCGAGCCCGGCTGCGGCGGCATTCTCGAAGCGATCGCGCATTTCGACCTGCTCGAAGCCGACGATCCGCACCTGAAGATCCGCGCGCCCGAAGCCACCGGCCAGTCCGATCTGGTGATGGTCTACCACCGCCTGCCTTACGAGGAATACGTCGAGGACGGTGAGCGCAATCGCCGCCGGCCCACGTCGCCCAACGGCATCATTCCCAGCCTGCTCGGTTTCTTCGGCAGCGGGCAGAAAGGCTCGTGGGTCGCGTGGAGCGTCGACGATCCCAAGCTCGGCAAGTTCGAGACCCGCACGCCGGTCGACGCCGATGCCTATCCCAACCTGACCGTCGCACGCGTGCCTCTGTCGAAGACGGAAGTCGACGCGTTCTACAAGCGCTTCTCGAAGGAAGCGTTCTGGCCGCTGCTGCACACGTTCTGGGAGCGCGCGCGGTTCCGCGAAGAAGACTGGAAGATCTACCTGCGCGTGAACCGCAAGTTCGCCGAGGCGACCGCCGCCGAAGCCGCACCGGGCGCGACCGTCTGGCTGCACGACTACAACCTGTGGATGGTGCCGGCCTACCTGCGCGAACTGCGGCCGGACGTGCGCATCGCGTTCTTCCACCACACGTACTTCCCGTCCGCCGACGTCTTCAACGTCGTGCCGTGGCGCCGCGAGATCCTCGGCAGTCTGATGCAGTGCGACTACATCGGCTTCCACATCCCGCGCCAGGTCGAGAACTTCGTCGATGTGGTGCGCGGCGCGATGCCGACCGAAGTTCTGACGCGCGAAGGCTGCGCGCCGCGCTTCCTGACCTACGGTTGCGCCGTGGGCCTCGACAACGTCACCACCCGGCTGCGGGTCGGCGACCGCACGATCGGGCTCGGCGCGCATCCGGTCGGCACCGACCTCAAGCGCATCCGCGACGGCCTGGCGCACCCCAAGGTGCGCGTGCGACTGGAACAGATCCGCCGCGAGTTCAGCGGTCGCAAGCTGGTGCTCTCGGTCGAGCGCCTCGACTACACCAAGGGCTCGCTGGAGAAGCTGCTCGCGTTCGAACGCCTGCTCGAGACCCAGCCCGAGCTCAAGGGCAAGGTCAACATGCTGATGATCTGCGTGCCGGCGGCCAAGGAAATGACCGTCTACCGCCAGCTGCAGACGCAGATCGAGCAGGCCGTGGGGCGGATCAACGGCCAGCATTCGATGCTCGACTGGACGCCGGTGCGGTTCTTCGCGCGCGGCTTCGCGTTTGAGGAAGTGCTGGCGCACTACGCCGCGGCCGACGTCATGTGGATCACGCCGCTGCGTGACGGCCTGAACCTCGTCGCGAAGGAATTCGTCGCCGCCCACGGCATCGAGGGCAGCGCGGGGACGCTGGTGCTCTCGGAGTTCGCCGGTGCCGCCGCCGAACTCAAGGGCGCTGTGCTGACCAATCCGCACGACCAGGCGGACCTGGTCGCCGGCCTGCGCCAGGCGCTGAAGATGCCCGAGCACGAAGCCGTCGGTCGCCAGCGCCAGCTGTTCGACATCGTCAGCCACTACGATGTCGAGCGCTGGGGACGCGACTTCCTCGACGCGGTGCAGACCAGCGGCAGCGGCGCGGACCGGCATCGCTACGCGATGCGCGGACTCGCCGCCTGACGTGCGGCACGCGGGCCGCGACCGGGGATTCACCCGGCGCGGCCCAGACTGCACACTCCCCAACCCAGAGGCCGACCGCATGCGCCAGACCCTTCCGCTTCTGCTGATCGCCGGTCTGTTGACCGCGTGCGGCAGCGATCCGCCGCCGACGCCCGCCGCCGATACGGCACCAGTGACGACGCCTGCGCCGGCGCCGGCACCTGTCGACGATGCCGAAGACGTTCCCGCCACGGGATCGCTGGCGGCGCGCGAGTCCGCGGCCGAGCCGTCCTCCACGGTCGACTATGACTGCGAGGGCATGCGCATGACCGTCGCGTTCGAGAACGAAGGCGAGGTGGCGAAATTCATCGTCGACGACGTGACCCACGCCCTCGATACCGCGTCGGCCGACTCCGGCGCGCGTTACACCGACGACGCGGGCAACCAGCTGTGGACCCACGGCACCGACGAGGCGCGGCTGTCGCTGGCCGGCCAGTCCGAACGCAACTGCACGCGCGTGTACTGATCCGGCGCCGCAGTGCGTGACTGCGGCCTCGTGCGGACCGACATCGACGGCGCCTCCGGGCGCCGTTTCCATGTGCACCGGACGGTTGGCGACGCGTCCACGGTGCGGGTGACCGACCAAGGTCTATCTGCGGTCGCGACGCGTCGCCGTTATCGTGTGCAGCCGTCCCCCGCCGGCCCCCTTCCATGTTCCAGCGCGCCACCCGCCTGTCCGTCCGTCTCGTCGAACGGTTCCTGCCCGACGCCTACGTCTTCGTCCTGATCTTCACCGCGCTCGCGGCGAGCGCCGCGCTGGCGATCGAACGCACCGCGCCGCTCGAGCTCGTGCGCTATTGGGGTACCGGGTTCTGGGAACTGCTCGGGTTCTCGATGCAGATGCTGCTGGTGCTGGTCACCGGCTTCATTCTCGCCAAGACCCCGCCGGTCAAGCGCGGCCTCACCTGGCTGGCCTCGCGTTGCCGCACGCCCCGAAACGCGATCGTCGTCGTGACCCTGGTGGCGATGGCGGCGAACTGGATCAACTGGGGCTTCGGCCTGGTCATCGGCGCGCTGTTCGCGCGTGAAGTCGCCCGGCATGTGCGCGTGGATTACCGCCTGCTGGTGGCCAGCGCGTACTCCGGTTTCATCATCTGGCACGGCGGACTGTCGGGATCGATCCCGCTGACCATCGCGACCGAGGGGCATTTTATGCAGGACGCCATCGGCCTGGTGCCGACGTCGCAGACGCTATTCGCGCCGTTCAACCTGCTGATCATCGCGTTGCTGGTCGTCGTCGTGCCGCTGGTCAACCGCGCGATGACGCCGCCCGACCAGGACGCCGTGCTGTTCACGCCGCCCGACGATCCCGAGCCACCGCTCCTCGCCGCCGATGCCACGCCGGCCGAGCGGCTCGAACACGGCTGGGTCCTGTCGGTCGCGGTCGGCGTCGCCGGGCTGGTCTATCTCGCCGACCACTTCATCGGCGGCGGCGGGCTCAACCTCAACATCGTCAACTACGGCTTCCTGATGCTGGGCATCGTGCTGCACCGCACGCCGGCGCGTCTGCTGGCCGCATTGCAGGAAGCGATCAAGGGCGGCGCGGGCATCGTCGTCCAGTTCCCGTTCTACGCCGGCATCATGGCGATCCTGGTGCAGTCCGGTCTCGCGACGACGCTGTCGGAATGGTTCGCCTCGTTCGCGACCGCCGGCAGCCTGCCGGCCTGGACCTTCCTGTCGGCGGGGCTGATCAACCTGTTCGTGCCGTCGGGCGGTGGCCAGTGGGCGGTGCAGGCGCCGGTGATGATTCCCGCGGCGCAGGCGCTCGGCGCCGACCTGCCACGCGTCGCGATGGCCGTGGCCTGGGGCGATGCCTGGACGAGCATGCTGCAGCCGTTCTTTGCCCTGCCGCTGCTCGCGATCGCAGGCCTGAAGATCAAGGACATCATGGGCTACTGCCTGATCCTGCTGGTGGCCTCAGGCACGGTGATCGGACTGGTACTCGCGCTGTTCTGAGCGCGACCTGCGCGCGATTGCCGATCGGGCGCTGCGCTCGCGACGCCACCGCCATACGAGGCATAGGTCGGCGTTCCTCGTGCATGACAGGCGCGTTCGACCCTCGCGAAAACGCCAGCCCCGGACAGGCCGAAGCCGTCGTCGTATCGCACGATGAATCGAAGATGCGGTTCGTCAGCGAACGCGCGCGCCGGGTTCAGCGTCGCGTCGAGGCCCGTCGCGACGAACGCCGGCGGAACAGCCGGTAGGCGATGAGAAGAATCCACTTGAACATGACGCGCTCCTGGTTGGGAAAATCCGGTTGCGCGTGACTGCGTGAGACAGGGTGCGGTTCCGAAGGCGTGCAGTCTTCCAACTGTGGGGTCCTGTCCGCGTGAACGCAGCCGACGTCGGCGCGCGTGGTCGCGAGGCCACGACGGCTGCGATCACCCGGCGTCCCTACAGCACGACGCCCGCGTCGCCAGGGGCGGACGCGGGCGTGCGGGTGGCGCGTGCTGCCGCTGCTATTTCGCGATCTTTCTCGCAGCCGTCAGTCCGATGACGAACAGGATGACCGCGATGATGATGGCCGCCCAGAACAGGAATTTCGCGATGCCCATCGAGGCACCGGCGACGCCGCTGAATCCGAGCGCGCCTGCGATCAGACCGATGACGGCAAAGATGATGGCCCACTTGATCATGACGCGCTCCTGGTGTCGGGGGCGCAGAGTCTTGCAACGCCCTCGTCCCGCCGGTGTGAACGCATCACGTGCGATGCGCGCGCGTCCGTCGCCAGAGCAGTGCCGTGGCCGCGGCGAGCCAGCCGATCAGCAGCGCGATCACCGTTTTCTGCGCGAGTCCGCGCGGCGCTTCGCGCCACAACGCGAGCATCCACACCGAGGCGAAGCACAGCAGCGCCCATGGCAGCAGCCAGCCCGCCTGCGCGCGCCAGCCCGGATCGACCCGCAAGCGCCACGCCTGCAACACGATGCCGGTCGCCGTGCACAGGAACGCGGCCTGCGCGGACACGCCGTGGACCAGGCCTTCGAAGCTCGCATCGACGCCCGGCAGATCCATCCAGGCGTAGGCCGTCGTGGTCAGCGACATGCCGCCGATCACGAACAGCAGCAGCGGTGCGCCGCTGCGGGCCGCCGGCACCGTCGCCTGGTACAGGCCCCAGGCCAGCGCGATCATCGCGATGCCCAGCGTCGCGTACGCGGCCTGCAACAACGGCCCCCAGTCGCCGATCAGATACAGGCTCATCTGGCTCCGCACCGGATCGAGCTCCGGGCGCAGCAGATGCAGTGCGATCGCGGCAGCCGTGAAGCAGACCAGGCCGGCGGCCGCGAGCCGCGGCCAGACCGAAGCGAGCGCTGGCATCGCCTCCGCCCGGGTCGGGACATGTGTCGTAACGGGAGAGCCGGATGGGGACATCGCGAAGGCGGCGCGGGGACGTTCGCCCATGCTAGCCACCGTCACGCCTCCTGTCCCCGTCGCGGGCAACGATGCCGGCCATCGCCCGACATCGACCGCCCATGACCCGCGCCCGCGACAACCGCCACCGGCATGCCGCCACCCATCTGCCCGGCCTGCGCATCGACAGCTGCAATCTCGCGCTGCGGAAACCGGATGGCGACGGCTTCATCGGCGATCGCGCCAGCCAGACCGCGTTCCGCGCCCTGCTCGACGCGCGGCGGCGCCAGCCTTCAGCGACGATCGGGATCCCTTCGGCCGCACGCCGACCGAGGCGATTCCCAAGAAGGACATCGATCTCGTCCTGGTCGGCGGCGATGCCGACGCCGCGCACCTCGTCCACACCGCGATCGAAGACCATGCGCAGCGGCTGGCGGACGTCGTCCGGTGTTTCCTCGCGCAACCGGAGTGGGACGGCGTCAAGCGCGTCGTCATCGGCGGTGGCTTTCCGGGCAGCCGCGCGGGCGCGCTCTCGGTGCGCCGCGCCGGTCGTCTGCTGAAGCTGGCGCGGGCCGGCGTCGATCTCACCCCGTTGCGCCACGATGGCGACGATGCCGGCCTGCTCGGCTGGGTGCCGCTGGCGCCTGCCAGTGCGCATCGCCACGACGCATTCCTCGCGGTCGACATCGGCGGGACCAACATCCGGTGCGGCATCGTCGCGCCGCGTGTCGAGTCGCGCGATGACGGCGGCCACGCCAAGGTGCTCGAGCGCACCCAATGGCGGCACGCGGACGAATCGACCGATCGCGCCGCTGCCGTTGCGCGGACCGCAGCCATGCTCAACGGCCTGATCACCCACGCACGCACGCTGCGCATGCGGCTCGCGCCGTTCGTCGGCATCGCGTGTCCGGGACAGATCGACCCGAATGGCGCGATCACCCACGGCGCACAGAACCTGCCCGGTGACTGGGAGGCGGAAGACTTCCGCCTGGCCGATGCGCTGCGCGAGCGGCTCGACCGCATCGGCGGCCGCGCGCCGGTCGTCCGGCTGCACAACGACGCCATCGTGCAGGGCCTCAGCGAGGCGTCGCGGATGCGGTCGGTCGCGCGCTGGGGCGTGCTGACCATCGGCACCGGGCTCGGCAACGCCAGCTACACGAACCTCCGCACCTGAACAGAGCGTGCCGCCGCCGGGCGTCGTCACGCCCGCGATGCTAGACTCCGCCGTCGGGCCAGGCCCGTTCCGCGTCCCGCGCGACCTGAGCCGTCGTCCGCCTCGCTTCCTCTCCCGCGTCATCGTCCGTTTCGCGGACGACGCTCTCCAGGAAGCGCGCCGTGCCCGGTTATGCCACCCGCAATCTCACTGTCCAGGTCGGCGGTCATCCATTCCGGCTTCGGGTGCTCAGCGATCGCCAGCAGTTCGCCGATCCCGATGGCCACGGCTCGCGCCTCGGCATCTCGTCGGCACAGTGGTGTCTGTTCGGCCAGTTGTGGCCGTCCGGTCGCCTGCTCGCGCAGGCGATGGACAAAGCCGACATCGCCGGCAAGCGCATTCTGGAGATCGGATGCGGGATCGGCCTGGCCAGCCTGGTGCTGCAACGTCGCGGTGCGGACGTCGTGGCATCGGACGTGCACCCGCTGGCCGAACCGTTCCTCGCCTACAACGCCGCGCTCAATGCACTGCCCGCGATCCACTACCGGCAGATGCGCTGGGACCATCCCCTCCACACCCTGGGTGACTTCGACATGATCATCGCCAGCGACGTGCTCTACGAACGCGACCACGCGGCGTTGCTGTCGGGCGTCGTCGAGCGGCATGCGCGGCCGCAGGCCGAGGTGCTGGTGACCGACCCCGGGCGCGGCAACAGCGCGCCGTTCACCCGCATGCTGGGCGTGCAGGGGTTCGAGGTCACCGAAGCGCGCTGCGCGATGGACGACGCCGACACCGCCGCCGGGCGCGGACAGATCCTGCACTACCGCCGCGCCGGCGTCCGGCCTGCATGAGCGATGCGATCGACTGCGACAGATGCGATGCGGTCTGCTGCCGGCTCACCGTCGTGCTGCAGTCCGGCGACGACGTGCCGGAACGCTTCACCGACGTCACCGATGCCGGACTGCGGGTGATGGCGCGCGACGAAGAAGGCTGGTGCGTGGCGATCGACGCGGCGCGCATGTGCTGCTCGATCTACGAAACGCGCCCCGATGTGTGCCGCCGGTTCGTGATGGCCGGCCCCTACTGCCGCGGGATCCGCGACGATTACGCCGATCGCAATTTGCGCGGCATCCCACTGGTCATGTACTGACGGAGACGACCATGCCACGAGCCAAGAAACCTGCCCTGCCCCCTTCCAACACCAGCCACCTGTTCGGCGGCCGCAAGCCCAACGACCGCGGCGCGGCCGTGACCAGCGCGCGCATCGCCGACGACCTCGCGGATTTCCGCAAGTCCGGCGGTCGCATCGAAGTGCTGGGCGTGACCCGCACCCTGATGAAGGTCGATGCCGAGCCGGCCCCGCCGCCGAAGCCCGAAGCCGCCAAGCCGCGCAAGCGGCGCGAGTCCTGACGACACGCGTTCACGCGCAGGACGCCGCACCCGCGGCAGCATGCGCGCCCGAGTCCGGACGCCGAGTACGCCGATGTCGTTGACGCCCCCAATCCAGTCGCACGACGCCTTGCCGTTGCGGGACCACGTGGTGCTGGTCACCGGTGGCGCGCAGGGCATCGGCCGCGGCATCGCCCAGGCCATCCTCGGCGCAGGCGGACGGGTCGCGATCGGCGATCTCGACCGCAGCGCCGGCGCGGCCGCATTGCAGGAATGGGACATCGGCGACCGGGCGTTCTTCGCCACGCTCGACGTGTCGCGCGAGACCTCGGTCCGCGGATTCGTCGCGAAGGCGCAGGCGCGCTTCGGCCGCATCGACGGCCTGGTCAACAATGCCGGCCTCGCCGATCCCGCCGTCGACGATCTCGCGACGCTCGCGCTCGCCGACTGGCGGCGCTATCTCGACAGCCACCTGACCGGCGCGTTCCTGTGCTGCAAGCACGCGCTGCCGGCGTTGCGCGCGCAGCGCGGTGCGATCGTCAACATCGCGTCCAGCCGCGCACTGCAGTCCGAGCCGCACACCGAACCCTACGCCGCGTCGAAAGGCGCGCTGGTCGCGTTCACCCATGCGCTGGCGATCAGCGAAGGCCCCGAGGTCCGGACGAATGCGATCAGTCCCGGCTGGATCGCGACGGACGCCTGGCGCAAACCCGCCGCACGCCGACGCCCCGCGCTGTCGCGGCGCGATCACGCGCAGCATCCGGCGGGCCGTGTCGGCACGCCCGAGGACATCGGCGCGCTGGCGGTCTACCTGCTCTCGTCGCAGGCCGGCTTCGTCACCGGACAGAACGTCGTCGTCGACGGCGGCATGACCCGGAAGATGCAGTACGCCTAGCGCATGCATGGGAGGCGCTGCCCACGCACCGCCCGCACCATGGCGCGGGCACGGAGCCGCATGAACCGTCCCCGACTCTCCCTGCGCCTTTCACCGGGGATTCGCGACGCCGCTGCCAGCATCGGCCCCACTTTCCCCGTGGAGCCGCGGATCATGAACCCCATTCGTTCCATCACCTGTGCAGGCCTGCTGTCGCTGGCCGCCGTCAGCCTCGCCCACGCCCAGACCTACGGGCCGGAAGACGAAGGCCGTCGCTTCAACGATGGCAGCCGCGTGGTCTGCGACGACGTCGAAGTGCAGCGCAACGCATCGGATCCGAACCGCATCGCCGGAACGGCGGCAGGCGCCGTGATCGGGGGTCTTGTCGGCAACCAGATCGGCAGCGGCTCGGGCCGCAAGATCGCAACGGTCGGCGGCGCCGTCGCGGGCGGTGCGATCGGTCGCAACGTCCAGGGCAATCGCCAGGAAAGCAACGGCGACCGCATCGTCGAGACCCGTTGCCAGCGCATCCATCGCTGACCCATCCCGCAGTCGCAAAAAAGGCCGGTCGATGCACGTCGACCGGCTTTTTTCATGGCGCTCCAGAACCGGTTGCGATCACCAGACCAGATCGTCCGGCACTTCGAAGCCGCGGTAGTAGGCATCGTCGTCCGCGGTATCGGCCGGGCCCGTCGTGCGGGCGTGGTCGACGACGATCGTCTCCGGATCGCGCGTCGCCACCTTGTCGGCGACGGTGCGCGGCAGCAGCGCATAGCCGTCGTCAAGGCGCGCGATCACCAGCGCCCCGGTCGCCAGCAGGCGTGACTGCGTGTCGCTGGTCAGCAGGCTGCGGAATGCGGCGCCATCGGCGAAGCGGTAGACCCGTTCGCCTTCCGGCACGACCTTGCCATCGACCACGAGTTGCCGCGCCTGCAGGCGCAGCTCGCGCGTCTTCGCCTGCGCGTTGCGTTCGGCCGCCAGCACGCGATCACGTTCGGCCTTGTCCTGCCGCAGGCGTTCGACCTCGCGCTGCTCGGCCGTCGGCGCGGCGGGCTGCTTGCCATGGCGCGCCTTGGTCTGGTCGCGCACGACCTGCGCCACCTGGCCTTTCTTGACCAGCCCGGCCTTGAGCAGCTGTTCCTGCAGGGGATTGCGCATCGCACCGGCTCCGCCGTCCAGATCATGGCCCCGATGATACCGCCCGCATCCACGACGGACTGCGCGCGTGCGGCGCATGCCGGTATCGTGGCCGCGATGGACGCCCTGCCCTACATCGCCGGTTACCCCCCGCATGTCGTCGCGCAGGTCCGCGCGTTGCGGGACGCCGGCACGCTCGGCGCCCACGTCGCCCGGCGCTACGACACGGCCCACGCCGTGCGCAACGACCGCCAGCTCTACGACTACGTGCAGGCGCTGAAGGACCGCTACCTGCGCAAGGCCGATCCGCTGCACAAGGTGCTCTACGACGGCAAGCTGCAGGTGCTGCGGCACGCGCTGGGCACGCACACGACCGTGTCGCGGGTCCAGGGCAGCCGGCTGAAGGCGAGTCGCGAGATCCGCATCGCCGCGGTCTTCCGCGACGCACCGGCGGAGTTCCTGCGGATGATCGCCGTGCACGAGCTGGCGCATCTGAAGGAAAGCGACCACAACAAGGCCTTCTACCAGTTGTGCCTGCATATGGCGCCCGACTATCACCAGCTGGAATTCGATCTGCGGCTCTACCTGACCCATCTGGACTGGCAGGCCGCGCAAGGCGGGTGACGGATTGCGGCGCGCCCGAGCGACCGGATCTCGACGTTCGACCGACTGCAGGTTGCTCGCGGGCACGTTCTCGGCGCATCCCAGGCGTCCGGCCCAGCGGGCTGAACGATTGTTCCCGAATTGGATCAATCGCTGATTTCCCCAATTATCGTTCCATATATAGCAACGATCCTTCCCGGTACGCCCGGTCGTTCCAGATCCCAGGACTCGCCAGACTGTCGCTCTGCACCGGCACCCTGCCCGGTCGCCCGGATCCCTGGAGAACCCGTCATGTCGCAATCGTTCCTGGAACACGCCCGTCGTCGCCGCAGCCAGTACAGCCTGGGGCCCACCCTGCCGCTGTCGCAGGACGCCACCACCACGTTGATCCAGGAGGCGGTCCGCCAGGCGCCCTCGTCGTTCAACTCGCAGAGCTCGCGCGCGGTGATCCTGTTCGGTGCCCAGAGCCGGCGCTTCTGGGCTCTGGTCGAGGATGCGTTGCGGCCTGTCGTACCGGCCGACGCCTTCGCCGCGACGCAGGCCAAGCTCGCGGGGTTCGCGGCGGGCGCGGGGACGGTGCTGTTCTACGAGGATCAGGACGTCGTCGCCGACCTGCAGGCGAAGTTCCCGCTGTATGCGGACAACTTCCCGGTGTGGTCCGAGCATTCGACCGCGATCGCCCAGTACGCGGTCTGGACCGTGCTGGCCGAAGCCGGCATCGGCGCCAGCATGCAGCACTACAACCCGCTGCCCGACGCTGCCGCCGCGCAGGAGTGGAATCTGCCGGCCAGCTGGCGCCTGCGCGCGCAGATGCCGTTCGGCTCGCACGAGGCGCCGATCGGCGAGAAGACCTTCATCGACGACGCGATCCGGTTCCGCGTCCACGGCTGATGCCGCGCCACGCCATCGCCGCTGCGGCGGTGGCGTGCGCCGGCGGCGTCGGAGCGCCTTGCTAGACTGCCGTGCCTCGTAACGGACGGCACGATGACCCCACCCCAGGCAGCGCCTCCCGCCTCCGGACGCACCAGCGCGACGACCCGGCTGCTCAACACGGTCGAGTTCCTCGGCAATCTGCTGCCGCATCCGGTGACGTTGTTCGCACTGCTGGCGCTGACGATCGTCCTGCTGTCCGGCGTGCTCGCCGCCTATGGCGTCAGCGTGCCCGATCCCCGCCCCGATGGCGCCGCCGGGCGCGCCGAGGACGGCGTCATCCGCGTCATCAGCCTGCTGGATGCCGACGGCCTGCGCCGGATCGTCACCGGCCTGGTCACCAACTTCACCGGCTTCGTGCCGCTGGGTACGGTGCTCGTCGCGATGCTCGGCGTCGGCATCGCCGAACGCTCGGGCCTGCTCGCCGCGGCGATCAAGACCCTGGTGCTCGGCGCGCCGAAGAACCTGGTCACCGTGGTCATCGTGTTCGCGGCGATCCTGTCGAACACCGCGTCGGAAATGGGCTACGTCGTCGTGATTCCGCTCGCCGCGGCGATCTTCCACGCGCTGGGCCGGCATCCACTCGCCGGGCTCGCGGCCGCGTTCGCGGGCGTGTCGGGTGGCTACAGCGCCAACCTGCTGATCGGCACCGTGGATCCGCTGCTGGCCGGCATCACCCAGGAAGCCGCGCAGCTGATCGACCCCGCGTACGAGGTCCATGCGGCGGTGAACTGGTACTTCATGATCGCCAGCACCTTCCTGGTCACGGCGATGGGCTGGTTCGTCACCGCGCGCATCGTCGAGCCCAAGCTCGGACCCTACGACCCCACCCAGCTCGATCCCGATGCCGATCCCGTGGACATGTCCCCGCTGGGTCCGGTCGAGCGCCGCGCGCTGCGCTGGGCGGCCGTCGCGGCACTGGCGATGGCCGCGCTGATCGCGTGGCTGGTCGTGCCCGCGAACGGTGCGCTGCGCCTGCCGGGCGTCGACGACACGCTGGGCAGCCTGCGCCCCTTCCTGACCGGCATCGTCGTGCTGGTGGCGGTGTTCTTCGCCGTCCCCGGCATCGTCTACGGCGCACTGACCGGAAGCATCCGCAACGACCGCGACGTCATCGACGCGATGGCGAAGTCGATGGGCACGCTGAGTCTCTACATCGTGCTGGTGTTCTTCGCCGCGCAGTTCGTCGCCTTCTTCAACTGGACCCAGCTCGGCCAGGTGATGGCGGTGCTGGGATCGACGCTGCTGGAATCGATCGGCCTGACCGGTCCGCTGGTGTTCGTCGCCTTCATCGCGATGTGCGGCCTGATCAACCTGTCGCTGGGTTCGGCGTCGGCGCAGTGGGCGGTCACCGCGCCGATCTTCGTGCCGATGCTGATGCTGGTCGGCTACAGCCCGGAGGTGATCCAGGCGGCGTACCGCATCGGCGATTCGGTGACCAACCTGATCACGCCGATGATGAGTTACTTCGGACTGATCATGGCCTTCGCCGCGCGTTACCAGCGCAATCTCGGGGTCGGCACGCTGATCGCGATGATGCTGCCCTACACCTTGGTGTTCTTCGTCGGCTGGACGACACTGTTCATGCTGTGGGTCTTTGTGTTCGGCCTGCCGGTCGGGCCCGGCGCGCCGACGTACTACGCGCCCGGTTGAGTCTGCGAGGTCCCTGGTACCACTCCGGCGGATGCCGGGAAAGCGGCCTGCAGCGGGCGGAACGGTAGACTTTCGACACGACCCGTGTCCTCAGCGCGGTTGCCAGATCGGCGGCGGCGTCGGCTTTTGTGAGCGCGCGCTTCTACGACAAGAAACGGCCCTTGGACTCTGCGTCGTGCTGCATCGCCTGCAATGGCGCACGCGAATCCCGGGCAAAAAAAGGGGCGTTTGCGCGCCCCTTCTTCTGGTCTACCTGCCACCCGTCTTACCAGATACGGACGCGGTCTTCCGGTGCGATGTACTGCGCGTCGCTCTCGGACACGTCGAACGCGTCGTACCAGGCGTCGACGTTGCGCAGCGGCGCGAACGCGCGGATCTGGCCCGGCGAGTGGGTACCGTTGACCAGCTGCTGGCGCAGCGCGTCGTCGCGCCACAACGTGCGCCACACCTGCGCCCAGCCCATGAACAGGCGCTGCTCGCCGCTGAAGCCGTCGATCTCCGGCGCCGGCTTGCCGTCGAGCGAACGACGATAGGCCTCGAGCGCGATCGTGATGCCGCCGAGGTCACCGATGTTCTCGCCCATCGCGACCTTGCCGTTGATGTGCATGCCCGGCAGCTGCGGGAACTCGAACGCCTCGTACTGCGCGCCGAGCTTCGCGGCCTGGGCCTCGAACTTGCGCGCATCCTCGGCAGTCCACCAGTCGCGCAGCACGCCTTCGCCGTCGGACTTGCGGCCCTGGTCGTCGAAGCCGTGGATGATCTCGTGGCCGATGACGCCGCCGATGGCGCCGTAGTTCACCGCCGGATCCGCGTCCGGATCGAAGAACGGCGGCTGCAGGATCGCGGCCGGAAACACGATCTCGTTCTTGACCGAGTTGTAATAGGCGTTGACGGTCTGCGGGGTCATGCCCCACTCGCCCTTGTCGACTTCCTTGCCCAGACGGTTGCGGCGGTAATCCCACTCGAACGCCATCGACCGCTCGGCATTGCCGAACACGTCGCCACGCGCGACCTGCAGGTCGCTGTAGTCACGCCAGGTGTCGGGATGCCCGATCTTGAGGCCGAAGCCCTCGAGCTTGCGGCGCGCTTCGGCCTTGGTCTCGGCGCCCATCCAGTCGAGCTGGTCCAGGCGCACGCCCATCGCCACCTTCACGTTGGCGACCAGCTCGTCCATCTTGGCCTTGGCATCGGCCGGGAAATACAGCTGCACGTAGTCGCGGCCGATGGCCTCGCCCATGGTGCTTTCGGCGAATGCGACGCCGCGCTTCCAGCGTTCCTTCTGCTCGGGCTGGCCCGACAGGAACTTGGAGCGGAACTCGAACTGCGCGTCCGAGAACGCCTTCGACAGCAGCGGTGCGGCGCCGTCGACGGTGCTGAACGCCTGCCAGGCCTGCAGCGTGGCGACATCGGTGTCGGCGAAGATCGCGGCGATCTTGGGGACCGCGGTGTCCTGGCGGACGACGGCGCGCGGCGCCTGGCCGACGCCCGCGGCCTCGAAGAACGCGTCCCAGGCGAAGCCGGGCGCGGTGGTCGACCGGGTTATAGGTCTTGTCGCGGTCGCGGCTTTCGGCGCGGGTCCAGTGCGCTTCGGCGATGCGGGTCTCCATCGCGAGGATCGCTTCGGCGTTCTGCTGCGGATTCTCCCAGCCCGCGAGTTCCAGCAGCTGCGCGATGTAGGCCTGGTAACGCTCGCGCTGCGGGGCGAAATTCTCGCGCAGGTACATCTCGCGATCGCCGAGGCCGAGGCCCGACTGGCTCATGTACAGCGTGTAGCGGTCCGGATCGCGCTGGTCGTCGGACACGCCGAGGCCGAAGAAGCTGCGGCCGAAGTCGGCCTGCTGCGCACCCATCAGCGCGGCGAGCGCCTCCTTGTCGTCCGCGGCGCGGATCGCCGCCAGCTTCGGCGCGATCGGCCGGGCGCCGAGCGCCTCGATGGCCTGCTCGTCCATGAAGCCGGCGTACAGGGCCGCGACCTTGGCCTGGTCGCCCAGGTGCCGTTGACGTAGTCGAAGAAGTTGTCGCCCGGCTTGACCGAGGTGTCCATGCCGGCGGTGTCGATGCCCCAGGTGCCGAGGCGCTTGGCGGCGACGACGTCGCCCGCGTCCCCGCCGGTGGTGGTGTCACCGGTCTGGAACAGCGACTGGATCGTGCAGGACGCATCCAGGCAGTCGTGGTTGTCGTGGGCGGCCAGTGGGGTCGCGAGCGTCAGGGCCACGGCGGTCGCCGCGGACAACAGGGTCTTCTTCAAATCGGTTTCTCCAGAGGGAACAGGCCGTGGCTGGCGTCGTTACCGGCGCAACCATCAGATCCTCAGGATACCGATCGGGGCGTGACGGGAGGGGTGCCGGAAGTCCGGCATGGCGCCACGGGCCACCGTGGGTCGGGATGCGACGCTGCGCGATCGTACCCGCCGCCCCTCGCGACGGAGCGCCTCAGGGCAAGGCGGCCCGGCGGGCGCGGCTCGCCGCGTCGGCGACGTGGAGGACATCCTCGAGCAACCGCGGCGGCAGCGGACGCGGCGTGGCGCACGGCGCTTCCACCGGCGGCGGCGTGGTGTCGTACACGCACAACCGGTTCCGGCCCGAGCGCTTGGCCCGGTACATCGCCTTGTCGGCGTGCGACAGCAGGCGGGTGAAATCGTGGCCCGAACGCAGGGTGTCGGTGATGCCGAAGCTCGCGGTCAGCTGCATGTCGTAGCCGCAGCCCGTGGCGTCGATCGCGGCGAAGCCGGTCATCGCCGCGGCCGCGGTCTGGCGCGCGGCGCTGGCGTCGCAGCCCGGAAACAGCAGCGCGAATTCCTCGCCGCCCAGCCGGCCGAACGCATCCTCGGGGCCGCGCAACGGCACGCAGGCCTTGGTCACCTGGCACAGCGCCCAGTCGCCCGCCGCATGCCCGAAGCGATCGTTGATCTGCTTGAAGTGATCGAGATCGAAGGTGACCAGCGCGGCGACCCGCCCCTCCCGCGCGCACTGGGCCAGGGCCCGCGTCGCCTGTTCGCTGAAATGGTGGCGATTGCTGATGCGGGTCAACGGGTCGGTCTGGGCCATCCGCTGCATGCGCATCTGCAGGCGCTTGGTGCGGAACGCCCAGTAGCCGGTGGTGGCGAGCAGGAACACCAGCAGCGCCGCGGCGACGAGCCAGTTCTGCGCCCGCTGTTCGGTGACGCGCTTCTGCAGTTCCAGCAGCTGGTTCCTCTGGCGCAACAGCTCGATCTGCTGCGCCTGTTGCGACGACTGGTGGCGGACGACCTGGTAGGCCATCTCGCGCGACTTCATGTCTTCGGTGTAGGCGCGCTGCGCCTCGGCGTAGGCGCGATAGGTCCGCAGTGCCTCGACCGCGTCGCCGCGGCGCTCGGCCAGCTCGTACAGCACCCGGTGCGCGGTGACCATGGCCTCGGAACTGCCGGCGCCGCCCAGGTCGATCGCGCGCTGGGCATGCCGCTGCGCGGGCGCATGCTCGCCCAGGGTCATGCGGAAATCCGCCAGCAAGGCCTGGTAGTGCGCGATCAGGAACGGGTAGCCGATCGCGGTCACGTCCGCCAGGCTGGTCTGCAGCAGCGTCGCCGCATCGCGAGTGCGCCCCTGCCGGTCCCACTCGCGCGCGAGGTGCGCGCGGACGAAGCCGGTGAAGATCGGCTCGCCGGCGGTCACGCACCGGTCGATCGCCTGCTGACCCTGCGCATCGCCCGCGGTCAGCGACAGGCCGACATGCGATTCCATGATCACACCGCCGGCGGCGCAGTGGTTCCGTGGGTCGGGCGCATTGCGGGCGACGTCCTCGGCGTAATGCATGCCGAGGCGGTATTCGCCGACCTGGTTGTAGACCACGGCGGCGACCATGAGCCCGCGATGCAGCACCGCGCGATCCTCGACGCGCTGGCGCAGCGCGAGCATCCGGTCGACCATGACCAGCGCCTCCTCGAAGCGCCGGAGAATCGCGTAGCTGTTGGCCAGCATCGAGGCGGCGACGAAACGTGTCTCGACGTCACCGTCGCCGTCGACCAGGGTGCGCAACGTCGCGATTGCCGTTTCGGTCTCGCCCTTGGTGATGGCGCGATGCGCGTGCAGCAGTTGCCAGCGGGTGCGCTGCGCCGGATCCGCGTCGGCGATCCGACCGTCCAGGACCTGCAGCAGGCGGTCCATCTGCGCCGGATCGGCCGTGCGGATGCGGTTGCCCTCGTTGAGCAGGCTGTCGAGCGAGCGCTCGTCCGCGCCTGCGGGCGGCAATGCCGCCAGCAGGCCGAGACAGAGAGCGCCGACCAGCGCGCCACGAAGGAGTTTCATGATCCGGTCCCGCCCGCGGTACCCGTCAGTCGCGCTGGCGTTCCGGCGCATCGTCGCCGGGCGGGCGATCGTCGCGGCCGTCATCCTCATCCGGCGTCCGCTCGGGCGTGTCGTCCGCATGCCGGGCGTCCCCGCAGCAGCCGGGCCAGCGCTGCCGTATCGCGTGCCAGCAGCGCCTGCCGCTGCGCCGTGTCGATCCCGAGGCCCGCGACGGCGGCCTCGAAGTCGGCACCGGCCGGCGGCGCGGCACTGCGCCCCATTGCCTCGAGAAACTCGATGGCTGTCGTCATTGCGTTCTCCCCTTGGTGATCGACCCGTGTTCCGCCACACCGGCCGCGTCGCGCTCCAGTGCGGCGAGCCTGTCCAGCATTCCCTTGTCCAACGTCATCGCGCGAGCCGGCGGCACCACCAGTGTGGTCTGCATCGACATCACCGCATCCACCAGCGCCGCCATCGCCATCCCCTCGATGCGCGGCCCTTCGACCGGCAGCGTAGCAGCTTCATAGAGCGTCACGGCATGCCCCTCCGGATAATCTTCCGCCAGCCGCTCCAGCAGCAGACGGCGGTGCGCCACCCCCGTCGAAGAACGCCGAACCGAGCGGTCGCCGGCCACGCCGACCTGCCACAGGAGAAGGTAGGCCGAGGTGTCGACGACGCGGCGGTAGAACATGAACTGGCTGGCCTCGTAATGCTGGCAGCCCACGCTGCCTGGATCGATGCCCAGGTCCGCGTACAGGCAGTCGGCGGCGGAGATTGCCGGCTCCATGTGGGCCTCGAAGCCCTCGTCCCGGGCCTGGGCGAGCGCCCGGTGCGGCACCTCGGCGAACACGCCCGGGTGTCCGTAGAACGCGCCGCAGACGGTACGCCCGGCGCGGACTTCGACGAGCATCGCCTCGATCATTTCGCGGTAGGTCGCGTGGCGCGATTTCCCGTCCGCGTAGTAGGGCTGGAGGCTGCGCACATCCGGATGCATCTGCTGCACCCACAGCTCGACCAGCGGATCCGACGCCGCGACGAAGACCACGTCGGCCTGCTCGATGCCGCTGCGCGCACGCGGCGCGAGATGCGCGCCGAGCAGCATGCCCAGTCCGACGCAGGTCAGACGTCCTGTTCCCCCTTGCATGGTCCCATCCCCCGCCCCGATCCGCCGGAATCTAGCCTGCGCCGGGCCGGGACGCAAAAGCGGGCGGCATCTCGCCCCGGGCGAGCCACGCAGCGCGCGTCATCTGCCAGTGCAGCAGACCGTCGCGGGGAGCGTCGGGTTCGAACCCGAGCGCACGCATCAGCCCGCGGACCGCGACGTTGTCGGGCGTGTGCCGCGTCCAGACCCGATCGAGCGCCGGCGATGCGAACAGCCGGTCGAGCAGACCGGCCGTGGTTTCGCGCGCGACCCCGCGGGCGTGCGATGCGGGCTGCAGCAGCAGGCCGTACTCGGCGGTGCGGGGCGCGGGAGACAGCACCACCGCCATCAGGCCGCAGGCGTGCCCGTCGCTGCGCCGGTCGATCGTCCAGTAGCCCACGCCTGGCGCCACCTTCGACGTGGCGCGGAGGACGGCGTCGAACGCCGCCTGCGCCGCCGATGCCGACAGCGGCGGTGCGATCAGCCGCATCACGGCGGGGTCGGTGTAGAGCGCGCAGTAGCGCGCGTTGTCCGCGGCTGCCAGCGGCCGCATGTGGTAGCGCGTCGTCTCGAAGGTGGCGGGAAACAGGCTCATCGCAACGCGCGCGTCGGAAGACTTCGTTGCACCGCATGCCCTGCCAAGCTCGCGACAGCGCCTCCGGCGTGGCTGGGTTCGCGCATCGCGTCAGCCCGGCAGGGGCTCGACCCGGATCCGCTGCAGCAGCGTGTGCTGGCCACCGGGCGCGATCTCGACCGATTCCGGCCCGGCATTCGCGGCTTCCAGGCACAGGAACTGGCGCCACAACCCGTCGCCCATCTCCGCCGAACGCGACGCCGACGCCTCGCCCGGGTTCCAGACCACCAGCGTGCGGCTGCCCTCGACCTCGAGCGCGATACGGCGCTGCGCCGCCGGATCGTCCAGCAGATAGCGACCGCCCGCGCCGCCGTAGATCCGGTCGCTGCGTCCGGGGTCGCGTGGATCGTGCAGCGTCCAGTCGCCCGACTGGCGATGCGCGGCGTAGCCGTCGTTCTTGTCGAGATAAGTCAGCCCGTCGAGTCCCTGCACGCGCACGTTCGCGACGTCGGACACGCGGAAATAGGTGTGCAGCGCCTGGGTGATGCGCACCGGCGCGTCGCCGACGTTCTCGGTGATCAGCCGCTGCTCCAGCGAGCGCCCGATGCGCAACTCGGTCCGCACGCGCAGGTCGAGATCCTCGAACACCGGCGGCGACAGCGTCACGACGAGGGTGCCGTCGGCTTCGCGCCGCGCATCGTCGAGCTGCCAGCGCATCGTGCGCACGAACCCGTGCGACGGCAGTGCGGCGTCCTGGTCCTGCTTGCCGAAATACGGCCAGACGATCGGCGTGCCGCCGCGGATCGGTTGCGGCGGCCCGGCCGATGCCGGCGAGACCCACAGCGCATCGGTCTGACCGGTGGGTACGAAGGACAGCAGATGGCCGCCGAACAGCGCGATGGCGGCGGTCGACTGCGGCGTCTCGATCAGCAGCGCCTGCAGGCCGGCGAACGTGCCGAGACGCAGGCCCGGCACCTCCGGCAGCGTGACGTCGGCCGGTGTCACCGATGTCGTCGCGAGGCGCTCGGCGTAGCGCGCCGGCAGGGCGAAGGCAGTACCGCGGGGCGGCGCGTCGGACATGCGGGATTCCTCGGACGGGGTGGACGGTGACGGTGCCGGGCGCTCGCCAGGCGTCGCCGCGCAGCCGGCGAGCAGACACAGCAGCAGGAGGGACGGTGGGCGCATGCGGTCTCCGGCATCGCGGCGGGGGCCGACAGCTTACGTCAGCGCCCGGGGCGCCGACGGCGCCCGCCGCGTACACTCCCGGACCCGTTGCACCGACCTGCCCGATGCCTCCGATCCGCCTCGACAAGCACCTCGCCGCCCTGCTCGACTGCTCGCGTGCGGACGCGCGCCAGTACATCGAAGGCGGCTGGGTCCTAGTGGAGGGCGAGGTCGTGGACGCGCCGCAGCATCCGGTCGAGGACGAGTCCGTCGTGCTCGCGCCCGGAGCGCGGCTCGGCGACACGGAGCCGGCGACGCTGCTGCTGCACAAGCCGGCCGGGCTCGACATCGCCGCGGCGATCGCGCTGGCGACACCGGCGACGCGCAGCCCGCTGGATCCGGTCGACCAGCAGGTGCTGAAGCGGCACTTCCATCGGCTCGAAGCACCGCTTCCGTTCGAGGACGCCGCGAGCGGCCTGCTGGTGCTGACCCAGGACCACCGCGCGAAGCGACGCCTGACCGAAGACGCGGCGTTGCTGGAGCAGGAATACGTGGTCGACGTCGTCGGCACGCTGGGGCCGTACGGCCTGTCACAGCTCGCGCGAGGCGGCCAGGATGCCAACGGCTGGCCGATTCCGCCGTGCAAGGTCAGCTGGCAGAGCGAGCAGCGGTTGCGGTTCGCGATCAAGCACGTGCGGCCGGGCCAGCTGCAGGGCATGTGCGACCGCGTCGGGCTGCAGGTCACCGGCATGAAGCGGTTGCGGATCGGACGCGTGGGTCTGGCGAAGATGGACGTCGGTACGTGGCGCTATCTGCCGGCCGACGGCCGCTTCTGATGGGCACGCCCGCCTCGGGCGACCGAATGCGGCGCGCGAACCACGCGCGTTTGCGATGTTGCCGCGCAACACGCGCGACGCGTTTTTCCCGGTCCTTTCACCTGCACTGAACACCATTGCGTGATGTCGCCCGCAACTCGGCACATTCGACCGTTTGCGCTTTGACAGCGCTGTCAGCGCTGCCTAGCGTCGTTCGCGACCGCACGGGTCATCGTTCACCACAAGGAGTTTCCGTATGGATCGCGCACGCCTGTTCGCCGTGTCCGCCGCCGCCCTGCTCGGCGCCGGCGCATTCACCGCCGCACATGCCCAGACCCCCGTCTGGGAAGAGAATTTCGACGGCTCCACCATCAATGGCAGCAACTGGATCTACGACGTCGGCACCGGCTGCCAGATCGGCCTGTGCGGCTGGGGCAATTCGGAGCTGCAGTACTACACCAGCCGCCCCGAGAACGCGCGCGTCGAGAATGGCCGTCTGGTCATCGAAGCGCGACGCGAGAACTTCGAAGGCAGCCCGTTCACCTCGGCACGCATGAAGACCGAGGGGCGCGTGCACTTCAAGTACGGCACGCTGGAGGCGCGGATCAAGACCCCCGAAGCCGGTAACGGGATCTGGCCGGCCTACTGGATGCTCGGCGCGATCGGCGTTTGGCCCGACCGCGGCGAGATCGACATCATGGAGATCGGCCACGTCGACGGCATCGCCGCCGGCATGGTCAACCGCCGCGTCGGCGGCGCGGTGCACTGGAACTACGGCGGCGGTCACGCCAGTCATGGCGATTTCGCGGACTTCCCGACCAATCTGCACGAGGACTACCGCACGTACCGCATGACCTGGGATCCGGAGTTCATCCGCGTCACGGTCGACGGCCTGCAGTACTTCGAGATGGCGATCTCGGACATCGAAGGCGCGTCGCTGCACGAGTTCCACCAACCGCACTTTCTGCTGCTCAATCTCGCGGTCGGCGGCACCTACACCGGCATCTTCGATCCGAACGGCATCACCGCGCCGCTGCCCGGGCGCATGGAGGTCGACTACATCCGCCTCTACCAGGACCATCCGGACAGCGAGCTCTACATCGGCAGCGATGCCGCGACGCCGGCCGGGCGGTTCGGCGTGTTTTCCGAGCAGGCCGGACTGGCCGGCGCGCTCGATTACGGCAGCAACGCCGAACTGTTCCTGTGGAACAACCTGACGCCGATCGCGGCGTCGCCGTTCGAGGGCAACGAAGGCATGGCGTTCCGCGCCAATGCCGGCGCGTGGTACGGCCTCGGGGTGCTCAACGACGTGCGCAACATGAGCGCCTATGCCAACGGCAGCCTCAAGTTCCACATGCGCACGACGACAGACTCGACGTTCAAGATCGGCATCAGTACGTCGTTCGGCGACAGCTGGGTCGACTTCGTCGCCGGCGGTCCGCAGTACGGGCTGGTCCGGGACGGCGCCTGGCACCAGGTCACGATCCCGTTCAGTGACTTCTACGACCTGGACCTGCACGCGGTGAAGCAGATGTTCATGGTCGTGGCCGACCCGCCGGGCCAGAACGTCGAGCTCTTCATCGACAACGTGTACTACCAGAGTCCCTGATCTCCGGAACCCGCTTCGGACCAGGCGCGGCGGGCGAACGATCGCCGCCGCGCCGCTCAGAACACCGACAGTTCCGTCATCCGCGTGAAACGGTGCAGCGCATAGCCACCGAGCAGCGAATTGCCCTTGTCGTCGAGCGCGGGCGACCACACGCAGACGCTCAGGACATTCGGCACCACCGCGACGATGCCGCCACCGACGCCGCTCTTCGCCGGCAGCCCCACGTGGAAGGCGAACTCGCCAGCCGCGTCGTAGGTGCCGCAGGTCATCATGATCGCGTTGATCCGCGTCGCCCTCTCCTTGCTGGTGACCTGCTCGCCGGTCATGGGGCATGCGCCGCGGTCGGCCAGGTACTGCAGGCTGCGCGCGAGATCCACGCAGTTCATCTTCAGCGAGCACTGCAGGTAGTAGAAATCCAGCACCGCCTGCACGTCGTTCTCGATGTTGCCGAAGCTCCGGATGAAGTTCGCCAGTGCCACGTTGCGATAGCCGCTCTTGCGCTCCGACGTCCAGATCTCCTCGTCGCGGCCGACGGCGTCGTTGCCCGAACGCGCGCGCATGAACTCGAGCAGTTCCTGCTCGGGATCCTTGCAATGCGACAGGATCACGTCGGCGATGACGATCGCGCCGGCGTTGATGAAGGGATTGCGCGGAATGCCGCTCTCGTGCTCGAGCTGGATCAGCGAATTGAAGGGATCGCCCGAGGGTTCGCGGCCCACCCGCTTCCACAGGTCGTCGCCCGCGAGATCCAGGGCGAGCGTCAGCGTGTGGACCTTGGAGATGCTCTGGATCGAGAACGGCGCGTGCGCCTCGCCGACCGTGTAGACATCGCCGTCGAGCGTGGCGACGGCCATGCCGAAGGTATCCGGCGACACCGATGCGAGCGCCGGGATGTAGTCGGCGACCTTGCCCTTGTGTTTGCCGAACCGCTCGCGCACCTCGCCGTGGATCGTCGACAGGATGTCCTGGATGTCGTGGCGGCTGAGATCGTGCGGATTCTGCGGCGGGCTGCGCATGGGAACTCGGGTCGGACCGGGGGCTGCAGTCTGCCGCCGCGCGCGTGACCGGGAAGTCAGCGCTGCGCGGGTTGCGTGTTGCGCCCCGCGTGGTGCCGCCTCGGGACGGCGCGAACGCATGGCCGCGCGGCAGTTCGCCATCGCGCTCGTGCGCGCGAGGCCGGTCACCCGACGCGTGCTGCGCGCGGCGTCGCACCCGGCGCTTGCGACACGGAGTTCCGGTCTCGCCGCATCTGCCGGATCCGCTCCGGACGCCGCGTTGACGCGGCATCGTCGACCCTGTCCACTTCGCGCGATGCGCTGCAACGGATACGGGAGCACCCCATGGGCATGCTGGTCGACGGTCGCTGGACCACGGACGACGATGCACTGGTCGATAGCGACGGCAAACTGCAGCGGCCCGACTCCGCGTTCCGCCACTGGGTCACCGCCGACGGCAGTGCGGGCCCGACCGGCGAGGGCGGCTTCAAGGCCGAGCCCGGCCGCTACCATCTCTACATCGCCCGCGCCTGCCCCTGGGCGCACCGCGCGGCAATCTTCCGCGAGCTCAAGGGTCTGCAGTCGATGATCGACCTGTCGGTGACCCACTGGCTGATGGCCGACGACGGCTGGACCTTCGCGCCCGGTCCCGGCGTGATCCCCGATCCGCTGCAGCAGGCGGACACCGTCTGGCAGCTCTACGTTTCGTCCGATCCGGCCTACACCGGCCGCGTGACCGTGCCGGTGCTGTGGGACAAGGCGACCGGGCGCATCGTCAGCAACGAATCCGCCGACATCATCCGCATGTTCAACAGCGCCTTCGACGAGGTCGGTGCGACGGCGGGCGACTACTATCCGGCCGCGCTGCGCGGCGAGATCGACGCGGTCAACGCGCGGGTCTACGACGGGCTCAACAACGGCGTCTACAAGGCGGGATTCGCCAAGCGCCAGTCGGCCTACGACGACGCGGTGACCCAGGTGTTCGAGACACTGGACTGGCTGGAAGCCCGGCTCGCCACCCGCGACACGCTGTGCGGCGACGTGCTCACCGAAGCGGACTGGCGTCTGTTCACGACGCTGCTGCGTTTCGATGCGGTCTACCACGGCCATTTCAAATGCAATCTGCGGCGCCTGGTCGACTACCCGGCCCTGTGGGCCCATACGCGTCGCCTGTACGCGCATCCGGCGGTCGCACCGACAGTCGATTTCGATCACATCAAGCGGCATTACTACGAGAGCCATCGGCACATCAATCCGACCGGCATTGTGCCGAAGGGGCCGGCGCTGGATTTTTCGCTGGCGGCGTGAGGCCGGTCGCGCGCGAGCGCGTGCCTACCCGGGACGACCTGGGCGGGCAGTCGCCTGCAGGCGCGCGCTCGCGCGCGACGGACGCGCCTGAAACACCCGGAAGAAGCCGTCCATCCGCCTACGCCTCGTACAGCTCCAGCGGCAGGCCATCGGGGTCGGCGAAGAACACGAAGCGCCGTCCGGTGTCAGGGTCGACGCGCACGGGTTCCACCACGAGTCCGTCCGCCTGCAATCGCGCCGCGCACGCCGCGACGTCATCGACGGCGAACGCCAGGTGCCGCAACCCCTGCGCTTCCGGCCAGGACGGGCGCGGCGGCGCGTCGGGGAACGAGAACAGCTCGATCTGGCCGCCATCCGGCAAAGCCAGATCCAGCTTCCAGGAGCGACGCGCCTCGCGGTACTGCTCCGCGACGACGGTCAACCCCAGCGTCGCCGTGTAGAACGCCTTGGATCGCGCGTAGTCGCTGCAGATGATGGCGACATGGTGGACGCGCTTCAGCATGCCGGCGGCATCGTACGCCGCGAGCGCGATGGCCGCGCGGCGCCGGTCGTCGTGCGCGGACTCATGTCGCCGCAGGCGCCGGCGTCTGCAGGGTGCGCGCGAACAGCGCCAGCATCTTCGACCAGGCCTCGGCCGCCGCCGCTTCGTCGTAGCGCGGCGTCGTGTCGTTGTTGAAGCCGTGCTCGGTGCCGGCCGGCTGGAACAGCGTGTAGGTCACGTCCGCCGCGTGCAGCGCGGCCTCGTAATCCGGCCATTGCGCGTTGACGCGCGCATCGTTGGCGGCCAGCACGACCAGCAGTTCCGCCTCGATGGCCGGCACGTCCTCGAGCGGCGCTGCCGGGCCGTAGAACGGCGCGGCGGCGCGCAGCGACGGGACCTTCGCGGCGAGGTAGTTCGCCATGCCGCCGCCGTAGCAGAAGCCGACCACGCCGATGCGCCCGTTGCCGCCTTCGCGCGCCAGCAGCCACCCGGCCGCGGCGATGAAGTCCTGTCGTGCCTTGTCCTGGTCGAGCGTCGCGAACAGGGCGCGCGCCCGGTCTTCGTCGCCGGGATAGCCGCCCAGCGGGAACAGCGCATCCGGCGCGAACGCGCGGTAGCCCGCCAGCGCGATCCGCCGCGTCACGTCCTCGATGTGCGGGTTCAGACCGCGGTTCTCGTGCACCACCAGCACCAGCGGCAGCGGCCCGGTCGCATCCGCGGGCTGCGCCAGATATCCGCGCCCGCGGCCGTTGCCCGCGGGCGCGTCGAACGCCTCGTACGACGTGGCCAGGCGCGCATCGTCGGGTGCGATCTGCTGCGCCTGCGCGAACTGCGGCGTCAGCGCGGCCAGCAGTCCCGCCGCACCGGCGGCGCCGGCGACACGCGCAGCCCCGCTGAGGAATCCGCGCCGGTCGATCGCCCCGTGCACGTACTGGTCGAACAGCTCGAGCACGTCCGGATCGAAATCACGGGCGGTCTTGCGGGGCGGCTGCGACATGACGGACTCCGGTTGGCGACGACGGGACCCGCATCGTAGTCCGGTCCGCCCTCGCCTGCGCGCTGCGCGCCAGTGCGTGCCGATCCGAACGCCAGGCCAACGCAGCCCGCCTGTCACGACGCTGCTGCCGCACTGCAACAAAACCAACACCTTGCGTCGCTAGCCTCGGCGCCGCCTCCGGGCGCTTTCGCGATGGCGTGCATCGCCGCCATCACCTCGCACCACACGATCACGACCACTTGGGGAACCCGCATGACGTACGACCTCCCGGCGCGCAGCACGCCCGGGCCGCGCCGCTGCCTGCTGAGCCGACGCATCCATCTCGCCCTGCTGGCCGGCGCCCTCGCCGCGCCGCTGCCCGTGCTCGCGCAGACCGCCGCCGAAGATGCGACGGTCCAGTCGCTGGACGCGGTCACCGTGACCGGCAGCTACAGCCGCAGCCTCGAGCAGGCGGTCGATCTGAAGCGCGACAACGTCGGTTTCTCCGATTCCATCGTCGCCACCGACGTCGCCGATTTCCCCGAGCAGAACCTCGCCGAGGCGCTGCAGCGCATGCCAGGCGTCACCATCGAACGCAACAAGGGCCTGGGCTCGCGCGTCAACGTGCGCGGCCTGCCCTCCGACTACACGCATGTCTCGATCAACGATCTCGCCACAGCCTCGGGCAGCGGCGGCCGCGAAGTGGAATTCGACATTTTCGCGTCCGAGATCATCCAGCAGGTCACCGTGCAGAAGTCGCCGACGGCGGCGGATGAGGAAGGCGGCATCGCCGGTTCGGTGAAGATCTCCACCGCGCGTCCGTTCGACTACAACAGCCGCCAGCTGGTGGCCTCGGTCGAAGGTGCACACAACTCGATCTCCGAGGAGAACGACCCGAAGGTCTCGTTCCTCGCGTCCGACACCTGGGGCGACTGGGGCGCACTGGTGTCGTTCTCGAAGGCCAAGCGCACCAACCGCACCGACGCGACTTCGGGCATCAACTTCCGGCCGATGTCGCGCTTCCTCGGCGCCTCGGGCGTGCGCGGCGAGCAGGCCGAGGCCGTCATCGAGCGCGACACCGGCCGCCAGATCGGCGACCGCACCGATACCGCCGAATCGAACCTGATCGTGTTCCAGGACAAGGTCGGCGACCGCGTGTTCCTCAACGAGCAGGACAAGTGGGGCGCGACGGGCTCGCTGCAGTTCAAGCCCAGCAACGACTTCAGCCTGACCTTCGACGCGCTGGTCGGCGGCTACGATTCCAACGAGGACGAGTACGACGCGGCCGCCTATTCCGCGTCCAGCCGCAGCACGCTCGAGACCATCCACGAGTACGACGACACCACGCTGGCCGAGCACGGCATCCTGGTGTTGCGCGACGTGTCCTACACCGCGACCCAGCACGAGTTCCTGAGCAAGGAACGCCGCAACGAGACCGACTTCCGCCAGTACAGCGCGGCGCTCGACTGGCGCGGCGACACCTGGACCATCGACGCCCTGCTCGGCTACTCGGGCGCGAAGAAATCGCTGGACTACGCGAACCTCAAGCACGTCGCCTACGCGCCGTCGCGCACGCGCTGGAACGGGCCGAGCGGCGAAACGATCGCGAGCGCGTCGTCGAACGGCTTCGACATGTACGACTCGCCCGAGCGCTACCTGTTCGAGGCCTACGAGACCACGCTCGAGCAGATCAACGACGACAAGTACGCGGCCCAGGTCAACATCGCCAAGACCCTGGACCTGGCCTTCCTGCCGGCGCTGCGCGGCGTGCAGTTCGGCGCGCGCCACACCGACAAGTCCAAGGAACGCGAGTACGGCGAGGCCAAGATCGGCGGCCCGTCGGCCGGCGACAACAGCTGGGTCAATACGCGCACCCTGGCCGACAGCCAGCTGCAGCCGATCGGCGACATCGTCCCCGGCGGCGCCTATACCGCGCGCGATCTCGACTGGCAGATGATCGGCAACGACTACGCGCGCGACACCTTCCGCTATGCCGGCTTCTCGACCCCGTTCGACGACAGCCAGTACTACCGCGTCGACGAACAGGCGACCGCG
Organism: Luteimonas rhizosphaerae; assembly: GCF_002849595.1. Classification (GTDB taxonomy): domain Bacteria; phylum Pseudomonadota; class Gammaproteobacteria; order Xanthomonadales; family Xanthomonadaceae; genus Luteimonas; species Luteimonas cellulosilyticus. The sequence goes on from NZ_NRQR01000020.1 coordinate 45,927, forward strand.
CTGTACGCGATGACGGACATCGCGTTCGACCTTGGCCCCGTGCCGGTCGACATCAACGCGGGCGTGCGCTACGTCGACACCTCGGTGACGTCGTTCGGCTACCACCCGGTGCAGAACCCCGACGGCAGCACCGGCTACACCGACACGCCGATCTCGATGGACGGCAGCTACAGCGACGTGCTGCCGAGCATCAACCTCACCGCGGAACTGCGCGCGGGCCTGCTGTTGCGCGCCGCGGCCTCGGAGACGCTGATCCGCCCGGCGATGACCGACATCGCCTACAAGCGCACCGCGAGCTGGAGCTCCTACCGCTTCACCGACGGCAATCCGGCGCTCAAGCCGACCTACGCCGACCAGTGGGAAGTCGGCCTCGAGCAGTATCTCGACAACGGCGGGCTGCTCGCGGCGTCGTATTTCCGCAAGAAGATCGACGGCGTGGTCATCAACGCGCTGACCGGCGTGGTCGAGGACGTCCCCGTCTACAACGCCAATGGCACGCTCAACGGCATCTTCGATTTCGACGTCTACCAGCCGGTCAATGCGGCGGGTTCGTACGAGGTCGACGGCGTCGAGCTCATCGCGCAGCTGCCGCTGACGATGCTGCACCCGGTGCTCGAAGGCTTCGGCATCAACGCCAACTACACGATGCTCGACAGCTCGCTGGCCGGCGAGTCGGATCTCGGCATCCAGACGCCGATGCCGGGCCTGGCCGAGAAGACCTGGAACCTGACCGCGTACTACGAGAACGACCGCTTCGACGCCCGCGTGTCCTACAACCACAAGAGCGAGTACGTCGAGTCGATCGGTTACAACATGTATCCGATCTATCGCGATGCCTACGGCCAGCTCGACGTCTCGATCGGCCTGCGCCTGGCCGAGAACCTCAAGCTGAGTCTCAAGGGCATCAACATGACCGACGAGGCGACGACCGGCTACACGATGGACCCGTCGTTCCCGACGATGTACGAACTGTCGGGCCGCCGGATCTCGCTGGGGCTGCGCGCGGATTTCTGATCGCCCGCTGCAACGCGATGTGACAGGCGAAAGGCCAGCGCTTCCGCGCTGGCCTTTTGTTTTTCGTCTGCCCTCAGGTTCCGTATGAGCGCCCCCCTTTTCAGTGCGTCTACCGGTTCCGTCCTACCCAGCCGGTCAAGATCGTGGCATCCGCTCCTGTAGGAGCGCGCCCGCGATGGGCGTTTCTCGGCATGCCCGGTCGCGCGCGAGCGCGCTCCTACATGGCGCCGATCCATTTTCTTCGCCGAACGGCTCAGCCCTGCGCCAGCACGAAATCCAGCGCCGCACGGATCGCGGCGACCTGGGCGTCGTCGCACTGTGCCGGCGTCGCGCGGGGACTGTCGGGATAGACCTCGGTCGTCGTCACGTAGTCGGCGCCGGAAATGCCGGCGCACAGGCCGAGTTGCTTGACCGGATATTCGATGACGCCGGGCGCGACGACCGGCGAGCCGATCATCAGGCCTCGCGCATCGGCCGGGGCGATATGCGTCACCGCCGCGACGGCCGCGATGATCGCCTGCTGGAACGCGGGCCGGGGATTTTCACTGTCGTCGACGAGATAGAAACCGTCCGGGATCCCGCCGGGCTCGAATGCGACGCCATCGCGCGCCGCCAGCGCCGGGCGGAATTCGGATTCGTCGCTGTCGGTGGTCTCGTGCAGGTCCACGTGCACTCGCACGCGGTGCCGCAACGGCGCGACCAGCCGCATCAGCGCGACGGATTCCGGCGCCGGGCTGCCGTCGCGGAAGGCGCGGTTGGGATCGACCGCATCGGGATTCCAGCGCTGCACGCGCTCGTAGCCCCAGGGACTGATGCACGGCGCGACCAGCAGGTTGAGCCTGCCGGCATAGTCGCCGGCATGGCGGTCGACGAACTGCAGCGCACCGCGCACGCCGCTGGTCTCGTAGCCGTGGACGCCGCCGGTCACCAGCGCGCAGGGCAGCGCGTCATCCCAGTCGCGGCTGCGGATCGCGAACAGGGGATAGACATCCGGCGCGTACTGCAGCTGCCCGTACTCGATCACGTCGAAGCGCGTGCGCAGCGCGTCGACGACCGGCACCACGTCGTCGGCGTACCGGCGGCTGCGGACCTGGCGGTTGCGCCACTGGTCGCGCTCGGCATCGCCCCAGGGCACACCCGGCGTGCCGATGGGATAGCGGGCATCGGGAGAGGTCTTCATGGGGCGCTCCAGCAGGCGGAAAGCGGCGCACTCTAGCAGCCCGCCCCGCGAGGCCCGGTCAACCGGGCGCCTGCGGGCCGTCGTGCACATTGCCTGTCACCGCATGCCGCGACGATGATGCGCCCCCAGCCGGTCTGGCAGCCCGCCGCCTCGACAGGAGCGCCCATGCACCACCTCCGCACCGCAGCCAGATTGCTGCTGATGCTGCTCGCCAGCCTCGTGCTGATGCCGCCGCAGTGGTGGCTGATGCGGGTCGCCGCCGGACGCCCGGTCACCGTGCTGCCGCGGCTGTGGTTCGCGAGCCTGCGGCACGCGCTGGGCATCCGCGTCGAGGTCGTCGGCACGCCGCGGCGCGGCGGCGGCACGCTGTTCGTGTCCAACCACGTGTCGCATTTCGACATCCCGGTGCTCGGCAGCCTGCTGCAGGCGCGCTTCATCGCCAAGGACGACATGGCGCGCTGGCCCGGCATGCCGGCCATCGGGGCGCTGGGGCGCACGCTGTTCGTCAGCCGTCGCCGGCGCGATGCGGCTGCCGTGGCCGCGGCCGTCGCCGCGCAGCTGCGGCCGGGCGACGACGTGGTGCTGTTCGCGGAAGGCACGACGTCGTCCGGCGTGCAGGTCGCGCCATTCAAGTCGAGCCTGTTCGCGCTGTTCCTTGACCCGCGCGCCGGCGGCGCCTGGACACTGCAGCCGGTGACGTTGGCGATCCTCGCCGTCGATGGCCGGCCGCTGGCCGACGGCGGCGCGCGCGATGCCTACGCGTTCCACGGCGACATGGACGCGGGCGCGCACGTGCGGCGCTTCCTGCAGCTCTCCGGTGCGCGGGTGCGCGTGACCTTCCACGCACCGATCGCGCTGGACGACGACCTCGACCGCAAGTCGCTGGCCACGCGCGTGCACGCGATCGTGGCGTCGGGGCTCGGGCCCCACGCGTCACGCGCCGGCTGACCCGGCGCGCAGGTCGCGCACGCGGCGTCCGGCACGGGCCGGATCCGCGGGAGCGCGGCGTCGCGCATGCCCGCCAGCGCGGCGCGGCGCCGATCGTCGCGACATGACCCCGGCCGCGGCATCGGTCCACAATGGGCCATGGATCCCGTTCCCGGCCTCGACCTCAGCCTGCCGCCGTTCGATCTGCTCGATGCCGCCGGTCGCGCGCGGCTGCAGGCCAGCGTCGACATGGCGTTCCATGCCGCCGGCACCTCGCTGATCGAAGCCGGCCAGCCCTCGCCGCACGCGTTCGTGGTGCTCAAGGGACTGGTGCACGCGCACGCGCTGGATCACGGCGAAGAGCGCCGCTTCGCCGACTACGGCCCCGGCGACGTGTTCGGCGCCTGGGCGGTCATGGTCGGCCGCGCGCGGCTGAGTTACCGCGCCGGCAGCGACGTGCTGTGCTTCCTGATTCCGGCCGACGTGTTCCGCCGGCTGCTGGCCGACAACCCGCGCTTCGCCGCGTACTTCAACGAAGGCCTGGCAGTAAAGGGCCAGCTGGCCGCCGACAACAACGAGCACCGCGAATCGGCCGAGCTGCTGGTCACCCGCGTCGGCGAGGCCCAGCCCGCGCCCGCCGAACGCGTGCCGGCGACGACGACGATCGCCGAGGCCGGCGCCCGCCTGCGCGACCGTCGCGTCGATTGCCTGCTGGTCGACGATCCGGCCCACGAGGCGCCCGGCATCGTCACCCGCACCGACCTGCTGGATGCGCTGACCCTGGCCCGGTTGCCGCTGGAGAGCGCCGTCGGCCCGCTCGCGCACCGCCCGCTGATCCGTGTCGGCACCGGCGACATGCTGTTCCAGGCACTGGTGGCGATGACCGAGCGGCATGTCGAGCGCGTCGTCGTCGACGACGACGGCACGATCACCGGCACCCTGGGCATGGCCGAAGTGCTGTCGCAGTTCGCCAGCCACTCGCACCTGATCAGCCTGCGCCTGGCGCGTGCGCGCACGCGCGAGGACATCGCCGCGGCCGCGTCCGGCATGACCGGCCTGGTGCGCAGCCTGCACGCGCACGGCGCGCGCATTCCCTATCTCGGCGATCTGGTCAGCGCGCTCAACAGCCGCATCATGGGCCAGCTGTTCGCCCTGCTCGTGCCGGCGGAATTCCACGACCGCATCTGCCTGCTGGTCATGGGCAGCGAAGGCCGGCGCGAACAGTTGCTCAAGACCGACCAGGACAATGCCATCGTCGTCGCCGACGATCTGGACTGGCCCGATCTGGACGCGGCGATGGCCGCCTTCAGCGAGGCGCTGGCCGAGGTCGGGTATCCACCCTGTCCGGGCCGGGTCATGGTCGACAATCCGCACTGGCGCATGACCGCCGCGCAGTGGCATGCGCGCACCGAGCACTGGCGCCAGCACTACGGCGGCGACGCCGCGCTCGACCTGTCGATCGCGCTCGATGCGCGCCCCGTCGCCGGCAATCCCGCGCTGTTCGCGCCGGTCAAGGCCAGCCTGATGGCGATGGGCGGCGACGAGATCCTGCTGCACCACCTGGCGCGGGCGGCGCTGCAGTTCGGCCCGCCGCTGACCTTTTTCGGCCGCATGCGCAGCGAGGCCGAGGGCACCGACCTCAAGAAGAGCGGCATCTTCCCGGTGGTGCACGGCCTGCGCTGCCTGGCGCTGCGCCGCGGCATTCCCGCCACCGGCAGCGTGGCGCGCTGCGAGGCGCTGGCGCGCGCCGGCGAGCTGTCCGAGGCGCTGGGCCGCGACCTGCCGCAGGCGCTGCACGTGTTCCAGCGCATGCGCCTCGATGCGCAGCTCGCCGCGCTGGATGCCGGCAAGCCGGTCGACAGCCACGTCGACGCCGGCCGGCTGCGGCGGCTGGATCGCGAGCTGCTGCGCGATGCCCTGCACGTGGTCAAGGAATTCCGCGAGCACATCCGCCGCAGTTTCCACGTCACCGACTGATGCACGCACTGCAACGCTGGTGGCTGCGGCAACGGCACGGCGCAGGCCCCTGGCAGGCGCTGCTGGCGGCGCCGCCAGCCGACGAGTGGGTCAGCCTGGATCTCGAAACCACCGGGCTGGATCCGCGCGAAGACCACATCCTCAGCCTCGCCGCGGTGCCGGTGCGCGACGGCCGCGCGGTGCTCTCCGAACGCTTCGAGCGCCGCATCCGTCCCGACCGCGTGTTCGGCATCGAGTCGATCCGCCACCACCACATCCTGCCCGGCGAAGCGGCCGATGGCGGCGCAGTGACGCCGGCGGTGCGCGAGTTCCTGGCGTGGCTCGGCAGCCGGTCGCTGCTCGGCTACCACCTGCAGTTCGACGCGGCGATGCTGGCGCCGCACGTGCGCGCGATCACCGGCTTCGCATTGCCGAACCGGCGCGTGGAGCTGGCCGATGCCTTCGCCTCGCGTGCGCGCCGGGCGCGCCCTGACGTGCCGCCGAACCTCGCCTTCGAGCACATCGCCGACGCCCTCGGCGTGCCCGTGCTGGGCCGCCACAGCGCGCTCGGCGATGCGACGACGGTCGCGCTGTGCTGGCTGGCGTTGCAGCGTCTGGCGCCGCGCTGACGCGGCGCGCGGCTACGCCGCCAGGAGGTCGTCGGCGATGCGCTGCAGCCGCCGGGTCTCGCGGTCGATGCTCATGCCCATCGTCGCATCGCCGCGCGCCATCACCGCACGGTGGTGGGCGATCGCCGCGTCGATGTCATGCCAGACCACGCGCATGCCGTTGGCCTGCTCGTAGGACTCGACACGCGGCGCGTCCGGCTCGGCATCGATCGCGCAGAGATGGGCGAAGGGCTGCAGGTGCATCGCGTCGTAACCGCCCCGATCGGGCGGGCGTCGTCGACGCGGCTGAAAGCCGACAGCACGCGCACATCGCGCGCGCCCGATTCTTCCTGCCGTTCGCACAGACGCGCGCCTTCCCGCGTTGCGCCTGCCTCGACGCCGCCGCCCGGCGGGCTGTCGTCGTCGCACGCGGTGTGGAGCAGCAGCATCCCGCGGCCGCGCAGCACGATGTCGCGCGCGGCCCGCCGCTCGAGCACGGCGGCGGGCTGCGCGGGACAACGCGGATGGACGGGATCGAACAGCAGGCGCACGGCGGACCGGACGCGGAACGGCGCGGCATGATCCCGCGTCGCGCCACCGGTCGCCGTCGCCGCGCGTCAGAGCCCCTGCCCGCCCGACACTTCGATGCGCTGGGCGTTGACCCAGCGCTGGTCCGGCGTCAGCAGGCTGGCGATCATCGGCCCGATGTCGTCCGGCACGCCGACGCGGCCGAGCGCGGTGACCGAGGCGAGCTGCGCGTTGAGGTCCGGGTTGTCGCGGACCACGCCGCCGCCGAAATCGGTTTCGATCGCGCCGGGCGCGACCGTGTTGACGGCGATGCCGCGGCCGCCGAGTTCCTTGGCGAGATAGCGGGTCAGCACTTCCACCGCGCCCTTGGCCGCCGCGTACGCGGCGTAGCCGGGCAGCGACATGCGGGTGAGTCCCGAGGACAGGTTGACGATGCGACCGCCGTCGGCGATCAGCGGCAGCAGCGCCTGGGTCAGGAAGAACACGCCCTTGAAGTGCACGTCGACCAGACGGTCGAACTGCGCCTCGGTGTCGCCATGCCCGGCATTGTTGACCAGGTGGTCGACGCGATCGCGCTGCCAGGTGTCCTGCAGCGTGGCGCGCAGGCGCTCGACGAACGGCGCGAAGCTGGTGATGTCGCCGGTGTCGAGGGCCAGTGCGGCGGCGCGGCGGCCCGTTGCCTGAATCTCGGCGACGACGGCCTCGGCCTCGTCGGCGTTGGCGCGGTAGGTGACGATGACATCGCCGCCGCGGCGGGCGATCGCGAGCGCGGTGTTGCGGCCGAGGCCACGGCTGGCGCCGGTGACGAGGGTGATGTGGGACATGTGGATGCTCCGGGTCGGGGGGAGCCACAGTGTCGACCGCCGGCCCCGGCCCGGGTTGCCGGAATCTCGCCGTTGCTTGCGCGATCCTCCAGACCGGGATGCGCGCGGGTCGCGCGCGGCGTACCGTAGCCCGCATGACGACACTTCTCGATGCCGTGCGCCAGTACGCGGCCACGCAGGCGACCGACGGGCCCGTGCCGACCGCCATTCCCGGCCTGTCGCTGGTGCGGGCGACCGCGCCCAGCGGCCTGCTGCACGCGATCTCCAACCCGATGGTCTGCCTGGTCGTCCAGGGCAGCAAGGCGGTGACGGCCGGCGCACACAGTTTCGCGTTCTCGGCGGGCGATTCGCTGCTGATCACCGCCGACGTGCCGACGGTCAACCAGATCACCCGCGCCAGCCTGGCGGCGCCCTATCTGTCGCTGGTGCTGGCCCTGGACCTGGCCCTCGTCGCCGACCTCGCGCTGCAGATGCAGGGCGCGCCGCTCGACGATGCGTCGCCGGTGCGGGTGGAGCCGACGGACCACGAAGTCGCCGACGCCGCGCTGCGGCTGCTGCGGCTGCTCGATCGGCCCGAGGCGATCCCGGTGCTGGGCCCGACGCTGGTGCGCGAGCTGCATTACTGGCTGCTCGCAGGCCGCCACGGCGCGGCGATCCGTCGCCTCGGCGGTGTCGACACGCATGCGCAACGCGTCGCGCGTGCGGTGGCCGTGCTGCGGGCCGAGTTCGCCCAGCCGCTGCCGGTCGAACGGCTGGCGGCGGTCGCGGGCATGAGCCCGTCGTCGTTCCACCAGCATTTCCGCAGCGTGACCTCACTGTCGCCGCTGCAGTTCCAGAAGCAGCTGCGCCTGATCGAAGCACGCCGGCTGTTGCTCGCCGACGGCGTCTCTGCGCGCAGCGCGGCCTTCGCCGTCGGCTACGAGAGCGTGCCGCAGTTCACCCGCGAATACGGGCGCATGTTCGGCTTGCCGCCGGTGCGCGATACCGCGGCGGCGCGGCAACGGGTCGCCGTGGCGAGCTGAGTCGCGGTCGCAGCTCGGGCGGACGCCGGACGCGGTCCGCCGCGCCGCGCGACGTGGCCGCTCCGGCCCACGTCGCGCGACACCGCAGCGTGGATCAGGCCTGCGGCGCGGCCACCTGGCCGGTCTGCTTCTCGGCCTCGGACGCATCGCGCACATCGGTCACTTCGATCGCGAAATGCAGGGTCTTGCCGGCGAGCGGATGGTTGCCGTCGATCTTGACCTGCGCCTCGTCGACGTCGACCACGGTCACCAGCAGCGGGCCGTTGCCGGTCTGTGCCTGGAACTGCATGCCGGGCTCGACCTGGTCGATGCCCTGGAACGCCTCGCGCGGCACCGACTGGATCAGGCTGTCGTTGCGCACGCCATAGCCTTCTTCCGGCTTGACCTCGACCTTCAGGGCATCGCCGGCCTGCTTGCCTTCCAGCGCTTTCTCCAGACCCGGAACGATGTTGCCCGCGCCGTGGAAATACGCCAGCGGCTGCGATTCGGGTGACTTGTCGATGACCTCACCGGCGTCGTCGGTCAGGGTGTAATGGAAGCTGGCAACACGCGCAGCGGCGATCTCCATGGGGATCTCCTTGGAATGGAATGAAGGGAGGTGGAGCGGATAGGCACCGGTCGATTCACGGTGCAACAGCGATGGAACGCCAACCACGATACCGGCTCGGCCGCGCGGGTACAAACCGCGGAATCCGCGGGATTCAGGCCCAGCGTCGCAACAGTGCGGGGAGAATCGATCCGCACGTCGCCGCCGCGGATCGTTTCTAATTGCCGCATGAGCACGCCGCGACGCCCGAAGACCGCACCCGAATCCGCGCCGCCGCGCGCACCGCTGCATCCGCGCAACCGCCATCAGGGCCGCTATGCGTTCGCGCGCCTGACGCAGGCCAGCCCCGCGCTCGCGGCGTATCTGCTGCGCACGCCGACTGGTGACACCAGCGTGGATTTCAGCGATCCACGCGCGGTGCGCGAACTCAACCGCGCGATCCTGCGCGCGGACTACGGCATCGCGCACTGGGATCTTCCCGACGGCGCCCTGTGCCCGCCAATTCCCGGCCGCGCCGACTATCTGCACGGACTCGCGGACCTGCTGGCGGCCGACGAGGACGGCGCGATCCCACGCGGCGCGGCGATCCGCGTACTCGACATCGGCGTCGGTGCGAGCGCCATCTATCCCCTGCTCGGCCACGCCGAGTACGGCTGGCGCTTCGTCGGCAGCGACATCGCGCCGACCTCGCTGCAGGTCGCGGCCGCGATCGTCGCGTCCAACCGGCTCGAGAAGTCGATCGCGCTGCGTCCGCAGCCGAAACACACGCACGTGTTCAAGGGCGTCGTGGGGCCGGACGACCGGTTCGACCTGAGTCTGTGCAATCCGCCGTTCCACGCGTCCGCGGGCGACGCGGCCAGCGGCAGCGCACGCAAGCAGCGCAATCTGGGCGACGCGGGGTCCCGGCGGCTCGACGCGGCGCCCGCACTGAACTTCGGCGGCCATGCGCACGAACTGTGGTGCGCGGGTGGCGAGGCCGGCTTCCTGCGCCGCATGATCCGCGAAAGCCGCGAGGTCGGCGATCAGGTCCTGTGGTTCAGCAGTCTCGTCGCGAAATCCGCGCACCTGCCCGACGTGCGCGCGCAATTGCGCGCGGCCGGCGCGGTCGAGTTCCGGGAAACGGCGATGGCGCAAGGCCACAAGCAGAGCCGCTTCGTGGCCTGGACATTCCTCGATCCCGGGCGCCGCGCGGCCTGGCGTGCGCTGCGCAAGTCGCAACCGGTCGCACGCGTCTAGTCGTCAGCCTTCGAGCGCCGCCCAGGTCGCGTCGGGCACGGTGTCCAGGGTTTCCAGCGCGGGCCGTCCGAACAGGTAGCCCTGGAACAGGGCGATGCCCAGGCCGCGCAGGGTGCGGTATTCGGCGACGGTCTCGACGCCCTCGGCCAGCAGGGTCGACTCGATGCCCTCGGCGATCCGCGCGATGCCGGCGACGATCGCCTGCCGCACCGGATCGGTATCGATGCCGCGCAGCAGGCCCATGTCGAGCTTGATCAGGTCGGGCTGGAATTCGGTCAGCACGGACAGGCCGGCGAAACCCGCACCGAAATCGTCGATCGCCGTCTGGAAACCGCGACTGCGGTAGTCGCGGAAGATCCGCAGCACGTGCGCCGTGTCCTGGACGGCTTCGGACTCGGCGCCTTCGAACACCAGCCGTTCCGTCGGAAACCCCGTCGACTGCGCTGCCGCCAGCGTCAGCCGGATGCAGGTCGCCGGCTGGTACACCGCGTTCGGGAAGAAATTGATGAACAGCCGTTGCTGCAGACCGAGCGCGGCCGCAGTGACGATCGCCTTGACCCGGCAGGTCTGGTCGAACCGGTAGAGCTGTTCCGGGCGCACGCGCGCGATGACCTCGGCGGCGCTTCCGCCTTCCGCCGTCCGCGCCAGCGCCTCGTAGCCGTAGATGCTGCGGTCGCGCGCATCGACGATCGGCTGGAACGCCATGCGGATCTCGAAGTCGAGCCGCTGGTCGCCCTGGCACTCGGCGCAGGGATTCGGCGACGGGGTATCTCCGAAGAACTGGTGCAGAAACATGCGTGCGACTCCGTGTGGCGACCTGCCGTGGCTCCGGCAGGATACGACGCATGCGTGAGTGCAGCGACAGGACCCGCTGCACGGACTGCAGTTTTTTCCGTGCTCACGACACGGGCCACGTGGCAGGCGTCAGGACGAGACCTGCGAGTGCACGCCGCGACGCAGCAGCCACGACGCGGGCACGACGGCGGCCAGTCCGATGACGGCGCCGGGCCACACGCCCCACACCAGCGCGGCGCCGAGCGCGACATACAGCGCGATACCGCCGGCGACGATCCGCCCCGTCCCGTGCGCGGCCGGCACATCGCGTGTGCGTTGCAGTTCGAACCGCACGACCGCGGCGATCACCGGCGCCACCATCGCGATGCACAGGCCGATCCAGCACGCGCGCCCCAGCCAGAAGCCGGGTTCGCCGGGGAGACCGGCATCGATCGGCAGGCCGAGGCGTTCGCCGATCCACGCCGCCGGCAGTTCCGCGAGCTTGTGCCACAGATACAGCGGCATGCCGAGCGCGCCCAGCACCGCGATCGCGCGCGCCGGCGCGCGCCCGGCCAGCAGCCGCCGCGCCAGCGGCTCGCACAGCAGCACCGCCGCGACCTGCAGCCACATCACCCCGATCAACGCGAGCGTCGGCGGCAGCATGTTGTTGCCGGCCAGCGTGACGCCGACCATCGCGACCGGGTAGCCGCTGGCCAACGCCAGGGCCAGCCAGGCGATGCCCAGCACCAGCAGACCTGCGCCGGCTCCGATCCCTCGGAAACGGCCACGCTTCCACGCGATGCCGAGCTGCTGCGGGATCAGCCACACCAGCAACATGTTGAGCCAGGCGATGCCGGCCGGCTGCGCGGTCACCTCGCGCCCCAGGTGGCGCAGTCCGGCGAACGAGGTCACGTCGGCACGGACCAGGTCCAGCGCCGCCGCCGCGACGACGAAGCCGGCCACCGCGCCGAGACCGAAGCGCGCATCGAGCCGCAGGCACCACGGCAGCAGCGCCTGCACCGACAGCAGCATCAACAGGAACCACAGGTGGATCGTCAGCGACTGGTTGAACACGCCTAGCAGATGACCGCCGGTGAGCCAGGCGCCCAGGGCCACGACGCCCAGCACCGCGAGATAGGTGACGGTGGGCCGCGCGAGTCCGAGCGCACGCGACGCCCACCAGTGCGCCTGCGCGTGTTCCTCGAGGCGACGCGCGACCCCGTCGGCGCTGACCGCCGCCGACACGAAGACGAACAGCGGCACGACCTGCACCAGCCACGTCAGCGGACCGGCCGCCGCCCACACTGCAAGCAGATGGTCGGTCTCGACCAGCACGCCGTCGGCGAGCCGCGGCAACGTCGCGACCCAGTGGCCCAGCACGACGACCAGCAATGCGATCGCGCGCAGGGCGTCGGGATACGGATCACGAGGCGGTGGCGTCATGCGGAACCGGTTGCGCGGGCGGAGACGACAGGATACGGGCGGCGTCCGGCGACGTGGCGGCGCGGGGCGTCGCATCGCGTCGACGACAGACAGGCGCGGTGAAGGTTGGCGCATGCGGCGTCCAGGACACTGCAGGCGGTCGGGGCCAGCGACCGGCAACGCTGCGGCCGTGCGTCGCGCGATGTCCGCCGGCTGCCGAAACGCGGAATCGACCGCAGATCTCGTGCAGTATCGTCACGGACCCACCGCCGCGTCGCTGCGACTTCCACCATGTCCGACTCCGTCCCTGCCCTGGCCTCCTTCCCGCCCGACGGCGTCGCGCTCGTCGTCGGCGCCGGCGGCGGCATCGGCCAGGCCCTGGTCGCGGCGCTGGAGCGGAGTGGCCGGTTTGCGGCCGTGCTCGGCACACGTCGGGGCGGGCCGCTCCGGCTGGACCTGACGGATGTCGCCAGCATCGCCGCCGCCGTGGCCGACGCCGCGGGCCATGGCGAACTGCGGCTGGTCGTCGATGCGACCGGCTTCCTGCACGACGCGCAGCACACGCCGGAAAAGTCCCTGCGCGATCTCGATGCCGCCCACCTCAAGCATGCCTTCGCGATCAATGCGATCGGCCCCGCGCTGCTGATGCGACAGGTGCTGCCGCGCCTGCCACGGGCCGGCAAGGCCGTGTTCGCGACGCTGTCGGCGCGGGTCGGCTCGATCGGCGACAACCGCCTCGGCGGCTGGCACGCCTACCGCGCCTCGAAGGCGGCACTGAACCAGCTGGTGCGCACCGCCGCCATCGAACTCGCGCGGCGCGCACCCGAGGCCGTCTGTGTCGCCCTGCATCCCGGCACCGTTGAGACACCGCTGTCGTCGCCGTTCGCCAGGACCGGCCTGACCGTGCACGCGCCGTCGGACGCCGCCCGGCATCTGCTCGACGTCATCGACGCGCTGGACGCGTCGCGCACCGGCGGCTTCTTCGACTGGCGCGGCGAACCGGTGCCCTGGTGAGCCGCGAGAGGCGGTGCCCGTGGCGAGGATGACGCGCAAGGCCGACCTGCCGAGCAAGCCCTGCGCCGCCTGCGGTCGCCCGTTCGCCTGGCGCAAGAAATGGGAACGCGACTGGGACGCGGTGAAGTACTGCTCCGAGCGCTGCCGGCGCACCAGACCGCCATCGGGGCGCGCGGCATCGCGCTGAATCGCGACGGCTCGCACGTCACGGAACGCTGCGCACCGCGCGCCGCGCGTCCATCATCGGCGCACGCCCGTCGAGCCTCGGCCGGTCGCACGTCCTGCGTCTGCGCCGCCCTACAATGCGCGCCCCGTTTTCCAAGTGGAGCCGCATGGACATCGTCGTCCTCGAAGATCTCAAGGCCTATATCGATCCGCTGACGGCGGACGAGTACGAGGCGCTGGAACGCAGCCTGCTGGCCGAAGGCTGCCGCGATGCGCTGGTGCTGTGGGGCGACGTGCTCGTCGACGGTCACAACCGCTACGGCATCTGCCGGAAGCACGGACTGCCGTTCACCACGATCCAGAACACGCGGTTCCAGTCGATGGACGACGTGCACCTGTGGATGATCGAGCAGCACCTGGGACGCCGCAGCGTCTCCGACTACCAGCGCGGCGTGCTGGCACTGCGCAAGCGCGCGATCCTCGGGGCGCGCCAGCAGGCCGCACGCGATGCGACGCCCGATGCGGCGAGCGAGGACGCGACGGCATCTGCCGGGTCGGACGATCGCCCGCCGTGGGACGAGGCGCCCGTGCCGGTCAGCCGTGCCGAACTCGCGCGCGAAGCCAGGCTCAGCGCCAACCAGGTGGGCCTGATCGAACGCATCCATGCGCAGGCCGCGCCCGAGCTCGTCGAGGCGCTGAAGGCCGGCGACATTTCGATCAGCGCCGCCGCGGCGGTCGCCAGCCTGCCCGCCGACGAACAGCGCAGCGCCGCGCAGGCCGGCAAGGCCGAACTGAAGCAGGCCGCGAAACGCGCACGCGATGCGAAGAAGCGTCCCCGCGCCGATGGCGATGGGGATCAGGGCGAGGCAGGCGATGCGGCGCCGGACCCCAAGGCGCTGCAGCGCCGCGTCACCGAACTGGAGCGCGAGAACGAGCGCCTGCGCGGCCAGGTCGCCACCCTGCAGGAACAGCTGGTGCGCATGCGCGGCTGAGGCGGCCCTGCCATCGCGCCCGGCGATACGATGCCCGCCCCTCGCCGCGCGACGACCGGATCAGCCGACGTCGGGCGCCATGCGCGCCGTGACGATCACGAACGCCAGGAACCACCAGTCGTTGACGACATGGGCCAGCACGCTGGCCCAGAGGTTGCGCGTCAGCAGGTAGACACCGGTCAGTACCAGCCGCGCGGCGCCGATGACGAGCAGCGCCTGCCCCACGTGCCAGTGATAGGTCGACAGGTGCAGCGCGCCGAACATCAGCGCCGTCGCCACCCAGGCGATGCCGACGACGAGCCATGGATGCAGTCGCGCCCGGTGCAGCGCGGCCATCAGCACCAGCAGGGGCAGGATCGTGATCAGTTCCTCGCCCAGCAACTGCACGCCGGAGACCGCGAACAGGTTCACGACCTGCAACGGCGCCAGGTCGCCCGCGTTCTGGATGACCGCGTTCGCGGACAGGTTCGCGCTGCCCACCACGCCCCACGCCACGAGCGCCGGCAGCGCGAACGCCAGCGGCACGCAGGCCAGTGCGATCAGCAGGTCGCGCCACCGCGGCCGCCGGAACAGGGTCCGCCACGACGGCCCGACCGCGAGTCCCAGGCCCGCCAGTTGCAGACCGACGAACGCGAGCGCGCCCGCCCAGCTGCCAGGCACGCCCGGCATCCACCGGGGCAGCCAGGCCAACGCGGCGAACGCGAGACCGCAGGCGGCCAGGACGACCAGGCCGCGCTGCCAACCGAGCGGCGCCGGCGTTCCGTCGACGTAGGGAAAGGGAGGCCGGGGTCTTGGCGCACTGCGGTCCATGCTGGGTCTCTGCTTCTCATCGGATCGAACGGGTGGCGCGACCGGCCGACAGCCGGTGCGCGTGCGTTGCGGCCGTCGCCTTCCTGCGTGGCATGCCGCAGGCCGGACCGGGACGCGCTGCCATCACAGCGGCTCCGTCGCGAGCGCCGCCGCGTCGATGTCGAGCCGGCCCACCGCATCTTCCGGGGCCTGGATCGGCGTCGACCAGGTGACGCCGAAGACTTTCCAGGCCGCTTCGCGACGCCGCAGCTCGCGGACGAATCCCGGCAGATGACCGCTGCCGTAGACGAGATACAGGTCCGCGGCCGGATCGGCCAGGACGCGTTCGGCCAGCTTGCGGTTGCGGAAATCCAGCACCACGCGGTTCATCGGGTCGGGACTGTCGGGCCTCCCGAGCCCGATGTTGAAGATGCCCCGGCACGCCGCGCCGACGAAAGGCTGCTGCCGGTTGCCGACCTTCGACAGCACCTCGACCACGTGATCGAGTCCGGACGGCCCGTCGTCGTCGTGCTTCGTCGCCAACGCCTGCGCGAGCTCGGGCTGCCGCGCCACGAGGCGCCGCCATTCCTCGTACATGTCGGTCTCCGACACGTCGGCGTCGACCGTGCGCCCGGGATGCAGCGCATGGTCGCGCACCAGGAACTCGATGAACTCGTTCTGGAAATGCAGGCCGCAGAATCCCGCGATCTTCTCGTAGTCGGCGTTGAGGCCGCCGCCGGCGCCGATCGCCGCATCGAACCACGCCTTCGCCTCCGGCGTGCCATCGCCGACGCCTTCGAAATACAGCACGGAGCCGGCTTCGCGCGCGCGCAGCAGGTCGAATGCCATCGACCGGTAGAACAGCGCCGACCCGATGTGCGTCACGCCCTGGAACACCAGCTCGCGGCGACCGTCGGTCATCGTCACCCGAGGCACGACCATCGGCTTGAGCGCGGGTTGCAGGACCAGCCAGTACAGCGGCAGCGCCACGAGCCCGGTCAGCAGCAGGCCCCCTACCAGCGCAGCGGACAGCACCCCGCGTCGCGCGAGCGGTCGATGCCGCAGGCGCTGGACGATCCAGCGCCCCCCAGCGGCGAGCACCGCGCCGAGTGCGACGATCAGCAGCAGGATCCACGGCGAAATGCCGAGCAGCAACGGCGCGCCGATCAGGAACAGCACGACGAGACAGGCCCAGCCCAAGGTCTGCAGACGGATCGCGGATTCCGGGGACAACGCCATGCCACGCTCCTTGTCGTCAACGCCGTCGCAGCGCGAGCGCCCGTCGACGCCAGCCCGACATGAAAACCCGTTCCTGCAGCCGCCCGCCGGGCGCTGGCGACATTACCACCGCACGTCAGGCGCCACGTGGGTGCGATCACATCATCGACGAGTGCCCCGGTTAACTGCGGAAACGCCATTCGCGTGAATAGGCTGCCAGGCGGCATGGCCCCGGATTAACTCCGGAATATCGTCCAGGACCGTCATGGGATATGCGTCGGAGTTTCACACGTCATCGATTGACAGCCGCGCGGAGCGGCCAGAGGATTCGACCGGGAACGCGCATCCGGGGGGATCATGAGCGTGGCCCGCCATCCCGAATCACAGGAAGGAATAGCCATGAAACATGCGTTTGTGGTCAGGTTCTTGCTCGTGTCCCTCGTCGCGCTCGCGCTCCTCGCACCCGTCTCCGCACAGGAAACCAACGTCCGCGAGGGCGTCGTCGAACAGGTCTCGTCCGTCGAGATCGGAAAGCGCCACCACCACGGCGTCGCGGCCATCATCGGCGCCGGCGTGGGCTACGGCGTCGGCAGTCTCATCGGCGGCGGTCACGGGCGCGATCTGGCGCGCGTGGCGGGTGAACTCGCCGGCTCCACCGCCGCTGTGCACGAAGCCAGGCAGTCCGACCAGCCCGTGCAGGGCGAACAGATCGTCGTGCGCCTGACCAATGGCGTGCTCGTGGCGATCACCCAGTCCGGCGGCTCGGAACTGCACGTGGGCCAACCCGTCCTCATCGAGGGTGCCGGCGAGCATGCGCGCGTGGTCGCGCGGTAAGGGCTCGCCGGAAAGAATCGTCGTGACGCGATGCGACGTCTCCGGAATCCGCGCATCGCAATACGCGCGATCGTGGATGACGTGTCGCACACCGCAATCCACCCCCGCGCCGGTGGCGCGACGTCTCACCGCTGCAGACGTTCCGGATTCGCCGAATGCTCTTCGATCCCGAACCACTCTCGGCCGGACGCCGCCCCACGCGCGCCCGGACCTACGACACACGCCGCCCCGCTCCGTCGGGGCGCTGCCGATGTTCCCCTCACAGGAGAAATTCCCGATGCGTCACGCCACGATCCTGCTCGCGTCCACCCTCGCCCTGTCCTGCGCCGCCATCGCGCAGACGCCGTCCGACGTCGAAGATATCGTCGGCGCCCGCGCCGCCGGCGGCGAAACCCAGCTGCAAGCGCGCGGCTACGAGTTGAAGCAGTCCAACGACGTGCGCGACCAGCGCTATACGTTCTGGTGGAATGCGCGCAACGGCCAGTGCATTTCCGTGTCCACGATGGAAGGCCGCTACGCGTCGATCCAGCCGGTGCCCGCGAGCAATTGCAGCGGCTCGCGCGACACCGCGACCACCCTGCCCTCGCGTACGCCCGTGCCGGCCGGCAACGACGCACGGTCGCTGGTGCTGGTCTGCTACGGCGCCGGCAATCGCCCGACCGTGAAGTCGGAACCCAGCTACAGCTGGGACGACAGCACGCACAAATGGCACGAAGAGAACCGCATCAGCAGCGGGCGCGAGGGGTTCAACAGCGACGTGCAGCTGGAGCTCTACGGCGATCACGGCCGCATCCACCTCGGCCGCGACCTGGTGCCGCCGATCCACTCCGGGGGTTCCAACGGGTGGTGGGACCTGTCGGACCTGTCGGTGACGCCCGATCGCATCACCGCGTCCTACCGCCTCAATGGCATGAACCGGCCCCGGCTCACCGTCGACCGCCGCTCCGGGCGTCTCTCGATCGATGCCCAGACCGATTTTTCGGGCCAGTGCGACATCGGCAACTGGGCCGAGGGCAGCCGTCGCTTCTGACGGCCGGCGTTCGCATGATGCGGCAGGCGACGCGATCCGCGTCGCCTGTCGATCGGGCCTCAGGAACGCAGCTTCCAGCCCGAACGGAAGATCCACCAGACGGTCGTCAGGCACAGCGCGAGGAAACCGAGGATGGCGACGAAACTGATCCAGACGTCGACGTCCGACGTGCCGAAGAAACTCCAGCGGAACCCGCTGATCAGATAGACCACCGGATTGAACAGCGCGATGGTGCGCCAGGCCGGCGGCAGCATGTCGATGGAATAGAACGCGCCGCCGAGGAAGGTCAGCGGGGTGACGACCATCAGCGGGATCACCTGCAGCTTCTGGAAGTCGTCGGCCCACAGGCCGATGATGAAACCGAACAGGCTGAAGGTCAGCGCGGTCAGCACCAGGAACCCGATCATCACCAGCGGATGCGCGATCTCGTAGTCGACGAAGATCCGCGCGGTCACGAGGATCAGCAGGCCCAGCATCAGCGACTTGGTGGCCGCCGCACCGACGTAGCCGAGCAGCACCTCGACGAAGGACACCGGCGCCGACAGCAGCTCGTAGATCGTACCGGCCCACTTCGGCATGTAGATGCCGAACGAGGCGTTGGAGATGCTCTCGTTGAGCAGCGACAGCATGATCAGGCCGGGGATGATGAACGCCCCGTAGGACACGCCGTCGATGTCGCCCATGCGCGAGCCGATCGCCGCGCCGAAGACGACGAAGTACAGCGACGTTGTCAGCACCGGCGAGGCGATGGACTGGGTGATGGTGCGGAACGTCCGCGCCATCTCGAAGCGGTAGATCGCGCGGATCGCGTGCCAGTTCATGCCCGCCCCTCCTGCCGCCCGGCATGCACCAGGCCGACGAAGATCTCCTCGAGCGAGCTCTCGCTCGAATGCAGGTCGCGCACGTCGATGCCCTGCTCGCCCAGCGCCTTGAGCAGGGCGGCGATGCCGGTCTCCTCGGTCTGGGTGTCGAAGGTGTAGACCAGCGCGCGGCCCTCGTCGGCGAGCGTCAGCGGCAGCGCCGCCAGCGCGTCCGGAATGGCGTCGAGCGGCGACTGCAGCACGATGGACAACTGCTTCTTGCCGAGTTTCTGCATCAGCACGTGCTTGTCCTCGACCAGCATCAGACGCCCCTTGTCGATGACGCCGATGCGGTCGGCCATTTCCTGGGCTTCCTCGATGTAATGCGTGGTCAGGATGATGGTCACCCCGCTCTCGCGCAGCTTGCGCACCATCGTCCACATGTCGCGGCGCAGCTCGACGTCGACGCCGGCGGTGGGCTCGTCGAGGAACAGGATGGTGGGCTCGTGCGACAGCGCCTTGGCGATCAGCACGCGGCGCTTCATGCCGCCCGACAGCGTCATGATCTTGCTGCCGCGCTTGTCCCACAGCGACAGGTCGCGCAGCACGCGTTCGAGATACGCATCATCGGGCGCCTTGCCGAACAGGCCGCGGCTGAACCTCACCGTCGCCCACACCGTTTCGAACGCATCGGTCGACAGCTCCTGGGGCACCAGCCCGATCTTGGCGCGCGCGGCGCGGTAGTCGCGGACGATGTCGTGGCCGTCGGCCGTCACCGTCCCCTCGCTCGGATTGACGATGCCGCAGACGATGCTGATCAGCGTGGTCTTGCCGGCGCCGTTCGGCCCGAGCAGCGCGAGGATCTCGCCGCGCCGGATCTCGAGATCGACCCCGGCGAGCGCCTGGTGGCCCGACGCGTAGGTCTTGCCGAGGTTCTGGATGGAAATGATCGAAGTCACGGGGCGAGGGTCGTCCACCGGAAGAAGCGCGGATCGTAGCCGAGCGATGCCCGGCGCGGTGTCCCGGGTGCGGGACATTCCATCCCTGCGCGTTCCGCTGGACTACGGAGCCGGGCAGGATTTTCCGAGGGTGGACGCGCGGCATGCGCCGTCGCCTCCGCGGGCGGCGGGCCCGAATCTCGAAGAGGCGCGCAATGAAGACCGCATCGGGATCGCGGCCGGTGCCGGCGCCCGGCGCCTGCCGCCAGGTCGCCGTTCGAGCATGGAAACGCCGCCATACAGTGACGACGACCGGTCGCGAGACGGCGGCGTGCCGGGCGTATCCTCGGCGCGGCGACGACGCCGTCGCCCAGCCCCCGACCCCCTGGAGACGCCACGATGACGCCGAAGCCCCTGATCTGCCTCTGGTACGACGGCGCCGCGCTCGAAGCGGCGACCTTCTACGCCGAGACCTTCCCCGACAGCGCCGTGACCGCGGTCCACCACGCGCCCGGCGATTATCCGTCCGGGAAAGCGGGCGACATCCTGACGGTCGAATTCACCGTCCTCGGCATCCCCTGCCTCGGCCTCAACGGCGGCGACGCGTTCAAGCACAGCGAGGCGTTCTCGTTCCAGATCGCCACCGACGACCAGGCCGAGACGGACCGCTACTGGAACGCCATCGTCGATAACGGCGGCCAGGCGAGCGCCTGCGGCTGGTGCCGGGACCGCTGGGGCCTGTCCTGGCAGATCACGCCGCGGGCGCTGTCGGACGCGCTGGCGGGCGCCGACCGCGCTGCCGCGAAGCGCGTCTTCGAGGCGATGATGCAGATGGTCAAGATCGACATCGCGGCGATCGAAGCCGCACGTCGCGGCTGACAGGGCTGCAGGTTCAGGCGCCGACCCGGATCGCGCGCGCCCGCGTCATCCGGCGAAATCGGCGGGTCGATCCGGGCAGCACCCTCGCCGCGCTGCCCTCGACGGGCGCGTCCGCGGCCGCTGCCTGCAGGCGCATCGCCAACGACGACATCACCCGGCGCTTGCGATCCCGCGCCTATCGTCCGGCGTGTCCTTCCACGGGAGCACCGCATGTCAGACCCGCACAAGACAGTCCTGCAGCAGGCCAATGCCGCGATCGAACAGGGCGACATCGAGGGATTTCTCGCGTATTGCACCGAGGATGTGGCGTGGACCGCGGTCGGCGCGCCCACGATCGAGGGCAAGGCGGCCGTCAGGGCCTGGATGGCAGAGACCTACCGGACGCCACCGGAATTCACCGTGCACCGTCTGATCGCCGAAGACGACATGGTCGTGGCGATCGGCGAGATCACGAGCCGGGACGAACGCGGCGTCGAAACCCGCAACGCCTACAGCGACGTCTGGCAGTTCCGCGACGGCAGGATGGCGGCGCTGCAGGCCTTCGTGGTGGCGCTGCCGGAGAAACGCTGAACTAATCGACGGGCCGACGACACGCGTTGTTCCCACAGTCCCGCACCGCGACGCGACGCCGCCATGCAAGCGATTCGGCCCGATCGCGTCCTCATCCGTAGAAGTCGACGCCGATGATCGTGCAGATCTCTTCCTCGTTGTACCCGTGGAAACGGCGGCCGCGCGTCGTGTGCAGCCGCGCGAACAGCTTGCCGTTGGCGGGCGTGCGCTCGCGGCGTTCCTCCAGCAGCCACCTGGCGTAGTCGTGGGTCAGGTTCCGCTCCCGCGTGGGGTCGCGTTTCATTCGTGCCATCGTCTGCATCCTAGTTGGGCGCGCCGGGTCGAGTCCGGCAGCGCGGCGCACAGGGTACGGGACATCACGGGTCGCGCTGCCGTTTCGATGCTGCATGGGCATCGCGAATGCAGGCGCAGCGCGACGCCGTGCCGCCACCCCATCCGGCCGTCATCCTGCAGCGACGCGACTCGCGCATCCGCGGGCGGACGTGTCACGACAGGCCAGCCGTCGACCTCGCTGCCGCTTGCGGGGACAATGCCCCGCCGCGCCCGTGCCGCGCGGCTCCGCCTCCGCACAGGACCGCCATGCGAACCTTCGTACTCCGAGCGCGCGCCGCCCCCACCGACAGCAAGGCGCTGCTCGCATCGGTCGGCCAGGACGCGCACACCGACCGGCCGGACGTCGTCGTCTATCTGGTGCTGGAAAGCACCCAGGATTTCTCCCGCACGATCCGGTTCGAAGCCGACGTCATGCAGGACATCGGCGGTTTCGACGAGCAGGCCCTGCTGGGCAAGGTGGCCCGGGCGCTGGACGTCTCGCGCGGCATGGCCAAGGACGAGACGCGCGCGGTCGAGTCCGGCGTCGATGTGCGCACGACCAGCTTCGAGCGTCTGGTGCAGACGCTGGCCGTCGATCACCAGCTGTTCCTGATGGACCGCAAGGGCACACCGATCCGCACACAGACCTTCGGCGACAACCCCTGCTTCCTGCTGACCGACCACATTCCGATGCCGAAGAAAACCGTGCCGGGCCTCGAGCGGCTGGGCGCGAAGAAGATCGCGCTGGGCGCGACGATGCTGTTCGCCTCGCAATGCGTCGTGCTGCTCCACCACGAGCTCGACCAGCGCTGATCCGGTCGGCGCGCCACGCGGCGGCCCCGATCCGTCACCGGTCCGCGCCGCGCACACGACGCGACCCGGCGCCCGGTCCGGCGCGACCGGTCGCCGGCGAGCCCTAGGCGCCGCGCACGCGCAGCGTCAGGCCCTTGAGGAAGTTGCGCAGCAACTGGTCGCCACAGGAACGGAAATTGCGGTGCCCGGCCTGCCGGAACAGCGCCGACATTTCCGGCTTCGAGATCGGAAACCCGGCGTCGATGAAGATCTGGTGCATGTCGACGTCGGTCAGTTCGAACGCCACCCGCAGTTTCTTCAGCACGACGTTGTTGCTGATGCGCGCTTCGACCGCGCGCGCGGGCTGGCGCTCGTCGCGGCCGCGACGGTGCACGATGAGCCCGTCGAGCACGTGGGCCAGCACGGCATCGCTGCAGGCCACGTACCCGGGCTCGTCCTCCTTCAGCAGCAGGGGGCGCACATCGTCGCGCTCAAGGCCGAATGCAGGATCGGCCAGATGGGCGAGATCGACCACTTTCTGGTCGCTCAGGTCGAGCATGTACCGGATGCTGCGCAGGACGTCGTTGTTGATCATGGATCCGTGAGGCGGTCTCGGGGGCCTGCAGTCTAGCGGTACGCCCCAGGCGTCCGCCTCTGGAGCCGCGCGCCCGACGCGCGCACCATGAGCCGGCAGCCGCCCCCGCGGCCCCGCTCGGAGACCCGCCATGCGCACCACGCGTCATCCCGCCCTCCTCTCCCTCGCCGTCGTCCTGGCGCTCAGCGCCTGCGCGCAGGCACCGGATACCGAAGCGCCCGCGGGATCCGCCGACGCCGCGCCACGGGACACCGCCGTCACCCGGGACACCTGGCCGGCGAGCCTGCCCGCCTTCGGTGACGGCTACCCCGACGCCGGCGATCCCTGCCGCCGTGTCGGCGAAAGCGCCGCGACGATCGACTATCTCGACGACAGCGCCGTCCTCGTGGGCTGCCCGTCTGCCGCCGACGTGGCGCCGCTCGGCGGCCGCACCGTCGCGACGATCGATGGCGTGACCCTGGTCTCCGTCCCCGGCCGCGACGCGGTGCCGGGAGACGGCGACGGCCAGGGCGATGCGACCGTGCCGGGCACGCCGTTCCATGCGACCGCGCAGATCCGGTGCTCGGGCTACCGGGGCGCGGCCGAGGGTCTGTGCCCGGCGGGCGTGGTGCGCAACGCGGAGACCGGCGCGTCGATCGAAGTGACCCTGCCCGACGGCGCCATGCGCATGCTGTATTTCAACCCCGACGGCAGCTTCCTGTCCTTCGGCAGCGCGCAGGCCGATGGCACGGCGGCGATGGAAAGCAGCGCGCAGCGCGACGGCAATACCACGATTGCCACGCTCGGCAGCGAGCGCTATGCGATTCCCGACGCCTTCGTCACGGGCGACTGAGCTGCGGTCGCACCACGCGCGCGGCCGGCGTCTTCGCGCGCGTGGCGCCCGATCCCGCGCGCTGCGCGCGCCACATCCCGACGCCGTCCATCGGCGTGACCGACCGGTTGCGCGCAAGGTCACGATGCGACGGCTTGTCCGGTGGGCGCAGGCGCAGCGATACTCGAGGCTGCTTCAGGGGAACGCCGGGGACCCACGCATGCGGATTCTGACGCTGGTGCTGCTGGCCGCTGCCTGCTACGGCGGTTTCCAGTGGTGGCAGGAGCGGCGCGCCGACGACGCGCTGGCGACTGCGAGCCCGAACGGCTTCGTGCCGGTGGAAATGCCGAGCGGCGTGCCGGGCGATGTCGTCCTGGTGCTGGCCCCGCCGAACTGCCCGTCCGACCAGGCGCAGCGCGCCGAGACCCTGATCGCCGAACTCGGACGCGCCGGCATCCCGGTGCGTCGCGGCAGCGGCTTCTCGTTCTCGGTCGACGACCCCTCCGCCGAACAACGCGCCGGAATCGATCGTGCTGTTGCGGTGTTCCAGCGCGGCGCCCCCGCCGTGTTCGTCAACGGCATGGCGATGTCCGATCCATCCCCGCTGCAGACGATCGCCGAATACCGCCGGACGCGGCAATAGCGAAGCCGCGCGACCGGATCGTAGCGCTTCGCGCTGCTGCGTCGAGCGCAGAGATTCGCCGCACGCCGGCGCTGCCGTCGTGGCCGAGAGGGCCCTGCGTGCAGATCCGACGCCGCATTCCCACGCATCTCACCCGGACTGCGCTTCACTGCGTCCGACCGACCTGCCCGCCCGGGAATCCGCCATGGACCACGTCTTCATCGACCAGCTTGCCGACATTGCCCGCACCTTGCTGGTCGGCACGCTCGCCTACATCGGTCTCGTCCTGCTGTCGCGTGCGTCGGGCAAACGCACACTGTCGAAGATGAATGCCTTCGACCTGATCGTCACCGTGGCGCTGGGCTCGACACTGGCGACGATCCTGCTCAGCCAGGACGTCGCGCTGGCCCAAGGCATGACGGCGCTGGCGCTCCTGATCGCACTGCAATTCGTGGTGACCTGGAGCAGCGTCCGCTTCGGCTGGGTCCGTCGCGTGGTGACCGGAGAACCCGCCCTGCTGCTGCACGACGGGCGGATGCTGCCGGAGGCGATGCGCAAGGCGCGCGTGACCGCGGACGAAATCCGGGCCGCCATCCGCCAGGCCGGCATCCCGGCGCTGGCGCGCGTGCAGGCGGTGGTGCTGGAGACGGACGGCACGATGAGCGTCGTCGAACGCGCACCGGACGACAGCGCCGCCACGGCCCTCGAGGGCGTCGAGCGCGCGACCGGCGCGATGCCCTGACACCCACCGGACGCCGGCTCCGGTCAGGGCGTTTCGATCGCCCGTTCGAAGGTGATGATGCTGCGCGTCTCGCCCTTGTCCGCCCAGTTCGGCATCACCCGCCACGGCGTCAGCACCTGCAGCAGATCGTCTTCGAGGCGGAACTGCCGACGCTGCTCCGTGCCGACCCACGCCGGGTTCCAGGCCACGTCGACGGCCGTGATCCAGTCGTCGCCTTCGATCCGGTAACGACCGGTGTAGGCGATCACGGTTTCCAGCAGGCGGGCGAGTTCGACATCCGTCTCGCCCGGTTCGCGGCCATCGCCGGTCAACATGAACCAGACGCGGCCCTCGGGGGTGAAGATCGTATAGCCCGTCGGCCGGTCGCCCATCGGCGGGAACCGTTCACCGGTCGTGCGGACTTCCACGTCGTAGGACACCAGGCGCCAGGTGCCCTCGATGGCGCGCGACGAAACGGAACGGTCCTGCGGAACAGATCGGGTCTCGGACCCGGGCGGCAGTGGATTCGCCATCACAGGCGGCGCGCCCAGCGCGTTGCGGACATAGCGGTCACTCCAGTGCGGACAGCACGACACCGCCTGCATCGCAGCGTCGTGAGCGCGCGATTGTCGCATTGCGACCGGTGAACACGCGGTGGCCGCTTCCCCGCAATGTGCTCGGGTGCAGGGCGTGATCCGGGCGGTGCGGGCGCGCGCGACTGCGGTGGCACGACACCGGAACCGGCGCGTGCGACGCGCGGCCGCGAGAGGCCATCCGCATACGGAAAGGGGCAGCACGCGCCGCCCCTCCGATCGTTGCCTGCGTGGCCTTTCAGAACCGGGTCGACCCCGGATTGAACGGACTGCAGGTGCCGTCGAACGATTCCATGCCGTCGAGCACCATGCGGCCGCTGCGTCGGTCGATCGTCAGGCCGGGCTTGTTGAGCCCGTTGAGCCGCAGCGTGCCCTGGATCCGCTCGGCAGTGATCGACAGATCGTGGATCGGAAACCAGTGGGCCGAGCCGCCGGAATTGAGCGGCGGCAACAGGCTGGCGGGCAGCCGCACCCGGCCCTGGCCGTCATGGACCTCGACCTGCGCCGTGCCGCCGACCTGCGCCCGGCCCAGCGACGTGTGGTCCCGGTATTCGTGATGCTTGTCGTCCCAGTCGTAATCGGTCCGGCTCTCCAGCTTGTCGCCGGTGCCGTAGCAGACCAGATCGAAATCCGCGCCGCCGGTTTGCGCCTGCGCCGGCTGGGGCGAAACCAGG
Organism: Luteimonas rhizosphaerae; assembly: GCF_002849595.1. GTDB lineage: Bacteria > Pseudomonadota > Gammaproteobacteria > Xanthomonadales > Xanthomonadaceae > Luteimonas > Luteimonas cellulosilyticus. The sequence goes on from NZ_NRQR01000020.1 coordinate 72,314, forward strand.
CTCGCTGCACTCACCACAACCGCGAGTCCCGCACTGCGTAATGCGTTGATCGTCATGATCGTTCCTCGGTGGGCTTGCAAATAGGAGACATCGACCGCGAGCGGACGATAGCAAATCGAACGCGAACGACCGGGCGTTCCGACGTCCCGTATGTGCGGGCCGATAAAGCGTCAAACCGCCGGTAAAACGCAGCTCCGCGTGCAATGCGGACATGCCGGATCTGCGATTGCGATGGCGTCGTGGAGCGCCTAGGCTCCGCCGGCAGGGACGCACGGGGAGACGCCGCATGCGCATCACGCCTCGCTGGTGGATCGGTGTTTTGCCGGTGCCGCTCTACGGTGCCTGGGTCCTGGGCACGGCGCTGTATCAGGGCATCGACTACGCGGAGATCGGCGCGCCGTTGCATCTGCTGCCCGGCCTGATCATGCCGCTGACGATCGCCGCGTTGGCGCTGATCGGATTCCTGGGCTGGAGCGGCTGGACGAAACCGGTGTTCTTCGAGGCACGACGGGTGCATCGGCCGCTCTTTCTCGTCCTTCTGCTGGCGCTGATGGCGGGCTGCGTCGCACTCAATATCGGCGCGGTCCGGGTGGCGGCGATCGATCCGCGATACCTGGGGATGCTGGCGCTGGCGATGCTGCTGGTCGGTTTCTGCGAGGAGGTGCTGACCCGCGGGGTCCTGCTGGTGGGACTGCGCGGCTCGTGCCGATCGGAAGTGCTGGTGTGGTTCTGGTCCAGCCTTGTGTTCGGCGCGATGCATGCGATGAACGGCCTGCTCGGCGTGGGCTGGATGGCGCTGGTGCAGGTGCTCTTCGCGTTCTGCGCAGGCACCTGTCTGTATCTGATCCGTCGGCTGACGGGCCACCTGTTCGTCCCGATCCTCGTGCACGCCGCCTGGGATTTCTCGACCTTCGTACCGGCCGCAGGCGGCGCGCCCAGTCCCGCCGGCGCCGTCGGCCTGCTGATGGTCACCCATCTCGCGTCGCTGATCCTGGTGGCGCTGTTCTTCAGACACCGGACCCCGGCGGCGTCACGCGCCTAGGCCGGGACGCCGCGTATCGGCAGCGTCCCGGCGGCATGGCGTGTGGACTCAACCGGGCCCTTCGATGCGGCGGTATTTCGCTTTCGCCAGCTGGTGCGCGCCATAGGCGATCAACCCGATCGCGACCGCGACCAGCAGCCAGCCGTGGCCGAGCATCCGCAGCACCTCTTCGGTGCCGGCCGCCGCATCGGCCCGGTATTCGCGGCCGGCGGTGAACACGAACCAGCCGATCGGCAGCAACACGACGCCACGCGCGGCGGTGCCGACACGTCCGATCACACGCACGCCGCGCGACACGTGCGCGCCGCGCCCGCCCATGCGCCGATCGATGTCGCCCGTCGCGGCCTTGTAGAGCTGGTGCAGGCCGTAGCCCATCACGCCGACGCCCGCGAGCATCACCAGCCAGGTGCCGAAGGGCTGCTCCAGCACGGCCTGGACCCAGACCGTGCGGCCCTCGCCGGAGCCCGCGTCCCGGCCGCGGCTGAGACTCCACGCCGTCAACGCGAGCGAGCCGTAGATGACGCCGCTCAGTGCATAGAACCCGCGCATCGCGATGCGCTTGGCCCCGGCCTCGCCGCGGTGCTCGGGATCCAGCAACGCCTGCACCAGGCGCCACATCACGTGGCACAGCAGGCCCGCCGCCATCAGCACCAGCATGACTTGGCCGCCGCGTTCGCCGGTCATCGAGGCCAGCGCGCCGGTCGCGCCCTCGGGCGTGCTCGCGTCCATCGCCGCGCGCAGGGCGATCCAGCCGATCATCAGATAGACGACGCCCTTGGCCGCATACCCCAGCCGGGCCAACGGCGGCACCCAGCCCGCCACTTCACGTGCGGCGCGTCCGCCGGCAGCATTCAAGTTCATGACACGTTCCCCGTTTCGGACAGCGCCGCATTTTCGACGCGGCGCCCGTGCGACCGGCGTGAATCGCCGCCGGGCGCCGCACGCTGGCGATGGAGCGGCGCGCGGCGGACGCGATGTCGTCGGGTCCGGCGCCGCGCACCCGGCTTGACCGTCGGCCGCTGTCACACGCTGTTGCGCATGTGCGCCGGCCAGGCGCGGCCGGCGCCTGCACGCGATCGACCACGCGAACACCTCGACGGTGGAGCATCGGATTCCCTTTCGCCGAGGACCGCGACCGGCACCGACCACGCGCCGGCATGACGCCGCGCCGCGGGGCCCGCCCCTACACTCGCGCGATGGGAAACGCGACAGACCTGCAATCCCCGCAGGACACCGGTGCGGGTGCGACACCGGCCACGATCACCGACGACCGCAGGCTGCTGCGCGGCGTGCTCATGCACGACATGCGCCGCGACGTGCGCCGCCATCTGCGCCCGATGCTGGCCTGGTATCTGCTGTTCACCGCGTTCGCGACGGTAGCTGCGGCGCCGCTGACCACCTGGTCGCTGGCCGCGCTGCTGCACTGGATCGAACGCCCGCTGGCCGGCGAGTTCGACGGTGTCGTCGGCGCCCTGCTGGCCTTCGCGTGGCTGATGCTGGCGGCGGCGTTCACCTGGTTCGTCGTCATGCTGCAGCAGGCCGGCATGCTGCTGGTCTCGGCCAGTCGCGGTTGCCGCTACCGCACCGCGGCCACGGCGTTGCTCGGCATGCTGCGACGGGCCGCGCCGCTGGCGACCCTGGCCGTGCTGCAGGTCGCCGCGCATGCGGTGCTCGCGCTGGCGTGGCTCGCGATCGGCGCCCTGCTCTACGCCAGGCTGCTGGGCAAATTCGATCCCTACTACGTCGTGACGGCGCGACCGGACGCGCTGTGGTGGTTTCTCGGCGGCTTCCTGCCGGTGCTCGCGATCGGCCTGTTCCTGCACGCGACGCTGTATTTCCGCTGGCTGCTGGCGACGCCCGCGCTGGTGCTGGAGGATCGCGCGCCGATCGCGGCGCTGGTCCGCAGCCGCGCGCTGACGCGCGGACGGCATCTGCGCATCGCGGTGCTGGTCGTCGGCGTCGCGGTGACGGTGGCGGCGATGCCCCTGCTGGTGACCGAACTCTACGACCGCGCGGCGACGCCGCTGCTGGACTGGCTGCCGGCGCATCGCCTGCTGGTCAGCGGCGGCATGGTCGGCTATCTGACCCTCTATGCGGCGACGGTGCTGGGCGTGCTGTTTCTCGGCACCACGCTGAACGCCCTGCTGGTGCGCGCCCTGTTCCAGCGCCTCGGCGGAACACGCCGCCGCTGCCAGGCGGACGCCGCGCCGGCCCGTCCCGGCCGCTTCGTCTGGGGCGCGGAAGCGGCCTTCCTCGCGCTGGCCCTGGTGCAGGCCACGCTGGCCGTGGTCGGCATGAACCTGCGCCACGACGTCACGATCACCGCGCACCGCGGCGCGTCGACGGTCGCGCCGGAGAACACGCTGGCGGCCTTCCAGGCGGCCATCGACGCGGGCGCCGATGCCATCGAGTTCGACGTCCGCCTCAGCGCCGACGGCGTGGTCGTCGTCTTCCACGACAGCGACTTCCGGCGCATCGCCGGCGACCCGCGCGCCGTCGTCGACACGCCGCTGGCAGCGATGCGCGAGCTCGACATCGGCAGCTGGTTCGACCCGGCGTACGCCGACCAGCGCATCGCAACGCTCGCCGAAGCGCTGCGCTTCATCGACCGCCGCGCCGTCGCGCTGGTGGAACTGAAACCGGATGCGGACAACGCCGAAGCGCTGCTCGACGCGGTGCTCGCCGACATCGCCCGCAGCGGCCAGGCCGATGCCGTCGTGCTCGCCTCGCTGTCGCCCGATCTCGTGCGCGCCGCGCGCGACGCCGCGCCGCAGGCGCAACTGGCGCTGTTCGCGAACGCCGCGTTGCCGGGCACCGCGCGGCGCACCGACTTCGACATGCTGGGCCTCCACCATCTGCAGATCGATGCGGCCGCCGTCGCGGCAGCGCGGCGCCGCGGCTACGCGCTGCAGGCGTGGACGGTCAACGATCCGGCGCGCATGGCGCGCTACATGGATCTCGGTTCCGGGTACGCGCCGAACGCGCCGCGCTGACCGACGTCGAACGCCTGCTCGCACGGCTGCACAGCTGGTTCCGGCGTTGAGGGCGCAACGCAGCGCGACAACGTGCACCGCATCACGCCCGGAACCTGACATGCTTCGCACATCCCCATCGCCGACAGAGCCGCCTGCCTCACGATGACGCCGACCCTCCCGCCGCTTGCCGATGTCCTCGATCTGTTGCCCGATGCGGTCTGCGTCGTCGACGAACAGGGTCACTATCTGTTCGTCAGCGCAGGCTTCGAGCGCATCCTCGGCTACCGCGCCGACGAGGTCCTCGGTCGCAGGGCCTTCGACCTCGTCCACCCCGAGGACCGCGACGACACCATCCGCCAGGCCGCGGATGTCACCGCCGGGGCGATCCAGCGTCACTTCCGCAACCGCTACATCCATCGCGACGGGCATCTCGTCGACATGCAGTGGTCGGCCCGTTGGCACCCCGAGCACCGCGTGCGCATCGGCGTCGGCCGCGAAGTCACCGAGCTGCGGCGGGTCGAGGAGGAGCTCGAACGCCTCGCCAGCCACGACCCGCTGACCGGATTGCCGAACCGGCACCGCCTGCAGCACGCGCTGTCACAGGCGCTGGCCCACGCGCGCACGACCGGCGACGGCCTCGCGCTGCTCTACATCGATCTGGACGGATTCAAGACGGCCAACGATCTCGGCGGCCACGAGGCCGGCGACCGCCTGCTCCAGGACGTCGCCACGCGCCTGACCGAGGCCCTGCGACACGGTGACATGGCGGCGCGCGTCGGCGGCGACGAGTTCGTCGTGCTGCTGCCCGGCTGCCGCGACACCGGCGCCGCCGGCCACGTCGCCGACGCCCTGCGCGCCCGGCTGCGCCAGGTCGACCGCGTGGCCGACCGCCCGTTCCAGCTCGATGCCAGCGTCGGCATCGCCTGCTTCCCCGACGACGGCGACGATGCGGCCGCGCTGCTCGCCCACGCCGACCGCGCCATGTACGCCGTCAAGCGGCGCGAGGCGGTCGGCGAGCGCTGACGCACGCACTTCGCGCAGGCGCGAGGCGCTCGACCCGCAGTCCAACGGCGCCTCGATCGCCCGGGCAAGGCCGCCTGGGCTGACCGGCGCGCACGCTGTCAGACGGCAATCACGCCGTCGGCGACCGCGCGCCCGGGTCCACGCTCGAGACCAGCACGTCGCACAGCGCCGCCTGGCTCACCGCCTTGCCGTAGAGCCAGCCCTGCATCCGGTGCACGCCGATTGCGACCAGCGCATCCTGCTGTTCGCGCGTTTCCACGCCTTCGGCGACGACCTCGATGCCGAACGCGGCGGCGAGGCCGACGACCGCCTGGACGATGGCCCGGTCGCCGGCGTCGTGCGGCATGCCCTGCACGAAACTGCCGTCGATCTTCAGGGCATCGATGGGCAGGCGCTTGAGATAGACCAGGGACGCGTAGCCGGTGCCGAAATCGTCGATCGCCACCTGCACGCCCATCTCGCGCAAGGGGCGCAGGAGGTCGAGCGCGCGGTCGACGTCGCGCATCAGCGTGGTCTCGGTCAGCTCCAGGCTCAGCCGCCGGGGGTCCAGCCCCGAGGCCGCGAGCGCTGCCCGCACGTCGTCCACCAGGCCGGACTCGTCGAACTGCCGCGCAGAGACGTTCACGCGCACGGTGACGGGCTGACCGTCGGCGTTGCAGGGCCAGGCCACCGCGTCCTGGCAGGCCTGGCGTAGCACCCACGCCCCCACGGCCAGCATCAGCCGCGATGGTTCCAGCACACCGATGAACTCGCCCGCGACCCGCAACCGGTCGCCGACCCGCCAGCGCAACAGCGATTCCGCTGCCACCCATCGGCCGCTGCGGGCGTCGTACTCGGGCTGGTAGTGCAGCTCGAATTCGCGATTGGCGAAGCCGTCGCGCAGCGCGCGCTCGAAGCGCAGGGCCTCGACCAGCGCCGCATGGTGTTCGGTGTCGTAGATCGCATACCCGAAGCGGCCGGCGGCGCGGGCCCGCGCGGCCGCCTCCTCGCCCTGCTGCAGCAGGACCGCGGCGCCCTGGCCGCCGCCATGCTCGGCAAGCGCGATGCCGATCGTCGCGCTGGGATCGACATCCGGATGCGGCCAGTCCATCGATTCGAGCGCCGCCAGGATCGACTCCGCGAGGCGGGTCACCGTGCGCTTGGCCGGCCGGGTGATGACGAGGAAGCTGAACCCGTCCGACCCGGTCCGCGCGAGTTCGGCATCGTTGCCGCCGAACGCACGCAACGATTGCGCGATCCGGCAGCGCACCTCCTCGAACGTGGGCGCCCCGTCGGTCCAGGCGACACCGCCGTTCACGTCGAGCTGCACGTGGACCACGGCCAGAAGTTCGTCTTTGTGCAGCGGCGTCGCAAGGAAGCGCTGCCTGATCAGTTCCTTGAGATAGTCGCGGTTCGGCAGGCCCGTCGTGGCATCGTGAAGCCGCAGATGTTCGACCTGTGCCTCGGCACGGCGACGGCGCGCGATCTCGAACGCCATCGCCACGTAGTCGCCCATGCTCGCGGCGAAGGTGGTTTCCTCGCGCGTCCAGGTGCGCACGCGCAGGATGCTTTCGTGGCAGATGACGCCCTGCAGCTCGCCGCCGACGAATGCCGGCGCGTCGAGCAGGCCATGGATGCGATGACGCTGCAGGTAATCACGCAGCGCGAGGTGCGAGCGGCCCAGTGCGGCGTCGGCTTCCAGGTCGGTCACCTCCAGCGTGCGCACGTCCTCGAGCGAGGCGATGTAGTCATCCTCGTCGAGCGGCAGCGTCTCGAGCGCGTCCGACGGCACGTGCTGCATGGACACGGCGTCGTAGGCCTGCAGGCAGCGCAGGCGGCACTCCGACACCTCGTAACTCCAGACGCTGACGCGCTCGACCTGCAGGGCGGCGGCCGCGGTTTCGCAGATCGACGCGATCGCCGACTCGCAGGTGCACTCGGGATGCCAGATCGTCCGGGTGAGCGCGACCAGTGCGCGCGTGAAACGCTCGCTCGCAGTGGCCTCGTCGGGCGGGTGGACCGGGGACGGAGCGGGCTTGAACATCTGCAGCGTCATCGGCATTCCCGTCGTCGGAAGCGTGGCGGGCAGTCCCCCTTGGCGGCGCCGCGACCTTCCGGGTCGACGATACACCGAAACCGGGCCGCTGCTTTCCGGCGCGCATTCGCCATCCCAGCGCCGGAAGCGACTGCCGCGGTGCGCTGCACGACGTCGCCGGGACCTGCGGCGGCCCAGCCTCGCGGGCTCGGCACGCGCGTTCCCGGCGCGTTGTGTCGCGCTCGCGTCGCCATGCGGGCGACGGCGGTCCTCCGTCGTCCGGCGTGCCATGTCCGTCCGCTCACGCGCCGGGTGTTAGACCTCCGGGCCAAACCCGTGGAGAGCGGCATGCCGTATCGCATCAGACACCGGGATTCCGATCCCCAGGCGGCCGTGCGCCGCATCGCGCGCGAACAGGTCGAGGCGGCGCTGCAGGGCATCGACCGTCACGACGCGGACACCGCGCCGGTCATCCACGACGTGCGCAAGCGCTGCAAGAAGGTCCGCGGCCTGCTGCGCCTGGTGCGACCGGGGTTGGCGACCTACCGCCTGGAAAACGCCGCGTTCCGCAACATCGCCGCGCCGCTCGGCCCCCTGCGCGATGCCGGCGTGCGCGTCGACACCTTCGACGCCCTGGTCGCACCCCTGGATGCGCGCGACGCCGCATCGCTCGTCCCGATCCGGAACCGGCTGCGCCTGGAACGCGACACGCTCGCCGCCGCGCAGGTGCCCGACGCCCTACTGCGCGACGCGCGCGAGGCGCTGCAGGCGGCGTTGGCGCGCATCGCGACGTGGCGCCTCGAGGATGACGGCTTCGACGCGTTCGCAGGCGGCCTGAGGACCACGTATCGCCGTGGCCGCAAGGCGATGCGCCGGGCGCGCAGGACCGGCGACGACGAGGCCTTCCACGACTGGCGCAAGCGCTGCAAGGCACACGCCTTCCATCTGCGTCTGCTGCGGCCGCTGTGGCCCGGGCCGATGCGCGCCCAGCGCGCCTGCGCCGAGGCGCTCGGCGAACTGCTCGGCGAACACCACGACCTGGCGGTGCTCGCATCGTGCGTGCGCGCGATGCGCGAGCTGCCCCGCGACGCGGTCGACACCCTGCTCGCGCGCATCCGCGAACGGCAGCACGCCCTCGCGCGACGCGCCGATGCGATCGGCGCACGCCTGTATGCGGAATCGCCGTCGGCCCTCGCGCACACGTGGCGACGCCGCTACAAGGCCTGGCGTCGCGATCGATGACCGGGCAACGCGACAGACCGCATGCGCACACGGACGCAGGCAGCCGGCGCCCTCAATCGTCCTTCGCGAACCGGATCACCAGACCGGCGCGATCATCGGTCGCCCAGATCGCGCCGTCGTCGGCGACCGCGAGGCCGACCGGCGAGCCCTGCGGGCGCACGCCGCGGGACAGACCCCAGCCCGGAGTGAGCAGGACCGGCGTCGCCGCCGGACCCGCGCCGTAGGCGCGCATGCCGGCGCCATAGACCGGGAACCGCGGCTGCGGATCGGGCCGCGGCAACCCGCGCGCGTCGACCGCGAAGCTCGCGATGCGGCCGCCGACCGAGCGATGCCCGTGCCAAGTCATCAGCAGGCGACCCTGCAGCGCAGGAAACATCGCGCCCTCGTACCACAGCATGTCCAGCGGCGCCGCGTGCGGCGGCAACAGCAGTGCAGGCGCGGCGTGCGCGTCGGAGCGGCACCAGCCGGCCTTGTCCGGCCACCCCGGCGTGGCCCGGGCGAGGTCGGCGCAGTACGGCCAGCCGTAATGGCCGCCGGCCTCGATCAGGTTGAGCTCCTCGAACGGCGTCCAGCGGCTGTCGAAGTCGTAGCTGTTCTCGCCCTGCAGCACCGTCCCCGATGCATGCACCGCCAGTGCCAGAGAATTGCGCAAGCCGCGCGCATGGACCACGCCGTCCGGCGACCAGCGGCCGTCGCCCTCGTAGCGATACAGGCGCAGGCTCGCGGCGTCCTCGGCGCCTTCGCTCTGCGCGCACAGACCATCGGCCGTGCGCGCATCGTCGCCGGTGCACTGGTCGCTCGGCGCGCCTACGTTGACCAGCAGGTCGCCGTTCGGCAGGAACACGAACTTCGACAGCGGATGACGATGCGTGTGCAGCCGGTTGTCGGGCAGTCCATCGATCACGGTCTGCACCGTCGCCGCAGGATCGTCCGCGGCCGGATCGAAGCGGATGATCCGGCTCATCTCGCCGACGTAGATCCCGCCGTCAGGACCGCGCGCGATCGCATGCGGCAACTGCAGGCCTTCGAGCACCGGCTCCACCGCGACGGCAGCGCCGGGCGCGGCGCGCAGCCGCCACACGGCACCGCGCGCGCCTTCCCACGCGCCCAGGTCGGTGACCAGCCAGGTCCCGGCGTCGAGCTGCAGCAGGGAGCGCGGCAGGCGCAGGGCGCGCGTCGGGTCCTGCGTGGTCGGCCCGGCCACCAGACCCGCGCACATGCCGCGCATCGTGCCGATCGCCAGACGGGGATAGCCGCCGCACGGGGTGGCCTCCACGGCATGGCGCTCGCGCGCAGTGGACAGCAGGACGGGCAGCAACCACAGGACGATCAGCGCGCAGACGCGCAGGCCATGCATGGCATCGGTTCTCGCAATCGAAGGTCGCGCGCATGATGCCGCCTGCGCGCGCCACGCGTCACGTCCGCTCCTGCCGCGATGCCGGCATCGCGTTGCGATCAGGTTCCCGGGAACATGCGGTCGAGGCGGATCGGCAGATCGCGATGGCGCTGCCCGGTCGCATGGAAGATCGCGTTCGACACCGCGGCTGCGACACCGGCCATCACCACTTCGCCCAGGCCTTTCGCGCCCGCGGCATTGATCAGCGGGTCGGGCGCACCGACGAAGCCGACCTCGATGTCGCCGATGTCGGCGTTGACCGCCGTGACGTACTCCTCGAGGCTGGCATTGAGGAAACCACCGAAGCGCGGATCGGATTCGCTGACCTCGTGCAGCGTGCCGCCGATGCCCCAGACGACGCCGCCGCGCACCTGGCTCACCGCGGTGACCGGACTGACGGTCGCGCCGCAGTCCGCGATGCTGACGACGCGCGGGATGCGGATCCGCCGCGTGCCCGGCGCGATGTGCACTTCGACGAAATGCGCGATCGAACTCATCGTCACGAATTCTGGATAGACCGGTCCGGCGGTCGCGACCTGTCCGGTTTCGAGACGCTGCAGCACCTGCTCCGGTTGTCCCGGCGCGCGGCTGCGCACGTCGACGCTGGCTTGGGCACGGCCCTGCCGGCGCAGTTCGGCGACGACCTCGCGCGGCGCGACGCCGACCTGCGCGCCGAGCGCGTCGACGGCCACTCCGGCCGCGCGCAATGCCGTGGCCGTGCCCCACGACCCCGCCGTCAGATGCTGGGCGACCCGGTCCGGTTCGCCGACCGAGATCGCGATGCTGCCGGGGACGATTCCGAGCCGGTCGCCGAGATAGTTGGCGACCGTCGAGCGCAGGCCCTGCCCCATCTCGTGGCCGGACACGGCGATCCTCGCCGTGCCATCCGCGCGCACTTCGAGCACGGCGCCGGCCGCGGCCGTGGCGCCCTTGTACAGGCCGATGGCGACGCCCATGCCGAGCAGGTCGCCGCCCGGGGTCCGCATCGAACCGGGGGCCGGCGCGCGTCGCTGCCAGTCGAAACGGCGCGCGCCCTCTTCCAGGGTCTCGCGGACGTGGCGCGACGAGAACGGCTTGCCGGTGATCGGGTCCACGCTGGCGTCGTTGGCCAGCCGCAGCTGCACCGGGTCGATGCCGAGCTGCTGGGCCAGCTCGTCGACCGCGCTCTCGTAGGCGAAGCTGCCGGTGTGCTCGTAGGGCGCGCGCATGTAGCCGGGCGTCTGCACGTCCGTCCGGATCAGCCGCTCGCGGCCGCGGAAGTTGGGGATCCCGTAGAACCGCGACGTCACGTCGGCGTAGACCGCGGGAAACAGATCGTGGCGCGAGGTCTGCTGGTCGACCTCGTGGATCGCCGCGGTGATCCTGCCTTCCGCCGTGGCGCCGAGCCGTACCCGGTGCCGCGACGCGGGCCGGAAGCTCGCCTGGTGGAAGGTCTGTGCGCGCGTGACCACCAGTTTGACCGGGCGTCCGCTGATGCGCGCGGCGACAGCGGCCAGCACGGTCTGTCCCTGCAGCGAGTTCTTCTGACCGAAGCCGCCACCGACCTGCGGCGACATCACGCGCACGTTCTCCGGCGCGATGCCGAGCTGGCGGGCCACGCCGTGCTGGATGCCGCCGCTGTTCTGCGTGCCCTCGTGGATGATCAGGGTGTCGTCCCGCCATTCGGCGACGGTGGCGATCAGTTCCATCGGATTCTGGTGCTGGGTCGGCGCGGTGTAGCGGCCATCGACCCGCACGGCCGCTGCCGCATACGCCGCGTCCGCAGATCGGCTGGCCCCGGTAGGCGATATCGGTGCCGAGCATCGGCTGGATGCTCTGGACGCCGTAGCCCCCGCCCATGACGAAGCCGGGCGGCTGCACGCCGGCCATGTCGGAGTGGGTCAGCACGTGCCGGACCCCCGGCATCGCCGCGGCCGCGCCGATGTCGAGCGCGACGAGCCGGCCGCGCCCGATGGTGGCGCCCACGGTCACCGCGTGCAGCAGGCCGTCGGGCCGGCGGTCGGCCGCGTACAGCGGACGTCCGCGCACCTTGTCCTCGGCGTCGACGCGGCGCGTCGGGGGATAGCGTGTCTGCATGGCTCAGGCCCTCTCCATCGCGATGCCGATGGCGTCGGCCACCGTCTGGACGCCGAGTGGAACGCGGAATGCGTTGTGCGGACTGGTGCGCGCGCCACGCAGCGCGATGTCGCCGGCCTCCAGCGCGAGCGCACGCGTGTAGGGGCGATCCCGCAGCACCGCTTCGGCGTCGCGCACGCGCATCGGTCTGGCGCCGACGCCGCCCAGGGCGATGCGCACCTCGCGGATCCGGCCGCGGTCGACGTCGACGCCGACTGCCGCCGACGTCAGCGCGAACGCGTAGGAGGCCCGGTCGCGGATCTTGTGGTACGTCGACGCGCGCAGCGCGGGCGACGCGGGCACGTGGATGCGGGTGATCAGGTCGCCGGGGTCGAGCACCGTCTCGATGTGCGGCGTGGTGCCCGGTTCGCGATGCAGCGCCTCCGCCGGCAGCCGCCGCAGTCCGCGCGGGCCCAGCACCTCGATCTCGGCGTCGAAGGCCACCAGCGCGACCGCCCAGTCGCCCGGGTAGTTGGCGATGCAGGCGTCGCTGGTGCCGAAGAGCGCCAGCCCGCGGTCCACGCCACCGATCGCGGAACAGCCGCTGCCGGGCTGGCGCTTGTTGCAGGCGTAGGGCGCGCCCCCGCGGAAATAGCCGCACCGGGTGCGCTGCAGCAGGTTGCCGCCCACCGTGGCCATGTTGCGCAGCTGCTGCGACGCGGCCTTCGACAGCGATTCCGACAGCGCCGGATAGCGCGACCTGACCTCGTCGTGATCCGCGACGTCCGCCATCCGCGCGAGCGCACCGACGACCAGACCGCGCCGGCCGACCTTGATCTCGTGGAGATCCGGCAGCGCGGTGATGTCGACCAGCGTCGACGGCGTTTCGACCTCCAGCTTCATCAGGTCGAACAGGGTCGTGCCGCCGGCCAGGAAGCGGGCGCCGTCGCCGCCGGCTGTCGCTTCGACCGCCTGCGCCAGCGACGTGGCCCGCACGTGCGCGAACGGGCGCATCAGGCGCGCGCCATTTTCGGCGCCGCCGCGAGCACCGCCGCGACGATGCCGGCGTAGGCGCCGCAGCGGCAGAGATTGCCGCTCATGTACTCGCGGACCTCGTCGGCGGATCCCGCATGCCCTTCCCGGACGCAGGCGATGGCGGCCATGATCTGGCCCGGCGTGCAGTAGCCGCACTGCAGCGCGTCGTGTTCGATGAAGGCGGCCTGCATGGGATGCAGTTCGCCGTCGCCGGCAATGCCTTCGATCGTGGTGACCGCACGCCCTTCGGCCTGCACCGCCGGCGTCAGGCAGGCCACCACGCGACGTCCGTCGACGTGCACGGTGCACGCGCCGCACTGGCCGTGGTCGCAGCCCTTCTTGCTGCCGAACAATCCCTGCCCTTCGCGCAGCAGATCGAGCAGCGACGTCCGGTTGTCGACATCCACCTGGACCGGGCCCCCGTTGATGACCGTCGCCAGCCGGCTGGACAGCGCACCGGTGGGCGGACCGCCGGGCGCCACCGGCATTGCAGCCGCAGACGGCCCACCCGCCAGACCGGTCGGCAGCCACGCCAGCGCGACCGTCGCCAGACCACCGGCCAGCACCTCGCGCCGGTTCACCTGGAACGCGGGCAGCAGGTCGTCGTCGTGTTCGTCGCCGGACTCGGTCATGGGGGGCACCTCTGCGCATCGGGATGCCGGAGTTGTACCTGCCGCCGGCCGGCGTTTCTCTCGCGCCGTTGCGGCGCACGCTCGCGCGATTGCGCCGGTCGCCGACGGCCCCGACGACGTCGCGCCGGGTCAGAGTGCCCGGTAGGCGCTCGGCGACAGGCCCGTGGCGCGCAGGAACGCGCTGCCGAACGCGCTCGGACTCGCGTAGCCGCATTCGAAGGCGATGTCGGTGATGCTCATGCCGCGCGCCTGCAGCAGGCCGCGCGCATGTGCGATGCGGAAGCGCTGCAGCCGCCGGAACGGCGTTTCGCCATAGCGGGCATTGCACAGCCGGATCAGCTGGAAGGCGCTCATGCCGACGTCCGCGGCGAGCTCGGCGAGGGTGAAGTCGTCGGCCAGGCGATGCCGCAGGAACGCGTCCATCCGGTCGAGCACGCCCTGCGCACGATCGGACGCGCCAGGCGGTCGCGCCGGCTCGGGTTCGCCCACCAGGTGGGCGGCGAGGAAATGCGCCGCCGCATCGGCATAGAACCCCGATGCGCCGCGTTCCGCCGCCTGTTCGAGGGCCAGCACCAGCGTCCCGATCGTGGCGTCGTGATGTGACAGGCGATTCAGACGCGCGACGGGAATGCCATGGCCGATGCCGTCCGCCGCTTCCTCGATCAGACGCGAGCGGAGCCGTACCTGCACGCTGGTGTGCTCGGTCCGGTTGCGCCAACGCAGCGTCGCGCCTTCCCCGGGCGCGGTGAACCCCAGGTCGCCGTCGCGGTAGCGCGCGCCGAGCCAGCGGCCTGCCCGGCGCCGCTCGATGTTGGCGGTGCCGATGGGCTCGCCGGCCTGCTTGATCAGGACGATGCTCTGGTAGTCGTGGGCGAAGACATCCAGGCCCTCGCAGATGCAGGGATCGCGCACGCGCAGCACCTGCACGTTCGGCCAGCCCAGCCTCGTGCTGTCGAGTTCGAGGGTGCCCGCGAGGCGGGGTCCGTGCGCCAGCCCGGGCGCGTCGTCGTCGCGATGTGGTGCCGCGATCCGCATGCGGGTCTCCAGCGGGGGATGGAGCGCCAGTCGGCGTCATCGCAGTCTACGCGCCTGCGGGGCGCGTCCGGCAAGCCGCCGCGCTTCCGGAGGCTGCCCTCGGCATGCCTCGGCCGTGCGCCGCCTGCTGCCGACGCTGCGCCTGCACGAACGTGCCGACGGCGCGCGCCTGTCACCGCGATGCGACCGGACGCCGGCGTCGCTGCCGTCGCCGGCCTCATCCGCGGGCGGATCGCCTGCGGGATCCCGGTGCTGCCCTGGATCCACGGGCCGCGAGCCGCCGCTCGTTGCCGGACGACGACAACGGCCGGGCCCCGCTCGTGCATCGGACGCGACGACAGAGGCGATGACCGGCGCTGCAGTCCTAGGGATCCGATGCCGCGAAATGCGCGAGCTGGTCCGCGTGCGCCTTGCGGAATGCGGGGCGCGCCGTGAGGCGGGCCACGTAGGCCTCGCTGGCGGGACGCGTGCCGCGCGCGCGCACCTTGGGAATACGCAGCACGTCGGCCATCACCAGGTCCGCCACCGTGAATCGACCGGCGGCCAGCCATTCGGTCGTGGCCAGCACCGCTTCCAGCTGGCCGAGGCGCTTGTCCATCCAGCCGGCGAGCGCATTGTCATCGTCGCCGGACAGGCCCAGCACCCACCAGGGCACCGTCACCATCTCGATCGAATTCAGCGCGGCCAGCACCCACTGCAGCGTGGCCGCGCGGCCCTGCGCATCGCCCGGCAACAGCCGCTCGCTCCGGTCGGCGAGATGCAGCAGGCAGGCGCCGCTTTCGAACAGCGCGACCTCGCCATCGCGCAGGTACGGGACCTGCCCGAACGGCTGCCGGTCGAGATGGTTGCTGTCGCGCCCCTCGAACGGCACCGTGCCGATTTCGTACGGCAGGCCGGCTTCCTCCGCGGCCCAGCGCAGGCGCAGGTCGCGCACGAAACCGCGCGGCGCGGCGGGCACGGTGTCGTAGGTCCAGATGGTCAGGGTGTCGGTCATGCCGTGTCCGGTCGAATGCAGGGCGAGGGTCCCGGACGCAGCCTACAACGGGGCATCGGCGCGGCCATGCTCCGCGATCACGGCACGCGCACCTGGCGCCGGCCAGCGCTGCGCCGCGCGTACGCGGGGCCGCGACCCCGTCAGCGATCGCTGCATGCCGCTGCCGGTGCCGAGGCCCGCACGAAGGTCGCCTGCAGCCTGCCGCCGTCGGGGCGGAGGAAGGTTTCGAACATGCAGTCGCCTTCGACCCGCATGTCCAGATCGGCGGTGGTGCGCACCGCGCCGATCCAGTTCGGGAACGTGGCGCCCTCGACCCGGTTGCCCTGGAAGCGTCCTGCGGCGTCGACCGTATAGGTGCCGAAGAAGCCGATGCTCGACGCCATCGCGCGGCGGTTCTCCTCGTCGGTGCCGCCGCCGCGCGCGTCGGATGCGAATCGCGGCGACCCGGCATCGGTCAGCACCTCGACGAAATGCAGGTCGTCGGTGAACACCAGCATGCCACGCGGCGTTGGGCCGTAGGGCCGCTCGATCCGGCCCCCGGTCTCGAGCGTCGCGGACACCATGCGCCAGGTCCCGGCCATCTGGTTCGGTGCGGCCGGCGGAGTCCCGTCGCCCGCGGCGAGCGCCGCCAGCGGCAGCGTCAGCAGCAGTGCCAGGGGCAGCCGGCGCGTCATGTCCGGTCCGCCGACAGCGTCAGTGCCTGCTGCGCGAGCAGATCGTCCAGCCGTGCGTGCAGCGCCCGCTGGATGTTGTCGAAGGCGATGCTGCCGAGCGCGATCCGGCGCCGCGGCCGTTCCGCGTCGGCCACCTGGATCATCGCCGCGGTGGTGCGGGCGGCATCGCCCTTGAGTTCGAATGCGCCGCTGGCGACCGCGCGGCGCACCTCGCCGGCCGGCGTGTCGTCGTAGGCCGGCAGCGGCGTCGCGTGCTCCAGCCCGTTGCCGAACTCCGTCGCCGTCGGTCCCGGCTCGGCGATGACGACGTCGATGCCGAACGGCGCCACTTCCTGCGCCACCGCGTCGAGGAAGCCTTCGATGCCCCACTTGGTCGCGTGGTACAGGCTGAAATTGGGATAGCTCGTCTGCCCGCCCTCGGACGCGACCTGCAGGATGCGTCCGCCACCCTGCGCCCGCAGATGCGGCAGCACGGCGCGGACCAGCTGGATCGATGCCGTCAGGTTCGTCGCGATCTGGCGCTCGATCTGCGCATCGCTGACTTCCTCGGCGGCGCCGAACAGCCCGTAGCCGGCGCTGCTGACGACCACGTCGATACGCCCGAACGCCGCGAACGCCGCGTCGACCTCGCGCCGCAGCGCGGCCGTGTCGGTGATGTCGAAGCGCGCCACGCGCAGCCGCGCGCCGGCGTCGGCCTGCAGCGCGTCGAACGGGGCAGTGCGGCGGCCGCAGGCGACGACCCGGTCGCCACGGGCCAGCAGTTGTTGCGTCATGTGCAGGCCCAGGCCGGACGATGCACCGGTGATCCACCAGGTCTTCATGGCAATGCCTCTCGTGGGGAAGCCGATACCGTAGGCCGCGCTCCGACCTGTGATAAGACGCACCAGTCCGAACGAGCTGGTGGGGATTCCTCAACAATGTCCGACGTCACCCTCCCCGACCTGCGCGCCTTCGCTGCCGTCGCCCAGCACCGCGGGTTCCAGAAGGCCGCCGACGCGCTGGGCGTGTCGCGCTCGTCGCTGAGCCACGCGGTGAAAGGGCTCGAACGCCGCCTGGGCGTGCGCCTGCTGCACCGGACCACGCGCAGCGTCGCCGTCACCGAAGCGGGCGCGCAGCTGCTGCAGCGGCTGACGCCGACCCTGCGCGCACTCGACGACGCGCTCGACGCCGTCCGCCACGGCGAGGACGAACTGGTCGGCACGCTGCGCATCAACGCCAACCGTGGCGGCGCCCGCTGGCTGTTGCGGCACGCCATCCCGGTCTTCCAGCAGCGCCATCCGCGGGTGACGCTGGACCTGGTGACCGAAGGCGCGTTCGTCGACATCGTCGCCGAAGGTTTCGACGCCGGTGTGCGCCTGGCCGAGGCCGTGCCGAAGGACATGATCGCCGTGCCCTTCGGTCCCGACGTGCGTTTCATCGCGGTCGCGGCGCCGGCGTATGTGGACGCCGAAGGCCGGCCGGACACGCCGGGCGCCCTGCTGGCGCACCGCTGCATCCGCCAGCGCCTGCCGAGCGGCAAGCGCTACCGCTGGGAATTCGAGCAGGACGGCGTGGCCCGCGCGATCGACGTGCCCGGCACCCTGAGCCTCGACGACAGCGAACTGATGGTCGACGCCGCGATCGACGGCCTCGGCATCGCCTTCGTGCCCGACCCCTTCGCGCGCCAGGCACTGGACGACGGCCGGCTGGTGCTGCTGCTCGACGACTGGAGTCCGCGCTGGCCGGGCCTGTGCCTCTACTACGCGAGCTACCGCCAGGTGCCGGCGCCGCTGCGCGCCTTGATCGAGGTGGTGCGCGGCATCACACCGGCGGAACCGGTTCGCGATGGCGGCGGCGTGGCATGACCACGCCTGTCCGCCACCGCACGCGTCAGTACGAAGCCGACACGAGGGTGTCCGGCCGCTCGGCCAGCCGCCCGATCAACCAGACGAACGCCTCGGTCTGACCGCTCAGCGTGCAGCCGCCATCGATGCTGGCGGCCAGCAGGTCCTGTGCATCGGACCGGCACAGCGCGGAGACCGCCCGGTCATCCCGCAGCACCAGCGAACAGGACGGCGCCCGCGTCGACGCGTCGACGTTCACCGTGACCGCGCGTCCCGCGATGCGCAGGCCGATCCGTTCGTCCGTGCCAGCGAGTCCGATCGACACGGCGAGACTCGGCACCGGCCCCCGCACTCCGGCCAGCACGCGCGTCAGATGGTCGCCGAAGGCCTGCGCCCAGGCCGCCACGGCCGACATCGCGCCCGCTCCGGGCGGCGCCGTCGGCTCGCGCTCCGGCATGGACGGCTCCGCGTCAACCGCGTGCTCCGGCACACGGTCCACCTGGCGCGCCTGTTCGACGTCGCGCTGCACGTCGATCAGCGTCGCGAGCGTCCTGTCCACGTCGTCGCGCGTGTGCGCGGCCGAGCAGATCAGGCGCAGGCGCCCGCGGCCGCGCTCGACGATGGGATAGGTCACCGCGGTGGCATGCACGCCGCGCGCGTGCAGGCCGCGCGCGATCGCATACAGGGTCTCGCTGTCGGCAATGTGCGGCGTGACGATGGGGCCGTCGCCGGTGCCGAGGTCGTAGCCGGCGTCGGTGAAGCGCGCGCGCATGTAGCGGGTGGTGTCCCACAGGCGTGCTCGCAGCGCGTCGTCCGCGCGCAGCCGCCGCAACGCGGCGAGCGCGGCGGCGATGTCGGCCGGCGTCGTGGTCGCCTGGAACACATACGCGCGTGCGGCCGTCTTGAGCAGCGCGACGTGCGACGCGCTGGCGGCGATCACGCCGCCGAGGCTGCCCAGCGCCTTGCTGAGCGTGGTCATGATGAAGTCGACCTCGCCGCTGACGCCCTGCTCGGCGCAGATGCCCGCACCGCGCGGCCCGTAGAAACCGAACGAATGCGCCTCGTCCACGAGCACCAGCGCGCCGTAACGTTTGGCCATGTGCACGATCTCGCGCACCGGCGCGGTGCCCTCGCCCATGCTGTAGACACCTTCGAGCACGACCAGCGTCGTGCGATGCGGCGACGCCTCCGCTTCCAGCACGGCCTGCAGATCGGCCGCGTCGTTGTGCTTGAAGGTGCGGATCCGCGCGCCGCTCAGGCGCGCGCCGTCGACGATCGATGCGTGGCAGAGCTGGTCCATCACCACCACGTCTTTGTCGCCCAGAAGGCCCGCGATGACGCCGAGATTCGCGGTGAACCCGGTCGAGAACAGGCAACCGGCCGGCTTGCCCACCAGCTCGGCGAATTCCTTCTCGAAATCGAGGTGCAGATCGGTCATGCCCGACGCGGTCGGCGACGTGCCCATGCCGGTGCCGAAACGCTCCAGCGCGGACTGCGCTTGCGCGATGACGTCGGGGTCGCGATTGAGGCCCAGATAGAGGTTGGTACTCCAGATGATGGCCTCGTGTTCCTCCCCCGTGTGCACGTCTGCCACCGTGCCCCTGTGGCCGCTGCCGGTGCGAACCAGCTTGCTGTAGGGCTCGCGCCCCGAACGCGTCAGCAGCGCCTTCAGCTCGCGGATCAGCGTGCCCTTGTCGGTCGCCGACCACGCGGGCGCGCGGGCGGCCAGGAACGGCGGATGGCCGGCGCGGATCTGCGCCTGGAACGGGCCCAGCGTGTCCGCCGTGCCTTGCGCCGGCGCGTCGGCTGCAGGCGTGCGGTCGCCCTCGTCCAGCAGCCCGGCCAGAGACGCGGCGACGGCGCCGGGCGTCGGATGCTCCACCAGCAGCGAGGCCGGCAGGTCGCGGCCGAGCAGCGTCGACAGGCGGTGGCTCAGTTCGACCGAATCCAGGGAATCGATGCCCAGCGTTTCCAGGGCCTGCTGCGGCGGCACCTGCGCGGGGTCCGCCAGCCGCAGGAAGCGTGCGATTTCGGCCTGCACGACCGCAACGAGCGCGGTCTGTCGCGCGTCGCCCGACAGACCCGCGACGCGCTGCAGGATGCCGCCGGGCTGGTCGGCGGTCGCGGGATCGGAAGGCTGGGCGTCGCCGGCCACCGCGTAGTCGCGCCCCGCCACCGGGACCGGCAGCTGCTTGCGATCGAGTTTGCCGTTGGGCAACTCCGGCAGCGCGGCGAGCCGCATCACCACCTGCGGCACCATGTAGCGCGGCAGCCGGTCGGCGGCGTGCGCACGCATCGCGTCGTCGGTCAGCGCTTGCCGGCCCACGACGTAGGCGACCAGCAGGCCGCGGCCGTCGCCCGCATCGACGACCGCGACGGCAGCGCCGTCCACGCCCGGCATCGACTCCAGTGTCGCTTCGATCTCTTCCAGCTCGATCCGGAAGCCGCGGAGCTTGACCTGCTGGTCGATGCGCCCGAGGAATTCGATCTGGCCCTCTTCGGTCCATCGACATCGGTCGCCGGTCCGGTACAGGCGGGTGTCGGGAATCGGGCCGGCGGGATCCGGCGTCGCGAACCGCTCGCGCGTGCGCGCCTTGTCGTGGAGATAGCCGCGCGCCAGCTGCTCGCCCGCGAGATGCAGCTCGCCCGCCACGCCCACCGGCACCGGCTGCATGGCGTCGTCCAGGATGTAGGACCGCGAGTTCGCGACCGGCCTGCCGATGGTGATCGTCTGCACATCGGCCGGCACTTCGGTGGCCGTCGAATAGACCGTGTCCTCGGTCGGCCCGTACAGGTTCAGCACGCGCGGGCGTTGCGGCAGCGCGTGCAATTGCGCGACCAGCGGCCGCTTCAGCACGTCGCCGCCCATGACGACGCAGCGGACCCCCTCGGGCAGACCGCCCGATGCCAGCAGGCCCTGCATCGACGAAGGCACCATAATCGTCGTGCGCACCCGGTCCGCGGCCGGCAACGCCGGCAGGGCCAATGCATTGGCCGCCAGCACCACGGTGCCGCCGAGCGACAACGTGCCCAGGATTTCCATGACCGACGTGTCGAAACAGATGGACGCCGCCGCGAGCACCCCGGCAAGCTCGTCGTCGTCCAGCAGTTGCCGCATCGAACGCGTCATCGCCACGACGCTGCGGTGTTCGACGGCGACGCCCTTGGGCTGGCCGGTCGAACCCGAGGTGTAGATCACGTAGGCGAGATCGCCCGCCGACGGCGGCGCCATCGCATCCGGGGCCGTGTCGCCGACCGTATCGAGATGGACCAGCACGGCCGCGTCGGCGCAGAGCTGCGCCGACGCGGCGCCGTCGACGATGACGGCCGCTGCGCGCGCGTGCTCGAGCATGTAGCGCACGCGCTCGCGCGGATACGCCGGATCCAGCGGCACGTAGGCGCAGCCGGCGCGCATGACACCCAGCAAGGTCGCCGCGACGTCCCACGTGCGGCCCATGCACACGCCGACCAGCGACCCCGGTGGCACGCCGCGCCTTGCGAGCTCGCCCGCGATCGCGAGCGCCCTGCGCGTCAGACGCGCGTAGTCGACGACGGTGTTGCCATCGAGGATGGCGCTGCGCTGCGGATGCGCCCGCGCCTGCGCGTCGACCAGGCTCCAGATCGTGGCGTCCCGGTCGTACGGCACTGCCGTCCGGTTCCAGTCGATGAGGATGCGCCGCAGCGCGTCATCATCGATCACGGCGCCATCGCGACCCGACAGGCCGGTGTCGCGCATCGCATCCTCCGCTACACGCGGCTGCTCGGCTTCCTGCATGGCGCACTCCTCGAACTGGATTCGGACCCAGGAGTCTAGGTAGCCGGTGCCGCACGCGGTGAACGCGCCATGACGCGCGCGCGAAGCGGGGTGTGGGTCACGCCGCTTCCGTCGACCGCGATGCGCTTCGGCGATCGCGATTGCGTGTCCAGCCCGCTGCGTCTGGCGATGTCGTGCGGCTCGCGGCAGGCATCGCGACGTGCGCCGGGCGATCGATCACACGCGAGTGGCGCGCGGCTCGATTCCGGACGCACGACGCGTGTCGCGCAACGTCAGTTCCTGGTCGCGGCAAGGGGCAACGCCGCAGTGCGCGCAGATCCCGCGGACACATGCGCGCGCCGCGCGCGCGGCTGGCCTCAATGGGCGATATCGATGAAGGTATTGAGCGACAGGCGTCCGTGGAGCGGATCCGGCGGCGGCACGCGGGCGTTGTCGATGCAGCCCGAATGCAGGGAATTGCGCCGGTAGACGATCAGGCGATTGAAGACGCCGTCGACGTCGGCGATGCGCTCGAACAGCGCGGTGTCGTCGCCGATGTAGCCGGCGCCGACCGCCTCGTCGTCACGGCTTTCCTGCGCGAGGCATTCGAAATACGCGGCGTGGCGCGTCTCGTCGATGGTCTCGAAGCCGCTGCGGCGATGCCGGTAGAACGCGGTGCCGCCCCAGTCGCCGCGGAACAGGTAGTGCACCGTGGCGAGGCCATCGCGCTGCACCGAATCGATGTGCGGAATCCGCTGCAGGAACGCGAGCTTCGCCGGCGGTAGCGCGACGAGCGAGTAATGGCACATCGGGAACACGAAACGGCCCGGCGCGATGCCGAAGCAGGACGGCAGCAGCGGGTTGAGCGTCGCTTCCAGGAAATGCCGGTACGACAGCGGTGCCGGCGCGCGCAGACCCGGGAACATCGACGCGGGTGTGGCGAAATGGCTGCTCGCCGCCTTGCGCACCAGCCGGTCCGGCTCGGCGACCAGCTGGTCGATGACCAGCAGCGGCGCGCCTTCCGCACCGATCGTGCGCCGGGTGACGCGGATCGCCGGGTGCGGGCTCAGCAACATGGCACGCCGCCGTCGCTCATGCCGGCTGCTGCACGCGGCGCGTGCCCCAGACTTCGGCCGGCGCCTTGCAATAGCGGTCGATGAAGGCCTGCTGCGACGGCAACTGCGCGGCCGCGCGCCCGATCGGCTCGCGGATGCCGCGCAGCAACCGGCGCAGATCGTCGTCGCCCAGCGCCCGCGCCAGCGGGTGCGCAGGCCCCGGCGCGATGCCCTGCCCCAGCAGTACGTGGGTCCACGAGTCGATGCGGAAGAGTTCGTCGGCGCCCTGCCACGCATGCGCGCGTTCGCGCCAGGCGCGCAGGCGGATGTCCAGCGAATCGGGCAGCGTCATCTCGCGGCATTCGACCCACATCGGTTCGTCGCGCCGGGTCGCGTGGTAGTGCAGCACGATGAAATCGCGTACGTGCTCCATCTCCGCGCGACTCACGTCGTTGAACAGGTCCACCAGCGCGGGCGAGATGCCGTCGAACGGGAACAGCTGGATCAGGCGCACCACGGCGCTGATCGTCAGGTGCAGGCTGGTCGACTCCAGCGGTTCGATGAAGCCGCTGGCGAGGCCCAGCGACACCACGTTCCCGTTCCATGCCTTGCGGCGGCGGCCGGTGCGGAACGGCACCAGCCACGGATCACGCAGCGGCGGCGCGCCCACATCGCGCAGCAGCTTGGCGTGCGCCTCGTCGTCGGACATGTGGCGACTGGAGAACACCAGGCCGCAGCCCACGCGATGCTGCAGCGGGATGTGCCAGCGCCAGCCCGCCTCGTGCGCGATGGCGCGCGTGTACGGGACCGGGGGGCCGACCGATTCGGTCTGCACCGCGACGGCGCGATCGCTGGGCAGCCAGCCGCTCCAGTCCTCGTAACCGGTCTGCAGGGTCTGCTCGATCAGCAGGCCGCGGAAGCCGGTGCAGTCGACGAACAGGTCGCCAGCCAGGCGCTGTCCGTCCTCGAGCACCAGCGCGTCGACGTCGCCGCTGTGCGCGTGGCGCACCACCTCGCGGATCTTGCCTTCGACGCGCGTCAGGCCGTGGCGCTCGGCGATGCGGCGCAGGAACTTCGCGTAGAGGCCGGCATCGAGGTGGTAGGCGTAGTTGACCTGTGGATCGGTGCCGAGGCCGAACTGGTCGCCGCGCGACGCGACGGTTTCCAGACAGAAATCGCCGAGCTCCGAGGTCATGCCGCGGCGCTGGCTGTCCAGCCAGAAATGGTGGAACGCGGCGGCCCAGGTGCCCTGCCCGGTGATGCCGAAGGGATGGATGTAGCGATCGCCGGGCCGGAGCCAGTTCTCGAACGAGATCGACAGCTTGAAGGTGCCAGCGACGGCGCGCAGGAATTCCTGCTCGTCGATCTGCAGGAAGCGGTGGAACGTGCGGATCGGCGGCACGGTGGATTCGCCGACGCCGACGGTGCCGATCTGCTCGGATTCCACCAGGGTGATGTCCAGCCGCTCCCTGAACTGGTGCGCGAGCGCGCACGCGGCGAGCCAGCCCGCGGTTCCGCCGCCGGCGATCACGACCTTGCGGACCTGGCCGGGCGATGTCGGTGTCTGTTGCATGTTGTTGCGCTCCTGCGCCGCTCAGCGGTTCAAGCGATTGATCAGCATCGCGCGGATGCGACGCGCCAGGGTGTCGTCGATCGGTCCCAGCACGTCGCGCGCCTGCGCGGGCAGGTGCGCACCGGCGCGTTCGCCGGGCCCGAACACGTAGTACTGGAACACGTGCGCCCAGGCGCGCTTCTCGCGTTCGGGCAGGTCGCGCAGCGTCCACAACGCATGGTGCAGCGCGGGCAGCGGCGACGACAGGAATGCCGGCGACTGCCGCCACCAGTAGTTCACCAGCACGTTGAACGGCGCGATGCTGCGCACGTGGTGCCACCACATGCTGGGAATGAAGACCGCATCGCCCGGCTCCAGACGCGCGGTCTGCGCCGTCGCCAGCGCCTCGCGGAAGCGCGGGTAGCGCGCGTCGTCGGGATCGGCGAAATCGACCAGGCTGACGACCTGCCCGCCCGGCGTCGGCTCCAGCGGCCCCGGGTAGAGGTTGTCGATCTGCTCGGGCGGAAACACGGTGAATTCCCGCGTCCCCACGGCGCAGACGGCCAGGTTGTCGGGCGCATCGAAATGGCAGGACGCGACGACGCGATTGCCGATCCAGATGCTCGGCGGCGCCTGCACGCCGCGCTCGGCCAGGCGCAGATCGTTGCCGGCCGCGAACCCGGGCAAGGCGCCGGCGACCGGCAGCGAGGCGACGTAATAGGTCGGCGGCCGGGCGTCGTCGAGATGCCGCGCGATCGCGTCTAGCACCTCGCCGAGCGCGCCGCGCCGGACTTCGAAATTGAGGGCGGTGAAGTCGTCGTTGTAGAACGGCCGTCCGCCGATCGCCGGCGCGCCGTAGGAATACGGCACCGGCCGGCCCGCGTCGAAGCCGCGCAGGTACGCCATGGCCGCGTCGGTCGACTCGCGGCCCGCCCGCACCAGGTCCCAGTCGGTCGCGACCCCCTTCAGCAGCGCCGGCGTGCCGTCGGCCAGCAGGGCCTCGAGCGGCAGCGAGGCCACGCCGCGGACGTCGAGGGTGCGCATCGTCGTCGCCGCGGCCACGCGATCAGCCCCGGCCGTGGGAGGTCGCGGCGTCCTGCTCGCGCAGGCGGCGCTGCTTTTCGGCCATCAGCCGGCGCACGTTGTGCAGCGAGGCCAGCACCAGGTACGCGCCTTCCAGATAACCGGCACGGTTCAACCGTTCCAGCGCGGCGCCGTCCAGCGCCGCCAGGCGATCGCGGTCGATTCCGTGCAGACCGCTGACGTCGACGCGATGGCGTTCGTCGAGTTCCACCGCCAGCGTCACCGGCTGGATCAGGCCCAGCGCGTCGAAGGCGGCGAACATCGCCGCGCCGAACGCGCTGCCGTCGCGGATGCCGCGCAGGATGCCGGCGATGTGCTCCAGATAGGGACTGTTGCCGCCCTGCGGCAGGAACACCGGCTCGCCGTCCGCGGCGTTGACGCGCGGATGCGCCACGTCGACATGGATCACCGGCTCCTGCCGGAGTTCGCCGTCGACGTGCTGCTCCTGGAAGCCGATCAGGAACGGGCCTTTCGCCGCGGCACCGGGAAGGTAGGCGGCGTTCCACCGCCCGTCGCGCAGGAACAGGTTCTCGCGCTGCTCGAACCCCAGCAGGGCGACCGATTCCCACTGCCCGTCCCCGCCCTTGCGGAAGAAGATCGGGTACTCGCGTTGCAGCTCGGCGTATTCGCTGGGAAACGCCGGCACCATGCCCACGTCGTCGCCGAACGCCGGACCGAAGCCGGTGGCGACGCGCAGATCGCGATGGGCCACGTTGTTGAGCAGTTCGTAACGCGCCATCACCTCTCCAGGCTGCAGCATCGACGCAGGTGCATGCGACTGCCGGGCAACATACTACGGACCGGACGCGGGCCGTCCAGGCGGCCCGGCGCCCTGCCGGCAGAGGCCGCTGCACCCGCAGCGACCCTGCCGGACGACACCCGAGGGGGAGGCATCGCGACGATCAGAACTTGTAGCGCACGCCCAGCATGTAGCGCGGGCTCTGGTCGGCCAGCTTCATGATCTGCTGCTCGGTGCGGGCGTACCAGCGCACGTCCTCACCGGTCAGGTTGATCACCTCGAAGCCGAACGACCAGTGGTCGTTGAGCGCGTAGTTCACGCTGAGGTCCCACTGGTCGTAGGCTTCGACGTAGTAGGGATTCCGGCTCGCGCCCTGGTTGGCGAGGATCAGGTACTCGTCGCGCCAGTTCCAGGCCAGACGCGCCGAGAAGCCGTACTTCTCGTACATCAGCATGGCGTTGGCGGTGTCGCTGAGTCCCGTCAGCGAGAACTGGTCGATGTTCGGATCGCCGGCGTTGTCGTAACCCACATCGCCCTGGACGATCGTGTAGTTGGCGAAGACGCCGAACCCGCTTTCGCCGAAGAAGTACTGGCCGCCCAGTTCCCAGCCGCGCAGCTTGGAATCGTTCTGGTTGACCGGCCGGTTGACGTTGAACTGGTACAGCGGATCCGCAGCCGTGCCGTAGAGGTCGTAGGCCGCCTCAGTGGCCAGCACCTGCGCGCCGGTGCCGTTGTACGCGGCCAGCCCCGCCGGATCGTTGCGCAACAGCGCCAGCGCCGTGAACAGCGAGGTGTCGTTGCCCGAGCACGCCGCCGCGTTGGCCGCGCCGACCTGGGCCACGCAAGCCGCGCTCTGCAGGAAGTCCAGCGCCGTCTGTGCATCCGGACCCGAGGTCGGATCGGTCAGGCCGTAGAGCGGTTCCTGGGTCACGGTGTTGCCGATGAAGTTGCCGACCGACTTGTGCCAGTAGGTCACCGACACGTAGCTCGCATCGGCGAAATACCACTCCAGTGCCAGGTCCAGGTTGTCGGATTCGAGCGGCTTCAGCGCCGGGTTCTGGGCGTTGCCGCTGGCGCGGACGGACGGATCCAGCAGGACCGAGCCGAAGGGCTGGGACGCGCCCGGGCCCGCGTAGAGGTTGCCGTAGGGCGCACGCGCGATACTGCGACCGAACGACGCGCGCCCCTTCAGCTGGTCGGTGAGATCGATGCTGAAATCCAGGTTCGGCAGGATGTAGCTGTAGCTCGCCGTCTCACTGAAGGGCTGCTGCTCGTCCGACAGCACGATCCGGAAATCGTTGTTGGACTGCCACTCGATCGCTTCGGGAATCGCGATGACCGAGGTCGAGACCACGTCCGTGGTCTCGTAGCGCACGCCGATGCGCGTATTGGTGCGCATGCCGCCCAGTTCGCCTTCGAGGTCGAGCTGCACGTACGCGGCATTGGTCTTCTCCTCGACGCGGTTGTCCGCCGCGTTCTGCGGACTCACGCCCAGGCCGATGCCGTACTGCCCCGCCGCCCACTCGGCCAGCGCGCCCGTGTCTCCGCGCCAGGCCGGCCAGCTGGTGATGTTGTAGTCGTCGAACAGCCCGACCAGATCGACCGGCTGCAGGAAGTCCATCAATCCGCCCGCCACGTCGCCATCGACGTTCGCCACGCCCCAGTCGCCGAGCGTCGAATAGGCTTCCGCGGCCTGCAGCCGATGGGTCGTCGCCTTGTTGCTGTCGATGCCGAACTGGAAGCGGCCCTCGTCGAAGCTCCACTCGCCGTCGATCCGCGCCTGCTTGATCTCGCTGACCTGGGTCTGGGCGTTGACGCGGAACACCTGCGAGCCGATCTCGCCCGCGACGAAGCCCGGATTGACGACGCCGTTGGTGCCGGCGACCGCATCGGCCGTCGTGGGATACCAGGTCTGCGTGCCGATCGGCAGGCCGTTGTTGAAGACGAGTTCCTGCACCCACGAGCCGCCGCAATGCGGGCCGGTCGTGCAGTTGTTGGTACCGGCGATGCTCATGAACGTCGAGCCGCCGCCGGTCTGCGGATCGTTCGGCTTGCTCTCGGTCTTGGAATTGTGCGCATCGAAGCTGAGGCGGAAGTCGCTGTTGACGTCCCACACCGCGTTGAAGCCCAGCGAGCCCAGCTTGTATTCCTGCATGCTGCGCTGCTGTTCGAGACCGAAGTCCTTGGTGCCGGCGATCTCGCGGATGTAGATCGGCGTCGCCACCGCGCCGGACGTGTCGAACTCGACGTCGGTGTAGTCGCTGTTCTGCAGCCACATCGCCTGCTCGCCGCGGTTCTCGGTGATCTCGTTGGTCGAGTAGGTGTAGTCGAGCGTCAGGCTCACGCTGTC
This sequence comes from Luteimonas rhizosphaerae, assembly GCF_002849595.1. Taxonomy (GTDB): domain Bacteria; phylum Pseudomonadota; class Gammaproteobacteria; order Xanthomonadales; family Xanthomonadaceae; genus Luteimonas; species Luteimonas cellulosilyticus. The sequence continues at coordinate 100,787 of NZ_NRQR01000020.1, forward strand.
GGTCGGTGCGAACTGGACGACGGCCTGGCCGTTGATGCGCTCGCGCTCGAACTCGGAGAATGCATAGCGCAGGTCGTTCGGGCGCGCATAGAGCTCGCCGATGCCCGGTGCGTTGACCACGTCCGGATCGCCCGGCATGGTCCCCGTCCACGGCTGGATGTTCCAGTAGTTCTCGGTCGCCTGCACCGAGCCGCCCTTGCGCTTCTGGTAGCTCGTGCTCAGGCCCACGCCGAAGGTCTTGTCGGGGTTGGTGTAGCTGAAGATGCCCGACAGCTCCGGCGTCAGGTCGTTCTCGAAGACCTGGCTGCGGTCGGAGACGACCTTGGCGCCGGCGCTGGCGACGATGCCCGAGTGGTTGAAGGGCCGGTCGGTGAGGATGTTGATCGTCGCGCCGATGCCGCCGCTGGGGACGTGCGCCTGGCTGGTCTTGTAGACCTCGATGCCGTTGATCGCTTCCGCCGCCAGCTGCGCGAAGTTGAATGCGCGCGTGCCGCCGTCGACGCCGCCTATCGCGACCTGCCCCGCCGCGCCGAACGCGTCCGCGCCCGGGATCTGGCGGCCGTTGAGCGTCACCATGTTGAACTGCGGACCGAAGCCGCGGGCCGTGACCTGCGCGCCCTCGCCGTCGCGGCGCTCGATCGAGATGCCGGTAATGCGCTGCAGGGATTCGGCGAGGTTGGTATCGGGGAATTTGCCGATGTCCTCTGCGCTGATCGCGTCGACGACACCCTGCGCTTCGCGCTTGGTCTCCATCGCCTGGTTGAGGCTGCTGCGCAGGCCGGTGACGACCACCGCGTCGAGTTCCGTCGCCTCGTCCGTGCTGGACGTCTGCGCGGCGGGCGCGCTCTGGCCGACCGGCGGCTGTTGCGGCTCCTGCGCGAAGGCAGGGTTGATGATCAGCACGCCGCCCACGAAGGTGAACATTGCCGTCGACTTCAAACGCTTGAACTTCTGCTTCATTTGGCCCGTCCTCAGCACCGAGATTCGAACGACCGCGAGCACGCTGCCCCCGGCACCCATTTCACTCTCCAGCGCCCCCTCGCAGCCGACCGCGATGCAACGCGGTCCACGCGGGACGCCGTCCCTCGAGTGTTCTTGAACCTCACTGGATCGTCGTTCCCGCGTTCGGGAACGATGCGTCGATGCGCCTTCGTCCGGACCCTGCGCACTGCCGTCGGCCGTACCGTTCGACGGATCCTGGTCCGGTGCGAGGCGCCCGATGGACGCCACGCACCGCACTTCGCACCCGCCGATCGCCCCTGTGTACCGCCGCCCCTGTGATAGCGCTAACACTCCACGGGTGCAGATGTATAGCGGTCCCACGGGTTTGTCACCGTGCAGTGCAGCAAACCAGACCCGGGCGAATGCGGTGTTTCCGGCAGTGCACGCGCCGCGTCCTCCACGGTCGCGCGCGGATCGCACGCGGCCCTGCGCGTCCCGGCTTCACCGCGAGCGTGACGTGCGGCGCGCAAGCTGCGCGCATGGCGCCACCCCGACGCTGCGAGACCCGCACGATGACCCGCGACACGCAGAACGAGGCGCGCACAACGGCCGCCATGCCACCGGCCGATCCGGAAGACGCCGACGTCCAGGAGAATCTCAAAGACACCTCCGACAGCGGCTTCTCGCTGTCGGGTGACGAGCACGTGGCGGTCGAGGAGAAAAGCCCGCCGCGCGCCGCGCTGCTGCACGAGATCATCCGGCGCAACGGGCAGGAAGAACTCCGGCGCGGCATGGCGGCGCTGGTGTGGTCGTCGCTGGCGGCGGGCCTGACGATGGGCTTCTCGTTCCTGGCGCGCGCGGTGCTGCACCGGCATCTGCAGGGCGTGCCCGCAGGCCCGCTGCTCGACGGCTTCGGTTACACCTTCGGCTTCCTCGCGGTGATCATCGCGCGCCAGCAGCTGTTCACCGAGAACACGCTGACCGGCGTGCTGCCGGTCATGACGTCACCCAGCTGGCGGCAATTCGGACGCCTGCTGCGGCTGTGGGGTGTCGTGCTGGCCGGCAATCTCGCCGGTGCGACGCTGTTCGCCGTCGGATTGCTGACCCTGCACCAGTTCGATCCCGCCACGCACGAGTCCTTCCGGAACATCGCCCGCGAGCTGATGCACAACACGCCGTTCGAGATGTTCAGCAAGGGCATCCTCGCCGGCTGGATCATCGCGATGATGGTCTGGATGATGGCCGCGACCGACCAGTCGCGGCTGGCGATCATCGTCATCTGCACCTACCTGATCGCGATCTGCGGCTTCACCCACATCATCGTCGGCTCGACCGAAGCGATGTATCTCGTGTTCGTCGGCGAGATTAGGTTCGCCGATGCCGTGCTGGGATTCGGCCTGCCGACGCTGGCCGGCAACGTGGTCGGCGGCAGCCTGATCTTCGCCCTCATCAGCCACGCCCAGGTGCGCAGCGACGCCAGCAGACCGGCAGCGCCGGACGCGAAGCGCTGAGCGCCGCGCGAATCGACCCGGTCGACGCCTCGTCCGCCAGCGTCCAGCGGGATCGGCCGCAGCAGCTTCGAATCGACGCGGCATGCGTCGCTGGGCTTCGAGGTGCGCACGACTGCGCACTCATTCCGGCGAAGGCGACGCCCCGTCGAAGCAGGCGATCAGCAGTTCCGTGAGCGCCCGCACCTTCCGCGCGGGGTGCGGGCTCGGCGGTCGCACGACGTAGATGCCCGCCGGCGGCGGCGGATACAGCGGCATCACCTCCACCAGCCGGCCGGCTGCGAGGTCGTCGGCGGTCATGCCGTCGGGCAGCCACGCGATGCCGAGTCCGGCGACGGCCGCAGCCACGAGCGCGGTGGCGTTGTCGGCCTTGAAGCGGCCACGCGGATGCACGGTGACGGTTCGGTCGCCGTCCAGGAAGCGCCAGGCTTCGGTGCCCTGCATCAGCGCCTCGTGCGCGGTGAGTTCGTCCGGCGTTTCGGGAGCGCCATGCGTGCGCACGTAGGCCGGGCTCGCCACCAGCTTTCCGTACAGCGGGCCGACGCGCCGCGCGATCAGGTTGGAATCCTCGAGATACCCCACCCGCACCGCGCAGTCGAAACCGTCGGCGACCAGATCGGCGAAACGATCGCTGTAGCAGGTATGGACGTGCAGATGCGGGTAGCGCACCGCCATCTGCGCGAACACGGGCGCGAAATGGGTCGGACCGAACGACAGCGGCGCGGCGATCCGCAGCCGGCCGCGCAGGTCGTCGCCCGGCAGGATCGTGTCCCGGGCCTGGTCGATCTCCTGGCAGGCCCGGGCCGCGTAGTCGCGGAACAGGCGGCCGGCCTCGGTCAGCGCCGCGCCGCGTGTGGTGCGCGCGAGCAACTGGATCCCCAGCGCGGCCTCGAGGCGGGCTAGGCGCCGGCTGACGATCGACTTCGACAGGCCGAGCCGGCGAGCGGCGGGCGACACGCCGCCGGCATCGGCGACCTCGACGAATGTCCGCAGATCCTCGATGTCCATCGTTCCCTCCCGATAACCCGACACAGTCTGGCACCGCCGTTTCCAGCGCGGCGTTGCGCATTCTGCGACACAGCTGGGCAGCGGACGGCGCTACCGGCCACCGCGTGCGGCTGACAAGGTTTCCCCTCCGGCGCGGCGCTCGATGCGAGCCACGCCGCGCGGAACGCCCACTCACCGCAGCACTCCACCAAGGATGTCGCCATGCCCTTCCGTAACGGCCTCGATTCCCTGCTCCGCCCCGAAGATTCGGTGCTGGTCCTGATCGACCACCAGCCCTACCAGCTCGCCAACCTCAACAGCCACGACCCGCACATGGTGGTCAACAACACGACGGCGCTGGCGAAATCCGCCAAGGCCTTCGGCGTGCCGACCATCCTCACCAGCGTCGTGGCCGAACGCGGTGGCGCGCTCTTTCCGCATGTCACCGACGTGTTCCCCGGCCAGGAGGTGATCGACCGGACCTTCATCAACACCTGGGAAGACAGGAAGGTGGTCGACGCGGTGAAGGCGACGGGCCGCAAGCAGCTGATCATCGCCGGCCTGTGGACCGAGGTCTGCGTGGCGATGCCGGTCATCCAGGCGCTCGGCGAAGGCTGGGACGTGACCGTGGTGACCGATGCGTCCGGTGGCACGTCGGTGGAGGCGCACGAGGTCGCCATCCAGCGCATGATCGCGGCCGGCGCCAACATGATGACCTGGCTGGCCGTCGCCGCCGAATGGCAGCGCGACTGGGCCCGCCCCGAACACGTCGCGGAGCTGACCGACGTGCTCAAGCAGCATTGCGCCGGCAGCGGCGTCGCCTATCTGTGGGAACAGCAACTGCTCAACACACCCGTGCCGGACGCGGCGGGCTGATCCATCGGGGATGCCGGCAGTCGATCGCGCCCCGCGGGTACGCGCTGCGCCGGTCGGGTTCCGGCATCCCGTTTCACGCCGACGGCCCGGAGGCCGGCGGCCGTCTCCGGGAACGAGCAGCGCGCCCCGCGCGCGGTCACGCCCACAACACGCATCGCCTGCGGTCGACACACCAAAGGCGATGCCCTGCACCACTCGCGAAGGAGGCAGTTGTCGATGCGCGCATTTCCGATCGGCATGGAACTGGACGTCACCTATCCGGAGTTCCGGGTCAGCCTCACGCTGCAGTCGGCATCGACGCTGCGGTTCCAGATCCAGGAGGGTCCCTACGCACGCACCGAAACCGTCGACATCCGTGTCGAGCCACTCGGCAACGGCCTCCTCGTCGTGAGCTGGCAGGAGCGCGACGGCGCGACCGTCGTCAATCTCCAGGACTTCGACCGCGGGGTAATCCACTCGTTCGCGACCCTGCCCGATGGCCGCTTCCTGCGGATGACCGGCACCTTCGAGGTCACGCGGGCGCCGGACCGCGCCGACGACGACCGTCCCACACGCAACAAGGCGCTCGTGCTCGAGGCGATGACGGCGCTGTTCCAGCGTCGCGATGCGTCCGCAGTCGAGCGTTTCTACGCACCCGACTATCGCCAGCACAACCCCGACATTCCCCAGGGACGGGATGCCCTGCGGGCTCTCGTCGCGGCGTTGCCGGACGCCGTGTACTACGAACCCGGCCTGGTCATCGCCGAGGGCGATCTCGTGGCCATCCATGGCCGTATCCGCGGCTGGGCGGAGACCCCGCAGGTGGTGGTCGATCTGTTCCGCATCGAAGGCGGCCGACTGGCCGAGCACTGGGACGTGCTGCAGGCAGAGGTGGCGTCCGATGCGACGCGCGGCGGCCTGTCGATGTTCGATCCCGACGAACGCGCGCTGCTTGAGCGCAACCGCATGCCGAGCCGGTGAGCGACGACCGATGCCGGCCGTACGCGACATGCTCGTGCGCGGTCGTTCCGGTGCGCGTCGACGCAACGCCGGATCAGGCCGGGCATCCCGCGCGTGCACGTCACGGCAGCAGATAGCCGGCGACGTCCTCCGCCTCGCGGTGTCCGTCGATGGCGAGAAGATCCTTGAGGATCGCCGTATGCCCCGCCCCGGCGACGACCAGCACGCGGCGACCCGGCATCGCGGCCCGCTGCACGTTGGCGTACATGCGGAAATTGCGATGCCACCAGCTGGCCGCGGCATCGGCGCCGGCGAAACCGTCGCCTGCACCGACGGCATTGGTGACGAGATAGAGATCCTTGTTCTCGCGGTCGCGCTCCGGATCGTTGGCCAGCCGCAGCAGCTCGGGCAGCGGCAGCGTCGACTGTTCTCGCGACCCGCGCGCCGACAGCGCTGCGAACATCGCGTCCATCGCCACCTTGCGCCCGGGTGCGTACGCGGCGATGTAGTCGAACATCGGACCGCTGTTCCAGTGCACGTCGCCCTCGTCGAAGCAGGTCACGCGCGCGAGGCCGGCCGCCTTTGCCACGCGGAATCCGATCTGTTGCGTCTCGTTGACCGTCAACGACGCGGCATCGACGCGGTAGGCGGCGAAGGCCGCGTCCTGGCGGGCCTGCGCCGACGGTTCGCATTCCACCAGGACATCCGTCGGACGGAACGCGGCGAGTCGCGTCGCGAGTCCCGCCAGATACGCCTGGTTCTGGTCGGTCGTGACGTCGATGACCTCCGACTTGACCACGTCCCGGCCGGGATTCGCGAAGTAGAAAACGCCCAGGAGCATCACCTTGGCCGGATCCGGCGCAGGTTCGCTGGCGTCCACGTGCGCGGCGAAGGCGCTCAGGCCCAGCAGGAAGGCGGCGACCGGCAGTCTTCGGGCCATGGGAGTCTCCCCTTGAGACACGTGCGCCGCGCGGCACGCGCGACGGCATCGGCTGCCACGCTAAGAGGCGGGCGGGACGGCCGCACGTGCCGGAAGTGACAGGCCGGCGTCCGGACGCCGGTGCACCGCTTCGGTTCCGACGCCGGGCCCGCGACGGCCATGGGATCCCCGGCGCTCACCACAACGCCGAATAGAAGAACCAGCCGCCCACGGCCGCCATGCCCAGCGCCAGCACGCGACGCACCGGCCGCACGCGGTCCGGTCGGGTCACTACCCGCCGCAGACGCCCGGCGCCGAACACCAGCGTGAGGTGCACCAGCGTCGCCACGCCCACGCTGATCGTGCCGAGCATCAGGATCTCGCGCAGCGGCGCCTCCGGCCCGGACAGGAACCGGGGCACGACGGTGAGGAAGAAGACCGCCGCCTTGGCGTTGAGCAGGTTGATGACGAGGCCCGCGACCAGCACCTGGTACAGCGTACGGCCGGCGCCGGTGGACGACCTTGCGTCGCCCGCATCGTGCCAGCCGCGCCACGCGAGCCACAGCATCATCATCCCCGCAGCCACGCCGATCCAGGTGCCGACGCCGGGCACCGTCACCAGCAGCGTGCTGAGACCCAGACCCGACAGCGCCGCATTGAGGGCGAGACCGATCGCCACGCCGGCCGTTGCCGCCAGCCCGGCGCGCCGGCCTTCGGCCAGCGTCAGCGAGACCAGCCACGCCATGTTCGGCCCGGGCGTGAGCTCGACCAGCAACACGGCAAGCGCAAAGCTCCATCCGTCCATCGCGCGTCCCCCGGACGCATGGCGGATGCATCCGGGTCGAGACTACCGGTTCCGGGTTTGCGACTCCGGGTAGACGGGAGGACGACCTCGCGTCCCTCGCCCGCGTGCGCGACTCAGGCCGCCATGCGTTCCGTGACGGGACGCCGGCGCAGCGCTGCCCGGCTGATCCATGGCGGCGTGTGCGCCGCGCCTTCCAGCGGGGCGACGTCGACACCCGGCGGCACGATCGTGTCGATACGGTCGAGCACCGCGTCGTCCAGCACGGTCCCGGTGCCGGCGAGCAGGTCGTCGAGCTGCGCCATGGTGCGCGGACCGATGATCGCGGCCGTCACCGCGGGATGCGCCAGCACGAAACCGAGCGCCAGCTGCGTCAGCGTCAGGCCGGCGCTGTCCGCCAACGGGATCAGGGCCTCCACCGCGTCCAGGCTGGCCGCGTCCGACATCGCCTTCGGAAAGAACGTCGCACGCAGCGACTCCGGGGTCGGCGCGCCCTTGCGGTACCTGCCCGTCAGCATGCCTTTCGCCAGCGGGCTCCAGGTCATCACGCCCATGCCGTAGCGCTGGCAGGCCGGCAGCACCTCGCGTTCGATCGAGCGGTTGAGGATCGAATACGGCGGCTGCTCGGTGCGGAAGCGCGCCAGCCCGCGACGCTCGGCGGTCCATTGCGCCGCGACGATGTCCGACGCGGGCACGGTCGAGGCGCCGAACGCGAGGATCTTGCCCGCCCGCATCAGGTCGGTCAGCACGGACAGCGCCTCCTCCACGTCGGTGTCCGGCGCCAGACGATGGATCTGGTAGACGTCGATCCGGTCGGTCTGCAGTCGTCGCAGCGAATCCTCCACAGCGCGCGTGATCCAGCGCCGCGAATGGCCGCGCATGTTCGGGTCCTCCCCCATCGGCAGCGCCGCCTTGGTCGCGAGCACGACGCCGTCGCGCCTGCCCTGCAGCGCCTTGCCGACGATCACTTCCGAGTCGCCCTGGCTGTAGGCGTCGGCCGTGTCGACGAAGTTGATGCCGGCATCGAGGGCCTTGTGCACGATGCGCACGCAGTCGTCCTGATCGGCATTGGCCAGCCGGCCGAACATCATCGTGCCCAGGCAATACGGGCTGACCTGGAGGCCGGTGCCACCGAGCGGTCGATATTTCATGCGGAGCTCCTGAAATGGGCGAAGGCGCCCCGGACCGTGCACACTGCACAACCGGAACGTTCGTCCATTTATACGGAACAACGTTCCGCTTATCAACTTGGAAGGTGGCATGGTGAAACAACGCGGCAATCCGCCCGACCCCGCGGACGCCCTGCAGCGACCGCTGCGGGCCGACGCACGTCGCAACGTGGACGCGCTCTTCCAGGCGGCGTTGACCGTGTTCGCGAACCAAGGCGTGGACGCGCCGATGCGGATGATCGCGGCCGAAGCCGGCGTCGGCGTCGGCACGCTCTATCGACACTTTCCGCAGCGCTCCGATCTGATCCGCGCGCTGATCAACCGCGAGGTCGACAGCTGCGTGGCCGCAGCGACGCGTGCCGACAAGGCGCAAGCGCCCGGCGACGCGCTCGCCGCCTGGGTGCAGCGTCTCGTCGATCTCGCCGCGACCAAGCGCGGACTGGGTCCGGCCCTGCACTCGGGCGACCCGGCCTACCAGTCGCTGCCGCACTACGTGCTCGGCCAGCTCGCGCCCGCGCTGCAGGGCCTGCTGGATGCCGCCGCCGCCGCCGGCGAGATCCGCGCCGGCATGGACGCGCGCGAACTGGTGCTGGCCACCCTGCGCCTCGCGTCGCCGGCCAGCAACGGCGATGTCGCGGAGGCACGCCGGATGGTGGCGCTGCTGTTCGATGGCCTGCGGGTCGGCGCGACGGGACGGGCGCACGCGGGCTGACTTGCAGCGCGGCGGCGTCGACGCCGAAACGTGCAATCCGGCGCCACGATTCCCGTCGGGCGCGACACCGCTCGCGACCGGTGGTGCGATCCGCAGCGTCGGTCGCTACCCCGCGATGCGCACCCGCTCGTTCCCGTTGCGCACCGAGGCGAACACCGCATCGAGCACGCGCATGTCGCGCAGGCCTTCCTCGCCCGGTGCGCGCGGCGGCCGGCCTTCGAGAATGGCGAGCGCATCCTGGTCCATCTGCTCGGCCTGCATGCGCGGGCGTTCGCCGAGCTGCGCCGGAAACCGCGTGCCGTCGCTGGCGCGGCCGACATTGCCGTCGTAGGACTGGAAGGGCGACAGCCGGTACCAACCGCGTTCGCAGTCGACCTGCAGGGTATTGAGGTTGCGGCCGAAACTGGTGACGCATTCGGCGACGATGTCGTCCGGAAACTCGAGCGTGAAGCGCGTGGTCTCGTCGACGCCACGGAAGATCTCGCGACGCGCGGTCTCGTCCCAGGCGCGCACGGCGACCGGTTCGAGCCCGGTGCTGTAACGCGCGGCGTTCACGCTGTAGACGCCCATGTCGTACATCGCACCGCCTCCGCGCGCAGGATCGAGCCGCCACGCCTCGTCGGCGCCCTGCCGCCAGCCGAACCAGCCCGCATCGGCGCGCACCTGCACGATGCGTCCGAACGGACGCGCCTGCGCCATCGCCATGAAGCGCCGCGTGTTCGGCTCGTGCTGCATGCGGTAGCCAATGGCGAGCTGCACCCGGTTGTCACGGCAGGCCTGGATCATCGCCTCGCCTTCGCCTGCGTCCATCGCCATCGGCTTCTCGCACCAGACGTGCTTGCCGGCATCGGCCGCGATCAGCGTCAGCGGCTTGTGCAGATGGTTCGGCGTGACGACGTAGACGACGTCGATGTCGGGGTTGTCGGCGATACGGTGGAAGTCGTCGTAGCTGTAGACGTTGGCGTCGGGGATGCCGTACGTCTCCTGCCACGCCGGCACCTTCTGCGGCGAACCGGTGACCAGACCGGCGAGGCGGCAGTGCCGGGTCAGCTGCAGCGCGGGTGCGAGCAGATCACGGCTGTAGCCGCCCAGACCGACGAGGGCGACGCCGAGGCGACGCGCGGGCGGCGTGGCCGCGAAACTTCGCGGCAGCACCGCCGCCGCGCCGGCGAGCGCCAGGGACTGCAGCACGCGGCGGCGGGAAATGCCATTCGACCAGCGGTTCGGGTCCATGTCGCCTCCGTCGATGTGGGAAGCGCCGATCCTAGCAGCGAGTCCGTGGGTGGCCGAGGCGCGCGTCGTGTCGTCAGGCCGGTTGCGATTCCAACGTCCCAGGGGCCCAGACCAGCCCGGACGCGCGAGGCGGCGCGCCGTCCTGCCTTGCAGTTTCCAGCCGCAGCTGTGCAATGCATTGCGCCTGCGCCCCCGACGCCCCCTGAAAACCCAGGCGAAACGAAACGCTGCCTCGACGTCGACGTTTCGGCTGCCTACCTGGTGCAAACGCGGCAGCGCGGCGCCGACCTCGACGGTCCCACTAGGGATCACCCCATCTGTTGCGCCACCCGGACTGCTGCAAGCATGTCTCCATCTGCACACGCTCGGAACAACGCCATGCACAGCATCCAGCTCATCCCAGATGCCGGCGGTCCCTCGTCGACGTCCCAGACCTGCGGCTCCGTCGATGTCAATCAGGCGGTCGACAACGTCATCGACTCCTATGGCCGAGGCGAGGCGACGCGTGTTCTTCTCGATGAGCTGGCCAACTGCTGCTCGCCCGAAGACGCGCAGGCAATCCTCGACGAACTCCAGCGGCGCGAGCCGGAAGACTGGACCAGCATCGTCAATACCGGCGCGATTTCGGAGCTGGAGGGCAGCGGGTATCCCGCCAGCGGCCTGACGCTCCTGGGCGATGCGATCGCCGCCAAGCACGCGGAAGGCTCGCTCAGCGGGGACGAACTGTTCGGCGTGTTCGGCATGGGACTGGCCTCGTTCGGCCCCGCCGAAGAACGCGGCGCGCAGATGCTCTTCGGCGCATCCAACAGTCAGGCCATGCAGGATTTCGAGGATGCAATGGCTGGCATGGCAATGGACATACTGGCGGGCGCCGATCGCTACAGCGCATCGCACGGGACCGATTCCACTGTGACCGGCTGGGCGAACAACGTGATCGCCGGACTGGGTGGGGATGCGCTGAGCAGACAGGCCCTCTATTCGGCGTATTCGTCGCCCGATCGAACCGCCGTCGAACGCCAACACATCCGGGAACTGCTGGCCGACAAGGATGCCGTCGGCTATGCCGCAGGCTCACCGGATGCGCTGGGCGGCCTCATCATCGCGGTGGCCGAATCCGGCAGTGGCGGTACCGGCCTCGCCGTCGAAATGGCCAATTGGGCCGGCGACAACCCTGCGTATTTCGCCGAGAACGATGTCTTCTCCCAGCGGATCTCGGACCCGCGCACCGAAGCGCTGTCGCGCTTGCTGATCAGCCACTCGGACGCGATCTTCAATGACCTCACCGACGGGTACGAGAATGCCGGCCAGTACGCAGCAGACGACAGCCGACGATTGGGCTTCCTGCTCGGCGTGACCGCATTCAATCCGGACAACCTGTTCGGCGAGGCGGTCGCGGCGAAACTCGACGCCTACACCCAGACGCAGGCCGACGTCGTCGGTGCCGATCCCGAGTCCGTCGATGCGCAGGCCGCCCTCGGACGTCTCGAAATCCTCTCGCCCTCCCTGCTGATCGCCCAGGCGCTGCCGTTCCTGGGGAATCTCGAATCGAACGAGGCACGTGTCGACGGGATCCTGCGCATCCTCGATACGGTGGTCACCGTCGGCAGTCTTGTTCCCGCGGGTCGATTCGGCGACTTTCTGTTCGATCTTTACGGCACGGTGGAAGGCTTGAGCGACTCCCAGATCGAGTCGGGACTGCAGGATTATCTCACCCAGGTGATGTCCGGCTCGCCCGAGGAGATCGAGGCCGGATTGCAGGAGCTTGCCACGATGGTCGATGAAGGCATCCAGGCCGAGTACGGAGACAACCCGGTGGTGGCGGGCGCGATGTCGCGCCGTGTCGAGGACACGCTTTACGACATGTTGCTCGCCATCTCCCATAACGACGTGGCGGGTTATCTGGAAACGCATCAGGACGGATGAAGGCGCGTGGCGTAACGCGCCAAGCCTGCGCGGGCGCTCCGCATCGTGGCGGTTCTTGAAGGCCGCTCAGAACCTGGAGGCGGTGTGGCGATCAGCACCTGCACAGCGTTGCAGCGCCTGTTTCGAAGGGTTACCCGCGCTGGTGCTCGACATGCGCGTCCGGCGCGATGCCCGTCGGCACCGGATGATCCGCGACGTCACCTGCCCCGTCGTCCGGCCTGCCCGCCGCGGCAGCAACTTCCTCGTCGCGGAAGGCGCCGGCGATGCGGATGATCTCGTCTTCGATCGCGAAGAAGGCATCGAGCACCACGGGGTCGAACGTCGTCCCGCGCAGCTGGCGCATCATCGCCATCGCCTGCGCGTGCGGAAACGGGGGCTTGTAGCAGCGGCGGTTGACCAGCGCATCGTAGATGTCGGCGACGGCCATGATCCGGCCCGACAGCGGAATCGCCTGGCCCTGCAGGCCGGCCGGATAGCCCGACCCGTCCCACTTCTCGTGATGGGTCGCGGCGATCTCGGCGGCGACGGACAGGAAGTTGTCGCCCTCGATGTGCCGGGAGGTGCTGAGGATGATCGTCCGGCCGAACTCCGCATGCCGGCGCATGACCACCCATTCCTCCTGGGTGAGCGGGCCCGGCTTGAGCAGGATGTGGTCGGGCACGCCGACCTTGCCGATGTCGTGCAGCGGCGCCGACAGGAACAGCAGGTCGATGTGCTCGTCGGTCAGGATGTCGGCGTACTGGCCGGTATCGCGCAGGCGCCGGGCGATGGCGCGCACGTAGTGCTGGGTGCGCTTGATGTGTGCGCCGGTCTCGGGATCGCGCGTTTCGGCGACCGCCGACATCGATTCGATCGTGACCTGCCGCGCGTTTTCGAGCTGCTTGCGCCAGCGTCGCGCATGGCGCTGCTGCAGCACGTACCGGGTTGCGAAGGCCGCCAGCAGCACGGTCACTGCGACCAGCGCGGGGGCCGCGACCGGCAGCACCAGACCCTGATACGCAATGCCCGCGAACGCCAGCGCGCCCAATGCCAGCACGACAGCCAGTGTGGTCGCGCCCACCGTCCACAGACTGCGCCGCGCCACCAGCAGACCGCCCTGCATCGCCGCGACCAGCACGCCGAGCACCAGCGCCGCGAGGCCGCCCCACTCCGGCGTGCGCAGCGTGCGGCCGTCGAGGATGTTCTGCACCAGCGCCGATTGCACCTTCGCGCCGGAGAACACCGGACTCATCGCCGTCCGGTGCCGGTCGCTGAGCCCCACCGCCGACGAGCCGATGACGACCACCTTGCCGCGCAGGTCCTGCGCCACATGCCGCCCGGCCAGCACGTCCACCGCCGCGACGCTGGGATAGCGCGCCGGCGGGCCGTCGAAACGCAGCAGCGCGTGTCCCCGGCGATCGACCGGCACCACGTGCGGTCCGATCACGAGTGATGCGCCATCGCGACCGGCGACCACGCGCCCGGACGACACGTCCAGCGCCCGCATCGTCGTCGCCAGCGCGAGGCTCGGCTGCAGCACGCCGCGATATTCGACGAGCAGCGGCAGGCGCCGCAGCACGCCGTCATCGTCGACGCCCATGTTCACGAACCCGCTGACCCGGGTCTGCGATGCGATCGACCCGACGTTGTCGAGCACGCCGTGCGCGCGGTCGAGGTCCAGCGCGTCCAGCGCGCCGTCGAACCCCACGCCGGGACGCGCCGGCGCGGTCTCGCCGGTGGCGTGGTCGAAATAGAAATAGCGCGCCCCGACCACATCGGCCTGCGCCATCGCGTGGCCCAGGTAGCCGTCGTTGTCCAGCAGGCCGTCCGGTACGCCGGTGATCGCCACGTCGATGCCGAAATCGCGCTGGAAGGTCTTCCGGATATCCGCCAGCGACGCGCGATCCGCCTCGGGCAGGAGAATGTCCAGCGCGATGGCGGCGGGCCGCTCGGCCGCGATGCGTTCGACCAGCGCCGCGAGCCGGTAGCGCGGCCAGGGCCACTGGCCGACCGCCGACAGGCTCACGTCGTCGATGTCGACGACGACGGTGTCGGACGCCGGCACGCCATCGGCGGTGGCCCGCATCAGCCCGTCGAGCACGGCGTTGTCGAGACGCGCGATCGGCGCGACCCGCAGCATGCCACCGAGACCGATGACCAGCGCGATCAGCACGCCGGCCACCAGCAACAGCACGCCCTGACGCCGGCGAGGAACGACCGCCGCGCCGGGCGGCGGCGCGGGCAGGCCTAACCCGGACATCTGGCGTGCGTGACGTGGCGCCGGGGCCGCATGACCGCCGCCGTCACAGGATCAGGATTTCCGCGCGCCGGTTGCGCGGCTCGGGCACGCCCGGCGCCGTCGGCACCAGCGGCGACTTGTCGCCGAACCAGTCCATCTGCACGGGCAACGCCGGATCGATCTTCCGCAACATTGCCGCGACGGCCCGCGCGCGTTCGGCCGACAACGACAGGTTGTAAGCGGGCGCGCCGGCGGAATCTGCATATCCGAAGACCGTCACCTCGGTCGGCAAGCGGCCGCGCACCGCCGCCAGCACCTCGGGCAGCTTCTGCCTGGATTCGGGCGTGAGCTCCATGCTGTCGAACAGGAAATTCAGCACGAAGCTCAGCGGCGGCTCGGGTTGCGCATCCAGCAGCGCCCGGTGGCGCGTCTCGAAGGCCTCGCGCGTGTCCGACCTCGCCAGCGTGGGCGCGGTCGTCGCGTCGGCCTCGACGCGGCCATAGGCCTGGTCGAGCCGTTGCTGCCCGTACGCATTGCCGACCAGCACCGCGCCGACGCGCCCGTCCTGGTCGGGCAGCAGCGTCACCCGGGTCGGCGCGGCGGAACAGGCCGACAGCAGCGCGGCCAGCGACAGCAGCGCGACCGCACGCCATCCCGCGCACCCTCGGACCGTCGCCACGATCAGCCCGCTTCGATCAGGAAGCGGGTCCCGCGTACGCCGACCGTGGCCTGCGGCGTTTCCACCTTGACCGACTCCGGCGCCAGCCGACCGATCTTGCCGGACTCGTAGATCGCCGAGCCCTGGCCCATGTAGAGCGAGAACGCGTAGCGGCCCGCCTTCGGCTCGAAGACGTAGTCGCGCACGTGCACATCCGCGCCGCCGCCGACGGTGAGCATCGTGCCGTCGCGGAACACGATCGACGCCGTCGCGCCCGGCGCGGTGACGATGCGGTCGGAGACACGCAGCTGCGTGCCCGCTTCCGCCGTGCGCGTGGCGTTGGCCTGGACGATGCTGACACTGCCCGCCACGCCCTTCACCAGCGCCACGTGCAGGTCGGACGCGGCCAGCGGCCACGCAACGCAGGCCAGCCAGACGGCGACCGGCAGACCCAGAACCTTGGACATCGGACTTCCCCCGTTTGTGTGAATCCCTGACGCCGCATAGCAGCTTCCGCGTCAGGGCCGCATGAGGACACGCGGTCGGGCGCCATCGGCACCACCGGTACGTTAGCGGCCGCGGCGGGGAAAGCTGCAGCCCGCGTTCCGCCGGATCGTGCACAGCGTGGAGCACTTGGGGAAACGCGAAAAAAACGGTGCCGCGGACGCGAATGCGCCCGCCGGCGCTGGCTAGAATACGCGCGGATGTCGGCGCTCAGCCCTCACCGATTTCGCAGGGGGCGAAGATGAAGCTGGTGTTTCCCAATGGCGAGCATGGCCAGGTCCTGCTGAGCGCAGGCGTCAACCGGATCGGCTCGACGCCGGGGAGCGCCGTGGTCCTCACCGGCCCCGGCATCCGCCCGCTCCACTGCGAGATCCATGTCACCGGCGCCGGTGCCAACGTGCAGGTGCCCCAAAGCGGCGGACCGGTGTCGCTCAACGGCAAGCCCGTGTCCGACCTCATGGCGCTGCGCAGCGGCGACCAGATCGACTTCGGCGACATCGTGGCGACGTTCGCCCCGGTCGAGTCCGCACCGAGCGCATCGGCGCCGCGCGTGGCCGACGGCAGCGACGACGACATCGGCGCCACCCGCGTGCGCATGGCAATGCCGCGGTTCGTTCTGCGCGGCGTGTCCGGCGCGGTGTCGGGCAAGGTCTTTCCGGTGGCCGGTCCGGTGGTCATCGGCCGTGCGCCGGAGTGCGACATCACCGTGCCCGCCGACGAGATCTCCCGCCGCCATGCCGTGGTCAAGCCGGTCGGCGACGGCCTGTCGGTCGACGATCTGGACTCGTCCAACGGCACCTACATCAACGGCAAGCGCGTGCAGCAGGGATTCCTGAGCCCGGGCGACGAGCTCCGCGTCGATGCCGCGGGCTTCCTGCTGATCGCACCGGGCCTGGACGTGTCGCAGCAGACGCTCCGCGCCGCGGAGCCCGAGGCGGTCTCGCCGCCGCGGGCCGCGGTCAGACGTTGGGTGCCGATTCTGCTGACCGCCGCCGCAGCGTTGGTCATCGCCGCTCTGGTGCTGGTCCCGGGATGATCGGCGGCGAAGGCATCGCGACGAACGCCGCCGGACGGAAGACGGAAGACGACGAACGCGGCCGTGTTGCGCGCGCCACGGTGCGCGTGGACATCACCCGACGTCCGCGCGACGGTCGAGGCCGCGGGGCAGCGCGGCGCCTCGACCTCGCCAGTCCCGCGCACCGGCCACCGATACGCCCGACGCCGTTCGCGCGCTGCCTGTCCCCGCCCGCCCGGCGATACCGACACGGCTATCCTGTCGGCTCCGTCCAACGCGCCTTTCCCATGACCGATCGCCCGCGCCGCCTTGTCGCCCTGCTGTCGTTGCTGCTGCTCGCCGCCTGCGGTGGACCGCCGCCCTATACCGGCGGTGACGTGGAGGACCTGCAGCGCATCGACGTGACCACGGGCGAAGGCGCTCCCGCGGTCGCCGGCGACACGGTCAGCGTGCACTACACCGGTTGGCTCTACGACCAGAACGCTCCCGGCAAGCGCGGCGCGAAGTTCGACAGTTCGGTCGATCGCGGCCAGCCCTTCGAGTTCGAACTCGGCGCCGGCCGCGTCATCCGCGGCTGGGACGAGGGCGTGGCCGGCATGCGCCCCGGCGGCAGGCGCGAGCTGTACATCCCGGCCTTCCTCGGCTACGGCGCCGATGGTGCCGGCAATGCGATCCCGCCCGGCGCGTCGCTGGTGTTCGAGGTCGAGTTGCTCGACGTCCTCAACTGAGCCGCGGCATCCGCCGCGAGCGGATCGGCGAGTCGCGCGCGTGCGAGGCGCCACCGGCATCGCGCCGGTTTCAGGTCTTGTCGGTCGCGGCCTCGGCGACCGTCGCCACCGCGTCGTCGCTGCGCGCCGCGACGCGCTCGGCGGCGCTGCTCAGGACCACGATGCTGATGCGGCGGTTGATGGGATTCGCTTCGTCGGTCTTGTCGAAGGGCACCGACGACGCCAGCCCCACGATGCGTGACAGCTTGGCGTCCTCGAGCCCGCCCGCCACCAGGGCGCGACGCGCCGCGTTGGCACGCTGCGTGGACAGTTCCCAGTTGCTGAGGCCGCCGGCGCCGGTGAACGGCGTGTTGTCGGTGTGCCCGGAGATCGCCACGCGGTTCTCGACCTGGTTGAGGTAGGTCGCCAGCTCGACGAGGATGCTGGTGGTGTAGGTCTTCAGATTCGGCGAGCCCAGGTCGAACATCGGCCGGTTGTGGGTATCCACGATCTGGATCCGCAACCCCTCCGGCGTGATGTCGATCAGCAGCTGGTCCTTGAACGGAGCGAGCGCCTGACTGCTCGCCACCGCTTTCTCCAGCGCGCGCTGCAGCGCTTCGAGCTGCTCCCGGTCCTGCGCATCCTGCGCGCGCTCGGTGGCGCTGCTGTCGGCGGCCGCGTCGACATCGGGGCCCGCGCCCGGTGGATTCCGCAGATGGTCGAACATCTTGATCGGGGCATCGCCCGCGCCGCCGGGCCCCTGGGCGCCTGGCGCCATCACCGCGGACCGTCCCGCGACCGCGCTCGGGTTCTGGAAGTATTCGGAGATGCCGCCCAGTTGTTCCTGCGGCATCGTCGCCACCAGCCACATCACCATGAAGAACGCCATCATCGCAGTGACGAAGTCGGCGTACGCCACCTTCCACGCGCCGCCGTGGTGGGCGCTACCGCCGCGCTTCTTCTTGCGGACGATGATGATCGGTTGCAGGGCCTCGCTCATGGCGCGCCCGTCAGCCCTTGGCGGTCTTGAGGTCGGCTTCCAGGTCCTGGAAGCTCGGGCGCACGTCGGAGAACAGCAGCTTGCGCGCGAACTCGATCGCCACCGACGGCGGATAGCCGCGCAGCGAGGCCACCAGCGCCATCTTCACCACCTCGAAGGCCTTGCCCTCCTCGTGCGCGCGGTTCTCCATCGCCGTCGCCATCGGCCCGACGAAGCCGTACGCCAGGAAGATGCCGAGGAAGGTGCCGACCAGCGCCGACGCGACCTTCGCGCCGATCTCCGCCGCGGGCGCACTGCCGACGATGGACATCGTGAGGATGATGCCGAGCACGGCAGCGACGATGCCGAAGCCCGGCAGCGCATCGGCCACCTTCTGCACCGAATGCGCGGGTTCCAGCGCTTCCTGGTGATGCGTTTCGAGCTCGTATTCGAGCAGCGATTCCAGCTCGTGCGGGCTCATGCTGCCGCCCACGATCAACCGCATGCAGTCGGTGATGAAGGTCAGCAGATGATTGTCGGCGGCGATCTTCGGATACTTCTGGAAGATCGTGCTGTTGCCGGGATTCTCGATGTGGTCCTCGATCGCCATCGTGCCGTCGCGCCGCATCTTCATCAGCATCTCCGGCCCCTTGAACAGCGCGACCATGGTCTGCAGCGCGCTCTTCATCACCTTGGGCGGCGTGGCGATCACGTACGCGCCCAGCGCACAGCCGCAGATCACGATGATCTCGTTGGGATGCCACAGCGTCAGCAGCTTGCCGCCCACCATCATGAAGCCGCCGATCATGCTGGCGATGACGACGACGGCACCAATGATCAGGTACATGAGCGGTGGATCCATCCGGCGGAACAGTCCGACCGGTATCGGCGCCACTTCGCCGGGCTTGAGCGCCGGTGCCGGCGCAGGCCTGGAACGCCCGCGCGGGGTGCGATCCGTCGCCCCGGTCGTGGGTGCACGACGGCGCGGCGGCTAGCGCCCGCCTCGCTCCAGCACGCGCGGCAGCACCAGCAGAAGCGCGCCCGCGCAGACCGCGATCGGCAGCGCGGACGCCCGGAGCACATGCAGCAGGATCGACGAGGTGTCGTATGTGCTCCAGGCCGCCACACGCACCGAGAAATCGACATAGGCCAGCAGCAGCCAGTACCCGAGCATCCACAGGACGATCGCGTAGGCCTGCGCCGCCGGACCCAGGCGGCGCGGGAGCAACGCCAGCAGGGCGCGCGTCGACACCAGCGCGACCAGGCAGAGCAGCGACAGATAGACCAGTGGCGTGGCGCCCCACTCCGCCGCGGACCGCGCAACCGGCGAGGCCCAGACGGCCTGGGCCACGGTGGCGACCCCCGCGACCGTCGCGGCAGGCAGCCGCCCGCGCCAGGGGCGTGGCACGGCAGGACGGCGCGTCCGGTCGGACATGTCGCGATTCCTCATTGGCGCGGGGACGCACGGCCCGTGCCGTGACGTTGCCCGACGCAGCGCCGGGCATGCCGATGCCGCACCGACTCCTGCTGGATCGCACCGGACAGGTGAATCACGTCCCGACCCCGACTCAGTAGGGTGGCGCCCGGCGCGCCTTCTGCACGCGCGCGGCCTCGGTCCACCAGGTCAGATCGTCGGCGAAGCGGGCGAAACTCTTCTCGAGCGATCTGCCGGCCTCGTCGATGGGCTGGCCCTGCGCATCGAGCGTCTTGCCGATCGGCCCGACGTTGACCGAGCTGGAGATCACCACCATGCCCATTTCCGACAGCGTGCCGTGCCAGGCGACGCTGGCGCGCGCACCGGCCAGGCGCCCGGCCGAATAGCTGACCACGCCGGCAGGACGCCAGAACCACTCCTCCAGGAAATGATCGGTGAGGTTCTTCAGACCCGGCTGCACGCCCCAGTTGTATTCGCCGGTGACGAACACGAAGCCATCGGCATCGCGGATCTTGCCTGCAAGCACCTCCATCGCGGCGGGCGCCTGTCCTTGCGGATATTCCTTGTACATGCGGTCCAGCATCGGCAGATCGACCGCCTTGGCATCGACCAGTTCGGCGTCGATGCCGCGCGCCTGCAGCGTGCGCACGCAGTAGTCGGCCAGGCGGATGCCCATGCGGTCGGACCGGTAGGAGCCGTAGAAAACCAGGATGCGTTCGGACATGGGGGAGCCTCGAAAATGGCAAAAGGACTGCCGGCCGTTGGATCATCGCATCGTGGGCCGGGGGCTGCGTCGCGCCGCGCGGCCACACGGCCGACCGCCTGCAGGCGCGGCCCTGTGCTCGCACGCATCGCCAGTCCGAAGTGCCCGGGATCCCGCGCGTCGCGGGCCAGCTGTCCGCTGTGTGCGACGCAGATCAGCTCCCGCCGGCACCGGACAGCGCCGCCCCCTCGGGCCGCTTTTTCAGCGTTCGGCTCACCGTGCGTTCTTCAGATACTTGTAGAGCGACGCGCGCGAGATGCCGAGCCGGGCCGCGACTGCCGGCGCCGCATTCCGGACATCCAGAATCCTCGCCTCGTCGATCCGCTGGACGAGGATCGTCCTGCCGGCGGCATCCAGGGAGGTCACGGGAACTCCGACCTCGGCCTCGTAGGTCTGGACGATCTGCTCCAGCGTCTGCCGCCACGTGTCATGGAAGAAGGTGCGCGGCTCCGCGAATCCTGGCAGAAACGCCAGCGAGGCCAGGCTCGCCTGCACGTTCTCCAGCAGCGACACGTCGAAGTTGATGCACATCATCCCGCGGGGGCTGCCCTGGCGGTCGCGCAGAACCGCGGTGACGGAGCGGAGATTGCGGCCGGCGCGGCTGGTCATGCGGTAGGGCCCGATCACCGCCTGCTCCAGTGTCGTCTCGGGAAACCGGTCGTCGGCGGAACTGTCACCCGCTCGCCTTCCGGACAGCGGATTGGCGATGTGCGCGATCTTCAACGTGGACAGGTCGTGGATGACCACTTCCACGTGCGGGCGGAACAGCGCCGCGATCGCATCCGCGACGGATTCGTACGCCGCCAGATCGAGTTCGCCACCGTGACGCTTCGGCATTCGCTGTCATTCCTGATGTGTGCGGACAGCGTAAGGATTCACCGGCGAATTTACAATCTGTCTCTAGTAGACACATCGTCCAAGCGTGGCTAGCATGTCGCCTCGACTCCGGCATAGCGCGACAGGGCCCTGCTTCATGACGTCAAAAAAAAGGACGCGCAGCACGACGCCGTGGCACGCCCTCGTCTGGCTGCTGCTGATGCTCGGCCCAGCGCATGCCATGGTGAAACCGCCGCAGCCGATGCCGTACGTCAATGCGGTCGCGACGCCGCAGGATCGGCCCTTCGCTGGCGAGATCCTGCTCGAGGTGGATGCGACGGATGTCCCGCATCGCCTCTTCCGCGTGCGCCAGGTGATTCCGGTCCAGAGCACCGGGGCAGTCACCTTGCTGTATCCGGAGTGGGAGCCGGCCAGCCACGCCAGGACGGTGTCGGCCGCCAACCTGGCGGGACTCGTGATCCGGGCCGGCGCCACCCGGCTGGCGTGGCGTCGTGACGCGCTCGACCCGCATGCCTTCCATATCGACGTGCCGGACGGCGCGACCGCCCTCGAGATCGAATTCCAGTACGTCACGCGTCCCGCCGATACGGCCATGCGCCCGGACATGGTCGTGCTTCAGTGGCACAAGGCGCTGCTCTACCCGGCCGGCTGGTTCGCCCGCAACATTCCCGTGCGTGCGAGGGCGCGTTTCCCGGAGGGACTGATGCTGACCACG
Source organism: Luteimonas rhizosphaerae (assembly GCF_002849595.1). Lineage (GTDB taxonomy): Bacteria > Pseudomonadota > Gammaproteobacteria > Xanthomonadales > Xanthomonadaceae > Luteimonas > Luteimonas cellulosilyticus. The sequence goes on from NZ_NRQR01000020.1 coordinate 122,628, forward strand.
GCATTGGCGCTGGATGCTGTGCAGGGAAACGTCGCGAGTTTCAGCCCGACATCCCTGGAAACGCTGTCCGACACGCCCGTCTTCGCATCGCGTTATCGACGACGCATTCCGATCGGCGTGCACGGTCAGTCCCCCGTCTGGCTCGACCTGATTCCCGACGCGCCCGACGGGCTCACCGTCGAGCCGGAACACATTGCCGCGCTGCGCCGGATGGTCGCCGAGACATCCGCCCTGTTCGGCCCCGCGCCGGATCGCGCGTTCCACGCAATCGTCGTCTTGAGCGACGCCTTTCCGGTGGGAGGGGTGGAGCACGCAGGCTCGGCCGAGATCTGGTCCGGGCAGCTGAACAATCTGGACCTGATCGCGCACGAGTACGTGCATGCCTGGAATGGCCGCGCGCGGCAGCCCGAGGATCTCTGGGCCCCGACGCTCAATGTGCCGGTCCGGAACAGCCTGCTGTGGGTCTACGAGGGCCAGACCGAGTTCTGGGGCCGCGTCCTCGCCGCCCGCAGCGGGATGCGAACACGGGCCGAAACGCTCGACAAGCTCGCGCTCGATGCCGCAGACGTCGCGGCCAGATCCGGGCGCGCATGGAAGCCGCTCCGCGACACCGTCCACGACCCCCTCTACATGTCGGGGCGGTCCACGGTCTGGCCCGACTGGCAACGCCGGAAGGACTACTACACCGAAGGCGTCCTGCTCTGGCTGGATGTCGACATGACGCTGCGCGAGCGCTCGGCAGGCCGGGTCGGACTGGACGACTTTGCGCGCGATTTCTTCGATGTCGGTGCGCATGGGACGGTCGAGACGTACAGTTTCGAAGACCTCTGCGCGGCACTCACCCGACTGGTCCCGATGGACTGGGCGGCCTACCTCGACGACAGGCTGGATGCAGACGCGCCCGTCGTGCAGGACGGCCTGGCGCGCGCGGGCTGGTCTCTTGCGTTCAGTCCGAACCCCAGCGAGACCTTCCGGCAGCACGAGGCCGAACTGGGCGCGAGCGATCTCACGCACTCGGTCGGAATGACGGTCACGCAGGCAGGACGCGTGCGATCCGTTGCCTGGGAAGGCCCCGCGTTCCATGCCGGCCTCGTGCCAGGCGCGACGCTGCTGACGGTCGATGGCGACGCGTTCTCGCTGGACCGGCTCCACGCGGCAATCGAGGCTGCGGACGCGACCACGCTGTCGCTGGACTACGAAGTGGACGGCGTGAGGTCCACGGGCGTCGTGGACTATCGCGGCGGCCTTCGCTATCCCCATCTCGAACGCTTGCATCATGTGCCCGACCGGCTCTCCCTGCTTCTCGACAGCACCGTGCGGACGCGCCCCGGACCGACGCGGCAGCCCCTGGATTGACGGCATGACGCGCCCCGCCACCCTTGTCTGATCCAGGGTGGCGCACGTCGGGAAAACCCGGATCTTCCGATTGCCTGGAGACGACAGGCGTTGGTGGTGCGCATCGATCAGGCCACGCAACGCGGGACCTGGCGCGCTCAGCGCTTGCGGAACACCACCACGTGCTGCCACGGCAAGCTGTCGGCGGTACGCTCCCACTCCAGTGGATGCAGCGCGGCTTCCTTGCGGATCTGCGCCTCGCTCATCTTGTGCAGCGGCTTGATCGGCACGTCGTCGTCCTCGGCGCGGTACTCGACGAAGACCAGGCGCCCGCCGGGTCGCAACGCACGCACCAGCGCGCCGAGCACTTCGTGCGGGTATTCCAGTTCGTGGTAGACGTCGACCATCAGCGCGAGGTCCACCGAATCGGGCGCGAGTCCCGGGTCGGTCGCGCTCGCCTGCACCGGCATCAGGTTGTCGAGTCCCGGCTGCGCTGCCGCCTGCGTGAGCATCGCCACCATCTGCGGTTGCACGTCGACCGCGTAGACCATGCCGCCGGGCGCAACCAGCGGTGCAATGCGGCGTGCGTGGTAGCCCGTTCCCGCCCCCACATCGGCGACGTCCAAGCCCGGCGTCAAGGCCAGTTCCTGCAGCAGGACGCTGCCGCGTTCCTCGCGCTCGCGTTCTTCCCGCTCCAGCCACGCCGCGCCCTGCCAGCCCATCACCGTCGAGATCTCGCGCCCCTGATAGGTCTTGCCGATGCCGTCCGCGCTCCGCCGCACGGACGCGTAGATCGCGGCGTCCACATCCGTCTGCGCCGTGGCCGGGGCGACCGCCAACGGCGCGGACGGCGGTTGGGAACAGGCCGTGCCGACACCCAGCAGCAGGCCGAAGACCGCGAACGATGGGATCTGGCGCATGGGGGGCTCCGGTCGTCCGCGACAGTGCGGCGTGATGGAGCCTAGCGCCAGGGCGCGTGGTGTCCGGTGAAGCGCCGTGGCAAGGTGAAGGCGTGCGCGAGAACGTGAGCCAGCACGCCCACACGAGGCGCAGGCATCGCTGGACCCCGTGCGTGCGTACCGACCCAGATTCGCCACCTCGAACACCGGATCGCCCCAGTAGCCGTTCCGCACGACGGTCTGGTGAATTGATAGTGGCGGCCCGCCTGTTCGAATCCGCCTACGTTACGACGAGCAGGTACTGGCCGTAAGCGTTGGCGCGAGTCTGGTCCACGGCGTCTGATGCCACGGCAACCGCCAGTCCGGCCTCCAACGCACTAGCTTGCTCGCGATCTATCAGACCCTGCCAAGGCGTCAGATCTCGTATACGCGCTTGCACGCGCGACGCAGTTTAGCCCCCCATCGGACGGACGGTTCGGCTGTCGAGAAAATCAAGGGCCTCGCGCTTCAATGCGATCCATGCCCCTGCGTCGATGAAATTTTCGACCTGCCGTGCGTAGCGATCGCCCGTAGTCGCGCCCGGGCTCGCGTCCCGAACTGGGGTAGTGCCTCTCGAGATCCTCGAAGCTGCGCACCCGCTCGACGCGATTACCGACGCTCTCAGTGATGGTGTATTGCGGCATGTCCTGGCTCCTGAGACTCCGCGTGAAGTCGAAACTGGAATGGGCTACGGTGCCGGCGGCTCCGGGTCGGCAGCCAGCCGCCAGCATCCTTCGTACGCTTCGAAGACATACGAATTGCCCTCGGACATGCCGTAGCGATAACGCACGAGGTACGTGTTGTCTTCAGGCTTCACGTCGAGCAGCAAAGGCGTCGAATCGACTTTTCCCCCAGCGTCCACGTAGTGGAACGCGCCACCCTCGTAGCGAACGTTGAAACCCGTATATGCGCCGTTGCGCACTAGCACCTCGCGCGGAAAGTCGCCCTCGTTGTTCGAGTTCAACTCGACCACACGCACCAGAGGAACGGTGAATGCCACCCGGGTGGCCTCGTTGGCGGCGAACACCGACAAAAACTCGTCGAATGTGGACGCCGGGCAAGCGAGCGGCTGCGCGGCCGTCGAGAGCACCTCCTGCGATGACTTAACCTGCAACCCGTCGGCACCCGCGAGGTTCCACCCGGACCAATCGCCATAGGTGGTCACCCGCAAGATCTTCGCCTGACCGGCGTGGCCGAAGTGCATGATGCAGTGCCCGTCGCTGCTGCAAGCTTCCGTCTCGGGAAGCACGTCGCACACCTCCTCCGTTCCGCCGACATTGGTCCAGCACTCCGGGTCGCGCAGCGGGAGCCATCCAGCATCCAGCAGGCCCATACGAGCGGAGGCGTAACTCGTGGGCAAGGCATGCGGTGGAGCTCCCCGACTACCTCGTTCGGAACCAGCCGACTCGCTTGTGGCGCGTTGCACATCGACCGGCAGCGCCGCTTTGGATTGCTGCGCGCCAGAATCCAGCGCCGGCTGACATGCCGATAACGCAGTGAGAACCAGTAGAAATGTATATCGGAATTGCTGCATCTGAGCCTCGCATACTGGAGACAACACTGTGTGGCGCTGCGCAGGAAATTCGACTCTTGTTCTGGCCAGCGTGCCGGCTAGTGAGCGGTCGTACAAGTCCCGTTTGGGGCCGGCTCTAGGAGTCAATCGGACGTTGCTAGGCAGGATTTAGCCTTTGGGACGTATCACTTCTCCTGTCCACCGCAAGTTCGCGGCAATTTCTGACAGTGCACCGCCTCGGAGCCTGCAGGACTGTGTCGACTTCGGGCCGGGAGGTGGTCTCACCCGCTGCTGTGCGCCGGCGAACAGTCTCGCGGCTGCAGCAGGTGGAGCTCGCGGCGCGGGCTAGTCGGCGTGCTCCGGCCGGCGCATCGTTTGAAGCGGACGAGGATGGCCTTGGTGCCGCGGGGATCTTCGAAGTCGACAAGGCGTCGAAGAACGCTGCCTGCTGCCCTGCCAGAGTTACATCCAGCTCACTGTGGTTGACGACCGGATCACCCACGTCCTCGTCTTACCGCGCCCAGAGACGCTATCTTAAACAGCGCGCCAGCTCTGTACTGACGCCCCCGCTATGTCCACGCTCGATATCGATCCTGAGCACGCCCTTACATGACGTAGAGCACGCACCGAGTAGCGCCTCGACGAGATCCGGCAATACCCCTACGGACATGTGCAGGGCCGCGATGATGCTCGCGCGTTGGGTGAAGCCCATGACCCGACGCTCCGCAACCGCGCGACCCGACTGTCGGACGTCCAAGCAGGTTGAGTGTCCTCGATACCGTAATTCCGGAGCTGCCGCTACGCAGGCTACCCCGGGCCGAACAGGGCCGGTCCCGCTTCGCGCATGAAGATGCCCAGCGTCACAGGCCCCACGCCCTTGAACGCGAGCAGGCGCCGCTCGAACGCCTCGCGGTTTTGGGATACCTCGGCAATGCACGTGATGCGCCCGTCATGATCTTCAATCAACGTGCGGCACAGCAGCGACAGCCGGATCGCAGTCGACTCGTCATAGCGCCCATAGCCGCCCTCACCGAGCATCCGCACCAACTGGGCGTGGCTACAGGCACCGAGCTTGCGGACCGTGTTGCGGCCGTGTACGTCCACGATGACGCGCCAGGTCTCAGCCGCGATGGTCTGCGAGATGCGATTACCGAACAGGAAGCTGGCGAGGAACCACCTGAACAAGGAGGATTCGTCGCCCGGCTGGACCTCGAACCCGAGGTCACGTGGCAACACCTGGCGACGCATACGTGATCCCTCCTTTGGCGGCTAAACGATAACGTGCACGCGTGCTCAGGCATGGCCCGGCAATCCAGCCCGACCCCGGGGCCGCTGCACATCGTAGCCGCCGGATGCCTGAGCAGCCTCGTTGTTGACGCGCGCCTCATCGCGCCGCCGCGATGCTTCGGCCATGCCCGAAGGTCCTTCCATCGTCATCCTGCGCGAGGCCGCGTCGCGGTTCGCCGGGCGCAAGGTGCTGCGTGTGTCGGGCAACTCCAAGCAGGACATCGACCGGCTGCGCAACAGGACGCTGCTGGCGGTGCGCAGCTGGGGCAAACACGTGCTGCTGGAGCTCAAGGGCTTCAGCGTGCGCATCCATCTGCTGCTGTTCGGCAGCTATCGCATCAACGAGGGCAAGGACAAGCCGCCGCGGCTGTCGCTCGGCTTCAGCAAGGGCGAGGTACTGAACTTCTACGCCTGCTCGGTGACGTTCCTCGAGGGCGACCTCGACGATCATTACGACTGGGCCGCCGACGTCATGGGCGATGCCTGGGACGCGACCGCCGCGCGCCGCAAGCTGCGCGCCCGGCCCGAGACGCTGGTGGCCGATGCCCTGCTCGACCAGGATCTGTTCGCCGGCGTCGGCAACATCATCAAGAACGAAGTCCTGCACCGTATCCGCGTGCATCCCGAAAGCCGCGCCGGCGCCCTGCCGCCGCGCAAACTGGCCGAACTCGTCGACTAGGCGCGCGACTACAGCTTCGATTTCTACCGCTGGAAGCAGGCCTTCGTGCTGCGCAAGCACTTCCAGGTGCACACCAGGGCCACCTGCCCCCGCGACGGCGCGCCGCTCAGTTATCGCAAGCAGCTGGGCGCGGCGAAACGGCGGGCGTTCTGGTGCGAGGTCTGCCAGCGACGGTATGGCGAATGACGCGAGCGGCGGCACCGGCAGCGCGCGTCACGCGGCACGGCGGGCACAGCGCCCGGTTCGAGCGAGGCCGTGTGATCCGTCAGTCCCGTCCGAGACGACGCGCGGTCTCCGCCGCGGCTTGCAGCACACCGACGTATTCCGCCCGGGCCTTGGGGGCCTGGCCCGCCACATGTTCCAGCCCTTCGACATACGCCGCCGCCAGCGCGGACGCGTTGTACTGATCGGCCAGCTCCGCCATCGACTTGGCCACGGCATCGTGCAGATGGAAGTGCACGTTGACGCCCTTCTGCGCTTCATTGGCGAGATCGACGACGCGCAGCAGATGCGGCGTCACGAGACTGACGACGGTGGCTCTCATGGGTTCGCCCCTGGATTCGGAAGTATGGAAGGCTAACCAGACCGGCGCAGCCAAACCGGGGTCGGCGTGCACTTTCCGACATGTGCCGTGTTCCTGTGTGCAAGTCCGTTCGCGACCACGCCTCGATCGCCCGGCAGCCGGACGCCTCTTCGATCGTGCGCGGGCACGCCCACGCAACCCCGGAATGGAGCTGCCCGGCATTTCCAAGCGTAATCGGCACCGGGACCCCGCGTCTGGCCCACGCTGCCGCGAAACCCAGGCCCGGCCGCGCACCGAACCCGGACCCTTATCGTGGAGAACTTCTAGTGCGCCCCGCGTTCGCGACTCAGGTGCCGCCCACCGGCACCAGGCGATGCGAAGGATCCGCACAGACCACCACGCCACCCTCACCCGACGCGGCGCCCGCCACTTCGACCTGCATCCCGACGGCCAAGGCCGCCACATCCACCGGCGCCGCCTGGCACAGGTTCCAGCGGGCCGGGAGCTGCACCTGCAGGCGGCCGTGGTCGACGGTGTTAACCAGCACGATGGCGTTGCCGTCGTAGGTCCAGGGCTGGGTGTCGACGGATGCGATGACGCCCGTCGTGCGGACCTCGCCCGCAACGTTGCCGACTGCGTCGCCCGGCGTCGTACACGCTGCGACGAGCAGCGCCGTCGCGATCGCCAGCCCGCGGGCCATGCGGGTCGAATACCGGCGTAACAAACGTGTTGTTCGAATGCGCATGCGTGTCCTTCGGGGTCAGGTACGGGGCTTCCCGAGCCGCGCCTTCAGATCGGCGAACGGGCTCGACGTGGCCGCGGCAGGCGCGTCCTCGGCACGACGAGCGCTGACGCCGGTGTGGTCGAGCTGGCGGGAGTGCTCGTTGTCGTGGCAGTACACGCACAACAACTCCCAGTTGCTGCCGTCGGCCGGGTTGTCGTCGTGGTTGTGGTTGCGGTGGTGCACCGTCAGTTCGCGCAGGTTGGCGCGCGTGAATTCACGCGCGCAGCGGCCGCAGATCCATGGGTACATCGTCAGCGCACGTTCGCGATAGCCGGTGTTGCGCTGCTCGGCGCTGCGCCGGGCGTCGGCGACGATGCGGTCGAGCTTGGTCTGGTCGATGGCGGTCATGGGTGGAGTCTAGTGGCATCCCGCCTCGGCTTGTCCAGCACCCCGAAGCGGCAGGCAAACGATGCTTTGCGCACGCCGGAACAACCGACTGCAGCCGGTTCGATGGAACGCCCCTGTCCCAGTGCGCCGCATCGTGCATGCCGCGGCGTGGACACGTTCCCTGGCGGAAGACAAAGGGCGTACGATCGAATCGATCCGGAGAGCCGTGGTCGCCTGACGCACGTCATCGCGTCTGTCGAAAGCCGGAACCGGATCGTCGCATTGGATTTGCGCAGCGCAAGTTGCAGGCGTGTGCCGATGTCCGTGGCGCACGGCACACGCCACGGACCGCGGGAACGAAACGCCACCGAGCCGCCAGCCAACCGAATCGGGGAGTACGCGCCATGCGTAACCGTCCAGGCGACACGGCCCCGAAGTTCGCGCGGCTCGCGCGCGAGATGGAACAACAGATCGCGGCCGGCGTGCTGCGTCCCGGTGATCGCCTGCCGTCCGTGCGCCAGGCCTGTGCCAGCCGGGGATTGAGCCCGAGCACCGTCTTTCAGGCCTATTACCTGCTCGAATCGCGCGGCCTGGTACGCGCCGCGTCGCGCTCCGGCTATTTCGTCGCGCCACGGCCCGGCGGCGCGCGCCTGCCGGAACCGCGCTCGTCCGAGCCCCTGTCGGGATCACAGCCCGTCGAGATCGACGATCTGATCTACGCCTGCCTCGGTTCCGCGCGCGCACGCGATGTCGTGCCCTTCGGCTCCGCCTTCCCGAGCCCCACGCTCTATCCGCTCGAACGCCTTCGCCGCGCGTTGATCTCGAGTACCCGGCGGCTCGATCCGTGGAGCATGGCCGAGGACCTGCCCCCGGGCAATCTGCCGCTCAAGCGCGAGATCGCGAAGCGCTACCTGCGCCAGGGCATGCAGGTGCCTGTGGACGAGATCGTGCTGACCCACGGCGCGATGGAGGCACTGACCCTGTGCCTGCACGCGGTAGCGCGGCCGGGTGATGCGGTGGTGGTGGAATCGCCGACGTTCTACATGGCGCTGCAGCGTCTCGGCATGCGCGCCATCGAAGTGCCGACCGACATGCACGAAGGCATCGACCTCGCCCGCCTCGCCGAGGTGATCGAACGCCATCGCCCGAAAGCCTGCTGGCTGATGACGAACTTCCAGAACCCGCTGGGCAGCCTGATGCCGGAGGCGAAGAAGCGCGACCTCGTCGAACTGCTCGCCCGCCACGACATGCCGCTGATCGAAGACGACGTCTACGCCGAGCTCTACGCGGGCAATGTCGCGCCGCTGCCGGCCAAGGCGTTCGACCGTCGCGGTCTGGTGCTGCACTGTTCGTCGTTCTCGAAGTGCCTGGCGCCGGGCTACCGGGTCGGCTGGGCCGCGCCCGGCCGGCTGACGCGTGAGGTCGAACGGTTGAAGCTCATGACCACCCTGTCGGGCTCGATTCCGGTGCAGGCCGCCTTGGCCGAGTACCTGCAGGAAGGTGGCTACGACCGCCACCTGCGCGGCCTGCGCGCGTCGCTGCAGGCGCAGCGCGACAGCCTGTTCGACGCCGTCAACCGGCTGTTTCCCGACAGCACGCGGGTGCTGCGGCCGGCCGGCGGCTACTTCGTGTGGGTGGAGCTGCCTGCGGGTGTCGATGCGATGGCGCTGCACCGGGCCGCGATGGCGGAGCGCATCAGCCTGGCGCCCGGGCCGATGTTCTCCGCGCTCGGTGAGTTCCGGCACCACATCCGGCTCACCTGCGGCCAGCGCTGGGACGAGACACGCGAGCGCGCCATGCACACGCTGGCACGGCTGGTCGATGAAGCGCCGCGTGTCCAGGCGTCGGCGGCCGCGCCGATCTGATCCGGTGATGCAGACGAGCAACTGCGCGCACTGGCGCCGTGAAGGCCAGCGCAGAGTGCGCGCATGTCCAGGCCCCCGTCCTCAACGAAGCCGCATCGCGATGCCGTGCCGACGCGGATGGCGGGCAGCTGCACGCCCCACGGCCCGCAGATGGCACTGCACGAGGTGCTCGACCGGCTTGGCCCGTGCATCTTTGCCGGCCTGCTCGACACCGACGGCAGGCTGCACTACGCCAACGAGGCCGCGTTGCACGCCGTCGGCTGTACGCCCGAGCAGGTGCTCGGCCAGCGCTTCGATACCACTCCCTGGTGGCAGGCGTGCGAGCAGTCGCGAGAACGGCTGCAGCTGGCGCTCGCCGACGGGGCGCGGGGCGAGGCGTCGCGCTTCGATGTCCGCATCGCGACGAACAACGGCCCCCCGCTGGCCATGGATTTCTCGCTGCTGCCGCTCTACGACGTGGACGGCCAGGTGGTCTGGCTGATTCCGTCGGCGCGCGATGTGAGTGAACGCGACCAGGCGCAGCGCCAGTTGCTGCTGACCCGCCACGCCGTCGAACAGGCCCACGATGCCTTGCTGCAGGTCGGGCCCGACGGCGCCTTCCGTGACGCCAACGCCGCGGCCTGCCGGCTGCTGGGCCTGGAGCGGGACGCGCTGCTGCGGCTGCGCGTCTCCGACATCGACACCCAGGTGGATGCCACGCAGTGGCTGCAGCGCTGGCACGACCTGTCCGACAGCGGCTCGCTGCGGTTCGAGACCAGCGTGCACCATCACGACGGCCACGAGATTCCGGTCGATGTGTCGATCAGCCTGGTGACCAGCGGCGACACCTCGTTCGCCCACGTTTGCATGGACGACCTGCGCGAACGTCGCGCCGCCGAACGCCGCATCCACCAGCTGCTGCAGTTCGACGAACTGACCGGACTGCCGAACCGGCAACTGCTGCTCGAACGGCTGGACGCGATGCTGCAGGCCGGTACGCAGAGCGCGGTGCTGGTCCTGGCGCTCGATCGTTTCAAGCGCATCAACGACGGCCTCGGCACGGCGGTCGGCGACGCGGTGCTGCGAGAAGTGGCACAGCGCGTGACCTCGACCGTGCGCAACATCGATCTGGTGGCCCGGCGCGGCGACGACGAGTTCGTGGTGGTACTGGCCGCCGGCCCGGACGATGCGCCGCACCTGGCCCATGCGCTGCTCGAGAGCATCGCCCGGCCGATGCACATCGACGGGCACGAGATCCATGTCACCTGCAGCATCGGCCTGGCCATGACACCGGCCGAAGGCGAACGCGCCGAGACCCTGTTGCGCCGTGCCAACGCCGCGTTGCATCACGCCAAGCGGCTGGGCCGCAACCAGATCAACGTCTACGCCGGCGCCCCGGACGATTACGACCCGGAGCGCCTGGCATTGGAGAACGCGCTGCGCCAGGCCCTGCGCGACGAACAGCTCGAACTGCACTACCAGCCGCAGGTCGACCTGGCACAGGGCCGCATCGTCGGTGTCGAAGCCCTGCTGCGCTGGCAGCACCCCACGCTGGGCCGCATCCCGCCGGACCGCTTCATTCCGATCGCCGAAGAAACCGGCCTGATCGTGCCCATCGGCGACTGGGTCCTGCGCCGCGCCATCGAGCAGGCGGCGGACTGGCAGCGCGCCGGCCTGCCGCCGGTGCGCGTGGCCGTCAACCTGTCGGCCCGTCAGCTGCTGCAGCCCGACCTCGCGCGCCGCATCGAGCAGATGCTCGCCAGCGCCGGCCTCGATCCACGATTGCTCGGCGTCGAAGTCACCGAAAGCATGTTGATCGCCAACTTCGACCAGGCCGTGCAACACCTCGAGGCGCTGCGGGCGCTGGGCGTCGAGATCTCGCTCGACGACTTCGGCACCGGCTACTCCAGCCTGAGCTATCTGCGCCGGCTGCCGGTGGACCTGATCAAGATCGACCGCTCGCTGGTGCCCGACGTGACCGCGCCGGCGGACGACGTCTCGATCACCCGCGCCATCATCACCATGGCGCACCAGTTGCGCATGCGGGTGCTCGCCGAAGGCGTGGAATGTGAAGGCCAGGCGGCGCTGCTGGCCAGCCACCAGTGCGACCAGATCCAGGGCTACTGGTGCAGTGCCGCGGTGCCCGCAGCCGCGCTTGAAGCGATGCTGCGCGACAGCCGCGATATCGGCGATGCCTGCCTGCGGCTATCCGCCTGTACGGACGCGCAGGCCCAGACGAGATAGAAGCGCAGCGAACTGCGGACGAAGACCATCAGAACGGGTCCAACTGTCTCGATTCGAAAGCCAGCGCGGTGCGCGTGCTCCGCTCACCGGGTTCGATCCAGTCCAGCGAGCACCCTCAGCAACCGGTCGCTCGATCGAAGCTGCGAGGCGCGTGCATTGCAGCACCATGACCCGGCGACGTCACCGCACATGGCGCTACCGCGGATGCGTGAACCCGACGCCGTTATTGCGCAGCCAGTTACCGCGCCAGCACCGTGCGCCACTGGCCGCCGCGCCCGTCGATGGTGTCGTCCCATGCGACCCAGCACCCGGCCTGCGCGAGATGCGCATCGAGCGCGGCCGGCGGCCATCGCACCACCACATAGTCGCCATCAGCGCCGGGCTCCTGGTCCTCGCCATCGCCCTCCGGATACATCAGCAGCAGCGGGCTGCCCGGGTCCAGTGCATCCACCAGCGTGCGCAGCGCCCCGCCCAGCTCCGCGCGCTCGAAATGCTGCAGCACGCAGAGCATCATCGCGCCGCCGTAGCGCGCGGTGATCGGATCCGACAGCAGGTTGAGACGATCGCAGCGCTTGCCGCGCGCCGCCTGCAGCGCGCAGAAGGCGTCGGTCACGTCGGTGCGATGCACCGCGATGCCCAGCGCCTCGAGCGCATCGGCATCCCAGCCCGGACCCGAGCCGATCTCCAGCACGCGCGCGCCGGGCGCAACCGCCGCGGCGAGTCGTCGCAGCGCGTCGCCACTGGCCGATGGCCTGCCGGCCACCGTGGCCACGTACTCACGCGCGGAGTGCTCGTACGCCGCGACAGTGCGACGGTTGTTGCTGCGGGACTCTTCCGACATCAGCGGATCTCCACCGAAGCATTGGCCGGACGCATGTGCCATTGGCGTCGGGCTCACGTTCCCAACACGACCTGCAACTGCAGCGGCCTGGCAGCACGACAATTCGAAGGCCATGGTCCAGACGAAAGGACGAGCGCTCCGCGGAAGGGCGAGCGGTGCACCGAAGTGTGCGCGGTTCACTTGTCCGAGGCCACAGCGACGGTCCCCCTGCCGCAAGGCTGCAGCCGCGATGTCATCGTCAAACGGGGTCCACGATGGGGAGCAGGCCAACTTCCTTGACGACGTGTCCTCACGTCCAGCCACCCGCCGACTGGCGCCCGGTCCGGAGGCTATGCTGCAGACCAAGCCCACGAGGTTGCATTCCATGGTCCGTCGAGCGATCCACCAGACAACCACGCCATCCACGCAACCGCGCATCGCCTGCGGTGGCATGCCGTACGACGGCGGTCGGGCCTGGCTGCGTGGCGTTCGTCACCTGCGGCAGAGCGCAGCCCGATGCGTCTGTGCAGTCCTGCTCGCACTGTCGTTGCCGGTGACGTTTGCGGCCACGCCACCCGATCCGACACCGGTCATCATCGAGTCGGACGTGCGCATCCCCACACGCGATGGCACCGAACTCGCAGTACGGATCTGGCGACCCGCGGGCGACGGCCGCCATACGGTGGTCATGCAGCACACGCCCTATCTGTCCGACGAAACCCACAACCGGGCGATGAAGTTCGTCCGCGCCGGTTTCGCCTACGCCAGCGTCGATCGCCGCGGCCGCGGCACCTCCGGAGGCGAATTCCGGCCGATGGAAGGCGGCGGGCCGGACGGCGCTGACGCGGCGCGCTGGCTCGCCGGCAGACCATGGTCGGACGGCCGCGTGACGATGATGGGGGGCTCCTACCGCGGCACGATGCAGTGGCAGGCCATGGCGGCGGACCCCGGCGCGATCCATGCCGCCGCGCCCACCGCGTCGGCTTACCCTGGCTGGGACTTCCCGCAGCCGCGCGGCATTTTCCTGGGGTTTATCGCGCCCTGGCTCGCTTACGTCGACGGTCGCGCCGGCAACAGCCAGTGGTTCGCCGACACCACACTGTGGCGGAGCCACTTCGAGCGAGCCTGGCGCGGCGAGATCGCATTCGCGGACCTGCCCGCCGTCAGCGGCGCGCCGCAGGCGCCGTTCACTCGCTGGCTGGCGCATCCCGGCTACGACGCCTACTGGCGGGCCATGAACCCGACCCCTGCCCAATACGCGGCGATCGAAACACCCGTGCTCAGCATCACCGGCTATTTCGGCGGCGACCAGGACGGCACACTGCGCTTCCACCACGAACACCTCGCGCACGCCAGCCCGCGCGGGCGCGCCAACCACTGGCTGCTGATCGGCCCCTGGAGTCATGCGGGCACCCGTTACCCCACCGCAGAACTGGGCGGCCTGACGTTCGACCAGGCCGCCGTGCTGGATCTCGACGCACTGCAGATCGACTGGTTCCGGCACGTGCTGGACGGCGCGCCCAGGCCCGACGCCCTGCCCGATCGCGTGACGTACTACGTGATGGGGGCCGAAGCTTGGCGGTCTGCGCCGAGCTTGGAGGCCGTGGCCCCGCACAGCCTCAGCTTCCAGCTCAGCGGCGGCGGGCTGCCGGCCGACGACGTGTTCCGCAGCGGCCGTCTGCAGCGTGGGCCGGCCGGCGCGGAGCCGCCATCGGTCTATCGCTTCGATCCGCACCGCACGCCCGAGCGCCCGGCCACGCTGCCCATGGCCGAGTTCGACTACACCGGGCACGGCGACGCGCTCCAGGGCGGCCAGCTGTTCTTTCACAGCGATCCGCTGCCGAAGGCGCAGACGCTCTGCGGACGCATGTCGTTGTCTGCCAGTATCGAGCTCGACGTGCCGGACACCGACGTCCAGGTCGAGGTGTACCAGGTCACGCCGCGCAACGAGCTCCGCTGGCTGGGCCGCGACTTCAAGCGCGCGCGGTTCCGTCACGGCATGGAGTCCGAACGGTTCGCGACCCCTGGCACGGTCGACACCTGGCGCTTCGACCAGTTCCCGTGGACGTGTCGGGAGCTGGAGCAAGGCAGCCGGCTGCGGCTGGTGATCGCGCCGGTGGACACGCCCGAACTGCAGCGCAACTTCAACAGCGGCGGACGGATCGGCTTCGAGACGCTCCAGGATGCGCGGGTGGCTACGGTGCGACTCCATCACAGCACCGAGCATCCGAGCGTGCTGCATCTGCCGGTGATCGAGGCGCCGGATGGACAGCGCGAGTGAGCTCGGAATGCGAGGCCAGAACCGTACACCGCGCGCGTCTCCGAGCGCGCTTCGCTGCCTGCTGAATCCCCACCACGCTGCATCCCACGCAGCGCCTTCCGTTGCGGCGCCGACACGCGATGCCGTCGGACAGCGCGTTGCGTGCGGGAATTCGAGCGTTGCCAGCCAAACCCCTGCTCCGCCGTCAGCCGTGCAATGCCCGCCATGCATTCCGCCGTGACGCCTGGCCCCGGTTGACCTGACGGACCAGATGTCACGGCGCAAACGCAGTCGCCTGCTCAGCTTCTCAGCGTCGCGACCAGGTTGTTGTAGCAATGGAACGACGTGACCTTGCCATCCCTGAGTTGCCAGACATCGCAGCACGGCGCGTCGAACGTTTTGCCCGTCGCGCGGAGGACACCATCCGGAAGGGGCAGATCGCCCCGATGTGTGCCTTGCAGCTTGAGCTCGACCACGACCACGTCGTGAGCAGTCGAGTAGACACGCAGCAGTTCACGATGCATGTCGGGGTAGGCCGAGATCAGCCCCACGACCGGCTCGCGAACCGCCTGGCCGACCCAGCGCTGTCCAGACGACATGTCGAGAAAGTAGCCGTCGTCCGCAAACAGGGACACGAAGCGGTCCGGATCGAGGCTCTTGGCTTCCGCAACCCGGTAGAGCTCTCGGATGACCGCTTCATTCGTCCGAGGCGTTGCCGCCTGCGCGTGAACCCGCCCCGCCAGAGGCATTGCCGCGAGCGCTGCGAGCCCGGTCAGGAACGAGCGGCGATGGAGTGTCGTCATATGCTTCATCCTTAGCTTGGTGAGGTTTGGTTTCCCAGCATCAATTGCCGTCAGTCCACCGGCCATGCTGGCGCTGCTCATTCTTCAAACGGGTTCGCCACAGAGTGACTGCGCATTTCTCGACGCGACCTGGATCCGGATTGTTCCTGAAGACCTGACATGCCATCCGTAAAGAAGAAAAGGAACTGCATCGCTCGCGCCTATCGATGCAATGCTGGATCCAGTCAAAACCCGCGTCTGAATCGGCTGAAATTCCGGGAGGAATTCCAGCACATCCCGACGCATCATCGCGGCCGCGTTAGATCTGCGCCTGTCCGCCATCGGCAAAGAGCTCGCTGCCATTGACGAAACTGCTGTCGTCGGACGCGAGAAACAGGGCAGCGGCCGCCGTCTCGTCGGGCCGCCCCATGCGACCGAGTGGGATCTGCGCCTCCATCGCGGCAACGAACGCACGCTTTCCCTCGTCGCTCGAATTCAGAGCGTGCAGACCGGGCGTCGAGGTCGCGCCTGGGACGAGCACATTCACGCGAATGCGCCGCGGCGCGAGATCCAAGATCCAGTGGCGGGCGAAACTCCGGATCGCGGCCTTGCTGGCGCCATAGGCACTGAACGCGGGCGAGCCCGACGTCGCGGCGGTGGAGCCCGTCAGGATGATCGAGCCACCATCCACAAGAAGCGGCAGCGCCTTCTGCACGGTGAACAGCGTTCCCTTGACGTTCGTCGAAAAGGTGCGCTCGTACTGCGCCTCGGTGATGTCCGGCAGCGAGGCGAACTCCCCGCCACCCGCATTTGCGAACAGGACGTCGATCCGGCCCGCGTCCTGGCGCACGATGTCGTAGAGCCGGTCCAGGTCCGACATCGTGGCGACATCGCCTTGGACACCCTGCGCGCCGTGACCGACCTCGGCCACGGCCCTGTCCAGTTCCACCTGCCTTCGGCCCGTCGTGAACACGCGCGCACCCTCTTGCGCGAAGCGCATCGCGCTCGCCAATCCGATGCCGCTATTCGCCCCGGTGATCACTGCGACTTTTCCGTCGAGTTTTCCCATGTCCCGCTTCTATTTCTCTTGACGCGAGAATCTTACTGGGCGCAGACCGCTTGTATAGTACCTACCTCAAGGTAACCAGGAGACGGTGTTGGCCAGTGAAACGCCGGAATGCGGTCTCGATATCGCACTCGCCGTAATGGGCGGAAAGTGGAAGCCGATGATCCTGTACCACCTGCAGCATGGTCCCCGACGGTTCGGCGACCTCAAGCGACTGGTGGAAGGCATCAGTGAGAAAGTGCTGATCCAGCAGCTCCGCGATCTCCAGACCGTCGGCGTGCTCGTCCGCCACGACTACCAGGAAGTGCCGCCGCGAGTGGACTACACCGTGACGGCTTTCGGCCTCACGCTCGTGCGCGCGCTCATGCCGCTTTGCGAGTGGGGGACGCAGAACCGATCCGAGGTCACGCGTGTGTTGGGCACGGATCCGCGCTAGGCATCGTTGCCAACGTAGGCGTTCCCACAAGATGAGCCGGCCGCATGGCGCGGGCCAGCTACGCCGCCCATCTGGGCTCGCGCAGCGGGTCACTGTTGACGCGTCACATCGCCTGGCCGGCGCTGCACCCCGATCTGCCGAGCGCCCACGCCGACGGGGCAACCTGCTCGATGACGCACTGACCGTGTACGCCGCACCGCGATTCGCGCGTACCCGCAGCAACAACGGGGCGTGGGTCGAGATGATTTCCGCGCGATGGTCGAAGCCATGACGCAATGCGCCGCCGGATCCCGCCTGGCGCATTCCCTGCCAGACGCAGGACGTGAATCTGGCACCGTTGTTTCCGCGAGAGCGCGTACCCGGCCCGCATTCTCGAACAGCACCAGGCGCATGTCCCTGGGCACCGCGTTTGAATCAGTCGTCGCGTTTCGCCGAGGCGCGGCTTTCCGCGAATTCCGGGAAGGTCTCCGCCATCGAATCCTTGTCCGGCAGGATGTAGAACACGCCCCCGTTCTCGAACGTCGAGTGGACGACCTGCTCGTAGAACGCGGTCGCGACGTTGATGCAACCGTGGGTGACACGGTTGTCGTCCGGCGTCGGCGATGCCAGGCGTTCGTCGCGTCGCTCGGCCGGAATGCCGCTTGCCGTCGGGTGCAGCGACACCGCCGAATCGTAGTCCACCCATAACACACGCCCGGCGTCGATCGAGGGTCCATAGCCCCCCACGAAGCGACCGGCAGGCGTGGTGCGATCCCGCCCCGGAATCTCGCGCAGCGCAAGACCGGCGATGCCGGGCGCCGCATGGTCGCCGACTGCCGACCCGAACAGCCCGGGCGCTGCGCCCCGCAGCTTGCCGTCGCCGCCGAACACCAGCACCTGTGCAGCGGCCTTGTCGATCACCGCGAACGGATAGCCATGGTTGTCATCGGCGGCGATGACCCAGCCCGCAAGCTCGATCACCGTGTCGGATACGTCTTGCCCGGGCGGAAGCTGGTCGACCGAAGCGACCGGTTGCGTCGCGGACTCCTCGGCCATGGCCACGCCGACGCTGGCGGATGCCAACGCAAGCAGCAGCGCACCGTGGAAGACCCGCATCGCAGCGTGTGGGGACCTGGCGATGGGAACACTCCTCGAAAAAACGGGTAACACACCGGGACCCGCGGCCGGCAGGCCAGCGGGTCCCGGTTCGATCAGATCAACCGCGCGGCGTGCGGCGCGGCGCCGTTTCCAGCTGCTGGACGCGACGTTCCATCTGATCCAGGCGCTGGTTGGCCTGCGTCGCGGACTGGTTGGCGGATTCCGCGCTCTGGGCCGCACCCTGCACCCGCGTATCGAGGGTGTCCAGGCGCGTGTCGATGCGTGCGAAGTCGTCCTTGTAGGTGGCGCAGCCACCAAGCCCCACGGCCGCGACCAGCGCCACGCCGACCATTTGTGCCGTCTTGTTATGCTGTTGGATGAGCGACATTCCAGTTCTCCTGCTTCGGGGGAGGCCCGAATATAGCGGCGTTTTTGCCGCGGATTCCGCGCGTCTTCAGGCGAAATTGGAGTACGTGGACGACCTGTGAAATTTGCCTGATGACGCACCTAGGGCGTCCCCTAGATGCTGGACTGAACGTGTTGTGCTGTGTCTTTCGGACAGGAGAGCCAAACGGGGTCAGGCTCACTTCCCCGACGCGTCCATCGTTCGACCTGCCTGCCGTCTGCGGATGCCACCGATGCGCGCGTCGCGTTCGAAGCACGCGGCCCCGAATGGCTCACCTGCGCCGCCTCGATCTGTCTGGCAGTCCACTGCCTCACCCCGTCACTCCGTCGATGTCGCACTCGCCTTGATGGGCGGAACGTGGAAGCCGAAGCTTCTGTATCACCTGCAGCATGGTCTCCGACGGGTCGGCGACTTCAAGCAACTGGTGGAAGGCATCAGTGAGAACGTGCTGATCCAGCAGCTCCGCGAGCTTCAGACAGTCGACGGCGTCGTTCGGCACGGCTAGCAGGACGTGCCTCCGCGCATGGACGACACCACGACGGCATTCGGCCTCACGCTCTCAGGCGCGCTCATGCCGCTTTGCGAGTGGGGATGCAGAACCGGCTGAGGGCGCGCGGCTGTCAGGCACGGATCCGCCCCACGCGGAACCTGGCACCGTGATTGCTTCTCTGGCCTAGACTGGCCGGCGCCGCAGCAGCCCGTTGCATGGCGCAAGCTGCAGGTGATCTGGCGTCGTTTGCGCTTGGCGTTCTCGACCCGAACGGCCACAGTGCTCGGTGAACGGCAATGGGATGCGACGAGGTTGCGCCAGTGGACAAGTGCAAGTTGGGGCGGGCCGTCTGGCTCACGCTGGATCGGCTTGGCCTGCCGCCGGCCGCAGTGCTGCGGCAGGCCCGGCTGCCCGCCACGCTTCACCTGCAGGAACAGGCGATTCTCACCACGGCCCAGCTCTTTGCACTCTGGAAGGCCATCGGTGACCTGACGACGGACCCCGGGTTCGGCATCCAACTGGTCGAGACGACCAGCACGATGGGGCACAAGCCGGCATTTCTCGCTGCCTCTCTCGCTGCCGACTATCGCGATGCCCTCTCGAGAGTTGCCCGGTTCAAGCGGTTGTGTGCGCCGGACCAGTTGCACTTCGAGGAACGGGACGGGCACTTCTTCATCACCCAGGCGTGGCCTTTCGCCACCGAGCCTGTTCCGCCCCTGCTCGCCGATGTCAGCTTCGCCATGCTGCTTGAAATCGGGAGACGCGGCATCGGTCAACACCTGACGCCTGTCCGTATGGACTTCGCACGGGCCGGTCCCACACCCGACGTGCATCAGGCCTACTTCGGTTGTCCGGTCCGGTATCGCGCGCCAGGCAACGTTCTCGTCCTCAGGTCGGCGGATGTCGATCGCCCCTTTCCCGGTCACAACCCGGAGCTTCTCGATCTGCTGACGCCAGCGCTGAACACGGCGCTGAGCGAACTTCAAGCCGAGAGCTCCGTGCGCGCGCAGGTCAAGGCCGTTCTCAAGAGAGGCCTAGCGAGCGGCCGACCGGAGATCGCCCACGTGGCGCGCGAGCTTGGCGTGAGCGAGCGCACATTGCAGCGACGCGTCACGCAGGAGGGCTCGACCTTTCGTGCGCTTCTCCATGAAGCGCGCCAGGAGCTCGGGCATCAGCTGCTCGCCGATGCCTCGATGGAAATCGAAGAGATTGCCTACCTTCTCGGCTACCAGGACACGAACTCCTTCTACCGCGCCTTCAAGGACTGGGAACGCATGACGCCCGGTCGCTGGCGGGAGATCCACGGCGTGGGCGGCGCCGCCCATACGCTCGCGAGCAACCCGGAACGTGGTGAGAGCGGCGCACGCTGCGAGTGAACCGGTGCGTGCTTCGCTGCTGAGCCGCCCCCGTCCCAGCGCGCTCCAATCGCCTGGCGCGGCCGCGATCGTCTGCCCTCCAAACGCGATCCCTTGACTGGCGAACCACGGCCCGGATCTGGTCAGCGCACAAGCGTGGCGCCGCACTCGGCACCGGCGAACAGGACGCGACGCAACGCTTCGACCTGATGGGAGCGCACAGCGTCGGACGAGGTCGCGTGCCCAGTTGGCGCGAACTGCGAGTGAACTGGCGTTCTCCGCCACTGAGTTCGTCGTCGGGCAGCGATAACGTCGTCTGCCCCACACGCCGGCTCTGACGAGCCGG
This sequence comes from Luteimonas rhizosphaerae, assembly GCF_002849595.1. GTDB lineage: Bacteria > Pseudomonadota > Gammaproteobacteria > Xanthomonadales > Xanthomonadaceae > Luteimonas > Luteimonas cellulosilyticus. Next base: position 143,140 of record NZ_NRQR01000020.1, read on the forward strand.
CACTGAACAGCAGAAGGAAACACCTCGATGCCAACGATCCTGATCACGGGTGGTCACAGCGGTATTGGACTGGAATGCGTCAAGCGGCTCGTCGCGGAACCGCATCGGCATATCGTGCTTGCGGGCAGAAGCCCGGATCGCATGACCGACGTGGCGAACCAGCTCCGGCAGGCCAGCGGGACGACGGTCCGCACCCTGCCACTCGACACGTCTTCGCTGGCCTCGGTCAAAACGGCCGCAGCAGGGCTTCGCTCGTTGATCGAGGCCGGGGAGATCGACCCGCTCCAGGCCATCCTGTGCAACGCCGGTGGACGTGGCTTCGGACCAATCTTGCATAGTCCGGAGGGATACGAGGCAATGTTCGCGGGCAATTACATGGGGCATTTTCTGCTGGTCAATCTGCTGATCGACCGTGTGGCCGCGGATGGCCGAATCGTGTTCACTGCCAGCGGGACCCATGACCCCGATACCCGTGACGGGAAAGCCGTGGGGCCCGCAGTGGAACCCGACGCCTGGACACTCGCGAAGGTCGGAGCGGATGGCGGAACACCGCTTTCCTCGGGCGTGCGCTACGCCACCGCCAAGCTGTGCGTCATGCTGTTCGCCTATGAGCTGCACCGCCGGCTGCGACGGCGCGGGCGTGGGATCGCCTCCATCGCCTTCGATCCCGGCTCCGTCTCAGGGACCTCCTTCCTTCGCGGCGCACCGCCGCCCCTGCGGTTTATTGCCGGCACCGCCTTCGCCAGGCGGCTGATGAAGCGCGCTGGCTTCACGGTGGGCCGCCTCGATGTTTCGGGCGCGTCGCTCGCCAGACTGGCGACTGACCCGGCCTATGCGGACGGGTCCGGCAAGTACTTCCAGGTCAAGGACGGATCGTTCGGTGAGACGCGTTCGGCGACGATGTCCTATGACGAAACCCGCGCCGCCAGGTTGTGGGATGCGTCCAGGCAGCTGGTCGGTCTGACGACGGAAGAGGAATCCGCCTTGCTGCGCTGAGGGCGGAGAAAAGAAGGATCGGGGCAATCAGGACGCACCACCGCCATCGGAAGGCCCGAAGACAGGGCCGGAGTGCGAAGCATCCGTCCATGACGCCGCGCGTCGCCTGCTGTTGCCAGTCGATCTCCAGTGCGAGGCCGATGCCCCGGTACCCGAGCATGCGCATGCCCCACCGTCCCCGCATCGATCTGCCAGATGTTCCTCCGCACATGGTCCGGGGGGAAACGATCGCCAGCTCTGCAGCTCTGCAGCGCTGCGTCGACTGCGATCGCGGAGTCGATGCACCTGCGCCCGCGTCCCAGTACCAGCGCGTTGACCGGGCACGTCGGGGCTCACCGCATCCGATGTGGTCCAGCCAGCGGATTGCATCGCCTGGCGATCCGCGTTCCGGCCCACACGCAGCCCCCCATCCGAACGAGGCGACGCGGCGGTCGCAGTGACGGCGCCGTATCGCCCGCCTGTCGCTGGCGAGCGATCACGCGCAGCAACGGGTCTTCCAGGGTCGCGGTGCGGCCACGAACTGCCAGCAACCGCACACGACGTCTGAAGAAGTGAATCCGGCACTGCCACCCCGATCCGTCCGCCCGCAGCAACCTGCCTGATATCCATCGGCGCGCGACGCCCGGACTTGCGGCCTGTGCCCGCTCGGCGCACCGTTGCAGCAGCGCAGCCCGCATCCACCCGGCTGCAGACGAATCGACCCAGGAACCGTTTTCGAGGGAGACAGACACCATGCAGATCGGAGTGATCGGCCTTGGCCGGATGGGCGGCAATATCGCGCGTCGCTTGATGCGCGGCGGCCACGACGTCGTGGGCTTCGACCAGAACACGGCGGCCACCGGCGCGCTGGCGGACGAAGGCATCGCAGTCACCAGGTCGCTCGACGCGCTGGCGGCCCGACTGCAGGCGCCCCGTGTTTTCTGGATCATGCTGCCGGCGGGCGCCATCACCGAGTCCACGATCGAGGCGCTGATTCCGCTTGCCGCGCCCGGCGACATCTTCATCGATGGCGGCAACAGCTTCTACAAGGACGACATACGCCGGGCCAAGGCCTGCGCCATGCAACACCTCCACTATGTCGATGTCGGCACCTCGGGCGGCGTCTGGGGGCTGGAACGCGGCTACTGCATGATGATCGGCGGCGAAAAAGCGGTGGTCGAGCGTCTCGATCCGATCTTCGAAACGCTGGCACCGGGCCATGGCGAGTTGCGCCGTACCCCCAGCCGCAGCGGCCCCGTCAAACCGTCCGAGCGCGGGTACATCCATGCGGGCCCCGCCGGCGCAGGCCACTTCGTCAAGATGGTCCACAACGGCATCGAATACGGCCTGATGCAGGCCTACGCCGAGGGCTTCGACATCCTCAAGGGCAAGGCATCGGAGAAGCTGCCCGAGGAGGAGCGGTTCGAAATCGATCTGGCGGAGGTGGCGGAAGTCTGGCGGCGGGGCAGCGTGATCTCCTCGTGGCTGCTCGACCTGTGCGCATCGGCCCTCGCCGATGACCCGCGTCTTGCCGGGTTCTCGGGGAACGTGTCCGATTCCGGGGAAGGCCAGTGGACGATCGACGCCGCGATGGAAGAGGCCGTGCCCGCCTACGTGCTGTCTGCCGCGTTGTTCGCCCGCTATCGCAGCCGCGTCGACACCACCTTCGGCGATCAGCTGCTGTCGGCGATGCGCTTCGGCTTCGGTGGGCATGTCGAAATGCCGCAGTAACCAACGAAGGTCCAGGGACACGTCGGCACGCTCGCGCCCTCAATCGTGGATGCCGCGCTCCGGGTGCTGCGCGTCGAAGGTGTGCCGCGCGGCTTCGATCACCGCGACATCGAACTCAATCCAGTCAGGGCCGCGATGGTGGAGCAGCCCGAGGACGACCGCTGGACCAGCGTGCATCCGCATCTGGGCAGCACTTCTGACGCTGCATCCGATCTACACCGCGCTCGGCGCAGACCGTACCCGCCGAGCGGACGCCTATCGCACGTGGCTGTACGCACTGCTTGCACCCGATGAACTCACTCGCATCCGCATCTACATGGCGCAGGGAAAGGCGCTGGGTGATCCACGCTTCCAGCTGATGATGGCCAAGGCGCTGAACCGGCCCGTAGTGACCAGGCCGCGAGGGCGACCATCGCGGCTCACGGGCGTAAAGCTGGAGATGGACCAATTACCTCCGCCCCTTTATTTCTCCGCCCCTTTTTTTTCATTGATGGCGGCATACAGCGCGTCGCACTCGATACTGTCGCGCCCGTATTAGACTAAGAGTAAATGCGCCACGGGACTAAGCGTCCGTGGCGCAATATGAGATCAGGCTGGCCTGCAGTAAACTGGGAGATAGGTATTGCACTCACCTGAATCTTCGGGCGGGGTCGAAGCCGGAGCAAAGAAAGAGCTACCGGCAAGAATAAACGCTAAAAATCCAAGAGACATTTGAATATCCTTTTTTAGCTAGAGAGATTGGGCAGGGCCCAAATCGATACGAGCACGATCCAGGTAATTCGTCAACAGCACGCCATGAGTTAAAGAATTTTATTGACTGCGGACAATCGGAGTTAGCATTGGCGTGGCAACAACCAAGTGCTTGTTTTAAGACCACTTGATTCAGTCATTACTGGCCGCTGAGAGTTTATTTTCACAATTGTTCGCGGCTCCTTCCTACGCGAATTTTTCTTAATTTTGAACGTTTTTAATTAGATGACGCGATCTTGTACCGGGTATACGCCGACCGAACTCGCCACCCAAAAAAAAAGCACACGGAGGATTGGCACGCCGACGCATCAGAAAGGACGCAGGGATAGTTGGGCAATCGAGCCACGCCAGACCCTTACGTGCGGGAGCGGGCGCGCGCTTCATCCCGACATTGTCGTGCAGAGACGCAACCTTCAGCACGTGTTGCTGGAACGGGGTCTGCTGGTCGGACCCGCCGGCGCAGGCCACTGGAAAACGGGAAAACGGGGTCAGGTTGAATTCCGGCCCACTGTTCGGAGAACACCGACTGACGACGAGCTTAGCGCCGGCGAGCTTGGAGGTCCGCCCGCCCCTGATCACGCGCATGGCCCGACTTACCCGGCTCGACCTGCCAGGCATCCCGCAGCACATCGTCCAGCGCGGCAATGACCGCCAGCCATGCTTCGCGCTCGACGTGGATTACCAGCAGTACCGCCAGGAACTCGGCGAGGCCGCCCTCAAACATGCTTGTGAGGTGCACGCCTACGTGCTCATGACCAACCACGTGCATCTTCTCGTGACGTCAGCAGAAGCCGGAGGCATTTCGAGAATGATGCAGGCCATCGGCCGGCGCTATGTCGCATGCTTCAACGCCCGCTACCGGCGCACCGGCACCCTCTGGGAGGGCCGGTTCAAGTCGGCGCTGGTCGACAGCGACGCCTACGTACTCGCCTGCTATCGCTATATCGAACTGAATCCTGTGCGCGCCGCCATGTGCCGCGTGCCGGGCGACTACGCCTGGAGCAGCTACCACGCCAACGCACTGGGCCGGCATGAACCGCGCTTGCGTCCCCACGCGGCATGGACCGCACTCGGCACCACGGACGCAACGCGCCAACAGTCCTACCGCGAGCTAGTCGCCGCGGGCATCCCCGATGACCTGCGCGATGCCCTCGCGCTGCACACGCGGCAGCAGAAGCCGTGGGGTAGCGACCGCTTCAGAAAGGAGATCGAGGTGCTGACCGGGCGCGCCCTCGAAGTGCGACCGGCAGGCAGGCCGCGGGCTTCCAGAAATGGAACCTGACCCCTTTTTTATGGCCCGCGCATCGGCCGTCGAAGCGGGATAAGTGAACCTGGCATCGTTACCCTCCCTTCCCGACTGGCCTACGTTGCGGCTCGGGCGGCGTCATCCTAGATAAGTGAACCTGGCACAGCTATTCCGGGCACCGTTATTCCGGTTACCGATAATACAACGCCAGTTTGACATTGAAATAAGCGCCAGCGAGAAGGAACGTGGATATCCAAAATGTGAGAAAAAAAACTGCTGCAACAGTTAGATCGCTAGTCGACGCGAATTCCAGAAATGCGGAGGTCCGAAGACTGGTTGCCGGACTGACGGCAAGCGCCAGAAACAGCATCAGCGGTGCGCCCGCGCCCAAAACCAAACATGCCAACGACAGCCGCCAATGCTCCATAGGCGTCATGCTGGGCGAGGTCCAAGTCAAGCGCCGCCGAAACGATGCAAGATTTGCGAGGAGTACCGGCACATATAGAAAAAGCATCCCGAAGAACAAACTTGGCATGTAGTCGAGGGCAGGATTCCGCGAACAAATGGCCTGAAACCTCGCTTGATCCGGGAGCAGTGCTTCGTTCACAAGACCGGTCAGGTCGATGCCGAAGACGGCCATCGCGATAGCGGCCACGAAATAGAGGTAGAGCGCGATCTCCATGACGTCCAACTTTCGATGCGCAAATGATTTGAAGTTACGCATGTGACGGCTCATTTCCAGCTCGGCCCGCTTGAGCAAATCATTTAAGTCACGCAAACTAAAATAGTCGCGCATGACGGATGAGTGAACTTGAACCCGTTATTTCACGGCCCGCGCATCGACCGCCGAAGCGAAATAAGTGAACCTGGCGCCGCTACCATTGACCGACCAAGACGGATAAGTGAACATGACCTCGCTCTTGGACCCCGTTATTCACTATTCGCCATCTTCACGATAAACCTGTAGTCGATTACGTAAAGCAAAATCGCGAGAGGTATGCACGAAAGTAGATAAATAACCCTTAAATCCTCCTGAGGCCACCCGCTTTCCTTCATGTACTCAAGCAACCTCGAGATGGCTGCAGGCGTAATCAAGAAAGATAGAAATAAGTGGACGTTGAATATCGCACATCTCGAAATATATCGAATAAAGATATTCTTGCTTCTGATAATTTTCAGGGGTTTAAGCGATAGCGCGATTTGTGACCTTAAAACCATTCCTACCGCACCGCCAAGGAATATGTAAATTGTCGCCAATTCAAAGATTTCCATCGCTCTCCATTTGTGCGTTAGAGAACACCTAGAGAATTCCAAGAGCGCTTGTGGGTCTCGTGGCTTGCAACCGAGACCTCGCATGCGGTGCCTCAGAATGGCGTCCGTTGCGCTCGCTTTCTTGGCGGCATGCTAAGTCGAGATTTGCACTCTGTCCCCTGCTATTGCAAGGATCGGACCCCGCGGCCGATGTGCCGAACCCCACGTGCTTAATCTGACAGCCCGTTTCCCGGCAGTACGCGGCGAGCAGATGCTCCAGCCGCCCCCCCTGTCGCATGCCGCCCCCCTGACTGGCCGACGTCGCCGCTCGCGCGGCGTCATCCTGATAAGTGAACCTGACCCCGCATTCGGGCGTCCGTCCTGCGCATCGACCGAGCAGGACGGATAAGTGAACCTGACCCCGTTATTGCTTAGCCATCTGGCGTGGACTGCTGGACGAGGCGCTGCCCGACCAGCAACTCGATGAAACCCGGCAGTACCTGCAACAGCAACGCGCCTGGGGCCGTGACGACTTCCGCGCGATGGTCGAAGCCAAGACGCGCCGCTTTGCGGGCACATGGCTCGCGCATCGACCGTCGAAGCGGGATAAGTGAACCTGGCACCGTTAGTCCTTACGCATGTTTGTCAATTCGCATTTTTGAGCGCGACGAGCGGTTAGTCCTCGTTCTCGACCGGTGAAATACGCCCTTCCTCGATCTTCCAGAGCCCGTCTTCGGCCGTGGACACAAAAAACGGTTTGCCCTCCCAGAGACTCCAGAACACGTGCACCTCCGTCGGTACAGGATCGAGCAGATGCGTGATGATCATCGCCTCCGACTTTGGGTTAGAAGCCATAGCGATGCAGGTATTCGTATAGGAGCGGCCTTCAGTGACCGTCGTACCAACAGTTTCGAGACGAAACGCGCCGCCGACCGGTACAGAGCCTCGCGCTGGCCTGGGCATGAGGTAGACGACCCACTGGTCCGCTTCGTTGGTGGGAAACGTGATGGTGTCGTAGTGCTTGCCGCATCGCGGCGTATCGAATGCCAACGCTGTAGCGCGCGCCTGTGCTGCGCCGGCCTCTAGCGTCGACAACTGCCCCGGAGACGGCAACACATTGATCGGCAGTTCGATTGTCCCGTCTGCCAGCACCGTCGCCCGGTACAGCGCGGCGGGAGTTTCATCCAGGACCGTGACCGTGATCTTGCCGTCTCTCCCTTCGGTGACCTCGCCCGCAATGCGACGATCGCGGCGCATGTCACGGTCTTCCTGCATCGCGGCCCGTACAGCGGCAACCGCGCGAGCGTGGAGGAACATCATCCGGCCGTTCGATTGGGCTGACGCAATCTCAGGCTGGAGCGCCTCTGGCGTGGCTTCCTGCGCCGACACTGACGAAACGCTGCCCATCAGCCCAGCTAGCAACAGAAAGCACTTCGTAAGCGACGCCTTGACCGTCGTGGTTTCCTTGATGATTGGTGATGCCAGTTGCACGCGCATAGCTGATCTCCGTTTCAGAAGTTGATCGATGGACGTTCTTTCCCGATCCAAAGCTACATCTCAGGCGTCGAGTGTCTGAGCACGTCCATCGCCGCGTCGGCTCGGCGCTGCGATTCGCGGACTTCGACGAGCGTTGGCTTCGACCGTGCGGCATGTTCAGCGCAGCGGTCGACGATGGCGCCGGTGCCGCGATCGCGTTCGATGCAGAAGTTGGGGACAGCAGGCGTAGTCGACACTTCGGTACGTTGCTGGGCGAACTGGGGCGGCGGTGCGGGGCGTTGGACGGCGGCGGCAGCGGGCTTGCCGATGTTCTGCAGACTCTGATTAAAGTTGCGGCTGAGCGACTGGATCACCTGATAGGCGATCAGCAGCATCAAGGCCAGGGCGACGCCCTTCAGCACGAGCGTAGTGGCGGTAGCTTTGGCCCATGAGGTCGCGGCTTTGCGGCCGGCCGGTAAGGCGCGGTTCATCGCCGCATGCAGCAGATGTTCGCTCACCTGAGCGGCCAGGCTGTCGGCATTCCGCGTTGCAGGCGACGGCGCATCCGGCAGTGTGCCGAGCATTGCGCGGAGTTCGTTGCCGTCAATCAGCTGCACCAGCCCGTTGCGGGTCGCGGCCTCGATCGCGGCCTTGGTGAATTCACCGCTGGTCACGAGGATCGCGGCATCGGCGCGCGCATTGACCATCAGCCCGATCAGCTGATGCACCTCGTTGTGCGGCACCTTGTAGGCGTTCCAGTGCTTGACCTGCACCAGCACGACCCGACCTTCGCGTTGCAGTTTCAGATCGACACCGCCATCGAACCGGCCGGACGATGCGCCCGTCCCCAAGTGCTCGACCTGATAGCCCGCTTCCCGGTAGTACGCGGCGAGCAGATGCTCCAGCCGGTCCCACCGCAACCCTGTCAGCGCATCGTCCCGACGATGTGCCACGCGCTTCAATCCCTGTCGCATGCCGTCCCCCTGACTGGCCTACGTCGCCGCTTGCGCAGCGTCATCCTAGATAAGTGAACTTGACACCGTTATCGCCGTCGCATGCCGCCCCCCTGACTCGCCTATATCGTCGCTCTCGGGGCGTCATCCCAGATAAGTGAACCTGACCCCGTTATTGCCGCTAGATAAGTGAACCTGACCCCGTTATTCGGTACGCGGCGAGCAGATGCTCCAGCCGGTCCCCCGCCCCCCTGTCGCATGCGCCCCCCCTGACTGGCGGACGTCGCCGCTCGCGCGGCGTCATCCTGATAAGTGAACCTGACCCCGTTAGTTCACGGGGCCGCTTACGGGCTCGCAAGCGGGTCAGGTTCACCGCCCCTGCAAGCCCGGCAAACGAGGTTGACTCGCGACCGAGCGGGTAAGTGAACCTGACCCCGTTAGCCCGCGGCGTCATCCTAGATAAGTGAACCTGACCCCGTTATCGGTGCCCATGGGCAAGGGCTGCGATTGGTTCACCTATGGCGATGAGGTCATTTCTGCGAGCAGGCGCAACCTCATCTCACAGGCGCTCGCACTTCTCTACCCAGCAGCGTCCTAGCGACCTACGAGATAGGTGAACCTGACACCGTTATCCTGCTAGATAAGTGAACCTTGCACCATTATCCAATACGAAGCCTTCCCGGGTAAGATGGCGGCACGCCATCACAGATCAACCATGACAATGCACCAAGACACGCAGAGAGTAGATTACAAATCCGCGAGCGAGCTAGCCTCCCTACTCAGGAAATTAGAACAGGAGTTCGATCGCGTCTCTTATGCGAAGCCGCCTACCGATGAGCATCTATCAAAATGGGAGAGCCAAGCAAATCTCTGCCTGAAAACTGCAAATTCCTCCAAATCAGCAGAAATGCCCCGCGTGGCGAGGCAAGCACTAAGATTTCTAGATCAAATTGAGAAAATGAAAGCCCGCAAAGCGGCATACATCATACGCCGCCGAACGGCGACAAGTTCATCCCATTTTCTTCATTACACCGAGTCGACCGCTAGCCTTGAGCAGCATACACAATCCCCCTTATCTGCCAGCATAAAATTAAGCTTAGAAAATTCAAATTCTGACCAGGACTCGGAGAAAGAATCTAAAGATAAATTTTCTCTTTCCGATAAGGAGATCTCGGAAGATACTACAGCTTTTCACGAGTCAATTACACCGTTTGAAATTTCGACATCGGAAGCCACTTCCGAAAGAGCGCATGCTGCTTACTCAGGGCGAACGCCAGTTACGAGAAGGGAATCAAATTTCCGATCGCCTTTAGCTAACGGCGCCGCACGCGAAGTTAAAGAAACTCTTAGCCGAAAGCACTCATGGCAAGTGACCCCGATAATAGCTGTTGAAGGTAGACTGGCACGCGAGAATTCATTCAACTCCGCTCGCGAGGTAGCTTTATCTTGGCTAAGAAAAAAAGGCTTCGATGTAAAATCTGTTCAGCACGACAGCTTTGAGGCCAAATCTAGATTTGGGCATACCACCAGCGTAGTTAATGCCATTGAACACGGTCTATGGGCTATGCAGACCGAGACTCTTGACAAGAGCACGCCAGGAAGGCGATGGCGAGTCGAGATGGTGCTACTTGACGCTACCCCCACACCCGCGATCACCATCACTCTAACCGCTATCTCGCCCCAGGATACCGGCGAGCCGAGCACAAGTATACCGGGCCTTGTTAGCGACATTGTTCGAGAAATAGGGATTCTAGATGTCGACGAAGGTGCGGTTTTTGGATCGGAACCAACAATAATAGATGACCATAAATCCTTGCAAGTTGTAATCAGCTCGATTAAGTCATCTAAGCGAAGTCGTCCTCTCGTTGTGATTTCGACCTACACGAAGAACGGGTTATCAAAGAACCTCTTGCGACCTTCTGACCTCTCGCGCAAGTTGAGCGGATTGGCAAAGGTGGTGGTACTCAGCCGCGAGATGGCATGGCCCTTCAACGAACTCGTGAGCCGAAAGTTCGCGGTGGCGGGCGCAGCTATACGTATGTTTCGACCTGACTTCTCGTCTGATGACGAACCTGGTAGACATCCGATTTGGAGCCCCACAGAGCTGACGGAGCAGGGCTTTGGACTAAATGCTCTCACAGGCCAACTTCTTCGCGAATCTGCATACAGCTCCCTTCGCGCGCTAGAACGTGAGGATGCAATACCTAGTTTTGAGCGAGTTCGAGAGATGACGCTGCGGCGCCAGATCGAACAAGCGCGAGAGAAGGTCAGAGATGCCTCGAAAAGAGCGACTGAAAGTACCTCGATCGACGCCGTAAAAAATGAGCTACTGGAAGAGAAGAAATACATCGAGCTGCTCGAAGAGGACAACAGCTCCCTTCAATCAGAGCGAGATATCCTGATTTCCGAGCTATCCGCACTGCGCGACCAACAAGATCGAATGAGAGCGAGAATTCACTACCTCGACTCGCGCGTTTTCTCGCTGGAAGCTCAGATCAGAGAAGAGGGAGGCCCTTCTGAACCCACTTTCCCCGAGAATTGGGATGATCTAGATGAATGGTGCGCAGATAATCTTCGCGACCGAGTCATTCTTACAGGCAAAGCTCTGCGCGCGGCACGCAACTCTGTGTTCGACGACATACCGCTTGCCTATAGAACACTTTGGCTTCTTTCAGAATATTACGTGCCAGCCAGAATAAATGGCGGAGAATTTCGAAGTGAATTTGCCAAACTTGGACTTGAGATATCACCTGTTGGAAATGCTGTAGAGGATCGCCGCTACAGCGGGGCATATCAGACACCCTACAAACACGAAACGGTAAAACTAGACCAGCACGTCAAAGGAAAGGACAACGTAGATCCAAGACATGGGTTCAGGGTCTACTTCCACTGGCATGAAAGAGACAACTGCGCAATCGTTGGCTGGCTTCCCAGTCATCTAACCAACTCGCTCTCTTAACTTTGCTCCGTTTTCCTCTCAATCTTAGGCGTCACTATAGGATTACTCGCCTCGAAACCTGGCCATTCCAAGAACATTTCTTCGTCGATTTGGTTCCATTTTTGAGAGATATCTGACTCAGACATACCCTCATAACGATATCTTCGACAGAGGACTTCCAACATAGTTCTCTTGCGCCAATACCAGCGAGATCGCTCTTCGAAACGAAAGGTAGTATTCACAAGAATTAAGATTCCAGACAACGATGCGAGTGCAGCAATCGCGGGCCTAGGCATTTGATCAACTGAGACAGCAACCGTCGTAGCGGCACTTGCAATCACAGAACAGAAGAGGATCGCAAACGATGCGTAATAGTTTCGTCGATTTCTTTTCCCGCAGCTTGCGATTCTATATTCCAGCCGCTCGATCAGATCGGACACACCCCCTCCTTTGTCTACGGAAAGAAAACAACTACATATTACGCCGATATTCCCCACCCACGTCATACAACGCATGGCTGATCTGCCCCAGGCTATGCGTCTTGACCGCTTCCATCAGCGCCTCAAACACATTGCGCCGTTCCCGCGCCGCGTTCTGAAGATACGCCAGACCATGCCCGTCGTGGACCATCGGTGCCTGTTCGTCGGCGTCGGCCTGATGGGCGTGTGAGGTCTCGCCCTTGGGCGCGAGGGCATTGCGGCCTTCCTGCCAATTGCGGACGTTCTCGATCTGCTGGCCCTTCTCTTCTTCGGTGCTGCGGATCAGTTCGATCTCGGTCGCGATCTCGCCGGCGTGTTCCTTGGGCAGGAACATGTTCACGCCTACCAGGGGCAACGAGCCGTCGTGCTTCTTGTGCTCGTAGTACATGGACTCTTCCTGGATCTTGCCGCGCTGGTACATGGTGTCCATGGCGCCCAGCACGCCGCCGCGCTCGCTGATGGCTTCGAATTCCTTGTAAACGGCCTCTTCCACGATGTCGGTGAGGTAGTCGACGGCGAAGCTGCCCTGCCAGGGGTTCTCGATGAAGTTGAGCCCCATTTCCTTGTTGATGATCATCTGGATGGCGACGGCGCGGCGCACGCTCTCTTCCGTCGGCGTGGTGATGGCTTCGTCGTAGGCGTTGGTGTGCAGGCTGTTGCAGTTGTCGAACAGGGCGTAGAGCGCCTGCAAGGTGGTGCGGATGTCGTTGAACTGGATCTCCTGCGCGTGCAGGGACCGGCCGCTGGTCTGGATGTGGTACTTCATCATCTGGCTGCGTTCGTTGGCGCCGTAGCGCTCGCGCATGGCGCGTGCCCAGATGCGGCGGGCGACGCGGCCGATGACGGTGTACTCGGGGTCCATACCGTTGGAGAAGAAAAACGACAGGTTGGGCGCGAAGTCGTCCACGCGCATGCCGCGCGCGAGGTAGTACTCGACGATGGTGAAGCCGTTGCTCAGGGTGAAGGCGAGCTGGCTGATCGGGTTCGCACCGGCTTCGGCGATGTGATAGCCGGAGATGCTGACCGAGTAGAAATTGCGGACCTTGCGGTCGACGAAATACTGCTGGATGTCGCCCATCATCCGCAGCGCGAACTCGGTGCTGAAGATGCAGGTGTTCTGGGCCTGGTCTTCTTTGAGGATGTCGGCCTGCACGGTGCCGCGCACGGTGGCGAGGGTGCGTGCCTTGATGTCGGCATAGGTGTCGGCATCCACCATCTGGTCACCGGAGACGCCCAGCAGGCTCAGGCCCAGACCGTCATTTGTGGGCGGCAGTTCGCCGTGGTAACTCGGGCGCTCGCGGCCTTCGAAGAGTTTGGCGAGACGGCTTTCCGCCTCCTTCCAGCGGGCGTCGTCCGCCTTGAGGTACTTCTCGATCTGCTGGTCGATGGCGCAGTTCATGAACATCGCCAGGATCATCGGCGCGGGGCCGTTGATCGTCATCGACACCGACGTGGTGGGCGCGCACAGGTCGAAGCCGGAATAGAGCTTCTTCATGTCGTCGAGCGTGGGGATGTTGACGCCCGAGTTGCCGATCTTGCCGTAGATGTCCGGGCGCGGCGCCGGGTCTTCGCCGTACAGGGTGACGCTGTCGAAGGCGGTGGACAGGCGCGCGGCCGGCTGGCCGACGGACAGGTAATGGAAGCGGCGGTTGGTGCGCTCGGGCGTGCCCTCGCCCGCGAACATGCGGATCGGGTCTTCGCCAGTGCGGCGGTACGGGTACACGCCGCCGGTGTAGGGATAGCTGCCCGGCAGGTTTTCCTTGCCCAGGAAGGTCAGCAGCTCGCCCCAGCTCTTGTAGGTGGGCGCGGCGATCTTGGGGATCTTCTGGTGGCTCAGCGAGTCGCGGTAGTTGTCGACCTTGATCGACTTGTCGCGCACCTGGTACTCGGTGAACTCGTCGGTGATGGATTTCAAGCGCTGGGGCCATTCGCGCAGGAGCTTGAGCGATTCGCTGCTGAGGGCCTGGATGGCGTCGTTGTAGCGCTGGCGCAGGGTGAGGAGGGAGCGGTCGACGGTCCTGCCGGAGGCCTCATTCCGGCCGTCACTCCCGCGCAGGCGGGAGTCCATGGACGTTTCGCTCTCACCGCCCGAACGTCCATGGGCCCCCGCCTCCGCGGGGGCGACGGTGCTGGGGTCAGGCGCGACGCCGGCTTGAACGGGGTCGGCAGGGACTGCGGGGGATGGGCTGTCGACGACGACGGCACCCTCACCCGCAGCTGCGCTGCGACCCCCACCCCGAGGGTGCGTCGTCCCGCTGGCGGGAGAGGTGCCGGCACTGCGCTCGGGCGCGATGTCGTCGGAGTGGTAGAGATCCAGCGCCTTCGGCAGCTGCGGATCTTCGAGTTCCTGCAGCGCCTGCCACATGGCCTGGGCGCGGTCGGCGGCTTCGGCCTGGCGCTCGATGTCGGTGTTGATGCGGCGGCCGGATTCGGCGATCTCGGCGAGGTAGCGCACGCGCGCGCCGGGGATCAGCACGGTGGCGCGCGGTTCCTTGAGGGAGGTGTCGAGGTTTGGCTGGAAATTGCAGCCCCGCCCCTCTGTAGGAGCGGCCTTGGCCGCGATGCGTGTGACATCACCGGTCGGCGCTCCGGTCGCGGCCGAGGCGGCGCCTGCACCGGCGCCGGTCTTCTCGCGCAGCAGGCGGCACAGGTTGTCGAACATCCAGGTCACGCCGGGATCGTTGAACTGGCTGGCGATCGTGGGATACACCGGCACGTCGGCATCGGCGGTCTGGAACGCGACGCGGTTGCGCTTCCACTGCTTGCGGATGTCGCGCAGCGCGTCCTCGGCGCCGCGCTTGTCGTACTTGTTGAGCACGATCAGCTCGGCGTAATCGATCATGTCGATCTTCTCGAGCTGGCTGGCCGCGCCGTAGTCGCTGGTCATGACGTACATCGGGAAATCGACGAGATCGACGATCTCCGAATCCGACTGGCCGATACCGGCGGTCTCGACGATGACGAGGTCGTAGGCGAGGCTCTTGAGGAAGCCGATGCAGTCCTTGAGCACCGCATTGGTGGCAACGTTCTGGCGACGCGTGGCCATCGAGCGCATGTAGACGCGATGGCTGCGCAGCGAATTCATGCGGATGCGATCGCCCAGCAGCGCGCCACCGCTGCGCCGACGCGTGGGATCGACCGAGATCACCGCGATGCGCATCTGCGGGAAGCTGGCGAGGAAGCGGTTGAGCAGTTCGTCGGTCACCGAGGACTTGCCCGCGCCGCCGGTGCCGGTGATGCCGATGACGGGCGTCTTGCCGCCGGCCAATTGCCAGGTCTTGCGCAGCTTGGCGAGTTCGCCGTCGGTGATGCGGCCGGCCTCGATGCCCGACAGCACCCGGCCGATGCCGATCTCGTCGTCGATGCCGGGCGCGTTGCCGGTCTCGACGCGGACGGTCGCATCGCGCGCCTCGCCGGCGCGGCGGACGACGTCCTCGATCATCTCGACCAGCCCCATCTTCATGCCGTCGTTGGGATGGTAGATACGCTCGACGCCGTAGCCCTGCAGCTCGCGGATTTCCTCGGGCGTGATCGTACCGCCACCGCCGCCGAAGACGCGGATGTGGCCGGCGCCGCGCTCTTTCAGCATGTCGACCATGTACTTGAAGTACTCGACATGGCCGCCCTGGTAGCTCGACAGGGCAATGCCGTCGGCGTCTTCCTGCAGGGCGGCGCGCACCACGTCCTCGACGCTGCGGTTGTGGCCCAGGTGGATGACCTCCGCGCCCTGCGACTGGATGAGCCGGCGCATGATGTTGATGGCCGCGTCGTGGCCGTCGAACAGGCTGGCGGCGGTGACGAAGCGCAGCGGCGCGGTGTCGGTCTGGCGGTCGGGCAGCTGGTTGGCAGGCGTGCTCATGGCGCGCTCCTGGGAATGCGAAAAGATGCCGCGATTGTAGCGGCGCGGGGTCATGCGGTTTCGGGCGGAAGCATGTTGCGACGCAGCAGGCGCGATGGCGATGATGCTGTGTACGGCGCGCTGCGAGCCTTCCGAACGATGCCAACCCACGACCGGAAGATGCGCCCTGCAGGAGCGCGCTTGCGCGCGATGGGTGCCGGGGGCGACGCGCATTCGAGCGCAGTGAGCGCCGAGAGCGCCCTCACCCCTGCCCCTCTCCCCCGAGGGCACGTCGTCCCGCAGGCGGGAGTAGAGGTTCCAAGCCGAGGCGGTGATGCAGGGGCCCGGCCCTCCGAGACGCGCTTCGCCTGGACACCATCGCGGCCTGAGACCCATCGCGCACCTGACGCGATCGCCTCCTGACGCCAACATTCCCCCAGAACCCGGCGCCGCTGTCACCTGCCCTCCCTCGCAGGAGCGCGCTCGCGCGCGACGCTCCGCTCGAGGGGTGTCGATGCGGGTCCGGGGCTGCAGAAGACCGCACGCAAGGCCGCGGTACCAATGGCGAGCGCGCCCGCCCTTGCCCGCCGTCGACACCGCAGGGCGCAACCTTCGCATTCCGCCCGGACGAGCATCCCGATGACGCCACTCGACAAGCCCCTCAAGCGCGAAGTGCGCATCGGCGACGCGGTCTACTCGCTGACCCTCGATCCCGACGGGCTGAAGCTGGTGCCCAAGGGCAAGCGCAAGGGACTGGTGCTGCGCTGGACCGATCTGGTCAGCGGCGATGCGGCGCTGGCGACGGCCTTGCAGGCATCGCTCGAGGCGCCCTGAGGCGCGCTGGCGGGCTGCGGCCAGGCGTTCGCGCGCGAGCACGCTCCTACAGAGCAGCCCAGTCGCTTTGTTTGAAGGTCGGCCGATCCGCGCGCTTGTAGGAGCGCGCTCGCGCGCGAGGGCCCGTCGCGAGGAACTTCGAGGCGGGCACGGGTCAGGCTGTGCGGATGGCGGGCCGTTACGCGGGCAGTCGGTCTCGCTGGCGGCCGCGGACGGCACGACCAGCCTGGCGGCGTGCCTGCATTGGATGCCCATTAGCGCATTGGCGAGGGAACGCCTTCGCGAGGGAACGCTCTCGCGCGCGAGCGCGCTCCTTCAGGGCCGCGCGCGCTTCGTGGAACGCGTACGCCTCTGGCGGTCAGCAGACCCCGAACGGCAGCGCGCCGGTGGAGACCACACGCTGGCCGACGGTATCGCCCTGCAGGAAGGCGATCGCATCGGCGACGACGCCCGCATCGTTGGCGATGCGGTGATGGCCCAGGCCGGTGGTGCTGAGCAGGTGCGCCTGCGGCCAGTAGCGCGCGTAGCGTTCGCCCTCGGCCCAGGGCACGTCGCGGTCTTCCAGGTCGTGCACCACCAGCGCCGGGCGGGCGATGCGCGGGGCGGTGGCGTGGGCCTGCAGGTCGGCGACCGACTGCGCGGTCATCGCCTCGTAGTCGTCGAAGATCCGCCGGGTCAGGTGCTGGGCCAGGCCGATGACGCCGGCGAAACGACGGGCGGCGTCGACGGGATCGGCCGCGGGTGCCAGCAGGATGGCCCGCTCGGCCTGCAGGCCACGGCTGAGCGCGATGGCCACGGCCGCGCCGCCCAGCGAATGCCCGACCACGCCCGCGAGCGGGCCCAGGTGCGCGGCCACGGCCTGCACGCCCGCGACGAACATCGGCAGGTTGGCGCGGCGGCCGCTGCTGCGGCCATGCGCCGTCTGGTCGAACGCGACGACCGCATAGCCGGCGCGCTGCAGCGGCGCCACCCACGGCAGGAAGCGCAGGCCGTAGCTCGACCAGCCGTGGGCCAGCAGCACGCAGGGCTGGGTGTCGGGATCGCCCCAGGTGTAGACGGTCAGCTGCTCGCGACCGAGCGGCAGGCGATGGATGCGCGCGCCGCCGGTGTCGGCATTGCGGGCACGTTCGCGCGAGGCCGGCATCGGCGTGCCGAAGAGGTCGAACGCACGGTGCAGCGTGCCCGCGGGCGCCAGCCAGCTGCCCAGCCGGAAGCGCCAGCGCAGCAGCGCGAGCCCGGCATGGTTTCGAACGGTCGTGCTATTTGAGGACGCGGCGGCGGTGGCCATGGCGGGTTCCAGGGGATCAGGCGGTGGGAGACGGGTTGGACGCGGGCCCGGATGCGGGGCCGTTGCCGGCGCCATAGGACGCGAGCAACCGGTCGAGCGACCGCAGCGCGAGCTGGCGCGCGTGGTCGGGGTCGTACAGGCGGGCGGTGTGCAGCCCCTCGGTGACGGCGAAGATCTCGAAGGCGAGCAGCATGGGATCGGTCGACGGGGCCAGCTCGCCGGCGTCGACGCACATGCCGATGGCCTTCGCCAGTTGCTGGCGCCAGTGCTGCAGCCAGCGCACGGTGCGCTCGCGCAACGCGCCGGGGCGCGCGTCGTATTCGTTGGCCGCGCCGAGCATCACGCAGCCGTCGGGGTTGTCCAGCACCCACTGGAACCAGCCCTCGGCGATTGCGCGCAGGCGCGGCAGGCCACGCGGCCGGGCCAGCGCCGGCGCGACGACCACCTCGGCGAAGCGAGCGGCGGTCCAGTCGAGCACGCTGAGCTGCAGGTCCTCGCGCGAGCCGAAATGGGCGAAGACCCCGCTCTTGGACATGCCGGCGGCGCCGGCCAGATCGCCGATCGACAGGCCTTCGAGGCCCTGGCGCGAGGCGATGGCATAGGCGCGCTCGACGATCATCTCGCGGGTCGCGCAGCCTTTGCTGGTGGCGGGCACAGGGGTCATGCGGGGATAAATAGCACGAACGTTCGTATTTTCAAACCGGTGTGGCGCCACCCTTTCCCGGCGTCTACCGGCACCCCGCATTTCAGCTCGGTCCCGCTGACCCGGTCGCACCCCGGGCTCACCGCCCGGCCGGCGTGTCCAGCGCCTCGCGCAGGCGCAGACGGCAGTCCTGCAGTCCGGATTCCGACCGGTGGATGCGCACCGGGGCGCCGGTGCTGCGCTCGCCGAGGATCCGGCACAGCGTGGCCTGCAGCGTGTCGGGGTCGTCGTCGAAGGCGCCGTGCGTGGTCGCGGTGCTGCCGTTGGCGGCATGCGCCGGCGGTTCGGGCACCGGGGCCTGGATCCAGTCGAGCCGGCCGGTCGCCAGCAGGTCGCGGATGCCGCCGTTGGCTTCGATGAAGCGCGCCATGCCCAGCAGCGGCGTGCCGTGGCGCTGGTCGGCGCGGACCCAGCTGCGGGCCTTCTCCTCGAACGCGTGGGCGACGAGGTACAGCAGCGACTTGTTGTAGACGCGGGCGCAGTGGTCGTCCTGTTCGGCGCGATCGGTCAGCGTGAACAGCGCGCCGTGCCCGATGCGGCCCTCGGCCAGTGCCGGCGCGAAGGTCTGCTCGAACAGCGTCATCGTCATCGCCGGCGCCCACAGGTTGAGGCTGGCGATCGTCGTGCCGATGCCCTGCATGCCGGCCGCCGGGCCGCCGGGCACCACGCCGTTGGCGGTCAGCAACTGGGCCAGCGGCGCGAGCAGGGCCGAGCCGGCGCTGTGGCCGACAAGGTGCAGCTCGACGGTCGGATCGGCGCGCATCCACTCGCCCAGCAGCCGCGCGACGTGCGCGGCGCCGCCGGCTTCGGTCAGCGTGTCGCCGCGGCGTTCGATGGCGGTCGTCGCCAGGCGCGCGTTCTCCTTCATCTCTTCCCAGAGCGCGCGGCCGCCGAGCGCGCGGGCCAGCGGTTCGACGGTGTCGTCGATGCGGTCGAGCAGCAGGCCCTTGGCCTTGTCCATCAGGCCTTCGCTGCGCGGGCGCACGGCATCGCGCAACAGGTTGCCGAGCGTGCTCCAGAAATCGGTCTTCCAGACGAAGCACAGCGGGTAGACCTGCTGCGGCAGCATCAGCTCGCGCAGGTCGGCGACGCGCTGGATCGCGGCCTGTTCGGGCACCAGGCCGCCGTGGGCGTAGAGCATCACGCGCTTGACCGGCCAGTCGCGGGTGATGCGCGGCAGATCCTCGCGCACCAGGTTGCGCAGGTCGTTCTGGTCCAGGCCGAACCGGCCGGTGCCGCGCAGCCGGCCGTCGTTGCCGAGGCTGACGACGTGCGGCCGCAGGTCGGCCTGCGAATAGCCGTTCGACTGGCGCGCCAGCGCGGAATTGCTGGCGGCCGCGCCCTGCACACGCTGCAGCCGCACCGGCACCGCGAGCCGCGCGACCCACACGTCGGTACCGCGCTGCAGCCACTCGTCGTAGCTGACGTAACCGAAGCCCTTGCGGCCCCAGCGCGTGCCCCAGGAGTTCTGGAGCCAGAAGCCGTCGCGGTCGTAACCGACGATGGCGTAGGCGTGGTAGCCACTGACGGGTTGTTCGTTCCACGGAATGACGCCGTCGGCGGGCGGGTCCAGCCAGTCGTCGTGCACGGCGCTGGACGCGTACAGCACGCCGACTTCGGAAAACGCCGCGTGCATCGCGACCAGGTCCTTGTGGTTGACGCGGTAATAGGCGCCGAGCGGATGTTCCTGCGCGGCGCGTGCGCGTTCCTCGGTGTAGAGCTGGTCGAGCGGGCCGCCGGTCGCCGGCCAGCAGTCCTCGGCGCAGACGCCGTGGCGATGCCAGCCCTTCATCGCGCCGCGGCAGCTCGAGCCGTCGTAGTCCTCGCCTTCCCACTCGTCGTAGCGGCGGGCCATGTCGTAGAGCATCCGCGTGCTGACGCGCGCGCGGACCGCGTCGGGCGTGCGCCGGCGCAGCAGGGTGTGGGCGACGGTCGCCAGGCCGAACGCGGTGCAGGCGCCCTCGCCGCCCTGGTCGAGCACCGGCACGCGCAGCGCGGTGAAGCGCGACAGCGGCATCTCCGCGGGCACGTCGACGAGGGTGGGATCGAACATGCGGTCGCGGAAATCGGCGGTATCGGGCCGCGCGTCCAGCAGGCGCGACACGCGGGCGGGCGCGTGTCCGTTGGTCTTCTTCCTGGCCATGGGGATCTCCTGTCGCTGTGCCTCAACGCGCCCGGCGCCGTGCGCCGGACAACCGGTGGATCCCCCGGTGCCGAGTCTGCACCCGGACGATGTCGCGGCGTGAGACACCGCGCCCGCCCGCGGCGCCGGCGATTCTGCGATGCTTGCGCCCGGCCCGCGCCCGGCGCGGGGCATGGCATCCAGGGGCACCATGAAGAAGCGGGTCAAGAAAATCCTCGGCTGGGGCGTGTTCACGCTGCTGGTCATGGCGGTGAGCAGCGTGTTCCTCGCCGATCACCTGATGCCGCCGGCCACCGGCCTGCCGAGCTACGCGCTGTCGGTCGAAGCGGACGCGACCCCACTGGACCGCGAGCTGGCGCCGCTGCTGGCGCGCCATCCCGGCCAGACCGGCGCGATCCTGCTGCCCGACGGCATCGACGCCTACGCGGCGCGGGCACTGTCCGCGCGCCAGGCCGGCCGCAGCCTCGACCTGCAGTACTACATCTGGCACGACGACCTGACCGGCCGCATGCTGGCCAACGAAGCCTGGGAAGCCGCCGAGCGCGGCGTGCGCGTGCGCATGCTGCTCGACGACATGGGCATCGGCACGATGGACGCGACGCTGCTGACGCTCGATTCGCACCCCAACATCGAGCTGCGCGTCTACAACCCGTTCCGCAACCGCAGCGGCGTGATGCGCGTGCTGGAGATGGTGCAGCGCGCCTGGGGCATCAACCACCGCATGCACAACAAGGCGTGGATCGCCGATGGCCGCGTGGCCGTGGTCGGCGGCCGCAACATCGGCGTCGAATATTTCAGCGCGGCCGAGGACACCAATTTCCACGACCTGGACGTGATGGTGTTCGGCCCGACGGTCGTCGACGCCAGCCGCATCTTCGACAGGTTCTGGAACAGCGAGGCAGTCGTGCCGATCGCCGGCCTCAACCGCAAGCCGAAGACCACGATCCGCGACATGCTGGCGCAGATCCAGGAAGAAGCGGAAAGCCCGGAAGCGCGCCGCTATCTGGACGCCGTCGACATGTCGGCCAGCGTGCGCCGCTATGCGACCGGGGAACTGTCGCCGTTCTGGACCGATTCGCTGCGCATCGTGTCCGACCCGCCGGCCAAATGGCGCGACGACACCGGCGAGGATTTGCTGGTGCCGGAGCTGTTCGAGACGATCGATTCCGCGCAGCGCTCGGCGTTGCTGATCTCGCCCTATTTCGTGCCCGGCACCGACGGCACCGAGTGGCTGTCGGGCCTGTCGCGCGACCGCAAGGTGCAGGTCGCGGTGGTGACCAATTCGCTCGCGGCCAACGACGTGCTGGCCGTGCACGGCGGCTATGCGCGCTACCGCGTGCCGCTGCTCGAGGCCGACGTGCGCCTGTACGAGATCCGCAGCCAGGCCGATGCCAAGGCCGAAAGCAGCCTGTTCGGCAGCAGCGGCGCGAGCCTGCACACCAAGGCCTTCCTGGTCGATGGCCGCCGCGGGTTCATCGGCTCGTTCAACATGGATCCGCGCTCGATCAACCTCAACACGGAAATGGGGCTGCTGTTCGACGATCCGGCGCTGGGCGCGGCGCTGTTCTCGGAATACCAGCACCTGATCGCGCCGGGCATGAGCTACTGGGTCTACCGCAACAGCGCAGGCGAGCTGCGCTGGCTGGACCGCACGACGACGCCGCCGACGGTCGTCGCGAAGGAACCCGACAGCACCGCCACCCAGCGCGGCATGGCGACCGTGCTGCGCTGGCTGCCGATCGAATCCCAGCTCTGAACGGTGCAGCGGTGGACATCGCGCATTGATGCGGCGCAGCACCGTTTCGCCGCCACACACAAACCGTATTCAGCGCGTTAAGCCATTGAGCGGGCAGCGGGTTTCCGGCGTTGGTTGCGTCTTCAACCAATTCCGCGGCGAGGGGCGTAAAATGCCGCGCTTCACGCCAGCGGCCCTGCCGGCACCGCGGTCCCGACGACCTCCCGCCCCAGCCTCCTTGCCGCCTTCCTGCCACCACACGCGCCGGGCCTTCGCCCGTGACGGAGCTTTGTCATGATTTTCGAACACCTCGATACCTACGGCCATGAGCAGATCGTGTTCTGCCACAACAAGGACGTGGGTCTGAAGGCGATCATCGCGATCCACAACACCGTGCTGGGCCCTGCGCTCGGCGGCACGCGCATGTGGCCGTACGCGTCGGAACAGGAAGCGCTCAACGACGTGCTGCGCCTGTCGCGCGGCATGACCTACAAGAACGCGGTCGCGGGCCTGAACATTGGCGGCGGCAAGGCCGTCATCATCGGCGACCCGGCGACGGACAAGTCCGAGGGCCTGTTCCGCGCGTTCGGCCAGTTCGTCGAATCGCTGGGCGGCCGCTACATCACCGCCGAGGACGTCGGCATCGACGTCAACGACATGGAATTCGTCTACCGCGAAACCCAGTTCGTCACCGGCGTGCACCAGGTGCACGGCGGCTCGGGCGATCCGTCGCCGTTCACCGCCTACGGCACGATGCAGGGCCTGCTGGCCGCGCTGAACCGCAAGTTCGGCAACGAGGAAGTCGGCAACTACAGCTACGCCGTGCAGGGCCTGGGCCACGTCGGCATCGAGTTCGTCAAGCTGCTGAAGGAGCGCGGCGCGAAGATCTACGTGACCGACATCAACAAGGACCGCGTGGCGCGCGCCGTCGACGAATACGGCGCGATCGCCGTGGGCCTGGACGAGATCTACGACGTCGACGTCGACGTGTACTCGCCGTGCGCGCTCGGCGGCACCGTCAACGAGAAGACCCTGCCCCGCCTGAAGGCGAAGATCATCTGCGGCGCGGCCAACAACCAGCTGGCCAACAACGAGATCGGCGACGAAGTCGAGAAGCGCGGCATCCTCTACGCGCCCGACTACGCGGTCAACGCGGGCGGCGTGATGAACGTGTCGCTGGAGATCGACGGCTACAACCGCGAGCGCGCGATGCGCATGATGCGGACGCTCTACCACAACCTCACGCGCATCTTCGAGATCGCCGAACGCGATGGCATTCCGACCTACCGCGCGGCCGATCGCCTGGCCGAGGAGCGCATCGACATCATGGGCAAGCTGAAGCTGCCGCTGGGCCGGGTGCAGCCGCGTTTCCAGGGTCGCGTGCGCGGCAGCTGAGCCACGTCGAACGTGCGATGGAACACGCCGCCTCCGGGCGGCGTTTTTCATGGCGGCGACGCGGTTTGCGGGGTCTGGCGGCATCGCGGCGTGCACACCGGGCCCCGCCGGGGCCGGTGTAGGCTGACGCGCCGCCGATCCGCGACGGTGCCCACGAGGAGAGTCCCGATGCGTCCATCCCGTTCCCGTCTGCTCGCGCTGGCTGTCGCGACCCTGCTCGCGCCCACGCTGGGTCTCGCGCAGGAATACGACTACGACCGCCAGGAGACCTGGCAGTACCCGGCCTCGCTGGGCCAGTCGCCGATCGACATCCAGCACGGCGTCGCGACCGATGGCGACATGGAAGAAGCCCAGGCGATCGAGCTGCGCGACACCGAGGCGGCATTGCGCGTCGTCGACAACGGCCATGCGGTCGAGGTGGAAGCGCACGGGCCGGACGCGCTGATCCGCGGCCGCCATTTCGAACTGATGCAGTTCCACTTCCACGCGGCCAGCGAACACACGGTCGACGGCGAGTCGTTTCCGCTCGAAGGCCATTTCGTGTTCAAGGCGAAGGACGGCCGTCTCGCCGTGGTCGGCGTGATGTACCGCGAAGGCGCCCCCAACAAACTCGCCGGCGAAGTGCTGGACGCGCTCGGCGATGCCCGCGAGGGCGAGATCGAGCGCGAGGACATCGCGATCATGCTGCCGCGCGACAAGAGCTATCACCACTATCTCGGCTCGCTGACCACCCCGCCGCTGACGGAGAACGTCGAGTGGTACGTGCTGGACACGCCGGTGACGCTGTCGGCGGACCAGATCGCCGGCTTCAACGCCCGCTACAGCCATAACAACCGCAAGGTGCAGCCGCTCAATGCGCGCCCGCTGATCCACTACGCGGCGCACTGACGCGCCTGGCCACGCCGTCGGGTGCGCGCGGGACCGGCGCGCCCGACGACTGGCCTACAATGTGCGACCACCTCGACTCCTTGCGCGACGCCGTCCGCCGGTTCGCCGAGGCCGAAATCGCCCCGCGTGCCGAGGCGATCGATCACGACAACGCGTTCCCGCAGGACCTGTGGCCGAAGCTCGGCGAGCTGGGCCTGCTCGGCATGACCGTGCCCGGCGAATACGGCGGCAGCGAGATGGGCTATCTCGCGCACCTGGTCGCGATGGAGGAAATCTCGCGCGCGTCCGGCTCGGTCGGCCTCAGTTACGGCGCGCATTCCAATCTCTGCGTCGCCAATCTCTACGCCAACGCCAACGAAGAACAGCGGCAGAAGTACCTGCCGAAGCTGTGCAGCGGCGAATGGAAGGGTGCGCTGGCGATGAGCGAGCCCGGCGCGGGTTCCGATGTCGTCGGTTCGATGGCGTGCCGCGCGGAACTGCGCGGCGACACGTGGATCGCCAACGGCAACAAGATGTGGATCACCAACGGCCCCGAGGCCGACGTGCTGATCGTCTACATGCGCACGGCGGGCAAGGAGGCCGGTTCGAAGTGCATGACCGCCTTCCTCGTCGAGAAGGGCATGAAGGGATTCTCCACCGCGCAGAAGCTCGACAAGCTGGGCATGCGCGGCTCCAACACCTGCGAGCTGGTGTTCGAGGACTGCGAGATTCCGGCCGAGAACGTGCTGGGCGAGGTCCACCAGGGCGTGCGCGTGCTGATGCGCGGCCTCAACACCGAGCGCCTGGTGCTGACCGGCGGCCCGCTGGGCCTGATGCAGGCCGCGCTCGACATCTCCCTGCCCTACGTGCGCGAGCGTAAGCAGTTCGACGTGGCCATCGGCACCTTCGGCATCATGCAGGCCAAGATCGCCGACATGTACACGTCGCTGCAGTCCAGCCGCGCCTTCGCCTACACCGTCGCGCGCGACTACGATGCCGGCCACAGCTCGCGCGTCGACGCCGCCAGCTGTCTGCTGCACGCATCGGAAGCCGCGGTCCGCGTCGCGCTCGAAGCGATCCAGACCCTCGGCGGCAACGGCTACATCAACGAGTACCCGACCGGCCGCATCCTGCGCGACGCCAAGCTCTACGAGATCGGCGCCGGCACCAACGAGATCCGCCGCATGCTGATCGGCCGCGAGCTGTTCGACGGCAAGAGCTGATCGGGCGAGTGGCACATTCGCATCGGCGCGCCGGAACGACAGTTACCCTGTTAGGAGCGCGCTCGCGCGCGACGCTCTTTCCTGGCGCCCCTGTCGCGCGTGAACGCGCTCCTGCAAAGGCCTCGCGTTCGATCAGATCCCGCATTGCCGTCGTTCTGATCGGCTGGATCTCCTCGACGGCCAAAGCCGATCGGACGCGTGCGCATCACCCCGCCCATGCAACAGCCCCTGTAGGAGCGCGCTCGCGCGCGAACGCGCTTTCCTGGCGCACCTGTCGCGCGTAAACGCGCTCCTACACAACACGTTGCCTTCAACTGGATCGTCGCGACGCCGTTCTTCGGGCATTCGCACGCCGATGCGTGCTTGCAGCTCACATCCCTGCGTTAGCATCGCGCAACCAGATGGCATCCCAGAACGGTAATCCCCAACCCGTGCCACCAGCCCGGCGCGCACCGGGTTGAAGACGACGTACCGCGCCGCCGCGCGCAGATTCTCGTCCCGTCGCATCGCACGATCATGGAAGCCGCGCGCCCAGATGTCGCCGCTGCCTGCTGCTTGCATGCATGGACCGGGTCACCGACGCCTTCATCCGCGCGACCACGCGATCTGGCGATTCCTCGGGCCCCAACTGCAGCAGCCAGTGCGCGTGATCCGGCATCAGGACCCACGCCAGCAGTCGTGTGTCGATCTGCTCGACGGCGTCGGCCAACGCGCGACACGCCGCGTAACCCGACGCGCATTCGCGGAATAACGCCTGGCGCCCCGGCGTCGACACGGTCACCAGTTAGACGTGACCCGGCAACGAGATCCGACCACGCCGCAGTGCGCGATGGCCTGGTGAGGAAACGGAAATCGACATGCGCCCATCGTCCGTAGTGCGGCGTCATATCGACATCAGGCAACGACGCCCCGCCCTGTAGGCGCGCGTTGGCGCGCGACCTGACTTTCCACTCGATGCGCCTTTCGCGCGCGAGCGCGCTCCTACAGGCGGCGGCCTGGCGGCATGGGGCAGATGCAGGCCGCGGCAGCGTGCTGCTCTTCTGTAGGAGCGCGCTGCCGCGCGACCCGCCGCACCACGCGAACGTCTTTCGCGCGCGAGCGCGCTCCTACAGGGGCTGCACGCAGGCGCGGTGCCTTACCGGCAAGCAGTGGCCAGGGCCGGCGATCGGCTCAGAACCCCTGCACGAACTGCCACGACACCAGCCGGTCCCGGCCGCGCGGGCCGAAGCGCTGGTCGAGGCCGAACATCATCCGCGTGCGTGGCGACAGCCACGCGTCGACGCCGACGCCCGCGATGCCGCCCGATCGCGCGGGCGACAGGCCCGCGATCGGTGCCCAGGCGTCGATGCCGGTGAAGCGCGCCTGCAGATCGAACCCGCTGGCCGACAGCGTCTGCTGCCATTCGCCGTAGCCGTGCAGCACGAATCCGCCGAGGTCGTACCGCGCGCGCAGACCCGCCAGCGCCTGCGTGCGCGTGGCGTCCCAGCCGTCGCTGCGCAGGCCGAAGCCATTGCCGCCGCGTTCGTCGAACCCGTCACTGTGCAGGCGCAGGTGATCCGCGCCGACATACGGCGCGATCTCGCCGCGGCCGACGCGCAGCCGATACCCCGCCTCGGCCGCCGCGCTCGCCGTGCGGCCGGCGTAGCGCGTCGAGACGCCCTGCCAGTCGGCACCCGCGAACACGGTGCGCTGCAGGTCGCGATCGAACCGGCCGGTCCCGACCTGGGCCATGAGATAGCCATTGCCCAGCGCGCGGCCGAGATACAGCTGGGCCTGCGTCTGCCGGTCGCGACTACGATCCGCGCCCGCGAGGCGCCGGCCGTCGCCATGCAGTTCGCCGAACGCGAAGCCCGCGACCACGCCGTTGCCGAGCAGCTGGTCGCGGCCGATGCTCCAGCCATCGATCGACACATCGCCGCCCGCGAATCCGCCGACGCCGCCCTGCCCGAATGCTTCCTGCCAGACGCCCGCCTGTGCGTCGCGCGCGGCGAGCGCGCCGACCCGGCCTGCGAGCGTGCGCCGGGTCATGTCCAGCTGTTCCAGCGTGGTCCCCATCGCATCGCGGTGCAGCGCGCCGGACAGGCTGTCGAGCGCCGCCACGGCCTGCGCACCGGTCTGCAGGCGTTGCAGATCGCCGGCGACGCGGATCATGCCGTCGGCGATCGGGCCGCCATCGACCGTCGCCTGCCCGTCGATCTGCTGGAAGGCGTCCTCGATGCGTTGCGCCGAGCCGGCCGTCTGCGCGGTGAAGCCGGCGAACGAGGCGGCGGCCGCGGTGACATCGAGGCGGCTGATGTCGAGCCACGCGCGCGTCGCGTCGTAACCCGGCGTCGCGGTCAGGAGCACGCCCGGGCCCTGGGTCACGCTGCCGAAGCTGCCGCTGAGCCCACCGGCGGCGGTGACGACGGTTTCCTGCGCGCTGCGCACGTAACCGCTGGCGATGCCGGTCACCTGCAGCTCGCCGGCCAGCGCGGCGGTGCCGGCAACCTGCAGCGGCGAGCCCACCTGCCAGGCCAGCCGGGCCCCCGCGGCCTGCTCGAAATCGCCGTCGATGCTGCGCCCCAGCCCGTTGCCCGCAACCGAGAACGTGCCGCGGTTGAGCAGGTCGCCGCCGACCCGCGCGCCGCGCAACTGCAGCGTGGCGCCGGCCGCGACCGTCGCGGCCGCGGGAATCGACCCTGCGAACACCAGCGTGCCGCCTTCCGCGCGCGTCGCGCCGGCGAACGCCGCGGTGCCGTCGAGGCGCAGCGTGCCGGCGCCGCGCTTGACCAGCCCGCCCGCGCCGGCGATGTCGTTGCCCCACACCGACGTGCCGTTGCTCAAGTTCGCGGTCACGTCGCCCCAGTCGAACCGGGCCGGACCGCGGACCGCTTTGCCGACATCGAGCCGGCCATATCCGAACACCGCGTCGACCCCCGGCGCGCCGAGGTCGGTCGCGGTGCCGAGCAGCGTCTGGCGGACCAGATCGTTGTCGAAATACGGGAACGCCTCCCACACCAGCGCCGCGGCGCCCGACACCAGCGGCGCCGCGAGCGACGTTCCGGAATAGCGGAAATACGTCGGCGCGTCCGGTTCGTCGTCGGTGCCGGTCACGACCACGGTGCCGGGCGCCACGAGGCAGTAACGCATGGCGACGCCGCAGGCATTGGAATAGCCGGCGAGCTGCGTGGTGCTGTCGGTGGCCAGCGCCGAGACGGTGAGCCAGCCGCGCTCGAGGTCGGCCGCCGGCAGGGTGCCGCCGCTGCCCGCCTTGCTCGGCAGCGCCGCGACGTCGGACGGATTCGCAAATTCGGAATTGCCGGACGCGAACACGACCAGCCCGCCGTGCGAGGCGATGAAGGGCCGGTACTCGGCGGCGATCTGCGCGGTGACGTCGAGGTCGGTCCAGTACAGGCCGCCCCACGAATTGTTCATGACCCGCACGTTGCGGTTGATCAGGTCGCGGTGGATCGCGGTCAGGCCCAGCGGCCCGTCGATCTCGTTGCCGCCGCCGGAGCCGTCGTCGTCGGGTGGCGTGTCACTGATGATCCGCGCCGAGACGATCTCCGCGTTCTGGGCGATGCCGCCCGGCCACGTCCCGAAGGGGCGGCCCGCCGCGGTCTGCGCGACCGCCGTGCCGTGGCCGTCGGCATCGTCGACCGACAGGTTGTTGCCGGGTCCGACGTACGTCAGGTTGGCGACGACGCGATCGCGCAAGGCGGGATGGTCCCGGGTCACGCCGCTGTCGAGGAAGCCGATGCGCACGCCCCGCCCGGTGAAGCCGGCCTGGTGCGCGGCATACGTGTTGGTGTCGGCGAGATGGCCGCTGTAGGCCGGATTGGGCGGCTGCACCACCGTCGGCGGCGGCTGTGGCGGCGTGACGATGGGCGGCGGTGGCGGCGGATCCGGCACCACCAGACCGCCGCTCGACCCGCCCCCGCCGCAGGCCGCGAGCGCCAGGGCCAGCGCGGCCGCGAGAGACGTACGACGCACTCCGCGCGACTTGCGCGGCGAGTTCCACTGATCCGACATCACGAGCCCCTTCTGGCGGCGCATGCCCGGCACGCGCCTCGATCCCCTGTCCGTCGCATCTATACCCGCAATCGCAGACCGCCGCCATGACAGCGGCCCGCGACGCCCACCTTGCCGGGCGACACGGCCGGCGCCGGGACTTCGTCCGGCGGCGATGCGATAATCGGGTGCTTGCGAGTTCCCCCTTCCGGAGTGTTCCTCCCATGACTGACATCGTCATCGTCGGTGCCAAGCGCACCGCCATCGGTTCCATGCTCGGCCAGTTCACCGGCGTGCCGACGCCGACGCTCGGCGCGACCGCGATCACCGCCGCCCTTGAACACGCCGGCATCGCCGCCGACCAGGTCGACGAGACCATCCTCGGCTGCGTGCTGCCGGCCGGCCTGGGCCAGGCGCCCGCCCGCCAGGCGTCGCGCGCCGCGGGCATCCCCGATGGCGCCGGCTGCGTGACGATCAACAAGGTCTGCGGCTCGGGCATGCAGGCGGTGATGTACGGCCACGACCTGATCAAGGCGGGCACCGCCAAGGTCGTCGTCGCCGGCGGCATGGAGTCGATGACCAATGCCCCGCACCTGCTCAACGGTTCGCGCACCGGCATCCGCTACGGCACCGCCGAATTCCTCGACCACATGGCGTGGGACGGCCTGACCAATCCCGACGACGGCAAGTCGATGGGCGTATTCGGCGACATCGCCAGCCACAAGTACGGCTTCACGCGCGAAGACCTCGACGCCTATGCCGTCGAAAGCGCGACCCGTGCGAAGCGGGCGATCGACAGCGGCGCATTCAAGAACGAGATCGCCCCGGTCACGGTCAAGACCCGCAAGGGCGACGCCACGTTCGACACCGACGAGGCGCCCGGCAAGATCCAGGTCGAGAAGATCCCCACGCTGCGCGCGGCCTTCGGCAAGGACGGCGTGCTGACCGCGGCCAGCTCCTCGAGCATCTCCGACGGCGCCGCCGCACTCGTGTTGACCTCGTCCGACGAAGCCACGGCACGCGGCCTGACGCCGCTGGCGCGCATCGTCGCCCATGCCCGCCACTCGCAGGCGCCGGAATGGTTCACCACCGCGCCGGTCACCGCGATCCAGAACGTCCTCGACAAGGCCGGCTGGAAGGTCGAGGACGTCGACCTGTTCGAAGTCAACGAAGCGTTCGCCAATGTCGCGATGGCGCCGATGAAGGATCTGGGCATCCCGCACGACCGTCTGAACGTGAATGGGGGTGCACTGGCGCTCGGCCATCCCATCGGCGCCAGCGGCGCGCGGCTCATCGTGACCCTCCTGCACGCGCTCCAGGCGCGCGGCGCGAAGCGCGGAATCGCGACTTTGTGCATAGGTGGCGGCGAAGCGACCGCAATTGCCGTAGAAATGGCGTGAACTTCGGTTAACGTGTTTTTTACGAAAAAACCACGCACCCCCGCTTGACTCCTGTCAGCGGGTTGTCATCATGTCACCGGCGCGCAATAGCGCGTTGCCCAACTTTCAGACGAGGAAGAAATCATGACGATCAACAAGGCACTGCTTGCCCTGGCACTGGGTGTTGCACTGGCTGCTTGCAGCAACGCTGAACAGGCTGACCAGTCGGCTCAGGGCGCTGCTGACGCCGCTGCCGATGCACAGGCTGCTGCCAACGAGACGCAGGATCCGGCCGTTGCCGCGACCGCGCAGACCGCCGCTGACGACGCCGCCGCTGCTGCTGACGCCGCTGCCGACGCCGCTGCCGACGCGACCGCTGCCGGCACCGACGACGCTGCCGAGCACGCTGCCGACGCCGCTGACCATGCGGAAGAGAAGGCGGAAGACGCTGCTGACGCGGCTGAAGAAGTCACGCCGTAATTCATCGCCGGCTTCGGCCGTCGCATGAAACTGGAAAGTCGCCGTTTACGGCGACTTTCTTTTTTTCGGGCCGGGACGATTCCGCATCCACGGCCTTTCCAACCCCACCGGACCAGGAGATCCACCGCATGAACCTCAAGCTGATGACTGCCGCCACCGCCGCCATGCTGGCCCTCGCCGCCTGTGGCAACCAGGACAACGCCGAGCAGGAGCGCGCCGAAGCCGCCGCTGCGGCCGACAACGCGGGCGCCGCGATCTCGAACGCCGGCTCCGCCACCGGCGCCGCGATTGCCGAAGGTGCCGACGCCGCTGCCGCCAGCACCTCGGAAGCCGTGCGCGAAGCCGAAGTCGCCGCTGCAGAAGCCGCTGCGCGCGCGGACGCTGCCGCAAGCGACGCCGCTGCCGCCGCCGGCCGCGCGACGCAGAACGCGGGCGAAGCGATCGAGAACACCGGCGAGCGCGTCGAGGAAGAAGCCGAGCGCTGAGGGCGCCCCGCTTCCTGCAGTTCAGAAGAAGCCCGCCACTGGCGGGCTTTTTCTTGGCGGCGCGCATCCGGGCGACGCCGCCCGTGGCGTGCGCGCACCGCTCGAGGCGAGCGAACGTGCGACGGAGCGAGCATCCCGCGTCGATATCACCGCTTCCGTCTGTACGAGCGCTGGCGCGCGACGACCGGTTGCGACGCCCCCGGTCGCGCGCCGACGCGCGCCTACTTTTTCGGTACCAGCCTCCTCTTCGGGCGAGCGTCATCTCGAGGCGTCCCCGTTCGCCGCACCTGCCGCGGCGGCATCCTGCGCGCGGCGCGCACCTTCCGTATCCTTGTCGGCCTTATCTCCCAGGCGGAATCCGGATGCCGGCACTGACTTCGCAGCTCGATCCCCGATCGCAGGATTTCGTCGACAACGCGGCCTACCATCGCGCGCTCACCGACGAGCTCCACCGTCGCCTGGCGCAGGCCGCCCTCGGCGGCGGCGAAGCGGCCCGCGCCAAGCACACCGCGCGCGGCAAGCTGCTCGCGCGCGACCGCATCACCGCCCTGCTCGATCCCGGTTCGCCGTTCCTCGAGATCGCGCCGCTCGCCGCCGAGGACATGTACGACGGCGCGGCGCCCGCCGCGGGCGTCGTCGCGGGCATCGGCCGCGTCATGGAACAGGAGGTCGTCGTCGTCGCCAACGATGCGACGGTCAAGGGCGGCACCTATTTCCCGATGACCGTGAAGAAGCATCTGCGCGCGCAGGAAATCGCCCGCGAGAACCACCTGCCCTGCGTCTACCTCGTCGATTCCGGCGGCGCATTCCTGCCGCTGCAGGACGAGGTGTTTCCGGACAAGGAACACTTCGGCCGGATCTTCTACAACCAGGCGCGGATGAGCGCGGAGAACATTCCGCAGATCGCCGTCGTCATGGGCAGCTGCACCGCCGGTGGCGCCTACGTGCCGGCGATGTGCGACGAATCGATCATCGTCAAGGAACAGGGCACGATCTTCCTCGGCGGACCGCCGCTGGTGAAGGCGGCGACCGGCGAAGTCGTCGATGCCGAAACCCTGGGCGGCGCCGACGTGCACACCAGCGTGTCCGGTGTCGCCGATCATTTCGCCGAGGACGACCACCACGCGCTGCAGATCGCGCGCGACATCGTCGGCCACTGCAACCGCCGCAAGACCCTGCCGGTCGCGGTGCGCGCACCGCGCGAGCCGCTGTATGCACGCGAGGAGCTCTACGGCATCGTGCCGAAGGACACGCGCCGTCCCTTCGACATCCGCGAAGTCATCGCGCGGCTCGTCGACGGCAGCGTGTTCGACGAGTTCAAGGCGCGCTACGGCAAGACCCTGGTCACCGGCTTCGCGCACATCCACGGGTATCCGGTCGGCATCGTCGCCAACAACGGCATCCTGTTTTCGGAGAGCGCGCTCAAGGGCGCGCACTTCATCGAGCTGTGCAACCAGCGCGGCATCCCACTGGTGTTCCTGCAGAACATCACCGGCTTCATGGTCGGCCGCAAGTACGAGAACGCCGGCATCGCCCGCGACGGCGCGAAGATGGTCACCGCGGTGGCGTGCTCCAGCGTGCCCAAGTTCACCGTCGTCATCGGCGGCAGCTTCGGCGCCGGCAACTACGCGATGTGTGGCCGCGCCTACGGCGCGCGCTTCCTGTGGATGTGGCCGAACGCGCGCATCAGCGTCATGGGCGGCGAGCAGGCCGCGAGCGTGCTGACGACCGTGCGTCGCGACGGGATCGAGGCCAAGGGTGGCAGCTGGAGCGCGGACGAGGAAGAGGCGTTCAAGGCGCCGGTGCGCGAGCAGTACGAATCCCAGGGAAGCCCCTGGTATGCGACCGCGCGGCTGTGGGACGACGGCATCATCGACCCGGCCGATACCCGCCGCGTGCTGGGCCTGGGCATCGCGGCGTCGCTGAACGCGCCGATCCCGCCGGCGAAGTTCGGCGTGTTCCGGATGTAGCCATACGGTCGCCGCCGGTCGACCTGCGGCGTTACATGGCAAGGGTGCGGCAAGTCATTGGCCGGGTTCACGGTTCCGCTGTCGCGGTCACAGTCGGGCCGCCATGGCTGCGTGCTAGTCTCGAAATCCCGGCGGCGCACACCTGGCGCACCGGACGCGCCTCCCCCGGCGCAGGTCCCCTTTCGACTCCGTTCCCACGAGGTAATGCGCGACATGGCCATTTTCCCGCAGTCCGGCACCGCCAAGAAAGATTCCCCCAGCTTCGCCAACGATCTCCCGCCGTCGCCCGCACCGGCGCGCGAGCCCACCCCGGCGATCGCCGATTTCTCGACGCCCGCGCAGCCCGCACCGCAGCCGGTCGCGCGCCAGAACGTGGAACCCGTCGCCAAGGATGCCGTGGCGAAGGAATCGGTGATCGCGGCCGACCTGACCATCGAAGGCAAGATCGAGGGCACCGGCGACGTCCGCAGCGCGGGCAAGTTTCAGGGCGACGTCAACGTGCAGGGCAACCTCACGATCGAGGAAGGCGCCAAGCTCAACGGCGGCGTCCGCGCGAAGAAGGTGCTGGTGTCGGGCGAACTGGAAGGCAACATCGAATCCGCCTCGCTGGTCGAGCTGCGCGATTCGGCGGTGCTGACCGGCGACCTCAAGGCGGGCTCGCTGACCGTGTCGGCCGGCTCCAAGATCCGCGGCCACGTCGAGTGCGGCTGGGGCGAGGTCAAGACCGGCGCGACCGGCAAGACCACCAGCGATAAGACGACCGACGCCGCCTGACCGTGAGCAGCCGGCCCGGTGCGGCAGGTGCCACGCGCACCTGCCCGCACTGCAAGACGACCATCCTGGAAAGCGCGGCGCGTTGTCCGTCGTGCCAGCATTACCTGCGCCTGGACAGCGGCCCGGTCTCGCCGATCCTGGCCCGCAATGCGGTCCAGCGCGAGGCGCCCACGACGGCCCTGCAGGTCGAGGGCTGCATCCGGCACCCGTCCGAGGGCGGAGCCTGGGAATACTCGGTCGTGCTGGTCATCCGCGACGCGGACGGCAAGGAGATCAACCGGCAGGTCATCGGGGTCGGTGCCCTGCTGGTCGGCGACGAGCGCACCTTCAATCTCAGCGTCGAGGTCACGCCGACCAGCGAC
Organism: Luteimonas rhizosphaerae; assembly: GCF_002849595.1. Classification (GTDB taxonomy): domain Bacteria; phylum Pseudomonadota; class Gammaproteobacteria; order Xanthomonadales; family Xanthomonadaceae; genus Luteimonas; species Luteimonas cellulosilyticus. The sequence goes on from NZ_NRQR01000020.1 coordinate 178,405, forward strand.
GTGCGCCGGCCGACGCGCTCACCGGTGAGCCGCGGCCGCCACTGACGCTGTTCGGTTCGAACGGAGCCCGGCCGGATGCGTCGGGACGTCGGCACCCGGCCCGTGCGAGCACCGCGACCGCCGCACCCCTGGGGTGCCACGTGGTCGCCCGGCATGAGCCGTTCCCCGCCTGCGATGGGCCGTGGCGATCCCGCGGATCAGCGCGGCTCGCAACTTCCGCAACTGCCGCACGCGTCCACCGCGCGTGGTGCGGGCGCGATGCGCCGGCCCAGCGCGCGTACCCAGCCCGGCCGCTGCTCGCGCAGCAGCGGCAGCGCCAAGGCGATCCGCAACCGGCGTGCGAGCTGCGGGGCCTGCTTCTTGAGCACGATCCAGGCGCTGAGCAGCACCGCGGCCGCGACGACGACGTACTGCAGGAGAAGCCCGGAGGTCATCTCAGCCCGCGCCCAAGGCGACGGCCAGCTGGTAGGTCACCAGCGACGCGAGATAGGCCAGCGCGAACAGATAGCCCGCATTGACCGCCATCAGCGTCCAGGAGTTGGTCTCGCGCTTGATCGTCGCCCACGTCGAGATGCACTGCGGCGCATAGATGAACCACACGAGCAGCGACAGCGCCGTCGCCAGCGACCAGCCGTCGCTGATGATCGGCGTCAGCGCCTGCGCTGCCGCGTCGTCGCTGGCGGCCGACAGCGCGTAGACCGTCGCTAGCGACGCAACCGCGACCTCGCGCGCCGCCAGGCCCGGGATCAGCGCGATGCAGATCTGCCAGTTGAAGCCGACCGGCGCGAACAGCACCGCGAGCGCGTGACCGATGCGACCACCGAAGCGGTATTCGAGCGCGGCGCCGGTGGCGTCGGCCGGCGGCGCTGGGAACGACAGCAGGAACCACAGCAGCACGGTCAGCGCGAGGATGATGCCGCCGACCCGCTTGAGGAAGATCATCGCGCGCTCGTACAGGCCGATCAGCAGGTCGCGCGGATGCGGCACGCGATAGGACGGCAGTTCCAACAGCAGCGCGTGCTCGCGCTTGTCGCGGCGCCACTTCTTCATCACGTAGGACACCGCCAGCGCGCTGAGGATGCCGGCCAGGTACAGCGCGAACAGCACCAGCCCCTGCAGGTTCAGCACGCCCCACACCTGCTGCTGCGGAATGAAGGCGCCGATCAGCAGCGCGTAGACGGGCAGACGCGCCGAGCAGGTCATCAGCGGGGCGACCATGATCGTCGCGATGCGGTCGCGCGGATCCTGGATCGAGCGCGTGGCCATGATCCCGGGAATCGCGCAGGCGAAACTCGACAGCAGCGGGATGAACGAGCGGCCCGACAGACCCGCGCCCTTCATCGCACGATCGAGCAGGAAGGCCGCGCGCGGCAGGTAGCCCGACTCCTCCAGCGCGAGGATGAAGAGGAAGAGGATCAGGATCTGCGGCAGGAAGATCACCACGCCGCCGAGCCCGGCGATGACGCCGTCGGCCAGCAGGCTGGTCAGGGGGCCCGGCGGCAGCGTGTCGGTGACCCAGCCGCCGAGCGCGCCGGCGCCCGCGTCGATCAGGTCCATCATCGGCGTCGCCCAGGCGTACACCGCCTGGAAGATCAGGAACATGATCAGCGCCAGCGCCACCAGTCCGAACACCGGATGCAGCAGCCATCGGTCGAGCACGTCGTCGATGCGCGCGGTGCGGCGCGGCATCGTCACCGCGGCGGCCAGCAGCGCGCGGGTCTCGGCATGCAGATCGCTGCCTTCGGGCGACACGGGCGGCGGACCCGGCGCGTGGGCGACGGTGGCCGCGAGCGTCGCCAGCAGCTCACGCGCGCCATCGCGTCGTACCGCGACGGTCTCCACCACCGGCACGCCCAGGTGCGCCGCGAGCACCGGCACGTCGATCGCGATGCCGCGGCGGCGCGCGGCGTCGGCCATGTTCAGGGCCACCACCATCGGCCGGCCCAGCGCGCGCAGTTCCAGCACGAAGCGCAGGTGCAGCCGCAGATTGGTCGCGTCGACCACGCAGACCAGCACGTCTGGCGCCGGCTCGCCGGGATAGAAGCCGCGGCACAGGTCGCGGGTGATCGCCTCGTCCAGGCTCGCCGGCTGCAGGCTGTAGGCGCCCGGCAGGTCCAGCAGTGCCCAGCTCTCGCCGCCGGGACCACGCATCCGGCCTTCCTTGCGCTCCACGGTCACGCCGGCGTAGTTGGCGACCTTCTGCCGGCTGCCGGTCAGCAGGTTGAACAGCGCGGTCTTGCCGGCGTTGGGACTGCCGACCAGCGCGAAGCGCGGCATCGCCTGCGCGCTCATGCGACCGCTCCGACGCTGACCTTGACGCGCTCGGCCTCGCTGCGACGCAGCGCGAACCGGGTGAAGCCGACCTGCACCAGCAGCGGATCGCCGCCGAACGGACCCGCCGCGACGACCTCGACCGGCTCGCCCGGCACGAAGCCCAGCTCGCGCAGGCGACGCGCGATGGTGTCGCCGTCGCCGCGGTCTTCGATGGCATCGACATGGGCCGGGGTGCGGCGCGACAACTGGCAGAGATTCACGGGCGCAGGCTTGCAATGGGAATGGTTCGCATTTTACACCCGCGCCGCGCTGCGACATGGCGGTTTGCGGCGACTCGTTATCATGCCGGCCTGTTCCGTTCCGCCGGTGCCGCCCATGTCCGATGCCCTCGTCCTCGACCGCCAAGGCGCGGTGCTGCGCCTGCGCCTGGCGCGGCCGGCGCTGCACAACGCCTTCGACGCCGCCCTGATCGCGGCGCTGACGGCGGCGCTCGACGACCTCGCGGGCGATGCGACGGTCCGCGTGGTCGTGCTGGAAGCCGAAGGGGCGTCGTTCTCGGCCGGCGCCGACCTCAACTGGATGCGCGGCATGGCCGCCGCCAGCGAGGCCGACAACCGCACCGACGCCCTCGCCCTCGCCCGCCTGATGCGCACCCTCGACGAATTGCCGATGCCGACCATCGCGCGCGTCCAGGGCGCGGCCTTCGGCGGCGGCGTGGGCCTCGTCGCCTGCTGCGACATCGCGATCGGCGTGCCGGGCGCGACGTTCGGCCTGACCGAGGCCCGGCTGGGCCTGTTGCCGGCGACGATCGCGCCGTACGTCGTCGCCGCGATCGGGGCCCGCCACGCACGGCGCTATTTCGCGACCGCCGAACGCTTCGACGCCGCCCAGGCGCTGCGCCTCGGCCTGCTGCACGAGGTGGTCGAGTCCGACGCGCTCGACGCCGCCGTCGAGCGCCAGATCGCGCTGCTCCTCAAGGCCGGGCCGGCGGCCGCCGCCGGCGCCAAACGCCTGGTGCGCGACGTGGTGGCGACGTCCGACCGCGACCAGCTGGACCAGGCCAACGCCCGTCTGATCGCCGCCCTGCGCGTCTCGCCCGAAGGCCAGGAAGGCCTGACGGCGTTCCTCGACAAGCGCGCGCCCGCCTGGGTCGTGCCCGACTGACGGATCGCCACCACGTCATCTCCTTTTCTGCTTCGCAACCGGACGCATCGCCCGATGTTCGACACCCTCCTGATCGCCAACCGCGGCGAGATCGCCTGCCGGATCATCCGCACCGCGCGCCGCCTCGGCGTCCGCACCGTGGCCGTGTTCTCCGAGGCCGATGCCGATGCCCAGCATGTGCGCCTGGCCGATGCGGCCTATCCGATCGGCGGCCCGCGCCCGCAGGATTCCTACCTGCGCGGCGACGCGATCCTGGAGGTCGCACGCGACTCCGGCGCGCAGGCGATCCATCCCGGCTACGGCTTCCTCAGCGAGAACGCGGACTTCGCCGACGCGGTCGAGGCCGCCGGCCTGACCTTCATCGGACCGTCGTCGGCGTCGATGCGCAAGATGGGCAGCAAGGCCGGCGCCAAGGACCTGATGGCCGCGGCCGGCGTGCCGGTCGTGCCGGGCTACACCGGCGAGGACCAGGCGCCGCAGCGCCTGGCTGACGAGGCCGCGCGCATCGGCTTCCCGCTGATGATCAAGGCCGCGCACGGCGGCGGCGGCAAGGGCATGCGCGTGGTCCGTTCGCTGGAGGATTTCCTGCCGAATCTCGAAAGCTGCCAGCGCGAGGCGAAGAACGCCTTCGGCCGCGATCGCGTGCTGCTCGAGCGTTACATCGAATCGCCGCGGCACATCGAGATCCAGGTCTTCGGCGACCGCCACGGCGGCGCGATCCATCTCAACGAGCGCGAGTGCTCGGCGCAGCGGCGCTACCAGAAGGTGTTCGAGGAATCGCCGTCGCCGTTCCTGACGCCCGCGCTGCGCGCGGCGATGGGCGAGGCCGCGGTGCTGGCTGCGCGCGCGATCGACTACGCCAACGCCGGCACGGTCGAGTTCATCGTCGCGCCGTCGGGCGAGTTCTTCTTCATGGAGATCAACACCCGGCTGCAGGTCGAGCATCCGGTCACGGAACTGACGACCGGGCTCGATCTCGTCGAATGGCAGCTGCGGATCGCCGCGGACGACGCGTTGCCGCTGGTCCAGGCCGACGTGCCGCGGATCGGCCACGCGATCGAAGTGCGCCTGTACGCCGAAGATCCCGAGGCCGGGTTCCTGCCCGGCTCCGGCACGCTGGAGACGCTGCGCCTGCCGCCGCCGTCCGCGCACGTGCGCGTCGATTCGGGCGTCGTCGAAGGTGACGCGGTGACGATCTTCTACGACCCGATGATCGCCAAGCTGATCGTCCACGACGCCGACCGCCCCGCCGCACTGGCGCGGCTGCGCGAGGCGCTGGCGCAGTGCGCGATCGTCGGGCCGAAATCGAACATCACCTTCCTCGAGCGTCTGGTGCGGCATCCGGCGATCGTCGGGGCGACGATTGATACCGGGTATCTTGACCGGCACCTCGACGAGTTCGTGCCGGCCCCTGTGCAGGACGACGCGGCGCACGGCGCCGATGTCCGCCTGCTGGCGGCGGCCGCCGTCGCCGCGCTCCTCGACGATGCCGCGCGCCGGCAGCGCGAGACGAGCGCCGGCAACGATCCGGGTTCGCCCTGGGCCACGCCGGACGGCTGGCGCCTCGGCGCACCGGCGACCCGCACCCTCGCCTTCGCGCATCGCGGCGTGCGCATCGACGTGCAGGCGACGCCGCAAGGCCGGGACTGGCGCATCGACGATGGCGACACGGCCGTCCTCGTCGAAGGGGCGCGCTGGGCGGACGACGTGCTCTCGGCGCGGATCGACGGACGCGGGCAGCGGCTGGCGGTCGTCGCCGGCGCGCACGACATCACCGTGCACGACGGCGCGCATCGCCTCACGCTGCAGCGGGTCGAGGACGATCACCGCGGCAGCGGCGCCGATGCCGCGTCCGACGATCGCGTGCGGGCGCCGATGCCCGGTCGCGTGGTCGCCTGGCGGGTCGCGGCCGGCGACGCCGTCGAGGCGGGCCAGGAACTGCTGATCCTCGAAGCGATGAAGATGGAAATGGCGCTGAAATCGCCGCGCGCCGGCACGGGCGCCGAGCTGCGCGCGACCGAGGGCGAGTTCGTCGACGGCGACGCCGTGCTGGTGGTGCTGGCATGAGTGCGACCGAAACCGCCGCCCCGCCCGTCGACGTGCGCATCGTCGAGGTCGGGCCGCGCGACGGCCTGCAGAACGAGAAGGCGCTGGTTCCGACGGCCGACAAGATCGCGCTGATCGACCGCCTGTCGGCCACCGGGCTGCGCACGATCGAAGCGACGAGCTTCGTCAGCCCGAAGTGGGTGCCGCAGCTGGCCGACGCCGGCGACGTCTACGCCGGCATCGCCCGCCGACCCGGGATCGCCTATCCGGTGCTGGTGCCCAACGCCACCGGCTACGCGCGCGCGCGCGCCGTCGGGGTGACGGAGATCGCGGTGTTCACGGCCGCGTCCGAGGCCTTCAACCGCAAGAACATCAACGCCGGCATCGACGAGTCACTGGAACGCTTCGCGCCGGTCCTGGACCAGGCGCGCGCGGACGGCGTGCGGGTCCGCGGCTACGTGTCGACGGTGCTGGGCTGCCCCTACCAGGGCGAGGTGCCGCTGGCCGATGTGGTCCGCGTTGCGCGTTCGCTGCACGACATGGGGTGTTATGAAATCTCGCTGGGGGACACGATCGGCGTCGGCACGCCTGCGAAGGCGCGCGCGATGCTGCGCGCGGTCGCCGACGAGATCCCGATGACCGCGCTCGCGGTGCATTTCCACGACACCTGGGGCCAGGCGCTGGCCAACGTGCTGGCCTGCCTGGAAGAAGGCGTGCGCGTGGTCGACGCGGCGGTCGCCGGCGCCGGCGGTTGTCCCTACGCACCAGGCGCCAGCGGCAACGTCGCGACCGAGGACGTGGTCTACATGCTGCAGGGCATGGGCGTGCACACCGGGGTCGATCTCGAGCGCCTGGCCGACACGGGCAACTGGCTGGCGGCGCGCCTCGGACGCCGGACCGGCAGCAAGGCGGGACAGGCGCTGGCCGCCCGCGGATGACGCAGGATCCGGGCAGCGGCGAGGCCACCCTCCTGGATTCCCCGGAGCGTTGCCCGCCGTTGCTCGAGAGCCTCGACGACGCCATCGACGATCCCGCCCTGCCGGCGGCCGCGCGCATGCTGCTGCGGCGCGCGCGCGATGCGCTGCGTGCGGCCCGTTCCGACGCCCAGGCCGCGCGCCTGCGCTACCACGCGCTGTTCGACGCGGTGCCGGACCCGGTCAGCGTGCTCGATGCCGACGGCGTGGTGCTCGATCTCAACCGCGCCGGCCTGCAGGCCTACCGGCGGCGGCGCGAGGACATCGTCGGCCAGCCGATCGAAGTTTTGAATCCGGACCTGCCGCGCGACCATCTGGCGCCGGTCTGGAGCGCGGTCGAACGCGGCGAGACCTACGTCATCGAAGTCACCAACATGCGCGGCGACGGTTCGCGCTTCCCGGTCGAGGTGCACAGCGCCGGCTTTGAGCACGAAGGCCGGCCGTGCCTGGTCGCGGTTGCGCGCGACCTGAGCCGTCGACGCGAGGCCGAGGTCCGCTACCGCGAGCTGATGGAGGTCATGGACCGGGGCGTCGCGATCCACGACACCGCGGGGCGTTTCGTCTACGGCAATTCGGCGGCGCTGCGGTTGCTGGGCATCCGCCAGGGCACGTCGCTGGGCGATGCCGCGCGGCTCGGCGAGTGGGTGGTGATCCGCGAGGACGGCACCGAGATGCCGGTCGACGAGATTCCGGCGGTGCAGGCGCTGGCCAGCGGCCGCGTCGTCGAGAGCACCCTGCTCGGCCTCTATCACCGCACGCGACGCCAGCTCTACTGGCTGTCGGTGTCCGCGGTGCCGCAGTTTCCGGCCGGCGGCGACCGCCCGCACCAGGTGCTGTCGCTGTTCAGCGACGTCACCGCGCTCAAGCGCGACAGCACGATGTTCGACCGCGTGCAGGCGCTCGCCCACATCGGCGGCTGGGAGCTCGACGGCGCCTCCGACGCGCTGTACCTGACCGCCGAATCGATCCGCATCCTCGACCAGGACGCACCGCCGGCGACGATGGCCGCACTGGTCGACACCCTGCATGCGCGCGACTGCCCACGCCTGCGCGACGCCCTCGACGCGGCGCTGCACGAGGGCGTCGCGTTCGACATCGAACTGCAGGGCGTACGCGTCGACGGTACCGGCTTCTGGGTGCGTGCGATCGGCGGCCTGCGCCATGGCGATCCCGCGGGCTCGCGGCTGACCGGCACCCTGCAGGACATCGCCCGCAGCAAGCACGACGAGGAGATCCTGCGCGTGCAGGCCCGCACCGATCCGCTGACCGGCCTGCTGAACCGGGATGCGATCCTGACCGAGCTCGAGGCCCGCATGGCCGGGCCGGCGCGCGACCGGGTCGCGGTGCTGTACATCGACCTCGACCGGTTCAAGATCGTCAACGATGCGCTGGGCCACAACGCCGGCGACGAGCTGCTGATCTCGGCCGCGCACCGCATCCGCCAGGCGGTCGGCGGCGAAGGCGTGATCGCCCGGTTCGGCGGCGACGAATTCCTCGTCGTCTGCGACGCCGGCCGACGCGGCGGCGACAACGCCGAGCGGGTCGCCAACGCGATCCTCGCCGCGTTCGGCGACGGTTTCCGGTTCGATGCCGAGGAGTTCGCGATCACCGCCAGCATCGGCATCGCGTGCGCCCCCGACGACGGCGACCGGCCGCAGTTGCTGATCCAGAACGCCGACGCGGCGATGTACGACAGCAAGCGCCGCACGCGCAACGGCTGGCAGGCGTTCTCGCCGGCGCTGGCGCAATCGCAGCAGGACCGCCTGCGGGTGGAGACGCACCTGCGCCGCGCGATCGACAACGACGAATTCCATCTGGTCTACCAGCCGCAGGTCGACCTGCGCCGGGGCCGCACGATCGCCGCCGAGGCCCTGATCCGCTGGCACCACCGCCAGCTGGGCGAGATGCGACCCGACCACTTCATCGACCACGCCGAGACCACCGGCGACATCGTCCGCATCGGCGGCTGGGTGCTGCGCGCGGCCTGCCGCCAGGTCGCGGCCTGGCGCGACGACGGCCTCGGCATCGTCCGCGTCGCCGTCAACGTGTCCTACCGCCAGCTGCTCGGCGAAGACCTGGCCGAACTGGTCCGCAGCACGCTCGCCGACTTCGACCTGCCGGGCACCGCGCTGGAACTGGAGTTCACCGAACGCGTGCTGATCGAGGACGCGCCCGACACCCTGCGCACGTTCGCCGCGCTGCGCGATCTGGGCGTGCAGCTGAGCATCGACGATTTCGGCGAAGGCTACAGCGCGCTGAACTATCTGCGGCGGCTGCCGATCCACGGCCTCAAGCTGAGCCAGCTGTTCCTCGGCGGCGTGCCGGACAACCGTTCGGACGTCGCGGTCTGCCAGGCGGTCGCCGGCATCGCCCGGAGCCTGGGGCTGGGCCTGGTCGCCGAAGGCATCGAATCGGAAGCGCAACGTCGCTTCCTGCTCGATCTCGGCGTGCCGGTGGGCCAGGGCTTCCTGTTCGCGCCCGGCCTGCCACCCGACGAGTTCGCGCGGCGCCTGCGGCACGAGGCCGGCGACTGAACGCGCCCTGCCGGCGGCCCCGCCCTGCCGGTTAAACTGCGGCCTTTCCGTTTCCAGGTCCGCGCATGAACCTCGCATCCGTCCGCGCCATCGTCACCGGCGGCGTCTCCGGCCTCGGCTTCGCCGTCGCCCAGCAGATCGTCGCCGCCGGCGGCAAGGTCGCCCTGTTCGACGTCAACGACGACAAGGGCGCGACCGCCGTCGCCAAGCTGGGCGCCGGGCACGCGCGGTTCTTCCGCACCGACGTCACCGACGAGACCGGCGTCGCCGCGAACGTCGAGGCCGCGCAGGGCTTCCTCGGCGGTCTCAACGCCGCGATCAACTGCGCGGGCATCCTCGGCGCCGGCCGCGTGCTCGGCCGCGAGGCGCCGATGCCGCTGTCGACCTTCAGCAGCACCGTCATGGTCAACCTGGTCGGCAGCTTCAACGTCGCCAAGGCCGCCGCCGCGGTGATGCAGCACAACACCGCCGGCGACGACGGCGAGCGCGGCGTCATCATCCACACCGCATCGGTCGCCGCCTACGAGGGCCAGATCGGCCAGGCCGCGTATTCGGCGTCCAAGGGTGGCGTGGTCGGCATGACCCTGCCGATGGCACGCGAGCTCGCGCGCTTCGGCATCCGCGTCAACACCGTCGCGCCCGGCATCTTCTGGACGCCGATGGTCGACGGCATGCCGGACGAGGTGCAGCAGTCGCTGTCGGCCTCGATCCCGTTCCCGTCGCGCCTGGGCCGGCCCGAGGAATTCGCCGACCTGGTCGCCTACATCCTCGGCAACCGCTACCTCAACGGCGAAACCATCCGCCTCGATGGCGCGGTGCGCCTCGCGCCGAAGTAAGGCCGGCGGCGTGTCGTCGCGGGCCCTGCTGCCGGCTGCGCTGGTCGCCCTGCTGCTGGCATGCTTGCCGGCAGCGGTGGGTGCCGCGGTGCCGGCCGAAGTCGCCGCCGCGCTCGAGGCCGGCGGTTACCAGGCGGTGCGCATGACCCGGCACGGCGACGCGCATCTCACGATCGACGTCCGCGTCAACGACGTGCCCGGCACCTTCATCCTCGACACCGGCGCCGGCCGCACCGTCATCGACCGCGCCGCGCAGTCGCGTTTCGACGACGGTCGCCGGGTGACGTCCGGCGGCCAGGCCACGGGTGCAGGCGGCGGCAATCTCGCCATCGGCACCCTGCCCCGCAGCCGCCTGCGCATCGGCGACTACCGCGACGACGCGTTCACCGTGCACTTCCTCGCGCTCGACCACGTCAACGCGGCGTTCGCCCGGCGCGGCGAGGCCCCGGTCGATGGCGTCGTCGGCGCGGATGTCCTCGAACGCGCTGGCGCGGTCATCGACTACCCCAACCTGCGCCTCTACCTGCGCAATCCCGACGCCGGCGCCAGCGCCGACGCGTCTCCCACCTCCAGCAGCGGACAACGATGAAAGCCTACGACGTCAAGAAAGGAAACGTGCTCGAACACAACGGTGGCGTGTACCAGGTGCGCGACATCGAGCGCAGCTCGCCGCAGGGCCGCGGCGGCAACGTGCGCTTCCGTTTCACGATGTACAGCGTGCCGGGCGGCAACAAGACCGACGCGAGCTTTGACGGCGACGACGAACTGCGCGAGGTCGACCTCGCCCGCCGCCAGGCGAGCTTCTCGTACAAGGACGGCGATGCGTTCGTGTTCATGGACGACGAGGATTTCACCCAGTACACCCTGGACGCGAACGTCGTCGGCGACGGCGCCGGCTACATCACCGACGGCCTGACCGGCTGCTTCGTGCAGATCATCGACGACGCCCCGGTCGGCCTGCAGCTGCCGCAGAGCGTGGTGCTGGAGGTCGTCGACACGCCGCCCGAACTCAAGGGCGGCACCGCCACCAAGCGCCCGAAGCCGGCGACGCTGAGCACCGGCATCGAGATCCAGGTCCCCGAGTACATCACCAACGGCGAGCGCGTGTGGGTCAACACGACGACCGGTGAATTCGGCGGTCGCGCGGACTGAGATCCGCCGAGGGCGACGGCGGCGACCGCTCGCCCTGCAGGAGTGCGCTTGCGCGCGACCACGTGGGCGACGGATCGAGCGCTCGCGCGGGAGCGCGCTCCCGCACGTGGCGCGACGGGTGCGGGGCACGCGCCCCACGGGTCTGGTGGCGCGGGCGCCTCGTGACGCAGCGTCAGGCCGCAGCGCGACTGCGATCGGCGCCGGCGCTCCCTGCAGGCGCGCACTGGCGTACGGCATGCTCCATCGGATCGCGCTCGCGCGCGACGCTTCCGTCTGCACCCAATCGCATCGCGCGCCAGCACGCGCCTGCAAGAGCGCTTCGACGCGCAGTCGCCAGAGGCGCGCGTGCGCGCGATCATTCCAGCTGCAAGCCGCCCGCCGCCTGATGCAGCGCCCGCAGGCGCGATCCGAGCATCTCCACGTTCCGGTCCAACCCCACGATCCGCGCCTGCGCGTCGGGTGACAATGCGGACCGGGCCTCGTCTTCGAGGCGACCACGCAGGCCGCGCAGCGTCGCGGCACCTGCTTGCACGTCGTGCTGCAGCGCCGACCGTTCCGCCGCATACGGCAGTCCATAACCGCCATCGAGCAGCTGGGCCGGCCGGCTGAGACCATCGCCTGCCGCCAGCAGCGCCCGCAGGGTCGCGACTGCAGGCGCGGCGTCTCCCGACTGTCGCGGATCGAGCAGCTGGCGCTTCAGCACGTCACGAAGGCGCAGCTCTTCCCGTCGTCGCGCCGCATGTTCGAGCACCAGCAGCGCCGCGCCATCGCGCAACTGCGCGTCCGCGAGCCAGGGCGCGCGTGCGTCGGGCGACAGATCCAGCCAGTCGTCGACGCGCGTGACGGGCAGCGGCTGCGCCGCGCGTGCGATGTCGAGCAGCGCCTGGTACTCCGCATCCGCGGACGGGAAGTAATAGCCGGCGCGCACCGCATCCTCGCGATCGAGCACGGCCGGGTCCGCATCGCCGCTGCGCACGAGTTTCCGCAGCAGGCCGGTCGGCGTGATGCTGCGCAGCCGCGCATCGGACAGACGCGGCACGCCGGTCTGCAGCAGCTTCCAGGTCTCGACCGCGCAGTTGTTGCCGATGAAATAGTAGCGGCCGTCGTAACTCCAGTGCAGGTGCGCGGCCTGGGTCAGCAATGATGCGATCTCGTGCGGCGACAGCTGCAGCGGGATCGACTGCAGGCCGCGCAGCTCGATCCGCGTGTAGTCGTCGATCACCTGGTCGAGCGGCAGCACGAACAGGCGCGAGGGATAGCGCCCGGTCAGTCCGCGCAGGCTGGAGATCTGCACGTCGTCGACGAAGGCGCGGAACGACAACACACGGTGATGCGCGAGGTCGAGCCGGCAGTCGGGACCGGGCGCGCGGCCCGGCGCGCAGAGCACCAGCCGGAGCATGCTGTGACCCCAACGGCTCATCGGCCGCGTATTGCCCTCGGCCAGCAGATAATCGACGGCATAGACGCGCGCTGGATCGAGCGCGAGCAACGGAGAGGCATCCGCTGCCGGCTCCGCCTGGACGAACGGCAGTTCCGGCGCGCAGGTCGCCTGCGGCGGCGCCCAGTCGAAGTGCGCGGCGAAATGGGCGTGCAGCGCGGGCCGGCGGCAGGCGTATTCGGCGTCGAGCAGGAAATGCTCGAGATTGACCGCGACGAATTCGGCCGGCGACGTCCGCTCGTACGCGTCGGGACTGCGGTCGCGCATCGCGTTCTCGCGCACGCGCATGCCCAGACGCAACGGCTGCTGCGGCCAACCGGCGAGATCGAGCAGGCGCGGCTCGCGCGACAGGCCGCCATGGGGCGAGCGGTCGTAGCGATGCGCCAGTTCGTGCAGCAGCGCGGCCTGCAGCGGCCGTGCCTGCGTGTCGCCGGCCAGCAAGCCGCGACGCAGACGCAGGTGCGGTCCCAACGTACGCCCGTGCACATCGGCCGGCAGATCGTCACGCCAGTCGAGGACGACATCCAGGTGCGTGGCGTCGCGCCACGCGGGCGGCAGGCGCGCCAGCACCTCGGACACGGCCGCATCGGCGCGGGCCGACTCGGCTGGCGTCAGCGTTGCACCCTCGACCTGCTGCACGACCGTCCAGCCTGCCGCCGACGCGAGCGGCGCCAGCAGCCAGGCCGCCAGGAGGAACGCGGCGCGCGGCAACAGGCGCGCCGACCGGATCAACGCGCCAGGATCGCCTGCGCGAGGGCCAGATCCGACGCGTCGCGCGCGGACGCCCGGGTCTCGCGCAGATGGCGCAACGCCGCTTCCAGGCGCGCGCCGCGGATGCGGCCGTCGCTGGCGACGAACCCGGCGGCGTCCTCGCGTGCCTGCAGCACCACCTTGTCGTCGCCCGAGCTGCTGCCCGACGAGGCCGACGAGCCACCGGACGAGGCGCCCGCGCTGGTGCCGGCGAAACTGCCGGCGAACGCCGTCGCGGACAGGCCGCTCAGCAGGAGGACGGAAGCGAGACGGAGCAGCATGGGCGGTGGTCCGGGAAGCGGGAAGGTGCGGACACTCTAGCGCCGCCGGATTGCAGGCGGCTGAACCTGCGGTCAGTCGAAGACCTTGCCGGGATTGAGGATGCCGGCCGGATCGAGCGCCGCCTTGATGCCGCGCATCACCGCGATCTCGCCGTCGCTGCGGGTCGAGCGCAGATACGGCTTCTTGACCAGGCCGATGCCGTGCTCGGCCGAGATGCTGCCGCCGTGCGCCTGCAGCGTCGCCGCGAGCAGCTTGGTCACGCGCTCGCATTCGACGACGAAATCCGCGTTCGCCATGTTGGCGGGCTTGAGCACGTTGATGTGCAGGTTGCCGTCGCCGATGTGGCCGAACCAGACGACCTCGAACTGCGGATACTCGCGCGCCAGCAGCGCCTGGGTTTCGGCCAGGAACGCCGGCATCGCCGAGATCCGCACCGAGACGTCGTTCTTGTACGGCACGTGCGGCGCCAGGCTCTCGGTGATGCCTTCGCGCAGTCGCCACAGCTGTGCGGCCTGGGCGTCGCTGTGGCTGATGACGCCGTCTTCGACCCAGCCCTGCTCGGTGCAGTGCTCGAACGCGGCCAGCACCTGCACTTCCTGCGCCTCGTCGCCGCTGGCGAATTCGGCGACGACGTAATACGGATACGTCGCGTCGAACGGCGCCTGCGCGCCGTGGGCCAGCACGTGGTGCAGCGCGCGATCCGTGAAGAACTCGAACGCCTCCAGCCGCAGGCGCGTCCGCAGCGTCGTGAACACCTGCATCAGCACCTCGAACGAGGGCAGCGCGAGCAGCATCACGCTGGTCTGCGGCGGCGGCTCGGCGAGCTTCAGCGTCGCTTCGACGATGACACCGAGCGTGCCCTCCGACGCCACCGCGAGGTGCCGCAGGTCGTAGCCGCTGGAGTTCTTGACCAGGCCGCGGTTGAGGTCGAGCAGCTCGCCGGTGCCGGTCACCAGCTTGACGCCGGCGACCCACTCGCGCGTGTTGCCGTAGCGCAGCACCCGGATGCCGCCGGCGTTCGTCGCGATGTTGCCGCCGATCGAGCACGAGCCACGTGCCGCGAAGTCGACCGGATACTGCAGCGCGTGCTCGCGTGCGGCGCCCTGCACCGCTTCCAGCGCGATGCCGGCCTGGACGGTCAGCAGCCGGTCGACCGGATCGAAATCCAGCACCCGCTGCATCCGCTGCAGGCTGAGCACCAGCTCGCCATCGGCCGCGACCGCGCCGCCCGACAGGCCCGTGCGCCCGCCCGACGGCACCACCGCCACGGCGTTGTCGTGCGCCCAGCGCATCACGGCCTGCACTTCCTCGACATCGGCCGGCAGGGCGATCGCCAGCGGCGCGGGCGTCCAGCGCCGGGTCCAGTCGACACCGTAGTGCGCCAGATCCGCCGCGTCGGTCTTGAGCTGCAGCGCCGGCACCGCGGCCTGCAGGCTGGCGATGCGCGGATCGGACGCGGTCGGTTCGGACATGCGGGCGGCAACCAGGGAAACGGGGGACGGCCAGCCTGCCAGCCGCGTCCGGTGCCGTCCAGCGCCGTGCCACGACAGCGGTGCCGCGATTCTGTCACCATGGCCGGCCCACCGGCAGCCGCGTTTCCGTGCGGGTTTCCGGGCCGAATTCCCCGACCGAGTCCGTGATGCACAAGACCTCGTTTCCGAAGCGGGACATCCGCGTGCTGCTGCTCGAAGGCGTCAGCCAGAGCGCCGTCGACACCTTCCGGGCCGCCGGCTATTCGCAGATCGACCTGCACGCCAAGTCCCTGCCCGAGGACGAACTCCGGCAGCGCATCGCCGAGGCGCACATCATCGGCATCCGCTCGCGCACCCAGCTGAGCGCCGAGGTGCTGGCCGACGCGCGCCGGCTGATGGCGATCGGCTGCTTCTGCATCGGCACCAACCAGGTCGACGTCGAGGCCGCGGAACGCGCCGGCATTCCCGTGTTCAATGCGCCCTACTCCAACACCCGAAGCGTGGCCGAGCTGGTCGTTGCCGAGGCGATCATGCTGCTGCGCGGGATTCCGCAGAAGAACGCCGAATGCCATCGCGGCGGCTGGAGCAAGTCGGCGCTCGGCAGCCACGAGGCGCGGGGCAAGACCCTGGGCATCGTCGGCTACGGCCACATCGGCACCCAGGTCGGCGTGCTGGCCGAATCGCTGGGCATGCAGGTGCTGTTCCACGACATCGAGACCAAGCTGTCGCTCGGCAATGCGCGCAGCGCCGTGAGCCTCGAGGACCTGCTGGCGCGCAGCGACGTGATCACCCTGCACGTGCCGGAAACGCCGGCGACACACCGGATGTTCGGCGCCGCCGAACTCGCGGCGATGAAACCCGGCGCGCACCTGATCAATGCCGCCCGCGGCAGCGTCGTTGACATCGATGCGCTCGATGCCGCGCTCCGCTCGGGCCAGATCGGCGGCGCGGCGATCGACGTGTTCCCGGTCGAGCCCAAGGGCAACGACGACGCGTTCGAATCGCCGCTGCTGGCGCACGACAACGTGCTGCTGACCCCGCACGTCGGCGGCAGCACGCTGGAGGCGCAGGACAATATCGGCATCGAGGTCGCAGCCAAGCTGGTCCGCTACAGCGACAACGGCAGCACGCTGTCGGCAGTCAATTTCCCGGAAGTGACCCTGCCCGAGCACCTCGGCAGCCGCCGCATCCTGCACCTGCACCGCAACGTGCCCGGCGTGCTGTCGCGGATCAACGAAGTGATCTCGCGCGAGCGGATCAACATCGACGGGCAGTACCTGCGCACGGATGCGGACAAGAACAGGCCACCCACCTGCGCGCCGAGCTGGCGAGTATCGACGGCACGCTGCGCACGCGGGTTCTTTACTGAGAGCAGGATCGCAGCAGCGGACGCGGGTTGCGCAATACGCCGCCGCGCGTGCGACGTGAAGGTGGCGATTCAGTGCAGCGCCCCGCCTGCGTCCAGGGTTTGAATACAGGAGCGCGCTCGTGCGGACTGCATGTGCTGCCGCGCTCGTCCGCACATCCGCTGGCCCGACCGGCATGCGCCGGCGGTCCGGTCGCGCGCCAGCGCGGTCCTACAGGCGATTGCGGCGGCCGGAAGGTGTGCCGCGTCAGGCCGTCGCGCGCGCGCGCCACTTGCGCGCCATGCGCCGGAGTGAGGCGTCGTAGCCTTCTCCGTCCACGATCTCGGCGAGCGACCGCCACGCCAGCGCGTGTGACTCCTCGCTGACGACGAACGTCTCGTCCTCGCCCGCATGGACCACGTAGCGCACGTCGTAGTGCCAGTGCGCCGGCACGCCCTTGTGCTCGGGAATCCAGTGCCGGTCGAGATCGAAGACCGTCGGCGCCACGTGCACCTCGCGCAGCCCGGTTTCTTCCTCGGTCTCGCGCAGCGCCACGCGCGCGAGATCGCGGTCGCCGTCGGCGTGGCCACCGGGCTGCAGCCACAGCCCCAGCTTGCGGTGATGAGTCAGCAGCGTGCGCTGGCCGTCGCCGCTGATGACCAGCGCCGATGCGGTGAAATGCCCGGCCAGGCGTGTGCGCAGGAACGGATCCTCGGCATCGCCGAGCAGTGCGTCGAACAGGTCGACCGTCGCCGCCTCTTCGGGATACCACTGGCGGTAACCGGCGAAGGCACCGGCGAGTGCGGTCGTCTGGACTTCGGTTTCGGTTGGCGCGTTCGACATCGTTTGCTGCATCGCGTCACGGCGGAGCGCGCAGCATCGGTGTTCGGCGCATGGCGCACAAGCGGTGTCCCCGTTGCTTGTGCCGGAACGCTGCGTTTGGCAAGGTACGGCGGTTACCGTTCCGGTCTGCGTCGCAGATCGTCACGTGGTCGCGCTGTCCGCAGCGCGGCGCCGCCAGCACAACCGGGGAGTCCGATGTTCAAGAACCTGATGATTACCAAGCCGATCGCGGCGCAACCGCATGTGGATGCGGGCGAGCCGGTCGAAGGCAGCCTCGGCGGCGAAGTCGGCTTCAAGCGCACGCTGACCGCCAAGCATCTGGTGATGCTGGGGCTCGGCGCGGTCATCGGCGCGGGCATCTTCGTCATCACCGGGACCGCGGCGGCCAACCATGCCGGCCCGGCGATCATGCTGAGCTTCGTCATCGCCGGGTTCGCCTGCGCGATGGCGGGCCTGTGCTACGCGGAATTCGCGGCGATGATCCCGGCCTCCGGCAGCGCCTACAGCTACACGTACGCGACGCTCGGCGAGGCGCTGGCCTGGTTCGTCGGCTGGAGCCTGGTGCTCGAATACCTGTTCGCGGCGTCCACGGTCGCGGTCGGCTGGTCCGGCTACACCGTCAGTTTCCTCGAGAGTTTCGGCATGCACCTGCCCGCGGCGCTGACCCAGGCACCGATCAACTTCTGCACCCACGAAGCGGCCCAGGCCGGCGTGTGCGAGTTCGGCAAGTTCGTCACCACCGGCGCGCTGTTCAATCTGCCGGCGGTGCTGATCATCGCCGCGGTCGGCGTGCTCTGCTACGTCGGCATCACCCAGTCGGCGACCGCCAACGCGATCATCGTCTCGATCAAGGTGCTGGTGATCCTGCTGCTGCTGGGCTTCGGCGCGCAGTACGTCGATACCCAGAACTGGCTGCCGTTCGTGCCGGAAAACCAGGGCGGCGACCGCTTCGGCTGGGAAGGCGTGCTGCGCGGCGCCTCGATCGTGTTCTTCGCCTACATCGGCTTCGACGCGGTTTCCACCGCGGCCCAGGAGGTCAAGAACCCGCAGCGCGACATGCCGATCGGCATTCTCGGCTCGCTGGCGCTGTGCACGCTGATCTATATCGCCGTCTCCGCGGTGCTGACCGGCATGGTGCCCTACACCGTGCTGGGCACCGCGAAGCCGGTCGCGACCGCGCTGGAGGCATTTCCCGCGTTGGGCTGGCTGAAGACCCTGGTCGAGATCGGCGCGATCGCCGGCCTGACCACGGTGATCCTGGTCATGCTGATGGGCCAGCCGCGCATCTTCTTCTCGATGGCGCAGGACGGCCTGCTGCCGCGTTTCTTCAGCGCGATCCACACCCGCTTCCGCACCCCGCACAAGGGCACGGTACTGGTCGCGTTCGTCGCGGCGATCATGGCGGCGTTCCTGCCGATCCAGCTGCTCGGCGACGTGGTGTCGATGGGCACGCTGGTCGCGTTCGCGACCGTCTGCCTCGGCGTGATGGTGCTGCGTCGCACCCAGCCGGACCTGCATCGCCCGTTCCGGGTGCCGGCGGTGTTCGTCGTGGGCAGCCTCGGCGTCGCGGCCTGCCTCGGCCTCGTCGCGACGATGCCGCTGCTGAACTGGATGGTGCTGCTGGCCTGGACGATCATCGGCTTCACGATCTACTTCCTCTACGGCTACAAGCACAGCAAGCTGCGGCAGCAACTGCCGCGCTGATCCGCGTCTCCGCACGGCCCGCTTCCCGCGGGCCGTGTGCATTGCGCGGTGCGCCGCGCGTCCACGGAATTCGACCATGACCGCCTCCGCCAAGAAGATCGGCCCCGTGCTGGCGACCTTCGTCGTCGCCAACAACATGATCGGCTCGGGATTCTTCCTGCTGCCCGCGTCGCTGGCCAATGTCGGCGGCGTCACCGCGTTCTCGTGGCTGCTCGGCACCATCCTCGCGGTGATCCTCGGCGGCGCGTTCGCGCGTCTCGCACGGCAGTACCCCGATCTCAATTCGCCGGACGACTACGTACGGCCGGCGCTCGGGCGCGACATGGGGTTCCTGGCGACGACGCTTTACTGGATCTCGTCCTGGATGGGCAACAACGCGATCGCGGTCGCGGCGTTCGGCTATCTGGTGATCCTGCTGCCGATCGACGATGGCGGCGGCGTGCGCCTGGTGGGCCAGATCGTGTTGATCTGGCTGATGTTCGCGCTGAACCTGCTGGGCCCGCGCTCGATCGCACGGTTCCAGTCGATGTGCGTGATCTTCGGCCTGCTGCCGGTGGTCGGCCGACATCTACCGCGACGGCTGGAACGTCAGCGGGAACTCCGACACCGCCGTGGTCTTCGGCGCGCTGGCGTCGGTGTTCTGGGCCTTCGTCGGCCTCGAGACCGGCGCGATGGTCGCGGGCATCGTGCGTAATCCCAACCGCAACGTGCCGATCGCCACGCTCGGCGGCATCCTGATCGCGGGCGTGGTCTACCTCGTTTCGTCGGTGCTGATGATGGGCATCGTCCCGGCCGCCGAGATGGCCGCATCGAGTGCGCCGTTCGCGCTCGTCGCCGGGCAGATGTTCGGGCCCTGGGCGATTCCGCTGATCGCGGCCGCGGCCGCGCTGAAAGCCACCGGCACGCTCGGCGGCTGGATGCTGGTCACCGGCGAGTCGGGTGCGCGCGCGGCGCAGCGCGGCTTCCTGCCTGCCGTGTTCGGGCGCATGCGCGCCAATGGTTCCGCGGGCTGGGGCCTCTTCATCATCGCCCTGTCGATGACCGGCATCGCGATCCTGACCCAGGCGCCGACGGTCGGCGAGCAGTTCGGCACGATCATCGAGATGGTCGTGACCCTGGTCGTCATGGCTTACGTCGCCGCCGGCCTGAGCCTGCTGCTCGGCACCCGACACCGCCGCCCGACCGGCAGCGACCGGGCCCTGGGCATGGGCGCGCTGGTGGCCTGCGGCCTGCTGGCGTGGTCGACCGATACCGACATCCTGGTCGGCGCGATGATCGTCGCGCTGCTGGCCTGGGCGGCGTACCGCGGTTTCTCGCGCCGCCGCGACGAGCCGCCGGCCGCGTGACCCGCGGGCGCGGCGCAACGAACCCGCCGTCGCCTCGCGCTAGACTTGCCGCATGACCGCCGCCCCGCCCCCGCCCTACGACATCCACCGCCTGCGCGAGCTCGCCGGCGAACTCATCGTCAACATCCGCGAGCTGGCCCAGGCCGGCTGGACGCCCGCGACGAGCAGCAATTTCTCGCGCCGGCTCGATGCGCAGCATGCCGCGATCACCGTGTCCGGCCGCGACAAGGGCCGCCTGAAGGAAGACGACATCATGGTCGTCGACTTCGACGGTCAGGCCGTCGGCAGCGACCGCCGGCCCTCGGCGGAGACGCTGCTGCACACGCAGCTCTACCGGCGGTATCCGGAGATCGGCTGCATCCTGCACACGCATTCGCCGACCCAGACGATCGCCTCGCGCCTGTTCGCCGGCGCCGGTCACGTGCGGCTGGAGGGTTACGAGCTGCTGAAGGCCTTCGCCGGCAACAGCACGCACGAGATCGCCGTCGACGTGCCGGTGCTGCCCAACAGCCAGGACATGCCGACGCTGGCCGCACAGGTCGACGCGCTGCTCGATTCGCAGCCGATGTGGGGCTACCTGATCGATGGCCACGGGCTCTACGCCTGGGGCCGCGACATGGCCGAGGCGCGTCGCCATCTCGAGGCGTTCGAGTTCCTGCTGCATTGCGAGCTCGAACTGCGCCGGCTGGGCGCCCGCGCCTGACCGGACCACGGATGGAACGCCTGCGTTCCGCTGCGGTCCACATCGGCGCCGTGCCTGCCTGCTAGGCTGCTCGTCCCGTTTCCCCACGAGCCGACCGCCATGAGCCGTCTCCGCGTCTTCGCCGACACCGCCCCCGACACGCCGCTGTTCGACAGCCGCGACGGCGACGCGATCGCCCGCGAACTGCAGACGATCGGCGTCACCTTCGAACGCTGGAAGGCGACCCGTCCGGTCGCCGCGGGCGCCACGCCCGACGAGGTGCTGGCCGCCTACAAGGGCGACATCGACCGCATCAGCGCCGAGCGCGGGTTCAATACCGTCGATGTGATCAGCATCGCGCCGGACAATCCCAATCGCGAGGAACTGCGCAAGAAGTTCCTCGAAGAGCACTACCACAACGAAGACGAAGTCCGTTTCTTCGTCGACGGCTCGGGCCTGTTCACCCTGCATGTCGAGGGCAAGGTCTACGAGATCGAATGCGTCAAGGACGACCTGATCGGCGTGCCCGACGGCACGACTCACTGGTTCGACATGGGCAGCGAGCCGCGCTTCGTCGCGATCCGCTTCTTCGAGCAGCCCGACGGCTGGATCGGCCATTTCACCGGCTCCGACATCGCACAGAAATTTCCGCGCTACGAGCCCGGTTCACGCTGAGGGCGCTGCGAAGACTGCCGTTGTTTCGGCGCCACGCTCCGTGTGGCCGCGTGCTGTTCGCGCCGTCAGTCCCGCGTTTGCCGGACTAGCGGCGTCAAAGCGACCCTCTGTTCCCCGGCGCGCTCGCCGTCGGCCGGCAGGCGGGGCGGCGCGACAGCCGACGCCTTACACTTTCCCGCCCCGACATCGGCTGACGCGCAGATGATCCTGACTGACATCGAAGGCACCACGAGCAGCATCTCGTTCGTCAAGGACGTGCTGTTCCCCTACGCGCGGCGCCAATTGCCGGCGTTCGTCGCCGAGCACGGCCAGGATCCCGAGGTGCGGCGCTGGCTCGATGCGGTGGCGGTCGAGAACGGCGGCATCTGCGACGACGCCGTCATTGTCGAAACGCTGCAGGGCTGGATCGACGCCGATCGCAAGCACACCGCGCTGAAAGCGCTGCAGGGACTGATCTGGCAGGCCGGTTACGAGGATGCCGATTTCACCGCGCACCTGTATCCCGACGCCGCCGATGCGCTGCGGCGCTGGCATGCGGCCGGCGAACGCATCGCGGTCTACTCGTCCGGGTCGGTCGCGGCGCAGAAACTGCTGTTCGGCCACACCGATGCCGGCGATCTCACCGGCCTGTTCTCGGCGTTCTTCGACACCGAAGTCGGCGGCAAGCGCGAGGCCGCGAGTTACGCCCGCATCGCCGCGTTGCTCGGCGTGGCGCCGGCCGACATCGTGTTCCTGTCGGACGTGGTCGAGGAACTCGATGCCGCGCGCGCATCGGGGCTGCGCACCGTGCTCGTCGACCGGCGCGAGGACTATCCCGAACCGCGCGACGCCGCCGCGGCCAACGGCCACCCGCGCGTCGTCCGCTTCGACCAGATCACACTGGACGCCTGACATGGCGCCGCGCGTGATGCCGTCCCGCCGCACCGCGCGTGGATGGCTGTGTGCGCTGCTGCTGTGCCTCGCCGCGCCGGCGCTGGCCGCGCCCGGGAAGACCGCCAAGCTCGACGTCGGCGCGCTCGCCGGGGCGATGGCGCTGCGCGATCGCGCCCTGATCGACGCCGCTGTGGCCGCGATGCCGGCGCAGACGGGCGGCACGCCCGCGCTGTACATCGTCGGCATGGCCGGCGACAGCACCGAGGACGTGTTCCGCAACGAGGTGCGCTTCCTGGTCGAACACGTCGCGCCGCGTCTGGGCGCCGCGCAGCGGGCCCTGCCCCTGGTCAACCATGTCGACAGTCTCGACGCCGCGCCCGCCCCGTTGGCGACGGCCGCCAACCTGCGGCACGCGCTGGCGGCACTGGCGGCGCGCATGGATCCCGACCGCGACGTGCTGCTGCTGTACATGACGATGCACGGCACGGAGACGCACGAGCTCGTCGTCCGATTGCCGCCACTGGTCGACGAAGCCCTCACGCCGACGCAGCTGCGCGACGCGCTCGACGATGCCGGCATCGTTAACCGGGTCGTGGTGCTGTCGGCGTGCTACGCCGGCGGCTTCATCCCGGCACTGCGCTCGCCCGACACACTGGTCATCACCGCGGCGCGCGAGGATCGCCCCTCGTTCGGTTGCGGCAGCGATGCGACGATCACCTTCTTCGGCCAGGCCTGGCTGCTGGACGGCCTCAACGCCGACCCGGGCTTTGCCGGCGCTTATGCACTGGCGACGCGGGCAATCAAGCGCCGCGAGCGCAAGCTCGACTTCCCGCGCTCGATGCCGCGTCTCGACCTCGGCGATCGCATCGCCCCGACACTCGCGCGCCTGCAGGCCACGTATCCCGAGTTGCCACCGGCGGTATATCCGTATCCGGTCTCGCCTTGAGGTTCCGGTGGCGGCATCCGGGCGTCTGATGGCGGCGTCCGCGTTTCATCCGGAAGACGTGCCGGCATCCACTGGGGATCCGGGGGCCGCTGCGATGGGCGATCCGCGTCTGGCGCGAACGGGTTCTCGATTGCATTGCGGTGGTGCTGGCCGTCGACGGCAGGACTGCCCTCGGGCACGTATCTCCGCGCATCGATGCGCAACCGACGCTTCGACGCCGCGCGATTCGCGCGCCAGCGCGCCGCTGCACGCTGCTGGGAACCGATGACCGACACGTCGACACGCGAGACTGATTCTCGTTTCGTCACGTCGCCGATGCGCTCGCTAGAATCCGCCGGCGCTGCCAGCAAGCCGACGCCAGCCAGCACGCGCCACGACCGCCCGCCAGCCGACGCGCGCCAGCCGGTCGACTCCAGAGCCCGCCCAACGCGGGCTTTTGTTTTTTCCGGATGTCGCCATCCGCAGACGATCCGCGCGCGTGGTCGCCCGGCGACGCGGCCGCGATCACTTGGTGGGTTCGTCGAAATCGTCGAGCCGGTACCCGATCCGCGCACGCTGCTCGCCATGCCAGGCATCGAACGCGCGGACCTCCACCTGGTGCGGGCCGGTCTCCAGCTCCGTCGCCAGTGCGCCGCGCCACAGATGCGTCGACGGCACGGCCTCGGGTGAGCGGTCGCGTCCGCGCAGGCGGTCGCTCTGGTCGTCGCGCGCGTTCTCCAGCACCAGCCGCGGATCGGGACGTGCGACGCGCCGCATGGGCTGCCACTCGCCTTCGTCGATGCGGAACTCGACCCGCGTATCGGCCTGCCCCATGTAGACGTTCGCGTAGACGCCCCACGCCGGATAGGCGCCCCGGCGCAGGACCTTCGGCGCATGCAGCGCCATCGCGGCCGTCGTCGACGGATCGTCCGGCGACAAACGCGCGGGCTGCCAGGCGAGGCGATACGCGCCGTCCCTGTCGATCTGCAGCCGCGCGAATCCGTGGGGCGTGCCGTCGGCCATCGTCGCGTCGGGAATGCCGTCGGCATCCTTGGCGCCGCTCCAGAACGCGCCGCTGGCCGCACCGACGTTGTATTCGTGCAACGGAGTCGCGCCGTGCCAGCCGCTCGCCGCGCCATGGAACACGTGCTGCTGGGTGTGGCGATGGCCGGTCAGCAGCAGCACCTGCGGGAACTCGGCGAGTAGCGCGAACAGGCGCGCGCGATCGGCGGCACGTACCGTCGGCGGGCGACCCGCCTCGGCCGTGTCGAACCACGGCACGTGCGCGGCGACCACCAGCAGGCGGTCGCGCCGCGCCGACGCGAGATACGCCTCGATGAAGGCGAACTGGTCCTCGCGCAGGCCACCGACGTAAGCGGACTGTTCGCCCGGCTGGTAGACCACGTTGTCGAGCACGAGGAACGACGCCTGCGGCTCTTCCCACGCGTAGGTCTCGGGGCCGAAGACATGGCGATAGGAGGCGGTCGACGCGGGATCGCCGGATGCATCGAAATCGAGGTCGTGGTTGCCGGGCGCGTGCAGCCACGGCGTGTCGAGCCGCGCAGTCGCCGCGTTGATCGCGGCGTACAGCGCCGGGTCGTCGTTGGTCACGTCACCCAGCGTCAGCCCCAGCCGTGCGCGCGGACCGCCCGCGGCCGCGTCGACGATGGCGCGGTCGTAGTACCCCACTTCCTCGATGCTGGTGGTCTGGGGATCACTGAAAACCAGCGTCTCGAGCCCGGACGCCCGCGACGCACGCCAGAACGCCGGCAGCGCCCCGTCGCGCGGCAGGCGGTAACCCGGCGGCTTGACCACGAACACGATCCCGGCCTCGCCCGACAATCCGCGGTAGCGCCCTGCCGCATCGGTCTGCACGAGGCCCGTGCCGTCGGAGACGACGACGCCCGCCAATCCCGCGTCGCCGGCTTCCTCGCGTGCGTCGCCATCCCGATCGACGAAGACGCGGCCGCTGTCGCAGGCCAGTACGGGCATCGCGAACGCGCCTGCGGCGGCCAAGAGCACCGGCGGGAGAAGGCGACGCAATCGCGACATGGGACGCACTCCGGCAGGTCGGGGCCGCCGATTATGCCCGCAGGTGATTTCACGCGGCCGCTGCTCTACGCTTCGTGCGTTCGCTGGGACCGAAGGATCGGCCGCCATTGCGCGGAATAGACGGACATTGGGGCATGACCGCATGAAGCATTCCCGGGGCGCGGCGCGCCCGTGGCGTTGGCGGCGCGTCGCCTGGCGCTGGTTGGCCTGGATGGCGTTCGCCTGGCTGCTGCCGTCGCTGGCGTGGTCGCAGACCGTCGAGCTGACGGCCGACATCGCCGACCGCGCCCTGTCGCCCGATGTCCGTTTCCACCACGACCCGGCCGCCACCGACGACGTCGACGCCGCCTGGCGACGCGTCGAGGCCGGCGGCTTCGCGCCGTTGCCGGCCGGCAACGATGCCTTCGGCTTCCAGCGCGGCGCGTTCTGGTTCCACGCGCGCCTGGTCAACCGCAACGTCGACGAGACGCGCTGGCTGCTGGTGCAGGAATATCCGCTCAGCGACCGCGTCGACGTGCACGTGCGCTATCCCGACGGGCGCACCGTCCACCAGTCCGGCGGCGACCACATCCGCTACCGCCATCCGAACTTCCTGCTCGACCTGCCGCGCGACACGCCGGTCGACGTGCTGGTGCGGGTGGAGAGCCAGAGTTCGATGCAGGTGCCGCTGCACCTGTACACGCAGCACGCGTTCACCGAAGTCTCGCGCGACGCGCAGCTGGCGATCGGGTTGTACTACGGCATCCTGCTGGCGCTGTTCTTCTACAACCTGGTGCTGTGGCTGTCGCTGCGCGACGCCAGCTATTTCTGGTACCTGTGCCACATCACCGCGTTCGGGCTGGTGCTGTTCACGCTTAACGGGTTCGGCTTCGAATACCTGTGGCCGCACTCGGCGTGGGTGGCGGACCATTCGGTGCCGATCTCGATCTGCCTGGCGCTGATCGCGATGCTGCAGTTCTCGCGCACCTTCCTGGAACTGCCGCGGCGCTGGCCGCGCGGCAACCTGCTGCTGCTCGCGCTGATGGCGTTCTTCATCCTGTTCGCGATCGCGTCGCTGTGGCTGCCGCTGCGCCTGTCGACGCCGATCGCATCGCGCGCGGTGCTGGCCGGCGTCGCCGGCATCGTCATCGCCACCGTCTACGTGCTGCGCCAGGGCTATGCGCCGGCCAAGCTGCTGCTGCTGGCGTGGTCGATGTTCCTGCTCGGCACGGCGGTGTTCACCCTGCTCGCCTTCGGCCTGCTGCCGAAGAACTTCGTCACCGAATACGGCGTGCAGATCGGCTCCGCACTGGAAATGCTGTTGCTGTCGATCGCCCTGGGCCACCGCTATGCCGCGCTGCGCAACGAGAACCAGCGCATCGTCGACGACGCCAACCAGCGGCTGGAACGCAAGGTCGCGCAGCGCACCCAGGAGGTCCGCAGCACGCTGCTGCAGCTGGAGGAAGCGCACGGCCGCCTGCGCGATTCCAGCCGCCGCGACGGGCTGACCGGCCTCTACAACCGCGCCTGGTTCCACGAGGCCTTCGGCCAGCTCGTCGAGGACGCGCGCGCCAGTGGCAAGCCGCTGTCGCTGCTGATGATCGACCTCGACCACTTCAAGTCGATCAACGATGCCCACGGGCATCTCGCCGGCGACGATTGCCTGCGCTGGGCGGCGCGCCGGATCGGGCGCACCGTGCGCCCCGTCGATGCGCTGCTGGCCCGCTTCGGCGGTGAGGAGTTCATCGTCGCCCTGCCGGGTCAGGATCTCGCCGGCGCGGTCGCGATCGCCGAAGCGATCCGGCGCTCGCTGACCGAGGCGCCGTGTCCGTCGGGCCCGCTCGATATCGCGGTCACCGCCAGCATCGGCGTGCACCAGATTCCCGCGCACGCGGCCGCGATCGACCAGGCGCTCGCCTGCGCCGACCGCGCGCTGTACCAGGCCAAGGCGACGGGACGCGACCGGGTCTGCATCGCCCAGCCGTCCCTGCACTGACCGGCGCGCTCAGCCCTCGCGGTCGCGCAGCCGCTGCTCCAGCGCGTCCAGCCCCAGCCCGCGCGCGCGCAGCAGCACGAGCAGGTGGTAGACCAGGTCGGCGGATTCGCCGAGCAGCGCATCGTCGTCCTCGACCACGCCGGCCAGCGCGGTCTCGACGCCCTCCTCGCCGACCTTCTGCGCGATCCGGCGCAGGCCGCCGTCGAACAGGCGCGTGGTGTAGCTGCCCTCGGGCCGTTCGGCCGCGCGCGTGGCGATGGTGGTCGCAAGCCCGGCGATCGTGCTGCCCGGCGCATCGGCGAAGCAGCTGGCGCGCTGCAGGTGACAGGTCGGACCATTCGGCCGCGCGAGCACCAGCAGGCTGTCGCTGTCGCAATCGCCCTGCAGCGACACGAGATCGAGGAAATGCCCGGATTGCTCGCCCTTGGTCCACAGTCGCTGCTTGCTGCGGCTGAAGAACGTGACGCGGCCGCTGCGCCGGGTTTCCGCCAGGGCCTCACGGTCCATGTACCCGAGCATCAGCACGCGCAGCGTGGTCGCGTCCTGGACGATGGCCGGCAGCAGGCCACCGGTCTTGTCCCAGTCGAGGGCGGAGGGATCGAAGGCGTTGGTCATCGGAATTCCTGCATCAGACATGGCGCACCGCGATGCCGCGGGCGGCGAGATCGCGCTTGAGGTCGGGGATCGCGATCGCGCCGCTGTGGAACACGCTGGCCGCGAGTGCGCCGTCGACGTCCGCCTCCGCGAACGCCGCAGCGAAGTGCTCGGGCGCACCGGCGCCGCCGGATGCGATCAGCGGCACGTCGCAGACCGCGCGCGCCGCCGCCAGCTGGGCGATGTCGTAGCCGCGGCGCACGCCGTCGCTGTCCATGCAGTTCAGCACGATCTCGCCGGCGCCGCGCTGCTGCGCCTCGACGATCCAGTCGAGCGTGCGCACCGGCAGCTCGCGGGTCCGGTCGGGATCGCCGGTGTGGCTGCGCACGCGCCATTCGCCGTCGGCTTCGCGGATCGAATCGATGCCGACGACGACGCACTGCACGCCGAACGCGTCGGCGAGCTCGCCGATCAGCGTCGGCCGCTCCAGCGCCGGCGTGTTGACCGAGAGCTTGTCCGCGCCGGCATGCAGCACCGCGCGCGCGGTTTCGACATCGCGGATGCCGCCGGCGACGCAGAACGGGATGTCGATGAGCCGCGACACGCGCTCCACCCAGCCGCGATCCACCGACCGTCCCTGGGGACTCGCCGAGATGTCGTAGAACACCAGCTCGTCGGCGCCGGCGTCGCGGTAGCGCAGCGCGAGCTCGACGATGTCGCCCATGTCGACGTGGTCGCGGAAACGCACGCCCTTGACCACGCGGCCGTCGCGCACGTCGAGGCAGGGAATCAGGCGCCGGCTCAGCATGCGACCGCCTCCGCGACACAGAGCCGGCCTTCGAGCAGCGCGCGGCCGAGCACGATGCCGGCGCAGCCCTGGGCCTTCGCGGCGACGACGTCGTCGAGATCGCGCACGCCGCCCGAGGCCTGCACCTGCAGCGCCGGCACCAGCGCACGCAGATGCGCGTACAGCGCGAGGTTCGGCCCCGACAGCATGCCGTCGCGGGCGATGTCGGTGCTCAGCAGGTGCCGCAGGCCGCCGCGCGCGTAGAGCTGCGCCAGCGTGTCGAGGGTCTCGTCCGCCGTTTCGGTCCAGCCGTGCACGGGAAGTCGCCAGCTGCCGTCGCGATCGAGGCGCGTGTCCAGCGCCACGGTGATGCGCTCGGACCCGAAGGTGTCGAGCCAGCCGAGCACGCGGGCCGGCTCGCGCACGGCGAGCGATCCGACGACGACGCGCGCCGCGCCGGCGTCGAGGATCCGGGACACGTCGTCGTCGGTGCGCACACCGCCGCCGGTCTGCACCTGCAGCGCCGTGGTCGCACGAATGCGCGCGAGCAGCGGCGCGAGGGTGTAGCCGCCGGCACGCGCCGCATCGAGATCGACGAGATGCAGCCATTGCGCGCCATCGCCGGCATAGGCCTGGATCTGTGCCAGCGGATCGTCGCCGTAGCGGGTTTCCTGGTCGTAGTCGCCCTGCGCGAGGCGGACCACGCGGCCGTCACGGATGTCGATCGCCGGATAGGCGGTGAAGGTGCTCATGCGGTGCGATCCAGAAAGCCGGGCGACAGGAAATTGCGCAACAGACGCGCGCCGACGTCGGCCGAGCGCTCGGGGTGGAACTGCGTGCCCGCGACGCGCCCGCGCTGCACGACCGCCGCGAACGGCACGCCGTGGTCGCAGGCCAGCACGCAGTCGTCGGTCACCGGCGCGGCGAAGCTGTGCACGAAGTACGCGCGGTCCTCGACGCCGATGCCGTCGGTCAGCGGGCTCGCCCGCAGGGCGCGCAGCGTGTTCCAGCCCATGTGCGGCACGCGCAGGCCGGCAGCGCCGGCGAGCCGCGTCACCCGCCCCGGCAACAGGCCGAGCCCTGCGACGTCGCCTTCGTCCGAACCGTCGTACAGCAGCTGCATGCCGACGCAGATGCCGAGCAGCGGCGCCTGCAGCGTGCGCAGCGTATCAACCAGGTCGAGCGCCTGCAGCCGCGCCATCACCTGGGCCGCGGTGCCGACGCCCGGCAGGATGACCCGGTCCGCGGCGCGGATCTCCGCCGCATCGGTGACCAGCGCGGCGTCGATGCCGAGCCGGTCGAAGGCGTAGCGCACGGAGCCGGTATTGGCGCCGCCGGCATCGACGATGACGACGCGCATCACAGCATGCCCTTGGTGCTCGGCAGCGCATTGCCCTCGCGGCGGATCGCCTGTCGCAGCGCGCGCGCGAACGCCTTGAAGCAGGCCTCGACCTTGTGGTGGTCGTTGTCGCCCTCGACCTTGAGGTTGAGATTCAACCCGGCGGCGTCGCACAGCGAGCGGAAGAAATGCGGCACGAGTTCGGTCGGCATGCCGCCGACGCGCTCGCGGAGGAAGCTGCCTTCGAACACGAGGTATGGACGGCCGCTGAAATCCAGCGCAGCGCTCGCCAGGGTCTCGTCCATCGGCAGCGTGAACCCGTAGCGACCGATGCCGCGCTTGTCGCCGAGCGCCTCGCGCAGCGCCTGGCCCAGCGCGATGCCGACGTCCTCGATCGTGTGGTGTTCGTCGATGTGCAGGTCGCCCTCGGCCTGCACCGACAGCGCGAAACCGCCGTGCTTGCCGATCTGGTCGAGCATGTGATCGAAGAACGGCAGCCCGGTCGACACCTCGGCATCGGAGGCCGCGTCGAGATCCAGCGCAATGCGGATCTTCGTCTCCTTGGTATTGCGCGTCACCGTGGCGCGGCGCGGCGCATCGCACAGCGCATGGGCGATGCCGGCCCAGTCCCAGTCGCCGCCGAACTGCGCGGTGCGCAGCTTGAAGCCGCGGATGCCGAGGTTGTCGGCGAACTGGATGTCGGTATCGCGGTCGCCGACCATCGCCGAACGGTCGAGATCGATGCCGCGGTCGCGCAGGTAGTGCATGACGAGACCGAGCGCCGGCTTGCGGGTCGGCGCGTTGTCGGCCGGCCAGCTGCTGTCGACCAGCACGTCGCGGAAGCGGATGCCCTGGCTTTCGAAGATCCGCAGCATCAGGTCGTTGGGGCCGTCGAAGCTCGCGCGCGGATAGCCCTCGGTGCCGAGCCCGTCCTGGTTGGTGACGATGACGAACTCGAAGCCCGCATCGCGCAACCGCAGCAGCGCGGGGATCACGTCGGGCACGAAGCGCAGCTTGTCGAAGGCGTCGATCTGGAAATCGGCCGGCTCCTCGATGAGGGTGCCGTCGCGATCGACGAACAGGATCGGGGTTCCGGCGCTCATGCCGCGGCCTCCAGCGTCTGCAGTGCGGTCACCACGGCCGCGTTCTGCGCCGGGGTGCCCAGGGAAATGCGCAGCGCGTCGCCGAGCTGCGGCGCGGCGCGCTGGTCGCGCACCACGATGCCGGCCGCGAGCAGCGCCGCGAACGCCGCGTCGGCGTCGTGGAAACGCACCAGCAGGAAGTTGCCCTGCGAGGGATAGACGCGCGCGACCACCGGCAAGCCGGCCAAGGCCTGCGCCAGCGCGTCGCGTTCGCGGATCACCAGCGCGGTGCGGGCGCGGGTCTCGTCGAGCGCGGCGTCGGTCAGTCCGTCGAGCGCCAGTCGCGCGCACGGGGTCGGCACCGGATACGGCGCCTGGCAGCGCCGCAGCACCGCGATCAAGGCCGGATCGCCGATCGCCACGCCGATGCGCGCCGCCGCGAGCGCGTGCGCTTTCGACAGCGTGCGCAGCACGACGAGATTGTCGAGCGCATCGAGCCGCGTGGACGCCGACGGCGCGTCGGAGAATTCACCATAGGCCTCGTCGACGACGACGACCGGACCACGGCATCGAGATCGACCGCGAAACCCGCATCGCCATCGACCAGCGGTACCTCGCGCAGCGCCGCGCCCTGCAGGCGCGCGCTCACCGCGTACATGCCGAACACCGGCGGCGTCGCCAGCACCGCATCGCGGCCCGGCACGCACAGCGCGCGCACCAGCAGATCGATGGCCTCGTCGCTGCCGCGTCCGATCAGCAGCTGCTCGGGCGCGACGCCGTACAGCGCGGCGAGGCGACGCTGCAGTGCTTCGGGTTGCGGCTCGGGATAGCGGCGGCACTGCGCGTCCGGGTCACCCGGATTGCCCCATGCTGCTTCGTTCGCGTTGAGCCAGATCTCGCCCGTGAGGCCGCTCGTGCGCGCGGAGGCATAGCCGCCGAACGCGCGCAGGTCCTCGCGCACCAGATCGAGCACCGAAGTGTCGGCCGGGTCGCTCACGGGGCCGCCTTGCGCAGGCGCAGGGTCACCGCGTTGGCATGCGCGCCGAGGCCTTCGGCGTCCGCCAGGGTCACTGCGTCCGGACCGATCGCGTGGATGCCGTCGCGGGTCGCGCTCTGCACGCTGACGAAATTCTGGAAGCTGGCCACGCTGACGCCGCTCCATGCGTGCGCGGCGCCGCCGGTCGGCAGCACGTGGTTGGTGCCGCTGCAGTAGTCGCCGAGCGCTTCGGGCGTCCAGTCGCCGAGGAAGACCGAGCCCGCGGCCTCGACCCGGTCCAGCCAGTCGCGCGGCGCGCGCAGGGCCAGGATCAGGTGCTCGGGCGCATAGCGGTTGCTGATCCGGAACGCGACGTCGAGCGACGGCACCTGGATCAGCCGCGAGCGCGCGAGCGCCTGGCGTGCGATGTCGGCGCGCGGCAACGCGGCCAGCTGGCGCTCGAGTTCCACCGCGACATCGGCCAGCAGGGCCGGCGCATCCGACAGCAGCAACACCTGCGAGTCCGGGCCGTGTTCGGCCTGGGACAGCAGATCCGCGGCGACGAAGGCGGCATCCGCGCCCGTGTCGGCGATCACCAGCACTTCCGACGGCCCCGCCGGCATGTCGATCGCGACCGTGCCGGTACGGGCGACCTGCTGCTTGGCCTCGGTGACGAAGCTGTTGCCGGGACCGAACAGCTTGGCGCAGGCCGGCACGCTATCGGTGCCGAAGGCCATCGCCGCGATCGCCTGCGCGCCGCCGAGCTTGAACACGCGGTGCACGCCGGTCAGGCGCGCGGCGACCAGCACCGAGGGATCGGCGCTGCCGTCCGCGCGCGGCGGCGTGCACAGCACCACCTCCGCGCAGCCGGCCAGTTGCGCCGGTACGCCGAGCATCAGCGCGGTCGACGGCAGCGGCGCGCTGCCGGCCGGTACGTACAGGCCGACCCGGCGGATCGGGCGCACCACGCGCTCGCAGAACACGCCGGGTGCGGTTTCCAGGCCGTAGCCGGCGGTCATGCCGGCCGCGTGGAAGCGGCGGATGCGCTCGGCCGCGGCGACCATCGCCGCGCGCAGTGGCGCGGGCACGGCGGTCTGGGCCGCGGCGAATTCGCCGTCCTCGACTTCGAAGGCCTCGAGCGCGACGCCGTCGAAGCGTTCGGTCAGCTCGCGCAGGGCAGCGTCGCCGCGGGTGGCGACGGCGTCGAGCACCTCGGCCACGGCACGGCGGGTGCGCTCGGCGACGACCTGGGTCGGGCGTTGCAGGACGTCGCGCTGCGCGGCGTCGTCCAATGTCGTCCAGTCGATGACCGGCGTCAGGGGGGCTTCGGTCCGGATCGCGCTCATGCCAGCATCCGCTCCACCGGCAGCACCATCAGGCCCGCGGCGCCGGCCTGCTTGAGGTCTTCGAGCCGCTGCCAGGTCATCTCGCCGTGGCACAGCACCTGCAACGCGACGGTCTCGGCGCCGTCGACCTGCAGCAGCGTCGGCGGTTCCGCGTCGGGCAGCAGTTTGAGCAACGCCGCCACGCCGGCGCGCGTGGACTGGAACATCAGCAGGCGGCTGTCGCGCAGCCGCAGCACGCCGTCGAGCCGGCGCAGCAGCAGCGAGGCGAGCTCGCCGCGCGCATCGGAGAAGCCCTGCACCGGCCCGGCGAGCACCGCCTCGCTGCGCAGCAGCGTGACCGCGGGCTTGAGCTGGTTCGCGGTCAGCGTGGCGCCGCTGGACACCAGATCGCAGATCACGTCGGCCTGGCCGAGCCGCGGGGCGATTTCGACCGAGCCCGACAGGTTGACGATGCTCGCCGCCACGCCTTCCGCATCGAGCCATTGCTGCAGCAGCCCGGGATAACTGGTCGCGATGCGCGCACCCTGCAGTTGCTGCGGCCCCTCCCAGATCTGGGCTTCGGGAATCGCGATGTCGAGCCGGCAGCCGCCGAAGCCGAGCGGCCGCACTTCCTTCGAGACCTTCGGCAGGCCGCGCTGGGCGCGATCGGCGGCCTGCTCCTCGAGCACGTTGCGGCCGACGATGCCGTAATCGCAGACACCATCGGCCAGCAGGCCCGGAATGTCGTCGTCGCGGACCAGCAGCAGGTCGACGGGCAGCGTCTCGCCGTAGCAGAACAGCTTGTCGCGGCTGGTGCGCCACGACAGGCCGCAGGACGCGAGCAAGGCGCGGGCCGGTTCGCTGAGGCGACCGGATTTCTGGATGGCGATACGCAGGCGGTCGCGCGTGGCGCCGCCGGTGACGGGACTCATGGGGATGACCTCAATGGGAATCGGGGGAGCGCGCCGCCGGGGAACCGGCCAGGGACGCGGCGGCGATGGCGTAACCGCCAGCGCCGCGATCGAGCGTGCGGGCGACGCGACCGATCGTCGTGACGCTGACGCCGGTGCGGTCGTGGATTTCGCGATAGGGGACGCCCTGCTGCAGCAACGGCACCACGCGCCAGCGGTCGACCAGCGCTTCGAGTTCGGCCGGCGTGCACAGGTCTTCGAGAAACCGCACCGCGTCGTCAGCCGTGCGCAGTCCCGCGAACGCGTCCGCCAGCGCCCGCAGGGAGGCACTGGCATCACGGTCCGGCAGGGGTTCGGTGCGCTGTTTCATCGGGGCTCGAAGCAGGGGTCGGTGTTTCAATGTATTAACGCGTTAATACGCTACGCCCCGGAGCCGGCCCGGTCAAGCCTTGGGATGAACGATCGAGTGATGCGGGCTCGCGGCAGGCGCGACACGGAGCGGACGCGATCGCGACGCCCGGCGCGCGGACGCCCCGGTTGCCGTTCCGGGTGGCGAGGCGCTTGCGAGACGACCCTATCCGCGACCGCCCGCCAGCACGTCCGCTACCCTCGCCCCTCCATCCCGGACCCGGTGCCCCATGCGTACACGACTCGAAGCGATGCTGGCGGCCGGCCGCGACGATGCGCTGCTGCGGTTCGGGCTCGGAAATGCCTGCCTGCAAACGGGCGATGCCGCCGCCGCGATTCCGCATCTGCAGCGGGCCGTCGCGCACCAGCCCGACTACTCGGCTGCGTGGAAACTGCTGGGCAAGGCCCTGCTCGCGCAGTCGCAGGTCGACGCCGCGGCGGAGGCCTGGACGCACGGCATCGATGCGGCCACGCGCGCCGGCGACGTGCAGTCGGCGAAGGAGATGGCGGTGTTCCTGCGCAGGCTGACGCGCGACAGCGCGGCGGGTCCGTAATCGCGACTGCAGCACGGTTCGCCTCGACGGGGACCGGGCCTGTACGGCGGCATGCCGCACGCATCGGTTTTCGAATCGCCGCAGGACATGCCGGCGCGCGCTGGCGCGCGATGCGGCGGCCCCTCGCGTTCCGTCGCGCGAGCGCGCGCCTGCAGAAGGCGTCGCGCACCGCGAACAGATCACGCCGTGCGGCGGCGCGCCTGCATCGCCATCCACGCGAGCGCCACGCCGCACAGCGCGGCCGTCGCCGACATGAAGACGCGCATGCCGAGGAAATCGGGATCGTGGATCTTGGCCAACGCGATACGCGCGTAGACCGGCGATTCCAGCTTGACCACGCCCATGTAGAACAGGTGCCAGGCATCGATGCCGGTCGCCACCACCAGTGCCGACAGACAGCCCCAGCCCAGCGCGGGGCCGTGTGCCCAGCGGTTGCGCGCGCCGATCCAGTGGAACAGCAGGTAGCAGAGCGCACCGACCAGCAGCGCGATCATCGCCGCTTCCAGCACGCCCAGCAGGCCGAAGTGCAGCGGCAGGTTCATGCGGCCGTCCGCGGCGGCGCGTCGACGCATTGCCAGCGCGGCAACACGCCGAGCAGCGCGCCGTCGGCGACGAGCTTCACGGCGGCGGCCACTTCGCCGTCCAGCGCGCGATCGCGATCGAGAAACGGAATCGCCTCACGCACGCGGGCGTGCGCGGCGGCGACGATCGTGCCGGGATGGAAGGCCTCGGCCTGCGCCAGCTCCGCACGCAGGGCTTCGACCTCGTCGACGAAGGCGCCGCGGGTCGGGCGGTCCGACGCCGGCCCGCCCTGCACCTTCGCCGCCAGCGCTTCGGCATCGCCGCGCCGCGCGAGATCGCGCGCGGCGTTGATCATGTCCGTGCGCAGGTCCAGCGCCTGCGCGGCGGTGTAGATCTCCAGCGCCAGCACCTTGCCGACGTCGTCGACCATCGACAGCACGTGGCGCGCCTCGTTGGTGCCCATCGACACGTGGTCCTCCGCATTCGCGCTGGTCGGAATCGAATAGACGCTGGCCGGATGCGCGCGCGTGGCGAGATCGTTGACGATCGCCGCGGCGGTGTACTGCACGATCATGTAACCCGATTCGGTCGCGTCCTCGTTGCCGATCAGGAAGCCCGGCAGGCCGTCGCTGGTCGCCGGATCGACCAGCTTGTTGAGGCGCCGCTCGGAGATCGAGGCCAGCACCGGGATCGCCGCCTTGACGTAGCTCATCGCCAGCGCCAGCGGCATGCCGTGGAAATGGCCGGCGGAGATGACCTGCTCCTCGACGTGCTCGGCCTCGCGGTCGGGGAAGACCAGCGGGTTGTCGGTCACGGCATTGAGCTCGATCTCGAACACGCGCTTGGCCTGCTCCACCGCATCGCGCACGGCGCCATGCACCTGCGGGATGCAGCGCAGCGAGTAGCTGTCCTGCGGCTGGTGCTTCTTGCCGCCGCGGAAGGGTTTGAAGCGCTGGTAGAACTTTTCGCGGCCGTGGCGCTGGTCACTCGGCACCCAATCCCAGCCGATGTCGAAGCGCAGCGCCTGCGATTCGGCGGTGTCCCAGCTCGACGGCAGCCAGGGCCGGAACCGCGGTACGAGGTGATAGGGAATGTCGGCCAGCGTGGAGCCGGCGAGCAGTTCGCGCAGATGCGCGGCGACCTGCACCTGGCCCGGATGCGGCCGCAGGTCGTGCACGGCTTCGTCGAACGCACCCAGCCGTCCGGCGAAGGCATCGATGGTCATCGCCGCGGCGAGGTCGGCGGTGTCGAGCAGCGCGTCGAGCCGGTGCAGCGCCAGCACGCCCGTCGCCAGCATCTGGGCGGTGCCGTTGTTCAGCGCCAGGCCCTCCTTGTACGACAGCGAGACCGCCGTGAGCCCGGCCCGGGCCAGCGCGTCGGCGCCCGGCATCCGGCGGCCGTCGACGAAGGCCTCACCGCCGCCGAGCAGCACGATCGCCAGGTGCGACAGCGGCGCCAGATCGCCCGATGCGCCGACCGAACCCAGCGCCGGCACCACCGGCACGATGCCCGAGTTCAGCAGGTCGGTCAGCGCCTGCAGCGTCTGCACGCGGATGCCGGAATGGCCCTTCAGCAGCGTGTTGATGCGGATGCACAGCATTGCCCGCACCACGTCCGCGGCCAGCGGCTCGCCGACGCAGACCGCGTGGGTCACGATCAGGTTGACCTGCAGCTCCTCGTGCAGCGAACGTCCCGACGGACGCGCGCCCGGCAGTTCGTCGCGCAGCGGATGCGCCCCCAGCAGGCGGTCGGCATTGCTGCCGAACCCGGTCGAGACGCCATAGATCGGCTCCTCGCGACGCACCTGCTCGGCGAGGAATTCGGCCGCGCGCGCGACGCGCTGCAGCGCGGTCTCGTCGAGCGCGACCTGGGCGCCATTGGCGACCGCGACCAGCTGCAGCCGCGTCAGCGACTGGCCATCGAGGAGAATCGGTTTCATCGGGTGGACTCCTGGCAGGTCATGGGCGGGCGCACGCGGCAGGACGGCGTGGCTGCGACGGACCGGTGGCGGGACGGCGCGCGGCGCGCCACGAATATGGGATCGGACGGGGCGGCGGCGATCGGGCCGCAGCGCGACGGCGGCCCGGCCAGACGCGTCACGCGCGCGGACTGCACGCGGTGAGGCGAGGCGCCGGGCTGGACACGGGCGCCGACCGCCTCCGCGACCGGCAATGCGATGGCCGCCATGGCGAGCGGCCGAGTACTCACCGCATCGCCTGCCACTGCTCGCGTTCGACGCGCAGGGTGCGCGCGAGATCGTCGTCGGCGACCTCGAACTGTTCGCCGCGGCGCAGGTCCTTGACCGCGACGACGCCCTTCGCGGCTTCGTCCTCGCCGCGGATCACGACGAAGCGGATGCCGGCGCGATCGGCGTACTGCATCTGCTTGGCGAGCTTGCGCGGCTCGAGCTGGGTCTCGACGTTGAGGCCGCCGGCGCGCAGCTGCTGCGACAGCGCCAGCGCATGCGGCAGGCCGGCATCGTCGAACAGCGTGACCAGCACGTCGACCGAGCTGTCGGCGGTCGCGACCAGGCCGGCTTCGCGCAGCTGCCAGAACAGCCGCGTCAGGCCGATCGAGATGCCGACGCCCGGCAGCTTGGACTTGGTGTAGTGGCTGGCGAGGTTGTCGTAGCGGCCGCCCGAACAGATCGAACCGATCTGCGGATGCGCATCGAGGATCGTCTCGTAGACCATGCCGGTGTAGTAGTCGAGACCACGCGCGATCGAGAGATTCAGTGCGTAGCGCGATTCCGGCACGCCGAGCGCGCGCAGCTGGTGGAGCAGGTCGCGCAGTTCGTTGCGGCCCTCTTCGAACAGCTCTGTGCCGGCGCCGAGCGCGTCGAGCTTCGACAGCGCATCGTCGTGGCCGATCGAGCGCACGCGCGAGAACGCCAGCAGGCGCTCGGCGACTTCGTCGCTCAGGCCGAAGTCCTCGCCGGTCAGCGTCGCGCGCACCGCGTCCTCGCCGCGCTTGTCGAGCTTGTCGATCTCGCGCAGCACGGTCATCTGGCGCGTGTCGTCGATGCCCTGCCCTTCGAAGTAGCCGCGCAGCAGCTTGCGATGGTTGAGCTGGATCGTGAACTCGCCGATGTCGAGTGCGGCGAAGACCGCGCTGATCACCGCCGGCACTTCGGCGTCGTACCGCGGCGACAGCGCGTCCTTGCCGATGACGTCGATGTCGCACTGGTAGAACTCGCGGAAGCGGCCGCGCTGCGCGCGTTCGCCGCGGTAGACGCGCTGCATCTGGTAGCGGCGGAACGGGAACGCGAGCTCGTGCTCGTGCTCGGCGACGTAGCGCGCCAGCGGCACGGTGAGGTCGAAGCGCAGCGCGAGTTCCGGCAGGCCGTCCGAGGCTTTCTCGAGCGCGCCGGTCGACTGCACGAAGTACACCTGCCGCTCGGTCTCGCCGCCGGATTTGGTCAGCAGCGTGTCCGACAGCTCGAACACCGGCGTCTCGATCGGCAGGAAGCCGAAGCCCTCGAAGGTGCGGCGGATCGTGTCCAGCATGCGCTGGAACGCGATCTGGTCGCGGGGCAACAGTTCCATGACGCCGGGCGGGGTCCGGGGCTTGATCATGCGGCGGGCTCTTCGGTGATGCGGTTGGGGACCGCCATTCTAGTGTGCCGCCCTACCCCTGTCCCGATGCGGCGGCTGCGCAACGCGGGATGACCGCACCCAGGCGACCGGACGGGAGGCGAGCGCGCGTCTCGACGGGGCGCTGGCGGTGCGTGGCGACGAGAACGCAGGCCTCCCGAGCAGTCAGCGCAGCGGTGCGCGACCCCGATGCACCCCGCGTTCGAACGGTGATCGAAAAGCGCCACGCCGATGCCCTGCAGGAGCGCGCTCGCGCGCGATGTGTGCAGACCCGCAGCTCTCGAGACCGGTCGGTCTGGAAATCAACAGAAAATCCCGAGATCCACGGTAGGAAAGCGTCGCGCGCAGGCGTGTCCTACCCCGGCGGCGCAGCGTGCAGGCGCCCGTCGCGCAACCACAGATGGCGATGCACCAGGCCGGGCGGCAGCACGCCGTGGGTGATCAGCAGCAGGCTGCGCCCGTCGAGCAGCGCGGGCAGATCGCGCAACAGGACGTCGGCAGTGTCGTGGTCCAGACCTTCGGTCGGTTCGTCGAGCACGATCAGCGGCGCATCGCGCAGCAGCGCGCGTGCCAACGCCAGGCGGCGCGCCTGGCCGGCCGACATCGTCGCGCCGTTCTCGCCGACCCAGGCCTCCAGGCCGCCGATACGCTCCGCCCAGCCCTTCAGTCGCACGCGCGCGAGCATCGCCCACAGCGCGGCGTCGTCCGCCTCCGCCGCGCCGAACGCGAGGTTATCGCGCACGCTGCCGGCGAACACCGGCGCGTTCTGCGGCAACCAGCCGATCCGCGCGTGCCAGTCCTGCTGGCGCATCGCCCGCAACGCGACGCCGCCGAACGTCACCGCGCCCGCGCGCGGATCGGCGCTGCGCAACAGCAGGGCCGACAGCGTGGACTTGCCGGCGCCGCTGTCGCCGCTGATCGCGACGCGTTCGCCGGCGGCGAGGCTGAAATCGAGCCCGTCGAGCAACGTGCGGCCGCCGTCGGCCCAGCCGAAGCCGACGCCGTCGAACACCAGGTCGCCATGCGCCGGTGCCGCGACCGGTGCGTCGGGATCGCGCACCGACGGCTCGGTGCCGGCGACGGCGTCGAGCCGCGCGATCGACGCACGCGCCGACAGCAGCGCCTGCCACGCGAGCCCGGCCGCGGCCCACAGTTCCAGCAGTCCGACGGTCATGAAGAACAGCGCGGCGGCGCGCGGACCCGACAGCGTGCCGGCCGCGGTGGCACCGGCGGCGATCCACAGCACACCGAGCAGGCCGCAGGCCGCGATGATGCCGTGCACGGCCTGGCCATCGGCCAGCTGGCGGCGACGCACACGATCGGCCTCGCCCAGCACGCGGCTGTCGCCGGCGACGGCGTCGAGCCACGCGCCCGCCGCGCCCAGCGCGACCAGGTCGGCCTGGCCTTCATAGAGTTCGTGCAGGCGCGCGCGCAGCTGGGCGCGCTGCTGCGTGCGGGCATGCTCCGCCGCCGCGCGGCCGCGGGCGACGACCCAGGACACGGCGATGGCCGCGGCGATGCCGACCAGGGCCAGGAACGACCCGGTCGGCGGATGCAGCCAGACCGCCGCGCCGACCGCGACCACACCGATGCCGATCAGCGCGAACAGCGGCCCGGTCGCGCGCAGCAGCAGGCCGTCGACGGCATCGATGTCGCCGGTCAGTCGCGCCAGCAGATCGCCGGTGCGCAGGCGGCCGAGCTGGCCGGGACTGAGCCGCAACGCGCGCGCGAAGAACCACGTGCGCAGGTCGCGCGCGATCCGCAGCATGGTGTCGTGGCCGGCGAGCTTCTCCAGATAGCGCGACACGATGCGCGCCAGCGTCAGTCCGCGGATGCCGGCCGACGGCGTGAAGAAATTGAACGTGCCGAGCGTGCCGAAGGTCAGCGCCGCGGCCGTGAGAAAGCCGCCCGACACGCCGAGCAGGCCCAGGCCCGCGGCCATCGTCACCAGCAGCAGGCCGACGGCGAGCGCGACCCGGCCGCGATGCCGGCGCAGCAGCGCGCGCGTGCTGGTGATGCGATCCGCCGGCAAGTTCATGCGGCGTCCTCCGGCCCCGGCGACGTCGGCACGGTCCAGACCGCATCCGCCCAGGCCATCACGGCCGGGCTATGCGTGGCGACGACGACGGTGCAATCGGGCAGGAAGTTCGCGAGCGCCGCCAGCAATGCGGCCTCGGTGCCGGGATCGAGGAAGGCGGTGGGCTCGTCGAGCAGCAACAGGTCCGGCCGCCGCAGCAGCGCGCGGGCCAGCGCCACGCGCCGCGCCTCGCCGCCGGACAGACCGAAGCCCCGCTCGCCGATCTGCGTGTCCAGCCCCTCGGGAAGACGCGCGGCGAAGGCCGTGATCTGCGCGACGTCGGCGATCTCGCGCAGGCGCGCGTCGCTGGCGCCGGGATCGGCGATGCGCAGATTGTCGAGGAGACTGCCCTGGAACAGCCACGGACGCTGGCCGGCCGCGGCGATGCGGGCACCTGGCGGAATCGACAGCGTGCCCGCTTGCGGCGCGAGCCAGCCGGCCATCGCGTCGAGCAGCGTGCTTTTGCCGGCGCCACTGGGGCCCACGATCGCCAGGCGCTGGCCGGCGGGAATCTGCAGGCGGAGGCCGGACAGCACCGGCTCGCGAGCACCGGGGTAGCGCAGCGTCACGTCGTCGAGCGTGACGCTGGCGGCGCGCGCGTCCGGTTCCGCGGCCTCGTCTTCGACCATGCGGACCGCCACCGTGTCCGGCAGGCCGTCGAGCGCCGCTTCGATCTCCGCCGCCGCGGCCAGCGCGTTCGCGCGGTCGTGGTAATGCGCGGCCAGACGGCGCATCGGCGCGTAGAACTCCGGCGCCAGCAGCAGGCAGAACAGGCCGGTCGCGAGCGAGAACGGCACGCCGCGCAGGTCGATCATCCCCAGGTAGGTGAAGCCGAAATACATCGCGACGATGGCGACGCTGACCGAAGCGAAGAACTCCAGCACCGCCGACGACAGGAAGGCGATGCGCAGCACCTTGAGGCTGCGGTCGCGGATCGTGTCGGCGGCCTCGGTGACCTGCGCCAGTTCGGCGTCGCCGCGCCCGTAGACGCGGATCAGGTCCAGCCCGCGCAGGCGATCGGTGAAGTGCGCCCCCGCGCGTGCCAACGCGGCGAGCTGGCGACGCCCGGCGGTCTCGGCGCCCATGCCGATCAGCATCATGAACACCGGCGCCAGCGGCGCGGTCAGCAGCAGCACCAGGCCGACGACCCAGTCGACGGCGAACACCGCGACCAGGATCGCGGCCGGCACCAGCATCACTTCCGCCCGCGCCAGCAGGAAGCCGCTGTAGTACGCGCCGGCCGCATCGACATGGCTGGTCGACAAGGCGACAAGGCCGCCGCTGCGCTGTCCGCGTAGCCACAGCGGCCCACGCGCGAGCGCGGCGCGGGCCAGATCGCTGCGCAGGCGGGCGAGCGTGGCCTCGGCGGCGTCGGCGGCCGCGCGCTGCGCCAGCCAGCCGAGTGCGACGCGCACCAGCAGCGTCACCCCGAGCAGCAGCAGGGCACCGCGCGGACCCGGCGCATGCCACGTCGCGCCCGCGACCAGCAGCGCATCGAGCAACCAGGCGATCGCACCCGCCTGCGGAATCCACAACAGGCCCGCCGCCACCGTGCACGCCTGCGCGACGCGATGCCGCGCGCGGAACGGCTGCAGTTGCGCGTCGAGCCAGCGCGTGTGGTGTCGTCGCTGCGGACCGGTCTGGTCCACGGCTGGCGGCGGCTGGGTCATGCGACGTGGGTGGCCTGGCGGAAAGGAAGCGGCGCGATGCGTGCGACGCCGCCGGGCATTATCGCAAGCGACGGCGGCATGCAGGCGGATTCCGCCGCCGCGAAAATTTATGCGTCGGGATGCTTGCCCGTCCGCGAGGGCACCAGTAGAATGCGCGGCTCACCTGTCGGGGTGTAGCTCAGTCTGGTAGAGCGCTACGTTCGGGACGTAGAGGTCGCAGGTTCGAATCCTGTCTCCCCGACCACTCTGCAATTGCAGTGCGT
Source organism: Luteimonas rhizosphaerae (assembly GCF_002849595.1). Classification (GTDB taxonomy): domain Bacteria; phylum Pseudomonadota; class Gammaproteobacteria; order Xanthomonadales; family Xanthomonadaceae; genus Luteimonas; species Luteimonas cellulosilyticus. The sequence goes on from NZ_NRQR01000020.1 coordinate 221,849, forward strand.
GAAGTCGAAAACCGGCCCAACGGCCGGTTTTTTCTTTGGTCCGCCGTGCCCGTTCCGCGGCACTGGCTGGTGCGCCATCGCGATGTCGTCGTCCGTCGTTCCGTCTCCTTCTTCTCCGTTCCCGCGCCACGTGCGCGTGCTGGTGCTGCTGGGCATCGCGTTGTCGGCGTTCAACCTGCGCACCGCGGTGACGTCGTTGACGCCGCTGCTCGACGTGCTCGGCGCGACGTTCGGCTTCGGGTCCGCGACCGCCGGGGTGCTGGGGATGCTGCCGACCGCGGCGTTCGCGCTGTTCGGCGTGTCGACGCCGGCGCTGGGCCGGCGCATCGGTCTGGAACGCACCGCGCTGCTGGCGATGGCGCTGGCCGCGGCAGGCCTGCTGCTGCGCTCGAGCGCGGACGGCGTCGCCGTGCTGATGTTCGGGTCGGGCGTCGCACTGGCCGGCATGGGCATCGGCAACGTGGTGCTGCCGCCGCTGGTCAAACGCTATTTCCCCGGGCGGGTCGGTGCGATCAGCACGCTCTACATCACCGTGCTGCAGCTGGGCACGATGCTGCCCGCGCTGCTCGCCGTACCGCTCGCTGGCTCGGCGGGCTGGCGCGTGGCGCTCGGCGTCTGGTCGCTGACCGCGATTGCCGCCGCGTTGCCCTGGCTGTGGTTGCTGCTGCGCGCGCGTCGCGGGTCGGCGACGTCGCCGGGGGACGATGTCGCGCCCGCTGCGCCGGTGGTGCGTGGCCGGGTCTGGATCTCGCCGGTCGCCTGGGGCCTGGCGCTGATGTTCGGCATGACCTCGCTGATCACCTACGCGATGTTCACCTGGCTGCCGACGCTGCTGACCGAAGCCGGCGCGACGCCCGCGTTCGGTGGTGCGATGGTCGCGCTGTTCTCGACCCTCGGCCTGATCGGCGCGCTGGGCATGCCGGCACTCGCGGTCCGCATCGCCAATCCGTTTCCGCTGGTGCTGGCCTGCGCGGCCTGCCACCTGACCGCCTTCACGGGTCTGCTGCTCGCGCCGATGGCCGCGCCGGTGCTGTGGGTCGTGCTGCTGGGCCTGGGGCCGAGCACGTTCCCGCTGACGCTGACGATGATCAACCTGCGCACGCGCACGCCCGCGGGCTCGGCGGCGCTGTCGGGCTTCATGCAGGGCGTGGGCTATGCGATCAGCTGCCTCGGCCCGCTGCTGTTCGGCGTGCTGCACGACCTCAGCGGCGGCTGGGACTGGCCGTTCGCGATGCTGGTCGTCGCCGTCGCGGTGCTGCTGGCCGGCGGGTGGCTCGCCTGCCGGCCGCGCTGGCTGGAAGACACCTGGTAGGGATTGCGGCGCCGGCCCTGCCGGGCGGATCCGGGCCGATCGGCGGTTCCGGCCGCGCTCGCCCCGCGGAACCGCGCGCACGCAGGATCGGACGGCCCGAATCGAAACAGGCATTCATGTTCGGGCAGATGCGCGCCAAGGGCGGCATCGACGCTGCGAACGCCGCCGCAGCGGCCCGCACCCCCACGCCAGCAGGTGGCGAGCACGCCATCGGCCGGTTCACGCGCTCACAAGGGCGCCGATCGCGACCTCGCATTGACATCCGCTTCGGCAGCATCGCGCGCTGATTTGCGACGTGTGTCACGTTCCGGGCCTCGACGCAGCTCCATCCCTTCTTTCGATGCCTGACCTACGTGCCCTATTCCTCCTGTTGTGCCGGCCCGCGCACGCATGCGCTGACCTTGTCCCTGCTCGCCGTGCTGTGCGCCCCCGTCGCGGCGCAGACGCGCCCCGTCGATTCCGCTGAGACGCCCGCGTCCGACGCGGCGCCACCTGCGCCGCGCACGATTCGCGATGCCGCCGCGTTGCAGGCTCTGGAACAGCGGCTCGCCCGTGACTCCGGCGACGACGACGCCTACCGCCTACGCGCGCTGACGCTGGCCGATCTCGGCAGCTCGATGCTCGCCGCGGAGGCCGTCGCCGCGCGCCCGGATCTGTTCGCGACCCACCAGATCGAACGCATCGAGGGCGACGCGATCGCCCGCCAGATCGGCTGGGGTCGGGTCGAACCCGAAACCCCGGCCCAGCGCCTCGACGAAGCCGAGGCCGCGCTCGAGGCCCTGCGCACCCTGCAGCGCGAGTCGCCGCGCCAGACCAACTGGGAACGCACCCGCCTGCGGGTCGACGCACTGTCGGCGCTCAACCGACTGCAGCGCCACCAGGAGGTCGTCGACGGCTACGACGCACTGCTGGCCGAGGGCATCGACGTGCCTGCCTACGCCCTCGGCACGGTCGGCGATTCGCTGCTCGCGCTGCGCCGCCCGGAAGACGCGTCGCGGGTGCTCGAGGCCGCGGTCGAACACCAGCCCGACGACGTCAACGCGCGGATCCTGCTGGCCTACGCCTGGATGGAGCAGGAGCGGTTCGACCTCGCGATGCCGCTGTTCGAATCGCTGGCGGCGTCGCAGCCGGCGTGGCCGCGCCAGCCCGGTGCCCGCACCGGTTACGAGAACTGGGACCGCTACAGCGCCGACGTGAATCTGGCGCTCGCGCACTCCTACGCCAACGACCAGGCCCGCGCCGAGGCGATGCTGCAGGCGCTGGGCCACATCGGGCCGGCGAACCCGGGCCTGCAGGCGGCGATCGGCGCGGTGGAAGCGCGGCGTCGCCGGCCCGCGGCCGCGCTGGAGCGCTACGGAATGGCGTTGACCGCGGATCCGCAGGATCGCGACGCGCTCGCCGGCCGGGTCGGCGCGTTGACCGCGCTCGATCGCATCGACGCCGCACGCGATGCCTACGCCGTGCTCGATGCGACCTACCCCGACGATCCGCGCCTCGTGCGCATCGAAGACGCGCTCGACCGCCACCGCGGCGTGCAGGCCACGCTGTCGGCGAACCGCGGGCGCAGCCGGGCGCGCGATGGCGGCAGCCCGCAGTCGCCGTTCGGCAGCCGCGATGGCGGCTATGCGCTCGACGTGCGGTCGCCGCTGCTCGACGACCGCTGGCGCGTCGGCGTGCTGGCACAGGACACCTGGGCGGATTTCGGCGCCGACACCCAGGCCGCGCGCACCCGCTATCGCAGCGTCGGCGTCGGCGGCTATTACCGTCACGACCGGCTCGGCGCATCGGCGACCGTCTCACGCGTCAGCGATGCCGACGACCGGGGCGCGATCGCGTGGACCGTCGCTGGCGACTGGCGCGCCTCCGACGCCTGGCGCATCGGCGCGGCGGTCGCGCGCCTCGATCCACAGGCGTCGCTGCAGGCACGCCGGCTCGGCATCACCGCCGACAGCCTGACGCTGTCGGCCGCGTGGACGCCGAGCGACACCGTCGGCATCGACGCGCGCGTCGCACGGCTGCGCTACGAGGACGGCAACCGCCGCGACCAGCTCGGCATCGATGCGACGCGCCGCCTGCTCAGCCGGCCGCACCTGATGATCGACGGGCTGGCATCGGTGTACGCAGGCCGCGCCTCGCAGGGCGACCGGACGGCGTATTTCAATCCCGAACGCGACGCGTCGGCGACGCTCGGCCTGCGCGCCGACCACATCACCTGGCGTCGCTACGAGACCGCGTTCCAGCAGCGGGTCCAGATCGCCGCCGGTCCGTACTGGCAGCGCGGCCAGGCGATGCACTGGGTGCCGTCGCTGGGGTATCGCCATCTGTGGCGCCGCGACGGCCACGAACTCGAATACGGCGTCGCCTGGTCGCGCCCGGTCTACGACGGCGCACGCGAGCAACGCATCGCCTTCGATGTCGAACTGCGCTGGGGAGGTGCACGATGAATCCGATCCGATCGCGGCCCTGGATGCTGGCCCTGCTGCTGGCGCTGGGGCTGCTCGCGCCCGCCGCGCAGGCATCGCTGCTGGTCCTGAGCTACCACGACATCCGCGACGACGTCGCCGCGAAGGGCGATCCCGATGCCTACGCGGTCTCGACGACCAACTTCGCCCAGCACCTCGACTGGTTGCATGCGCACGACTACCGACCGGTCAGCGTGCAGGCAGTGCTCGACGCCCGCGCCGGCGGCGCGCCGCTGCCCGACAAGGCGGTGCTGCTGACCTTCGACGACGGCCTGCGCAGCGTCTACACGCATGCGTTCCCGCTGCTGCGCGCCTACGGCTATCCGGCGCTGGTCGCGCCGGTCACCGGCTGGATGGACCTGCCCGCGGACGGTGTGGTGCCCTACGGGCCGCGCGACTTCACCCGAGACGACTTCCTGACCTGGGACCAGCTACGCGAGATGCAGGACAGCGGGCTGGTCGAGGTCGGGTCGCACAGCCACGATCTACACCGCGGCGTGCCGGGCAATCCCTTCGGCAACCAGACGCCGGCCGCGGTCACGCGCATCTGGGATGCGGCGACCGGTTACGAAACCGAGGCCGCCTACCGCGCGCGGATCGCGGCCGACCTGCAGACCAGCCGCGATGCGCTCGCGCGCCATCTCGACCGCGCACCGCGCGTCATCGTCTGGCCCTATGCGGCCTACAACGGCGTGACCAACGCGATCGCCGGCGACATGGGCATGGTCCTGTCGTTCGATCTCGAGGGCCGCTCGCAGGAGGCCGATCTCGGCCAGCAGGGCGAGGACAGCGCCGACCAGAACGCGCTCGGCAGCCTCGGGCGCCTGCTCATCCATCGCAACCCGGACGTGCGCGACCTGGCCGGCGAGCTGCGCCGCGACCTGTCGCTGGACGGCGTGCGCGCGATCCAGGTGGACCTGGACTACGTGTACGACGCGGACGCCGCGCAGATGGCGCGCAACCTCGACCAGCTGGTCCAGCGCATCCAGGACATCGGCCCCAGCCATGTGTTCCTGCAGGCGTTCGCCGATCCCGACGGCGACGGCGCCGCCGAAGCGCTGTACTTCCCGAACCGCCACCTGCCGATGCGCGCGGACCTGTTCAACCGCGTCGCCTGGCAGCTGCGCACCCGCGCCCAGGTGCGCGTGTTCGCCTGGCTGCCGGTGCTCGGCTTCGAGCTCGCCGACACCGACCTGCAGCGCGAGCTGCAGATCGCGGCGCGCAATCCGGCCGAGATCCCGCGACTCAATCCCGGCGATCCACGCACCCGCGCGATCGTCGGCGAGCTCTACGCCGATCTCGCCGCGAACAGCTACTTCGACGGCCTGCTGTTCCACGACGACGCCTACCTGCGCGACGACGAGGTGCCCGCCTACGGCGATGGCGACCCGGCGCAGCGCACGGCCGGCCTGATCGACTTCACCCTCGCGCTGCAGGCGGAAGCCGAGCGCTGGCGCCCGAAGCTGGTGACGGCGCGCAACCTGTTCGCGCGGCCGGTGCTCGAGCCCGCGTCGGAAGCCTGGTTCGCACAGGACCTCGAAGCGTTCCACCGTGCCTACGACATCACCGCGCTGATGGCGATGCCGCAACTGGAAGGCGCCGCCGATCCGGCGCGCTGGATGCGCGACCTCGTCGACGCGGTCGCGGCGACGCCGCGCGGCCTCGAGAAGACGCTGTTCGAACTGCAGACCGTCGACTGGCGCGACGGCACGTCGATTCCCGGCGAGACGCTGCGGGCGCAGGCCCGCATGCTGCGCGCCGCCGGCGTGCGCCACCTGGGCTACTACCCCGACGATTTCCCGCGGGACCATCCCGCCCTGCCCGATGCGCGCGATGCGATGTCGGCGCGTGAATTCCCGTACCTGGAGCGTTGAGCATGACCTGGTCGACGCTGCCGCTGACGACGTGGCTCTTCAACTTCGCCTTCTTCTATCCGATCGTCATGGCGTTCGTGTGGATGACCGGCGGCCTCTATTACTACCTGCGCCGCGAACGCAAGGAACCACTGCCCGATGCGCCGCCGCCGATGGCGTCGATGCCGTTCGTGTCGATCCTCGTGCCGTGCTTCAACGAGGAGGAACACATCGCGACGACGATCGCCGCGCTGTCGTCCCAGGTCTATGGCGACTTCGAGATCGTCGCCGTCGACGACGGCAGCACCGACCGCACCGCCGAAGTCCTCGACGCGCTGGTCGCCGACCACCCGCGGCTGCGCGTGGTGCACCTGGCGCAGAACCAGGGCAAGGCCAACGCGCTGCGGATCGCGACGCTGGCGGCGACGTCGGAATACCTGGTCTGCGTCGATGCCGACGCGGTGCTCGAACCGCATGCGATGCGCTGGATGGTCGGGCACCTGATCGACGGGCCGCGCGTCGGCGCCGTCACCGGCAACCCGCGCGTGCGCAACCGCACCACGCTGATGGGCCGCATGCAGATCGGCGAATTCTCCGCGATCATCGGCCTGATCAAGCGCGCGCAGCGCACCTACGGCCGGCTGTTCACCGTGTCCGGGGTGATCTGCGCATTCCGCCGCACCGCGCTGCACGATGTCGGCTACTGGTCCGACACGATGGTCACCGAGGACATCGACATTTCCTGGCGCCTGCAGATGGCGCACTGGGACATCCGCTACGAACCCAACGCGCTGTGCTGGATCCTGATGCCCGAGACCATCCGCGGCCTGTGGTCGCAGCGCCTGCGCTGGGCCTGCGGCGGCGTCGAGGTGCTGCTCAACCACGGCCGCGGCGTGCTGGCGTGGAAGAAGCGCCGCATGTGGGGCGTGCTGCTCGAATACCTGCTGAGCCTGGCCTGGGCCTACGTGATGCTGACGATCATGCTGCTGTGGCTGGTCGGCCTGTTCGTCACCGTGCCGCCGTCGCTGCACGTCGACACCATCCTGCCGCGCTGGCACGGCGTGGTGCTGGCGGTGGTCTGCCTGCTGCAGTTCGCCACCAGCCTGATGATCGAGCGTCGCTACGAACGCAAGATGGCCCGGCATTTCTACTGGGTGATCTGGTACCCGATCGCGTTCTGGATGCTCGGCATGCTGACCGCGGTCATCGCCTTCCCCCGCACCGTGCTGCGCCGTCGCCGGCGCGCGGTGTGGACCAGTCCCGACCGCGGAGCACGCGCATGACGCCGCCGATCATCGACCACAGCCGCGAGCGCAGCCGCGGCCGCCGCACCGCGGCGAGCATGCTCACCGCCGCCGCGTGGGGCCTGTACGCCTGGCTGTGGGTGCCGCTGATCACGCTGCTGGCGTGGTTCCTCGGCGTGCGCACCGCGTACGTGCAGCTGTACATGACCCACAACGTCATCGATCCCTTCCTGCTGCTGGCACTGCCGATCATCGCCGTGGGCTGCGCCATCCTGTTGATCGCCTGGGCCGAGTACAACCGCGCGCGCTTCGGCAAGCGCGACCGCCGCGGCCATCGCCCCGACATCGACGACGACGCCGTCCGCACCGCGCTCGGCGCCACGGCGCTGCTGGCCGGCAAGCTGCGCGGCGCGCGGATCGTCACCGTGTCGGTCGACGAGGATGCACGGCCGATCGCGGCGACCCGTCCCGGCGAAATGTGAGCGCGCGTGTCGGCGCCCCTTCTCAGGCGCCGAGGTTGCGCACCTGGCCGTCGCCGCGCACGACGAAGCGCTCGACGGTCAGCGCCTCCAGGCCCATCGGCCCGTAGGCATGCAGCCGCGTCGTCGAGATGCCGATCTCCGCGCCCAGCCCCAGCTCGCCGCCGTCGCTGAAACGCGACGAGGCGTTGACCATGACCACCGCGGCGCGCAGCGCGTCGATGAAGCGGCGTGCGCTGGCGTCGTCGCGGGTGGCGATGACTTCGGTGTGGTCGGAGCCGAACCGGCGGATGTGCGCGATCGCCGCGTCCAGCGAATCGACGACGCGCACCGCGATCACCAGGTCCAGGAATTCCGCCGCGTAATCGTCGTCGCCGGCCGGCGCGACGTCGCGGGCGACGGCTTGCGTGCGCGCGTCGCCGCGGACCTCGACGCCGTGCGCGCGCAGCGCCGCGATCGCCGCGGGCAGGAAGGTATCGGCGATGTCCGCATGCACCAGCAGCGTTTCCAGCGCATTGCAGGCGCTCGGCTTGCCGACCTTGCCGTCGACCAGCAGGCGCAGCGCCAGAGCGGGGTCGGCGCTGGCATCGACGAACAGATGGCAGACGCCCTTGTAGTGCTTGATGACCGGCACCCGCGCGTGTTCGGCGACGAAGCGGATCAGGCCTTCCCCACCGCGCGGGATCGCCAGGTCGACGATGTCGCTGAGCTGCAGCAGGGCCAGCATGGTTTCGCGCCGCAGGTCGGTGACCAGGGTCAGCGCGGCCGCACCGATGCCGGCGGCGTCCAGGGCGCGCTGCAGCGCGGCGGCGATCGCGGTGTTGGAGTGGATCGCCTCGCTGCCGCCGCGCAGGATCACGCCGTTGCCGGCCTTGATGCACAGCGCCGCCGCATCGGCGGTCACATTGGGGCGCGCCTCGTAGATCATCGCGATGACGCCCAGCGGCACGCGGACCTTCTCGACCGCGATCCCGTTCGGACGCACATCGCGGCGCGTGGTCTGGCCGACGGGATCCGGCAGCGCCGCGACCGCGCGCACCGATGCCGCCACCGCCGCGAGGCGGCCCGCATCGAGCGCCAGGCGGTCGAGCATCGCGCGGCCCGTCCCGGCCGCGCGCGCGGCGGCGACGTCCTGCGCGTTGGCGGCGAGGATCGCGTCGGCATCGGCGTCGAGCGCATCGGCCATCGCCAGCAGCAGCGCGTCCTTGTCGCGGGTCGACAGCTGGGCCAGCGCCTGGGCGGCGTCGCGGCAGGCCAGCGCGGCGGTGCGGATCTCGGACATCGCGGACTCCCTCGGCGTCGGAACTACACCAGCACCAGATCGTCGCGGTGCACGATGTTCTCGCCGTAGTTGTAACCGAGCATCGCCTCGATGTCGCGCGAATGGCGGCGCGCGAGCCGGCGGATGTCGTCGGCCGAATACTGGGTGACGCCGCGCGCGACGCGTTCGGTGACGTCGCCGTCGCGGAGCACGATCTCGACCAGGTCGCCGCGGCGGAACGCGCCCTGGGCCGCGACCACGCCGCCCGGCAGCAGCGAAGCGCCCTGCTCCACGATGGCGTTCGCCGCGCCGGCATCGACGACGATCGCGCCCGGTTCCGCCGGCGCGTTCTGCAGCCAGTGCTTGCGTGCGGCGACGCGCGTGCGCAGTGCGTGGATGCGGGTGCCACGCAGGCGGTCGTGCGCCAGGCCTTCGACCACCTCGGCGCGGCGCCCGTTGAAGAGCACCGTCGCGATGCCCGCCGACGCGGCACGCTGCGCCGCCTCCAGCTTGGTCCGCATGCCGCCGGTGCCGGACGCGCTGCCGGCGCCGCCGGCGATCGCCAGCAGCGAGGCGCTCATCTTCGCGACCGCCGGCACCGGCCGGGCGTTCGGTTCGATCCGCGGATCGGCGTCGTAGAGGCCGTCGATGTCGGTGGCGATGAAGAGTACGTCGGCATCGACCAGCGCCGCGACGATCGCCGCGAGGTTGTCGTTGTCGCCGAGCTTGAGTTCATCGACCGAGACCGTGTCGTTCTCGTTGACGACCGGCAGCGCGCCATGCCGCAGCAACGCGCGCAAGGTCGCCCGCGCGTTGAGATAGCGACGGCGGTTGCGCAGATCGTCGTGCGTCAGCAGCACCTGCGCGACCGGCCGTTCGAAGAAGCCCTGCCAGAACCCGGTCAGGCGCGCCTGGCCCAGCGCGGCCAGCGCCTGGCGCTCGGCCATCGCCGCGCCCGGCGCCAGCCCCGCCGAGAGGATCGCGCGGCCCGCGGCAACCGCGCCCGACGAGACGATGACGACCTCGCGCCCCGCGGCCTGGCTCGCGCGCACGAAGGCGGCCAGCGCCGCCGCGTATTGCGGCGACAGGCCACCGCCGTCCGCCGCCAGCAGGCTGCTGCCGACCTTCAGCACCGCGCGCCGCCACGGCGGCAGCAGCTGCTCGGCGAAGCCGGTCGGCATCGGCGTCATCCCGGTCGCCCGGCGTGCTTCGCGGCGGGCGTCGGGCGGTTCACTCGCGCACGTTCCATTCGTGCACGGTGAGTTCGGACGCGCCCTGCAGCACCAGCGGATCGCGCGCGACGATGGCCTGTGCGGCCTCCAGACTCTCGATGTTCCGCAGCAGGTAGGCGCCGCCGCTGCCGTCGCTGAAGCCGCCGGTCATCACGAGCTGACCCTCGGCGCGCAGCGACTCGAGAAACGCCGCATGCGGCGGCCCGACCGCCGGATTGAAATCCGGTCGCCGCATCGCCAGGACGAGATACCGGACACTCACGCCAGCGCGTCCCAGCGCGCCTGCAGCAGTGCCAGGCGCAGGTCGGCCGCGCCGCCCGGCGAGGTGCGCGCCGCGAGGCTGCCTTCCGGCGTGCGGCCCGCGCCGGCGGTCTCGGTCGCCGCCGCGGCGGCCTGGTAGGCCTCGCGGAAGGGCACGCCGGCGAGCGCGGCCTCGACAGCGACGTCGGTCGCGTACATGCCCGAATCGATCGCCGCGCGCAGGCGGTCCTCGCGCCATTCCAGGTTCGCCAGCAACGCCGGCAACAGCTCCAGCGCCGCAAGGCCGCGGCCGAAGCCGTGGAAGATCGCGCCCTTGCTGCTCTGCAGGTCGCGGTGGTAGCCCGACGGCAGCGACAGCAGCTGCTCGATCTCGGTGCGGGCGGCGGCGACGCTGGCGTGCGTGGCGCGCATCAGCTCGATGACGTCGGGGTTGCGCTTGTTCGGCATGATCGAACTGCCGGTCGTGTACTGCGCCGGCAACGCGACGAAGCCGTATTCGGCGCTGGTGAACTGCGACAGGTCCCAGGCGAGCCGGCGCAGGTCCAGCGTCGCGCCACCCAGTGCGTCGAGCGCGGCGAGTTCGAACTTGCCGCGCGACAGCTGCGCGTAGACCGGGGACACCTGCAGGCGCGCGAAGCCGAGCACGGCGGTCGTGTGGTCGCGGTCCAGCGGCAGATTGACCCCGTACCCGGCGGCGGTGCCGAGCGGATTCGCATCGATCAGCGCGAGCGTGTCGCGCGCGCGCACCGCATTGTCGATGAAGGCCTCGGCCCAGCCCGACCACCACATGCCGCCCGACGAGATCACCGCACGCTGGATGTGGGTGTAGCCGGGAATCGGCAGCTGCGCCTCGGCCTGCGCGCGGTCGAGCGCGATCTTCGCGATCTCCCGGCTCAGCGTCGCGACGCGGTCGAGCTTCTCCTTCAGCCACAGGCGCGTGGCGACCAGCACCTGGTCGTTGCGGCTGCGGCCGGTGTGGATCTTGCGGCCGGCGTCGCCCAGTCGCTCGGTCAGGCGCGCCTCGATCGCCGAATGGCCGTCCTCGAAGCGGTCGTCGAGCACGAAGGCGCCGCTGCGGAAATCCTCGCCCAGCACTGCCAGTTCGCGCTGCAGGCCGGCGAGCTCCGCGTCCGACAGGATGCCGATGCGCTGCAGGCCTTGCGCGTGCGCGCCGCTGGCGGCGATGTCGTGCAGGAAGAATTCCCGGTCCAGCACCACGTCGTTGCCGGCGAGGAAGGCCTGGATCTGAGCGTCGACCGCGACGCCGGGTTTCTGCCAGAGGAAATTGCTCATGTCGGAACGTCCTGTTGGATCTGCATGGAAACGCGCTTGCGCGCGATCGGGCGACTGGTGAAGTCTGTTGCGCGCTTCTGTGCGCGCCAGGAACATCGTCAGTGCGGGATCGCGGTCAGTTCATCGAAACCGAACGCGAGGTTGAGGTTCTGCATCGCCTGCGTCGCCGCGCCCTTGAGCAGGTTGTCGAGCGTGGCGACGACGACGACGCGGCGCCCGCCCGGCGCCATCGTGACGCCGCCGATCTGCACACCGTGGCGGCCGGCGATGCGGCTGACCCAGGGCGCGTCGTCGACCAGTTCGATCAGCGGCTCGTCGCCGTAGCGCGCGGCGTACAGCGCCTGCACCGCGTCGCGCGTGGTCGGCTGCTGCAGCCACAGGTTCACCGTCATCGTGATGCCGCGGAAATGCGGCGCCACGTGCGGCATGAATTCCACCGGCACGTTGAGCTGCGTCGACACCTCGCGCTCGTGCATGTGATTGGTCAGGGCGTACGGCATCAGATTGCCCTGCAGCAGCGCGACGTTGTTCTTGTCCGACGGCGTGGTGCCTGCGCCCGAATAACCGGAGACCCCGAAGCACTGCGGCGGGCCGGCCAGCTGGTCGATCAATGGCGCGATCACCAGCTGCATCGCGGTCGCATAGCAGCCGGGATTGCTGATGCGGCGCTGGCCGGCGTAGCGCGCCCGGGTCAGCTCCGGCAGGCCGTAGTACCAGGCCGCATCGAAGCGGTAGTCGGCCGACAGATCGACGATGACCGTGTCGGGCGCGGCCGCGTCCAGCGCCGCGACGAACGGCGCGGCCTTGTCGTTGGGCAGCGCGAGGATCACCGCGTCGGCGCCGCGCGACGCGACCGCGTCGGCATCGAGGCTTTCGTAGCGCAGCGCACCGACGTCGGCGTCGGTGTGGTCGGCGACCGCCTGGCCGTCGAGCTCGCGCGAGGATACGAAGGCCAGCGACAGCTGCGGGTGCGCGGCGATCAGGCGGATCAGCTCCGCACCGGTGTGGCCGCGGGCGCCGACGATGCCGACGGAATGGACGGGCGTACTCACGATCGACTCTCCAGCTTGAAACGAAGATGCGCCCTCGCCGCCGGCCATTCGGCCGCGAGCAGCGAGAACACCACGGTATCGCGCAGCGACCCGTCGGAATGCCGTTGATGATGGCGCAGCACGCCATCCTGCTTCGCGCCGAGCCGCGCGATCGCCGCGCGCGAGGCGTGGTTGAACCAGCTCGTCTCGAACGCCACCGCGACGCAGGCCATCGCCTCGAATGCGTGCCCCAACAGCAGCAACTCGGCTTCGGTGTTGAGCCCGGTGCGCTGCACGCGTGGCGCCAGCCAGCTGTGGCCGATCTTCAGGTTCGGCACGTCCGGGGCTAGGCCGTAGAAGTGCGTGCTGCCCACGACCTCGCCGGCGCCGTCGAGCACGGCGAACGGCAGTGCGAGACCGGCCTGCCGATCGGCCAGCGCCCGGTCGATGTAGCCGTCCACGTCCCCGGGCGCGGGCACGCCGGTGAACCACAGCCGGTGCAGGCCGCTCGACCGCACGACGTCGCGCAGCGGCGACGCATGCAGGGCGTCCAGCGGCACCAGCGTGACCTGCGCGCCGCGCAGGGTCGGCACGGTCCGCCAGGCGTCGCCTGCGGCAGCGGTGTCCACGGCCTCAGCCCGCCAGCGTCGGTGCGCGCGTCGCGCAATGGGCCACGCACTGCTGGATCTGGTCAAAGCCGTCGAGGCCGTACCAGAACACCTTCCACTTCTCCTGCTTGAGGCAGCCGTCGGACTCGGCGTAATAGAAGATGTTGACCTGGTTGTTGTGGCGCGAGCGCCAGAACAGCTGCGGCGTTTCCTCGCGCATGACGTTCCACACGGCGCGGCCGAGGCCCTCGCCCTGGGCGTCGTCGAGCACCGCGAACTTGTCGAGGTAGGTGATCCCGTCGCCTTCTGTCAGCAGCACCGCGGCGCGGTAGTTCTCGCTGACGTAGGCGCGCAGCAGCGGCGTCCGCTCGAAGTAATCGTCGACCAGGGTCCGGCCGAAGCTCGACTCGATCAACGTGCGCAGCCGCGGCAGGTCGAGTTCATCCCACGCGGTCGCGCGCAGCACGCGTTCACCGCGGCGCACCAGCGTGCCCGAGCCCTTGTGCGTGAACAGTTCCTTGGCAAGATCCGCCGGTCGCGTGATCGACACCGACGACGCCATCGGCAAGCCATCGAGCAGCGCCTTGATCTGCTCGATCTTGACCCGCATGCCGCCGTTGATCCACGGCTGCTCCATCAGGTGGTCGTACTCGGTCGAGAGGTTGATCGAGTCGATGACCTGGCCGTCGGGATCGAGCAGGCCGCCGGTGCCGGTCAGGAAGATGATCTTGTAGGGCTGCAACTCGCGGACGAGCTCGTTGGCAGCGAAGTCCGCGTTGATGTTGAGGATCTGCCCGGACGCGGTTTCGCCGAGGCTGGTGATCACCGGAATCGAGCCGGCCTGCAGGCTGGCCTCGATCGGCGCCAGGTTGACCCGCTGGACCTCGCCGACGAGCCCGTAGGTCGCCTGGTCGAGATAGGCGGCTTCGAACACGCCGCCGGTGATCGAGGTCGCGCGCGCGCCGTTGCGCTGCAGCGCCTCGACCAGTTTGAGGTTCGCGGCCTGGAACACGCGGCGCACGATGGCGAGCGATTCCGGCGACGTGATCCGCAGGCCGTTGACGGTGCGCTTCTCGATGCCGGCCGCCGACAGTTCCGCATCCAGCTGCGGGCCGGCGCCGTGCAGCACGATCGGCGTCAGGCCGACCTCCTGCAGGAACGACAGCGACGAGGTGAGGTCGTCGAGCTCGTCGCGCAGCACCGCGCCGCCGACCTTGACCACGGCGAAGCGCTTGGCATCGAGCTGCGAGAAGCGCTTGAGGTACTGGCTGATCTCCTTCGCGCTGGCCATGCTCGAAAGCAGGCGCACGATGGTCTGGCGGGTCTGGACGTGGGTCGCGGGAATGTTCACGGGTCGGCTTGTGTGGATGGCGCGGTGGATAGGAAATGCAGTCTGTGCGCGGCTCAGGCCGGCGGATTGATGATCCGGTGCACGGCATCGGCGTAACGCTGCAGCTGCTCCAGGCTTACGAACTCGTCGGCCGTGTGCGCCTGGGCAATGTCGCCGGGCCCGAAGACGAACGCGGTATAGCCGCCCGCTGAGAACAGCGAGGCCTCGGTCCAGAAATCGACGGCGTTGCCGATCGGCAGGTCCAGCGCATCGGCGATGTCGCGCGCTTCCAGACGACGCCCTTCCGCGCGTGCGATGTCGCCCGATGGCAGGCTCGGGCCGCGGAAGGTTTCGGTGAATTCCGCAGCATCGGGCTGGGCGAAACCGGCGAACGTCGCCAGCAGCGCATCGACATCCATCGACGGCAGCGGCCGGAAGCCGAAGCGCAGCTCCGCCGCCGGCGCGATCATGTTCGCCTTGATGCCACCGTCGACGCGGCCGATGTTGAAGCGTAGCCCGGTGAGGCCGCCGAAGCGCGTATGCGCAAGAGACTCTACGTGATCGAGCGCGCGCCCGCCCCAGCGCATCGCCTGGTGCAGCGCACTCGCCGCCGGATCCTGACGGCCCGACGCATGACCGGCGGTGCCGGCGAAGCGCATCAGCACCGAGCTGATACCGCGATGCGCGAGTACCGCCTCGCCCATCGTCGGCTCGGCGACGATGACGGCCTCGTAGGGAATTCCGCGGGCGAGGAACGCCGCGATGCAGCGCGGGTCGTTGGCTTCCTCGTCGCTGGAGAACAGGAACGCGGCATCGCCGTCGCCGGCATTCGCCGCGGCGATCAGCGCCGCCGCCGCGCCCTTGATGTCGCAGACGCCGAGGCCGACCACGCGGTCGTCGAGGCGCCGCATCACGTGCGGATCGGCGCTCCAGTGCGGCGAGTCCGGCACCGTGTCCAGATGCACGTTGAACAGGAATTTCGGCGTGCCGCGCGCCGCGAACAGGCTGACCGCTCCCGCGCCGTGATCGACGACCTCGACCTCGAACCCCGGCAGCTGGTCGCGGATGTAGTCGAAGATCCCGCCTTCGGCCGCGATCGCACGCGGCGGATTGCGGGTGTCGAACGCCACCAGTCGTTCGAGATGGGCCAGCGTGTGGTCGAGGAGTTCGGTCATGACGGGGATCGGAATGTCCTGGATCGCAAGTGGAACAGGGCCCCCGCGTACGGCGGCGGCCGCCCGGCGGGCGGATGAGGACGCGGGTGCCAGCCCGTCCTAGAACGAGAGCGACGCGTGCTCGCCCGGCCCGGCGCGCGCGTCGTCCCGCTGGCGTGGGGATCTCGACTCAGCGGTTGATCTCGGCCCACAGCGTCGAACTCATGCCGAACAGCTTGATGAAGCCTTCGGCTTCCTCGACGCCCCAGTCCGCGGACTGCGCGTAGGTCGCGCCCTTGGCGTGCAGCAGGTGCGGCGAACGGATCGCGACGGCATCGACGCGGGCGCCGCGGGTTTCCAGCACGACCTCGCCATTGACGCAGGCCTGCGAGGACTGCAGGAACGCTTCCAGGTCGGCCTTCAGCGGATCGTGGAAGAAGCCTTCGTAGACCAGCTCCACCCACTTGCGCGCGACCTCGGGCTTGAAGCGGTTCTGCTGCTTGCTCAGCACCGCTTCCTCGAGCGCGCGATGGGCGGCGAGCAACGACACGAGACCGGGCGCCTCGTAGACGATGCGGCCCTTGAGGCCGATCACGGTGTCGCCGGTGTACATGCCGCGGCCCACGCCGTAGGGCGCGAACAGCGCATTGAGCTTTGCCAGCAGCGCGGCGCCGTCCAGCGCCTCGCCATCGAGCGACACCGCCTCGCCGTTGCGGAAGCCGAGCGTCACGCGCAGCGGCGCCTCCGGCCATTCGGCGCGCGGCGCGCACCAGCCACGGGCTTCCTCGCCCGGCGCTTCCCACCGGTCGATCTCGCCGCCGGACATGGTCACGCCCAGCAGGTTCTCGTTGATCGTGTACTGCTGCTGCTTGGCGCGCACGCCGAAGCCGCGCGCCTCCAGATAGGCCTGTTCGTAGGCACGGGTCTGGGTGTGTTCCTTCTGGATCTCGCGGATCGGCGCCACGATGCGGTAGTCGCCCTGCGCCTTGACCGCGAGATCGAAACGCACCTGGTCGTTGCCCATGCCCGTGCAGCCGTGCGCGATCGCATTGGTGCCCAGCTCGGCGGCGCGGGCGAGCGCGGCGTCGACGATCAGATAGCGATCCGAGACCAGCAGCGGGTACTGGCCCTGGTAGCCCTCGCCCGCCCACACGTAGGGCTTGACGAAGCCCGACCAGATCGCCGGGCCGCCGTCGACGGTGCGATGGCTGGTGACGCCGAGCTCGGCGGCGCGCTGCTCGATGAAGGCGCGCTCTTCGGCGTCGACGCCGCCGGTGTCGGCGAAGACGGTGTGCACGGCCCAGCCCTGCGCCTGCAGGTAGGGCACGCAGAAGCTGGTATCGAGGCCGCCCGAGAACGCGAGGACGATGTCCTTCGACTGTGCGGCGGAGGTCTTGGATTCGGGAGAGGCAGCGGTCATTGCGGAGTCCGGAACAGGATGGAAGGAGGGAGAGGCGCGCGGATGATCAGCGGCCGATCAGCGTGGCCATGACGGCCTTCTGCACGTGCAGGCGGTTCTCCGCCTCGTCGATGGCGATGCACTGCGGCGAATCCATGACCGCGTCGGTCGCCTTGACGTTGCGGCGCAGCGGCAGGCAGTGGCTGAAGACGCCATTGTTGGTCAGCGCCATCTTGGCCTCGTCGACGATGAAGTGCTGGTACTGGTCGCGGATCGGCTTCTCGGGCGCCCAGTTGCCGAAGAACGGCAGCGCGCCCCAGCTCTTGGCGTAGACCACGTCGGCGCCGGCATAGGCGCTGTCGATGTCGTGGCTGACCTGCAGCGAGCCGCCGCTTTCGGCGACGTTCTGCGCGGCCCAGTCCATGTAACGCGTATCGAGCACGTAGTCCGGCGTCGGACAGAGCAGGGTCACGTCCATGCCCATGCGGGTGGCGATGGTCAGCGCGGAGTTCGCGACCGCGGTGTTGAGCGGCTTGGGGTGGTAGGTCCAGGTCAGCACGTACTTCTTGCCGCGCAGGTCCGACGTGCCGAAGTGCTCCTGCAGCGCCAGCGCGTGGGCCAGCTCCTGGCACGGATGGGTGATGGTCTCCATGTTGATGACCGGCACCGGCGAGTACTGCGCGAAGGCCTTGAGCACCTTGTCCTGACGGTCGACCGACCAGTCCACGAACTTCGGGAAGGCGCGCACGCCGATCAGATCGACATAGCGGCCCAGCACGCGCGCGACTTCGGCGATGTGCTCCTCGGTGTCGCCGTCCATCACCGTGCCGAGGTCGAATTCGATCGGCCACGCGTCCTTGCCCGGCTGCAGCACCACCGCATGGCCGCCGAGCTGGAACGCGCCGAGCTCGAAGCTGGTGCGGGTGCGCATCGACGGGTTGAAGAACACCAGGGCGATGGAGCGGCCCTTCAGGGCATCGCCGAGCTTGTGCTGCTTGAACTGCGCGGCCTGGGCCAGCAGCGCGTCGAGATCGGCGCGGCTCCAGTCCTGGGTGTTGAGGAAGTGGCGGTTGACGGCGGATGCGTTCACTGCGGAAGTCGTCCTGGGCTGCGATGGGAAAGGCGGTGGAGCGAGGATGGCGTGGAACGATGACGGGCCGGAAACGAAAAAACCCGGCATCGGCCGGGTTTTGTCAGAACTTGCGCATGCACGCGAACGTCCGGCTAACCCGAAAAGGAATCGGTTTCCGGTCGGCGCGCACGCGACGTCATGCCCGACGCCATGCGGGCGGAGGTCAGAATGTCGGCGTCGGCGTGGAAGTTCTGCATCGGCGCGCATCCTCGCACGGCCGACGCTGCGCCGCAACAGCGCGGCGCCATCACCGGCTCAGCGTTCGCCCGGGGGCGCCACGACGGGGGTCACCGAGACCCGCACCCGCATCCGGTTGCCCGGATCGTAGGGGAGCCGCGAGCGGTACTTGACGCCCTTGTGCACGTAATCGACGTCGTAGGCGATGGGCCGCCGGAATTCGCGCTCGATCGGCACCATGCGGCAATCGCCGCCGGCCGAGCGCGCGACTTCCTGCACGGTGTCGTCCTCGGAGCGCAGCACGTCCTTGACCGCGCCGACGACGCGGGCGAATCCGCGGCGCTGCTCCTCGGGACTGGCGACGGGCGTGGTCGCCTCGCAGCGCTCGACCATGCTGGTCGCGCGCAGCGTCTGGTAGACCGGCTCGGCACGCAGCACCTGGGCGTATTCCACCCGCGCGTTCTCGATCTGCATCATCTGCGGCGCGCCCTGGGCCATCGCCCACAGCGGACACGCCGACAGCACGACCATCCAGCAGAAGGTCCGTGGCGCGCGCGGCAGGCGGAGGCGATGGCAGGTGGGAAACATCAGGGCGCAGTGTAGGCGGTGCACCCGCGCAGGGGCTGAATCGGTGCTGTCGTGCCCGCGTCGATCGCCCCGTGCGTGGCCGCGCGGATGCCAGTGGGCCGACGACCGATCGCGGACGGTGCTGGCGCCGGGGACGCGCCCTGCCCCGCCCGGTAGAATCGAGCGGTTTTCCCGGTGAACGAAGCGATGACCCTGCACCTGCACAACAGTTTGACGCGACGACTGGAACCGTTCGCGCCGCGCGACCCGGCCTGCCCGACGATGTACGTCTGCGGCCCCACGGTCTACAACTACGTGCACATCGGCAACGCGCGCGGTCCGGTGGTGTTCGGGGTGCTCGCCGACCTGCTGCGGCGGCGTCATGGCGCCCTGCGCTACGCGCGCAACATCACCGACGTCGACGACAAGATCAACGCCGCGGCCGCCGCGCAGGGCGTGCCGATCGCGACGATCACCGACCGCTTCACCGCCGCCTACCGGGCCGACATGGCCGCGCTCGGGGTCACGCCGCCGGACATCGAACCGGCCGCGACCGCGCACATCGGCGAGATCGTCGCGATGATCGAGCGGCTGATCGCCAGCGGGCATGCCTACGCCGCCGAAGGCCACGTGCTGTTCGCGGTCGATACCTTCGAAAGCTACGGCAAGCTGTCACGCCGCGATCCCGACGACATGCTGGCCGGCGCCCGCATCGAGGTGGCCCCGTACAAGCGCAGCCCCGGCGATTTCGTGCTGTGGAAGCCGTCGACCGGCGATCTGCCCGGCTGGGAGTCGCCCTGGGGCACGGGCCGTCCGGGCTGGCACATCGAATGCTCGGCGATGGCGGCTGCGCACCTGGGCGAGACGATCGACATCCACGCCGGCGGCGTCGACCTGCAGTTCCCGCACCACGAGAACGAGATCGCGCAGAGCGAATGCGCCCACGGCGGTCATCCGTTCGCGCGGGTCTGGCTGCACAACGGCATGCTGACCTTCGCCGGCGCGAAGATGTCGAAATCCATCGGCAACATCGAACGCGTACACGACCTGGTGCAGGCGCATCCGCCCGAAGCCTTGCGCTATGCGCTGCTGTCGGCGCATTACCGGCAGCCGCTGGACTGGTCGGACGCCTTGATCGAGCAGTCGGTGCGCACGCTCGATCGCCTCTACGGCACCTTGCGCGATCTGACCGACATCGACGGCGCGGCGCGGATCCCGGCGGCGATCGAGCAGGCGCTCGACGAGGACCTCAATACGCCCGCGGCGCTCGCCGAGATCGCGCGGATCGCCGGCGAGGCGCGCAAGGCGACGGATGCCGACAGCCGCGAGGCCCTGAAATCGGAACTGCTCGGCGCCGGGCTGGCGCTCGGTCTGCTGCAGCAGGTGCCTGCCGACTGGTTCGCCAGAGGCGCCAGCGCCGACGACGACGTCCGCAGAGTCGTGATTTCGCGCAGGCCGACGCGATCCGCGACCAGCTCGCGAGCGAAGGCATCGTGCTCGAGGACACGCCGCAGGGTGTGCGCTGGAAGCGCGGCTGAGGCTGAGGCCGTGCCGCATGCTGGCTGACGCGTCATGCGCGCATGGCGCCCAGCTTCCCAGCTTCGTTCGAGACGCTTTCGTAGGAGCGCGCTCGCACGCGACCGGGCCTCCCTGGCGCTAGTGCCGCGCGCGAACGCGCTTCTACCGGGCGACCTCCCCTGTCCGGCGAATCGCCCGATGCGCACCGTCGATCGCAGGCGCGCTTACCGCAGGCAAGCCAGAACAGAACAGGCCCGCTTGCGCGGGCCTGTCCGATACCGCCCACGTCGCTCCGCTCAGAGCTTGCGGAACACCAGCGTGCCGTTGGTGCCACCGAAACCGAACGAGTTGGACATCGCGTATTCGACCTGGTGCTGGCGTGCGGTGTGCGGCACGTAGTCCAGGTCGCAGCCGTCGCCCGGCTCGTCGAGGTTGATCGTCGGCGGGATGACGCCGTCGTGCAGCGCCATCGCCGAGAACACCGCTTCGACGCCACCCGCGGCGCCCAGCAGATGGCCGGTCATCGACTTCGTCGAGCTGACCATCACCTTCTTCGCATGGTCGCCGAGCACGGTCTTGATGCCCATGGTTTCGGCCACATCGCCGGCCGGCGTCGAGGTGCCGTGCGCATTGATGTAGCCGATCTGCGACGGATCGATACCGGCATCGGCGATCGCCGCGCGCATGCAGCGCGCCCCGCCCTCGCCGTTCTCGCTCGGCGCGGTCATGTGGAAGGCATCGCCGCTCATGCCGAAACCGGCGACCTCGGCGTAGATGCGCGCGCCGCGGGCCTTGGCGCGCTCGTACTCCTCGAGCACCAGGATGCCGGCGCCGTCGCCCATGACGAAGCCGTCGCGGGTGCGGTCCCACGGCCGCGAGGCGGCGGCCGGATCGTCGTTGCGGGTGGACATCGCCTTCATCGAGCAGAAGCCGCCGACCGACGTCGGCGTGGTCGCGAATTCCGCGCCGCCGGCGATCATCACGTCCGCGTCGCCGTACTGGATCATGCGCATCGCCAGGCCGATGTTGTGCGTGGCCGTCGTGCACGCGGTGACCGCGGCGATGTTCGGGCCCTTGGCGCCGGTCATGATCGAGACCTGGCCCGAGATCATGTTGATGATCGTGCTGGGCACGTAGAACGGCGAGATCTTGCGCGGGCCGCCCTCGTGATACTTGATTGCGGTGTCCTCGATGCCCTTGAGGCCGCCGATGCCGGCGCCGATCGCCACGCCGATGCGCTCCGCATCGTCGGCGCGGACGTCGAGGCCCGCGTCGGCGACCGCCATCAGGCCGCCGGCGACGCCGTAATGGACGAAGGGGTCCATCTTCTTGATGTCCTTCGACGGGATCCACACCGACGGATCGAAATCCTTGACCTCGCCCGCGATGCGCGTGGTGAACGCGCTCGGGTCGAAGTGGGTGATCGGACCGATCCCGGAGCGTCCGTTGACGATGCCGTCCCAGCTCGTGGCCAGATCGTTGCCCAACGGAGAGAGGATGCCCAGACCGGTGATGACGACGCGGCGCTTGGCCATGATGAACTCCTAACGGATGACGGGATGCGGCACACGTTCGGTTGCCGCGAATACACACAAGGCCGCATGGCGGCCTCGTGCTTGGGTCAGGCGATGTGCCGGTGCGCCGAAGCGGGAACCGGCCGCGCGTGTCGGCCTGCCGACGACGCGCCCGGGGCGATCAGCCCTTGGCGTGCGACTTGATGTAGTCGATCGCCTGCTGCACCGAGGTGATCTTCTCGGCTTCTTCGTCCGGGATCTCGCACTCGAACTCTTCTTCCAGCGCCATCACCAGCTCGACGGTGTCCAGCGAGTCCGCGCCCAGGTCGTCGACGAACGAAGCGCTGTTGCTGACCTCATCCTCTTTCACGCCCAGCTGTTCGATCACAATCTTCTTGACGCGTTCTTCGATGTTGCTCATAGCTTGTCTGCTCCGGGGAGGCGGTTTTCGGTGGTTAGTGTAAGGGAAAGCCGGGCGATGGGCGTACCACCATCGAACCCCTTGCCATTCAACGGCTTGCCCTCGAATTCGTTCGATTCCGGCGCGGCCGCGCAGCGGGCCGCGGTGGGGCGCGAAACCCGCATCACGGCATGTACATGCCGCCGTTGACGTGCAGCGTTTCGCCGGTGATGTACGACGCCGACGGGCCGGCGAGAAACGCGACCGCTTCGGCGATGTCGGCCGCGTCGCCGAGCCGGCCGAGCGCGATCTGCTGCGTCAACGCGGCCTTCGAGGCTTCGGGCAGATCGCGTGTCATGTCGGTGGCGATGAAACCGGGCGCCACGACATTGACCGTCACGCCACGCGAGCCGATCTCCTTCGCCAGCGACTTGCTGAAGGCGATGATGCCGGCCTTGGCCGCCGCGTAGTTCGACTGCCCCGCATTGCCGGTGACGCCCACGACCGACGCGATGTTGACGATGCGGCCCTTGCGCGCCTTCATCATGCCGCGCATCACCGCCTTCGAGCTGCGGTAGACGCTGGTGAGATTGGTGTCGAGGATCGCCTGCCAGTCCTCGTCCTTCATGCGCATCAGCAGGTTGTCGCGGGTGATGCCGGCATTGTTGACGAGGATCGAGATCGCGCCGAACTCGCTGCCGACCGCGTCGACCAGCGCTTCGATGGCGCCTGCCTCGGCGACGTCGAGCACGCGGCCATGGCCGCCGTGGGCCTGAAGGCGTTCGCCGATCGCGGACGCGCCCGCGTCGGTGGTGGCCGTACCGATCACGGTCGCGCCGCGCGCGGCGAGCATGTCGGCGATGGCCGCGCCGATCCCGCGGCTGGCGCCGGTGACGAGGGCGATTTCACCCTGCAGTGGCTGGCTCATGTCGGTGTCCTGTTCTGTACGGGGAATGCCGCCGATCCGGCGGAACGCAACGGGCGCGGCTCAGGCCGCGCGCAGCGCATCGATCGCGGCGGTGAACTCGTCCGGCGTGCCGATCGCGCGCGCTTCGAGCGACCTGTCGATGCGCTTCGAGAGACCGGTCAACACCTTGCCCGGCCCGCACTCGACGAGCGTGGTGACCCCGCGCGCGGCGATCGCCTCGACGCAGCGCGTCCACTGCACCGGCAGGTACAGCTGGCGCTGCAACGCATCGCGGATCGCGACGCCGTCGTCGTGCACGCCCGCATCGACGTTCTGCACGACCGGCAACACGGGCGCACGCCACTGCAGGTTCGCCATGGTCTCGCCGAGCCGGTCCGCGGCATCGCGCATCAACGGCGTGTGCGACGGCACGCTGACGGCCAGCTTCACGACCTTGCGCACGCCGCGCTCGCCGAGCAGCGCGATCGCACGATCGACCGCCGCCGCGTGGCCGCCGATGACGATCTGTCCCGGCGAGTTGAAATTGGCGGGCACGACGACCTCGTCGGTCGACGCGGCTTCGCACACCTCCAGCACCAGCGCATCGTCGGCCCCGATGACCGCCGCCATCGCGCCGGTGCCCGCAGGCGCAGCGGCCTGCATCAACTGGCCGCGGGTACGGACCAGGCGCGCGGCATCGCCGAGCGACAGCACGCCGGCCGCAACCAGGGCGGTGTATTCGCCGAGGCTGTGCCCCGCGACGACCGCCGGCTGCGCGCCGCCCTGCTGCTGCCATGCGCGCCACACGGCGACACCGGCGGCGAGCAGTGCCGGCTGGGTGAATTCGGTCTGGTTGAGCCGGTCTTCCGGCCCCTGCTGCGCGAGCGCCCAGAGCTGCGTTCCCGCGCCTTCGGACGCTTCGGCGAAGGTGTCGACGACCACCGGATGCTGCGCGGCGAGTTCACCGAGCATGCCCAGCGACTGCGAGCCCTGCCCCGGAAACACGAATGCGAATTGCGATGCGGTCACGCGATCTTCCAACCCAGAAAACGGGGGCGATGATAAGCGCCATCGGCCGACATTGTCTGTACCGGGGCGTATTGCGGGCACCGCGGCGCACGCAGCCGGCATCTCGCTTTGGCGCAGTCGTGATGGCGGCGTGGATACCACCCGGACCGCCGCGACGCGTGATTCGTCCAGCGGATTCGATCGGCTCAGGACATCGACGGCGACCGGCGAGACGCCGATCTGCGTACCGCCGCCGATCCGGCAGGTGCATGGGCGACGACGCTGTGGAAACGGACCCGGCCGATGCGTCCAGTCAGGACGCCGGCGTGCATGCGACCGACCGCAACATGGGACCGGCGGAGCAACGGGTCGCGTCGCCTCCACGCGTCGACTGGCGACGCGCGGCGCAGGATCAGTAGCGCAACAGCGCCGAGCCCCAGGTGAAACCGCCACCGAAGGCCTCGAGCAGCACCAGCTGCCCGCGCTGGACGCGTCCGGACCGGACGGCTTCGTCCAGCGCCAGCGGCACGGAACCCGACGAGGTGTTGCCGTGCTTGTCGACGGTGACGACGACCCGGTCCATCGGCATGTCCAGCCGCTTGGCGGTCGCCTCGATGATGCGCAGGTTGGCCTGGTGCGGGATCAGCCAATCGATGTCGTGGCGGTCGAGACCGTTCGCGGTCAGCGTTTCCTCGACCACGGAATCCAGCGCCTTGACCGCGTACTTGAAGACGTCGCTGCCGGCCATCTTGATGCGCACGCCGGCGTTCTTCTCGTTTTCCTTGAAGCCGACGGACACGCCGACCGGATTCCACAGCAGTTCCTTCTTGCCGCCGTCGGCGTGCAGATGGGTGCTGAGGATGCCGGTCTCGGTATCGGCCTTGAGCACCACCGCGCCGGCGCCGTCGCCGAACAGCACGCAGGTCGTGCGCTCGCTCCAGTCGACCATGCGGGTCAGCGTCTCGGAGCCGACGACCAGCACCGTCTTCGCATCACCCGAACGGATGAACTTGTCGGCGATCGACAGCGCGTAGAGAAACCCGGAGCACGCCGCATTGACGTCGAACGCGCCGCAGCCGTTGGCGCCCAGACGATGCTGGAGCAGGCAGGCGGTCGATGGAAAGATGATGTCGGGCGTGGTCGTCCCGAGCACGATCAGGTCGAGCTCGCTGGCGTCGACCCCCGCCGCTTCCAGCGCGCGGACCGAGGCGTGGTACGCGAGGTCACCTGTGGTCTCGCCGTCGGCGGCGATGTGCCGCTCGCGGATACCGGTGCGCGAGGCGATCCATTCGTCGCTGGTCTCGACGAACTTCGAGAGGTCGTCGTTGGTCAGCACTTTTTCCGGCAGGTAGCTGCCGGTACCGGCGATGCGGGAATAAATACGTTCGCTGGTCATCTGGAGTACGGCCCTCGCATGGTCACGCGCACTGGCGACACGCGTGGGACGGACGAACGGTCAAGTCGGCGCCAGCGCCGGTCGACCGGACACGATCGACGCACGGACGCCCGGGCGACACCCGTCCGCCGCGATGACGGCGTCCTTGCCGATGCGACAACGGCCACGCAGTGCATGGCCGTCGGCGCGGACACCCGCCGCATCGGGGCGGCAGGCGATTGCAATCAGTCTTCTTCGACGACGCGGGTCTTCGGCGCGATGACCTGCTTGCCGCGGTAGTAGCCGTCTTCGGTGATGTGGTGACGGATATGCGTCTCGCCGGTCGTCGGATCGGTCGCCAGCTGCTTGGCAGTCAGCGCATCGTGCGAGCGACGCTGGCCACGACGGGAGGGGGAAACGCGGGATTTCTGCACAGCCATGGGAATTGCTCCAGCAACAGGTTCAGTTGTTTCGTTCTTTCTTCAATGCCGCCAACCCGGAAAACGGGTTGACGCGTGTCTCTTCTTCCGCCGTCACCGGCCAGTCGCGCTCGACCAGTTCGGAGCCGGGCGCGACCGGGATGACCGGCACCGCCAGAATCAGCTCGTCCTCGACCATCGCCGCCGGCGCCAGCATGCCGTGGCAGCAGGCCAGCCTCGTCCGCTTCGTCGCGGATCAGGCCGAGCCGCTGCACGAGCTGCACCGGAAACACGAACCGCTGCAGGCTGCGCTGACAGGTCAACGGCAGCGCGGCATCGATCCGCAGTTCGGCGTACGGCACCTGCAGCGCATCACGGCCGAATTCCAGCGAGCAGACCACCTCGCCGTCGGCATCGGCCAGCACGTCGCGCAGGCGCGTCATCGAGGACAAAGGCAGTCGGGCTTCAAGACGGCTTCTGGCCGTGACCATGCGCCAAGCGTCGACCAACTCGGGCATTTGGGCGGACATAAGCCGCTGAATGTTAAAGACCGGAAAACCCGCTGTCAAACCCGGCGACACCGGATTCAGCTGCGATGGCGGCGCGGTTTGCCGGGCATCGACCCCGGCGTCAGACTGGGCGCCTTCCCGGGGATCGGAACCGACGTGCCGCTGTCCTTGACCCTGCTGCTGACCGCACTCGCCGCCGCCGTCATTGTGGTCGCGATGCGCCGCCGTGTGCAACGCCGCCGCGCCGCCTTCGCCGGCGTCCTCGACGCCGCGGACGCTCTGGAAGCGCGGTTGCGCGCGGTCCGGGCCGAGATCGGCGCGGCAGTCGCTGCCGACGATGACCCGGTCCGGGCCGCGCTGCAGGAGATGCTGCGGCAACGTCTGTGGCTGCAGCAGCATGGCGCGTCGGCGGATCTCGGCGCGCTGGAGGCGATGCGCCTGTCGATCGATGCCTCGCGCGCGCGGCTCGATGTCCAGCTGGCGCAGGTCGCCGAAGCGCGCGAGCTCGAGACCCCGTGAGCCATCCGCCTGCGCCGCGCCTCGTGCTCGGTTCCACATCGCCGTACCGGCGCGAGCTGCTGCAGCGCTTGCAGCTTCCCTTCGAATGCGTGCGCCCCGACTTCGACGAAACCCCGCGGGCGGGCGAAGCCCCGTCGGCGCTGGCCGCGCGACTCGCCGCGGACAAGGCGCGCGAGGTGGCCAGCCGGGTTCCCGGCGCGTGGAGCATCGGCTCGGACCAGGTCGCCGAGCTCGAAGGGGAGCCGATCGGCAAGCCCGGCCACCGCGCGGCCGCGATCGCGCAGCTCTCGGCGATGTCGGGACGCACGGTCCGCTTCCACACCGCGGTCGCGCTGGCGCGAGACGACGGCGGGCTGCTGGAGACGATGGACTGCACCGAGGTGCGGTTCCGGGTGCTGGATGCCGGCACCATCGCCCGCTACGTCGATCTGGAGCAGCCGTTCGACTGCGCCGGCAGCTTCAAGTGCGAGGGTCTGGGCATCGCCCTGTTCGACGCGATCCGCAACGACGACCCGACGGCGCTCGTCGGACTGCCGCTGATCGCGACGGCGCGACTGCTGCGATCCGTCGGCTTCGCCTGCCCCTGACGCGCGCCTAGTCGAGCAGGACCGGCTGCTCGCTCCAGTCCTCGACACTGCCGTCGAGCCCGTACAGACGCAGGCCGAGCCAGCGACGCCCGGCCGGCAGGCCGGTCGCGTCGATCGTGGCGCGGAACCCGACCGCGGGATGCCGCGGATCGGTCGAGATCCGCCAGTATTCCGCGGTCCCGGGACTCGGCAGGCCGTATGCCGCCTCGGCCACGACCTCGCCATCGAGCAGCACGTCGACACTGCGCAGGCCGACGCCGTCCTTGAACGCCCAGCCGGCCACCTCGAAGGATCGGGACGCCGCCGCGCCGGCGACCGGCGTGTCGATCCAGGCCATCGCCGGCGTCACGCACGGCGTCGCCGCCGGTGCGCCCGGTGCAAGCGCGAACAGCAGGAAACGCTGGCGCCCGCGGTCGACATTGACGACGCGCGGCGGCGGCAGCGGCCCGACCATGTCGCACAAGGCGTGGTAGCGGGCCAGCAGATTGCGGTATTCGACGTCGGTCGCGCCGACGACCAGCAGCGCGGGCGCGTTGCCCCAGTCCGCCCGGCTGTCCGCTTCCAGTCCCCACAAACGCAGCTGCGGGGCGCGGCCGTGATGGCGGTTCAACGGATGATCGAGCACGCGGATGTCGGGATGGCCGAGCGCGAAGCCGAGTTCGGCGCCGATCTTGAAGTTGTCGGCGACCAGCACCGTCTCGGCCGGCAGGTCCGCGAGTTCGGTCTCGACCGCCGCGGTCAGCTCGTCCCAGCCGGCGAAGTTCGAGGGGTACCACTTCAACGTGGCGGCCTGCGCGCGCACCTGCGGCGACGACACCGCCGAGTAGTATCCGATGACGCCGATGAAGCCGACCGCCAGCACCGTCCACGTCGCGACCTGCAGGCCGCGCGACCAGCGCGCGAGCACGAAACCGACCAGCGGCAGCAGCGCGATGTAGCCCGGCAGCGGCCAGTGGAAGCTGACGCGCTCGGTATCGGCGACGAAGCCCAGCACGAAGAAACCGCCGACGACGAGTCCACCGCAGATCGCCAGGAACCGCGCCGCGTCGTTGGCACCGCGGTGCATCTGCCGCGCGGCCAGCAGCAGGGCCGCGAACAGCAGCGGCGTCACCATCAGCGCCTGGATCACCAGGAACTGCCAGCCGTCCATGTGCAGCGCCCAGGGATGTCGGTCGACCATCTGGAAGCGCAGGCCGGCCTCGGCGTTGTCGATGTTCCAGACCAGCAGCGGAATCCAGGCCGCGGCGCCGAACGCGATCGCGATCCACACGCGCGGATCGCGCAACACCACGCGCCCGCGCGGCAGCCACAGCAGCGCGACGATGCCCACGCCGATGACCGCGATGAAGCGGTAATGACTCAGCGCCCCCAGCGCGAGTCCGAGCGCGAGCAGCAGCGAGGCGCCGTGCGTGACCTCGCGCAGCAGCCGCACGCCGGCGTCCAGGCACAGCAACGTGGCCAGCGCGAGCATCGCGTCCGGCAGGGCCATCACGCCCAGCGAGCCGAGCAGCGGCAGCAACAGGGCGGCGCAGCCGGAAATCCACCCTGCATCGGTATCGAATTCGCGCGCCGTCAGCCGGACCACCAGCCACGGCACCAGCGCCGAGATCGCCAGGAACGGCAGGCGCACCGCCAGCACGCTGTCGCCGAACAGCTCGGTGCCGAGCCGGATCAGCCATGCCGTCAAGCCGGGAAGATCGGAGTAGGCCCACGCGAGATGCTGGCCCTCGAGCCAGTAGAACGCCTCGTCGACGAACAACGGAAGACGCGCGGCGATCGCCAGTTTGACGGCGACGATCGCGATCCACAGGACGATGAAAACCGTCCGCACTTCCATCCGCCGCATTGAACTCGACCTCGGTACACTCGGGAAATCGCCGCAGGAGCCATCGCATGCCCGACCCGTCCACGACCCACGTCATGCTAACCGACCGGCAACGCGAGGCGCTGGCGCAGGCGCAGCAGCAGGTCAACAGTCTGGTGCTGGGCAAGCATGACGCCGTGACGATGAGCTTCGTCGCCCTGCTCGCCGACGGCCACATCCTGATCGAGGACCTGCCGGGCCTGGGCAAGACCACGCTGGCGCATGCGATCGCCGCGACCGTCGGCCTCGACTTCCAGCGGGTGCAGTTCACCTCGGACCTGTTGCCGTCGGATGTCGTCGGCGTGTCGATCTACGACGGCACCGCGCGACGGTTCGAATTCCACGGCGGCCCGGTCTTCACCAACGTGCTGCTCGCCGACGAGATCAATCGCGCGCCGCCGCGGACCCAGAGCGCGTTGCTCGAAGCGATGGCGGAACACCAGGTCACCGTCGACGGCGTCACCCACGCGCTGCCGGATCCGTTCTTCGTCATCGCGACCCAGAATCCGGTGGACCTGTCGGGCACCTATCCGTTGCCCGACTCGCAGCTCGACCGGTTCCTGCTGCGGCTCAACCTGGGATATCCCGATCGCGATGCCGAACGCGCGCTGCTGTCGGGCACCGATCGGCGCACCCTGATCGCCGGGGTCATGCCGCAGCTGGGCAGTGACGACATCGCGCAGCTGCGCGCGGCCGTCAACGCGATCCATGCGAGCCCGGCGCTGATCGACTACGTGCAGGCGCTGCTCGCCCGCAGCCGCCAGCATCCGGGCGTCCGTGTCGGCCTGTCGCCGCGCGCCGGCCTCGCCCTGCTGCGCGCCGCCCGTGCACTGGCATTGCTGGAAGGACGCAGCCACGCCCTGCCCGACGACGTGCAGCGCCTGTTCCCGGCGATCGCCGCGCATCGCCTCGTCGCCGATGCCGACGCGACGACCGGCGACACGCTGGCCGACGCGATCCTGCAGGCGGTGGCGGTCGACTAGGCGGCGCGCGATGTCCGCGATGTCGCAGGTCCGTCGCCGCGTCGAAGGCTGGGCGCGTCCACGCCGGCCGGAAGCGCTGCCGGTCCGCTTCGACCGCCGCAGGATCTACATCCTGCCGACCGCCTTCGGCTGGTTCGGTATCGCCTTGCTGGCGACGATGGCGATCGGCGCGCTGAACTACAACAACAATCCGGCGTTGCTGCTGTGCCTCCTGCTGGCCGGCGCCGGCCTGGCCAGTCTGCTGTGGACGCAGCTGCAGCTGAGCGCACTCGAGATCCGCGCCGTCCACGCCGAACCGGTCGCCGCCGGCACGCCGTTGCAACTGCGCCTGCACGTCGCGGCGCCGCCGGGCCGGGAGCGTCGCGGCCTGCTGGTCGAGGTGGCCGACGCCCGCGCCGTGCTGTCGCTCGACGCCGGCGCCGGTGAAGCGGTGCTGGCGTTGCCGACGCACCGTCGTGGCTGGCTGCAAGCCGGGCGGCTGCGCATCTCGACCACACGCCCACTCGGCGCCGCGCGTGCATGGTCGTGGGTCTGGCCGGAGACACCGCTGCTGGTCTACCCGACGCCGGAGACGCAGGGGCCGGGCCTGCCGCTCGGCCTCGGCGAGACCGCCCAGGCGCGTCTGCATGCGGCGGGCGACGATCTGCATCACCTGCGCGACTGGCGCCAGGGCGACGCACGTCGCGCGATTGCCTGGAAGCCTTCCGCACGGCGCGACGCGTTGATCGTGCGCGAGTTCGAGCGCCCCCAGGGCGCCGATGTCGTGCTGGCCTGGGACGAGGTCTGCCTGACCGGGTACGAGGACCGCATCCGTCGCCTCGCCCGCTGGATCGACGAGGCCGAACGCGACGGCCTGCGCTATCGCCTGGTGCTGCCCGGACAGCCCGCGCTCGGCCCTGGTCGCGGCGCCCCACACCGCCACGCCTGCCTGCGCGCGCTGGCCCTGCTGCCCGAGGCCGGCGCATGAGCCGCGCCTTGCGTCGCACCTCGTTACTGCTCGACGACGGCGGCCGCCGCTGGGCGCTGCTGGCCGGCGGCGCCTGTCTGCTGCCGCTGCTGCTGCAATTGCCGCCGACCGCGGCGCTCGCCATCGGACTGATCGCCGCCTTCGTATCTGCGGTCGCATTCCGGCGCACGGTGCCGGCCTGGCTGCGCGCGCTGCTCGCGTTGACGCTGCTGGGCCTGGTGTTCTTCCAGGGCGGGTTCGCGTTCGGGCGCGACACCGGCTGCGCCCTGCTCGCGGCCATGCTGGCGATCAAGCCGTCGGAGCTGCGGACCCTGCGCGACGCGCGCAGCCTGCTCGGCTTCGCCCTGTTCGCCCCGTTCGCGACCTTTCTGCTCGACCAGGGCCCGCTGTCGCTGGGTCTCGGTCTGCTGGGCGCCCTGCTGGCGCTGGCGGCGATGTCGCGGCTGGCCGAGCAGGAAGCCGGGCTGCCGCCGGCGCGCGGCGACACGGCGCGGCGGCTGTGGGACATCGGCCGGCTGACCGCGATCGGCCTGCCGCTGACCCTCGCCGCGTTCTGGCTGTTCCCGCGCATCGGCACGCCGTTGTGGGGCGTGCCCGAACTGTCCGCGTCGCGGCCCGGGCTGTCGGAAGAGATGTCGCCCGGCCAGTGGCTCGACCTGATGGCCGACGACACGCCGGCCTTGCGCGCGACCTTCCGCGGCCCGGAGCCCGACCCCCGCGAGATGTACTGGCGCGGCCCGACGCTGACCGATTACGACGGCCGCAGCTGGACCGCGTCCGACTGGCTGCGCTACCTCCCGCCCGCCGAGATCACCCACGGCGCGCCGACCTGGGACTACGAGATCGCGCTCGAGCCGACCGAGCGCAACCTGCTGGTCGCACTGGAAATGCCGACCTCGCTGCCCGACGGCATGCGCGCGTCGCACGAGCACACCCTGACCTCGCCGCGGCGGCTCGACCGGGTCACCCGCTGGCAGCTGCAATCCGCACCCCCCACACGCTTCGAGGCGGATCTGCCGCAATCGTTCCGCGCCCAGGCCTTGCGACTGCCAGAGGGTTTCAATCCGCGCACCCGCGCGCTCGCGCTGTCCTGGCGCGCCGAGACCGACGACGACGCGGCGCTCGTCGATCGCGCGCTCGGCTGGATCCGCGAGGAATTCGCCTACACGCTGGACACGCCGCTGCCGGGCCGCAACGCCGTCGACGAATTCCTGTTCGACTACCAGGCCGGCTTCTGCGAGCACTTCAGTTCCGCCTTCGTCGTCCTGATGCGCGAGGCCGGGATCCCGGCGCGCGTGGTGACCGGCTACGTCGGGGGCTACCGCAACAGCTACGGCAACTACTGGGTCGTGCGCCGCATGGACGCGCACGCCTGGGCCGAAGTCTGGCTCGCGGGGCGCGGCTGGGTGCGCATCGACCCAACCGCCGCCGTCGCCCCGGAGCGCATCTACGACACCATCGACGATCGCCTCGGCGCCGGCGGCGCGGCAGGCAGCGCGCTGTCGCCGATCCTTGATCTCGGCGACTGGGCGCGTCGCGGCTGGAACGATCTGGTCCTGGGTTTCGACGCCAATCGCCAGCAGTTGCTGCTGCAGCGGGTCGGCGTCGAGCGCCTGGACGCGCCGATGCTGATCGCCCTGTTCTCCGCCTGCGCGGCGCTGGCGCTGGGCTGGATGCTGTGGCTGGTAGCGCGCGGCGAACGCGAGCGCGATCCGCTGCTGCGCGCCTGGCATGCGCTCACCCGCCGCTACGCGCGCGAAGGCCTCGCACGCCGCCGGGACGAGACCGCCTCGGACTGGCTGGCGCGTGTCGTGACTGCGCGCCCGGGCCGCACGGCAGCGCTCGAACATCTCACCCGGCGTTTCATCGCCGCGCGCTACGCTGCCGGCGCCGGCGCTGCCCCGATCGATCCGCGCCTGCTGCGCGACCTGCGCGCGCATCGCCCCGCCCCGCTGGAGACCGCCCGATGACGATCCGCCCCTTGCTTCTCGCCAGCAGCCTGGTCCTCGCGCTCGGCGCCTGCGCGTCGCAGCCGACACCGCTGCAAGGCGCGTTTCCCGCGCTCACCCCGCACGACGCCCAGCGCGCCGACAGCACCGGTGCACTGGTGCGCTGGGGCGGGCGCATCGTCCAGGTCGAGCCGAAGCCCGACGCGACCTGTTTCGAGATGATCGCGACCCGGCTCACCGCCACCGGCCGGCCGTACTGGGCCAGCGACGACACCAATGGCCGCTTCATTGCCTGCCGCACCGGCTTCTACGATCCGGCCGTGTTCGAGAAGAACCGCGAGGTGACCTTCACCGGCCGGATCGCCGGCTACGACAGCCGCCGCATCGGCGGCTACGACTACCGCTTCCCGCGCGTCGAGGCCGATGTCGTCTATCTGTGGCCGGTGCGCGAACAGGTCGATGTCATCACCCGCCCGGCGCCCTGGCCGTGGTGGGGCTACTGGTGAGCCCGGCCAGCCATCCCGGAGACGCGATGCAGGAGCGCGCCTGCGCGCGACAGGCATCCTGACCGAGCTGCCGCGCCTGCGGCTAGCGACTCAACCCGCAGGCGTCCCGAACCGTCCCAGCGGCGCGCCGGCCAGCAGATGCAGGTGCATCTGGAACACGGTCTGTCCGCCGTGCTCGTTGCAGTTCATGACGATCCGGTAACCGTCCTCGGCGAATCCCTGCGCCCGCGCATACCGCGCCGCCGCGACCGCCAGCCTGCCGACGACGTCCGGCGCATCTTCGGGCAGCGCATCGAGCGTCCGCACGGTCTGCTTCGGGACGAACAGCACGTGCACCGGCGCCTGCGGCGCGATGTCGCGGAACGCGATCAGGTGCTCGTCCTCGTAGACGATGTCGGCCGGAATCTCGCGGCGGATGATCTTGTGGAACAAGGTGTCGTCGGACATCGTATGACTCCTGTCGATAACGGAGGCCTGCGCCCGTACAGGCGCAGTCCGGCTCAGAGCGGGATGTCGCTGCGCGTGCCGAACGCGTGCGACAGCGTGCCGCGATCGACGTATTCCAGTTCGCCGCCCAGCGGCAGGCCGTGCGCGGGACGACTGGGCCGCACGCCGTGCTGGCGCGCGATCTGCGCGAGGTAATGCGCCGTGGCCTCGCCTTCCACCGTGGGGTTCGTGGCGATGATCAGTTCCTGCACCTCACCCTCGGCCAGCCGCGTGGCCAGCAGGTCGAGCCCGAGCTCGCGCGGCCCGATGCCGTCGAGCGGACTCAACCGCCCCTGCAGCACGAAATAAAGGCCGCGGTAACCCGTCGCCTGTTCGATCGCCAGCCGGTCGGCGGGCGATTCCACCGCGCACAGCGCCTGCACGTCGCGCGAGGCGTTGCGGCAGGTCGGGCAGACCGGCGTTTCGCTGAAATCGCGGCAACGCGCGCAATGCCCGATCTTCTCGATCGATTCGGCGAGCACGTCGGCCAGCCGCTTGCCGCCGTCGCGCTCGCGCTCCAGCACGTGGTAGGCCATGCGCTGCGCGGTCTTCTGGCCGACGCCCGGGAGCACGCGGAACGCATCGACCAGCTGGTCGAGCAGCGGCACGGCGCTCATCGGCGCGCCTCGCCGGCACGCCGGCGCGCGAGGATGCGCATCTGCATCGAGCGTGTCGGGGACAAGCGCGCGTCCGTCAGAACGGCAGCTTCATGCCGGGCGGAATCGGCATGCCCGCGGTCGCACCGGCCATCCGCGACTTCGATTCCTCGTCGATCTTGTTCGACGCATCGTTGAACGCGGCGGCGACGAGATCCTCGGCCATTTCCGGATCGGTCAGCACGCTCGGATCGATGCGCACCTTGCGGCATTCCTTGTTGCCGGTCAGCGTGACGCTGACCATGCCGCCGCCGGCGCTGCCGGTGACTTCCAGGCTGGCGAGCTCCTGCTGCACGCGCTGCATGTTTTCCTGCATCTTCTGCGCCTGCTGCATCAACTGGGCGATGTTTCCACGCATCAGTGGGTTCCTTGTTCGTCATGGGGGCGGATGGAATCCGGCACGAGCTTGGCGCCCTGCTGCGACATCAGCCGCTGCACGTCCGGATCGGAAAGAAAGGCGGTTTCGGCCGTCGACTGGCGCGACTCGCGGGCCAGCGCATTGCGCGCATGCAGCGTCGCGACCATGCCGGCGGCGGGCGCCGCGGCGAAGCGGATCTGCGGCACCCCGCCCAGCGGCCGGCCGACGGCGGCCGCCAGTTGGTCGACCATGATCGGCGCCTTCATGTGGTCGTCCGCTTCCGGCAGCGCGAGCGTCAGCACGCCGCTGTCGAACGACACGAACGCGGCGCTCGATGCGAGTTCGCGGACCGGCCCACGCAAGGGCAGACCGGCGACGAGATCGAGCCAGGCATCGGCGTCCAGCGAGGTCGTGGCCGCGGCGCGTGCGGTGGGCGTTGCGGTCTCCTGCACCGGCGCGGCCTGGGCCGGCGGCACGATGGGCGGCGCAGCGTCGACCACGGGGCGCGATGGCGCGGGCTGCACCTCGGGCGCGGGATCGACGGCCGGATCCGGTCTGGCTGCGACAGGCGCAGGCATCGGCGGGGATGGCGCGACGTCGACGGGCGCGACCCGCGTTGCGACATCGGCCCGGGCGAGCGCGGCGCGCGCCGCAGCGGGACCGCCTGCGGGTGCCCGCGGCGCCGACGCGGTGAGCCCGCCAGTGCCCGACGTGGCGTCACCCGCGCCTGCCGGACGGAACGCCAGCATCCGCAGCACCGTCATCTCGAAGCCGGCGCGGGGACTCGGCGCCAGCCCGATGTCACGGCGCCCGTTGAGCGCCATCTGGTACCAGAGCTGCACGACTTCGGGGCGCACCGACGCGGCGATGCGCTCCACATCGACGCCGTCGGTCTCGACCGGCATGTCGGGCACCAGCTGCCGCACCTGGATGCGGTGCAGCGCGTCGGACACCGCATCGAGCACGCCCGACCAGTCGGGCGAGAACTCCGCCAGCGCCGCGACTTCCGACAGCAGCTGCGTCCCGTCGCCGGTCGACAGCGCGTCCAGCAGCGCCCCGACCCGGGTGCGGTCGACGCTGCCGAGCATCGTCGCCACCGCGGCGTCCGAGAGCGCACCGCCCTCGCCGCCCGCACCGGTGTAGGCGATCGCCTGGTCGAGCAGCGACAGGCCATCGCGCAGGCTGCCGTCGGCGGCCTTCGCCAGCTGGCGGATCGCGCCCGCTTCGACCGCGATGCCCTCGGCCTCGAGGATCCGCGTGATCTGGCCCTGGATCTGCGGCTCGTCCAGGCGCTTGAGGTTGAACTGCAGGCAGCGCGACAGCACGGTGACCGGCAGCTTCTGCGGATCGGTCGTCGCCAGCAGGAACTTCACATGCCCCGGCGGCTCTTCCAGGGTCTTGAGCAGCGCGTTGAACGCCGACTTCGACAGCATGTGCACTTCGTCGATCAGGTAGACCTTCACCCGGCCGCGCGACGGCATGTACTGGGCGTTGTCGATCAGCTCGCGCACGTCGTCGACGCCGGTGTTGCTGGCGGCGTCGATCTCCAGCAGGTCGATGTAGCGGCCGGCATCGATCGCCAGGCAGGTCTCGCATTCGCCGCACGGGTCCGACGACGAGCCGCGCTCGCAGTTCAGGCTCTTGGCGAAGATCCGCGCGATGGTCGTCTTGCCGACGCCGCGCGTGCCGGTGAACAGGAAGGCATGGTGCACGCGACCGGTCTCCAGCGCGTTGGTCAGCGCACGCACCACGTGCTCCTGCCCGACCAGCTCGGCAAACCGCTTGGGACGCCACTTCCGGGCGAGGACAAGATAGGACATCGGGCTATTCTGCCACGCCTCCCCAGCTTCCTTGTGACCCCGGCCGCCGCCGGATAGAATGGCCGGCCCGCAGCGCTCCAGCCGCTGTTGCGTGCCAGTCGACCGGCCCGCGGGGAACGTGTTCAGGAGAGGTGTCCGAGTGGTTGAAGGAGCACGCCTGGAAAGTGTGTAAGCGTCTAAACCGCGCTTCGGGGGTTCGAATCCCCCTCTCTCCGCCAAATAGATGGAAGTGGCTCCGGGGCATCAGTCCCGGGGCCATCCTCCTAAAATACTTACGACGCCTATGTGCTGGGCGCTTTGTGAAAAAGCCACCCGTTGAGGTGGCCTTTTTTTAGCGAACCGATCATCAGCTTTCCGCGCAGATCGCGCATCACATGGTCGATCTTCTCTGTTACGCCCGGATGATTAAGTAACCGCGGCTAACGCCCCTTGCTGATCCTAGACGCATCCGCGCGATGCTGATCCCGCTTCTTGACATCAAGTAGTGCGAGGTGGCGTTTTAGCCCAGCCACACTGGCGCGCAGCGTCGGATCGTTCGGATTCTGTTCTAGTCGCGCTTTGGCTTCCCGCATTTTTCGATGTTGCTTATTCGGGGCCCTACTGACTCCATTTCGACATGCACGCCCAGTAATAAGCTTGGGCGCATCTGCACGAAAAACACGCGTCTTTGAGTCCTTCAGCCTCAATCCCGAGCGATGCATAAGACGACCGACCCAGCGCGCGTCCGTATGTCCGAAGCCATTGCCAGTCATGCCCATGTCGTCAATGTAAAGCGTGAAAATTCCGCCGCGCGACCGCACTCTTTCGTCGACAGAGTCGAACAGGTCGCGATAGGCCCAAAAAGACACAAGTGGGCTAGCGGGACTTCCCGTGGCCAGATGTCCGTCGCAGCAGAGCAGATGCGCAAGCGTCTCCGATACATCGGAAGCACAGTTGAGTTTGGATTCAAAGAATTTTGCGACGCGATGCAGTTTTACTGATTGGTAGAACGAATCAATATCCATCGTGACGGTGGAGCCGTGCGCGTTGCAGTGCGCTGCAGAATTACTCAAGTAAGAGTAACCGGGGCGCGCAGAGTGTAAATAATCGGGAAGCTCAATGCGGCTAAGAAGGCAAAGTAGGCGAGCCTGAAACCCCTTCAGGCTCGCGGCAGGTGCTTCGATAAGACGATCCTTGCCAGGCTTTGATTTGTCGATGTATCTGCTGTAGTTGCCAGCCCGACGCGAGAAGGTCCGAAGCTGCCCTGCTGTGCCCGCCCACCAGATGACTTCAGCAAGTCGTGTATGGCTTCGAATGCCATACAGGTGTGACAACGTGATCCCGTACCGCTCAGTTCGCTTCTTTGTTGAGGCGGGCTTGGTCGTCTGCTGACTCATTCTCGACTGTCCAAGAGAGGACGCTTAGCAGCTTCTCGGCGCGGGCGCGTCTTATATCGGATTCACCTTCGAGCGCCTCCAT
This sequence comes from Luteimonas rhizosphaerae, assembly GCF_002849595.1. Lineage (GTDB taxonomy): Bacteria > Pseudomonadota > Gammaproteobacteria > Xanthomonadales > Xanthomonadaceae > Luteimonas > Luteimonas cellulosilyticus. The sequence goes on from NZ_NRQR01000020.1 coordinate 260,447, forward strand.
GAAGCTCAAGAACGTGGAAGCCGGTACATCGAAGGCACTTGCATACTTATTCAAAACTTCAAGGCTAACTTTCTTCTCGCCCCGCTCTATTTCCGACAAATACGACTTGGAAATTCCCAACGAAACGGCAAGCTCGCCCTGCTTCATCCGATGAACTTCACGGACGATCTTGAGGGCTTTATTCAACATATGGCCTCCGAATTCCTCCTTCGCTGATTTTCTGATCTTGTTCTATAGGAGGGTGCTGGTCGTGTCGTTCCGCGCTCATGGTTACCGGTCTGTCAGGAAGCGATCAAGCAATTTCCAGACAACTCCGATAACCAATCGCACGAACCAAGGCTTCCTCAGAAACCGCTTGAGTTGGCCCACCAACTGCTGACGCTTGTCGTGTTTCCGACCGTCCTGCTGCTCGATCATGGTCTTGCTCCGGTGTGGCGCCACATGGCACCCCTTGCAACACCCGAAGCGGGGAAACGTCAGCTTCTGCCCTCCATATAGCCCACTGGCGTCGCTCCTTGCCGACGCCACCTGAATCCCGTGACCCTCGCCCATCAACCTCGGATAACGATGAACCGACGATGCCGCAGGAACTTGTGGAGCTTTCGCCCCTCGGGTCTTGCGACCCAAACCGTGCAAAGGTGATCCCCATCACGACGAAGTCATGATGGACATCATGCGTGCTTCTGTCATGCTTTCAGCGAACTTGCGTTCATGTTTTGTTCACTAAATATTGGACGTCGCTCATCAGTCCTCAGCAATCTCGGCAATTACCTTCTCTCCTTCTCTGGGTAGAAGTGGTCCGCCATGCAACCTACTCGCGGGCTGCGCGGCTCGCAGAATTAATCGCATAAACCCAGCTTAGGGACGGTAAGGAGTTAGGCGGAACGTCTAGACGCTCGTTCTCGGCCAGAAACATGCCCAGATGCGCACAGCAGTGATGCTTCGCCTAGTCGGTTTCCTGATCGCCTGCTAGACTCCGCGTCCCGATATCCGGGACCGGGCGCAATGCCCGGCGCACGTCCCCATGGTGGCCCCGTCGGCCCCTCGCGACGCTAGATCGAAAACCCCGCCAGGGCCGGAAGGCAGCAACGGTATCGATTGACGCGGGCGCCGAGGTCAGTCGGCGGGGCCATCGCCATGTGGGCTGTGGGCAGCGCCCGCGCGCAAAGCGCACGATCGATCGTCTCCGGATGAGTGCCGGAACGGTGATCGCCGCGGCCACTACCCTCCAACCGCAGCTTCTACGACACCACGTCCAGCGACGCCGGCCGCCCGTACAGATAGCCCTGCCCGTACTGGCAACCTAGATCCGCGAGCAGGTCCCGTTGCTGTTCGGTCTCCACGCCTTCGGCGATGGAATCGATGCCGAGCGTGCCGGCCAGCGCGAGGATCGCGCGCACCAGCGCCAGGCTTTCGGCGTGCATCTCGCTGCCCAGGCCCTGCACGAAGCTCTGGTCGATCTTCAGGGCGTGGATGGGGAACCGGTGCAGGTACGACAGCGCCGAGAACCCGGTGCCGAAATCGTCGAGCAGCACGTGGATGCCGTGGCTGCGCAGCGTGTTGAGCATGCGCAGCGCGCGCGGGGCGTCGTCGAGCAGCGCGATCTCCGTGATCTCGATGCGCAGGCGATGCGGGTCCAGGCCGGCGGCATCGACGAGCTGCATCAGCCGCTCGACGAAATCGTCGGCGCGGAAATGCCGCGGCGAGACGTTGATCGACACGTACCCCGGCGGGTCCAGCGCCACCATCTGGCGGATCACCTTGCGGTACATCAGCCAGTCGACCTGCTCGATCAGTCCGCTGTCTTCGCCGACGCCGATGAAATCCGCGGGATACAGCACGCCGTGCAGTTCGTGCCGCCAGCGCAGCAGCGCTTCATGGCCGATCACCGCGCCATCGTCGAGACGCACGATCGGCTGGAAGTGCGGCTCGAAGGCGTCCTGCAGGATCGCGCGGCGCAGGTCCGCCTCCAGGTCCAGCAGCCGCGTCGCCTCGGCGCGCATGGCTTCGTCGAAGCGTTCGCTGCGGTCGCGGCCGCAGGCCTTGGCGCGGTACATCGCCGCGTCGGCATCGCGCAGCAGGCCGTCGCCGTCGGCGTAATCGATGTGCGACATCGCGATGCCGATGCTGGCCGACGGAAACAGCTCGCGGCCGGCGACCCACATCGGCCGCCCCAACGCCGCGAGGATCGCGTCGGCCATCGCTTCAGCGACCTCGGGATCGTCGACCCCGCCGAGCATCAGTGCGAACTCGTCGCCGCCGAGCCGCGCGACGATGTCCTCCGCCCCCAGCAGCGCGGAGATGCGCGTGCCGACTTCGACCAGCATCGCGTCGCCGGCGGCGTGGCCGACGCCGTCGTTGACCAGCTTGAAGCGGTCCAGATCGAGGAACAGCACGGCGAACGGGGTCGTCGCGCCAGACGCGTCGGGGGTGAGCGCGGCGTTCATCCGCTCGAGGAACTGCACGCGGTTCGGCAGTCCGGTCAGCGGGTCGTGACGCGCCTGGTGGGTCAGTCGCTGCTGCGCGCGCACGCGCTCGCCGATCTGCGCACGCAGCTCGCGATTGGCATCCTCGAGTTCGCGCGTGCGCGCCTCGACCCGGAATTCGAGTTCGGTGTGCGCGGCCTTCAGCGCGTCCTGCGCGCGCTTGCGCTCGAGTGCGCTGTCGATGTGGTGGGCGACGAAGGTCAACAGCTCCTGGTCGCTGGTGGCGAAGGTGATGTCGGGGTCGTAGCTCTGCACGGCGATCACGCCGACCGGTTTCGCATCGCGCGTCAGCGGCACGCCGAGCCAGCACTGCGCGAGCGACCCGCGGGTCTGCAGGTCGCCGCTCGATTCCAGCAGGCCGATGCCTTCGCGCCGGGCGAGCAGCGGTTGCCCGCTGGCGATGACGTACTCGGTCAGGCCCTTGGCGCGTGCGCGCGACCGTCGCACCACGTCGCGCTCGTCGACCGAATACGGAAATTCGATGTGCGCGCCATCCGCGCTCAGCATCGCGATGTAGAAGTTCCGCGCGTACAGCAGCTCGCCGACGATCGCGTGCAGGTCCGCGTAGAAGCGCTCGAGACTGCCGGCCGCGACCGACAGTTCGCTGATCCGGTACAGCGCCGCCTGCAGCCGCTCCGCGCGCACCCGCTCGGCGATCTGCGCATGCAGGCCGATGTTCGCCTCTTGCAGTTCCAGCGTGCGCGAGGCGACCCGGCGCTCCAGCTCCGTGTGCGCCTGCTTGCGGTCGAGCGCGGTGAGGATGTGCTGGGCGACGAATTCGAGCAGCGCGCGATCCTCCTGGGTGTAGCGGCTCGGCTGGTCGTAGCTCTGCACGACGATCGCGCCGCAGACGCGACCGTCGCGGCGCAGCGGCACGCCGAGCCAGTCGGCGCTGTCGGGGCCGTGGCGGCCCGCATCGCCCGCATCCAGGCCGATGTCGAACTCGGCGCGCAGCACGGCCGACGGCCCCAGCATCGGTTGCCCGCGCCGTAGCAGCGCGATCGTCAGGCTGTTGGGCATGTCGCTGACGTGCAGCTCCTGCTCGGGATCGGCGATCCACGGATCGCGTTCGTCGACGAAATACAGGAAGCGCAGGGTGTCGCGCAGATCGTCGAACAGCACGATGTAGAAATTGCGCGCCATCGTCAGCCGCCCGACGACGGCGTGGATGCGTGCCAGCACGTCCCGCATTTCCAGCGTGGACCCGGCGAGGTTGGCGATCTCGTAGAGCGCCTGCTGCAGGCGTTCCGAGCGGCGCAGCGCGTCGAGGCGCAGCGCGGCACGCGTGCTTTCCAGCGCGAGCGTGGCCGACGTGATGGCCAGCGCGGCCCAGGCGTCACGGCCGCGCGCGTCCGCGTCTGCACTGCGGACCACCAGGACCAGGCGCGCGTCTTCGGTGTCGGCGTGGCAGGCGATGCAGGCGGCCGGCAGCGCGGCGCGCGGATCCGACAGCCTCGCCCGCGCCGCCTCGATCAGGGATTCGTCGGTGCCGGACGCTGCAGGGAGCCCGATCGCGCCATCGCCCAGCGTCAGGCACCGCCACGCCACCGCGGCCTGCAGCCACGCGGGCATGGTCGCCAGCACGGCTGCGATCCGCGAGCCGACCGTATCGCGGTCGTCGGCACGCACCGGCGCAATGGAAAGATGGACTGACACGTGAAACCCCCTGACAGCGCGAGAATACGCGCATTCATCACTGCACAACGACGCAAGCGTCGACCCCGTGCCACGCCGTGCCTCGTTTCGTGATGCATGACACTTCCGATTCCCCGCGTCGAACGCGCTTTGGTCCCGCCACGCGCGCTCCGCAGCGCGTCTCCGGGCTTTCCGGGTCTGCCGGCAGGCCGTAACCTGACGCCGATGAACGAGATCGCCAGTCAGCAGGAGCCGCCCAGCGATGCGTCGCTGATGCTGGCGTATGCGGCCGGCGACGCGGCGGCGTTCGAGACGCTCTACCGGCGCCATCGCGACCGCCTGTACCGGTTCCTGCTGCGCCAGGTGCGAAGCCAGGCGCTGGCCGACGAACTCTTCCAGGACATCTGGCAACGCGTCGTCACCGCGCGCGCGGACTGGCGTCCGGATGCGCTGTTCACCACGTGGCTCTACCGCATTGCCCACAATCGGCTCACCGACCACTGGCGCGCGGCGCGCCACCGGCCCGCGGCCCCGGACGATGCCGACCAGCGCACCGAGCGCATTGCCGACCCGGACACGCCCGAGCGGCACCTGTCGGCCTTCGAGCAGCGTCGCCTGGTGCAACTGGCGCTCGAGGAACTGCCCGACGACCAGCGCGAGGTCGTGATCCTGCGGCTGGAACAGGAACTGACACTGGAGGAGATCGGCGAGATGACCGGCGTGGGCAGGGAAACGGTGAAGTCGCGCCTGCGCTATGCGATGGACAAGCTGCGTGCGAGGTTGAATCCATGACGCCGCGCGATCCCGATGCACTGACCCCGGAAGAGCGCGATCTGGCCGCGCGTCTGTCGACGGGCGATCTGCCGCTGCCGTCGGCTGCGCTGGATGCGTCGATCCTCGCGGCGGCGCGTGCCGCCGTTGCCCCCGGCGCCGTCGCAGGCACGCACGCCGATCCTGTCGATGTGCCCGTGGCGTCGCCGCGCCCGCGCGTGGCGTCGGCTGCGGACAGGCGTCGGCGCTGGCCGTTCGGCGTCGGCATCGCCGCCTCGCTGCTGGTCGCGATCGGCATCGCGTGGCAACTGCGGCCGGTGCCGGAATCGGCTGGAGCCGCGGTGTCGGAGATGCCGGCCGCGTCTTCCCGGGGGCGTCAGGCAGCGCCGATCGCAGCGCCTTCGCCTGCTGGCGAAATCGCGACCGACGACAGTGCGGCGCCGGCACCGGGCACCGCTCCGCAGGCGCGGACGCCGGGCGCGCCCGTCGAGACATCCAACGCCCCGACGCCGGTCGAAGACCCTGCACCGACCGTCGCGACGCTGGCCGAACCCGCACCTGCCGCCGATTCCACGCCGGCGCCCGTTGCCGATACGGGCGTGCGCGAACGCGCCTCTCTGCCTACCGACGACAGTTCGAATCTCGATACCACGCCGCAGTCCGTCCCCCTGCCGCCGCCGCAGTCCACCGCGCTCGGTAACCGCGCCGTCGTCGCCCCGGCGACCCGGCCTGCGCCGCCACCGCCTGCACCGCCTGCACCGCCAGCGCCCGCGTCGCCAGCGCCGGAGGCGTCCGCCCGCGCCGCGGACCTGCGGACGTCCGGTGCACGTCCTTCGCCGGCGCGTCCCGAAACGCGCCGCCTCGACCGCCTGCAGGACGCGACCGGCGCGCAGGCCGACCGCGCCTTCGAACCCGATCACGACGAGCCGCCCGCGACGGCGGATTCCCCCGAGTTCCGCACCGCCTGGCTGGCCCGCGTGCGCGAGCTGCTGGACGCCGGCGAGATCGACGCCGCGCGCGCGAGTCTCACCGAGTTCCACCGCCGTCATCCGCAGGCCGAGCTGCCCGCCGACCTGCGCGCGTTGATCGAATGACCTTGGCGACCCTGGCCGCGCCGGCCACGCATGCGCTGGACGTCAAGCACAGCCGGTTCGTCGCGCACGCCGCGGCCGTCGACGCGCCCGACGACGTGCAGGCCTTCCTGCAGGCGGTGCATGTCGCCGATGCGACGCACAACTGCTGGGCGTGGCGCATCGGCGACCAGTACCGCTCCAGCGACGATGGCGAACCCGCCGGCACCGCCGGTCGTCCGATTCTCGCCGCGATCGACGGCCAGGGCTTCGACCGCGTCGCGGTCGTCGTGGTGCGCTGGTACGGCGGCATCAAGCTCGGCGCGGGTGGCCTGGTGCGCGCCTACGGCGGCTGTGCGGCCGAATGCCTGCGTACCGCAGCGCGGCAGCCGCTGATCGACACCGCGACGCTGCAACTGCATGCGCCGTTCGACGATCTGGGCGCGGTCCATGTCGCGATCGCGGCGAACGGCGCGCAGCGCCTCGACGAACGTTTCGATTCCGACGGCGTCCACCTCACGCTCCAGCTGCCCGTCGACGATGTCGACGCCTTGAAAATCCGGCTGCGCGATGCCACACGCAACCGGGTCCAGTTCGACGAATCCCCCTGATGGCCTTCCGATCCCCACGTACCGCGCCCGACGACGGCGCTCCGAAGGCGCGCATCGGTGCGCTGAAAACGCTGTGGCCGTTCGTGATGCGCCAGCGCGGCCTGTTCGCCGCCTGGCTCGCCGCGCTCGCGCTGTCGTCGCTGGCCACGCTGAGCCTGCCGGTCGCGGTGCGCCAGATGATCGACAACGGGTTCACCGGCGGCGGCCAGATCGATCGCGCATTCGCGTTGCTGCTGCTCGTCGCGATCGCCCTGGCGGTGTTCACCGCGGCGCGCTTCTACTTCGTGTCGCTGCTCGGCGAGCGCGTCGTCGCCGACCTGCGCAACCGGCTCTACGGCCATCTGCTCGATCTCGACCAGGGCTTCTTCGAGCAGACCCGCAGCGGCGATCTGGTCTCGCGCCTGAGCGCGGACACCGAACTGCTGCGCTCGGTCGTCGGCTCGACGATGTCGGTCGCGCTGCGCAGCGTGGTCATGGTGCTGGGCAGCATGACGATGCTGGTGATCACCAGCCCGCGGCTCGCGGCGTTCACGCTGATCGGCATTCCCCTGTTCGTGCTGCCGCTGGTGCTGGGCGGCCGCAGGCTGGCGAAGATCTCGCGTCAGAGCCAGGACCGTGTGGCCGACGCCAATGCGCTCGCCAACGAAACGCTCACCGCGATCCGCACCGTGCAGGCGCATGCCCGCGAACCCTGGGAGCGCGGGCGCTTCGGCGATGCGGTCGCGCAGTCGGTCGACACCGCGCGCCGGCGCATCGGCCTGCAGTCGGTCATCACCGCGGTCGCGATCACGCTGATCTTCGGCGCCGTCGTCGTCGTGCTGTGGTCGGGCGCGCACGATGTCATCGAGGGCCGCATGACCGTCGGTACGCTCGGACAGTTCGTGCTCTACGCGCTGTTCGGCGCCGGTTCGGTCGGTGCGCTGGCCGAGGTCTGGAACGAGCTGCAACGCGCCGCCGGTGGCATGGGCCGGATCGGCGAGCTGCTGGTCGAAACCCCACGCATCGTCGCGCCCGCGTCGCCGGCCGCCGTGCCGATGCCGGCGCGTGGCGCGCTGCGGTTCGACGACGTGACCTTCCACTATCCCTCGCGCCCGGACAGCGCCGCGCTCGAAGGGTTCTCGCTGGACGTGGCGCCCGGCGAGACCGTCGCCCTGGTCGGCCCGTCCGGCGCCGGCAAGAGTACGGTGCTGTCGCTGCTGCTGCGCTTCCACGATCCGGCCGGCGGCACGCTGTCGGTCGATGGCGTCGACATCCGCCAGCTCGATCCGGCCGCGCTGCGCGACCTGATCGCACTGGTGCCGCAGGCGCCCACGATCTTCGCGACCAGCGCGCGCGAGAACATCCGCTACGGCCGCCTCGATGCCGGCGACGCCGACATCGAAGCGGCCGCAGCCGCGGCCGAGGCGCACGCCTTCATCGCCGAACTGCCCGACGGCTACGACGCGCAGCTCGGCGAGCGCGGAGCGCGCCTCTCGGGCGGCCAGCAGCAGCGCGTCGCGATCGCGCGCGCGCTGCTGCGCGATGCGCCGATCCTGCTGCTCGACGAAGCGACGTCCGCGCTCGATGCGCAGAGCGAGCACGCCGTGCAGCAGGCGCTCGCGCGCCTCATGCAGGGCCGCACCACCCTCGTCATCGCGCACCGGCTGGCGACGATCCTCAAGGCCGACCGCATCGTGGTCATGGACAGGGGCCGTATCGTCGCCCAGGGCACGCACGCCGAACTGCTGGCGCAAGGCGGGCTCTACGCGGAACTGGCACGGCTGCAGTTCATCGACTGAGCGGATTCCGCGTCACCTGCGGACACGCGCTGGCACGACGGAATTTGCAGGAGTCGCTTCATCGCGCAAGCGGCGCCTACAGCGACCGCGACGCGTACCGCGTGTCCGCAGTCCCTTGCAGCGATCCCGCCGCGTGCGCCACGGCATGCCGCAACATCGCCGGCGCGATGTAACGGCGGTGCACGCCGCTGATGGCGGCCATGTAGAGCCGGCCGAACAGATTGCGCGTGCGCACGCGGGTTGCCATCGTGCAGACCAGCGTGCCGTCGGCGCCGGCGCGCACGCCGATGCAGGTGCGGAACATCAGGTGCCGGTCGTCGGCGCCGAGCAGCACTTCCACCCGGCGTCCATCGGGGCTGCAGCGCTCGGCCAGGATCGGATGGCGACCCGCGAATGTCAGCGGCGCATCGCCCGACAGCAGCGACGACGCCGGGCAGCCGAGCGGCGACGTGCGCAGGCCGGCAGGCCGCACCAGCACGTTGCGCAGCGCCATGAGCCGCGAGACGCCGTCGGGCGGATTCTCGACGAAACCGGCCAGCAGGCGGTCCATGACGACAGCCGGTGTCGCGCCTCCGCAGGCCGCGACGCCCAGCTGCAGCGCGACCTGGTCCTCGTGCGCGATGCGGCCGGGCAGCTGCGTCTGCAGCAACGCGTCCGCATCGACCGCGCCGGAGACCACCGCGCGCCCGCCGCCGTTGTCGGCGCGGAAGCCTGCGGCAGCGCGGCGTGCGGCGAGGCTCGCCCGCAGCCGTCCCATCGCGGCCCGCAGCGCCGTGCAACACCGCGCGGCAATCGATGCCGGCGGCGCATGCAGCGACAGTGCCGTGGTGGCGATCGACGCGGGATCGCGCCAGGCCACGTCGAGCAGTGCCTGCACGGACGGTGGCAGCACTTCGGTCAACGCGGGAATGTCGGCGGTGTTGCCGAGCACGCGTGCCTGCGTCGCGGCGTCCAGACCGCCGGCGGTTTCGTCGGGATGGCAGGACAGTGCGAACAGCGTCGGATGCGGGCCGTGCGGACGCGCCGCGATGAACTGGTGCCACGTGCCGCCGCCGAAGCGCACCGAAAACAGGCAATCCGGCGGCACTTCGACCACATGCAGGGCGTCGAGAAACGCGCGTGGATCCGCGTCGATCTGCGCCTGCGATGCGGTCGAGAACCGCAGGTGCGCCCCGGCGCTGCCCGACACCGCGGTGAACATGCGGGTGCCGGCGTGGCGATGGAAGGGATGGCCGCCGGCGCCGACGCCGAAGGTGTACAGCGACGACGGATCGCCGCGCGCGAGATCCATCGCGCCGATCCGCGTCGACGGTTCGTCGAGCGCATCGACGAAGGCCGGATGCGCCTGCTGCCGCCGCAAGGCGTCGCCGATCACCGCGTCGCCCTGCCCCGGCGCGAACTGGGCGATCAGCGTGACTTCGACCGGCAGCCCGCCGCAGTACGACGGCAGCCGCACCGACGGAAATGTCGCCGAGGGGCGAAGCGCGGTGAACGCGGCGCGCGTACCGGTTCGCCGCGCGACCTCGCCGGCCAGCGCGCTCACGCGGCGCCGCCCTTGCGACGCTCGCGCTTGAGTGGACCTGCGACCGGGCACACCTCCGCCGCCCAGGCGAAGACCGTGTTCGCGAGCCGATCGGGCACCAGGCGGAAGAACACGAACTGGCCACGCTTTTCGCGCTCGATCAGGCCGGCTTCTTCGAGCACACGCAGGTGTCCGGACAAGGCCGGCTTGCTGAACTCGAAGCGTGCGCCGATCTCGCCCGCGGTCAGTTCGCCGGCGTTGAGATAGGCCAGGATCTGGCGGCGTGGTGTCGAGGCGAGGGCTTCGAAGACCCGTTCCATGGCGGCATCCAGTTAACTAATTAGTTAATTAATGACACCCTTGCATGACGTCGTCAACCCGGCGGCGTGCAGCCGCGCGCCCTGCCCCCTCCCGACGCGCAGGCACGACACGCGCACACGTGGCCGCCGGGGACGCCCCGCGCGAGGGGTCAGCCGGTCTGGAGCGCACTGGACGACGACGCCGTCCGATCGGACGTGGGCGACGCCGCGAGCGCATCGATGAAGCCCGGCGCCAGCGCCAGCGCGCCGAACGCGCCGTGCTGCGTGCCACTGAGCACCCGCAACATGTGCCCGCGTCCGCCCGGCAGATTCCCCATCGGCCGGAACGCGATGTCGCGCGCCTTGGCGATCACGTCGCGCTCGGACTGGAACACCGGCGTCAGCCAGCGACTCCAGAACTGGTAGATCGCCACGTGCCGGCGACGCACCCGGGCGTAGGTCGCCAACGCGTCCGGCAATGCGTCCGCGCGCAGTGCATCGCGCAGGGCTTCGGCATCGAGCAGCGCCATGTTGACCCCCTGCCCCAGCTGCGGACTCATCGCATGCGCGGCGTCGCCGAGCAGGACCCAGCGGCCGCGATGCCACTGCGTCAGCGTGACGTCGCGATAGGTCGCGCGCGCCAGTTGCGCGTGCGTGGTCGTCGCGTCGAGCAGGTGCGCGGCCTCCGGCCAGATCGAGGTCACCGTGTCGCGCCAGTGGTCGAGCGCAGCCGACTGCCAGCCGTCGAATGCGGCGACCGGCAGGCTCCAGAAGAAACTCAGCCGCGGCGTGGCGTCGCCCGGCCGCGTGCCGACCGGCAGCAGGCCGATCATCCGCCGCGCCGCGACGTAGCGCTGGCGCAGCGCGTTGAGGTGCGGCCAGTCGCCGGCCTCGAGCAGGCACCACAACGCGCCCCAGGGATAGACCGCGTCGCGTCGCACCCCGCCGAGCGCGCCGCGCAGACGCGACGCCGCACCATCTGCCGCGAGCACCAGATCGAAGGGGCCGTGCCGATGCCCGTCGGCATCGCGCAGCCAGCGGTCGTCCGCCGCGTCCGGACCGTCGATGGTCACGCCGGCGCGCAGCCGCACACCGTCGCCACGCGCCTGGTCGAGAATCGAGAACAGTGCCCCGCGCTGCATGCCGAGACCGCACAGCCGCGGATCCAGTCCGGCATACCGCATGTCCATGACCGCGCGACCGCAGGGCGTGTCGCCATACAGGCGTTCGACGCGCGCGCCGTGCGCCAGCACTGCATCCAGCAGCCCCATGCGCCACAGCACCTGCAGACCGGTCGGCTGCAGCAGGAACCCGGCACCGACCGGTCCGGGCGACGCAGCGCGCTCGAACACCTCGACCCGATGTCCGTCGCGCGCGAGCAGCACCGCCGCGGCCTGTCCGGCCGTGCCGTAACCGACGATGGCGATGCGCAGTGGCGTCATGGGAGCTCCGGACCGGGTCGCCAGCATACCGGCGCATGCGTTGGGCCGGCAGCGACCGAAGCGCGCGCCCGCAATGCGAAGGGCCGCCCTGTTGCCGGGGCGGCCCTTGCTGGTCGAACGTGATGGCGATCAGTGCGCCGGTCGTTCGTCGCCGTCCTGTTCCAGCCGGCCATCGCGCTCGCGTGCCGCCTCCAGACGCGGATCCGGCTCGTCGAGTTTGTCGCCCAGCACGCGCCGCACGATGATGAAGAACACCGGGATCAGCAGCAGGCCGAGGAAGGTCGCGAACAGCATGCCGCCGATGACGCCGGTGGCGAGCGCATGACGTGCGCTGGAACCCGCGCCGCTCGACAGCGCCATCGGCGTGACGCCCATGATGAAGGCGAACGAGGTCATCAGGATCGGCCGGAAGCGCAGGTTCGCCGCGTCCACCGTCGCGTCGCGCAGCGTCTTGCCTTCCTTGTACTGCTGCACGGCGAATTCCACGATCAGGATCGCGTTCTTCGCCGCAAGACCAATGACCGTCACCATGCCGATCTTGAAGAAGATGTCGTTCGACAGGCCCGGACGCAGCATCGTGAACAGCACTGCGCCGAGGATGCCCAGCGGCACGACCAGCAACACCGCGACCGGAATCGACCAGCTCTCGTAGAGCGCCGCCAGACACAGGAACACCACGACCACCGACAGCAGCAACAGCAGTGTCGCCGTGTTGCCCGCGATGATCTCCTGGTAGGACATGCCCGCCCAGTCGTAGCCGAACCCTTCCGGCAGTTCGTTCTCGACGATCTCTTCCATTGCGGCCATCGCCTCACCCGTACTGCGACCGGGCGCCTGCGAGCCGACGATGTTGATCGCCGAATAGCCGTTGTAACGCGTCAGCGACGGCGTGCTGGCGCCCCACTCCGGCGTCACCACCGTGCTCAGCGGAATCATCGTGCGGGAACCGTCGGGATTGGTGCCGTCCGCGCTCGGTGTGTAGAACCGGCCGATCGAACCCGGGTCGGTGCGGTACTGCGCATCGGCCTGCATGTTGACGCGCTTGATGCGGCCGTCGGACACGTAGTCGTTGACGTAGACCGGCGCCAGCATCAGCTGGATCGCGCCGTAGATGTCGGTGATCGACAGCCCCATCGACTGCGCCTGGACGCGGTCGACGTTCAACTGCAGCTGCGGCGCGTCTTCCAGCGTGTTCGGGCGCACGCCCTGCAGCACGTCGGTCTTCTGCGCGGCCGCGCCCAGCAGCTGGTTGCGGGCCTGCTGCAGCGCCGCGTTGCCGGCGCCGGTGCGGTCCTGCAGGTACATGTCGAAGCCGCCGAACTGGCCCAGGCCCTGCACGGTCGGCAGGTTCACGACGAAGATGGTCGCGTCCTGCACGCCCTGCAGTGCGCCGTTGGCCTCGCCCAGGAACTGGTTGATGTCGGCGTCGCGCTCGCCCCAGTCCTTGAGCTTGATGAAGCCCATGCCGACGTTCTCGCCCTGGCCGACGAAGCTGAAGCCCGCGACCTGCAGCATCGCCTCGTACGAGGGGTTCTGCTCCAGGCGTGCACGCACGTCCTCGAACACCGCGTTGGTGCGCTGCAGGGTCGCGCCCGGCGGCAGCTGCACGATGGCCAGCGCATAGCCCTGGTCTTCCTCGGGCACGAAGCTGCTGGGCAGCTTGATGTAGAGGAAGCCGCAGACCACGCACAGCACCACGAACACCGCCATCCAACGCGGCGCGTGCCGCACGGCGCTGCCGATGTGGCCGACGTAGGTCCGGTTGACCTTGTCGTAGTACTTGTTGAACGTGCGGACGACGACATTGCTCTTGCGCTCGCCGGGCGGCGCGTGCTGCTTGAGGAAGGTCGCGCACAACGCCGGGGTGAAGCCCAGCGCGAGGAACGCCGAGAAGCCCATCGCGACCGCGATCGTGATCGCGAACTGCTTGTAGATCTCGCCCGAGGCGCCACCCTGCAGCGCGCTGGGAATGAACACCGCGGCCAGCACGACGGTGATCGCGACGACGGCGCCGGTGATCTGGTCCATCGCTTTCAGCGTGGCCTCGCGTGGCGGCAGGTGTTCCTCCGCCATGATGCGTTCGACGTTCTCGATGACGACGATCGCGTCGTCGACCACGATGCCGATCGCCAGCACCATCGCGAACAGGGTCAGCTGGTTGATCGTGTAGCCGAGCATGCTCAGGCCGAGGAAGGTGCCGAGCAGTGCGATCGGGATGACCAGCGTCGGGATGATCGTCGCGCGCAGGTTCTGCAGGAACAGCAGCATCACCAGGAACACGAGGACCACCGCCTCGATCAGGGTCACGATGACTTCCTGGATCGACAGCGTCACGAACGTCGTCGTGTCGTAGGGCTTGAACCACTCGATGCCCTGCGGGAACGAGGGCTGCAGCTCGTCCATGCGCGCCTCGACGGCGCTGGCCACGGTCAGCGCGTTGGCGCCGGGCAGCAGCTGGATCGCGAACGCACCGGTCGGCTGGCCGTTGTACTTGGTGTCGAACCCGTAGCCCGACGCACCGATCGCCACGCGCGCGACGTCCTTCAGGCGCACGGTGGCGCCTTCGCTGTCGGCGCGCAGGATGATGTTCTCGAACTGCTCGGGCGTGCTGAAGCGGCCCTCGGCCGACACGGTCGCGGTGAAGCCCTGGCCTTCCGGCGCGGGATCGGAGCCGACAGAACCCGCGGCGAACTGCACGTTCTGCCCGCGGACCGCGGCCATCACCTCGGTCGCCGACATGCCGTAGCCCTGCAGCTGGTCCGGGTTGAGCCAGATGTTCATGGCGTACTCGGAACCGAACTGCTGGGTGCTGCCGACGCCGGGCACGCGCGCGATCTGCTCGAGCACGCGCGAGCCGATCAGGTCGTTGAGCTGGTTGCGGGTGACCGTCGGATCGTCCGACCGCAGGCCCACGACCATCAGGAAGCCGGCGTTGGCCTTGGCCACGACGACGCCCTGCTGCACCACTTCACTGGGCAGACGCGGCGTCGCCAGCGAGACCTTGTTCTGCACCTGCACCTGGGCGATGTCGGCGTCGGTGCCAGTCTCGAAGGTCAGCGTGACACTGGCCCGGCCCGACGAACTCGACGTCGAGCTGAAGTACAGCAGGTTGTCGATACCGGTGAGCTGCTGCTCGATGACCTGGGTCACCGCACGCTCTGTGGTGTCGGCGCTGGCGCCGGGATAGGTCGCCGAGACGGTGACCTGCGGCGGTGCGACGCTCGGATACGACTCCACGCCCATGTTCAGCAGCGAGATCACGCCCGCGAGCGAGATCAGGATGGAGACGACCCAGGCGAAGACCGGGTGGTTGATGAAGAACTTGGGCATGGCGGATCAGTCCTGCGTGTCGTTCGCAGCGGGTGCCTGGCCTGCGGCGTCCTGCGGCGGAGCCGCCGGCGCGTCTTCAGTGGTCGGTGCCGCCTCGGCATCGCCGGGGGCGCCGGCCGGTGCGGCAGCGGCGCCGGGCGCGGCCTCGTTCGCGGCCTGCTCGGGCGTCCACGGCTTGGGCGCGACGACGGCATCGGGACGCGCCTTCGGCACGCCGCTGACGATCACGCGATCCCCGGCCGCCAGCCCCTCGGTGATGACCCACTGGCCGTCCTGCGCGCGGTCGGTGCGCACCGGCTTGCGGACCACCTTGTCGCCTTCGCCCGCCACCAGCACATAGGCGGTGTTGGCATCGCGCAGCACCGCGGCCTGCGGCACCAGGAACACGCCGCTCTGCTGGCCCATGTTCGCGCGCAGCGTCACGTAGACGCCGGGCAGCAGGCGCCGGTCCGGGTTGGGGACGGTCGCACGCAGCTGGATCGCACCCGTGGCGGGATCGACGACATCACCGGAGAAGTCCAGCGTCGCCAGCTGGTCGTGGACCGAGCCGTCGGCCAGCACGATCTCGACCTGGCCGGCGCCGGTGTCGCGATCGAGCGGCAGCGCGCGGATGCGGTTGAAATCGCCGGCGCTCATCGAGAAGTTGATGTACAGCGGATCGATCTGGTCGACGGTCGTCAGCAGGGTCGAGTCACCCTGCCCGACCAGCGCGCCTTCGGTGAGCTGCTGCTTGCCGGCGCGGCCGGAGATCGGCGCCCGCACGGTGGCGTAGCCGAGGTTGATCTGCGCGGTCTGGGTCGAGGCGCGGGCGGCCTGCAGGGCGGCGTCGGCGCTGCGCTCGGCGGCCAGGGCGTTGTCCAGATCGGCCTTGGAGATGAAGTTGGTCGGCGCCAGCTGGCGCGCGCGGTCCGCCGCGGACTTCGCGTTGACGGCATTGGCCTGCGCCTGCGCCTGCGCGCCCTGGGCGGTGCCGAGCGCGGCCTGCAGCTGCGAGGGATCGATCCGGAACAGCACGTCGCCTTCCTGTACGTCGCTGCCTTCCTCGTAGACGCGGCGTTCGAGCACGCCCGGCACGCGGGCGCGCACGTCGGCGCTGCGGAACGGCGCCAGACGGCCCACCAGCTCCTGTTCCAGTGCCACGCTGGTCGGCTGCACCGTCAGCACGCCGACCTCGGCGGGCGGCGGTGCCCCCTGCTCGGGTTCCGGACTACACGCGGTAAGTGCCATGGCAAGCACGGCAAGGGGCAGGATTCGACGCATGGGGAGGGCCTGAATGGAGAGGTATACGGGAAGGCGGGGTATTTCTATACCGGCGAGTATAGCTAATTCGGATTGCCGCCGACAGCGTGAAGAAAGTCATGTTTCCAGCGTGGCCCGAACGGCAGGCGCGTCCGGAGCAGGTCAGACGGTCGGTCCTGCCGCGGATTCCGCACGCGGGCGCGCGCGCAGCGCCAGTCGCGTCGACAGCGGCCCGGGCCTCTTCTCCAGGGGGGCGGGTTCTCCAGGGGGGCGGGGCGACCGCCCGGGACCGGGCCGCGAGCGTCAGCGCAGGCCTTCGATCCAGTCCGGCGCCAGGGTCAACGGCGCTGGGGACGCACCGGCACGGGCGAACGGCAGCACGCCGAGGCACGGCGCCGGCAGCGCCGCACCGAGCAACTGCAGGTACGCGTCGACCCGGGAAAAGTCAGGATCGATGCGGTTGCCGATCCAGCCGACCAGGCGGCAGCCGTCCGCCGCGACCGCGCGCGCGGTCAGGCGCGCATGGCTCAGGCACCCGAGTCGCAGGCCGACCACCAGCACGACGCCGCCACCGAGCTGCCGCGCCAGCGTGTGATGCTCGATGGCCTCGGCCAGCGGTGCGTCCCAGCCGCCCGCCCCTTCGACCAGCACGACGTCGGCCTGGGCTGCCAGCCGCGCGTGGGCGGCGAGAATCGTCGCGAGATCGACGGCCAGTCCCGCTTCGCGCGCGGCCAGCACCGGCGCGGTCGGTTCGGGCAGCGCGAACGGGTTGATGTCGCCGTATGCGGGACGCGGAGCGCTGGCCGCCTGCAGCGCGAGCGCATCGTCGTTGCGCCAGCGCCCGTCGAGCCAGTCGCAGCCGCTGGCCACCGGCTTCATACCGACCGCGCGATGGCCCTGCGCCCGCAGCGCATGCAGCAGCGCGACGCTGGCGTGGGTCTTGCCGACGCCGGTGTCGGTGCCGGTGACGAGAACACTGCGCGCGCTCATGCCTCGCCCGCCGCCATGCCGGCGCGCACCCGCGCGAGCCGTCGCGCGCTGCGCAGGCCGAACCACGGCATCAACACCGCGAGCGCGCAATAGACCATGCCGGGCAGTCCTTGCCAGACCGAACCGGCCGGCAGCGGCAACAGGGCGAGCAGCACCGATGCGAAGGCGGTCAGCATCAGCCAGGTCATCGCACCGACCTCCTGCTGCAGCACGCAACGCTCGAGCGGATCCAGCGCCAATGCATGCGCACGCGCGAGTCCGTAGCGGTTGAGCAGCACCAGGAGCAGGCACATCGCCGCGAACCCCACGCCATAGATCACGTACAGGCTGCGGGCGCCGCCCGCGAGGTCGTCCAGCGGCATCGGCGACGGCGCCCACCCGCCGGTCAGGAAATGCAGGGCCACGCCCATGATCAGGCGCAGCGGATAGACGTACAGCAGCGTCACCGCGACCAGCGACAGGCCGAGCACGGCAATCCGCGCATCCATCAGCCCGGTGCGCCGGCTGAAACGATGATGCGTGCTCCAGAACATCGCCAGGATGGCGAAGCACGCGAGAAACGCAGGCGCACGCTTGAGCGCTTCCTGCAATTCGGACACGCTCGTCGGCATCGCGTCGAACGAAATCACCAGCAGGGTCACCGCGAACGCGAACGCCGCATCGACGAACGTCTCCAGTCGCGACGGCTGCAGGCCGCGCAGGCGGAAGCCGTCGCTGTCGCGCGTAGCGGGCACCCTGTCCTGCCCCGCCTCCATCAGCACGCCCCGGGGCGGCGCCGGCCCCGCTGATACACTGCCCGCATGTTCACATCAGCCTCCCTGAGCGGAACCAAGCCCGAGCAGTATGCCGCGCTCGTCGCGCAGGCACGCGCGCTGCTGCAAGGCGAATCCGACGCGATCGCCAATGCCGCGAACCTGTCGGCCCTGGTCTTCAACGCCCTGCCCGATCTCAACTGGACCGGGTTCTATCTCTACGACGGCGTCGAGCTGGTCGTCGGCCCCTTCCAGGGCCTGCCGGCCTGCGTGCGCATCCCGCTGGACAAGGGCGTCTGCGGCGCCGCGGCGCGAACCCGCCAGACCCAGCGCGTCGACGACGTGCACGCCTTCCCCGGCCACATCGCCTGCGACAGCGCCTCGCGTTCGGAAGTCGTCGTGCCGCTGTACGACGGCGACCGCCTGATTGGCGTATTCGATCTCGACAGTCCGCTGCCGGCCCGTTTCGACGTTGAAGACCAGGCCGGGCTCGAAGCCCTGGCGTCCGTCTATCTCGAATCGCTGCGATGACCACCGCTCCGCTGAAGCTGCGCAACATCGGACCCAAATCGGCCGCCTGGCTGCGCCAGGTGGGCCTGCGCACGCGCGAGGATCTGGCCGACGCCGGCCCGCTCGAGGCCTTCATGCGCGTCAAGCGCGCCGGCTTCAAGCCCAGCCTCAACCTGCTGTATTCGCTGGAAGGCGCGTTGTGCGATTGCCACTGGCAGGAGGTGCCCGACGCACGTCGCCAGGAACTCGTCGCGGCCGCCGAAGCCGCGATCGCCCAGCTGCCCGCGCCGCGTGGCCGTCCGGCTGCCGGTCCGGTCACGACCACCGTGCATGCCGAGGGCGCGCTCGACGACGACGGCACCGACCCCGCGGACGACGCGCACGCCGCCGTGGCGCGCGACTGATCCCACGCGATCCTCCGCGGACCGCGCACGCCACGCGACCGCGAACGTTCGCGTACACTCCCGCCTGCTTCGCGGTGACCCCACGGCTTTCGCCACCGGGTTGAAACGGGAAGCCGGTGACGACCCGCCTCCCGCGGCGTCCATTCCGGCACTGCCCCCGCAACGGTAAGCGCGTATGGGATCTCGCATCCGCCACTGTGCCTTCGGCATGGGAAGGCGCGGGATCCCGGGCCCTCGGCCCGCCGCGCGAGTCCGGAGACCGGCCACGGAGCGCGACCTGATTGTGATGCGGCGGGCATCACGGCGGCGTTCCGGACCGTCGTGTCCGGTCGGCAGCCTGTCCGTCTCCATGCGATCGCCAGATCCGAACCCGAACCGCATGCGTGGGCGCATGCGACTGGAGACCCGCAATGCCATTCCGTCCCTTGTCCCTGGCGATCCTCGCCGCACTCGTCTCGCCTGTTGCCACGGCGGCGACCGCCGCCGATGCGCGTGACCTCGATACCGTGCTCGTCACCGCCAACCGTAGCGAAAGCACGCTCGGCGACACCATCGTGCCGGCCCAGGTCATCGACCGCGCCGAGATCGAACGCACCCAGGCGCGCGACCTGCCCGAACTCCTGCGCGGCCGCGCCGGCATCCAGATCGCGAACCAGGGCGGACCGGGCAAGCTCAGCTCGGTGTTCATGCGCGGCAGCGAGTCCGACCACGTGCTGGTGCTCGTCGACGGCGTGCGCATCGGCTCGGCGACCGCCGGACTGGCGTCGTTCCAGGACATCCCGGTCGACCAGATCGAGCGCATCGAAATCGTCCGCGGCCCGCGCTCCAGCCTGTACGGCTCGGAAGCGATCGGCGGCGTCATCCAGATCTTCACCCGTCGCAATACCGGCGCGATCCGTCCGCACGCACGCATCGGCGTGGGCAGCCACGACCTGCGCGAAGCCAGCGCCGGCATCGGCGGCCGCACCGGCCGCGGCTGGTTCGGCGTCGACGCGGCGTTCCAGCGCACCGATGGCATCGACAGCTGCCGCGGGTCGGGCACGCTGTTCCAGGGCTGTTTCGTCGATGAGCCGGACCGCGACGGCTATCGCAACCGCTCGCTCAATGCGCGCGGCGGCGTCGAACTCGCGCACGGTCTGACGCTCGAAGGCAACCTGCTGCATGCCGACGCGTTCAACGAGTACGACGGCAGCGTGTTCGGCGGCAACGAAGCGAACAACATCCAGCAGGTCGGCGGCGGCACGCTCACCTACGCGCCGTCGGACGTGGTCACGCTGACCGCGCAGGCCGGCCGGGCCTACGACAAGTCCACGACATACTTCCGCGACATCGACGCGGGCACGCGTGTCGATGTCGGCCGGATCGACACGCGCCGCGATACCGCTTCGCTGCAGGCGGATTTCGGCCTCGCGCCGACCCAGCGTGTCTCGCTGGGCTTCGACTGGATGTCCGACAACATCGAAAGCGACACCGCCTATGCCTTGACCGCACGCAACAACGTCGCGGTGTTCTCCGACTACACGGCGCGTTTCGGCGCGCACCGCGTGCAGGCCGGTGTGCGCCACGACGACAACGAACAGTTCGGCGGCCACACCACCGGCAGCCTCGGTTGGGGCCTGGATTTCGATCATGGGCTCCGTCTCAACGCCAGCGCCGCCACCAGCTTCAAGGCGCCGACGTTCAACGATCTCTACTTTCCGTTCGGCAGCGGCAACCCGGACCTCGAGCCGGAGCGCGCGAAGACCGCCAACCTCGGCCTCGCGCAGTACCGCGACACGTGGAACTGGTCGATCAACGCGTTCGAAAGCCGGGTCGACGATCTGATCTTCCTCGACAGCAATTTCGTCCCGCAGAACATCCAGCAAGCCCGCATCCGGGGCGCCGAGCTGACGTTCGCGACCACGCTCGCCGGTTTCGACCTGTCGACCGAACTGAGCCACGTCGATCCGCGCGACCGCAGCGACAGTGCCAACAACGGCAACCTGCTCGCCCGCCGCGCGCGCAACAGCGGCCGCCTCGACATCGACCGCAGCTTCGGAGACTTCCGCATCGGCACCACGCTGCGCGCCAGCAGCAGCCGCTTCGACAACGCCGCCAACACGGTGCGCGTCGCCGGGCACGGCACGCTGGACCTGCGCGCGGCGTGGGCGTTCACTCCGCACTGGACGCTGGAAGCGCGCGCGACCAACGTGCTCGACAAGGATTACGAAACCGTCGCCTGGTATTACCAGCCGGGCCGCGAATACGGGCTGGCGCTGCGCTGGCAGCCGGCGTCGCGTTGACACGACGGCCTCACGATCAAAAAAGCCCCGCACATGCGGGGCTTTTTTTGCGGCGGGGCCCCGCGCTCAGGCCGCGGGTGCGACGCCGGTGGCCGTGGCGCCCTTGGGACCCTGGGTCACCTCGTAACTGACACGCTGCCCCTCCTGCAGCGACCGGAATCCCGACGCGCTGATCGCCGAATAGTGCACGAAGACATCCGCGCTCCCGTCCTCCGGGGCGATGAATCCGAATCCTTTCGCATCGTTGAACCACTTCACTGTGCCGAATTGCATGGACGTCTGACCTCGTGTGGATACGTGATGCCGCCGGGCATGCAAGGTGCACGGCGTGCGATCCGAGTCTGCAACGCATCGCGCGCGCGATGCAAACGCGTCACGCCGCCAGCAGCGCGCGCACCAGCGCCGGCACGCCGGACGTCGCGGCGGCGACATTGCTCAGCACGTCCTCGAAGGTGATGACTTCCTCCGCGTCCGGGCCCGCGCCGGCGGCCCAGTTCGCGACGATCGCGAGGCACGCGTAGTCCAGGCCGAGCTCCCGCGCGAGCCCCGCTTCCGGCATGCCCGTCATGCCGACCAGATCGCAGCCGTCGCGACGCATGCGTGCGATTTCCGCGCGCGTCTCGAGGCGCGGGCCCTGGGTCGCGCCGTAGCAGCCGCCGTCGACCAGATCCACCGCGGCGACACGTGCCGCGTCGAGCAAGGCGCGACGCAGCGCCGGCGTGTAGGGATCGCCGAAATCGACATGCAGCACCTCGCTGCCTTCTTCCTCACTGAAGGTGGCGACGCGACCCCAGGTGTAATCGATCATCTGGTCCGGACAGGCCAGCACGCGCGGCCCGAAGCGCTCGGTGATCCCGCCCACGGTATTGAGCGCCAGCACACGCGTCGCACCCAGCGCATGCAAGGCCGCCAGGTTCGCGCGGTAGTTGATCCGGTGCGGCGGTACCGAATGGCCTTCGCCATGCCGCGCGAGAAATGCGACGCGCTTGCCGTCCAGCGTGCCGACGCGCACCGGCCCCGACAACGCGCCGAAACGCGTGACCGGCTGGTGCGGCTCGACGTCCTGCAGATCGGCCAGCTGGTAGAGGCCGGTACCGCCGATGACGGCGAGGTCGATGTCGAGGTTCATGGAAGTCTCGTGATTGGGCGAAGTCGGAACGCGGTGCACGGGAAAACGTCGGCATCGCGGGCGCCAGGACAGCAACGCGCAGGACCGGCGCCTTGGCGTCGGAGACACGGGCGACGGGTCGGCAGCGTGCCCCCTCGCCCGTGGCCTCACTCCGCCAGTGCGTAGATCGCCGGCAGGTTGCGGCCCTGCTCGTGGAAGTCCATGCCGTAGCCGAAAACGTAACGGTCCGGCACGCTGATGCCGACGTAGTCCGCTTCGATGCCCTCGACGCAGCGGTCGTGGTCCTTGGTCGCGAGCACCGCGATGCGCACGTCGGCGGCGCCCTGGTCCTCGCACCAGTGCTTGACCGCCTTGAGCGTGTGGCCCTCGTCGAGGATGTCGTCGACCAGCAGCACGCGACGACCCTGCAGCGGCGTCGCCGGCCGGTGCAGCCACGCCAGGCCCGAGCCCGTCGTATTGCCGCGATAGCGGGTCGCGTGCAGGTAGTCGAATTCGAGGTCGATCTCGTTCTCGCCGAGCGCGAACGCCAGCTGCGTGGCGAACGGCATGCCGCCGTGCATCACGGTGAGGTAGACCGGCGGCAGGTCGTCGTCGCCGTAGTCGTCTGCGATCTCGTCGGCCATCACTTCGATCGCGTCCTCGAGGGCATCGCGGTCGAAGAGCAGGTCGGCGCTGTCGAGGACGTCGTCGAGGCGGGGAATGTTCATGCGGTGTCTCCAGTGCGGCGCTGTGCGGACCCGGTGTCGGCGAGCGCGCCGTCCCAGCCGAGCGCGCCGCGCCCGATCAGGCCGGTCAGCGCCATGGTATTGAGCGTGCGGCCGTCGACGGCCGCCAGCGATTCGGCGACGAGCTCGGGATGGCAGACCAGCACGACGTCACAACCCGCATCGAGGTGCGCGTCGACGCGTGCCTTGACGCCACCGGCCGAAAACGCCGCGGCCATGCCGATGTCGTCGGAGAACACCACACCACGGAAGCCCATCTCGCCGCGCAGGATCTCGTTGATCCAGCGCGGCGAATAACCCGCGGGCTCCGGTGCGACCTGCGGATAGATCACGTGCGCCAGCATCACCGCGTCGGCGCCGGCATCGATCCCGGCGACGAAGGGCACGAGGTCGTGCGCGCGGATCTCGTCGAGACCGCGCCGGTCGATGGCCTCATCGAAATGCGTGTCCTCCCGCACCGAGCCGTGGCCCGGAAAGTGCTTCAGCGTCGCTGCCATGCCGGACGCGTGCATGCCCTCGACGTAGGCGCGCGTCAGCGCGGCGACCACGTGCGGATCGTCCGAGAACGCGCGATCGCCGATCGCCAGATTGCCGTGGCCGACGTCGACCACGGGCGCGAAACTCAGGTCGACGCCACTGTCACGCACTTCGTCGGCCATGCGCCGCGCGTGCGCGCGCGCCGCCTCGAGCGCGGCGTCGGGATCGGCCAGGTACTGGGCGCCGAAGCCCGACAGCGCCGGCAACGCCGAATAGCCCGCCTGGAAGCGCTGGACCCGCCCGCCTTCCTGGTCTACGCAGACGAGCTGCGGCCGTGGAGCGGCGTCGCGGATCGCGGCCGAGAGCTCGGCGACCTGGGCGCGCGAAGCGAAATTGCGTTTGAACAGGATCACGCCGGCGCAGGCGTCGTGCCGCAGCCAGTCGCGCTCCTGCGCGGTCAATTCGGTGCCGGCTACGCCGATCACGAGCATCGTGGAGTCTCCATCGCACGCCCCATGGCGCCGGCGCGCATTGTCGCAGATGGCGTGCGATGCGACCGTTCAGCCGGCGGCCGCCCGTTCCACGGGCGCGGTGCACGGGGCGTCGACCGCGAAGACGAGTCCGCAAGGGTCCCGGGCGCCGCTCGCGACGCAGGCCGGGCGGCGGGACGCGACTCCGACCGCGTCGCCACCCGATCCGGACGCAGCGTCAGTCGCGCTCCGCCGCGTCCCAGCGCGCGTAGGGATGCGAGGCCAGCGCCAGGTTGTAGTAGCGCGTCAGCTCGGTCACGTCCTCGCCCGCCCACGCCGGTCGCTCGAACGCTTCGTCGGCGGCATCGAGCTCGATCTCCGCGACCACCAGCCCGGCATTGTCGCCGAGGAACTCATCGACCTCCCACAGGTGCGCGCCGTGGCGCACGTAGTGACGACGCTTCTCGACGAGGCCACCGACGCACAGCGCCAGCAGCGCCTGCGCGTCGTCGACCGGCAAGGGGAGCTCGAATTCCTGGCGCGTCGGGCCCGCCTCACGCGACTTGATGTTGAGAAACGCGCGTGCGCCTTCGATGCGCACGCGCACCGACGCCTTCTGCGCGCCGCCCTCGACCGCCGCGAGATCGTTGAGATAGCCTTGCGCCATCGGCACGACGTCGTGGGCCGCAGCGCGCCAGGCGTCGCTGGTGACCCGGAACTTGCGTTCGATCTCGATGCCCATCGCGACGCCCTCAGCCCGGCTCGAACAGCGCGATCGATTCGACGTGCGCGGTCTGCGGGAACATGTCCATGACGCCCGCGGCGCGCAGCTTCCAGCCGCGCTCGTTGACGAGGTAGCCGGCGTCGCGTGCCAGCGATGCAGGATGGCAGCTGACGTAGACGATACGCCGCAGCCCTTTGAGCGGCAGCTGCCTGAGCACCGCGTCGGCGCCCGAGCGCGGCGGATCCAGCAGCAGCGTGTCGAAGCCGGCGCGCATCCAGGATTCGCGCGACTGGTCCTGGGTGAGATCGGCGGTGAAGAACTTCGCATTCGCCAATCCGTTGTGCGCGGCGTTCTCGCGTGCCCGCGCGACCAGGCCCGCCTCACCTTCCACACCGACCACTTCGCGCACGCGGCGCGCCAGCGGCAACGTGAAATTACCCAGACCGCAGAACAGGTCGAGCACACGGTCATCCGCGCGCACGTCCAGCAGGTCCATCGTGCGCTGGATCATCGTCTCGTTGAGGCCGGCGTTGACCTGGATGAAATCCAGCGGCCGGAATGTCAGCTCGACATCCCACGGCGCCAGCCGGAACGACAGCGCAGGCGCCGCCGGCCACAGCGCGTGCACGCTGTCGATGCCGCCGGGCTGCAGGAAGATCGCGAAGCGCTGCGCCTCGCCGAACGCTGTCAACGCAGCGAGGTCACCCTCGCCCAGCGGCTGCAGATGCCGGAACACCAGCGCCACGCCGTCGAACGCAGGCGTCGGATCGCCGGCGATGAATTCGATCTGGGGGATCGCGGCGCGGGCCTCCAGGCCGTCGACCAGCAGCGCCAGTCGCGGGATCGCCGCGGCGATCTCGGGAATCACCGTGTGGCATTCCTGAAGATCGGCGACGAAACGCGGGTCGCGCTCACGGAAGCCGACCAGGGTCTTGTCCTTCTTCTCGACCCGGCGCACCGAGAACCGGCCCTTGCGCCGGTAGCCCCAGGCGCGGTCGACCAGCGGTTCCAGCCAGCGCTCCGGCGTGACGTGCCCGATGCGCTCGAAGTTCTCGCGCAGCACGCGCTGCTTGACGACGATCTGCTGGTCGGCGTCCAGATGCTGCAGCACGCAACCACCGCAGACGCCGAAGTGCGGGCAGCGCGGCTCGACGCGGTGCGGCGACGCGGTCAGCACCTCGATCGTGGTGGCCTCGTCGAAATGGCGCGACCGCGCGGTGCGCGTCGCCATCACCCGCTCTCCCGGCAGCGCACCGGCAACGAAGACCGCTTTTCCGTCGGGCAGGCGGGCGACGCCGCGCCCGTCGTGGGTCATGTCGGCGATGTCGGCGGGAAACGGGGTCTGGTCGAGACGACGGGATCGGGCCACGTGGCGACTGCTGCGTGTAGAGGGCCGCGCATTGTCGCAGATGCGTTCCGCGCGGACAGGCGGCGAGCGCGCAGGCGATCTTTTGCCACATCTGCACGGCCGTGGCACGCGGCCATCCCGCACGTGAAAACGCCGCCGGGAGGCGGCGTTGCGTCGACAGGTCCGGCGCTTACTTCTGGCGCCAGCTGCCGCCCTGCTGGTACCACCATCCGCTGCGCGCGCTGGCGATCCACTGCTGGGCGAACACATCGCGGATCTGCGACTCCCACTCGGGATGTCCGTTGGCGACGGCGATCTCGCGATACACCGCCTGCCGGTCCCGATTGTCGTCGGCGACGGCCGCGTTGACCGCGACCCGGTCCTTGATCGCCAGCTGCGACGCGTCGCGCACGACGATCTGGCCGTTGCTGCCGAAGCCCAGCGCGCCCGAGTCGAAATGCGGACGCAGCGTGCCGGTGAAGCGCTGCTCCATGCGCGCGCGGATCGCCTCGACGGCCGGCGTGCGGATCGTGATGTCGGGCGTCTGCGCCTGCGCGCTGCCGATGCCGACCAGCATCCACGGATCGAAGCGCGGGGCGCGCATCGCCATGCCGCCCGGCGACGTCGGCGGCTCGGCGGCGGGCATCTCGTCGCCGATGACGTTCTCGACGAACTCGCGCGCCGCTTCCTTGGCTTCGGCCGCGGGAAAATAGACATTGATCGTCACGCAGGCGGTCAGCGCCAGCGCAGCCGCGATCGGCAACCCAATCCAACGTGCCATCGAATCTCTCCTGTCAGAAAACTGCGGCTAGTCGAACACCGGCTCGACCTCGCCTCCGGCGACGGCGGCCAGCCGGTCCACCAGCGTCGGCCAGTCGACGTCGCGGTTGAAGCCGACGACATCGAGCCGCGGAATGCCCGCGCCCTGGACGATAGTAAAGGTGTTGTCCGCTGAACGCAGACCGCCCATTCGGCAGACCTGGTTGCGCAGCCGGCAGGCGATGCCGATCTGCCGATAGCCGAAGTCGTCGAACAGGCCGATCAACTGGCCCTGGAGGCTGGTGACGAAGGATGCATCGCCGACGCTCGAGATGTTCTGCACCGCGCGCTGGCTGATCCGCTGGCGCACGCCGCGTGTCCGCTCGGTGTGGAGTTCGGCATCGAACGCGGTCGCGTTCCAGTCGACCAGGCGCAACCCGCCGATGCGGCCGTGCAGGCGCCCGCTGATGCTGCCGAAGCCGAAGACGCTGGTCATCGCATGCAGGTCGAGACCGACGAGACCGAGATCGCTAGTCACCGTCGGTGCGACGCCGAACGGCCGCTCGATCGCCAGCGACGACACGTCGATGCGACCGTCGAAGAGCTGCATCGACAGGCCGCCGTCGAATTCGATGCGGTTGTCGGCGTAGCGCACGACGGGAATCTGCCCGCTGAGCGTGCCGCTGAACGCGGGCCAGTCGAGCGCCTCGGCCAGCACGCCGATATCCAGGCCGTCGAGGCGCAGCGCGGTCTGCATGCGCAGCCCGGTGTCACCGTCGGGCGGTTCGAGGACCAGTTGCTCGAAGCCGATCTCCCCGTCGAGTAGCGACAGCGCGACCGGCTCCCGCAACACCAGGCGCCCGTCGCCGCTGCGCAGGCTCCACGCGGCGGCGTCGAACGGCAATCCGTAGAGCGTGCCGCCCCGCCACGCGAACGCGCTGCGCACCGGCGCGCCGGCCGAATACCGCACGCTGCCGTTGAGGGCGTCGAGGCCGAAGCGACCGCCGGGATCGCGCAGGTCCAGGCCGCGCATCCGCAGCTCCGCCGCGCGCAGGGTGCCGTCGGCCAACGCCAGGGTCGCGTCGAAACCACCGTCGAGTTCGAGCCCCGCCAGCCCCGCGAGCCCCAGCCAGCCCGACAGATAGCGCGCCGGCAGTCCGCGGGTGTCCGCGCTGCGGACGCGCAGGTCCAGCGCCTGCACGTCCAGCGCCGGCGACAGGCGCGCGCTGCCGTCCACGGCGAGGGTGTCGCCATCGTCCCAGTGCAGGCGCGAAAGCTGCCACGGCGCCCCGTCGGCGCGCTGCGCGTCGAGGCCGAGCGCCACCTGCGCCCCGGTCAGATCGACATAGCCGTTGCCGACCAGCACCTCGCCGCCGGTCAGCGTGCCGTCGAGCACCACATCCAGCGCCTGCTCCGGCAGGCGCAGGTCGAGCGTGATGTCCGCATCGATACCGTCGGCGGCGACGCTGGCGTCGCGGGTCTCGAGGGAGACGTCGCGCAGCGCGAGGTCCGCCGCGACCCGCAGCGGCCGGTCGGTCGGCGCGTCGACGGTGACGCGGCCATCGAGCGTGCCGCGTTGCAGCTGCGCGGCATCCCAGCCCTGCTGCACCAGCGCCTGCGCCCACAACGCCGGTACCCGCCGCAGATCCAGACGTGTCGCATCCGGCGCCGCGGCGGTGCGCTGCAGCGACAGCGTCGCGCCGTCGCCGGCCAGCGTGGCCGCGGTCGTCGCAGCGCCGAGATCGACCGCCAGCCGCAGCGGCGCGCCCTGCCCGCTCCGCACGACGCCGTCGCATTGCCAGCGGGTGCCGCCGCCCGCATCCGGCATCCGCCGCAGCGGGCAGTCCCAGACGAGATCGCGCAAGCGATAGCCCAGGTCGCCCGAATCCGCGCGCGCGGCGCGCAGGCGCAGGGCCCCATGGTCGGCGCCGGCAGGCCATTCCAGCTCGATCCGGACATCCTGGAGAACGGCGACCGGGGTCGTGACCTGGGCGATCCGGGCGCGTGTCGTCTGCGCCTGTGCATCGGGCGCGGCGGCCAGCAGCAGACACATCGAAAACAGAGGTAGGATCGACAGCAGACGGGGCGCCATGCGCCGCAGGATACGCCCGTTCGCATCGAGGACCCGATGATCCGATTGCTGCTGGTCGAGGACGACCCTACAAGCCGCGGTTTCCTGCACGACGCCAGTCTCGCGTTGCCGGCCGAGGTCGACATCGCCGACACCCTGGCCTCCGCGCACGCGCTGGCGCTGCGCACGCCGCACGATGTCTGGCTGATCGATGCGAACCTGCCCGACGGCAGCGGCATCGAGCTGCTCGCCGGTCTCCGCAGCGCGGGATTGCGGACACCGGCGATCGCACACACCGCCGCGCGCGAATCCGAGGCGCTCGCCGGCCTACGCGCAGCGGGCTTCGCGGTCGCACTGTGCAAACCGCTGTCGGCGCAGGACTGGCGTGCCGCGATCCGCCAGGTGCTGGTGCGTCGCGCGCGGGTCGAGGACGCCGCGCCGCGGTTCCAGCCGCAGAGCCAGGCGGACATCGCCGCTGCGCCGCTGTGGGACCGGGCGGGCGGTCTCGCCGCCGTCGGCGGCCATGAGGCCAACGCGGCCGCCTTGCGCGATCTGTTCCTCGGCGAGCTGCCCGGCACGCGTCATGCGATCGACACCGCCGCCCGCGCCCGCGACGACGAGGCGTTGCGCGCGGCGCTGCACCGGCTGCGCGCCGGCTGCGGCTTCGTCGGCGCCGATCGCCTGGGTCGCAGCGCCGCTGCGCTGCACGCGGCGCCGGACTCGCCGGACGTGCTCCAGCAGTTCCTCGGCACCCTCGATGCGACGCTGAGCCGCCGCTAGCGCAGCGCCGGCCTGCGGCTCAGCGACGCGCGAGGTCGGCCGCCAGCTCCCAGGATTTCAGGCCACGCGGCCCGAGATGGTAGGACAGCACCGCGCGCAGCGGACGCCGCAGGCTCGCCAGATCCTCGGGCGCCGGCATCGTGTCCAGGGCGAGCGACAGCAGCCCGCGTCCGGTGGCCGCCGCGTTGCGGTCGGAGGCACCGGTGTCGTGGCGGATGCGCCGTGCGCCGTGCTCGGGATCCAGCCGGTAACGCGCGGCCGGGTCGATCGCCTCGCCATCGCCATCGCTGTCGAGCGCGAGGCCGAAGCCGAGCGCATCGAGCAGGTCGCGCTCGAACCGGCGCAGGGTCCAGGCCAGCGGATCGACCGCGCGCAGCCGCGCGCGCGCGTCGCCGTAGATCGCGTAGAGCTCGGGCTGCGGATCCTGGCGCGGCGCCAGGCGCAGCACCAGTTCGCTGATGTAGAAGCCGGCCAGCATCGCATCGCCGCTCAGCCGCGGCGCCGCATCGAGCGCTTCTGCGCTGCGCAACTGGGCCAGTTCGCCGCGCTGCACGGCCGACAGGCAAATGTGCTGCAGCGGCTGCAAGGCCGCCCGCAGCACGTGGCGCTTGGGGCCCTGCACGCCACGCGCGACGAGCCCGAGTCGACCGTGGTCCCGGGTCAGCACTTCGACCAGCAGGCTGGTCTCGCGCCAGGGACGCGCGTGCAGGACGTGGGCGGGTTCGTCGTCGATTCGCATCTGGAGCGGGTCGCCACCCTCGTCGTGGGGAAAACGTACGGCAGCGGCGCGGCGTCAGGCCGGCGGGGCGTGGCGCCGCGAGCCGTCTGCGGCGCAGCGGAACGCCGCGGCGCGATCAGGCGTCGCCGTAACCCAGTGCCTTCAGCGCGGCCTCGTCGTCGGACCAGCCCTCGCGCACGCGCACCCAGGTTTCCAGGAACACCTTGGCGTCGAACAGCCGCTCCATGCCCATGCGCGCCTTGGTGCTGATGTCCTTGAGCCGGCTGCCGGCCTTGCCGATGACGATGGCCTTCTGGCCGTCGCGCTCGACCCAGATCACCGCGCCGATGCGCAGCATCGTGCCGTCGAGGGTGAAGGATTCGATCTCGACCGTCGTCGCATACGGCAGTTCGTTGCCGAGCTGGCGCATTAGCTGCTCGCGCACCAGTTCGCCGGCGAGGAAACGCTGGCTCTTGTCGGTGATCTCGTCCTCGCCGTACAGCGCGGGCTGCTCGGGCAGCAGCGGCAGCAGCGTCGACACCAGCTGTTCGAGCCCCTTGCGCTTGAGCGCCGACAGCGGGATCACGCCGGCGAACTCGCGTCCGTCGCTGACCTGCTGCAGGTAAGGCAGCAGCGCGGTCTTGTCCTTCAGACGGTCGATCTGGTTGACAACCAGCAGCACCGGCACGCCGGCTTCGCGCAGCGCCTCGTAGGCCAGCGCGTCCTCCTCGTCCCAGCGTCCGGCGATGACGACCAGCAGGGCGGCGTCGACGCCTTCCAGCGCGCCGCGCGCGGCGCGGTTCATGATCCGGTTCATCGCCCGCTTCTGCTCGCGGTGGATGCCGGGCGTGTCGACCAGCAGCAACTGGCCTTCGGGGAACGTCGCGATGCCCAGCAGCCGGTGGCGCGTGGTCTGCGGCCGGTTGGAGACGATGCTGACTTTCGCGCCGACGAGGGCGTTGACGAGCGTGGACTTGCCGACATTGGGTCGGCCGATGACGGCCACCTGGCCGGCATGGTGGGGCGCATTGGGGAGATCGGTCATCCGCGCATTCTACGGAAAGCCGCGCCTGCGCAGGCCGCGGCGTGCCGGCGCCGCGTCGGATCGATTCAGCGGGTGCCTTCGATCATCCCGAGCACGGTCTCGGCGGCCTGCTGCTCGGCCGCGCGGCGCGACGTGCCCTCGCCTTCGGCGGCGATCGCGGCGTCCGCCAGCGCACAGCGCACCAGGAAGATCTTGGCGTGCTCTTCGCCGCCTTCAGACAGCAGTTCATAGACCGGCAGCGCACGCTGGCGACCCTGGAGCCATTCCTGCAGACGGGTCTTCGCGTCCTTGGCGATGCGCCCCGGCGCGAGTGCCGCGATGGCCGTCTCGAACAGCGGCAGGATCGCCGCCCGGCAACCGTCGAGATCCGAATCGAGGTAGATCGCGGCGATCACCGCCTCGAAGGCGTCCGACAGGATCGAGTCGCGGCGATGCCCGCCCGACTTCATCTCCCCGGGACCGAGTACCAGACGCGCGCCAAGTTCGAGCTCGCGCGCGATCGCCGCCAGCGACGACTCGCGGACGAGTTCCGCGCGGGCCCGCGTCAGCGTGCCCTCGTCGGCGCCCGGCCAGCGCGCGAACAGGACTTCGGCGATCAGCGCGCCGAGGATGGCGTCGCCGAGGAATTCCAGGCGTTCGTTGTGGGGGGCGCCGGCGCTGCGGTGCGTCAGCGCCTGCTGCAGCAGGCTGGGTGCACGGAAGACGTACTCCGCGAACCGGCCCTGCTGGCGATCAAGTGCCGTCGCCACCGCGGGACAGCGTCTGGGTCGCGTGGAACTTGCCCACGACGTCGAGGTTGCCGACCAGCGGCTTGCGCACCTCGTACTGCACGTCCATCTGCCAGCCGTTGTCGACACGGCGGATCTTGACGTTGTTCGGCTTCACGTTCTCCGAGTAGCTGATGTACAGCCGGCGGAAGAACAGGTCCTGGATGCGCGCGGGGTCGGCGCCGGCCATGCCGGCCTCGTTCGACAGGCCCTTGAGCGCGGACTTGACGCTGTAGTACTCCGAATACATCGGAAACAGCTTCATGCCGATGTAGGCGGCGAAGCCGACGACTGCCAGGACGATGATGAATCCCAGCAGGGTGATGCCGCGTTGCGTGCGTTTCATGGACGTCCCCTCGAAGCCCGATGCCGAAAGTCAGCGGATGCTCTGACCCATTCTTCCCCAGTCGACCCAGCCCGGCGCGGTGGTGTCGACATTCATCCAGATCATGAAGGCCTTGCCGCGCAGCTGCGTCTCGGGAAGCGTACCCCAGAACCGGCCGTCGTCGCTGCGGTCACGGTTGTCGCCCATCACGAAATAATGGCCCTGCGGCACGTGCACGGTGCCCTCGCCCAGGTGGAAAGGCGCGGCCTGGTCGATCTGCAGGATCTGGTGAGTGCGGTCGGGCATCTGCTCGGTGTAGAGCGACGCGCCGGTCATCTCGCCACCACGGCCGACGCCTTCGTAGGTGCCCACGCGTTCGTACTCGAACGGCACGCCGTTGACGAAGACCTGGTTGTCGCGGAACTCGACGGTGTCGCCCGGCAGGCCGACGACGCGCTTGATCCAGTCCTGGTCGGGATGGTGCGGCGGGCGGAACACGACGACGTCGCCTCGCGCGGGCTCGCCGATCTCGATGACCTTGCGGTTGTTGATCGGCAGGCGGATGCCGTAGGCGAACTTGTTGACGAGGATGAAGTCGCCGATCAGCAGCGTCGGCATCATCGAGCTCGACGGGATACGGAACGGCTCGGCGACGAAGCTGCGCAGGATCAGCACCACGAACAGCACCGGGAAAAACGCCTTGGAGTAGTCGACGAGGACCGGCTCCTTCTCGTCGAGCAGCCCGGCGCGGCGGGCGCGGCGTTTGGCCAGCACCAGCTTGTCGAGCAGCCAGATGACACCGGTCAGCAGCGTCAGGACGACCAGCGCGGTTTCAAACCATTTCATGGATGTTCCTTTCCAGCGGGAACCGGCCGGCGCGGACCACAGCGCCGACGATCACTTGTTGTCGACCTGCAGCACGGCGAGGAAGGCTTCCTGCGGAATCTCCACGCGGCCGACCTGCTTCATGCGCTTCTTGCCTTCTTTCTGCTTCTCGAGCAGCTTCTTCTTGCGCGAGATGTCGCCACCATAGCACTTGGCCAGCACGTTCTTGCGCATCGCCTTGACCGTCGTGCGGGCGATGACCTGCGAGCCGATCGCGGCCTGGATCGCGACGTCGAACTGCTGCCGCGGGATCAGATCCTTCATCTTCTCGGTGAGCTCGCGGCCGCGGCGATCCGCGTGCTGGCGATGCACGATCAGCGACAGGGCATCGACCTTGTCGCCGTTGATCAGCGTGTCGATACGCACGAACGGACCCGCATCGAAACGCAGGAAGTGGTAGTCGAGCGACGCGTAGCCGCGCGACACCGATTTCAGCCGGTCGAAGAAGTCGAGCACCACTTCGGCCATCGGCAGCTCGTAGCTGATCTGCACCTGCGAGCCGAGGTAGCTGATGCCGACCTGGCTGCCGCGCTTCTCCTCGCACAGCGTGATCACGTTGCCGACGTAATCGGGAGGCGTGAGGATGTTGGCGCGGATGATCGGCTCGCGGATCTCCTCGACGTGGTTCGACGCCGGCAGCTTGGCCGGGTTGTCGAGCGTGAGGATCTCGCCGTCGGTCTTGAGCACCTCGTAGATCACCGTCGGCGCGGTGCTGATGAGGTTGAGGTCGTACTCGCGCTCCAGCCGCTCCTGCACGATCTCCATGTGCAGCATGCCGAGGAAACCGCAGCGGAACCCGAAGCCCATCGCCTCGGAACTCTCCGGCTCGAACCGCAGCGCGGCATCGTTGAGCCGCAGCTTGTCGAGCGCTTCGCGAAGGTCCGGGTAGTCCTCGGCGTCCACCGGGAACAGACCGGCGAACACGCGCGGCTGCATTTCCTGGAAGCCCGGCAGCGGCGTGGACGCGGGATCAGAGGCGAGCGTCAGCGTGTCGCCGACCGGCGCGCCGTGGACGTCCTTGATGCTGGCGTGGATCCAGCCGACCTCGCCCGCGCCGAGCTTGGCGAGATCCTTGCGCTTGGGCGTGAACACACCGACCTTGTCGACCAGATGCGCGCGGCCGGTCGACATCACCAGCAGCTTGGTGCCGGGCACGATCTCGCCCTGCATCACCCGCACCAGCGACACGACGCCGAGGTAATTGTCGAACCAGGAGTCGATGATCAGCGCCTGTAGCTTGTCGGTATCGCGCGGCACCGGCGGCGGGATGCGCTTGACGATGGCTTCCAGCACGTCGCCGACGTTGAGCCCGGTCTTGGCGCTGATCGCGACCGCGTCCTCGGCGTCGATGCCGATGACGGCCTCGATCTCGGCCTTGGCCCGCTCGATGTCGGCGGTGGGCAGATCGATCTTGTTGAGCACCGGCACCACTTCGAGCCCCTGCTCGACCGCGGTGTAGCAGTTGGCGACCGACTGCGCCTCGACGCCCTGGGCCGCATCGACGACCAGCAGCGCACCTTCGCACGCGGCCAGCGAGCGGCTGACCTCGTAGCTGAAGTCGACGTGGCCGGGCGTGTCGATGAAGTTGAGCTGGTAGGTCTGCCCGTCCTTCGCCGTGTACGGCAGCGAGACCGACTGCGCCTTGATGGTGATGCCGCGCTCGCGCTCGATGGGATTCGAGTCGAGCACCTGCGCCTCCATCTCGCGGGCCTGGAGGCCGCCGCAGAGCTGGATGATGCGGTCGGCCAGCGTCGACTTGCCGTGGTCGACGTGGGCGATGATCGAGAAGTTGCGGATGAGCCGCATTGAATCAGAGGTCATGGATCGGCGGCCGGGCCGTCGGCACTGGGTAACGGGCGATTATCGCATAGCGGGTCGGCCGGAATGCCGGACCCGGATGTGCGAAGGCCCGCCACGTCGCCGGGCGGGCCTTCGCAAGGGCGGGTCGGCGGAGCGGTCAGTCGTCCGAGGGCACCGCCACCGCCCGGTACTGGGTCGCGCCGCCACGGCCGCGGACCAGCAGCATGACGGTGTCGCCGGGGGCGACATCGCGCAGGGCCCGGTCCAGTGCCGCGGCGCTGTCCACGGGCGTGCGCCCGACCCGCAGGATCACGTCGCCGCTCGCGATGCCGGCATTGGCGGCCGCGCCGCGACCCACGCTGGCGATCAGCACGCCTTCGTCGTCCGACAGGCCGTACTGGCGGCGCTGCGCCGGCTGCAGGTCGCGGCCGGTGATGCCCAGCACGTTGGCCGCCTGCGGCGCGGTGGGCGCGGTCCGGTCGGACGGCCGTGGCGACGCGGCGCTGGCCATCGGATCTTCCAGCTGGCTCAGGGTCACCGGAATGTCGCGCGCGCGCCCCTCGCGGAATACCGACAGGGTCACGCGCGTGCCCGGCGCCTTGTTGCCGACCAGCGGCGGCAGGTCGCTGGAGGTGTTGATCGCCGTGCCGTCGACGGCGCGGATCACGTCGCCGGGCTCGATGCCGGCCTTCTCGGCGGGGCTGCCCGGCTGCACGCTGTTGACCAGCGCGCCGCGGGTGTCCGGCAGGCCGAAGCCGTCGGCGGTCTCGCGCGTCACCTGCTCGACGATCACGCCGACCTGGCCGCGCTGCACCGATCCGGTCTGCTTGATCTGCTCGGCGACGTTCGAGGCGACGTCGATCGGAATCGCGAAGCTCACGCCCATGTAGCCGCCCGAATTGCTGAAGATCTGCGAATTGATGCCGATGACCTCGCCGGCCACGTTCAGCAGCGGGCCGCCCGAATTGCCGCGATTGATCGCGACGTCGGTCTGGATGAAGGGCACGTAGCGCTGGTTGGCATACGGATTGGAGCGCTGCACCGCGCTGACGATGCCCGCGGTCACCGACTGGTCGAGACCGAACGGCGAGCCGATCGCGACCGCCCACTGCCCGGGCTGGACGCCCGAGGCATCGCCCATGCGCAGCATTGGCAGGCCGGTCGCATCGATCTTCAGCACCGCGACATCCGACTCGGGATCGCTGCCGACGACCGTCGCGGCGAATTCGCGCCGGTCCGACAGCCGTACCGTGACCTCGTCCGCACCCTCGACCACGTGGTGGTTGGTCAACAGATAGCCGTCGGAGGAAATCAGGAAGCCCGTGCCCATCGACGTGCCGCGCGGACCACCGCCGCCATCGGGCGCGCCGGGCTGGCCGGGGAACTGGAAACCCGGGCCGAAGAAGCGGCGGAAGATTTCCGGGATCTGTTCGTCATCGGGCATCTGCTGGCCGCGCGCCGACGGCCGCGCGCCGATCGTCGATTCGATGCTGACGACCGCGGGGCCGACCCGCTCGACCAGTCGCGTGAAGTCCGGCAGGCCGGTGACCAGGGGCGCCTGCGGCGTCGAGGAGACCGTCGTGGCGGTATCGGCCGGCGACTGGGCGTTCGACTGCGCGGTCGCGGCCGGCAACAGTAGCGCCGTCGTGCCCGCGGACAGCACCGCGACCAGGGAAACGGCGAGCAGGGATTTTTTCATCGAAGACATGCGTTCGACTCTCGAAAGCGGAAGAAAGGAGAAAGCGCGCGGACGCGTGCGGTGCGACGCGTCCAGCGCGATGGCGCGGCCGCTCAGGGCATCGCGCGGTCGGGGCGCTGCGGCGCCGCGTCGTCGGCCTGCACCGGAAAGCGGGGCAACGGGTTGCTGCCGACCGGTTCCGCGCCCGCCCACGACGGCGCGGGGAACGCGGTGTCGTAGCGGACCGAGAAGCCCGCATCGCCCGACAACCCGGACATCATCGCTTTCGGCCACGGCCGCGCGACGGCATCGCTCGCGGGCAACACCAGCGCCGAGTCCGCCGCTGCGAACGAGGCCGCCGATGCCAGGCGCGTGGTGTCGGCAGACGCCGACGCGGACTGCGGCCGCGGCGGCGCGGCCGCGGCGACAGCCCGCGCGCCGACGCCCTGCTGGGCCTGCTGCACGCGCAGCGCGGCCCGCTGCGACTGGCCGCGCACGTTGCGTCGATCACCGTTGTTGCGCCTCGGCACGTCGGCGACCGCGACCGCGGCACCTGCCGCGAGGCGGGCCGCGGCATCCGCCAGGGGCGCGGACTGGGTGATCGCACCGGCGTCGGCCAGCACGTCGCTGCCGACCGGCGCCACCGCAGGCGCGACCGCGCCGACATCGGCGACCAGCGGTTGCGGCGCATCGCCATCGCGTGCGTCGGGCGTGGACGGCCGTCCGACGAACAGCGCGACCAGCGCGACCGATGCGGCCAGCGCCGCGCCGCCACCCCAGCGCAACAGGCGCGGACGCCGCGCGACATCGGCGGTGACCGTCGCGACACTGTCGCCTGCGGCGATGCCGCGCGCCACGCGATCGGCGAAATCGGTCGGCAGCAGCGAGACCTGGCGTCCGCGCAACACGTCGCCGCAGACCTGCCAGCGCTCGAAGCAGCCGCCGAGTTCCGCGTCGTGCTGCAGCCGCCGGCGCATGAAACGCGCCTGGTCCTGCGACAGCTCGCCATCGAGCATCGCCGACAGCTGCTGGCGGTTGTAGCGTTCGAGTTTGTCGGGGTCGGGCCCGAGCTGCAGGGCATCGATATCGTCGGCAGGGCTCATCGCGTCACACGCTCCACACTAGTCTGGTTGTCCATCAAGGGTCTGAGTTCACGGTCGATCGCTTCGCGGGCCCGGAAGATCCGCGAGCGCACGGTGCCGATCGGGCATCCCATGCGTTCGGCGATCTCGTCGTAGCTGAGGCCGTCGACCTCGCGCAGGTTGATCGCCACCCGCAATTCCTCGGGCAGGGCTTGGACCGCGCGCATCACCGTTTGTTCCAGCTGTTGCCGCATCAGTTCGCGTTCCGGGGTATCGCTGTCGCGCAGGCGGATGCCGGTGTCGAAATGTTCGGCGTCCTCGATGTCGATGTCGTCGGTCGGCGGGCGCCGGTTGTGGGCCACCAGGTGGTTCTTGGCGGTGTTGACCGCGATCCGGTGCAGCCAGGTGTAGAACTGCGCGTCGCCGCGGAAATTGCCGATCGCCCGGTAGGCCCGGATGAAGGTCTCCTGCGCCACGTCCTGGCATTCGCTCCAGTCGCGCACGTAGCGCCCGATCAGGGCGGCGATGCGGTGCTGGTACTTGCGCACCAGCAGGTCGAATGCCGCGGTGTCGCCGGCCTGCACGCGCTTGACCAGTTCTGCGTCGAGCTGCTGGGTATCGCTGTTGGTGTCGCGTTCCTCGGCCATCGAGCCGGTACTCCTTGTCGCCCGGCCGAATCGGCTGACGGGTGGTGGGACAGGTGTCTGCGCTGAAAGTTCCATCACGGGCGATATGGCATGTTGCCCCGCATCCGTGATCCATCCTTGGGGCGCCGCGCCTGCGCCGCAAGCCACGGTGCCGGCACGCGCACGCAGTGCGATGTCGCCGGCTCCAGGTCCGCGTTCAAATCGTCGTTTCAAGCATCGATTTGACGCGGGCAAATCAACCTCGGGATCATAGGCGGATTCCCCGTACCGTAACGGATGGTGCCGTATGTTTGCAGGCCTCGACGGGCTCCGCTTCAGCCACTGGCAAGCCGAGCTGCGTGCCGATGGCGTTCTGGTGTTGTCGTTCGATCGCGCCGACGAATCGGTCAATACGTTCTCGCAGGACGTGCTGATCGAACTCGATGCGCTGATCGAACGCATCGCCCTCGACCCGCCCCAGGCCGTGGTCATCCGCTCGGCGAAGGACAAGGGCTTTATCGCCGGCGCCGACATCCGCGAGTTCCAGCTCTTCGACGAGCGGGGCACGATCGGCGATTCGATCCGGCGCGGCCAGGACGTGTTCCAGCGCCTGTCCGAGCTGCCCTGCCCGACCGTCGCCGCGATCCACGGGTTCTGCATGGGCGGCGGTACCGAGATTGCGCTGGCCTGCCGCTACCGCGTGGCCAGCAACGATCCCTCGACCCGCATCGGCCTGCCCGAAGTGAACCTCGGCATCTATCCCGGCTGGGGTGGCAGCGTGCGCCTGCCGCGTCTCGTCGGCGCGCCTGCGGCGTTCGACATGATGCTCACCGGGCGCGCGCTGTCGGCGTCCGCGGCGCGCAGCATCGGTCTCGTCGACAAGGTGGTCGAGCCGGCGCTGGTCGTCGATGCGGCGATCGCCCTGGCGCTCAAGGGCACCACGCGTCCGTTCCAGCAGCGCTTCATGGGCTGGGCGACGAACCTGTGGCCGGTGCGGCAACTGCTCGCCCCGGTGCTGGTCAAGCAGGTCGCGCGAAAAGCCAAGAAGCAGCACTACCCCGCGCCTTACGCCCTAGTGGAGACCTGGCGCCGGGCATCGGGCGATCCGCGCGCCCTGCTCGCCGCCGAGCGCAAGTCGGTGGTCAAGCTGGCCGGCACGCCGACCGCACGCAATCTGACGCGCGTGTACTTCCTGATGGAGCGGCTCAAGGGGCTCGGCGGCAAGCCCGCGACGCCGCTGGCGCCGATCCGGCGCGTGCACGTCGTCGGTGCCGGCGTCATGGGCGGCGATATCGCCGCATGGTCGGCCTACAAGGGCTTCGATGTGACGCTGCAGGATCGCGAGCAGCCCTACATCGACAAAGCCCAGGAACGGGCGGCCACGCTGTTCGAGAAGAAGGTCAAGGATCCGGCGAAGCGTCCGGAGGTCGCCGCGCGCCTGCGCTCGGACCTGATCGGCGACGGCATCGCCGACGCGGATCTCGTCGTCGAGGCGATCGTCGAGAACGCCGAGGCCAAGCGCGGACTCTACGAAAGCGTCGAGCCCAGGCTGAAACCCGACGCGCTGCTGACCACCAATACCTCGTCGATCCCGCTCGACGAGTTGCGCACGCATGTCCAGCGCCCGGCACAGTTCGCCGGCCTGCATTACTTCAATCCGGTCGCGTCGATGCCGCTGGTGGAGATCGTCCATCACGACCGCATGGACGACGTCACCGCGCAGCGGCTCGCCGCGTTCTGCCGCAAGCTCGACAAGCTGCCCGTGCCGGTCGCCGGCACGCCCGGCTTCCTCGTCAACCGCCTGCTGTTTCCCTACATGCTGGAAGCGGCCAGCGCGTATTCGGAAGGCATTCTGGGCAAGGCGATCGACAAGGCCGCGACGGATTTCGGCATGCCGATGGGCCCGATCGAGCTGATCGATACAGTCGGGCTCGATGTCGCCTCCGGCGTCGGCCAGGAGCTTGCGCCGTTCCTCGGCCTACGCATCCCGGCGAATCTCGCCTCGCCGCCCGAGGCCGGCAAGCGCGGCAAAAAGGACGGCCAGGGCCTGTACGCGTGGGAGAACGGCAAGGCCAAGAAGCCGGAACTGCCGAAGGATTACAAGGCGCCGGAGGATCTGCAGGACCGCCTGATCCTGCCGCTGCTCAACGAGGCCGTCGCCGCGCTGCACGACGGCGTGGTCGCGATCTTCGGCACCGGCTTCGCCCCGTTCCGCGGTGGCCCGATCCAGTACATCCGCGACACCGGCGCCGATGCGATCCTCGAGCGCCTGCGCCAGCTGCAGACCCGCCATGGCGACCGGTTCGCACCGCGCCCGGGCTGGGATTCGCCCGTCCTGCGCGCCTGAGGCCTGCGTCTACGCCGGACGGCCAGTGACGCCGTCCAGCGGGTTTCGCGACCGAATCGGCATTGCCCTGCTGCTACGACCCGGGTCGGCGAGCCCTGTGCCCAGCTCCGGGACGGCGTCATCGCGCCGTGCAGGAGCTAGCTGGCGCGCCACCGCCACCGCATCTCGTTCGGTGATTGCTTCGATCCGGACGATCCCGTTATGGGGCACGAACAGAACGTGCAGCACGGATGCGAGAGGCGTATCGCGGCAACGATCAGAATCCGCACGCGCATTCCGCTCATCCAGGCAGCGATGGGTTCTGCCGGCTTCACCCGACACTCGAATGATCCCCGTGATCCCGCGGCGATCGGCGCGTTCTCGCGTCTTCCCGCTCAGCTGGTCGGCGCACCGCCGTCGAGCTGCGCCGCGATCGCGGCAGCGCGCTGCTTCAACGCATCGATCAACGCGCGGCGTTCGGTCTCGTCGAGTTCGAGCATCTCGAACGTCTCGCTGAAGAACAGCCCGTCCATCGCCAGCGACAGCAGCAGCGCGTCGATGAAATGGGCGCCGGTGCCGCGGAGGATGTCCAGATGCGCCTTCGCGTGCTGCCGCGGGCGCTCGAGCAATTCGGGCGTATTCGCCGCGGCGGCGATGAACGAGCGCGTCGTGTGCGGTTCCTGGCGCTTGTGCGCCTGCCCTTCGATCTGCGCTTCGACGAAAGCCTGCAGGTAGCCGCCCGTGGTGTCGTCGAAGCGCAGGCGCGCGGCCTCGAGGTCGCGGACGTGCTGGGCCATGCCGTGCTCGACCATGCCGCGCAGCAGCGCGTCCTTGCTGGCGAAGTGGTAGAGCAGCCCGCCCTTGCTGATGCCGGCCTCGGCGGCGACGGCATCGAGCGTGAGATTCGCAGCGCCGACCTGGCGCATCACCGCGGTCGCCGCATCGAGGATGCGCTCGCGCGTATCGGTGCGGGGTCTGGGAGGCATCGCGGAAACCGGTTGACGACGGACGCGAGAGTCTAGACTATACCGTCCAGTCGGTACAGTAACCGCTTCCAGGACGCTTCCGTGACGACCATGACGCTACTCGCTCCCCCACGCACGCCCGAGCGCCGCCTGCCTGCGTCCGCGCCGGATGGATATGCCGCGATGGCGTGGATCGAGGAGTTCGTCGAACTGGCGCGCTGCGCGATCGAGGAAGAGGACGATGAAGTCCTGCGTCGCCGTTACGAGGACGAGGTGCTGCAACGCGCGCGTTTCCTGCGCGCGGCAGGCCTGTTCGACATCGTGCGCATCGCGCATCCCGCACTCCGCGCGATGGTCGAGGACGCGGCGCGCTGACGCGCGCGGGACGTCGTCGATCTCCCGCTTCGAGGCGATCAGCCGTCGCCGGGGGACACCGAGCAGCACACTGCGGTCCCCAGAGACGCGTGACGCCTTCGCGCGGCGAATGGCTACGGCGCCGGTCCACCCAGGCGCGCGCGGGCGGTCCGACATCACGCCCCGCTCCGCTTACGTCTTCCGGCGCTGCAGAACGATGCGCCGTGCGGTCTCTCGGTACCGGAATGCAATGGCGTGGGCCGCGCGCGGAGTCTCGCGATTTCTGGACACCGGGACCGCAGCACGCCTGATCGTCCGGTCCACGACCGGGGTCAGCGGTGAGGCACCGGCCTCGACGCGCAGCCAGCGTCAGGGTGGAGCCGCAACGAATCGCCCGAGCCTGGAGAACGGCCAGCGAACATTGCCCGGCGCTTCGTCGCTGGACCCTGATCGCAGGAATTCCGGCCGTTCAATGTGCCGCCGCTGCGCCTACGCATGACACGCGATGCCGGACGCATCCGGCACGCGCTCACATCGTGTGCGTCGCTTTCTCCGACGTCAGCGAGCCCGCCAGCAGGGTCTCGATGCGCCCCTTCACGGCTTCGCCTTCCGGCGTGTCGGCGAACTGCACGCCGACGCCGGCTGTGCGGTTGCCCTGGGCGCCCGCGGGCGTGACCCAGACCACCTTGCCGGCGGTCGGCAGGCGGTCGCTGGATTCGGGCAGGGTCAGCAGCAGGAAGACCTCGTCGCCGAGGAAATACCGCTTCGGTGTCGGCACGAAGATGCCGCCCTGCTTGAGGTACGACATGTAGGCGTTGTACAGCGCCGTCTTGTCCTTGACGGCCAGTGACAGGATGCCCTGTCGCGCGCCAGCTCCGGTTGCACTCATCGATCGGTTTCCTGCATTCGAATTAGGTGCGCGCCCACAAGGCACGCCAGTCCAGCAGCAGTTCGGCGATCGCGAGGTCCGCGCGCACCGTGGTGCGCAGCAGGTCCCGGGTGCGGTTGGCTGCATCGAACCACGCGGCCAGCTTCCCGATTCCGGCCGGATCGGTCAAGCCGCTGGCCCGCGCCAGCGCCAGGTCCGCGGCATGCCGCAACCGCAGCGCGGCGTTCTCGTCGCCCGCCCAGCGCTGGGCTGTCGCGACGACCGGCAGCGCGCCCTTCGCCAGTCCGGCGAGATCCTTCTGCACGTCGCGGCGCAACTGCATGCCGCCATCGGCGAGCCAGTCGGCGGCGAGACCCGGATGGCCCTTCGCGGCGTCGAGCGCCTCGTCGGCATCGGCGACGGCATGGCCCTGCGCGATCAGCCACGCCAGCGCCTCGTCGCGCGGCGGCATGCGGAATTCGACGCGCTGGCAGCGGCTGCGGATCGTCGCGGGCAGGCGCGCCGGGTTGGCCGCGACCAGCCACAGATGCCGGCCCGGCTGCGGCTCCTCGAGCGTCTTGAGCAGGGCGTTGCAGGCGGCATGGTTGACGGCATCGGCGGGATCGAGGATCGCGACCTGCGCATGACCGTACTGCGGCGTCAGCGACAGCTTGTCCGACAGTGCGCGGATCTGGTCGATGACGATCTCGGTCGAAGGAGATCACGTGGTAATCGGGATGGGTGCCGGCCGCGATCAGCTGGGCGACGCGCGCATCGCGGTCCGCCCCGAGCACGTGCGCCGCGAGCGCGGCCGCGACGGCCAGCTTGCCCAGACGCGCCGGCCCGCAGAACAGCAGCGCATGGCCGATGCGTTCGCCGTCGAGCGCGCCGCGCGTGTGCTCGAACACGCGCTGCTGCCACGGCGCGAAACCGGCGGCGCTCACGCGACCCGTGCCTCGCGCAGCACGCGGACCGCGTCGGCCGCGACGACCTCGGCCGGGCGCGTCGCGTCGAGGACGCGGAAGCGCGTCGGCGCCTGCTGCGCGCGCGCCAGATAGGCGGCACGCACGCGCTCGAAGAAATCGTCGCGCTCGGCCTCGATGCGATCGGGGATCGGGTCGCGGCCGCGGGTGCGCGCGCGTCCCTGCTGCACGCCGAGGTCGAGCAGCAGGGTCAGCGACGGGGCGATGCCGACGAAGCGCTGCTCCAGCACGTCGATCAACCCGGTGTCGAGCCCGCGGCCACCTCCCTGGTAGGCGTAGCTGGAATCGGTGAAGCGGTCGCTGACGACCCAGGCACCGCGGTCGAGCGCCGGCTGGATGGTCTCGCGCACATGCTGGGCACGCGCGGCGAACATCAGCAGCAGCTCGGTTTCCGGCGCCGCGGGTTCGTGCGCGGGATCGAGCAGCAGCGCGCGGATCATCTCCGCAAGCGGCGTGCCGCCCGGTTCGCGCGTGCTGACCACTTCGCTGCCATCGGCCTGAAGCGCCTCGCGCAGCGCGCGCAGCACGGTGGTCTTGCCGGCGCCCTCGCCGCCTTCCAGCGAGACGAACCGGGGATGGGTCCGCAACGTCGTCACGGCGCGTCCTCTCCCTCGCTGGTCGCCGCTTCCACTTCGATCTCGTTGGGCGGCGGCGCGTCGTCGCCGGCCGCGGCCCTGGCGGCGTCGCCGCGCGCGGCATTGCCGCTGCCGAACTGCGCGCGGTAGCGCTGCACGTAGTCGCGCACGGCGACGTTGTGTTCGGCGTAGCTGC
Organism: Luteimonas rhizosphaerae; assembly: GCF_002849595.1. Lineage (GTDB taxonomy): Bacteria > Pseudomonadota > Gammaproteobacteria > Xanthomonadales > Xanthomonadaceae > Luteimonas > Luteimonas cellulosilyticus. Next base: position 305,244 of record NZ_NRQR01000020.1, read on the forward strand.
GCGAGAACACATGGCGGCCGCTGCCGTCACCGACCGCGACGAAATACAGGGTGTCGCCGGGCTCCGGATGGGTCGCGGCCTGGATCGCGGCGGAGCCGGCCATCGCGATCGGCGTCGGCGGCAACCCGTCGCGGGTATAGGTGTTGTACGGCGTGTCGGTCTGCAGGTCGCTGCGGCGGATGTTGCCGGCGTAGTCCGCGCCCATGCCGTAGATCACGGTCGGGTCGGTCTGCAGCCGCATGCCGAGCTTGAGCCGCCGCGAGAACACGCCGGCGATCTCCGGCCGCTCGCTGGCGATGCCGGTTTCCTTCTCGATGATCGACGCCAGCACCAGCGCCTCCTCGCGGTCGTCGAGCGGCAGGTCGGGATCGCGCGCCTCCCAGGCCGCGTCGAGCGCGGCTTCCAGCGCGCCGTTCGCGCGCCGCAACAGGTCCACGTCGCTGTCGCCGGTCGTGTACAGATAGGTTTCGGGCAGGAAGCGCCCTTCGGGATGCACGCCGGCGTGGCCCAGCTCGGCCATCAGCGCGGCATCGTCGATGTCGCCCAGGGTCTGCACCAGCGGTGTCGCGCGGCCGAGCGCGGCGCGCAGCTCGCGGATGTTCCAGCCCTCGACGATCGTGAAGCGGTGGTGGATCACCTTGCCGTCGCGCATGCGCACCAGCAGCTCGCGTGGCGTCGTCGCAGGATCCAGCGGGTATTCGCCGACCTGGATGCGGGCATCCGCGCCCAGCTGTCGCGCCAGCGCGCGCCATTCCAGCGCGTGGCCTTCGACCACGCCGGCGTCACGCAGCCGGACGAGCACGCGCTGGAACGAATCCCCGCGCGCGACGACGAAGGTCTGGTCGGCGGCGACGTTCGCCAGCGGTGCATCGGCAAAGCGCGTGTAGCGGTCGTAGACCACGTACGCGGCCGCGCCGGCCAGCAGCAACGCGACGACGAAGATCAGGCCGAGGATCCGGCCGAGGCCGTGGCGGCGTGGTGCGGGGTCGGTCATGGGCGGCGATGCCGGGTCGGGTCTGCGAGCGGGGCGTCAGGATACCGTGGCGACCCGAAGGCGGTGCGATCCCGGCGCCACGGCGCGCTGCGAACGGCGTCGGAACGCGTCGCGCTGGCCGCTGCCCGCGCGGTCCGGCGTTGATTCCAGCCACGGACATCGCCTCGAGGAGCGCCCCATGCAGCAGACCCGGATCACCGGTTACCAGGTGATGTACTCGGCCAACCGGTTTCCCCCGCGTATCTGGCTGCAGGGCGATACCGGCGGCATCGGGCAACTGGTGTTCCACCCGAACGGCGCCGTCCTGCCCGAGGATGCGCTCCAGGGCACGACGCCGTCGCTGCATTACCACCTCGACGACTTTCCCCATGCGCTCGACCTGTTGCGTCGCGAACGCCCGGTCTGGCTGCTGTACTCGGGCAGCGGCGGCAGCTACGAGAACGGCCTCAAAACCGAGCCCGCAGGCGTTGCCGGCCCCGTCGCGCCGTTGGATCCGCCGTGACATCGCCTCCGGTGCCTGCGGCAGGCAGGACGAGCACCCCAGCCCGGCGGCGACGCGCAACGCACGGTGGCGGAAGCCAGGTGCCGAGCCCGAGCGGAATGATCCGATCCCGAGACCGGGGACGCGCCATTCCGACGCGGGTGCGCATCCTGCGCCCGGATGTCCGCAGCTGCTGACCGCCGACGCGACGTCGTGCCGGCGCCACCGCGGACAGTCAGTCCGCGCGCCCCAGCGCCCGCAGGGTGCCGCGCGCCTTGGCCCGGGTCTCGTCGAGTTCGCGCTGCGGATCGGAGTCGGCGACGATGCCGGCGCCGGTGCGAAAACGCGCCTCGTGGCCTTCGACCTCGGCGCTGCGGATCAGGATGTTGAGGTCGAGATCGCCGTCGCGGTTCAGCCAGCCCATCGCACCGGTGTAGGCACCCCGCCCCGCGCCTTCGAGCTCGGCGATGATCTGCATGCAGCGCACCTTGGGGCAGCCGGTGATCGTGCCGCCCGGGAACACCGCCGCGATCACCTCGCCCGGCGTCGCGCCGGCGCGCAGCCGGCCGCGCACGTTGCTGACGATGTGGTGCACGTGCGCATAACTCTCCACGCACATCAGCTCGTCGACCTCGACGCTGCCCGGCACGCAGACGCGGCCGAGGTCGTTGCGTTCCAGGTCGACCAGCATCACGTGCTCGGCGCGTTCCTTGGGATGGCCGACGAGTTCGCCGATGCGCGCGGCATCGTCGTCGCCGTGGAAACGCGCACGCGTGCCGGCGATGGGGCGTGTTTCGACGACATCGCCCCGGATCGACACCAGCCGCTCGGGCGACGCGCTCGCCACCGCCCAGCCCTCGCCTGAAAACAGGCCGGCGAACGGCGCCGGATTGTGCTCGCGCAGGCGTGCGTACAGCGCCGTCGCATCGAGCGGCGCGTCGAAGCGCGCGCGCCAGCCGCGCGACAGGTTCGCCTGGAAGACATCGCCGGCCGCGAGGTAGTCGAGCACCCGCCGCACCCCGTCAAGGAACGCGGCATCCGGGTCCTCGTCGATCGCCGCGGGCGGCTGCCACGCAGGCACCGACGCACCCGCTGCGCGCTGCGCGTCGGCCTCGAGCACCGCGAGCATCGAGGTCTGCGCAGATTCGGCGATCGCAACGCACTCGCCGGTCGCGTGGTCGCGCAGGATTGCCGCGGGACAGCGGTAGGCGACCGCGACCGGCAACGCGCCGGGCGCATCCGGCAGCCGCAGCACCGGCTCGACCTGACGCGCGAGCTCGTAACCGAGAAACAGCGCCCAGCCCCCACGGAACGGCCAGCGCGGCGCTTCGCGCTCGCAGCGCGCCGCCTGCCAGATGCTGTCGAGCGCGGCCAGGAAGTCGCCGTCGACAGGGGCACCGGACGCATCCCGCGTCACCCCGTCTTCGCCGAGCTGCAGCCGCCCGCCATCGGTCGCCAGCAGCAGGTCCCAGCGCGCATGCGCGGTGCCGTGCGCGACCGACTGCAGCAGCATCGGGTAACGCGCCGGCGCGAGGCGATGCAGGGCCAGCAGGTCGGTGTCGGCGGGCAGCGCGTGGGTGATCAGCACGGGAATCGGCCTGGCGGGAAGGTGCTGTGGTCGGGAATCAGCCGTCGAGTTCGGTCCAGCGCAGGAACGCGACATCCAGCGCGTCCTGGGTCTGCTGCAGCGTCGCGCCGTGCTCGGCGATCGCGGCGGGGTCGCGCTGGTAGAACGTCGCTGCGTGCATTTCGGCCGTCATCGCCGCGATGCGGGTTTCCAGCGTGTCGATCAGCGCCGGCAGCTGGTCCAGCTCGCGCTGGTCCTTGTAGCTGAGCTTGCGCTTCGGCGCGGCCGGCGTCGGCGCGGGTACGGCGGCGACCTGCGCTGGCGCGGCCTCGGCAGGCGCCGTGCGCTGCAGGGTGGTCGTGCCGGTCGGCAAGGCGCTGCCGGACTGGGCGCGCTGGCGCAGCCAGTCCTCGTAGCCGCCGATGTACTCGCCGACGTGGCCGTCGCCTTCCATGACCAGCGTCGAGGTCACGACGTTGTCGAGGAAGTCGCGATCGTGGCTGACCAACAGCAGCGTGCCGGGATATTCGTCGAGCAGTTTCTCCAGCAGCTCCAGCGTCTCGACATCGAGGTCGTTGGTCGGTTCGTCCATGACCAGCAGGTTCGAGGGCTGGGCGAACAGCTTGGCCAGCAGCAGGCGGTTGCGCTCGCCGCCCGACAGCCGCGTGATCGGCGCGCGCGCGCGTTCCGGCGTGAACAGGAAATCCTGCAGGTAGCCGATGACGTGCTTGCGCTTGCCGTTGATCTCGACGAAATCCTGGCCCTCGGCGACGTTCTCCAGCGCGTTCCAGTCCTCGCGCAGCGTCGCGCGGTACTGGTCGAAGTAGGCGATCTGCAACTGGGTGCCGGTCTTGACCTCGCCGACCTGCGGCTGCAGTTCGCCGAGCAGCAGCTTCAGCAGCGTGGTCTTGCCGGTACCGTTGGCGCCGATCAGGCCGACCCGGTCGCCACGGAAGATGGTCGTCGAGAACGCCTCGATCAGCTTCCGCTCGCCGAAGCGGAACGACACGTCCTGCATCTCGACGACCTTCTTGCCGGAGGCGCCCGCCTGGGCCGCGGCCATGCGCACGTTGCCGGTCAGGTCGCGGCGCTGGCCACGCTCCAGGCGCATCGCCTTGAGCCGCCGCACGCGGCCTTCGTCGCGGGTGCGCCGCGCCTTGATGCCCTGGCGGATCCAGACCTCTTCCTGCGCCAGCATCTTGTCGAAGCGCTGCTGTTCCTGCGCCTCGGCATGCAGCCGTTCCTCGCGGCGACGCACGTAGTTGGCCCAGTCGCCCGGCCAGCTGGTCAGCTGGCCACGGTCGATCTCGACGATCCGGGTCGCCAGCGCGCGCAGGAAGCGGCGGTCATGGGTGACGAAGATCAGCGCGCCCGACCACTGCTTGAGGAAGCCTTCGAGCCAGTCGATCGCGGCGATGTCGAGATGGTTGGTCGGCTCGTCCAGCAGCAGGATGTCCGGCGCCGACACGACCGCGCGCGCCAGCAGCACGCGGCGCTTCATGCCGCCCGACAATGCGGAGAACGCGGCGTCGCCGTCGAGCTGCAGTCGCTCGAGCACCTCGGTCACGCGCTGGTCGATGCGCCAGGCGTCCATCGCCTCGATCCGCGTCTGCACCTCGCCGAGCGCGTCGCCGTCGATTTCCTCGGCGTGCAGCAGGCGGTGGTACTCGGCCAGCGCGGCGCCGGCTTCGCCCAGGCCATCGGCCACGACGTCGAACACGCTGCCCTGGGCGCCGGCCGGCACTTCCTGCTCGAGCCGCGCGATGCGCACGCCCTGCTCGCGCCGGATGTCGCCGTCGTCGGCCTTGACCTCGCCGGCCAGCAGGCGCATCAGCGTCGACTTGCCGGCGCCGTTGCGCCCGATCAGCGCCACGCGCTCGCCGCGTTCGATCGAAAATTCCACCTGTTGCAGCAGCAGGGGTCCACCGACGCCGTAATCGACGCCATTCAAAGTCATCAGAGGCATGCGCGCAGTTTAGCCGCTGGCGCGGTCGCGCGCGGGCCGGACACGGAAACGGCCGCATCGGCGGCCGTCCTTGCATGCCTCCGCTTGCCCGACAGACCGCGTTCCGCGGCGTCGGGGCGGCAGGCCGTTCAACCAACGCCGGCGTGGGTGCCTTCGGCCTCGCCCATGCGGCTCTGCTGGTAGTTCTGCAGGCCGATCATCCGGATCAGGCGCAGCTGCTTCTCCAGCCAGTAGGTATGGTCTTCCTCGGTGTCGGCCAGCTGGGTCAGCAGCACCTGGCGGCTGACGAAGTCCTCGTGGCGCTCGCACAGGGCGATGCCCTTGGCCAGGTTCTCGCGGACCAGGTATTCGAGATCGAGGTCCTTGCGCAGCATCTCCTCGACCGTGTGGCCGGGTTCGAACGCGTGCGGACGCATGTCCGGATCGCCTTCGAGGAACAGGATCCGCCGCAGCAGCGCATCGGCGTGCTGGGTCTCTTCTTCCATCTCGTGGTTGATGCGCGCGTAGAGCACATGCAGGCCCAGGTCCTCGTAGCGGCGCGAGTGCACGAAATACTGGTCGCGCGCGGCGAGCTCGCCCCGCAGCAGGTCCTTGAGGTAGTCGATGACTTCGGGATGGCCTTTCATGGATGCGCTCGCGACAACGTGGAGTGCGCGCAGTATGCCGAGTCGCGCCGGGACGTGATCGGATGCGAATAGATGCATTTCGCATTCGCAAGCCGCGCACCTGTCGCCTCGCATCCCCCGCGATGCCGGTGATGCCGACCGTCCACCGCAGCCGGATGCGCCTGCGGCGGCCGCCCGGGACGCGTAGACTCGCCGGCCCCACGTCACGCCCCGGCCCCATGAAAATCGGCATCGACTTCGGCACCAGCTATTCGGCCGCGGCCGCCCGGATCGGCGACCGGCTGGAACACATCCGCTTCGGTGGACAGTCGCAGTTCCGCACCGCGGTGTTCTTCCCGACCACGCTGCCCGATCCCTCGGACTTCCAGCTGACGACGGCGATGGAAGGCGAGGTCGCCGACCTGGTGCGGACGATGAAGAGCGAGCAGACCCGCGCCGGCGTCGCGCCGCGCGCCGAGTCGCTGCTGCGCGCCGATGCCGTGCGCATCGTCCGCCGCCAGTGGCTGGAGCAGCAGACGCGCACCGCCGAGACCTCGGTCGCGGACCTGCAGGACGCGGTGTTCGGCGAAGAGGCGATCGAGCGCTATCTCGAGGAAGGCACCGGCAACCTGGTGCAGTCGCCGAAATCCATGCTCGGCTTCAACCTGCACCCGCGCGCGCGCCAGACGATCACCGGCATCGCCGCGCACATCCTCGAGCACATCCGCCTGACCGCCAGCCAGCAGCTCGGAACGCCGGTGCGCGAGGCCACGCTGGGCCGACCGGTGCGCTTCCGCAGTTCGATGGGCGACGCGGGCGGCGACCAGGCGCTGTCGATCCTGCGCGAAGCGGCGGACATCGCCGGCTTCGATGCGATCACCTTCCTCGAGGAACCGGCCGCGGCCGCGCTGCACCACCACGCCATCAGCCCGCAGCGTCACACGACCCTGGTCGTCGACATCGGCGGCGGCACCACCGACATCGCGCTGGCCGAGATCGGCGGCGACGCCGCGCCGCGCGTGCATCGCGCCTGGGGCGTGCCCAACGGCGGGACCGATGTCGACCTCGCGCTGAGCCTGGCCCGCTTCATGCCGCTGTTCGGCAAGGGCATCACGCGCACGCCGGTCCACCATTACGTCGAGGCGGCGACGGTGCAGGACATGCCGCGCCAGCGCGATTTCCAGAAACGCGACTTCCGCGAGGTCGAGGCGCCGTTCGGTGCGCGCCTGCAGGCGCTGCAGGACGACGGCGGCACGACGCGCCTGTATCGCGGCGTCGAAGGCATGAAGGTCCGGCTCAGCGGCCACGACACCGCCGGGCACGTGCTCGACTACATCGCGCCCGACCTGCGCGTCGATGCGACCCGCGCGGACCTCGAAACCGCGAGCGCGCGCTTTCTCGACCACATCGGCGCCCTGCTCGACGAGGTCCGCGGGGACCTCCCGGCCCCGCCCGACAGCCTGTTCCTCACCGGCGGCATGTCCGGCGCGCCCTATGTGCAGGCGGCCGCGCGCGCGCGGTTCCCCGATGCCCGGGTGGTGCTCGGCGATCCGTCGCTCGGCGTGGTCTCGGGTCTCGCCGAACACGCGCGCAACTGAACACGCGGGCTGCGATGCGCCACGCGTCACAGCCCGGGGTAGTCCCCACGTCGCGCGGCATCTGCGCGCGAGCGCCCGTGGAATAATCGCCGCCAGCCGGGCAGACGCCGCGGCAGGGGGCCTGGAATGCGCAAGTGGATCTGGCGGCTGCTGGCCGTCATCGTCGTGTGTGGACTGCTGGGAATCGCCGCCGCGTGGTGGCTGCTGCGCGGCAGCCTGCCGCAGCTCGAGGGCGCGGTCGCGCTGCCCGGCCTGTCGGCGCCGGTGACGATCGCGCGCGACGCGCTGGGCATCGTCACCATCGACGCCGACAACGAGACCGACGCGATGCGCGCACTCGGTTACGTGCACGCGCAGGAACGCTATTTCGAGATGGACCTGATGCGGCGCGTGCCGGCCGGCGAACTGTCGGCGCTGTTCGGCGCACGCGCGCTCGACGTCGACCGCCGCAATCGCATGCACCGCATGCGCAGCCGGGTCGAGGATTCGCTGGCGACGATCGCGGGCGGGCGCATGGCGCAGTTGCGCGCCTATACCGACGGCGTCAATGCCGGCCGCGAAGCGCTGCGCACGCGGCCGTGGCCGTACCTGCTGCTGCGCCAGCCGCCGCAGCCGTGGACCGTCGCCGATTCCGCGCTGACCGGCTATGCGATGTATTTCGACCTGCAGGACGCCGGCAACACGCGCGAACTCGCCCTGCATCGCCTGCAGCCGCGCCTGCCGCCTGCACTGTTCGCCCTGCTGACGCATGACGGCAGCGACTGGGATGCGCCGCTGTTCGGCGACGCGCGTGGCGATGCCGTGCTGCCGGCAGCGGATGTGGTGGATCTGCGGCGGCTGGCGGCGCCGGGACCACGGGCGCACGAACAGGCGCAGGAATCGGTTGCTGTCCTCGCTCCATCCCCTGCGCCGCAGGCGTTTCCCGTCTTTCCCGCGATGCAGGAGAGAGATCACGGCGGCTCGCCTGCTGCGACCGATCTCAGGGCGGGCAGCAACAACTTCGCGGTGTCGGGCCGGCTCGCCGGGGGCCGTGCGATCGTCGCCGACGACATGCACCTCGGCCTGCGTGCGCCCAACATCTGGTTCCGCGCGCGGCTGCGGTATCCCGATGCACGCGCGCCGGGCGGCCGCGTCGACATCACCGGCTTCACCCTGCCCGGCCTGCCGGCGGTCATCGTCGGCAGCAACACGAACGTCGCCTGGGGTTTCACTAACAGCTACGGCGACTACCTTGACTGGCAGCGCGTGACGCCGTGCGAGTCCCCCGACGCGCCGTCGACCGAGGGCTGCGCGCCGATCGTCCGCCACACCGAGCGCATCGCCGTCGCCGGCGGCGAGCCGGAGACGTTGCAGGTCGACGAGACCGCGTGGGGCCCGCTCCTGCATCGCGAGCCCGACGGCAGCGCGCTCGCGCTGCGCTGGGTCGCGCACCTGCCCGGCGCGCTGGATTTCGGTCTCGCCGAGCTGGCCCACGCCCGCGATCTCGACGATGCGCTCGACATCGCCGACCGCACCGCGACGCCGACCCAGAACTTGGTGATCGGCGACCGCGCCGGCCAGATCGCGTGGCGCCTGCTCGGGCCGATCCCGGTCCGCGACCCGGGCTGCGACGGGCACACGATCTCGCGCCCGCCCACCGACGCGGCATCCGTCACCGAGGCCGACGACGCCACCGTCTGCGCCCCGTGGCGTATCGCCTCCGATCGCAGCCCGCTGCTGCGCTCGCCGACCGCGGACCGGCTGTGGACAGCGAACAGCCGCGTCGTCGACGGCGCCGAATTCGCCCGCATCGGTGATGGTGGCGCGGCGCTCGGCATGCGCGCCCGGCAGATCCGCGACGGACTGTTCGCGCGCGAGCGCTTCGACGAGCAGGACCTGCTGGCGATCCAGCTCGACGATCGCGCGGTGCTGCTGACCCGCTGGTGGACGCTGCTGCGCGAGACCGCCGCGCAGGCGGACGACGCCAGCGCCCCGGCCCTGCGGGAACTCGCCGACGCCTCGGCGGACTGGAGCGGCCATGCCGACACCGCGTCCGTCGGCTACCGGCTGGTGCGGGCCTGGCGGCTCGCCGTGCACGCGCGCTTGGTCGCCGGTCTGACCGCGCCCGCGCAGACGTCGCCGGGCGACGCGGCCGAACTCCCGGACCTGCCGAACTTCGAAGGCGTCGCCTGGCCGCTGGTCGCGCAGCGCCCCGCGCATCTGCTGCCGCGCCGCTTCGCCTGCACGCCGGCATCCGCGCCCGGCGCCTGCGTCGACACCGGTGACGGCTGGCTCGCGCTGTTCGAGGATGCCGCGGTCGAGATCCGCGACGAACTCGGTGCGCACGGCCCGCTGTCGGAGAGGACCTGGGGCGAACGCAACACCGCCGCGATCTGCCATCCGCTGGCCGGTGCGATTCCCGTACTCGGCCCGCGCGCCCTGTGCATGCCGGCCGAACCGCTGCCCGGCGACGGCCTGGTCCCGCGCGTGCAGGGCGCGGACTTCGGCGCGTCGCAGCGCATGGTCGTCGCCCCGGGTCACGAGGCCGACGGCATCGCCCACATGCCGGGCGGACAAAGCGGTCATCCGCTGTCGCCGTTCTGGGGCGCCGGCCATGCCGACTGGGCCGCGGGTCGCGCGTCGCCCTTCCTGCCGCAGCCGACCCGCTACCGCCTCGAGTTGCAACCGGTGCCCCGCTGACGCGACGGCCCCCCGTCTCCGGCGCGGACCGGACGCGTCCGCGTGCGATCAGGGCGCGGGCGCCCCGCCTGACGCCGCGTCATCGCCCGCGTCGTAACGGGCAGGCCGCACCCGGAACACGACGCTGATGCGGGGCCCGACCGGACGCGCGGTCTTGGCGATGCCGTGCAGATGGGTGCGCTGCGACGCGTGGCTCATCACCAGCACGCTGCCGGGCGCCAGGTCCACCGCGACCGGCGGCGCGGCGCCCGCCGTCGCGCGGATGCGCATGCGCCGCGGCGCACCCAGCGACAACAGCGCGATGGGATGCCCCGGCGCCAGGGTGCGCAGGGTGTCGTGATGCATGGCGACGCTGTCGCGCCCGTCGCGATAGAAATTCAGGCCGACGTGGTTGTAGGGCGCCGGCGCCAGGTTCCGCGCCAATGCCCACATCGCCGCCAGCGGCAGGTCCGCCGGCAATGCCGCCAGTGGCCAGTCCGCCAGCAGGCGCGGCACGTCGACCATGCGGTCGTACATCGGCCGCCGCAACGTGGTCCAGCCCACCCGGTCGCGCAGCGTGTCGAACCAGTCCGACGCGGTCGCCGCATCGACCGCCGCCGGCCAGTAGCGGACGCCGCCTTCGGCGTCGTCGATCAGAGGCAGCGGGTCGTCGCCGGAGAACAGGTCCATGCCCATCAGATTGGGGTGCGGCCGACGATCACCAGCCGCGTTCCACGCGATGCGTCCTCCGGCTACGCAGGCTTGCGGGCGACCCAGCCCCGGAACGTGAACGCCGCATAGAACAGCTCGACCTGCGCGAAGCCGGCCACCTGCAGCAGGCGTTCGTCCGCCTCCGGCGCGAGAGTCGGCAGGCGGCTGCCGACGGCCGCGATCGCGTTGCGCGCCTCCGCCGCCGGCAGCCCGGAGGCTTCCGAGAACGCGGCGTAGCGCGTGAGCCAGCGCGCCTTGTCGGGTGCGTGCTGGGGAAAGCTGTGATGGGCCACGATCAGCGGTGCGCCCGGCTTCAGCCGCTGCCACAGCGCGCGCAGCGTGCGCAGGCGCTCCTCGGCAGGAAGAAAGTGCAGGGTCAGCAGGCAGGTGGCACCATCGCACGGTGCGTCCGGCGCGTCGTGGATCAACCCGGCCTGCCACTCGACCCGCGACGCCAGCGGACCGAGCGTGGTCCGCGCCAGTGCCAGCATCGCCTCGGAAGGATCGACGCCGAGGAAGCGCCAGCCGGGGTTCCGTTCCGCGAAGACTTTCAGTTCCAGTCCACCGCCAGCGCCGAGGATCAGGACCCGGCCATCGGCAGGCACGTGCTCCGCCAGCAGCAGCGCCGCCATCGTCTGCATCGCATGCAAGCCGGGCACCTGCCGCACCGGGCCCTCGACATAACGCGCCACGTGCTGGGGATCTGAAAACGACATGGCTCGACCTCCGGCGCGACGCCGACAGCGGAATCGACGGGGTGTCACCCGGCCCGCTTCGCACCGGGCCACGGCGACGCGTGGGGCGCCACTCTAACGCAACATCGATCATTACATGAAATCGGAATGCATCCGGGACGCGCGACGGCGCTGGCGCCTCGCCCGGGCCGATGCGACAAGCGTGCCCCGCGCCGCGCCGTGGGGCATGCACCCGGCGATATAGTCGGTACGCCCCTCTCGCGCACAGACCGACATGACGATGGACGACGCCGACGCGGACCGGTATCTCGCGCGGCTGCAGTGCGCGCGACCACGTCGCGCGGATCCGGACGCCCTCCTGCGGTTGCAGCAGGCGCACCTGCAGCAGGTGCCGTTCGAGAACCTGTCGATCCACTGGGGCGAACCGATGTCGCTCGCGCGCGACCATCTGTTCGACAAGCTCGTCGTGCAACGCCGCGGCGGTTTCTGCTACGAGTGCAATGGCCTACTCGCCGAGCTGCTGCAGACACTGGGCTTTCCCACCACCCTGCTGTCGGCCCGGGTCGCGCGCGGCGATGGTGATTACTCGCCCGAGTTCGACCATCTGGTCCTTCGGGTGGAGCTTGCGACGACGTGGCTGGTCGACGTGGGCTTCGGCCACTCGTTCCGCGCGCCGCTGCAGCTGGTGCCGGATCTCGTGCAGCGCGACCCCGGCGGGGCCTACCGCCTCTGCCGCGACGGCGACGACTGGCGCCTCGAATCGCAGGCTGCCGGCGACTGGGCACCGACGTTCCGTTTCGGTCACGAGCCGAGGCGCCTGGACGCCTTCCAGGCCATGTTCGAGTTCCACCGGGACGCGCCGGCCTCGCATTTCCGCAAGGCCCCGCTCGCGACCATCGCGACCGCGGACGGCCGGACCACGCTCAGCGGCCGGCGCCTGATCCGCTCCACGCTGGCGGGGCACAGAACCGAGAGCGAGGTCGCGGAACCCGATTACCCGGCCGTGCTCGCCCGCGAGCTCGGGATCGTCCGACGCGCGTCGCAGGGCACGAGGCCGCACGGCTGACGGCGTCTCCGCCCCGCGAGACCCGGCAAGCGCAGAGCCAGCACGACCTGCCCCACTGCGCCGCGCATCAGTCGCGAAGTTCGACCACGTCGAACTCGACCAGCGGGTCGACGTCGGCGTCGTAGTCCACGTCGTCGCGTTCGAAGCCGAACAGCTTCAGGAACTCGTGCTTGTAGGCGGCGTAGTCGGTCAGTTCGAACAGGTTCTCGGTCGTGATCTGCGGCCACAGCGCCTTGCACCGGGCCTGCACGTCCTCGCGCAGCTCCCAGTCGTCGAGCCGCAGACGCCCCTCGTCATCGACCTCGGGCGGCTGGCCGTCCTCGCGGTACATGCGCGTGCGGAACAGGCGGTCGAGCTGTTCGATCGTGCCTTCGTGCACGCCCTTCTCCTTCATGACCTTGAAGGCGATCGCGATGTACAGCGGCAGCACCGGGATCGCCGCGCTGGCCTGGGTGACGACGGATTTCAGCACCGCGACATTGGCGCTGCCGCCGGTCTGCGACAGGGTCGCGTCGAGCCGGCGCGCGGTCGCATCGAGATCGGCCTTGGCCCGGCCCAGCGCACCGTGCCAGTAGATCGGCCAGGTGATCTCCGTGCCGATGTAGCTGAAGGCGACCGTCTTCGCGCCATCGGCAAGCACGCCGGCATCGCGCAGCGCCTCGATCCACAGCGCCCAGTCCTCGCCGCCCATGACGGTCACGGTGTCGGCGATTTCCTGCTCGGTCGCCGGCTCGATCGTGGCCTCGATGATCTGGTCCTTGTTGGTGTCGATCGCGGTCGAGGTGTAGGCCTCACCGATCGGCTTGAGCGCGGACCGCTTGACCTCGCCGCTGCCCGGCAGCTTGCGCACCGGCGATGCCAGCGAATAGACGACGAGGTCGACCTGTCCGCCCATCTCGTTCCTGATCAGCTCGATCGCCTGCGCGCGCGCGGCGTCGGAGAACGCATCGCCGTTGATCGACTTGCTGTAGCGCCCCTCGGCCTTGGCGTAGCGGTCGAACGCGGCGGCGTTGTACCAGCCCGCGGTACCGGGCTTCTTGTCGCTGGCGGGCTTCTCGAAGAACACCCCGAGCGTGTCGGCGCCGAAGCCGAACGCCGCGCTGATGCGCGCCGCGAGTCCGTAACCGCTGGACGCACCGATCACCAGCACCTTCTTCGGTCCGTCGCTGCGCTGCCCCTGCGCCTTCGTCGTGGCGATCTGGTCGCGCACGTTGAAGTCGCAGCCCGTCGGATGGGTGGTGGTGCAGATGAAGCCGCGGACCTTGGGATGGATTATCACGATGTCGCCTGTCGTTGGAGTCGAAGGGCGCCAGTTTAACGCCGGCGTCCGCCGCGACCCGTACGGGGGTCGATGGTGCAGCCGCAGGCCGGCGCCGGATTGACATCGCGCGGTGCACTGGATGAACTGTGCGCGCCGGACGCATCACCGTCCGTGTCCTTATTCTTCCGGAAGCCACACATGACGCCTCGCTGGCTCGATTCCCCGGCGCGTTACGGCCTGATCACGCGCGTGCTGCACTGGAGCATGGCGGCGCTGCTGCTGTGGCAGTTCACCGGCATGGGCGTGAAGCTCACGCTCGGACGCCATGCGTTGACCGCCTTCCTCGTCGGCACGCACAAGCCGGTCGGCACCGTGCTGATGGCGCTCATCCTGTTGCGCGGCGCCTGGGGTCTGTCGCAGTGGCGCCGGCGGCCGCCGCATCCGCGCAATGCGATCGGCCGCGCCGCGGCGCTCGGCCATGCGCTGCTCTATGCGTTGATGCTCTATCTGCCGGCGGTCGCCCTGTTGCGCGAATACGGCAGCGGCCGCGGCTTCGCGCCCTGGGGCCTGCGCCTGTTCCCGGCGACCGGCGAGGAAATCGCATGGATGCTGGCGCCGGCCGATCTCACCCACGGCCTGCTGGCGTGGACGCTGCTCGCGGTGATCGTCGGCCACGTGCTGATGGTCGCGCTGCACCACTGGTTCTGGCGCGACACGACACTCGCGCGCATGGCCGGGCGCCTCTGACCTGCGCCCGGCCTCGCGGCGCGGCGCCTCAGGCCGCGACCGCCGCGTGGTGCACGCCGGCGATCGCGCGGCCGGACGGATCGGCGGCGCTCGCGAAGGCGGCGTCCCAGGCGATCGCCGCAGGCGAGGAACACGCAATCGACTTGCCGCCCGGCACGGTCTCCGCCGCGGCCGGGGTCGGGAACGCCTGCTCGAACAGGCTGCGGTAGAAATAGGCCTCCTTGGTCTGCGGCGGGTTGTGCGGAAACCGCCGCGCCGCCGCCGCGAGTTCGCGATCGCTGACCTGGGCCTCGGCGTGGGCCTTGAGTCCGTCGATCCAGCCATAGCCGACGCCGTCGCTGAACTGCTCCTTCTGCCGCCACAGGATCTCGTCGGGCAGATAGCCCGTGAAGGCCTCGCGCAGCACGGCCTTCTCCATGCGCCGGCGATCGTCGGCCTTGTCGATCATCTTGTGCTGCGCGTCCATGCGCATCGCCACGTCGAGGAATTCCACATCGAGGAACGGCACGCGCGGCTCGACGCCCCAGGCCATCATCGACTTGTTGGCGCGCAGGCAATCGTAGTTGTGCAGCGCGTCGAGCTTGCGGATCAGCTCCTCGTGGAACTCGCGCGCGTTCGGCGCCTTGTGGAAGTAGAGGTAGCCGCCGAAGATCTCGTCGCTGCCCTCGCCCGACAGCACCATCTTGACGCCCATCGCCTTGATCCGGCGCGCGAGCAGGAACATCGGCGTCGACGCGCGGATCGTCGTGACGTCGTAGGTCTCGATGTGGCGGATCACCTCGGGCAACGCGTCGAGGCCTTCCTCGAAGGTGTATTCGAAACCGTGATGCACGGTGCCGAGCGCCGCGCCGGCGATCTCCGCCGCGGCGAGGTCGGGCGATCCCGTCAGGCCGATCGCGAACGAATGCAGGCGCGGCCACCAGGCTTCGGTGGCGTCGTTCTCTTCGATGCGATGGCGCGCATAGCGCGCGGCGACCGCTGCGACCAGCGACGAATCCAGGCCGCCCGACAGCAGCACGCCGTAGGGCACGTCGGTCATCAGCTGGCGGTGCACGGCGCGCTCGAAGGCCTCGCGCAGCTCCTGCGGGCTGACGTCGACGCCGGCCACGGCGTCGTAATCGCGCCAGGGGCGGTGGTGGTACCGGTGCAGCGTGTCGCTGGCGGTGTCGTACCAGTGGCCCGGCGGGAACTGGGCGACATCGGCGCAGGTATCGACCAGCGATTTCATTTCCGACGCGACCCGCAGACGGCCTTCGCGGTCGTGGCCCCAGTACAGCGGGCAGACGCCCATCGGATCGCGGGCGATGATCGCGCGGCCTCGCGACTGGTCCCACAGCGCGAACGCAAAGATGCCGTTGAGCCGGTCGAGAAACGCACCCGGCGCGCGCCCGGCTTCGTCGCCCTCGCGATACAGCGCGTTGATGACCTCGCAGTCCGAGGCGGTCTGGAACGCGTAGGGCTGCGCCAGCGCGGCCTTCAGTTCGCGGTGGTTGTAGATCTCTTCCGACAGCAGGGGTTGGGCGCCGCCCGCGGGATCGACGATCGCCAGGCGCTCGTGGACGAGGATGGCGCCGTCGTCGACATGCACGCCGCTCCAGTCGGGCCCGCGATGACGCTGCCGCTGCGAAAGTTCCAGCGACTGGCGTCGCAGCGCCTTGAGGTCGTCGCCCGGCTGCAGGCCGAAGATGCCGAAGATCGAACACATGGGAAAACTCCTGGTGGGAATGGGGCCGGTTGCAGACACAAAAAAACCCGCATCGGCCGATGCGGGTTCCGGGATTCCTGGCGCGTGTCGCTGGTGTTACGCCTTGTTCGCGCGCGGATTGCGATTGCGGTTGTTGGCACGGGTGGCGACACAGGACATGCAGGGCACGCTACCGGGTCGATGCGGGGTGGGCAACCGTTGCGTGTGCAACGGGTAGTCTGCCCAGGGAAACGCGACACCGCCCGACGACCGGACAGGCGGCCGGGTTCGCCCGGCCACCGGACGGCTCGCACCGCGACAGCCGCACCTTCGCGTCGCGATCGACCGCCCGCTGACGTCGACGGCTGACACGCACGCTCGACGTTCGACGCCGCTCAGCGGCGCAACTGCCCTTGCACCCACTGCACGATGGCCTGGGCCGGCATCGCGCCGGACTGCCTGGCACGCTCGCGGCCGTCGTCGAACAGCACCAGCGTGGGAATGCTGCGGATGCCGAACCGGCTGCCCAGCGCAGGCTGCGCTTCGGTGTCGACCTTGGCCAGGCGGCAGGTCGGCGACAACACGGCCGCGGCCTGCTCGAACGCGGGCGCCATGTGCACGCAGGGTCCGCACCACGGCGCCCAGAAATCCACCAGCAACGGCAATCCGGGCTGCAGGGCATGCGCATCGAAGTGCGCATCCGCCAGCGCGAACGAAGCGGCCGGCAGCAGTGCCCCGTGGCAGCGCCCGCAGGTCGGCGCGTCTTGGAGCCGCGCGTGCGGCACGCGGTTGCGGGTATGACAGACGGGACAGGCGATGACGAGCGGGTCTGCGTTCACGAGCTGGCTCCCGGATGAAGCGACGTGGTTTGGCCGCGTGGCCCGAACGCGCGCGTCAGCGCGGCGCGTCGACCAGCAGGCGGGTGATCAGTGCCGCGTACAGATCCGGCAGCACCTCCAGATCGGCGACGCGGATGTGTTCGTCGACCTGGTGGATGCTCGCATTGACCGGGCCGATCTCGATGCACTGTGCGCCCAGCGGCGCGATGAAGCGCGCGTCCGAGGTGCCGCCACCGGTGCTTTCTTCGGGCGGCGCGCCGGCGAACGTCGTCAGCACGTCGCGGGCTGCGGCCCGCAGCGGACCCTCGGGCGTGTAGAACGGCTCGCCGCTGCGATGCCAGTCGAGCGTGTAGTCGAGGCCGTGGCGATCGAGCAGCGCCGCGATCTCCGCCTCGAGCGCCGGTGCGTCCCAGTGCGGCGTGTAGCGCAGGTTGAACTGCACGGTGGCGGTGCCGGGAATGACGTTGTTGGCGCCGGTGCCGGCCGCGAAGTTGCTGATCTGCAGGCTGGTCGGCGGGAAGGATTCGAAACCCGCATCCCAGCGCCGCGCGACGAGTTCGGCCAGTGCCGGCGCCGCGTCGTGGATCGGGTTGCGCGCCTTGTCGGGATAGGCGACATGGCCCTGCACGCCGCGCACGGTCAGCGTCGCCGACAGGCTGCCGCGCCGGCCGACGCGCAGCAGGTCGCCCAGCGTCGCGGTCGACGATGGTTCGCCGGTGATGCACCAGTCGATGCGCGTCGCGCGCTCGGCAAACGTGCGCGCGACGCGGCGCACGCCGTCGATCGCGGCGCCCTCCTCGTCCGAGGTCAGCAGCAGCGCCAGCGTGCCGGCGTGATCGGGATGCGACGCGACGAAGCGCTCGGCCGCGACGACGAACGCCGCGACGCCGCTCTTCATGTCGGCCGCGCCGCGCCCGTACAGCACGCCGTCGCGGATCTCGGGCACGAACGGGTCGGACGTCCACGCGTCTGCCGGTCCGCTCGGCACCACGTCGGTGTGGCCGAGCAATACCAGCACCGGCCCGCCCTGTCCGTGCGTGGCCCAGAGATTGTCGACATCGCCATGGCGCATCGTTTCAGTCGCGAAGCCCGCTGCCTGCAACCGCGCGGCGATCAGCGCCTGGCAGCCGGCATCGTCGGGCGTGACCGATTTGCGTGCGATCAGGTCACGGGTGAGGTCGAGGACGTCGGACATGGTGCGGTGTACTCCGGTGCAGCAAGGACGGATCGGGATCGGACCTATGTAGGCAGGAGGATGCGCACTGCGCACGTCTCAATCGAGACCGAAGCGCTTCTTGAACGCGTTGTCGCTGAAACCCTGGCTGATCCCGTCGTCGCCGGTGACGACCAGCGGACGCCGGATCAGCTGCGGATACTCGCGCAACAGCAGCCTCCATTCCGCATCGCTGGCCGCGGCCTTGCGGTTGTCCGGCAGTTGCCGCCAGGTGGTCGAGGACTTGTTGACCATCGCCTCGAAGCCGCCAAGCTTGCCGGCCCATTCGACCAGCGTCTCCGGCGTCGGCTTGGCGTCCCGGTAATCGACGAACGCGTGCGCGACGCCGAAACGGTCGAGCCACTTCGTCGCCTTCTTGCAGGTGTCGCAGTTCTTCAGGCCGTAGACCGTGGTGGTCATGACGCTCAGTCCGCCAGACCACGCAGCAGGTCGTTGACGCTGGTCTTGCTTCGCGTCTTCTCGTCGACCTGCTTGACGATCACCGCGCAGTACAGCGAGTGCGAGCCGTCCTGGGCCGGCAGCTGGCCGGAGACCACGACGCTGCCCGGCGGCACGTAGCCGTAGCTGACCTCGCGGGTCGCACGGTTGTAGATGCGGGTCGACTGGCCGAGGAACACGCCCATGCCGATGACGCTGTGGTGGCCGACGACGACGCCTTCGACGACCTCCGAGCGCGCGCCGATGAAGCAGTGGTCCTCGATGATCGTCGGGCTGGCCTGCAGCGGTTCCAGGACGCCGCCGATGCCGGCGCCGCCGGACAGGTGCACGTGCTTGCCGATCTGCGCGCAGCTGCCGACCGTGGCCCAGGTGTCGACCATCGTGCCTTCCCCGACGTAGGCACCGATGTTGACGAAGCTCGGCATCAGCACGACATCGCGGCCGAAATAGGTCCCGCGGCGCACGGCCGCACCCGGCACCACGCGCACGCCGGCGGCCTTGAACTTCGCTTCGTCATAGCCGGCGAACCGCGGCTCGACCTTGTCCCAGAACGGCGCCGGCTGCGCGTCGACGACGGCCATGTCGTTGGTGCGGAAATACAGCAGCACGGCCTTCTTCAGCCATTCGTTGACCTGCCAGCCGCCGTTGCCGTCGGGCTGGGCGACGCGCAGCTCACCCGATTCGAGCCCCAGCATCGCCTGCTCGACGGCCGGTTTGACGACATCGCCGATCTCGGCGGCGGTCAGGTCGGCGCGGCGCGCGAACGCGTCCTCGAGGGTGGCGCGGAGGGCATCGGTCATGACGGGAGGACTCTGGAAAACGTGGGGCGCTATCGTGCCATGTCGCCATCGATCGAGGCGAGCAGCGCGGCGCGCAACCGCGCCTGCATGTCGTCGTCGAGCGCGCGGTTGTCGCTGTCGCTGAGCCGGAACACGTCCTCGACGCGCTCGCCGAAGGTCGCCACCCGCGCGTCGTGCACGCGCACGCCGTGCTGGCGCAGCACGTGGGCGACGTTGGCCAGCAGGCCCGGACGGTCGGTGCAGACCAGACTGAAGACGGTGTGCCGGCGATCGACGCTGGCGCTGAAGTCCACGCGCGGCGGCACCCGGAAATGACGCAGGTGGCGCGGTTGCGCGCGACGCGCGGGATGCAGGTCGAGCGTGCCCGACAGCGTGGTCGCGAGCTTGCGCTCGATCGCCGCGAGCTCCAGGGTCTGCCGCGGATCCGCCGGCAGCACCTGGAACATGTCGAAGATGGTGCCGTCCGGCCCGTCGAGCGCGCGCGCCTGCTGGATCACCAGGCCCAGGCGATCGAGACTGACGACGATCGCCGAGAACAGGCCGTCGCGATCGGGCGAATGCACGAAGACCTCCAGCGCCTGCGCGCCGGCCGCGAGCCGGCGCACGCGCACCACGACGTCGCCGTCCGCGGTATCACGCAGGCCCAGCGCCTGCCAGACGACCTGGTCGGCGCGGCCGCGCAGGAAACTCTCCTGCGGCATGCGCCGGAACAGCGCATCGGCCTCGTCGTCATCGACGCCATGCGCCGACAGCAGCCCGCGCGCGCGGTCGCGCGCCTCGGCGATGCGCTCCACCGCCGCCACCGGATGCTCCAGCCCGCGCCGCAGCGCCAGCCGCGTGGCGCTGCGCAGATCGGTCAGCAGCCGGTCCTTCCAGGCGTTCCACAACTTCGGCGACGTGCCGGCGATGTCGGCGCAGGTCAGCAGGTAGAGATAGTCGAGCCGCTCGCGGTCGGCGACTTCGGTGGCGAACTTGTGGATCACCGCCGGATCGGAGATGTCGAGCTTCTGCGCGCTGGTCGACATCAGCAGATGCTTGCGCACCAGCCACTCGACGAGCGCGGTATCGGTTTCGCCGAGCGCGTGGCCTTCGCAGAATTCGCGCGCATCGACCGCACCCAGTTCGGAATGATCGCCACCGCGGCCCTTGGCGATGTCGTGGAACAGGCCCGCCAGCAGCAGCAGTTCGGGCTTGCGCAGCTGCGGCCAGACCTCGTGCGCGGTCGAGAAGCGCTCGTCCGGCGCCTCGGACGCGAAGCTGGCGATGTTGCGCAGGACCGCGAGCGTGTGCTGGTCGACCGTGTAGACGTGGAACAGGTCGAACTGCATCCGTCCGGTGACGTTCGCGAACTCGGGGATCCACACGCCGAGCACGCCGAGCCGCGCCATCCGCTCCAGCGTGCGCACCGGAATCGGCCCGCGCAGCAGGCCCAGGAACTGCTCGCGCAATTCGGCGCCGGCGTTGCGCCACGACGGCAGCGCATGCAGCGACTCGGCCAGTGCGCGCGCGGTCTGCGAATGCAGTCCGCGCAGTTCCTGGTGGTCGGCCCACATCGCGAAGAGGTCGAACACGCGGGCGATGTCGCCGCCCGGCCAGACGTCGTCGCGCGCGACCAGATAGCCGCGCTGGGTGCCGAAATCCGCATCCAGCGGCAGCAGCTCGCCCTCGCCTTCGATCTGCTCCTCGAAGCGCTGCAGCATGCGCTCGCTGATGCGCTGCACGACCGACGCGCTGCGGTAGAACTCCTGCATCATCTTTTCGACCAGCGGATTGTCCGCCGCGTCGACGTGGTGCAGCCGCGCCGCGAGCGTCTTCTGGTAGTCGAAGCGCAGGCGCTCGTCGGCCTTGCCCGCGATCAGGTGCAGGCCGAACCGCAGCCGCGACAGCGTGCGCCGCTCGCGTTCCAGCGTCGCGTGCTCGTCGACGCCGAGCTGGCCCAGCGCGATCAGTTCTTCGGTGCCGTAGACGCCGAGCACCCGCCGCGCCATCCAGCGCAGGTTGTGCACGTCGCGCAGGCCGCCCGGGCCGTCCTTGATGTTGGGTTCGAGGTTGTCGGCCGTGTCGCCGAACCGGGCGTGCCGCGCTTCCAGTTCGGCGCGCTTGGCATGGAAGAAATCGTCGGCCGGCCACACGCGGCTGTCGGCGATCGCCTCCATCAGCGCGCGCACTTCGGCGATGCTGGCCAGCAATGGACGCGCCTCGAGCAGCGCGGTGACGACGGTGACGTCGGCGGCCGCCTCGGTGCACTCGGCGAAACTGCGCACCGCCGGCCCGACCGGCAGGCCGAGATCCCACAGCAGCGCCAGCATCCGGCTCAGGGCGTCGGCGTAGGTCTTCTGGACGTCGGGCTCGCCGACCACCAGCAGGTCGACGTCCGAATGCGGGAACAGCTCACCGCGGCCGTAGCCGCCGACCGCGAACAGCGCCAGCGGCGCGTCGCCCGGGATGCAGCGCGCCCAGGCCTTGCGCACCCAGCCGTCGACGGCATTGGCGCGCGCGGCGAGCAGGCGGTCGATCTCCTGCCCGGCATCGAAGTCACGGACCAGCCGCGCGTCGTGCGCGTTGAGGGCCTCGCGCGCCTCGGCCACCCAGGCCGCGTCGCCGCAATCGGCGCCGGTCGCTGGCGTGGCCGCGCGCTCGCCCATCAGAGGAACGCGTCGTTGTCGTCGCCGGGGATCCGGGTCAACACGTCGACGCCGTCGGCGGTCACCGCGACCGTGTGCTCCCATTGCGCCGAGAGCTTGCGGTCCTTGGTCACGACGGTCCAGCCGTCGGGCAGCACCTTGGTGAAGCGCGTGCCCTCGTTGATCATCGGCTCGATGGTGAAGGTCATGCCTTCCTTCAGCACCACGCCGGTGCCGGGCGTGCCGTAGTGCAGCACCTGCGGCTCGTCGTGGTAGACCTTGCCGATGCCGTGGCCGCAGTACTCGCGCACCACGCTGAAGCGCTCGGCTTCGGCGTACTTCTGGATCGCGTGCCCCACGTCACCCAGCGTCGCGCCCGGCTTCACCGCGCGGATGCCGCGCCACATCGCCTCGCGCGTCACCTCGACCAGCCGCCGCGCCATCACCGACGGCGTGCCGACAAAGTACATGCGGCTGGTGTCGCCGTGCCAGCCGTCCTTGATGACGGTGACGTCGATATTGATGATGTCGCCGTCCTTGAGGACCTTGCCATCGTTGGGAATGCCGTGGCAGATGACGTTGTTGGCCGAGATGCAGGTCGTCTTCGGATAGCCCTTGTAGCCGACGTTGGCCGGGATCGCCTGCTGGACCTGGATGATGTGGTCGTGGCAGATGCGGTCGAGTTCGTCGGTCGTCACGCCGGGCTTCACGTGCGGCGCCACGATCTGCAGCACCTCGGCGGCCAGGCGGCCGGCCACGCGCATCTTCTCGATCTCGTCGGGGGTCTTGGTGTGGATGCTCATGCGCGCATTATCGCGCAAAACCCGTGGTGCCGACCCGCGCGGCCTGCGCCACGCCGCCCCGCGGCGGGCGGCCCGGCGGTCCGCCGCCCGCCCGG
>NZ_NRQR01000023.1 GCF_002849595.1 Luteimonas rhizosphaerae
CGGGCGGCCCGGCGGTCCGCCGCCCGCCCGGTCGCGGCGGCGGCACGGGCCTGCTATAGTCCCGCTGCTGTGCGGGGCGACCCGCCACGCCGATGCCGGGCGTCACCGGTAAATACACACCTGCTGTCATCGCCCGTGCCGGGGTGTCCCGAGGTCCGTCAGGACCCGGGATCTGGCCACGGAGACCGCAGGGAGGCCCAACCCCGGAACCACGCACCCGCAAGGGCGCACCGCCCATCAACCACCGTGGCGGCCGGTTCCACTGTCAGGAGTGTCATCAATGCCCCAGATCACCATGCGCCAGATGCTGGAAGCCGGCGTCCATTTCGGCCACCAGACGCGCTACTGGAACCCGAAGATGGGTCCGTACATCTTCGGTGCCCGCGGCAAGATCCACATCATCAACCTCGAGAAGACGGTTCCGCTGTTCAACGACGCGATGAACTTCATCTCGGGCATCGCCCAGAAGCGCGGCATGATCCTGTTCATCGGCACCAAGCGCAGCGCGCGCGAGCCGATCAAGGAAGAAGCCGAGCGTTGCAACATGCCCTTCATGACCCAGCGCTGGCTGGGCGGCACGCTGACCAACTTCGCCACGGTGAAGAAGTCGGTGTCGCGCCTGAAGGAGCTGGAAGCGGCCGAGACCGACGGCACGTTCGAAAAGCTGGTCAAGCACGAAGTGCTGGGCCTGCGCCGCGAGCGCGACAAGCTGGAAGCCTCGCTGGGTGGCATCAAGGACATGAACCGCCTGCCCGACGCGCTGTTCGTCATCGACATCGGCCATGAAGACATCGCCATCAAGGAAGCCAAGAAGCTCGGCATTCCGGTGATCGCGGTCGTCGACACGAACTACGATCCGGCCCTGGTCGACTACGCGATTCCGGGCAACGACGACGCCATCCGTGCCGTGCAGCTGTACGCACGCGCCGCCGCCGACGCCGTGCTGGAAGGCAAGGCTGCCGCGCCGCAGGCCGCGACCGTGCGCGAGGAAGAGTTCAGCGAAGGCGACAAGGGCCGCTCCAGGAAGCCCGCCGCGAAGAAGGCCGAAGAGAAGCCGGCCGACGACAAGCCGGCTGCCGAGGCCGAGACGGCGGCGGCGCCGAGCGAAGAGAAGACCGCCGAGTAATCGGCCTGCCATGCGGCTGCGCGAGACTGCGCAGCCGCATCGGCGATCGCGCGTGGGCCCGGCCATCCGGCCGCCACGACGTCCGGAGGCGGCGATCCGTCCATCCGGCACCCATCCCGAGGGCGGGCCGCGGCCCGCCATCTCTGCATCACATCGAGGACATCCATGGAAATCACCGCATCCCTGGTCAAGGAACTGCGCGAGCGCACCGGCGCCGGCATGATGGAGTGCAAGAAGGCACTCTCCGAGAACAACGGCGACATCGACACCGCTGCTGAAGCCCTGCGCAAGTCGGGCCTGGCCAAGGCCGACAAGAAGGCCGACCGCGTCGCCGCCGAGGGCCGCATCGCCGCCGCCCAGGGCGACGGCAAGGCCGTGCTGGTCGAGATCAACTCCGAAACCGACTTCGTGGCCAAGGACGACAACTTCCTGCGCTTCACCGACGCCGTCGCCCATGCGGCGCTGGCCTCCGACGCCGCCGATGCCGACGCGCTGAAGACCGCCAAGGTCGAAGCCGGCGACACCGTCGAGGAAACCCGCGCCGCCGTCATCGCCAAGGTCGGCGAGAACGTGCTGGTCCGTCGCCTCGTCCGCGTCGAGACCGCGAACAACGTCGCGGCCTACGTGCACGGCGGCCGCATCGGCGTGCTGGTCGAGCTCAAGGGCGGCGATGCCGACCTCGCGCGCGGCCTGGCGATGCACGTCGCCGCGATGAACCCGCCGTACAACAAGGCGGCCGACGTGCCGACCGAGTTCGTCGAGAAGGAAAAGGAAATCGAACTGGCCAAGATGTCCGAGAAGGACAAGTCGAAGCCGACCGACATCCTCGAGAAGATCATCAGCGGCAAGCTCAACAAGATCGTCAGCGAAGTCACGCTGTACGGCCAGCCCTACGTGCTCGACACCGACAAGACCGTCGAAGCCGTGCTGAAGGCCGCGGGCGCCGAAGTCGTCGGCTTCCAGCGCCTCGCCGTCGGCGAAGGCATCGAGAAGGTCGTCGAGGACTACGCGGCCGAAGTGATGAAGCAGGCCGGCCTGGCCTGATCCATCGCCGGATCGTGTGAGGAGAGAGGGCCGCGCGAGCGGCCCTTTTTCATGGGTGCGGACCGGGCGCCACGCGTGATCGACGCGTGGCGCGGACGCCACCTGCGGGCGCGCGCTCTTGCGCGACGGGTGCATGCGCATGCCCGCCACACATGAGCGCGCGGGCGCGGCGCGCCTGCAGAATCAGCTGGCGCGCGCGCCCGAGCCCTCGCCTCACCCCGCGTCGCGCTGCATGACCAGGCGGATGTCCTCGATCATCTCCTCGCGCGGCTGGTCGTACTGGAACGCGAGCCGCAGGCGCCCGTCGGGGCCGACCAGGTAATTCACCATCGTGTGGTCCATCGCATACGACGACGCCGTCGGCACCTTGCGGTAGGTCACGCGGAAGCTGTTGGCCGCGCGGCGCGTGGCCGCGTCGTCACCGCGCAGGGCGACGAAGCCGGGATCGAAGGCGCCGACGTAGTCGCGCAGGATGTCGGCGGTGTCGCGCTCCGGGTCGACGGTCACGAACACCACCTGCAGCCGGTCGCCGTCGTCGCCGAGCGCGCGCCGGACCTGCGCCGCTTTCAGCAGGCTGGTCGGGCAGACCTCCGGGCAATGCGTATAGCCGAATGACAGCAGCACGTAGCGGCCGCTGAAATCGGCCAGCGTGCGCGGCGCGCCATCGGTATCGGTCAGCACGAGACTGCGGCCGTAGGACGCGTCCGACAGGTCGACTCCATGGAAGGGCCCGTCGTCGCGCGCGCCGCAGGCGGCGAGCAGCAGGCTCAGGACCAGAATCGACGGGAGACGGGCGCGCACGACGGAAGTCCGGGAGTCAGGGGAATGGCGGGCAGCAGCACCGCGGGCGCCGCCGGCCGTGGCAGGCCGCCGCAGGGCCCCGATTCTACGCCGCCGCACTGTCGCCCCCCAGTCGATGCGCTGCGGCATTTTGTCGCAGCATCCGGAACGCCGCCGTGGCGCCGGTATCATCGCCCGTCCCGGGACGCGCGCCGGCGTGTGCCGCGCCCAGCCGATGGAGACTCCCGCATGTCGACCCGCCTCGCCGTCCGCGCCCCGCGCGCCGCGCGCCTCACCCTGTCCCTGCTCGCCGGCCTGGTCCTCGCCGCCTGCGCGCCCGCGGACGAACCGGCCGCGGCTGCGACCGGCAGCGCAGCCGCCGGCGAGGCGATCACGGTGTCCGACGCGTGGATCCGCCAGCCACCGCCGACCGCGGCCGTTGCGGGCGGCTATCTGACGCTGCACAACGCGGGCGCGACCGACGACCGCCTGGTGTCCGTGGAAACGGCGGCGGCCGGGCGCGTCGAGATGCACGAGATGCAGATGGACAACGGCATGATGCGGATGCGCGAACTGCCCGACGGCGTGCCCCTGCCCGCAGGCGCGGCCACCGCCCTCGCGCCGGGTGGCAACCACCTGATGCTGCTCGATCCGCAGCAGCCGCTGGAACCCGGCGCGACGTTCCCGGCGACCTTGACCTTCGAACACGCCGCGCCGATGACGGTCACGTTCGAGGTCCGGCCGATGTCCGGCGAAGCGCCGCATTCCGCCCACTGACGCGGGTCGCTGCGGCACGTCGCAACCGCACGCCCTGGACGCGATCCGGCGGCTGCAACGACGCGCGTGCTTCCGGCGTCGCGATCGCGTTGCGGGAAGGCCCGTGACAGAACGGGCCGCCCCGTCGTCGTCACCGCATCTGGAATGGGCGCCGCGGATTGACCCGATCAGCCTTGCAACTGGCCGCATGCTCCGGCACACGCGATGCGCGGATGACGAATCACGCCACGCCGCGCTGACGCCGCCGCGCGCCGCTCAGAGCGCCTGCAGCCGCGCGATCGCCGCGTCGAGCGTCGCGTCATTCTTCGCGAAGCACAGACGCGCCAGGCGCTGGCCGGGCGGCGGCGCGTCGTAGAACGGCGACAGCGGAATCGCCGCGACGCCCTTCTCGATCGTCAGCCAGCGGCAGAACGCGGCGTCGTCGAGATCGCTGACGGCCGAATAGTCGACCAGCTGGAAATAGCCGCCCGGCACCGGCAGCGGCACCAGGCGCGTGGTCGCGAGCTGGGCGGCGAACGCATCGCGCTTGGCCTGGTAGAACGCGCCGAGCTGCTCGTAGTGCTCCGGATGGTCGCGCAGCATCGCCGCGAACGCGTGCTGGGCGGGCGCGAAGGTGCAGAACACGTTGTACTGGTGGACCTTGCGGAATTCCGCGCTCAGCGCCGGCGGCGCGATGCAGTAGCCGAGCTTCCAACCGGTGCAGTGGTAGGTCTTGCCGAAACTCGAGACGACGAACGCGCGCGCGCGCAGTTCGGGATGGCGCAGGATCGACTCGTGGCGCGCGCCGTCGAAGACGATGTGTTCGTAGACCTCGTCCGACAGCAGCGCGATGCCGGTGTCCTGCAGCAGGTCGGTCAGCGCGGCGATGTCGGCCGCGCCGAACATCGCGCCCGACGGGTTGTGCGGGCTGTTGACGATCAGCATCCGCGTCTTCGGCGTGATCGCATCGCGCACGCGCTGCCAGTCGACGGCGAAGCTGCGCGGATCCAGCGGCACGTGCACCGCGACCGCACCGGCCAGCTCGATCGCCGGCTCGTAACTGTCGTATGCGGGATCGAGCACGATCACTTCCTCGCCGGCGCGGACGACGGCGTGGATCGCATTGAACAGGGCTTCCGTCGCGCCGCTGGTGACGGTGATTTCGGTCTCTGCATCCGGTCTGTGACCGTAGACACGTTCCGTCTTGCTTGCGATGGCTTCTCGCAAAGTCGCGATGCCGGTCATCGGCGCATACTGGTTGTGCCCGGCGCGCATCGCATCGGCGAGTCCGTCGACCAGCGGCCGGGGCACATCGAAATCCGGGAAACCCTGGCCCAGGTTGACGGCGCCATGTTCGCTGGCCAGCTGCGACATCACGCTAAAGATCGTGGTGCCGACCTTGGGCAGTTTGGTCCGGATCATGGACGGGTTTCCGTTACAGAGACTGTGGGGATGCCGAGTCTACGGACCCGGGCACACGGGATAAACCGCCGCCATGACGACGCCTGATCCAGCCATCGACGAAACGCGCCTGCTCGAGCTGCTGCACGCCTACCTGGCGGCGCGCTACCGCTGGCAGTACCGCGGCGACTGGCACGACATCATCATCGGCCTGCCGACGCCCGGCCTCGACCTGCGGTACCCGGAAGCGACCTCGTTCGGCCTGGTGTCGGCGTGGAACCCGCTGTCGGTGATGAAGTCCGGCGTCGAGAACCGCCGCGCCGACCGCCTGCTCGAGCAGAGCCTCGTCGCGACCGGTCTGCCCCACATCCCCGCGTTCGCCAGCGCTTCCGACCGCAGCTGGCGGGAGCCGAGCTGGATCGTGTTCGGCATGCCCGTCGACAGCTTCGACGCGCTGGGCCGCAACTACGGCCAGCTCGGCACCCTGTGGTGGCAGCCCGACCAGGCCGTGCGTCTGCGGATCGATGCGGCACGGCCGCCGGGACTCGAAGGCGACCAGCATGTCGACTGGTTAAGATAGCCGCCCGACGGCCGCTCCCGGTCGGATCTCCGGCCCATGCCTCCTGTCGCTGCACGCCCGCCCCTGCTCGCTGCCCGCGCGCTGCGTTTCTCGCGCGACGAGCGTGCCGTGTTCGGACCGCTCGACTTCGCCGTCGCGCCCGGTGAGGCGCTGCTGGTCCGCGGCGACAACGGCGCCGGCAAGACCACGCTGCTGCGCGTACTGGCGGGCCTGCTGGACGCCGACGCGGGCACGGTCGAAATCGACGGCATTCCGGTCGCGCGTGCGATGCGCGGCGGCACGATGGCGTATCTCGGCCACCTGCCGGGACTGAAGGCGGATCTCGATGCGATCGAGAACCTCGCCTTCACTGCGCAGCTGCACGGCCAGCGCGCCAGCCAGACCCTCGACAGCGCCCTGGCGGTCGTCGGCCTCGCCGGGCATGCACGGCTGCCGGTGCGGCAGATGTCGGCCGGCCAGAAGAAGCGCCTGTCGCTGGCACGGCTATGGCTGTCGCCGGCGTCGCTGTGGCTGCTCGACGAGCCCTACGCCAACCTCGACCTGCAGGGCATCGAACTGGTCAACCGCATGGTCCGCGCCCAGCTCGACGACGGCGGCGCGGCGCTGGTGACCACGCACGGCGCCTACGCCGCGCCGCCGGTGCGCACGCGCGAGCTGGTCCTGGAGCGCCTGGCGTGAAGGCGTCGCACGCGGTCGTGCCGTCCCTGACCGGCACTGCGCGCGCCCTGCTCGCGCGCGACCTGCGGCTGCTGTGGCGGCGCCGCGGCGATGCGTTCCAGCCGGCGCTGTTCGCGCTGCTGGTGGTCGTGCTGTTCGCGCTGGCGCTGGGCAACGACCCGGCGATGCTCGCGCGGGTCGCGCCCGGCGTGCTGTGGGTCGCGGCGCTGCTGTCGGGCCTGCTGGCGCTCGACACGCTGTTCCGCGGCGACGCCGACGACGGCTCGCTGGAGCAGTGGATGCTCGCGCCGGTACCGCTGGCCTGGCTGGTGGCCGTGCGCACCCTGGTGCACTGGGCGACGACGACACTGCCGCTGCTCGTCGCCACGCCGCTGCTGGCCGAACTGCTGCACCTGCCGCGCGCGCAGTTGCCGGTGCTGCTGGCCGGGCTGGCACTCGGCACGCCGCTGCTGAGCCTGCTCGGCGCGGTCGTGGCCGCGCTGACCATCGGCATGCGCCGTTCCGGTATCCTGTTGGCGCTTCTGGCCCTGCCCCTGTACGTCCCGGTGCTGGTGTTCGGTGCCGGCAGCGTCGCGATCGCGGCACAGGGGCACGATCCCGCAGGCGGCTTGCTGCTGCTGGGCGCCGGCCTCGTCGCCGCGCTGGTCCTGGCCCCCGTTGCGGCGGCGGCTGCGATCCGCATCGCGATGCACTGATCCGCCCGCGCCGGGCGCACGGAGCTTCCGGCCGAACGACGCGTGATGAACGCGCCCGCCCGCGACACCTGCTCCGGCATCCGTCGCCAGCCACCGTCCCTGCATGCATCCCATCGTCCGCTGGTTCCATCAACTCGGCTCACCGCCCACCTTCGACCGCTTCGCGCGGCGCTGG
The DNA here is from genome assembly GCF_002849595.1 of Luteimonas rhizosphaerae. GTDB lineage: Bacteria > Pseudomonadota > Gammaproteobacteria > Xanthomonadales > Xanthomonadaceae > Luteimonas > Luteimonas cellulosilyticus. The sequence goes on from NZ_NRQR01000023.1 coordinate 7,236, forward strand.
GCGCCGTGGGCGTACGGACTGGCGCTGGCGACGATGGCTTGGGGCCTGTACGGCGCGCTGTTCGTGGTCCCGGCCGACTACCAGCAGGGCGACAGTTTCCGCATCCTCTACATCCACGTGCCCAGCGCCTGGATGAGTCTTGCGGTGTTCGCCGCGATGGCGGTCTACGCGGCGATCGCGCTGATCTGGCGCATCAAGCTGTGCGAGATCCTGGCGATGGCCTGCGCGCCGATCGGCGCCGCGTTCACGGTCATCACGCTGGCGACCGGTTCCATCTGGGGCAAGCCGATGTGGGGCACGTGGTGGGACTGGGACCCGCGCCTGACCAGTGAACTGATCCTGCTGTTCATGTATCTCGGCATCATCGGCCTGTACCACGCGATCGACGACCGCCGTACCGCCGCGCGCGCGGCGTCGCTGCTGGCGCTGGTCGGCGTGGTGCTGCTGCCGGTCATCCGCTACTCGGTGGTGTGGTGGGATTCGCTGCACCAGGGCCAGACCATTCGCGTGTTCGGCGAATCGACGATCGACGGCAGCATGGTCGGCCCGCTGCTGTGGATGCTGGTCGCGACCAAGTGCTGGTTCGTCGGCTCGCTGCTGACGCGTGCGCGCGCCGACAACCTGCGGCGCGAAGCCGGCAAGGACTGGGTGCGCCAGCTGGTCGAGCCGCCTGCGCCGGGAGCACGCGCATGAGCTATCTGGAATACGTGATCGCCGCCTACGCGGTATTCGTCGTCGTGCTGGTGTGGGATTTCGTCGCGCCGCGCATCGGCATCGCCCACAGCCTGCGCGCCGCGCGGTTGCTGGCGGCGCGCCGCCGCGCGCCTGCCGCCGCGCCCGCCCCCGATCAGGAGTTGACCCGATGAACCCTATCCGCCGCCGCCGCATGTGGTTCGTCGTCGCGCTGGTTGCGGCGTCGGCGCTGTCGGCCACGCTGATCGCGTTCGCGCTGCAGCGCAACGTCGCCTATCTGTACACGCCGAACGAAATCCTCGGCGGCAGCGCCGGCCCGTCGGTCGCGTCGGGCGACGCGCGGTTCCGGCTCGGCGGCATGGTCTCGGACGGCTCCTTCAGCCGCGCCAGCGGCTCGATGGAAGCGCGCTTCCGGGTCACCGACGGCGACGCGGAACTGCCGGTCAGCTACACCGGCATCCTCCCGGACCTGTTCCGCGAGAACCAGGCCGTCGTCGCCACCGGCCGCATGAACGCCGACGGCGTATTCGTTGCCGAGCAGGTCCTGGCCAAGCACGACGAGACCTACGTGCCGAAGGAAGTCGCCGACAAGATGGGCCTCGCGCACGAGAAGCACGGCATCGAGACGCCGGCCGACGCGGAACGCGCGCAGTGACGGCATCGTCGCGTGCGATGACGGCGGGCCTGCGACCGGTGGACCGCGATGCTGCCTGAAGTCGGCCAGATCGCCCTGCTGCTGGCGCTGGTCGCGGCGTTCCTGCAGACTCTGCTGCCACTGCTGGGCGCGCACCGCGGCATCGCCCCGTGGATCGCCAGCGCGCGGCCGACGGCCTACGCGCAGTGGGCGCTGATGTTCGTCGCCTGGGCGATCCTGACCGCGTCGTTCGTGCAGCAGGATTTCTCGGTGCGCTACGTCGCCGAGAACTCCAACTCGCTGCTGCCGATGGTCTACCGCTACACCGCGGTCTGGGGCGGCCACGAGGGCTCGCTGCTGCTGTGGGTGTTCGTGCTCGCGAGCTGGAACGCGGCCGTCGCCTGGTTCTCGCGCGGCCTGCCGGACGTGGTGCTCGCGCGCGTGCTCGGCATCATGGGCGCGGTCTGCCTCGGCTTCCTCGCGTTCCTGATCTTCACCAGCAATCCGTTCGAACGCATCCTGCCGATGCCGCTCGAAGGCCGCGATCTCAATCCGCTGCTGCAGGACCCGGGGATGATCATCCATCCGCCGATGCTCTACATCGGCTACTCGGGCTTCGTGGTGCCGTTCGCATTCGCGATCGCGGCGCTGCTCGACGGCAAGGTCGATGCGCACTGGCTGCGCTGGACGCGGCCGTGGACCAACGTCGCCTGGGCGTTCCTGACGCTGGGCATCGCGCTGGGCTCGTGGTGGGCCTACTACGAACTGGGCTGGGGCGGCTGGTGGTTCTGGGATCCGGTGGAGAACGCCAGCTTCATGCCGTGGCTCGCCGGCGCGGCGCTGCTGCATTCGCAGGCGGTCACCGAGAAACGCGGCAGCTTCCACGGCTGGACCCTGCTGCTGGCGATCGCGACGTTCTCGCTGTCGCTGCTGGGCGCGTTCCTGGTGCGCTCGGGCGTATTGACCAGCGTGCACAGCTTCGCCGCGGATCCCGCGCGCGGCCTCTTCATCCTCGTGTTCCTCGGCATCATCGTCGGCGGCTCGCTGCTGCTCTACGCGCTGCGCGCACCGGATGGCCGCGACGGCAAGCCGTTCACCGCGGCCTCGCGCGAAACCCTGCTGCTGGCCAACAACCTGTTGCTGGTCGCGGCCTGCGCGATGGTGTTGCTGGGCACGCTGTATCCGCTGCTGGCCGACGCGCTGGACCTGGGCAAGATCTCGGTCGGCCCGCCGTATTTCTCGCTGCTGTTCGTGCTGCTGATGGCGCCGCTGGTGCTGCTGCTGCCGTTCGGCCCGCTGACGCGCTGGCAGAACGAGGACGTCGCGCGGCCGGTGCGCCTGCTGCTGCCCTGGGCGGGACTGGCGATCGGACTGGGCCTCGCCGGCTTCTTCTTCGCGCCGCAGGGCGCGTGGAAGGTGGCGATGGGCCTGGCCGGCGCCGGCTGGGTCGCGGCGGGCACGCTGCGCTTCGTCTGGAGCCGCTTCCGCGCACAGTCCAAAGGCGCGCGGTTCACCGCCGAGATGCTGGGCATGTCGCTCGCCCACTTCGGCATCGCCGTATTCCTGGTCGGCGCCTTGCTGGTCGAGGCGCTGAACATCCAGCGCGAAGTCGCCCTGGCGCCCGGCCAGTCGCTGACGATCGGCCGCGACAGCTTCCATCTCGACGGCGTCGCCCACCACGAAGGTCCGAACTACACGTCCGATCGCGGCACCGTGCGGCTGCTGCGCGACGACCGGCTCGTCGCGACCCTGCATCCGGAGAAGCGCGCCTACGCCAGCGGCGGCCAGGTCATGACCGAAACCGCAATCCGGCCGGGCGTGGGCCGTGACGTCTACGTCGCGCTGGGTGAACCACTCGGCGATGGCGCGTGGGCGGTCCGCGTGCACATCAAACCCTTCGTCCGCTGGGTCTGGGCGGGCGCCTTCCTGATGGCGCTCGGCGGCTTCGTCGCCGCGACCGACCGGCGCTTCCGCCGGCCGCGGCCCGTCACCGGAGCCCCCGCATGACGGCGCCGGTCACGACACACCGGTCGCTCGGCCGCTGGCTGCCGTTGCTGGCCTTCGGCGCACTGATCGCCCTGCTCGCCGCGGGCGTCTGGCTGAGCCGGAATCCCGACCGCGATGCCCTGCCGTCGCCGCTGATCGGCAAGCCGGCGCCCGCATTCGATCTTCCCGTGCTCGGCGCACCGGCGCAGCGGATCGCGTCCGACTCGCTGCGTGGCGAACCGTATCTGCTGAATGTCTGGGGCAGCTGGTGTCCGGGCTGCCGCGAGGAACATGCGGTCGTCACCCGCGTCGCCGAGACCGGGCGCGTCCGCGTGATCGGCTACAACTGGAAGGACGAGCCCGGCGATGCCACGCGCTGGCTCGAACAGTTCGGCAATCCCTATACGCTGGTGCTGGCGGACTACGACGGCCGCTACGCGATCGACTGGGGCATCTACGGCGCGCCGGAAACCTTTCTCGTCGATGCCGGTGGCACCATCGTCTGGAAGCACGTCGGGCCGATGACCGACGCGACCGTGCGCGAACAGCTGCTGCCCCTGCTCGACCGGATCGCGCCCGCGGCGCAGGCAGGGTCGCGATGATCCGCGCCGCCCTGCTCGCCCTGCTGCTGTGGTGCGCCTGGCCCGCCACCGCGCAGGCCCAGGTCGCGGTCGACGCCGCGCCGCTCGTCTTCGACAGCGCCGCGGAGGAAACACGCTTCCACGCGCTCGTGGCCGAACTGCGCTGCGTGATGTGCCAGAACCAGTCGCTGGCGGATTCGAACGCGCAGATCGCCCACGACCTGCGCCGCGAAGTGCTGACGCTGATGCGGCGCGACCTCGACGATGCCCAGATCAAGGACCACCTGGTCGCGCGCTACGGCGACTTCGTGCTCTACAAGCCGCGCATCGATCCGCGTACCTGGCTGCTGTGGTTCGGCCCGCTGCTGCTGATCGCAATCGGCGGCGGCGTGATCTGGCGCATCGTGCGCACGCGCAACCGCGGCGCCGATCCGGTGCCCGTCGACGAGACCCAGGAGTGGTGATGCCGCTGTTCGTCGCAATCGCGGTGCTGATGACGCTGGTCACGACGACCGCGCTGGTCTGGGCACTGCGACGCGGTGCATCGGGCGCGATGCTCGGCATCGCCTTCGCGGTGCCGGTGCTGGTGGCCGGTCTCTACGTGCTGGTCGGCACGCCGGCCGCGCTCGATCCCGACGAACTGCAGGCGCCCGAATCGCTCGCCGACGCGGTGGCGCAACTGGAGCGCGATCTCGCACGCGATCCGCGGCAGCCCGAAGGCTGGCTGCTGCTCGGCCGCGCCTACGCCGACATGCGCCAGCCCGACAAGGCGCTGCAGGCGATCGAGCGCGCCGCGCAGTTGCTGCCCGACGAGGACAGCGTGCAGGTCGAATACGCCCAGGCGCGCGCCGATGCCGATCCGGCGCGTCGCTTCGACGACGTCGCGGTGACGACCCTGCGCGAGGTGCTGGCGCGCAACCCGGCGCAGCAGCACGCGCGCTGGTATCTCGGCATCGCCCAGCGCCAGGCCGGCGACAACGCCGGCGCCGCCGAGACCTGGGCGCCGCTGCTGACCCAGCTCGACGGCACGCTGGCGGTCACGCTGCGCGAGCAGATCGACGTGGCGCGCGCCGCCGCCGGACTGCCGCCCCTGCCCGCGGCGGCGCCGGCCGCATCGCCGACGGAGGCCGGCGCGCATGCGATCAGCGTGCGCGTCGCGCTCGATCCCGACTTCGCTGCGCGCGTGCGCCTGCCCGGCGAGACCAGCGTCTTCGTCATCGCCCGTGTGCCGGGCGGCCCGCCGATGCCGGTCGCGGTGCAGAAGCATCGGCTGCAGGATCTGCCGCTGGACCTCCGGCTCGGCGATGGCGACAGCCCGATGCCGACCCAGGTGCTGTCGGCACTCGACGAGGTCGAGGTGTTCGCCCGCCTGTCGGCCAGCGGCGATGCGAGCCGTCAGGCAGGCGATCTGGAGTCCGCGCCGGTGCGCGTGACGCTGCCGGCGTCGACGCCGGTCGATCTGGTGATCGGCGCCGGGGACTGACGGGCCGGCGATTCCGATATGTCGTGGCGGGTGTGCTGCGAAGCGTGCGACGACGCGCGCGCTGGAGGTCCGCAAGCACGACCCGCCACGTGCAGAGTCCTGACGCTGTCGGCTGTCGGCCACGGAGAAGGCGCGACACGAGCCTCGCCTCCGATGTCCGGCACGACCCGTGTCGCGGTCGATACGCGCCGTCGCCCTGCCGATGATCGGAACCGGCCGAGCCGGTCGATGGCTCCTGCACGCGCCGCAGGCTCGACGCCTCGCCTGATCCGGCGAGCCGCCGGAGCGCGGGATGCGTCGCCGTCAGCCACCAGTCTTCGTCGCTCATCGCGACCTGGGCGATCTGCGCCCCGCACCTTGCCTGCGGTCAGGCGCGAGGCGACTCGACCACGACGTCGGGCGCCGTCGCCGTAGCAGGGAGGGATCGTCGAGCACTTCGGCCAGGCGCGCGCGATCAAGCTGGCCGGTCCAGCGCGCCACGACCAGCGTGCCGATGCCATTGCCGGCGAGATTGGTCAGCGCACGGCCTTCCGACATGAAGCGGTCGATGCCGACGATCAGCGCGATGCCGGCCAGCGGAATCACGCTCTCGAAGGCCGCCAGCGACGCCGCCAGCGTCACCAGGCCCGCCCCCGACACGCCGGCCGCGCCGTTCGACGAGATCAGCATGAAGACCAGCAGCGCGATCTGGGTGCCGATGGGCACTTCGATGCCGAAGGCCTGGGCGATGAAGATCGCGCCCATCGCCATGTAGATCGCCGTGCCGTCGAGATTGAACGAATAGCCGGTCGGGATCGTCAGGCCGACGACGGACTTCGGCACGCCGGCGCCCTCGAGTTTGGCCAGCATCCGCGGCAGCACGGTTTCCGACGACGAGGTGCCGAGCACGATCAGCAGCTCGTCGCGGATCATGCGCAGGTACTTGAAGACATTGAAGCCCGACCACCAGCAGATCGGCCCCAGCACCAGGAACAGGAACAGCAGGCAGGTCAGCCAGAAGCTCAGCATGAAGTAGCCCAGCGAGCCGAGGATCGCGCCGCCGTACTCGCCGATGGTGAAGGCCATGCCGCCCATCGCGCCGAGCGGCGCGAACCACATGACGATCTTGATGACGCCGAACATCACCTGCGCCACCGTGTCGAGCGCCGCGACCGCGGGCTTGCCGCGTTCGCCGAGCATCGAGATCGCGCAGGCGACGAGGATCGCCATCACCAGCACCTGGATCAGCTGGCCATCGACGAAGGCGCCGAGAAACGAGGTCGGCACCAGGTGGAGGAGGAAGCCGGTCAGCCCTTCCCCGGCAGCGGCACCCGCGCTCGCCAGGGTGCCTTCCGCCGCGGAGGCGTCGAAGGTCGCCATGTCCAGCCCGAGGCTGCGGCCCGGGCCCAGCACGTTGATGACCACCAGGCCGATGCCCAGCGCGAACACGGTCGTGACGTTGAAGTAGACGACGGTCTTGAGCGCCAGGCCGCCGGCCTTGGCCAGGTTGCCGAGTCCGGCGATGCCGACCGCGACGGTGGCGAAGATCGTCGGCGCGATGACCACCTTGACCAGCTTGATGAAGAGATCCGCCAGCCACTTCATCTGCGCACCGACCTGCGGCGCGGCGAGGCCGATGACGATGCCGGTCGCGATGCCGACCAGCACCCAGAAGTACAGGTGCTGCCAGAACCGCTTGCGCGGTGCGGCGGGTCCGGGCGTCGGGGCGTTGACGGGTGTGTCGGGGTGCGTATCGGTCTGCATGGCCTCAGCCTGCCAGAAGCGCCGCGGCGGCGCGCTCATCCAATGGGACTAGATCGGCCCGGATGCCCGGCGTCGCGCGCGTGGGCGGTGGCGAGCACGGTGGCGCCGTCCACAGCTGGGCCTCATGTGCGCGGATCGGGACGTGCCTTCGCGTCCAGGACGATGCGCGACCTTCGTCCGTTCCGGCAGCAGGCGTCGCGCCATCGACGTGTCAGCTGGCGACCGCAGCGCTGCGGATGCGATCGGGCATCAGCCCCCGAACGACACGCACAAAAAAACGGGCCTGTCGGCCCGTTTTTTTTGTCGCTCACGATGCGTCGGCGGATTACTCGGCCGGCGTGCCTTCGCCTTCGGCGACGGCCTTCATCGACAGGCGGATGCGGCCCTGCTTGTCGACTTCCAGCACCTTGACCTTGACCACGTCGCCTTCCTTCAGCACGTCACCGACCTTCTCGACGCGCTCGTTGGAGATCTGCGACACGTGGACCAGACCGTCCTTGCCGGGGGAGATCGTCACGAATGCACCGAAATCCATCAGCTTGACGACCTTGCCCTCGTAGATACGGCCCGGCTCGACGTCCGACGTGATCTGCTCGATGCGTTCCTTCGCGGCGCGGCCGGCGGCGGCGTCGACCGAGGCGATCGTGATCGTGCCGTCGTCCTGGATGTCGATCTGGGTGCCGGTCTCCTTGGTGATGCCCTGGATGACCGAACCGCCCTTGCCGATGACTTCGCGGATCTTGTCGGGGTGGATCTTGATCGTGATCAGGCGCGGCGCGAACTCGCTGAGTTCGGTACGGGCCGTGGTCAGCGCGTTGCTCATCTCGTTGAGGATGTGCAGACGACCCTGCTTCGCCTGGGCCAGCGCGACCTTCATGATCTCTTCGGTGATGCCCTGGATCTTGATGTCCATCTGCAGCGCCGAGATGCCGTTCGTGGTGCCGGCGACCTTGAAGTCCATGTCGCCGAGGTGATCCTCGTCGCCCAGGATGTCGGACAGCACGACGAAGTCGTCGCCTTCCTTGACCAGGCCCATCGCGATGCCCGCGACCGGTGCCTTGATCGGCACGCCCGCGTCCATCAGCGCCAGCGAGGAACCGCAGACCGACGCCATCGACGAGGACCCGTTCGACTCGGTGATCTCGGACACGACGCGGATCGTGTACGGGAACTCTTCCATCGTCGGCATCACGGCGAGCACGCCGCGCTTGGCGAGGCGGCCATGGCCGATCTCGCGACGCTTCGGACCCATCATGCGGCCCGCTTCACCGACCGAGTACGGAGGGAAGTTGTAGTGGAACAGGAAGTGTTCCTTGTACTCGCCGGCGACCGAATCGATGATCTGGCCGTCGCGGGCGGTGCCCAGCGTGACCGCGACGATCGCCTGGGTCTCGCCGCGGGTGAACAGCGACGAGCCGTGCACGCGGGGCAGCACGCTGACGCGCGAGGCGATCGGGCGGACGGTGTCGAGCGCGCGGCCGTCGATGCGGATCTTGGTCTTGAGGACCGACTCGCGCATCGTCTGGTATTCCTGCTCGCCGAATTCCTTCGACAGCTCGCCCGACGACCAGGCATTGGCTTCGGCCTGCGGGGCCAGCGCTTCGACGATCGCCTTCTTGAGCTTGGAGATCGCGTCCTTGCGCTCGAGCTTGTCGCGCACCTGGAAGGCGCTGCCGAGCTGTTCGCCGACGGCGTTACGGATCGCGGCGACCAGGCCTTCGTTGGCGGCCGGCGCGGACCATTCCCACTTCGGCTTGCCGGCTTCGGCGACGAGTTCGTTGATCGTGTTGATCGCGACCTGCATCTGCTGGTGGCCGAACATCACCGCGCCCAGCATGACGTCTTCCGACAGTTCCTTCGCTTCCGACTCGACCATCAGCACCGCGTTGGCGGTACCGGCGACGACGAGCTCCAGATCGGAGTCCTTCAGCTCGGTCACGGTCGGGTTGAGCAGGTACTGGCCGTTCTTGTAGCCGACCTTCGCGGCGCCGATCGGGCCGTCGAACGGTGCGCCCGACAGCGACAGCGCGGCCGAGGCGCCGAGCAGCGCGAGGATGTCGCCGTCGACGTCCGGGTTCATCGACATCACGGTGGCGATGATCTGGACTTCGTTGCGGAAGCCGTCGGGGAACAGCGGGCGGATCGGACGGTCGATCAGGCGCGAGATCAGCGTTTCCTTCTCGGTCTGGCGGCCTTCGCGCTTGAAGAAGCCACCCGGAATGCGACCGCCGGCGTAGAACTTCTCCTGGTAGTCGACGGTCAGCGGGAAGAAGTCCTGCCCTTCACGGGCGGTCTTGTTGGCGACCGCGCTGACCAGGAGCACCGTGCCTTCGCACGAGACCATGACCGCGCCGCCGGCCTGACGTGCGATCTCGCCCGTTTCGAGCGTGACCGTCTGGTTACCGAACTGGAAGCTCTTTGTCACTTTTGCCACGTTGGAATTCCTTGGATGACTCTTGCGATGAACCGGTGCGGGACCCATGCCCCGGCCGGGTGGATGCGGCGAGCACATCCAAAAAGAACCGCGGCGCATTTCTGCGCCGCGGTGGGAAACGGATTAGCGACGCAGACCGAGCTTCTCGATCAGGGCCTTGTACCGGACTGCATCCTTGCGGTGCAGATAGTCGAGCAGGCTGCGACGACGGTTGACCATCATCAGCAGGCCGCGGCGGCTGTGGTGGTCCTTCTTGTGCGTCTTGAAGTGCTCGGTCAGGTGCACGATGCGTGCGGTCAGCAGGGCGACCTGGACTTCCGGGGAGCCGGTGTCGTTCTCGCCGCGCTTGTTGTCTTCGATGATCTTGCTGTTGTCGATCGTGGTCATTGCAATGCCTCGTGACGCGGGTCCGGCAGAAACGCCAGCGTGTCGGAGACCCGACTGCGTACCGCGGGGACCGCCTGTGGAATGGATGCTGCGGATTTGCCCTGAAAAAGGCTGCAAAAGTATACCGCCGGGGCGACCCCGGTCACAAGGTGCCCGGCCCGATGGCGTCGGCACGCCGAAACATGCGCTGGGCGCGCAGTTCGCCGGCGGCATTGACCTGGCCCAGGCCTTCGGCCCGGCCGCCGGGGCCGAAGACGGCGACCTCGCCTGCCGGCCGGTACGGCCCGTTCAGGTGCTGGCCGTGCTGGAGCCGGGCTGCCTGGGCGGCATCGACGTGGACGGCAGGCCAGGCCAGCATCCCCGCTTCGACATCCAGCAGGCTGGCCAGGAGGTTGTGTTCGCCGCGGACGGCCAGGGCCTGGAGTTCCTCTAGCGTCCACATCCGGGGATCGCGGAACGGGTCGACCCACAGCCGCCGCAGTTCCGCGACGTGCGCCCCGCAGCCGAGCAGCTCGCCCAGATCCCGGACCAGGCTGCGGACGTAGGTGCCCGAGCCGCATTCGACATGCAGCCGCAGCAGCGGCCCGCCATCGGGATCGAGCACCGGATCGAGCAGGTCGGCGGCCGACTGCAGTTCGAAGGCATGGACATCGACCGGCCGCGTGTCGATCTCGACGATTTCGCCGCGCCGCGCCTTCGCATACAGCGGCTCGCCGCCGCGCTTGAGCGCCGAGTAGATCGGCGGACGCTGCTGGATGCGCCCGGTCAGCTGCCGCAACGCGGCGTCGATCTCGGCGATCCGTAGCGCCGGCACCGGGCGCTCGCGCAGCGGCTGGCCGTCGGCGTCGTCGGTATCGGTGACCACGCCGAGCCGGGCGACGGTGTCGTAGGCCTTGCGCGCGCCGAGCAGGCCGCCCGCGATCTTGGTCGCCTCGCCGAAGCAGACCGGCAGCAGACCGGTGGCCAGCGGATCGAGACTGCCGGTATGCCCGCCCTTGTCGGCCCGGAACAGGTGGCGCACGCGCTGCAACGCCTGGTTGGAACTCATGCCGGTCGGCTTGTCGAGCAGCAGTATGCCGTCCAGCTTGCGGAACCTGGTGCGTGGCCGGTCGGGCTGCCGCGTCATGGCCGAACCCCGCGCATGATGCGGCCGCCTGCAGGGCGCCGGCAGCCGATCGGAAACGCAGGAAATGCCACGCGGGACCGGATCATCGGTCCCGGGTCACTCGGACGAACCGGGACCCAGGTCGCGCAGCAGATTGTCGATGCGCTCGCCGCGATCCACCGAATCGTCGTACTGGAAATGCAGTTCGGGCACGTGGCGCATCTTCACTGCCTGCGCGAGCCGGTACCGGATCTCGTGCGCGACCGCCTTGAGCCCCTTCATCGCCTCGTCGGCGCGCTCGGACTGCAGCGCGGTGACGAAGACCTTGGCATGCGCCATGTCGCGCGTGACCTCGACGTCGGACACGCTGACCGACGGCAGGCCGTGTTCGGACACGGCCTCGCGGACCAGGGTGCCGAGTTCGCGGCGCAGCTGGGCGGAGACGCGGTCGGTGCGATGGAAGGATTTCTGGGCCAAGAGAGGTCTTCGTGAGCGGAGGAAACGGAAAAACGGAAAACGCCGCGCGACCGGAGCCGTGCGGCGCAGGCGCCGCCGGACCGCGCGTGCGCGGATCCGCTGCGGCCGGTCGCAGCGCCCCTTTACAGGGTGCGCTGGACCTCGATGCGTTCGAAGCACTCGATCTGGTCGCCCGGCTGGACGTCGTTGTAGGCCTTCACGCCGATACCGCATTCGGTGCCGTTGCGGACCTCGTCGACGTTCTCCTTGAAGCGACGCAGCGACTCGAGTTCGCCCTCGAACACCACCGTGTTGTCGCGCAGCACGCGGATCGGCTTGGTGCGGCGGACCACACCCTCGACGACCATGCAGCCTGCGACCGCACCGAACTTGGAACTGCGGAACACGTCGCGGACCTCGGCGGTACCGATGATCTCCTCGCGGATTTCCATGCCGAGGATGCCCGACGCGACCTGCTTGACCTGGTCGATCACGTCGTAGATCACCGAGAAGTAGCGCAGGTCGAGACCGTTGCCTTCGATGACCTTGCGCGCCGACGCATCGGCGCGGACGTTGAAGCCGATGATCGTGGCCTTCGCCGCGGCCGCCGAGTTCGCGTCGGATTCGGTGATGCCACCGACGCCGGAGACGATGATGTTGATGCGGATCTGGTCGTTCGACAGCGCGGTGAGTGCCTGGCGCAGTGCTTCCGAGGAGCCCTGCACGTCGGCCTTGATGACCAGGTTGAGCGACAGCTGCTGCTCGCTCTGGCCCATCTGCGCCATGATGTCTTCCATGCGGTTGCCGGCGGCCTGCACGAGACGCGTCTCGCGACGCTTGGTCTCACGCTGCTGCGCGACTTCCTTGGCCAGGCGTTCGTCCGCGACGACGACGAAATCGTCGCCCGCTTCCGGCACGCCCGACAGACCGAGCACCTGCACCGGGATCGACGGACCGGCCGTCTGCACCTGGCTGCCGGTCTCGTCGAACAGCGCCCGCACGCGACCGTACTGGATGCCGCAGACGAGGTAGTCGCCGCGCGCCAGCAGGCCGTTCTGCACCAGCACCGTCGCCACCGGGCCACGACCCTTGTCGAGCGAGGATTCGATGACCGCACCGCTGGCGCGACCTTCGGCCACCGCGCGCAGTTCGAGCACCTCGGCCTGCAGCGAGATCGCATCGAGCAGATCGTCGACGCCGTCGCCATTCTTGGCCGACAGTTCCACCATCTGCGTGTCGCCACCGAACTCTTCGGCCACGATCTCGTGCTCGAGCAGTTCGTTCTTGACGCGCGACGGGTCAGCGCCCGACTTGTCGATCTTGTTGATCGCGACGATCAGCGGCACCTTCGCCGCCTTCGCCAGCTTGACCGCCTCGACCGTCTGCGGCATCACGCCGTCGTCGGCCGCGACCACCAGCACCACGATGTCGGTGATCTTGGCGCCGCGGGCACGCATCGACGTGAACGCTGCGTGGCCCGGGGTGTCCAGGAAGCTGATGACGCCCTTGTCGGTTTCGACGTGGTACGCGCCGATGTGCTGGGTGATGCCGCCGGCTTCACCGCTGGCCACCTTGGTGCGGCGGATGTAGTCGAGCAGCGAGGTCTTGCCGTGATCGACGTGACCCATGATCGTGACGACCGGCGGACGCGTGCTCTGGTCGCCCTGGGCTTCGCCGGCGTGTGCGATCAGCTCGCTCTCGGCGTCGTCGGCCTGCGCGCGGACCGGGTTGTGGCCCAGTTCCTCGACGATCAGCGCAGCGGTGTCGTGGTCGATGCTCTGGGTGATGGTCGCCATGACGCCCATCTTGAACAGCGCCTTGACCACGTCGCCGCCCTTCATCGCCAGCTTCTGGGCGAGATCGGCCACGGTGATCGCATCGCCGATCGCCACTTCACGGACCATCGGGCCGGTCGGACGCTCGAAGCCGTGCGGGCCACCGCCGCTGCGCGACTGGTTGCCGGAACGCCGCGGCGGCGCCGAACGCGCCTTGCCCCGCGCACTGCTGCGGCGGGCGCGGTCCGAGGCACTCAGGTGCAGCTGACCGGCGAAACGCGCGGTGCTTTCGTCGTCCTCGACGCCGGCGACCATGGCATGCGAGCCACGGTTGCCCTTGCCGCCCGGCTTGGCGGCGTTGCGATCGTCGGCGCGCGGCGCGGCCGGCGGCTTGTGGCCATGGCCATGCGTCGCGGCGGGCGCCTTGCGGGCGACCTCGGCCTCGTCGGAGGTCACGACCGCCGCGGCGGCGATGACTTCCTTGCGCAGGCGCTCGGCTTCCGCTTCGGCGTCGCGCTTCTTCTGCGCGGCCTCGTCGGCGCGGCGCTGGTCCTCGTCGGCCAGGCGCTGCTGCTCGGAAAGATTGCGCTGGCGCGACTCTTCCAGCTTGCGCAGGATGTCGGCGCGCTCGCTGTCCGGGTCGGCGATGGCCGCCCGCATGGCGTCCTCGCTCGGCTTGACCAGCGTGACTTTCTTGCGCACCAGCACGTCGACCGTCTGGCGATTCTTGCCACCGCCAACGGTCAGTTCCTGCTTGCGGCTACGGTTGAGCGTGATCTTCTTCGGCGCGGCGACTTCCTCGACCGGGGCATCGCCCTTGCCGTGCGCGCGCTTCAGGAAACCCAGCAGCTTCAGCTTTTCCGCGCTGGTCACGACCTGGTCGGGATCGCTGAACGGCATGCCCGCTTCGGACAGCTGCTCAAGCAGTTTCTCGACCGGCGTGTTCACCAGTGCGGCCAGCTTGCGGATGGTGGTTTGTTGCGACATTCGTGATTCGTATCCCGTTCGCGCCGGCCGGAACCGGCGCATGAGTGATGCATTCTACCCGCGACGCGCTCCGGCCTCAGCCTTCACGTTCCAGACGGGCGATTTCCTCGGCACGTGCGGCCAGGATCAATGCGGCGGCGCGGGCGTCGTCGAGCCCCTCGATGCCGAACTCCACGACTTCGTCGGCGCCCAGGTCCGACAGGTCCTCGCTGGTGCGCACGCCGTGCGAGGCCAGCGCGAACGCGGTCTCGTCGTCCATGCCCTCGAGTGCCAGCAGGTCGTCGGCGGGGGCGTTCTCGTCGACGCCCTCCTCGACCGCCAGGGCGTCGTTGAGCAGCGAATCGCGGGCGCGGCCACGCAGTTCCTCGACGATGTCCTCGTCGAAGCCCTCGACCGCCAGCAACTCGCCGACCGGCACGTAGGCGATTTCCTCGACCGTGCTGAAGCCTTCGGCGACCAGGATGCCGGCGATTTCCTCGTCGACTTCCAGCTTCTCCTGGAACAGGGCGCGCGCGGCGTTCTGTTCCGATTCCGATTTCGCGGTGACCTGGTCCTGGGTCATCACGTTGAGCTGCCAACCCGACAGGCGGCTGGCGAGGCGCACGTTCTGACCGCCCTTGCCGATCGCCTGGGCCAGCTTGTCCTCGGCGACCGCCAGATCCATCGAGTGCTTGTCCTCGTCGACGACGATCGACTGGACTTCGGCCGGCGCCATCGCGTTGATGACGAACTGCGCCGGGTTGTCCGACCACAGCACGATGTCGACACGCTCGCCGTTCAGTTCGTTCGACACCGCCTGCACGCGCGAACCGCGCATGCCGATGCAGGCGCCGATGGGATCGGTGCGGGTGTCGTAGGCCAGCACGGCGATCTTGGCGCGGTCGCCCGGATCGCGGGCGCAGGCCTTGATCTCGACCAGGCCCTGGCCGACTTCCGGCACTTCGAGCTTGAACAGCTCCATCATGAATTCCGGCGCGGCGCGGCTGATGAACAGCTGCGGGCCACGCGGCTCGTTGCGCACGTCGAACAGGTAACCGCGGATGCGGTCGCCGGCGCGGACGACGTCGCGCGGAATCGCCTTGTCCTTCTGGATCAGCGCTTCGGCGTTGCCGCCGAGGTCGACGTAGACGTTGCCGCGCTCGACGCGCTTGACGACGCCGGTCACCAGTTCGCCGACGCGATCCTTCCAGGCATCGACGACCTGCTGGCGCTCGGCCTCGCGGACGCGCTGCACGATGACCTGCTTCGCGGCCTGGGCGGCGATGCGGCCGAAGTCGACGTTCTCGATCTGCTCTTCGATGTAGTCGCCGACCTCGACGCCGTCGGCTTCGTCGATCGCGTCCATCATGCGGATCTGGCGATCCGGCGATTCCATGACGACGTCGTCCGCCACCACTTCCCAGCGGCGGAAGGTCTCGTAGCTGCCGTCCTTCGCATCGATGGTGACGCGGGTCAGGACGTCCTGCTCGTGGTAACGCTTCTTGGCGGCGGTGGCCAGCGCGGCCTCGATCGCTTCGAGGATCACGGACTCCGGCACGCCCTTCTCATTGGCGACCGCATCGACGACCAGCAACAGTTCCTTGCTCATCTTTTCATTCACTCCGCAGCGGTCGGCTTGGGCGCCGACGGCGTGTTGTCACGTGTTGTGTTGTGTTTCTTGCCGGCCGCGCCATTGGCGCGCCCCTTCTTGTCTTTCGATGGCGCCAGGCCCAGCGCCGCCCAGTCGGGCATCAGCCGGGCTTTTTCGATGTTGTCCATGCCGACGACAAACGCGGCGCCATCGACGTCGAACGTGATGGTGTCGCCGTCGACGGCCACGATGCCACCCTGGAGACGGCGGCGGCCGTCGTGCGGCAGCTTCAGATTCACCTTCGCCCGCTCGCCGAGCACGCGCGCGAACTGCGCCGCCGTGAACAGCGGACGGTCGACGCCCGGCGACGAGACTTCCAGCGTGTAGTTGCCGGTGATCGGATCCTCGACGTCCAGCTGGGCCGACACCTCGCGGCTGACCGCTTCGCAATGCTCGATGGTCACGCCCTGCACGGCGGGCGCGTCACTGTCGACGGACGGTGCGGCGTCGCCGGAAACCGCTGCGTCAGCGCTCGCGTCGTCGCGGTCGATGTACAGGCGCACCAGCGCGCCACCGGGCGCCGGCAGGTATTCGATGCCCAGCAGTTCGAGCCCGAGGGCTTCCACCGTCGGTGCCAGCAATGCCGTGAGTTGTGTCGCCTTGTCCGCCACTGATCCCTCGTCCGTTGCCGCAGTGCAGGTGATGCGTCGGTTGCTGCCGGGCCATCCGACCCGGCCCGGTAGGCCCGGTCGCCGCGATCCGATCGCGGAAAACGACAAAGGGCCCGAAGGGCCCCTTGTCCGATACCACTGGATGTCGGCGCCGAAGCGAAGCAGTTGCTTCGGCAAAGCCCAGACTTTCCGTATCGGCATGTTCTCCAGAACGAACATGCCGCAACACTCGAAAAGTTGGTAGCGGGGGCAGGATTTGAACCTGCGACCTTCGGGTTATGAGCCCGACGAGCTGCCAGACTGCTCCACCCCGCATCAGGAGCGGAATTATGAAGTTCCCTGTCGGGAAATGCAAGAGGTAAAGAACGATTCCGCCACCATTCCCTACCCCGCTCCGCATCGGACACGCATGCGGAGCGAACCTGCGTAGTTTAACCGAATGCGGTCTGGCACCACACCATCAGCGGACTCCAGAACAGGCCCAGGCCGAGCAGCGCGAGCGCATTGACCGCGAACATCGCCTGCAACGGGCGGCCCGGACGCTGCTGCATCGGGGTCGCGTTCGGTGTGTCGAAGTACATCACCTTGATGACGCGCAGGTAATAGAACGCGCCGATGACCGCGAACACGATGCCGACGATGGCCAGCCACATCAGGTCGCCCTCGAGCGCCGCCTGCAGCACCACCAGCTTGGCCCAGAAGCCGAGGAACGGCGGCACGCCGGCGAGCGAGGCCATGATGCACAGCACCAGGCCGGCCATCCACGGGCTGCGGGCGTTGAGGCCCTTGTAGTCGTCGATGCGGTCGGCCTCGAAGCCTTCGCGCGACAGCATGACGATGGCGCCGAACGCGGCCAGCGACATGATCGCGTAGGCGATCGCGTAGAACATCGCGGCGGCATACCCGTCCGGACCGCCACCGGCGAGCCCCAGGAACAGGAAGCCCACGTGCGACACGGTCGAGTAGGCCAGCATGCGCTTGAGGTTGGTCTGCGCGATCGCGAACAGGTTGCCGACCGCCAGCGACAGCGCGGCGAGCAGCGCCAGCAGCAGCTGCGTCTGCTCGTGCACCGGGCCGAGCGCGACGTCGAGCAGGCGCCAGGTCATGCCGAATGCGGCGAGCTTGGGCATCGAGCTGATGAAGGCGCTGATCGCGGTCGGCGCGCCGTGGTACGCGTCGGGCAGCCACATATGGAACGGCGCGGCGCCGAACTTGAACGCGATGCCGACGACGACGAAGACGGTGCCGGTCAGCAGCAGCACGCGCCCGTCGCCCGACAGTCCGGCGATCGCCTCGTTGATACCGGTCAGCGACAGCGTGCCGACGGCGCCGTAGATCAGCGACATGCCGAACAGCAGCATGCCGGACGCCAGCGAGCCGAGCACGAAGTACTTCATCGCACCTTCGGACGACATCGCGTTGTCGCGGTCGCAGGCGACTAGCGCATAGGAACACAGCGCCAGCAGCTCGAGGCCGACGTAGATCATCGTCAGGTTGCCCGCCGAGACCATCAGCATCATGCCGGCGGTCGCGAACAGGAACAGCACCGGGATCTCGCCCTGGTAGAGGTTGCGCTCGCGCAGGTAGGGCCAGGCATAGGCGAGCGCGCCGGCGGACACCAGCAGGGCCGCGACCTTCAGCACGTCGGCAGCGTTGTCGCGGACGAACATGTCGGCCAGCGCACTGCCCTGCCCGCCCGTGCCCGTCGCGATCAGCGCGGCGGCAGCCAGCAGCGTCAGTACCGCCAGGACATGCGTGACGACGCGGCGGCGCGGATCGATGAACAGGTCGAGCATCAACAGGGCGAACGCGCCGAGGATCACGACGAGCTCGGGCACCAGCGGGCCGAGCTCGGCGATCGTGCGGACAGGAGGTGTCATCGGAGCGGAAATCATCGCGGCGCGGCTCTCATCGAAGTCTGACTCACAGCTTGCTTGCGGCGATCACGTTCGCCAGTTGCGCGATGGACGGCTCCATCAGGTCGGTCAGCGGCTTGGGGTAGATGCCGATGGCCAGCACGCCGATCGCGAACACCGACAGCACCAGGATCTCGCGGCCGTTGATGTCCTTGAGCTCGGCGACGTGGGCATTGGCGACCTCGCCGTAGAGCACGCGCTTGACCAGCCACAGGGTGTAGCCGGCACCGATCACCAGGGTCATCGCGGCGAAGAACGCGAGCATCGGATTGCTCTGGAACGCGGCCAGGATGACCATGAACTCGCCGACGAAGCCCGAAGTGCCCGGCAGGCCGGAGTTGGCCATCGCGAACAGCACGAAGAACGCGGCGAACCACGGCATCAGGTTCGCCACGCCGCCGTAGTCGCGGATCATGCGGGTGTGCATGCGGTCGTAGAGCACGCCGACGCAGGAGAACATCGCGCCGGAGATGAAGCCGTGCGAGATCATCTGCACCATCGCGCCCTGCAGGCCGAGTCGCGCCGCGTCGGTCGCGCCGACGTCGCGGACCAGCGCGAAGGCGATGAACACGCCCAGGGTGACGAAGCCCATGTGCGAGACCGACGAATACGCGATCAGCTTCTTCATGTCCTGCTGGACCAGGGCGACCAGACCGACGTAGACGATCGCGATCAGCGACAGCGCGATGACGAGCCAGGCCCACTCGTGGCCGGCGTCCGGCGTGATCGGCAGGCTGAAGCGCAGGAAGCCGTAGCCACCGATCTTCAGCATGATCGCCGCCAGGATCACCGAGCCGCCGGTCGGCGCCTCGACGTGGGCGTCGGGCAACCAGGTGTGGACCGGGAACATCGGCACCTTGACCGCGAACGCGGCCAGGAACGCGAAGAACAGCCACATCTGCTCGGTCGCGCTGAGCGGCACCGCGTACAGGTCGGGCAGCTGCCAGCTGCCGGCCTGGAGGTACAGGTAGATCAGCCCGACCAGCATGAAGACCGAGCCGAGGAAGGTGTAGAGGAAGAACTTCACCGACGCATACACACGGCGCGGACCGCCCCAGATGCCGATGATGATGAACATCGGGATCAGCATGCCTTCGAAGAACACGTAGAACAGCAGCGCGTCGACGGCCGAGAACACGCCGATCATCAGGCCCTCGAGGATCAGCATCGCCGCGTAGTACTGGTTGACGCGCTTGTCGATCGAGGTCCACGCACCGACCAGCACCAGCGCGGTGGTCAGCGTGGTCAGGATGATCAGCGCGACCGAGATGCCGTCGACGCCGAGGTGGTACTCGATGTCGAACGCGGGAATCCACTCGCGCCGCTCGGCGAACTGCATCGCGGTCGCGGTGTAATCGAACGCGGTGAACAGCGGCAGGCTGACGACGAACACCAGCAGCGCGATCGCCAGCGACACCCAGCGGGCGGCGCCCGGCCGCGAGTTGCCGAGCGCGAGCACGAGCGCACCGCCGAGAATCGGCAGCCAGATCAGGAGACTGAGAAGAGGCCAGTTCGACACGTATCGTTATTCCGTCAGCGCCAGTACTTGATGAGGATGGCCAGAAGCACGATCAGGCCGACGATCATCGCGAATGCGTAGTGGTAGAGATGCCCCGACTGCAGGCGGCGCGCCAGGCTCGACGTCAGGTCGACGACGCGCGCCGAACCGTTGACGAACAGACCATCGATGACCCGCGTGTCGAACATCCGCGAGAGCTTGCCGAGCGCGACGCCGCCACCGGCGAAGCCGCCGATCCACAGGTCGTCCATGCCGTACTTGTTCTCGAGCACGCGAATGGGCAGGCGGAACACGTGCGCGGCCTTCGCCGGCAGCTCGGGCTTCCACCAGTACATGACGGTCGCCAGGACGAAGCCCGCGACGACCAGCCAGAACGCCGGCGCGACGAAGCCATGCATCGCGAACGCCGCCGGGCCGTGCCACAGCTCTTGCTTCAACGCGGCGAGCACGTCGTTGGAGGCCAGCACGTGGATCACGCCGTCGAAGAAGCCGCGCGCCTCGTGATGGCCGGTCCAGTCGGTACCGAACAGCATCGGACCGGCGGTGAAGTAGCCGATCAGGATCGAGGGGATCGCCAGCAGGATCAGCGGCAGCGTCACGACCCACGGGGATTCGTGCGGCTCGTGCGCACCGTGATGCCCATGGTCGTCGTGCGCGTGGGCGTGATGGCCGGTCGCGGCGACCGCATGGCCGTGGCCGTCGTCGTGCAGCGGCTCGTGATGCGTTTCCTGCGCATGTGCGTCATGCGTGGCGTGGGCGTCGGACGCATGCGCGTCGCGGAAGCGCTCCTTGCCGAAGTACGTCATGTAGAGCAGGCGGAAGCTGTAGAACGAGGTCACGAACGCGCCGAGCAGCACCGACCAGTACGCGTACTGGAACACCCAGCCGCCGCCGTCGCTGGCGTGCTTGGCCGCCTCGATGATCGTGTCCTTGGAGTAGAAGCCGCTGAAGAACGGCGTGCCCACCAGGGCCAGCGTGCCGATGACGCTGGTCCAGAAGGTGATCGGCATGTACTTGCGCAGGCCGCCCATCTTGCGCATGTCCTGTTCGTGGTGCATGCCGATGATCACCGAGCCTGCCGCCAGGAACAGCAGCGCCTTGAAGAACGCGTGCGTCATCAGATGGAACACTGCGGCCGAATATGCCGACACGCCGAGCGCGACGGTCATGTAGCCGAGCTGCGACAGCGTCGAATACGCGACGACACGCTTGATGTCGTTCTGCACGATGCCGATCAGGCCGGTGAAGAAGGCCGTGGTCGCACCGATGAAGAGGATGAACTGCAGCGCGGTCTCCGACAGCTCGAACAGCGGCGACATGCGCGCCACCATGAAGATGCCGGCGGTGACCATCGTCGCGGCGTGGATCAGCGCCGAGATCGGCGTCGGGCCTTCCATCGAATCGGGCAGCCACACGTGCAACGGGACCTGGGCCGACTTGCCCATTGCACCGATGAAGAGGCAGATGCAGACCAGGGTCGCGACCGACCATTCGAAACCGGTGAACAGCTCGACCGTCTGTCCGCCGCCGATGGTGGAATCCGCGGCCGCGAACACGGTCGCGTAATCGAGGCTGCCGAACCAGTACAGCACGCCGGCGATGCCGAGCAGGAAACCGAAGTCGCCGACACGGTTGACCAGGAACGCCTTCATGTTGGCGAACACCGCAGTCGGCTTCTTGAACCAGAAGCCGATCAGCAGATACGACACCAGGCCCACCGCTTCCCAGCCGAAGAACAGCTGCAGGAAGTTGTTGCCCATCACCAGCATCAGCATCGAGAAGGTGAACAGCGAGATGTAGCTGAAGAAGCGCTGGTAACCCGGGTCCTCGGCCATGTACCCGATGGTGTAGACGTGCACCAGCAGCGCCACGAAGGTCACCACGACCATCATCATCGCGGTGAGGTTGTCGACCAGGAAGCCGACATGCGCCGAATAGTTGCCGACCTCGAAGAACGTGTAGACGTTCTCGTTGAACGCGGGCGCGCCCTGCAGCAGCTGCCACAGCACGTAGACCGACAGCGCGCAGCTGACGGCGACGCCGGCGATGGTCACCGTGTGTGCGCCGGCGCGTCCGACCTGGCGTCCGAACAGGCCCGCGACGATCGAGCCCAGCAACGGCGCCAGCACGATCGCCAGCAGCATGCCTTGGGAAATTGCGTACTCCATGCCCGGCTCAGCCCTTCAACGTGTCGAGTTCGGCGACGTTGATCGTGCGCCGGTTGCGGAACAGCGTGACCAGGATCGCCAGGCCGATGGCGGCCTCGGCGGCGGCCACGGTCAGGATGAAGAACACGAAGATCTGCCCGGACGCATCGGCGAACTCGCGCGAGAACGCGACGAAGTTGATGTTGACCGCGAGCAGCATCAGCTCGATCGACATCAGCAGGATGATCACGTTCTTCCGGTTGAGGAAGATGCCCGCGACGCTGATGCAGAACAGCACCGCACCCAGCGACAGGTAATGGCCCAGCGCGAGGCCTTCGCCGAAGATCTCGGTCATTTCGTCTCTCCTGCGCCGCCCGTCGCCGCGACCGGCTGCATCGACACCACGCGCACGCGGTCCGAGGCCTGGACCCGCGCCTGGGCGCCGGGGTTCTGGTGCTTGGTGCCGGGCCGGCGACGCAGCGTCAGCATCACCGCCGCGATCACCGCGACGGTCAGGATCACCGCCGCGATCTCGAACGGCAGCAGGAAATCGGTGAACAGGCGACGCGCGATCCACACCGTGTTCGACACACCGGCCGCTTCGACCGGATCGGTAGCGAACGGCACCATCTTCGCCTTGACGCCGATCAGCGTGACGATCTCGACCAGCATCACCACCGCGACGATCAGGCCGACCGGAAGGTAACGCACGTAGCCTTCGCGCAGCGGGGCGACATCGACGTCGAGCATCATCACCACGAACAGGAACAGCACCATCACCGCGCCGACGTAGACCAGCACCAGCGCGATGCCGAGGAACTCGGCGCCGGCCAGCAGCCAGGTGCAGGCGACGGAGAAGAACGTCAGCACCAGGAACAGCGCGGCGTGCACCGGGTTGCGGGCGCTGATCACCGCGACCGCGGACATCACGGTGACCGCGGCGAAGACGAGGAATGCAATCAGGTCGAAATTCATGACTTACCTGTACGCGGAGTCGGCGGCGCGGCGGTCGGCGATCTCGCCTTCGAGGCGATCGCCGATGGCCAGCAGCTGCGGCTTGGTCACGATGTTCTCGCCGCGGTTCTCGAAGTGGTATTCGTGCAGGTGGGTCTCGACGATCGAGTCCACCGGGCACGATTCCTCGCAGAACCCGCAGTAGATGCACTTGAACAGATCGATGTCGTAACGCGTGGTGCGGCGGGTGCCGTCCTCGCGCTGTTCCGAGTCGATGGTGATCGCCAGCGCCGGGCACACGGCCTCGCACAGCTTGCAGGCGATGCAGCGCTCTTCGCCGTTCGGATACCGACGCAGCGCGTGCAGACCGCGGAAACGCGGCGACTGCGGCGTCTTCTCCATCGGGTACATCAGCGTGTACTTGTCGCGGAACAGGTACTTGAGCGTCAGCCACATGCCGCCGAGCAGCTCGAGCAGCAGCAGGCTCCGGAACCAGGAAATGAAACCGCCCATTACTGCCCTGCCTCGAAGACGCCGAAATATGCCATCAGTGCGGTGACCACGATCCAGCCGATGCTGATCGGGATGAAGACCTTCCAGCCCAGACGCATGATCTGGTCGTAGCGGTAGCGCGGGAACGACGCGCGGAACCAGATGAAACAGCTGGCGAAGAAGAACACCTTCGCGAACAGCCACCACCAGCCGTCGACCGACAGCAGCGGAATGCCCAGCCCCTGGAACGGCGACAGCCAGCCGCCGAGGAAGAACGTGGCGGTCAGGAAGCTGATCAGGATCATGTTCGCGTATTCGGCGAGGAAGAACAGCGCGAACGCCGACCCCGAATACTCGACCATGTGGCCGGCGACGATTTCCGACTCGCCTTCGACGACGTCGAACGGCGCGCGGTTGGTCTCGGCCACACCGGAGATGAAGTAGATGACGAACAACGGCAGCATCGGCAGCCAGAACCAGTCGAACAGGCCCTTGCCGCCGGCCTGCGCCATGACGATCTCGGTCAGGTTCAGGCTACCCGCGCCGACCATCACGCCGACCAGGGCGAACCCCATCGCGATCTCGTAGCTGATCATCTGCGCCGAGGCGCGCATCGCGCCGAGGAAGGCGTACTTCGAGTTCGACGCCCAGCCCGCGAGGATGATCCCGTAGATCCCGAGCGAGGTCATCGCCAGCAGATACAGCAGGCCGGCATTGGCGTTCGACAGCACCAGCTGCGCGTCGAACGGCACCACGGCCCAGGCCGCGAACGCGGGCGCGAGCGTGATCAGCGGAGCGAGCACGTACAGCACGCGCTGCGCGTTGGTCGGCTGGATGACTTCCTTGAACAGCAGTTTGAAGACGTCGGCGAAGGCCTGGAAGATGCCCATGCCGACGTACATCGGTCCGTGGCGCACATGCATCCAGCCGATCAGCTTGCGCTCCCAGACCACGTAGAACGCGACGGCGATGATCACCGGCATCGCGATGACGACGATCTTCAGCACGATCCAGAGGATCACGCCGATCGCGCCCAGCGACATCAGCCAGTCGTGCAACGGCGCGGTGGCCTCACCGAGCAACGTCGCGGTATTCGTCACGCTCATGCCGCCACCACCTTGACCTTGCCGGCCGACAGCGCCGCCGTGGCGCCGTAGCCCGATTCCACCCATGCCGCACCCGCGCCGACGCGATCGTCGATCGTGACCTGCAGCGTCGCGGTACCGGCCGCGTTGGAGACCTTCGCCATGCCGTCGTCGGCCACGCCGACCGCGGCCGCATCGTCGGGATGCAGCACGAGGCGCGGCCCCAGGGTCAGCGGATGCGCCTGCAGTGCCGCCGCACGACGGGTCAGGCCGTCGACGCGGTAGATCGCCTGGGTCACGGCCAGTTCGAGACCGTCACCCGACAGCGTGGGCACAGCCGACGCCTGCACCGCGACCTGCTTGTGCGCCAGGCCGTCGCGCAGCCCGGCCAGATCGGTGAACTCGAAGCCCGGCACGGCGAGCTCGCCGCCCAGCGCGCGCAACACGCGCCAGCCGGCACGCGCCTCGCCCGGCAGCTTGCCGGCCGCGACGGCGCGCTGGTCGCGACCGTCGAGATTGGTCAGCGTGGCGTCGATCTCGGCCAGGGCGCCGATCGGCAGGATCACGTCGGCCACCGCACGCGTCGACGCGCAGGCGAAGTGGCTGAAGGCGACGACCTGGGCCGCGCCCAGCGCCTGCAGCGCCTGCGCCTGGTCGGCGAAGTCGAGACCCGGCTCGATGCCGTAGATGACGTAGGCGCTGCGGCGCTCGGCGAGCATCGCATTCGCGTCGCGCGTCGTCGGCAGCACGCCATGGCGCGCCAGCCCGAGCGCGTTCGCGCCCTGCGGGATCCGGCACAGCGCGGCGCCGGTCGACGCAGCGAGCGTCGCGGCCGCGGCGCGGATGTCGGCCGCATGCAGGCTGGCTTCGGCCTGATGACCGACGAGGATCGCGGCGTGGCTGGCGCCGCGCAGCGCATCGGCGAGTTCCGTCGAGCGCAGCATCGCGGCGATCTGCGACGGCGGCACGATCGCCTTGTCGGCGATGTCGAAGGTGAAGTCGAAGTCGACCGGATTGACGACGTAGACCTTGGCGCCACGCTTCCACGCCTGGCGCACGCGCTGGTGCAGCAGCGGCACTTCGTGGCGCAGGTTGGAACCGACGATGACGACCGCATCGGCCTTGTCGAGTTCCGCGACCGGCATCGCGAACGCTTCGGCGACCGCGCCATCCGACAGGTCGCGCTGGGCGATGCGGTGGTCGAGGTTGCCGCTGCCGAGCGCGTCGGCGAGGCGCGCGAGCAGCGCGCCCTCTTCGTTCGAGGTCGCGGGATGCACCAGCAGGCCGAGTTCGTCGGCGGGGTTGTCGCGCAGGATCTTCGCCGCACGCGCCAGCGCCTCGTCCCACGAAGCCTCGCGCCAGCCGTCATCCGAACCGCTTGCGTTGTCCTTGACCATCGGCCGCAGCGCGCGGTCCTCGGCCGACAGGCCCTGGTGCGACCAGCGATCACGATCCGACAGCCAGCACTCGTTGACGGCCTCGTTGTCGCGCGGCACCGCGCGCATCACGTCGCCGCGGCGCAGATGCAGGAACAGGTTGCTGCCGAGCGCGTCATGGCCGCCGAGCGACTCGCGCGCGATCAGCTCCCAGGGGCGGGCGCGGAAGCGGAACACTTTGTTGGTCAACGCGCCGACCGGGCACACGTCGATGACGTTGCCCGACAGCTCGGTCGTCAACGGCTTGCCGTCGTAGGTGCCGATCTGCAGGTTCTCGCCGCGCTGCATGCCGCCCAGCTCGTAGGTACCGGCGATGTCCGCGGTGAAACGGACGCAACGCGTGCACTGGATGCAGCGCGTCATCTCGGTGGCGACCAGCGGGCCGAGATCCTCGTCGGCGACGACGCGCTTGCGCTCGGCGAACCGGCTGACCGAACGGCCGTAGCCGAGCGACAGATCCTGCAGCTCGCACTCGCCGCCCTGATCGCAGATCGGGCAGTCGAGCGGATGGTTGATCAGCAGGAACTCCATCACGTTGCGCTGCGACTTCAACGCCTTTTCGCTGCGCGTGATGACCTGCATGCCGTCCATCACCGGCGTGGCGCAGGCCGGCGCGGGCTTGGGCATCTTCTCGACCTCGACCAGGCACATGCGGCAGTTCGCCGCGATTGCCAGCTTGTCGTGGTAGCAGAAGCGCGGGATCGGAATGCCGGCCTTGTCGGCGGCCTGAATGATCATCGAGCCCTTGGGCGCGGCCAGTTCGACACCGTCGATGAAGACGGTGACGTGGTCGGGCTGCAGGTTCGGATTCACGGGCTGTGCGCTCATGCGGCGGCCCTCTTCTCGACGACGGTGCCGTCGCGCCGGTCGTCCACCAGGAAGCGGCCGTTGACGATCGCGTACTCGAATTCGTCCCAGAAATGATGCAGGAAGCCCTGCACCGGCCACGCAGCGGCTTCGCCGAACGCGCAGATGGTGTGGCCTTCGATCTGGCCGGCGGCGGCCCGCAGCATCTGCAGGTCGTCCAGCGTGGCCTGTTTCTCGACGATGCGGGTCAGCATGCGGTACATCCAGCCGGTGCCTTCGCGGCACGGCGTGCACTGGCCGCAGCTTTCCTTGTAGTAGAACCGCGCGATGCGCTGGCAGGCGCGCACCATGCAGGTGGTCTCGTCCATGACGATCACCGCGCCCGAGCCGAGGCCGGAGCCGGCCTTCTGCAGCGCGTCGTAATCCATCGTCAGGCCCATCATGGTCTCGCCGGGCAGCACCTTCATCGACGAGCCGCCGGGGATCACGGCCTTGATCGCACGGCCGTCGCGCATGCCGCCGCACAGCTCCAGCAGATCGGCGAACGAGGTGCCGAGGCGGATCTCGTGGTTGCCGGGCCGGGCGACGTGGCCCGATACCGAGAAGATCTTGCAGCCGCCGTTGTTCGGCTTGCCCAGGCCCATGAACCACTCGGCGCCGTTGCGCACGATCGCCGGCACCGAGGCGAAGGTCTCGGTGTTGTTGATCGTCGTCGGCTTGCCGTAGAGGCCGAAGTTCGCCGGGAACGGCGGCTTGTAGCGGGGCTGGCCCTTCTTGCCTTCCAGCGACTCCATCAGCGCGGTTTCCTCACCGCAGATATAGGCGCCCGCGCCGAGCGCGTTGTAGAGGTCGATGTCGACGCCCGAGCCCAGCACGTTCTTGCCCAGCCAGCCATGCTTGTAGGCTTCGGCGGTGGCTTCCTCGAGATGTTCGAAGGGCTCGTGGTGGAACTCGCCGCGCAGGTAGTTGTAGCCCACCGCGCTGCCGGTCGCGTAGCAGGCGATCGCCATGCCTTCGATGACCGCATGCGGGTTGTAGCGCAGGATGTCGCGGTCTTTCGCGGTGCCCGGCTCGGATTCGTCGGAGTTGCAGAGGATGTACTTCTGCATCTCGCCCTTGGGCATGAAGCTCCACTTCAGGCCGGTCGGGAAACCCGCGCCGCCACGGCCGCGCAGGCCGGACTGCTTGACCATCTCGACGACGTCGGCCGGCGCGATCTTCTCTTCGAGAATGCGGCGCAGCGCGCTGTAACCACCCGTCTTGAGGTAGTTCTCGTAGCTCCACGGCTTGTCGAAATGCAGCGTGGTGTAGACCGCCTGGTGCTCCTTGGGCGCCGGTCCGACGGGACCGTAACCTTCGGAAGCATGGGGATGGTGATGTGCCATGTCCGCGCGTTCGCCTTACTTCAGACCGTCGAGCAGCTCGTCGACGCCTTCGGGCGTGAGCTTCTCGTGGTAATGACCGTTGATGACCACGACCGGCGCACCGCAGCAGGCCGCGACGCACTCTTCTTCGCGCTTGAGGAACACACGGCCGTCCGCCGTCGATTCGCCGAGCCTGCAGCCCAGCTTCTTCTCGGCGTGCGTGACCAGATCCTCGGCGCCGTTGAGCCAGCAGCTGATGTTGGTGCAGAACGCGACGTTGTTGCGCCCGACCGGCTGGGTCTCGAACATCGAGTAGAACGTCGCGACCTCGTAGGCCCACACCGGCGGCAGGTCGAGATACTTGGCGACGCCGGCGATCAGCTCGTCGGTCAGCCAGCCCCCGTTCTGTTCCTGGGCGGCGAACAGGCCCTGCAGCACCGCGGAACGCTTGCGGTCCTCGGGAAACTTGGTCAGCCAGTGGTCGATGTGCGCGCGGGTGTCGCCGGTCAGGACGACCATCGGGTCCACGTTGCGTGCGTTCTCGAAATTGCCTGTCGCTCTCATCGGTCAACCTCACCGAACACGATGTCATAGGTCCCGATCATCGCCACGACGTCCGACAGCATGTGTCCCTTGACGATCGTGTCCATCGACGACAGGTGCGCGAAGCCCGGCGCGCGCAGATGCACGCGGAAGGGCTTGTTGGCGCCGTCGGAGACCAGGTAGCAGCCGAACTCGCCCTTGGGCGCCTCGACCGCGCTGTAGGTCTCGCCGACCGGCACGCAGTAGCCTTCGGTGAACAGCTTGAAGTGGTGGATCAGCGCTTCCATGTCGTCCTTCATCGATTCGCGCGATGGCGGCGACACCTTGTAGTTGTCCAGCATGACCGGACCGGGATTCGCCCGCAGCCAGGCGACGCACTGCTCGATGATCCGCACCGACTGCCGCATCTCGACGATGCGCACCAGGTAGCGGTCGTAGCAGTCGCCTTCCACGCCGACGGCGATGTCGAAGTCGACTTCGGCGTACTTGGCGTAGGGCTGGGTCTTGCGCAGGTCCCATTCGATGCCCGAGCCACGCAGCATCGGGCCGGTCATGCCCCAGGCCAGCGCCTGCTCCGGCGGAATCACGCCGATGCCGACGGTGCGCTGCTTCCAGATGCGGTTGTCGGTCAGCAGCGTCTCGTACTCGTCGACGCGGCTGGGGAAATCCTTCGCGAACGCCTCGAGGTAATCGAGCATCGAGCCTTCGCGCCACGCATTGAAGCGCTTGAGCTTGGCGCCCTTGCGCCACGGCGACTCGCGGTACTGCGGCATGCGGTCGGGCAGGTCGCGGTAGACGCCACCGGGACGGTAGTAGGTCGCGTGCATGCGCGCGCCCGAGACCGCCTCGTAGACGTCCATCAGTTCTTCGCGCTCGCGGAACGCATACAGCATCACCGCCATCGCACCGAGGTCGAGCGCGTTCGACCCCACCCACATCAGGTGGTTGAGGATGCGCGTGATCTCGTCGAACAGCGTGCGGATCCACTGCGCACGCGCCGGCGCCTCGATGCCCATCAGGGTCTCGATCGCGCGCACGTAGGCGTGCTCGTTGCACATCATCGACACGTAATCCAGACGATCCATGTAGCCGATCGACTGGTTGAACGGCTTGGATTCCGCCAGCTTCTCGGTGCCGCGATGCAGCAGGCCGATGTGCGGATCGGCGCGCATGACGGTTTCGCCGTCCATCTCCAGGATCAGGCGCAGCACGCCGTGCGCGGCCGGATGCTGGGGACCGAAGTTGAACGTGTAGTTGCGGATTTCCTGCTTCAGCGCCATGGCGTCGGGGGTGGCGACGGCCTGGTGCAGCGAGGTGGTGGTCGGCACGGCGCTCACTTGGCGGGCTCCTCGGCATTGCGCGACATCCGCTCGCCGTACGCGGTGGCGTAGCGGGCATCGTCGCGGATCACGCGCGGCACGCCGACGCGCGGCTCGACCGACGTCACCGGCTCGTACACCACGCGCTTGCGCTCGGCGTCGTAACGCACTTCGACATTGCCGATCAGCGGAAAATCCTTGCGGAACGGATGCCCGACGAATCCGTAGTCGGTCAGGATCCGGCGCAGGTCCGGATGTCCTTCGAAAATGATGCCGAACAGGTCGAACGCCTCACGCTCGAACCAGTTGGCCACCGGCCACAGACCGGTCAGCGACGAGACGAGCGGCAGGCCGTCGTCGGGCGCGAAGCACTTCACGCTCAGGCGCTGGTTGTGCTGGACCGACAACAGCTGCGCGACCGCGGCGAAGCGGCGCAGAGGTGCGGGAATGACATCGCTGCCGCCGGGCTGCGCGACCTGCCGGCTGTGGGTTTCGCCGAACTTGAAGCGGCCCGCGCCGCGGCCTTCGACGCCGCGGCTGAAACCCTCGGACGACACGTCGGTGTCCCACTCGTCGCTGCCGTGGCCCAGGTAGTCCAGGCCGCAGACATCGATCAGTGACTCGAAGCCGAACTCGTTGCGCAGGACGCGGCAGGTGTCGAGCCAGTCGCCGCCGGTGACGAGGAAGACCTCGCCCCGCGGCAGCGCCACGGAGACGTCGGCATCGGGAAACCGCGCGCGCAGGCGCGCGGCGAAGTCGGTATTGGACTCACGCATCGCGCAGCCCCGTCTTGGTCTCGCCGAAGTTGGTCGCGCGGCGGATCTTCTTCTGCAGCTGCAGGATGCCGTAGACCAGCGCCTCGGCCGTCGGCGGGCAGCCCGGCACGTAGACGTCAACCGGCACGATGCGATCGCAGCCACGGACCACCGAATACGAGTAGTGGTAGTAGCCGCCGCCATTGGCGCAGCTGCCCATCGAGATGACCCACTTCGGGTCCGGCATCTGGTCGTAGACCTTGCGCAGCGCCGGGGCCATCTTGTTGACCAGCGTGCCGGCGACGATCATCACGTCGGACTGGCGCGGGCTGGGACGGAACACGACGCCGTAGCGGTCGAGATCGATGCGCGCGGCGCCGGCGTGCATCATTTCCACCGCGCAGCAGGCCAGACCGAAGGTCATGGGCCACATCGAACCCGTACGCGCCCAGTTGAGCAGCACGTCGGAACTGGTGGTGACGAAGCCGCGCTCGAGCAGCGGATTCTCGCCTTCCGGGCGCAGGATGTCGTCGACCCGGCCTTCCGGCAGCGGGTTGTTCATCAGGCGCGCGACGGTCTGGTTCATTCCCATTCCAGCGCTCCCTTCTTCCACACGTAGACGAAGCCGAGCAGCAGCATGCCGGCGAAGATGCCCATCTCGATCAGGCCGAGCACGCCGAGTTCGCGGAACACGGTGGCCCAGGGCACGATGAAGATGATTTCCAGATCGAAGACGATGAACTGGATCGCGATGAGGTAGTAGCGCACGTCGAACTGCATGCGCGCGTCTTCGAACGCCTCGAAGCCGCACTCGTAGGGCGAGAGCTTCTCGAGCGTGGGACGCTTGGGCCCGATCAGGTTGCCCACAACCAGCAAGGCAATGCCGATTCCCGTGGCAACGATCAGGAACAGCAGGGTCGGCAGATATTCGGCCAGCACTCGGATGTTCTCTCGGCTACTCGCCGCGTGATGCGGCATTGGCTCGACGTCGACGACGTCGCGTGCGAAGCGCGCTCGCTTCGTGGTGCGCCCGGACAGACTGGACTGGAACGCGTCCGCGTCCGGGTCACGACACGTGCACGCGCACCGTTGCCCGCGCCTGTTTCGCCGCGCGGCGCGGCCCCGCGTGTACGAGCCTCATCGGCACGCCGGATGCGTCCTGGCGCGAGCAGCACCCAGACGCGAAAACCCCGCTCGCGCGGGGTTCCGGGTGAAGCGCGCATCCTGCGATGCGGTGTTGCAGATGGTGCCCAAGGGGGGACTCGAACCCCCACGACCGAAGCCGTTACCACCTCAAGGTAGTGCGTCTACCAATTCCGCCACCTGGGCATTGTTGCGAACCGCGTTCCGTCGGACCGTACCGGCGCCGGGGAGCCGCGCATTATAGCGGGATCAATCGGCTTGCGGTGCATCCGCAGGCGGCGCAGGTGCATTTTCCTGCACCGGCGCTGCAGGCACGGCACCGGCGTCGGGCGCAGGCGCCTGCGTACCCGTCGGCGCGGCGGGCACTGCGCCCGAGGGCGCCGGCGCGGCAGGAACCTGGCTCGGCTGCGACATCACGCCCAGATCCATGTCCAGCGCGTTCGGGTTGGCGCGGTGCATCGCGTACCACGCCATGAACAGGGTGACGCCGAAGAAGCTGATCGCCAGCCACTTCGTGGCCTTCGACAGGAAGTTCGACGAGCCGCGCGCACCGAACACGGTGGCCGACGCGCCACCGCCGAAGCCGGAGCCGGCCTGGGCGCCCGCACCGCGCTGCATCAGGATCAACGCGATCATGGAGATCGCGATGATGACGAACAGGATGTTGAAAATCGTCAGCAGCATTGCGTGGGCGCTCTGGAACGTAGGGTGGAAACGGGTCTGCCGGCCTCAGCGCGCCGCGGCGACGAGGAGAGCCAGGAAATCGGGAGCCGCCAGCGAAGCGCCTCCGATCAGACCGCCATCGACATCGGGCTGCGCGAACAGCGCGGCGGCATTGTCCGGCTTGCAGCTGCCGCCATACAACAGCGGCAACGCGTCGGCGATTGTAGCATCGCGGCGCGCGACCTCGCCACGCAGGAAGGCGTGCACCTGCTGGGCGAGTTCCGGGCTCGCGGTCAGGCCCGTGCCGATGGCCCAGACCGGCTCGTAGGCGATGATGCCGCCCGCCAGCGCCTCGACGCCGGCCAGCGCGAGCACCGGCGCCAGCTGTCCGGCGAGGACCTCCTCGGTACGCCCGGCTTCCCGTTCCTCGCGGGTCTCGCCCAGACACAGGATCGGGACCAGCCCGGCGGCGCGTGCGGCCACGTACTTGCGTGCGACCAGATCGCTGCTCTCGGCGTGGTACTGGCGCCGCTCGGAATGCCCCACCAGGGTGTGGGTGGCGCCGATGTCGGCCAGCATCGCCGCGGCGACCTCGCCGGTGTAGGCCCCCTTCTCGTGCTCGCTGACGTCCTGCGCACCGAAGGCGACGCCGCGTCCACCGCGGCTGGCGACCAGGCCGGGCAGATACGGGAAGGGCGGCAGCACGATCGCCTCGACGCCATTGTCCGGCAGGCCTGCGGCGATCCCGTCGACCAGGGATTCGGCGAATGCACGGCTGCCGTGCAGCTTCCAGTTACCGGCGACGATCCTGCGGCGCATCGGGCCACTCCTTGCGAAAACGTGCCGCAAGGATAGCCGATGCCTGGTTTTCGGCCTCCCGGCGAGGCGTTCGAGGCAGTGCCGCGATGCGGCGACGGCGCGCGGCAGGTCCGGCAAACAGGGGCAGCGGCGACGAGGGCCTCCCGCGACGCCCTCGCGGCACGCCGGCGCAAAAGAACGCCGCGCTGTCGAGGCACGTCTGTGCTGGCGCAGCCCGGCGGCCGGTAGCGTCGCCCTACTTGAGCTTGATCTCGCGCAGCCGTTCTTCGAGATATCCCTGCGCGGTGATCGCCTCGGGATACCGGCTCGGGTTGTCGGCGGTGACCGTCGCCGGCAGCACGTCGATGACGAAGTCCGGGTTCGGATGCAGGAAGAACGGCACCGAATAGCGCGGCTGGCGCGCGGCCTCGCCGGGCGGGTTGGTGACCCGGTGGGTCGTCGACGGATACACGTGGTTGGTCAGGCGCTGCAGCATGTCGCCGATATTGACGACGATGGTGTCGGCGTCCGATGTGAACGGCACCCACTCGCCCTGCGACGACTTCACTTCCAGGCCCGCCGCGCTCGCACCGACCAGCAGCGTGATCAGATTGATGTCCTCGTGCGCGCCGGCGCGCACGTTGGGAATGTCGTCGGCGGTGATCGGCGGATAGTGGATCGGCCGCAGGATCGAATTGCCGCTGTCGGTCTTGTCGACGAAATAGTCCGCCGGCAGGTCGATGTGCAGCGCGAGCGCCGACAGCACCTGCGCGCCCAGCGCATCGAGCCGCTGGTAGAGGCCGTAACCGTGTTCGCGGAACCCGGGGACCTCGTCGGGCCACAGGTTCGGCGGCATCACCTCGCGGTACGGCGAATCGTCCGGTATCTCGCGGCCGATGTGCCAGAACTCCTTGAGGTCGAAATGCGTGGCGCCCTTCGCCGTCTCGACGCCGAACGCGGTGTAGCCGCGCGCGCCGCCGCTGCCGGCGAGGTGATAGCGCTGCTTGGTCGCTTCCGGGAGCGCGAAGAACGCCTTGAACACGCGGTAGGCGGCGTCGATGTCGGCTTGCGGGATGCCGTGGCCGCTGATGCCGGCGAAGCCCCATTCGCGGTAGGCCGCGCCGAGTTCGGCGACGAAGGCCGCGCGGTCGCCGGCGTCGACCGGGTGGGTGAATCTGCGGATGTCGAGGGTCGGGATACGGGCGGTCATGACGGGCTCTCGTGGTCAGGCGGCAGCGGCGCGCACGGCGTCGGCCAGGGGATCGAGGGTCGATTGCATCAGCGCGTCGTCGTCGGCCTCGACCGTGACGCGGACCACGGGCTCGGTGCCCGACGGACGCAGGAACGCGCGTCCGCGGCCCTGCACCGCGGCCTGGGCGGCCGCGAGCGCGGCCTGGACGGCGGGCGCCTCGGCGGGCTTCGCGGTGCCGGCGTAACGCACGTTGACGGTCTTCTGCGGCACCTTCGACAGGCCGCGCAGCGCTTCCTGCAGGCCGATGCCGCGACGGCGCAGCACTTCGAGCACCTGCAGTGCACTGATGATGCCGTCGCCGGTGGTCGCACGATCCAGGCACAGCAGATGCCCGGAGGTTTCGCCACCCAGGACGCCGTCGTGTTCGAGCAGCATCTTGTGCACGTAGCGGTCGCCGACCTTGGCGCGCGCGAAGCCGATACCGGCCTCGCCGAACGCGCGTTCGAGACCGAAATTGCTCATCAGCGTGCCGATCACCGGGCCCTGCAGCCGGCCGGACTGCTGCCAGTCGCTGGCGAGCACGTACAGCAGGTCGTCGCCGTCGCGCACGGTGCCGTTGCTGTCGACGAACAGCACGCGATCGCCGTCTCCGTCGAAGGCGATGCCGAGGTTCGCACCGCTGTGGGCGACGCGCGCGGCCAACGCCTCGGGATGGGTCGAACCGACACCGTCGTTGATGTTGACGCCGTTGGGCTCCGCGCCGATGACCTCGACCTGCGCGCCCAGTTCGCGCAACACGATGGGGCCGACCTGATAGGTCGCGCCATTGGCGCAATCGACGACGATGCGCATGCCGCCCAGGTCGAAGCCGCGCGGCACCGAACTCTTGCAGGCCTCGACGTAGCGACCGACCGCGTCGCGCGTGCGCACGGCCTTGCCGAGTTTTTCGGACGCCACGGTGCGGAACGGCGACTCCAGCGCGGCTTCGATCGCCAGCTCGGTCGCGTCGTCGAGCTTCTCGCCCTGCGCGGAGAAGAACTTGATGCCGTTGTCGTGGTGCGGATTGTGCGAGGCGGAGATGACGATGCCGCCATCGGCGCCGAGCGAGCGCGTCAGATGCGCGACGGCGGGCGTCGGCATCGGGCCCATCAGCTGCACGTCGACACCGGCCGCGACCAGCCCGGCTTCCAGCGCCGCCTCGAACATGTAGTTGGAGATGCGCGTGTCCTTGCCGATCACCACCTGCGGCCGGCGCCAGGCACCAGCGCGCGAATGCAGCGCGTGGCCGTAGGCGTTGCCGAGGCGCAGCACGAAATCGGCCGAGATCGCACCCTCGCCCACCCGGCCGCGAATGCCGTCGGTGCCGAAATACTTGCGTGTCATGGCGTCTCCGGAGTCAGGCCGCGACGGCCGGGTCGGCCTCGACCGGCGGCTGGCGCAGCATCATCGCGGTCAGCCGGGCGATGCGTTCGCGCAGCTCGCGGCGGTCGCAGATCTGGTCGATCGCGCCGTGCTCGAGCAGGAACTCGCTGCGCTGGAAGCCTTCCGGCAGCGTCTCGCGCACGGTCTGCTCGATGACGCGCGGCCCGGCGAAGCCGATCAGCGCCTCGGGCTCGGCCATGTTGATGTCGCCCAGCATCGCGAACGACGCGGATACACCACCGGTCGTGGGGTGGGTCATCACCGAGATGTAGGGCAGGCCCGCGGCGCGCAGGCGCCCGAGCGCGGCCGAGGTCTTGGCCATCTGCAGCAGCGAGAACAGGCTTTCCTGCATGCGCGCGCCGCCGCTGGCGGAGAAATTGACGAAGGGCGAACCGATCTCCAGCGCGCGCTCGGCGCCCCGGGTGAAACGCTCACCGACGACCGAGCCCATCGAGCCGCCCATGTAGGCGAAATCGAAGGCCGAGGCCACGATCGGGCGGTGCTTGAGCAGGCCCTGCATGACGATCAGCGCGTCGCGCTCGCCGGTGGCACGCTGCGCGGCCTTGATGCGGTCGACGTACTTCTTCTGGTCTTTGAACTTCAGCACGTCGGTCGGGCCGAGTTCGCCGCCGATCTCCTGGCCGGAGCCCGGATCGAGGAACGCCTTGAGCCGCGCTCGCGCACGGATCGGACGATGATGGTTGCACTTCGGGCACACCTCGAGGTTCTCCTCGAGCTCGGGCCCGTACAGCACCGCGCTGCAGCGCTCGCATTTCTCCCACAGGCCCTCGGGAACGCTGCGCTTGCGGACCGCGGCCGAATCGGTGCGGATACGCGGCGGCATGATCTTCTGCAACCAGGACATGGCGTCTCACTCTTGCGTCCGCCCGTCAGGGCGTGAAGCGCGGGAGTTTAGCGCACCGCCCGAGTCCGACCGTTCGCCCCGGACGCACCGCGGCCGGGGCGCGGTTCCAGCCTGTTCAGCTCGCCGCGCGCCGAAGCCCGGTCAGGCCGGCGTGTCGAGCGCCTCGCGCAGCGGAACGAGGAAGGCCTTGGCGCGCGAGCCCGCGTCCTCGGCATCGACCGCACCGTCGAGGGCCGCGACCAGGGCACTGCCCACGACCACGCCATCGGCGTCGACCGCCATCGCCGCGGCGCTCGCCGCGTCGCGGATGCCGAAGCCCGCGACGACCGGCGCGACGCTGGCCTGGCGCAGCTGGCGCAACCGCGTCGAGGCCTGCACCGTGTCGAGCCGGTCGGATGCCCCGGTCACGCCGGCGAAGCTGACGTAGTACAGATACCCCTGCGCCTGCGCGCACAACGCGTCGAGCCGCACGTCGGTGGTCCGTGGGCGGCGAAGCCGGCGCGGAACTCCCCTGCTTCTTCCGGGGGCAGATCGACGAGCAGCACGCCATCGACACCGGCCGCCTGCGCGTCCGCCGCGAACGGCGCGGCGCCGCGGATGTCGATCGGATTGAGATAGCCCATCAGCACGACCGGCGTGATGTCGTCCTGCGTGCGGAACTCGCGTACGGCGTCGAGCACGTAGGCCATGCCCGCGCCCCGCCCCAGCGCGCGCTCGGAACTGCGCTGGATCGTCGGGCCGTCGGCCATCGGATCGGAGAACGGCACGCCGAGCTCGATGACGTCGGCCCCGGCCGCGACCAGGGCGTGCATCACCGGCACGGTCGCTTCGAGCGAAGGATCGCCAGCGGTGAAGAACGGGATCAGGGCCTTGCGGCCGGCGTTGCTGAGCGCGGCGAAACGGGTATCGATGCGGGACATGGCAATGAACTCTTCGAACGCATGGAACATGAAAGAAGGTGTGCGCTCGAGCCGGCGACGCACGATGACGGTTGCGATAACGAGGGAAACCAGGACAAGGGCGGTGACGTCAGGCGCAGCCTTCGCTCAGCCTCACCGCATCAATCTGCCACCAGAGGATGACGTCGACGAATCGGCCATCCGCGATCTGGACGCGGATCGCGCGACTCCGTAGTACGTCGTACCAGTTGACGGAGTAGCCACCCGGCCAGTGGTACTTGTGTTCTTCGATGATCACGCCGGAGGGCAGCCGCGCCATGGCCTCGGCCATGCGCATTCCCGTTCGCAATCCGAACGGTGCGCGGGGCTCCAGCGTCGGTACAACGGCGTGGGACGAGAAGATCTCGAATCGCGCGATCCGCCCGTCCCTGACCATCATGGAGATGCCCTCTGGGAGACTGCCTCCCAGCACTTGCGTGCACGCCGTCGGCTCAGGCCAGTCCTCCATACGCCAACGAGGATCGCCAGGCGGAATCGGAAACGGATCGCCGATACGCAGGCCGGAAACGCTGTCGGTCAATCCAGCCGGGCCGGCGACTGGCGTCTGTGCGGAGGATGTGGCGGCAGCCAGTGCGGCAGTCACAAGGAATGCCGCGGTGAACCTCACAACACGAAGCCCTCCCGCTGCGCGATCGTGTGGACGTCCTTGTCGCCGCGGCCGGACAGGTTGGCGAGCACGAGCGCGTCCTTCGGCAATTCGCGGGCCAGCTTGATCGCCTGCGCGATCGCGTGGCTGGATTCGAGCGCGGCGAGGATGCCTTCGGTCCGGGCCAGCTGGTGGAACGCGGCCAGCGCTTCGTCGTCGGTGATGCCGACGTACTGCGCGCGGCCGGCGTCGGCGAGGAAGGAATGCTCGGGTCCGACGCCCGGGTAATCGAGGCCGGCGGAGACCGAATGCGTTTCGGTGATCTGGCCATCGTCGTCGCAGATCACGTAGGTGCGGTTTCCGTGCAGCACGCCCGGGCGACCGGCGGCGATCGAGGCCGCGTGCCGGCCGGTGTCGATGCCGTCGCCTGCGGCTTCGGCGCCGACGATGCGCACATCGCGATCGTTGAGAAACGCATGGAACAGGCCGATCGCGTTGCTGCCGCCGCCGACGCAGGCCGTGATCGCATCCGGCAGACGGCCGTACTCGGCCAGCATCTGCTCGCGTGCTTCGCGGCCGACGATCGCGTTGAAGTCGCGGACCATGCGCGGATACGGATCGGGACCGGCGACGGTGCCGATGATGTAGAAGGTGTCGGCGATATTGGTCACCCAGTCGCGCATTGCCTCGTTGAGCGCGTCCTTGAGCGTCGCCGAGCCGCTGGTCACCGGCACCACGGTCGCGCCGAGCAACTGCATCCGGTAGACGTTGATCTTCTGGCGCTCGATATCGGTCGCGCCCATGTAGACCACGCATTCCAGGCCCAGCCGCGCGGCGACGGTCGCGCTGGCCACGCCGTGCTGGCCAGCACCGGTCTCGGCGATGATCCGGGTCTTGCCCATGCGGCTGGCGAGCAGTGCCTGGCCGACAGTGTTGTTGATCTTGTGCGCGCCGGTGTGGTTCAGGTCCTCGCGCTTGAGCAGGATACGCGCGCCGCCGACCGCGTCGCTGAGCCGCTCGGCGTGATAGATCGGGCTCGGCCGGCCGACGTAATGCGCCAGATCCTTGTCGAAGGCCTGCTGGAACGCGGGATCGGCCCGGGCGGTGTCGTAGGCCGCCGCGAGTTCGGCGATCGGCCCCATCAGGGTCTCGGCGACGTAACGCCCGCCGTAGCGGCCGAAATGGCCGTCGGCATCCGGGTAGGCGTGGAAATCGGGAATCGGTGCTGCGGACATGGCGGTGGACGGCGGGCCGTCTGGATCGGGGGAGAACGCACTCTAGCGCACGCATCGCCTCGACAGAATCGATAAGATCGCGTCGATACGTCAGGAAAACTCACCAATGCCGCTGCCCGCACTGCCACCGCTCAATGCGATCCGCGCGTTCGAGGCCGCGGCGCGCCTCGGCAGCCTGAGCCGCGCGGCCGACGAACTCCACGTGACCCACGGCGCGGTCAGTCGCCAGGTGCGGCTGCTCGAAGAAGCCATCGGCACCGCATTGTTCACGCGCGCGGGGCGCGGCCTGCGCCTGACCGATGCCGGTATGCGGCTGCGCGACGCAGCCGGCGACGCTTTCGACCAGCTGCGCGGCGCGATCACCACGATCCAGCGCACCGCGGGCAGCAGCGCTCTGGTGCTTGGCTGCCCCGGCAGTCTGCTGGCGCGCTGGATGATTCCGCGGCTGCCGGACCTAGCCACCGCCCTGCCCGCGCTGACCCTGCACCTGTCGCCGCACGAGGGCGCATTCCCGCCGACGCTCGCCGGTATCGACGCGGCGCTGCTGATCGGCGCGGCGCCCTGGCCCGACACCTGGCGGGTGCAGCCACTGGCGGCCGAGCGGATCGGGCCGGTGCTGAGCCCGCGTGTGGCCGACGCCGCGCGGCTCGCGGCGCTGTCGCCCGCGCAGTTGCTGCGCGAGCCGTTGCTGCACACGACCTCGCGCCCGCAGGCCTGGCCGATCTGGGCGGCGCGGTCGGGCGTCGATGCCGCGCCGCGACTCGGGACCGGCTTCGAGCACCTGTATTTCCTGCTCGAAGCGGCGACGGCCGGTCTCGGCGTCGCGATCGCGCCGCAGGAGCTGGTCGCCGGCGACATCGCCGCGGGCCGGCTGCTCGCGCCCTGGGGCTTCGTCGAAACGGACGCGCACTGGGTGCTGGCCACGCGACGCGACGACACCGATGCGCGGCTCGATCAGCTGACGACGTGGCTCAGAACGCAGCTGGCATGAGCGTTCCCGCGCGTGCGCAGCTGTCGGCATCGGCGGGGCCATGACGGAGCATGCAGGAGCGCGCGCGACCAGGCGTTTCCCTGCGACGTCTCATCGCGCGCAAGCGCGCTCCGACAGAGGATGACGGCGGGGTCGGCCGCGACCTGGCCATGCGCGCGACGCTCCGCGAGTCGACACATTGCCGAACGCAGCTGCCCTGCAGGAGCA
The DNA here is from genome assembly GCF_002849595.1 of Luteimonas rhizosphaerae. Classification (GTDB taxonomy): domain Bacteria; phylum Pseudomonadota; class Gammaproteobacteria; order Xanthomonadales; family Xanthomonadaceae; genus Luteimonas; species Luteimonas cellulosilyticus. The sequence goes on from NZ_NRQR01000023.1 coordinate 48,139, forward strand.
CGCTCGCGCGCGACTGGGGACATCCTCGCGAGGCCCTGCCGCGCGCCTACCGCCGGCCTCTTCCGTCGGCACGATGGCCGATGGCGCCACCGCCCGCGCAGCGGCATGCGTTATCGCGCGCTGCGCACCGCGTCGACGAATGCGCGCATCCGCGCGGCCTCCTTGATGCCGGGCGTGGATTCGATGCCGCTGGAGACGTCGACCCCGTCGGGGCGCGCGGTGGCGATCGCCTGCGCGACGTTGCCCGCATCCAGGCCACCCGCCAGCCAGAACGGCCGGTCCAGCGCCTGCGGCAGCGCCTGCCAGTCGAACGCATGCCCGCCGCCGCCGGGCGCGCCGGCCGCGTGACCGTCGAACAGGAATGCGGCCGCGGTCGGGAATGCCGGCAGCGAGGCCAGCGCAGCGGCCGGATCCCCACCCATCGCGATCGCCTTCCAGTACGGCAGGCCGAAGTCGCGACAGAACGCGTCGTCTTCGCCGCCGTGGAACTGCAGCACCTCGGGCGCGAGCGTCTCGACGACGGCCGCGACCTCGGCGGCCGGGTTGTCCATCATCAACGCGACCAGCGCGACCTGCGCCGGCACCGAGGCCCGCAGCGCGCGCGCGGCGTCGAGGGTCAGCCGGCGGCTGCTGCGCGCAGCGAACACGAAGCCGATGCAGTCGACGCCGAGCGCGACCGCCGCGTCGATATCCGCGGCACGGGTCAGGCCGCAGAACTTGATCCGCGTGGCCGGCGATGCGCTCATGCGGCGAGCGTCACTTCGGCCGGCAGTCCCCACGCGGGCTCGTACAGCGGCCCGAGAAAGACCAGACCCGCCGACGGCGCGGTCGGTCCGGCGACGGTGCGGTCGCGGCCGGCCAGCAGCGCGCCGATCCACGCCTCGGGCTGCGCCCCGGCGCCCACTTCCAGCAGCGACCCGACGATGTTGCGCACCATGTGGTGCAGGAACGCATTCGCCTGCACCTCGACGATCACCTCGTCCTCGTCCCGCCGCACCGAGATGCGCTGCAGGTTGCGGCGCGCGTGCGGCGCCTGGCAGTGCACGGTGCGGAAAGCGGAGAAATCCAGCTCGCCAATCAGCACCTGCGCCGCGCGATGCATCGCGTCGGCGTCGAGCGGCCGCGCTTCCCACGACAAGTACTGGCGGTGCAGCGCCGGACGGATCAGGCGATTGAGGATGCGGTAGCGGTACTGGCGCGCGCGCGCCGAGAACCGGGCGCTGAACTCGTACGGCATCGGCTGGCACCAGCGCACGCAGACCTGCGGCGGCAGCAGCGACGTGGTGCCCAGCATCCAGGCGCGCGGCGTGCGCGTGGCCTCGCTGTCGAAATGCACGACCTGGCAGCGTGCGTGCACGCCGGCGTCGGTACGGCCCGAGCAGGTGGTGCCGACGGGATGGTCGGCGATCCGCGACAGCGCCGTTTCCAGCGCCGCCTGTACCGACTCGTTGCCGCCCTCGCCCGCCTTGCTCAGGCGCTGCCAGCCGAGGAAGCCATGGCCGTCGTATTCGACGCCAATCGCGTACCGCACCGCGCGCCTCAGCCCAGGGTGCGCAGCAACGCCGCGGCGTCGGCGCCGGCAGCGGCGTCCGGGCCGTCGATGACTTCCTGCAACAGGCTGCGGGCGGTCGCGGTATCGCCGAGTTCGATGTAGGCGCGGGCCAGCTCGATGCGCTCGACACCGACCGGCGCCGACTGGCCCGGCGTCGCGTCGCCGGCCGCGGGCGCCGACGGCGCGTCGGACGGCAACTCGTCGTACGGCGGCACGTCGGATTCGAGCGGCGTCGCGTCGTCGAGCGGCATCGCGTCGTCGATCGGCGCTGTCTCGTCCAATGGCGGTGCGACGGACGGAATCACCGGTTCGCGTGCAGGCGCATCGCCGGCGTGCCACGCGGGCGACGCGCCCGAAGCGACCACGGGAGCGGCCGCGGCCACTGCGGTCGGCGCGGCCTTCACGAATGCGGGCGCCGGATCCGCCGCGGGTGCGGCGCCCGAACGGGACGTGGAGCCGGTCGACGTGCCTGCCGCGAATCCCGCCGGCTTGCCCACGCGCGGCGTGGCGACGGCACCGCCGCGACGACCGAGCAGGAAGGCCAGCGCGCCGACGACCAGCAGCGCCAGACCCAGCCAGATCCACGGGAATCCGCCACCGGCCGCCGGCGTCTGCGCATTGCTCTCGGCCATGCGCTGCTGGGCGGCGGCGAGCTCGGCATCCTTCATTTCGATGAGCTGTGCCTGCTGCGCCTGCAGTTGCTCGAGATCGGCCAGACGCGCCTTGAGTTCGTCGATTTCCGCGGTCCGCGCGGCGACGGTCTCGTTGGCCTGTTGCAGTTCCTGACGCAGCATGTCTCCCCCACCCCCGGCATCGATGCCGGATTGCGTTCCCGCCTGTTGGCCGTCACCCGACGGCGGTGTGATTTCGAGCCGCGCGTCGGCCGGTGCCCGCACGGGCGCCGGCGTTGCGGCCGCCGGCGACGCGGGTGCCGGCGTGGCGTCCTGCGTCGCCACCGGCACGTCCGGCTGCGGCGCG
>NZ_NRQR01000016.1 GCF_002849595.1 Luteimonas rhizosphaerae
GGTGGGCGGCGCGGCGGGCGGCAGACCGTCGGCGCTTTCGTACTGGGCGCGGAATTTCGACAGCAGCGGCAGGCCCAGCGCCTCGGCGAGGGTGGCGTTGTCCTGGTTGCCCCAGGCGAGCGCGACCGGCAGCGCGCCGGCGCCGCGCAGGGCCTCGATCAACGCGCGTGCGGTCTCGACGTCCGGCAGGCCCGGCAGGCCGCCGAAATCGAGGATCACCGCCGCGCGTTCGAACAGCTTGGGCGCGCGCGCGACGCGGCTGCGCAGCTCGTCGCCGAGGCGCGCGACATCGAGCGTGCGGATGCGCAGGTTGGCGATGCCGACCTGGCCGATCTTCAGCTCGCCGGCCTGCTCGAAGCCGGCGGCGGGTGCGGGGGAGGGACGCGAGGCCATCAGGCGTCCGCCTCCACCGAGCGCGCCTGGACCCGCGGTTTGCCGAGCCAGGGCGCGTCCGGCAACGCGTTGCCGTAGCGCTCGCGCACCCAGCCGAAGCTGCACAGTTCCTTGACCAGCATCGACGCGCGGATGCCGGCGCCGGGCATCACGTGCTGGCCGATCTCGCGGAAGCCGAAGCTGCCGTGGAACAGACGCACCGGGTCGTTGTCGTGCTCGAGGAAGACCTCGCAGGTCAGAAGCGGATGGCGGACCTCGGCATAGCTCTGCACGTCGGCATAGAACGCCCGGCCGACACCGCCACCACGCCGGCGGCTGGCGACGACCACGCGGTCGATGTAGAAGAAGTCGGGGTAGTGCTCGCCGAACCAGCGGAAATTGCTGCTGTCGTGCCCGCTGGTGGCGCCGAACCCGATCAGGAAGCCGGCCAGCGCGTCGTCGCGCTCGGCGATCCGGAAGTATTCGGCGGTGTCGTAGAGGCGGCGGAGCCGGTCGGCATCCAGCGGCAGGATCGAGGGTCCGGCGGCATTGTTCAGTTCGAGGATGGAATCCAGCTCGTGCTCGCGCACGTCGCGGACGACGATCGACATTCCAGACTCCAGGTAACTACCGGCAAGAGCGCGCGACGCGGGAACGACGGAGGTCGTGCCGGTCGAGCGGGGGCGATTATTGCATGCCCGTCCCTGGCGCGGTGATCCGTGAGGCCTCGCGCGGCAGGCCGCGCGCATGACTTTAGGCCGGCTCCGGCGGCCGGTTTTGCGCCTACCATGCGGCCGATGATCCGGCATCTGCACCACAATCGTTTGCTGCGCGTCGCCGGCCTGTTCACCTGGGCGGTGATCGGCTTGCCGCTGCTGTTGCTGACGCTGGCGCCCGCCGAGCAGTTGACCGACAGTCCGACGCTGCTGGTGCTGCAGAGCTGGCGCACGTGGCTGGCATGGCTGGTATTCGGCCTGTCCTACGCGTGGCTGACCCGGGGCCTGGGCGAGCGCCGGATCAATCCGCTCGACCATGCCCTGGTCGTGGTGCTGGCCGGCAGCGCGATCGCGATCAGTTACTACAGCCAGAGCGGGCTGGGCAGCATCCTGCTGATGGTCGTCGCCTGCGTGCTGCCGTGGCTGTTGCCGGTCTGGGTGGGCGTCGGGCTGCTGGTGCTGTGCGAATTCGTCATCGTCCCGGTCTACGTGCGCGGCTTCGATTTCACCTGGATCGAGGCCGTACTGCAGGCGGCGCTGTACGTCGGTTTCACCGGCTTCGCCTTCGTGACCGGCCTGGTCGCGTGCCAGCAGAGCCAGGCCCGCGAGGAGCAGCGTCGCCTCAACGCCGAACTGCGCGCGACCCGGGCCCTGCTGGCCGAGAGCGTGCGGGTCAACGAGCGCACCCGGATCTCGCGCGAGCTGCACGACCTGCTCGGCCACCACCTGACTGCGCTGAGTCTCAATCTGGAGGTCGCCAGCCATCTGGTCGCCGGCCAGGCGCGCGAGCACGTCGGCCAGGCCCAGACGCTGGCGAAACTGCTGCTCAGCGACGTACGCGAGGCCGTGAGCCATCTGCGCGACGACGATGCGATCGACATGCGGGCGACGCTGCTGCCACTGGCGGAGAACGTGCCGGGCCTGCGCATCGACATCCAGATGCCGGTGCAGTTCATGATCGACGACCCCGAGCGCGCGCACGTGCTGCTGCGCTGCACTCAGGAAATCATCACCAACGCGGTGCGCCACGCCGGTGCCCAGCTGCTGCGCCTGCGCTATTCGCAGGACCGCAGCACGGTCTTCCTCGACGCGCGCGACGACGGCCGCGGAGCCGAGAGCGCGCGGGCCGGCAACGGCCTGACCGGCATGCGCGAGCGGCTGGCGGCCTACGGCGGCCGGCTCCAGGTCGAGACCGCGCCGGACCAGGGCTTCGTCCTGAAACTCGAACTCCCGCTGGCGGACGACGGCGGCCTGCGCGATGCTGCGCGGGCCGTGGCCGTGGCCGCCGCGAAGCCCGGGCCGGCCGTGGATCGCGCGACATGAGCGCCGCGGCGCAGGCATCCGCGGGCAGGGCGCCCGTCATCATCGAACGGAAGTGGGGAACCGCATGATCCGAGTCTTCCTGGTCGACGACCAGAATCTGGTCCGTCAGGGCATCCGGTCGCTGCTCGCGCTCGACGGGGGCATCGAGGTCGTCGGCGAGGCCGCCGACGGCCAGCAGGCGGTGGCACTGATCCCGGGCCTCGCGCCCGACGTCGTGCTGATGGACATGCGCATGCCGGTGATGTCCGGGCTGGAAGCGCTGCAGTCGATGGCGGCCGCCGGTACCCTGCGCCCGACGATCATCCTGACGACCTTCGACGACGACCAGCTGGTGCTGGCCGGCCTGAAGGCGGGCGCGAAGGGGTATCTGCTCAAGGACGTGTCGCTCGACCAGCTGGTCGGCGCGATCCGCACCGTCGCCGACGGCGGCTCGCTGGTGCAGCCCGCGGTGACCCAGCGGCTGCTGACGGGGCTGGAGCAGATGCGCAACGAGTTCGTCAGCCTGGAGCGGCCGGACCCGCTCACCGACCGCGAGACCGAGATCCTGCGGCTGATGGCCGGCGGCTTTTCCAACAAGGAAATCGCCAATTCGCTCGGCGTCGCCGAAGGCACGATCAAGAACCACGTGTCGAACATCCTGTCCAAGCTCGGCGTCCGCGACCGCACGCGTGCGGTGCTCAAGGCCTTCGAGCTGCAACTGGTCTGACGGCAGGATGCCCGGCCCGCCGCAGCACGGCGGGCGTTCGCCCCTCCCACGAGGCAGTGCCTCGTGCACGGGATGCGCTCACCCTGTCCAAACTCGGCGTCCGCGACCGCACGCGTGCGGTGCTCAAGCCCTTCGAGCTGCAGCTGGTCTGACGGCAGGATGCCCGGCCCGCCGCAGCACGGCGACGGTCGAGGCGCAGCGGCATCCAGCGCGATCCGCCGGGTTGCATCGAGCGCATGACGCGACGCGACCGGTGGGGCGTGCCGCCCCGATCCGGTGGGCGCGCGATCCTCCACATCCATCCGTCATCATTCCCAGACACCATACGACCGCGTCACGTGGCACCATGCCGCCCCGTCCGCCGCTGTCGAACGCGCCCCTGCGTCCGATCGTGCAACGTACTCGCCCGGTGTCGCGCAACTTGCTACGATTGCCGGTCTGTGCCGCATCAGGCCGGAATTGGTCCTGGAGAACCCTGAATGACCCGTCTGCTCGAACTGCTGATCTCTTGTGTCATCGTCGCCGTGCTGTTCCTGGTGGTCGACCGAATCGGTCGAGACCAACCGTCGGCAGAGCATCGTGTTCGACACGATCAACAGCCTGAACCGCTTCAAGGACTGGTCTCCGATCCGTCTCTACGATCCCGCGGCGCAGCTGAAGCTGTCGGGTCCCTCGGCAGGCGTCGGTGCCCGCGTCGATTTCGATTCGTCGATCGAGCGCGTCGGCCAGGGCAGCTGGGAAATCACCGAGTCCGAGCCCGACACCCGGGTCGTCTACAAGGTCGAGAACCCGCAGCGCGGCGACAACAAGACGATGACCTTCGTCCTGGAGCCGACCGGCCGCAACAACCGCAACATCGAGATCACCCAGACCTACAGCGTCGATTACGGCTGGGACCTGCTGGGCCGCTACGCGGGCCTGTACGTCAGCCGCAACGTCGGTGACGACATGAAGCTGGCGCTGGGCCAGATGACCACGATGCTGGCCTCGGTGCCGAACGTCGATTACCGCGTCGAAGGCAGCAAGCTGACCGAGCTGGCCGCCGTCGACCGTCCGGCCGAGAACCTGCTGGTCGTCGCCGCCGGTGCGATCGAGCGCAACAACGACGTGATCCAGGACTCGATGAAGTCGAACATGGAGTGGATCAACCGCACCATGGCCGCCAACGACCTGGAAGCCGCCGGTCCGATGCGCATCATCACGACGGAGCTGGGTCGCGAGACCTACAACTTCGACGTGGCGCTGCCGGTCCGCAAGAAGGGCTCCGGCCCGGCCGCGCCGGCCGCTGCTGCGGAAGGCGAAGGCGACGAGACGGCGGAAGGCGAAGAGGCGGCTCCGGCCCCGGTCGTTGCCAGCACCACCGACGCCGCCGAGCTGTCGGACCTGGAACTGCTGGGCCCGGTGACCTACGTGCACACCCAGCGCGGTCGCGCCGCCAAGGCCAGCTACACCGGTTTCATGGCCGAGCTGGACAACGTCCGCAATGCGGTTCGCGCCTGGGCGCTGACGCAGGGTCACGAAGTCACCGACCGTCCGTACGAGTTCTACGAGAACGGAATCGATACCGCGTTCACCGAGAACGGCGAGTTCGAGGTCTTCTGGACGCTGCGTGATCCGAATGCGGTGCCTGCAGCCGCGGCGCCCGCAGCAGCACCGGCACCGGCCGCGGCTGCCGAAGCGCCCGAGGCCGCTCCGGCCGAGTAAGCGCAGTCCATCGCGTTGCTGGCTACCACGCACGCCGCATCCCCCGGGATGCGGCGTGCGTCGTTTCAGGGTCGGCCGCAGGGTCAGCTGATCCGCGACAGCGCCGCTGCGGCGGCATGGGAGAAGACGATGGGGATCGGGTCTACGCGCAGTTCACGGCACAGCGGCGGACTGGTCGCAGCCGGCGCGCTACTGGCAGGCCTGTCGGTCGGGTTGTCGGCCTATGCGTCGCACGGCGTCGACGGTGCCGCGCGCGCGGCGTTGCAGACGGCGGCAGTCTTCGCGTTCGGTCACGGCATCGTGCTCACCGTGCTGGGTCGCGCCGTGCGCGGCACGCTCGAAGTCGCGTCGCTGGTCGCACTGCTGATCGGCACGCTGCTGTTCGCGGGCGCGCTGGTGTCGCGCCATCTGTTCGGCGGGCCGTCGTTCTTCGCGCCCTGGGGCGGCATCCTGACGATGCTCGGCTGGCTGCTGCAGGTCGTGGCCGCACTGCGGCGCTGATCGCGCCGCACCGGGTCGATCAGTCGAGGGCCGACCGGTAGCGCCAGTGCCAGGGTTCGTAGACGATCCCGTGCGGATTGTCGCGCGGGTAGCTCATCGTGAAGCCGTGGGCGGCTGCGTGCGTCGTCAGCCAGGCGAACGCGGGCGTCGATTCGAACGACGTCTCGGCCGGCGGCTCGCCCGGCGCGCTGATGTCGAGCGCGGTGCCGGCGTGGTGTTCGCTGAAGCCCGGTGCGGCGTTGACCTGGAGGATCGCCGCGACGTCCTGCCCGCGCGCGCGTTTGCGCTCGAAGATCCCGAGCTGGTAGTCGTGGCTGCGATAGCCCGACACCGCGTCCAGCGCGACGTCGTCCCGCGCGGCGGCATGCCGCAGGTCCTGCCACGCGCGCGCCGCGCCAGGCAGCAGCCACAACGGCCGGCGATAGCGGTCGACGCCGGCGGCGACGAGCCAGGCGGGCTCGTCGATCCGCGACAGGCCGGTGCGCGCGGCGTAGTCGTCGGCGTCGATACCCAATTCGTCCAGCTTCGCGTCCAGGCCCTGCGGGGGCAGCGAGGATTGCCCATGCCCGAGTCCGCCGGCGCGTCGCGCGGTCCAGGCCTCGAGCGTCGCCAGCGCCTCGTCCAGGCCGGGTGCCCGCTGCCACCTCGGCAGCAGCGGCATCAGGCCTTCCGGCAGCGTGGCGGCGAGGTAGGCGCCATCACGCTTGCGGCGCAGCACGTGGTCCGCGCGCGCAAGGACACGGGCGTCGCGGTTGCTGCGCGCGCGCAGCAGCGCCGCAGGCCAGATCTCGACCTCGGACGTGTTCAACAGGACGGGTAGCGAGGACTGCATCACCGCAGCTTATGCGAACGCGCCGCGTCGTCGCCAGCAATGCGCGTCCGGTCGGACGCGGAACCGGAAGCCGCGCGATGGGCGGATGGCCGATGGGCCCGGATGCATTCCCGCGACGCGTGATCACCAGCGTTGACGACCCTCCGGCGCGCTCGTCGCCCTCGGGGTCAGAGCACCGCCTGCGGCATCAGCAGAGGTACCAGCACGTGCAACACGAGATCGGCGCTGAAATGCGCGACGACCGCCATCTCCAGGCCACGCTTCCAGAACACCCAGCCGAAGGCGATGCCGCCGATCGCGTTGAGCACCACCGTGCGGGCGACGACGCCGGCATCGAGCGACCACACCTCGGCGGCCGTGGGCAGGTGGCCGAGGCCGAACAGCACGGCCGCCGCGATGATCGCGGCCCACATCAACGCCGGCGCCGGCGTCGGCCAAGGTGTCTGCCCGCGCGTCGCGCGCGGAAGCTGGAGCCGGGCGATCCACACCGCTAGCCACACCAGCAGCGTCATCAGGAACAGCCGCAACTGCAGCTCCTCGACGATGCCGCCGTAGAACGACGCGAGCAGGCCGTACAGTGCATTGCGTGCGCCGTCGATGTCCTGCATGTCGACCCTGGGCGGCGGCAGCAGCAGCGGATCGAGGAGATGCGACAGCAGCAGGATCGCGATCGCCGAGGCGATGCCCAGGCCGGCGCTGTGCACGGGCCGCAGGACAGCGGTGTCGATCGCGCCGTGCCGGTTGAGCCAGCGCTGCAGCAGCGGACTGCCGAGCCCGACGCGATGCCCCATCCGCAGTCCCGCCCAGGCCAGCAGCGTGACCAGGATGAACATCTGCATCGCCTGGATCGCGATCAGCGCCGGCAACGGCACCGGCAGGGCGGCGACGCGGCCCGGCGCCAGCTGCAGCAGGTACGGAAACACCGCGACCGTCGCGAGCGCGGCGGCCGCGGCCCAGGCGACGGCGACCCGCAGATCCTGCCGGGGCCGTGGAGGCAGGGGCACGCGCGTGCTCATGCCGGGCGCTTGAGGAACAGCAGGGTCGGGCCCCACTGCGTGGCATGCACCGCATTGACCAGTTCCCAGCCCTGATGCCCCAGGGTCTGCAGCCGCTCCTCGATCAGCTCCGGCTTCAGGCCGCCCATCGTGCCGACCTTCACCGTTTCGATCTTGTACTGCCAACGCGTCGTCATTGTCGTTTGTCCGTTGTGGGAATGGAGGAGGATGGACCCGTGAGCACCGCGCGCTGCGCCGCTGCGACGGCCCCGCGCTGCGCATGCCTGGACATGCGTGCAACGCGATCGCCGGGCTGGAAGCCGTAATCGCCGAACTGCGAATGATTGGCGCCGCGCAACACGATTCGCGTCGTGTCGTCCGGCAGCCTGTGCCGATTGCGATCCGCGCGGCGGACGCTGGCGATCGGATCGCGGTCGCCGAGGACCTGCACGACCGCGAACGAGACGTCGCGCAGATCGATGTTGCGCGGATGCGAAGTGCCGACCAGCACCAGCGCATCGATGTCGCTCTGGTACCGCTGCGCGTAGGCCGCGGCGGCCTTGCCGCCACGCGAATGGCCGCTGACGACCCAGCGGCCACCCAGCGTTTGCGTGCGTGCATGTGCCCGCGCAAGCGTGCCCCGCGCTTCGGCCTGGCCGAACGCCCCGCGCCACGGCGTGCGCACCAGCAACGCGCGATGACCCCCTTCTGCCACCGCATGCATCAACGGCGCATACGCACGCGCATCGACCAGCCCGCCCGGGAAGAACACGAGCGAGCGGGCGGCGGACGTCCCATCGACCGGTTCGAACAGCCAGCCATCGTCCAGCGGTCGCACGCGCACCTGTGTCGAATCAGACAGGGCGCTTCGGGCGAATGCGCTGGGCTGGAACGCGATCGCGCACCACACGATCCAGACCACCAGCGCCAGACTGCCCGCGATGGCCCACCACCTGCGCACTCGCGCCCACAGCGCGCTCATTCGGACTCACGCCCGGTAGGAGGCGTCATATGTCCAGGCAGCCGACCGGCCTTGCGCAGGGCGTCGCGCAGGACGTACTCGATCTGCGCGTTCGCGCTGCGCAGCTCGTCGTCAGCCCAGCGCTGCAATGCGGCGAGAACCTCCGCGTTGATCCGCAGCGGATAGGCCTTCTTGTCGCTCACTGGCGGCCCCGTGCCCGCCGCTTGGCCTGGGCCACGACCAGCACCGAGGCCAGCGCCAGTCCGTTGACGAGCAGCACCATGACCACGACGAGGGCCAGCAGCCGGCGCTCCTGGTCGCCCCACAGCGCGACGCCGAGGCCGGTGGCGAGCATCGCCAGGCCGGTCATGCGCATCAGGCGGGCGAGCTTGCTGTCGAGCACGGCCTTGTCGCGGACCGTCATGCCGCGGCTGCCTGCGGACAACGGCAACCGGCCGTCCGCCAGCCAGCGCGCCGACACGAAGGCGGGCAGGGCCAGCAGCACGAAGATCGCGGCGGCGATGTACTGCGGCGACATGTCAGTACAGCGATCCGGTGTTGACCACCGGCTGGGTCGCACGGTCGCTGCACAGCACGACCAGCAGGTTGCTGACCATCGACGCCTTGCGCTCTTCGTCGAGCGTGACCATGCCGCTCTTCTGCAGCTCGGCGAGGGCCATCTCGACCATGCCGACCGCACCGGCGACGATCCGGGTGCGCGCGGCGATCACCGCATTCGCCTGCTGGCGCTGCAGCATCGCGTGGGCGATTTCCGGCGCGTAGGCGAGGTGGCTGATGCGCGCGTCGAGCACGTCGACGCCGGCCGAGGTCAGGCGCTCGTCGAGATGTTCCTTGAGCCGGTCGGAAATCTCGGTGGGGTGGCTGCGCAGCGAGATCTGGCCCTCCTCGTGCTGGTCGTAGGGATAGCTGGTCGCCATCGCGCGCAGCGCCGCCTCGGACTGGATGTGCACGAAGCTCTCGTAGTCGTCGACGTTGAACACCGCCTCGGCCGAATCCACGACCTTCCAGACGATGACCGCGGCGATCTCGATCGGGCTGCCGTCGAGCTCGTTGACCTTCAGCCGGCCGCTCTCGAAGTTGCGGACCCGCAGCGAGACCTTCTTCTTCGTCAGGAAGGGATTGTTCCAGCGCAGGCCGTTGGCCTGGTCGGTGCCGACGTACTTGCCGAACAGGCTCAGCACCGCGGACTGGTTGGGTTCCACCATGTACAGGCCGGTCACCGTGAACGCGACGACCAGGGCCACGCCGATGGCGACGGCCGGCAGAACGGAGCCGCCCCCGCTCGAAGTGCCGCGGAAGAACAGGTAGACGCAGGCTGCCAGGCCCAGCAGCTGCAGCAGCAGGACCGGGATGCCCGGCAGGGAGCGGATCGGTTTCTCTTGCATCGCGGCATCTCCAGGTCGTGTAGCCAATTGATATCGGATTGATATCACATCGTCAAGTGGGTGGCGGCACAGGCGCGGACCCGCTCACGCCTGCTTGGCGGGTCCGCCGGCAGGATGTGACCACATTCGCCCCCGGAGCCTGCATGTCCCGTCCCCGTCATTTCTCGATGCTCCGCGACTTCCATCTCGCCGACTGGTTCACGCTGGGCAACGCCTTCTGCGGCACCGGCGCGGTGTTCGCCGCGATGCGCTTCCTGCAGGACGGCGTGCGGACCGACCTGCTGATCGGCATGGCGCTGATTCCCCTGGCGTTCGTGCTCGACGCCTTCGATGGGCGCATCGCGCGCTGGCGCAAGGTGTCGTCGACGCTCGGGCGCGAACTCGATTCGCTGGCGGACGTGGTCTCCTTCGGCGTCGCGCCGGCGGCCCTGGCCTATGCCTGCGGCATGCAGGGCGGCTGGGACTGGCTGGTGCTGAGCTTCTTCGTCTGTTGCGGCGTCAGCCGGCTCGCGCGCTACAACGTCACCGCCGAGACGCTGACCGACGGCGGCGACAAGGTGAAGTTCTTCGAGGGCACGCCGATCCCGACCAGCCTGGCGCTGGTGGTGGTGCTGGCGATCGCCGCGTGGACCGGCGCGATCGGCGCCGAGCTGTGGTTCGGCGCCCTGCAACTGGGGCCGTGGCGCCTGCATCCGCTGGTGCTGATGTTCGCGTTGTCGGGCGCGTTGATGATCAGCAAGACGCTGCGCATTCCCAAGTTCTGAACGGTCGCGGGCGCTCCCCGGGCAGTTGCTATGATCGAACGCGACTGAGCGGGAGCGCGCGATGACGAACGGCTGGCACGAGGGTCCGGGCATGTCCGGCACGGAACTGGAACGCATGGCGCGGCAGGCGTGGGAGGCGTGGCGCGATGCCTTGCGCCAGACGGCGCCCGGGGCGTCCCAGGCCGCCGGCTTCGGCGGTCTCCCGGGCGCGATGCCCGGCTTCGGCGAGGCCCCCGCCGATCCCTGGCGCAGTGCGCTCGACTGGTGGGCGCGACAGGCGCCGTCAGCGGGTCAGGCGGATGTCGGCGATACCGTCGCCCGGTTCAACAGCCAGGCCAGGCAATGGTTCGGCCAGATGCAGCAGCTCGCAGCGCAGTTCGCGGGTCGCGACGACAGTGCGGCCCAGATCACGGCCGCGTGGCGGCAGGCGCTCGGCGGCCTGGAGGCCAATCCCTTCGCCAAGATGTTCGACGGCCTGCAGGCACCCGGTCTGGAAGGTTTCGACGCGTGGATCGCGCGGGCGCGCCCACTGCTCGACGCGATGCAGGGCGGCGCGCACGGCGCCGACTGGCTGCAGCTGCCGACGTTCGGCGTCGCACGCGAACACCAGGCGCGCTGGCAGGGTCTGGCGCAGGCGATGGCCGGCTACCAGCAGAGCCAGCAGGCCTATTACGCCCTGCTGGCGCGCGCCTCGCAGTCGGCCTTCGGCCTGTTCGAGCGCAAGCTCGGCGCACATGCGGCGCCGGGCCAGCAGATCGAGTCCCCGCGCGTGCTGTTCGATCTGTGGATCGATGCGGCTGAAGAAGCGTATGCGGAGATCGCGCTGTCGCCCGAATTCCGCAGCGCGTACGCGGATCTGGTCAATGGCCAGATGCGCCTGCGACTCGCGGTGCAGCGCGAGATCGAGCAGCTGTGCCGGCAGTTCGATCTGCCGACCCGGACCGAACTCGATGGCGCGCATCGCAAGATCGCCGAGCTCGAGCGGCATCTGCGTCGCTTGCGCGACCGCGTCGATGCCGTCGCGCCGGTGGTGCGGGCAGGCGTCGCGCGCGGGGCTACCGTGACGCGACCGCACGCGGACGTGCGTGCAGTTTCCGCGGTCGGATCGCCGCGTGCCGCCCGTACAGCGCGCGAGACGTCCGTGCGCAGCGCCGCGGTAACGGCGGCACCGCCCCCGAGGACGACGGCCAAGTCGGCGGTGCCTGCGAAGAAGCCGGCAGCGCAGAAAACCGCAGCAAAACAAGTCCCGGCGAAGAAGGCCGCAGCGAAGAAGGCTGCGCCGAACAAGAGCGCGCCGAGGAAGACGGCGAAGAGCGCGCGCCAGTCAGGAAGGCGGCACCCAGCAGCACGCAGGCCTCGTCCGCCGCAGCGCGAACGCCCGCCGCCGGCGCCGCGCCACGAGCGGTGACCAAAGCCGCGCGGGCGCCCACGCAGGTGGTCGCGAAGGCCGAATCCGCGCCCACGCGCACCACGCGGCGCACGCCCGTCGCGCGGCCCGTGCCAAAGGGCCGCCGCGCGCGCGCCGGGCGCGTATCCGAGGCGACACCGACGCGTGCGGCACGCAAGAGCGCGCGATCGCCGACGCGTGTCGCGCCGCTGCCGAACTACGGATTCATCTCGCCGATTCCGCTCGCACCCGAACCGATGACAGCGGCGCGCGGCAAGCGCGCTCGCAAGGGAAAGCGCTGACATGACCGGACCACTCCACATCACGCCGGAGCGCGTCGCCGAGGAGGCCACGCGGTTCCAGCAGAAACTGGGCGCCGGCCTGCAGACGCTGCGCGACGTCGACGACGTCCACTACGGTGCGACCACGAAGCAGGAAGTCTGGCGCGACGGCAAGGTCGTGCTGTACCGCTACATCGGCGAGCGCGCACCGACTGCCAGGGTACCGCTGCTGATCGCCTACGCGCTGGTGAACCGGCCTTACATGGTCGACCTGCAGGCGAACCGCTCGATCGTCAAAGGCCTACTGGAGCGTGGCGAGGACGTCTACATCCTCGACTGGGGCTATCCCGACCGCTCGGACCGCTTCCTGACACTCGAGGACTACATCGAGCGCTTCCTCGGTGGCGCCGTCGACCATCTGCGCGATGCGTTCGACCAGGATGCGATCAATCTGCTCGGCATCTGCCAGGGCGGCACGTTCGCGTTGAGCTATGCGGCGCTGCATCCCGAGCGCGTGCGCAATCTCATCACGATGGTCACGCCGGTGGATTTCCACACCGGCGACAACATGCTGTCTAACTGGACGCGCGATCTGGACGTCGACCTGTTCGTCGACACGCTCGGCAACGTGCCGGCCGACATGATGAATCTCTGCTACCTGACGCTGAAGCCTTGGCGGCTCTTCGTGCAGAAGTACGTGGGCCTGGTCGACATCCTCGACGACAAGGCCGCGGTCGAGGATTTCCTGCGCATGGAGAAGTGGATCTTCGATTCGCCCGACCAGGCGGGTGAGGCCTTCCGCCAGTACATCAAACAGTTCTACCAGGGCAACGGCTTCGTCAACGGCGGCATCGTCATCGGCGAGCAGGACGTGCATCTGGGACTGGTGGAGATGCCGGTGCTCAACATCTTCGCCGAGCAGGATCACCTGGTGCCGCCGGATGCCTCGCGCGCGCTGCGCGACCTCGTCGGCACCGACGACTATTCGGAGCTGTCGTTCCGCGGCGGGCACATCGGCATTTACGTGTCGGGCCGCGCCCAGACCCAGGTGCCGAGCGCGATCCACGACTGGCTGGCCACGCGGTCGCGTTGATCCCGATGCGGCCCGGGGACCCGCGGCGAATGCAGGCGCGCACCGCTCTGCCGTCCGCTGAAGTGCGGGCCGCGACGCGCCTTTGGATACCCGCGTCGCGTGCTGCATCCGCGACCGCTGGTGTCTAATGGCGCCGGTTTCCCCTCCGACAGGCCACGCGCCATGACTGCGACATCCACGCTCAGCCGCACCCGCAACGACCGCGTCCTGGCCGGCGTCGTCGGCGGTATCGCGCGCCGCTTCGACTGGAATCCGACGATGACGCGTGCGATCTTCGTCGTCGTGTCGGTGCTGTCGGCTGCGTTCCCCGGCATCTTCGTCTACCTGCTGCTGTGGATGCTGATGCCGGAAGGCGAGGGGTGAGCGCAACGGGTCGCGCGTCGTCGCATCGCCTGCTGCGGCTGCTGGGCGCGGTGTGGACCGCCCCCAATTCGCTGATCGGGCTGGTCGCGGGCACGGCCGGTCTGGCGTTCGGCGCGCGACCCGTCTGGCGCGCGCGCGATCTCGCCCTCGTGTTCGAGCGCTGGCCGTGGGGTCCTGGCGGCGCGATCACGTTCGGCAACGTGATCCTGCACACGGGCGCGTCGCTGGATGTCGCCTGCCGCACCTACTCGCATCGCGCGGGCCTGCGCGACGATGCGCCGATCCGGCTGTGCGACCACGAGCGCGCGCACGTCTACCAGTACATGGTGCTGGGGCCGTTGTTCCTGCCGCTGTACCTGGTGTGCGGCGGCGTCAGCGTGCGCAACCGTTTCGAGCGTGCGGCCGACCGGTACGCCGCGACCGGTGCAGGCTGGTGGCCCTGGCCGACGCCCTGACGCAGCGCTCGTTGCGGCATCCTCGAGACGTGCGTGCTTCGCGTTTCGGGTATCCGTGATCGGCGATGGCGCGCTCGCACTGCGCCGATGAGCGAGAGGTCGCGCTGTCCGATGCAACGCATCGCGCCGGGTGTCGCAATCGCCATGGCATGTCATCGGCGCACAGTTCGGCCGGGCGTCGCGGCGCCCGGGTGGGCGCTGCGCTACGCTCGGCGTCCAGCCTCGGGAGTCGCCACGATGCATCAGGACACGCGTGTCATCTCGCCGTGGTCGTTCTTCCTGCCGATGCTGCTCGCCGTCATCCTCGGCAACCTCGTCGTAGCCGGCGTCCAGCGGCTGTTCCCAGGTGGTGACGAACCGGCGGCCGCACCCGAACGCGACGGGCCGGCCGACGCGATGCCGACGTCTGCGGAGCCGGTCCCGCCGACGGCGCCCCTGCCGGTGGCGCCTGCAGCGCCGCCGCCGTCCGACCTGCCGGTGGTGCCGCCACCGGTGCCGCCGGCGGCGGATGTCATCGATGCTCCGGCCGCGCCAGATGCGGGTTCCGTGCTCGATGCGGTGGCCGCCGACGGTGCCACCGACGCCGACGGCAATCCGCGGTTGCCCGGTCCCGTCGAAGCGCGGCGGTCGGGCGCGTCGCGCAGTTGCATCAACAACACGGTGGCGGACCGCAATCCCAACGGCTGGGGACAGGCGCTGGAGAACGATGCACCGGTGCGTTGCTCGGCGACATCGCCCTGACCCACGTCCTGCGCCGGGATCCGGCCAGCGCGTGTTGCTGCGTCCAGTTAGAGCGCGTGACGCATGACGTCCCGCGGCGCGCTAGCCGGCGGCGCCGGCGCGATCGCGCAGCACGATGCGCGCCTCGCCCGACGGCACACCGCCGGGTGCGAAACGTCGTTCGACGAACAGCAGTTGCGCCGGCGAAACGAGCACCACGCTGCTGCAGCGCGTGCCATAGCGATCGTCGACGAGGAAAGGCGGCGACAGCTGCCGCTCCAGCGCGAGGCCGACGCCGGTGTCGGGCAGGGTGTCGTCCGGTGCGGGCGTCGTGCTGCGAAGGCCCGCGAACAGTGGCGCGATCGCCTCATCGTCGAGCGTGTCGACCTCCAGCGGTGCGGCCCGCGTCGCGAGCCAGTCGCGCAGCGTCGCCGAGGCCGCGTTGCTCTTGGGCCAGGGCGCGTCGAACGCGCCGTTGGACATCGCGTGCAGGCCGGGCGACACCGGCGCGGCCACGAAGCGCGGATGGTTGCTGGCGAACCACAGCGACGGGCCGTCCCACAGCAGCAGATTGAACCGGCCGTAAGCCGGCGCGTCGGCGGCGAGCGCCTGCGCGAACGCCGGTGCCGACAGCGCGCCGTGCACGAAGTCACGCACCAGCCAGCCGCGCGAGCGCGGCGCGGTCTCGACCGCGCTGCCGCGGCGCACATTGGTCACCGCGGCTAGACGCCGTCGCGACGCCGCCAGCAACCAGCTGCCGTGCTGCACCAGGTCGCGGCCGCCGTAGACATCGGGCGCATCGGGATCGGGACCCGCAGGCGCCGTCGGGCGCGCATGGAACTCGTCGCGGTTCGCGATCAGGGCCAGGGGCAGGTCGGGGCGGGTGTTCCAGGCGACGGCGATCAGGCACATCGCGCCATGGTAGCGAAGCCGGGCGATCGGGCCACGTGGCGGGCGCAGCACGGCGGCGCGCGTTGGCTCCGGAACGCATCGTCGGCCGACCTTGGACTCCCGGCCGGGAGCATGAGTCGGCAGACCCGAATCCAGACCGCGCGACCCACCCGCCGGGTACCCGGAATCGAGACCGTTCGTCGGCGCCACAACGGCAAACGCCCGCTGCGTGCGGGCGTCTGGTACCGGAGGCGGGACTCGAACCCGCACGCTTTTAAGGGCGGCGGATTTTGAATCCGCTGCGTCTACCATTCCGCCACTCCGGCGCGGACGCGGAGTATAGCGGATGGGCCGTCGCGCGAGCCGGCCGGGCGGGGGCGTTTGCGGATTTCGAACATACGCATTGGCATGATGCGCAGGCCGGCGGGTGGCCGGGAGTCTGGAGACGGTCATGGTCAGGAACGCGAATCTGGCACGGCGTACGGCGCGGCACGCGCGACGTGTCGACCCCATGCATGCGCTGCGCGTGCTCGCGCTGGTGGCGCTGCCCGCGTTCGCGTCCGCGTGCGCAGGCACGCCGACGCCGGTCGATGCAGTGCCCGTCGCCGAGCGCGAGCTGGCCACGCCGGCCAGCCCTGCGCGCGTCCCGGCACAACCGGGCGGCAGCGTCGCACTGGCCGACGGCGTGTTCCGCGTGCACCTGAGCAATATCCGCTGCGTGCGCGCGCCGTGCCCCAACGGCTACATGATCTCGAACGTCGACGGTCACCCGGACGCATTGCAACCCGACGTGCCGCAGCCCGTGTCGCGGATGCCGCAGGACGTGCGCTTCGAGGCGGCATCAGGCGGCGCAGTCGAACCGGGCCTGGTCGAGCAGGCGCACGTGGGCGAGGGCATCGTCGTGCAGGGACGTGCGTGGCTGGTCGACGGCGGGTCGGTGCTGCGGGTCGAAGTGGACACGCTGCTCGACGACTGACGGAATGGCGTGAGACCGCGCCCGGCGCGGGCATCGATCAAGCAGCAACCGCGCGCCGCACGGCGCGTGCGGAACGTCTCAGGCGGCGTCGGAGGGCAGCGCGCTCTCGCTGCGCCGGTACCACTCGCCGTCGTGCGGCACGAACTTCGCGCAATGCGCGATCACGCCCTTGTAGACGTGCAGCGACACCGCAATCGCATGCGGGCTCGCGTTGCGGATGGTGTGGTACTCGTGCGGCGGGATCAGGCTGCCGGCGCTGCCCGGGCCGGCCTGGACGCCGCCGGCCGCGCGGAACCGGAATTCCTCGCCGCTGCGGTCGAGCAGTTCGTACTGGGTGATTTCCAGCTCGCCGCCCCAGACCCCTTCGACGCACCACAGGCCGTCGTGGTCGTGGATCGGCGTGCCCTGGCCCGGGCCCCAGGTCATCGCGACGATGCTGTAGCCGTGCTCGGGGCTGCGATAGAGCTCGCGGCGGGCGTAGTGGTCGTCGATCGGCTGGTGCACGCAGGCCGGCAACTGCACGTCGGGATCGCGGATCAGGCTGCACAGCGCGCCGCGCAGGGCCGCGGTGATCGCCTGGTCGTCGCCCAGGGCGACGGCGGCATCGGTTGCGGCGACGAGCTTGTCGCGGCCGGCGAACGGCACATCGGGCAGCCCGCGGACGGGCGTGGCGGTCGAGGCGGAGGCGACGTCGGTCATGGGTGCAGTCTATCGCGCCCGCGCGCCGCTGGCGTCCGCGACGGAGTGCCGCCCGTCACACCGTCGCCAGGAAACCCGAGATCGCCGGCGCGAACCGGTCGATGTCGACCAGGAAGGCATCGTGCCCCTGCGGCGACGCCAGCGGCAGGAACGCCGCGTCGACACCGCCGGCCCGCAGCCCGTCGGCGATCTGCTGCTGTTGCTGCAGCGGGAACAAAATGTCGGTCTGCACGCCGATCGCCAGCGCCCGTTCCAGCCGCAGCGTCGCCAGGCCGGCCTCGGTCGCCGCACCACAGCTTTCGCCGATGTCGAACCAGTCCATCGAGCGGCTGAGGTAGAGATAGCAGTTGGGATCGAAGCGGCGCACGAAGCGCCGCGCATGTCCTTCCAGGTAGCTCTCCACCTCGAATTCCAGCCCGAACGGCTCGTCGTCGTCGCGGCGGTCCGAATCCAGCCGCACGCGGCCGAAGCGGCCGTCCCATTCCAGCGCGGAGCGGTAGGTGATGACACCCAGCTTGCGCGCCATGCGCATGCCGCTTTCGGGGTACGACGTCTCGTCGTAGTCGCCCTGCCGCCACATCGGATCCAGCCGGATCGCCTCGCGTTGCAACGAACGGATCGCGATCGAGAACGGCAGGGCGCGCGCCGCGCCGCAGATGTTGATGTGGGTGCGGGCGAGGCCCGGATGTCGCGCCAGGATCGACAGCGCGGTCATGCCGCCCATCGAGTTGCCGATGAGACAGGCCAGCGTCCCGATGCCGAGCGCGCGCACGACGTGCGCGGCGGCATCGGCGCCATCCTCGATCGACAACTCCGGAAAGCCGAGGCGATACGGCGCGCCGGTCGCCGGATCTGCCGAGGCCGGGCCGGTGGAGCCCTTGCAGCTGCCGAGCGAATTCACGCAGACCACGAACCAGCGGTCGGTGTCGATGGCCTTGCCCGGGCCGAGCATCGGCTCCCACCAGCCGGGCGACGGATCGTCGGCGTGGCTGGCGGCATGCGCATCGGGCGACAGCCCGGTGACGATGAGGATCGCGTTGCCGCGCGCCGCGTCGAGCGTGCCCCAGGTCTCGAAGGCCATGCGGGCGCCGGTCAGCGCGCCGCCGCGCTTCATCGGGAAAGGCGAGGGCAGGGGGACGAACCGGCTGGCGGGCGGGATGAATTCGGTCATCGCGCCAGTCTAGCGGCTCGTCCCCGCGGCGCCGTGCGCGGCCGGAGGCGTGCGCTCACGGCAGCGCCGGCACGCCCGGGGTCTTGTCGCGGTACCGGCAGAGGTCGCGTATCACGCAGGCTGGGCAGTCGGGCTTGCGCGCCTTGCAGACGTAGCGCCCGTGCAGGATCAGCCAGTGGTGCGCGCCGATCAGGAAGTCCCCGGGCACCACCTGCAGCAGCCGGTCCTCGACCGCGCGCACGTCCTTGCCGGGTGCCAGGCCGGTGCGGTTGGAGACGCGGAAGATGTGGGTGTCGACCGCGATCGCCGGTTCGCCGAAGACCGTGTTGAGCACGACGTTCGCGGTCTTGCGCCCGACCCCGGGCAGGGCCTCGAGCGCGGCGCGATCGCGCGGCACCTCGCCGCCGTGCAGCTCGACGAGCTGCCGGCAGGTCGCCATGACGTTCTTCGCCTTGGCGTTGAACAGGCCGATCGTCGCGATGTGGCGCTTCAGCGCTTCCTCACCGAGGTCGAGGATCGCCTGCGGCGTATTGGCGACGGGATACAGGCGTCGCGTCGCCTTGTTGACGCCGACGTCGGTGGCCTGCGCCGACAGGATCACCGCGATCAGCAGTTCGAAGGGGCTGGTGTAGTCGAGTTCGGTCGTCGGCTCGGGATCGAGATCGCGCAGCCGGGTGAACATCTCGCGGATGTCGGCGCGCGTCATCGTGCGGCCGCGACGTGGCGGCGGGCCGGCGCTGTCCGCGCTCACGGGGCTGCGCCGCCGGCGCGGGCCTTGGCGCGGGCGAGGATCGCCGCGGCCGCCGACGGCAGGGCCGGCTTCTGCGCGGGCGCAG
>NZ_NRQR01000010.1 GCF_002849595.1 Luteimonas rhizosphaerae
GGCATTGCCCGCCGTCGCCGGTTTAGCGCGCGCGTCCGGCTGGCCGGACGGCGCCCGCGTCCGGCCTCGGGCGGCCTGCGCGCGCTCGCCGTCCTCGGTCCGCGGCGGCGACATCGGCGTCGGCGGCTGGCCACCAGTGCCGTCGAAGACGCGCAGTTCCAGCGTCCTGGGGCCTTCCGGACCGTTGAACACCACGCTGCGCGCGTCGACCGAGCCCAGCACCCAGCCGCTCGCGGCCGGGGGCGCTTCGCCGATCTTCAGCCGCACCGACTCGCCACCTTCGCTCGGCTGCAGGATCGCCATGCTGAAGTCGGGGCTGTGCAGCACGCTGGTCAGCACGAAATCGAAGCCGCCGTTGCCGCCCTCGCCTTCGTCCTGGGGATCGATGAAGAACGGATGCGGCCGGCGGTCGCTGGTGAACAGCGGGCGGCTGCCGACATCGGCGAAGGACGACAAGGGCGCCTGCGGTCCCGCTTCGGGCGCGCCGGGGCCGACGACGGCCGGCAGCGGGTCCGCGTCGGCATCCAGGCGTTCGATACGGCTCCCCAGCCCGGCCAGCGTCAGGCCCCAGACCACGAGCCCCCAACCCGCGACCGCGGCCAGCAGCCAGGTGCGCACGTTGCCGCGATCAAACGCCATCGGCGGCTCCGGTCGGTGCATCGGCGGGCGCATCCGACGCCGCGCCCGCGGACGCCGGCGGCAGCACGAAACCGTAGAGATCGAAACTCACGTCGAGGCCCCCGCTCTCGGTGCCCGGCGCCAGCGTGTGCCGCTGCGACAGGATGTTGAGGTTGTCGACAAACAGCCGCGGCGTGCCGGTTTCCAGCGCGTGCAGCACGGCGGCGAGTTCCGGATTGCCGCAGCGCAGGCGCACCTGCACGGTGGCGCGCGGGTACGGGTCGCTGCGCGAGGCCGCGAGCGGCGAGCGGTTGCTGATCGCGCAGCTGCGGTTGCCCGGGCTCGCCTCGGCGACCGCGGTTTCCAGCCGCTGCACGAGCGCGGCCGTCGCCAGTTCCACGTTCGCCTGCGGCATGAAACCGGGGACGTCGGCGAACGCGGCGCGCGCGCGCTCGAGCTCGGCACGGACCTGCGGCGCCTGCGCGAGTTCGCGGCGGATGCGCACGTCGCGCTCCTGGGTGGTCTCGATGTCGCTGGCGAGTTCGCGCATCGGCACCGTCCACCAGCCGTGCAGCAGGAGCAGATAGGCCAGGGCCAGCACGCCGGCGAGGATCGCCAGTGCCAGCCAGCGATCGCGCGCGGGCACCGGTGCGCCGGGCACGCCGGCAGCGGTCGCAGGACGCACGGCCGTGGCCGGTTTACCGGGCGCTGGCGGCACGGGCACCTCCGGTCGGGGCATCGGCCGCGACGGCCAGCTCGGCGGTCAGCGTGAAGCGGTCGGCACGCGAGCGCGGATCGTTCTGCAGCGCGCCGGCGAGCGCGGGCGAGCGCCACAGCGGCGAATCCTGCAGATAGCCGACCAGCGCCGATGCCTCGGTGCTCAGGCCGATGACGAGGATGCGGTCGCCTTCGATCGCGACCTTCTCCAGATACGTGGTGTCGGGCAGGCGCCGGCTGAGCTCGTCGAGCACCGCGACCGTGGTCGGCCGCGCGGCGCGCTGCTGGGCAAGAAAGGTCATGCCCTGGCCCAGATCGACCAGCTGCTGGCGCTGCTGCGAGGCACCGCGTGCGCGGGTCGCCTGGGCGGCGACGTCGGCGTCGAAGGCGGCCGCCGCCGCGGTGCGGTTGTCGCGCATCTGCCACAGCGCAAACGTCACGAACAGCAACGCGACCGCCGCGAGCAGCCACTGGTAGCGGCGTTGCGGATCCTCGCGCCGCTGGCGCCGGGCATCGTCGATCAGGTTGACGCCGAGCGGCGCGATCGCGCCCGGCGCGTCGTCGGCCGCGAGATCCACGCCGGCCAGGGTCGCGCCCAGCGGGCCCAGCGCAGCGACCGCCGCGTCGATCGTCGCGCGCGGCACGACGACCAGCTCGACATCGAGCCGGCCATCGCCACGGCGGGCGATCACGCGATGGTCGTGGCGCACGTCGGCGGCGGCGAAAGGGGTCTGGCGGTCGATCTCGAACCGCAGGATGTCGTGCAGCCGGTCGCCGGCGGCTTCGGGCAGGGTCAGCGTGCGGCGCAGGCCGGCGCGCGCGGGCAGCAGCAGCCAGCGCGGCGTGCGGGCGACGCGGCCGGTCAGCAGCGGCACCAGCGGATCGCCGTCGACATCGAGCAACGGCGCCATCGGTACGGTCGCGAGCGCCTGGCTGCCTTCGCTGTCGTGCAGGGTCAGCGCCAGCTGTCCGCTCTGCGCCTCGACCAGCAGGCGCCGGCCGATCAGGCCGAACAGCTCGCGCACGCGACGCGGCAGCCACGCGGCCAGCGCCGCGCCCCACCACGCGAGGAAGCTCCGCGTGCGTGCGAACACGCGGCCATCGAGCCGCCAGGCTCGGCGGCCGGGGGCGTCGTCGCTCGGCGATGCGGGTGCTGCGGACATCATCGTGGTGACGCTCCCTCTTCCCAACGAAGCACACTGTAGGCGCTGCCCGGCACCGCCCCCGCACCGGTCCTGACCACGGCCCGCAACGTCGAAACACGACCGTCGCCGAGCCGCGCGCGGCTGTCGATACTATACGTGCCGCTGCCGCCGCCCAGCAGCGCCTCGGCCAGCAGCGCACCCGTCGCCTGGCGGGCCGCGAGAATGGGGTCCGCGTCGACGCCCATCGCCTGCAACACCTCCGCCGACGCGAATTGCTGGTCGGGAACCGGCAGGCGCGAGTGCACCGTCACGTGCGGCGCCACCGCCGAGTAGATCGCCGGTGTCATGCCCAGCACCTGCTCCAGTTCGCCGATGCTCTCGAACGGTGCGTCCTTGGCGCCGTAGGGCCGGCCGGCGGCGGCGTAGTCGGCGTCCTCCGCGCCGCCCACCGGTTGGGTGAGGGCATCGCCGTCGCGCCAGTCGACGATCGCGCCGGCGAGTGCGTCCGCCGTGCCAGGCTCGGCGCCGACGAGCCGCAGCAACGCGCCCAGCAGCACGGCGTCGGCAGCGTTGAGGTCGACCTTGCCGGTCTCGTCGACGATGCGGACCTCGATCTGGGCCTCGTGGAAACGCCACGGATACGGGCGGCCGTCGGGCTGCCAGCGCAGCGCCGGGTCGTCGAGCGCAAGCCGCGACATCGCGTATTCCAGGCCGGCGCGCGCGGCCTGGTCGGCGACCACGGCCCGGCTGAGCAACGCGCCGACCAGCGCGGCCAGCAGCGTGATCAGCCACAGCACCAGTAGCAGCGCGGCGCCGCGCGTGCGCGTCATGGCGCGGGGCCCGGGTCGGCCGGCGGCGGCTGGCCGGTGCCCTGCGGCAACGCGATCAGCAGCGGCGGCCAGGTGCCGCCACTTTCGCTGGCGATCTGGATCGACACCTGCAGCGGCAGCGTCATCGACGGCCCCCACCGGTCCTGCCACTCGCCGAGCTCGCCGTTGCCGTCGAACCCGCGGTAGCGCAGGCGCAGCTCGGTCAGGTCGTCGACCAGCGGCTCGGGGGGGCGCGGCTCGGGCAGGGCGATGGTCTCACCCGCCAGCACCATCGCGAAGGCGACCGTCAGGCGCGACGGCGCGCCGTCGTCGTCGATCGCCACATCGTGCAGATGCGGTCCCCCGCGCCCCAGATAGTTGGGCAGGTCGGCGACGAAACGCAGGCGTTGCGGCTCGCCGATAAAGCGCACCGCCTCGCCGGTGACTGGATCGGCCTGGAAGCCGACCGGCGCGGCCGATGCGATGCGCCGGCGCAGGAATCCTTCGACGGCGCGCATGCGCTCGCTGCGTTCGGCCAGCTGTTCGCCGCGCTGCACCGTGGTCGTCGCGGCGCGCAGCGTGGTCAGCGCCAGCGCCAGCCCGGCGGCGAGCAACACCGTCGCCAGCAGGACTTCGATCAGGGTGAAGCCGCGCGCGGACCGGATCATGGGCCCGTCACGATCGCGGCAGTCTGCGGATCGCGCAGTCGCAGGCTGTCGATGCGCAGGCGCTCGCGCGGCCCGCCCGCGCCCCATTCGACGCCGAGCGTCAGCGCCATCAGCTGCGTCGCGCTGCTGTCGACCGGCTGCGGGGCGACTGCTGCCGCGGGATCGGCGCCCGCGTCGTCGTAGGGCGCGATCGCCAGCGTCCAGCGATAGCGGCCGTCTTCGAACGTGCCCGTCCGCTGGCCCGCATCGAGTGGCAGGTCAATACCGACCTGGTCGAGCAGCGATTGCGCGTGCAGCGCCGCGCGGCCGGAATCCGCGGCCCAGCGCACCTGGCGCGTGCCGTTCGACAGCGTGCCCAGCAGCAGCGTCAACGCCAGGCCCAGCACCGCGAATGCGACGATGACTTCGATCAGGGTGTAGCCGCGCTGGCGCGCCGATGCGGGCCTCATCGCGAGGCCTCGGCCGCGCGCGTCAGTCGCACCTCGCCGGTCAACCAGGCGACATCGATCTGCCACGCGGCGGTGCGGTATTCGATGCGGAGTCGGCCGCCGGTCGCCGCGCCATCGGCGAAGAACACGACGGCGCCCTCGCCGGCGCTGGGCTGCACTTCGCGCGCACCGGTGAAGACGATCTCGAGCTGCTCGGGAATCGTGCCCTGCCGCGCGTTCGGCGCCCGCCAGGTCCGCGCCGCGGGATCGATCGTGAAACGCTGCGGCACGCCGGTGCTGATCGCCTGCGCCCGGGTGTAGCGCAACTGCGCGGCGAGTTCCTTCGACGTCGACTGCAGCGCGATGCGGTCGAAGCCGCCGCTCATCGCCGCGGCCGCGAGCACGCCGGTCACCGCGATCAGGCCGACGACCAGCAGCACTTCGAGCAGCGAGAAGCCGCGGGGTCGACGGAGATGACGACGACCCGCGTGCATCGTTTACTCGTAACGGATGTCGGCGTCGACGCTCTCGCCGCCCGGCTCGCGGTCCGCGCCGAAGCTGACGATCTCGAACGGCTGGCTGTCGCCCGGCGCGCGGAATTCGTAGGCGGTGTTCCACGGATCCTTGAGTTCGGCTTCCTTCGCGTACGGGCCGAGCCAGCCGCCGGCATCGCCGGGCTGTGCGACGAGATCGTTCAGAGCGGCAGGCAGCCGCCCGGTGTCCATCTCGAACTGGTGGACCTTTTCGGCCAGCGTCTGCACCTGCGCCTTGGCGAGGTT
This sequence comes from Luteimonas rhizosphaerae, assembly GCF_002849595.1. Taxonomy (GTDB): domain Bacteria; phylum Pseudomonadota; class Gammaproteobacteria; order Xanthomonadales; family Xanthomonadaceae; genus Luteimonas; species Luteimonas cellulosilyticus. The sequence goes on from NZ_NRQR01000010.1 coordinate 5,165, forward strand.
CACGCGCGCGCGGTCGCCGCCGCCGAGAATGCGGGTCGCGGCGAACGCGACGATGCCGCCGATCAGCACGACGACGAGGATGATCTCGATCAGGCTGAAGCCCGACTGGGCGTTCGCGCGACGGATGCCGCGTCGGTTGCGTGTTGCTGTCATCGCAGGCTGCCTCGTAGGAAGGAGTGTCCGCATTGTATGCCCCGGCCCGGTGAACCTAGCCGATGACGCTGGTCAGGTCGTAGATCGGCACGAGCACCGCGAGGATCACGACCATCACCACCAGCGCGAGCAGCATCGTGATCGCCGGCACCAGCGCCGCCAACAGGCGGTCCAGCGACTGCCCGGTCTGCTGCTCGAAGGTGTCCGCGGTCTTGAGCAGCATCGCGTCGAGCGCGCCGGATTCCTCGCCGACCTGGATCATCTGCATCGCCAGACGCGGAAACCGCTTGCCGCGGCCCAGCGCCGTCGACAGGGCCACGCCGTTCTTGACCTCGGTCGCGGCGGTGTCGACGTCGTCCGCCAGCGCGAGGTTGCCGAGCACGTTGCGGCCGATGCCCAGCGCGCCGATCAGCGGCACGCCGTTGCGCAACAGCGTGCCGAGCGTGCGCGCGAGCCGCGCGGTTTCGATGCGCGCGACCAGCGGGCCGGCGAAACGGCGCTGCAGCAACCAGCCGTCGAAACGCGCGCGGAACTTCGCGTCCTGCAGCTTCAGCCAGAACGCGTACGCGGCGAGCACCGGCACCACCAGCAGCAGGATCCACCAGTCGCGCACGAACTCGCCCGCACCCAGCACGATCCTGGTGAACACCGGCAGTTCCGCATCGAGGCTCTCATACATCGCCGCGAACTGCGGTACCACGTAGCCGAGCAGGAACAGCAGCGACGCGCCGACCATGACGATGAGGATCGCCGGATAGATCAGCGCATTGACGACGCGGCCGCGCAGAGCGCGCGACCGCTCCAGATAGTCGGCCAGCCGTTGCAGCGTTTCTTCGAGACTGCCGCCGGCCTCGCCGGCCCGCACCATGTTGATGTACAGCCGCGAGAACGTGCCGTGCTGGCGTTCGAGCGCCGTCGACAGCGGACTGCCGCTGCGCACTGCATCGCGGATCTCGGGTCAGCGCACGGTCCAGCGGCTGGCCGGCATTGAGCAGCGTCGCCAGCTGCTGGGTGAACTGCACCAGCCGCTGGCCGGAGAACGGACGCGCCTTCAGCAGCGTCTTCCAGTCGTCCACACCCCGCGCCTCGCTCGCCAGCCGCGTCTCGACCGGCAGGTGCCCCTGCTCCTGCAGGCGCAACGCGACCTCCGTCTCGCTGGCGGCGTCCATGGTGCCGCCGAGCGACTCGCCGCGGGCATTGATGGCTTTGTAGCGGTAGAGGGTCATGGAATTCGAGTTAGCCGTATGTGGAACTTTACGTCCTTGGATTCCCGCCTGCGCGGGAATGACGATACCGGTTGCTGCCGTCATTCCCGCGCAGGCGGGAATCCATGGACGTTGGCGTTCGGCACCTGCTCCGTGATGTCGGGCCATAAATCACGCCACGACGGATTCATCTCATCGATCAATCTCGTCTTCCATGCTCGATTCCATTTCTTGATCCGCTTCTCACGCAGGATTGCCGACTCCATCCTCTCGTGCAGCTCGAACCAGACTAGATAATGGACGTCGTAGCGCGCACTGAAGCCGTCTATCGCGGATGTTCGATGCTGCCAGACTCGCTGCACCAGATTCGATGTGACGCCGAGATACAAGGTGCCGTTGCGATCGCTTGCAAGCAGATAGACGCATGGCTGCCTGTCCATGATTCGTGGTTCCTTCCTTGAGGTGCGGCCGATCAGCCGATGAATCTGCAAGGTCCGCAAAAGACTCGTCGTTCCCGCGGAGGCGGGGCTGCAAACAGTCGGCCGATTGTTCATCCAGCGACTTTCGTGTCGGCGCTCCCGTCACGCATCTTCCGTCACCCGCAGCACTTCCTCGATCGTCGTATGGCCCGCCAGCGCCTTGCGGATGCCGTCTTCGTACATCGTGCGCATGCCGGACTGGCGCGCGAGGTCTTCGAGTTCGCCCATGCCGGCATGCCGCATGACCGCGCGTCGCAGCTCGTCGTTCATGACCAGGAATTCGAGGATCGTCGTGCGGCCGAGATAACCGGTCGGCGCGATCGCCGACGGACCCGGGCGGTACAGCAGGATCTCGCCCTCGGGCTGGAACCGGCGCAGATCGAACCGCGCGATTTCCTCCGGGGAAGCCGGATAACGCTGCGCGTGCGTCGGTTCCAGCTTGCGCACGAGCCGCTGGGCGAGGATGCCGTTGACCGTCGACGTCAGCAGGTAGTCCTCGACGCCCATGTCGAGCATGCGGGTGATGCCGCCCGCGGCGTTGTTGGTGTGCAGCGTGCTCAGCACCAGGTGGCCGGTCAGCGCGGACTGGATCGCGATGCGCGCGGTCTCCAGGTCGCGCATTTCGCCGATCATGATGATGTCCGGATCCTGGCGCACGATGCTGCGCAGCGCGTGCGCGAAATCGAGCCCGATCTGCGGCTTGGCCTGGATCTGGTTGATGCCCTCGATCTGGTATTCGACCGGATCCTCGACGGTGATGATCTTGACGTCCGGCGTGTTGAGCTGCGACAGCGCGGTGTAGAGCTTGGTGGTCTCGGCCGCGCCGGTGGGGCCCGTCACCAGCAGGATGCCGTGCGGCTGCTCCAGCACCTTGCGGAACTGCGGCAGGAATTCGTCGGTGAAACCGAGCTTGTAGAAATCGAAGACCACGGTCTCGCGGTCGAGCAGGCGCATCACCACGCTTTCGCCGTGCGCGGTCGGCATCGTCGACACGCGCAGGTCGAGCTCCTTGCCCTGGACGCGCAGCATGATGCGGCCGTCCTGCGGCAACCGGCGCTCGGCGATGTTGAGCCGCGCCATGATCTTGATGCGGCTGATCACCGCCGCGGTCAGGTTCACCGGCGGGCTTTCGCCATCGATCAGCACGCCGTCGACGCGATAGCGCACTTTCAGCCGGCTCTCGAAGGGTTCGATATGGATGTCGGACGCGCGCAGCTCGACGGCGCGCTGGATCACCAGGTTCACCAGCCGGATCACCGGTGCTTCCGAGGCGAGATCGCGCAGGTGCTCGACATCGTCGACATCGCCTCCGCTGTCGCCATCGGCGGACTCGACGATCGTGCCCATCGCGCTGCGGCCCTGGCCGTACCAGCGTTCGATCAGATCGTCGATTTCCGAGCGCAGACCGACGACCGGCGCGATCTCGCAGCCCGTCGCCAGTCGCACCGCATCGTGCGCATAGGGATCGGCGGGATCCGCCATCCACAGCAGCAGCCGGCCGCGCGATTCGCCGATCGGGCACAGATGGAACTGGCGCAGGAACCGCACCGACAACGGCTGCGCACCATCGACCAGCTCCGGTGGATCGTCGGGAATCGATTTGCCCGCGCGCAGCGGCAGGCCCAGCACCTGCGCGCAGGCTTCGGCGTGGTCGCGTTCGGACACCAGGCCCAGCCGGCCGAGCAAGGTGAGCAGGCTGCCGCCGGCTTCGGCATGCAGCCGCTGCGCCCGCGCCAGGTCCACTTCCTTCAGCCGGCCCTGGTCGCGCAGATGGGCGACGATGCCGGCGTCCGCGGGATCGACCGGACCGGATTCCTCGAGCACCGCATTCACGTCGTTGCCGCTCCACGCCTGTCGACCGGAGCCCGACTTTAGCAGTTAGCGCGCCACGGTCGCGGCGGGCAACTCGCAGGATCGACGTCTACTCCGCGCACGATGTTTCCGGTGTGGCCACAGGGCACGGATGCGCGATGGAATACGGCCGACGCCCGGCGCGACGGATGTCGGCCATCGGGCGCATGCCCTCAGGCGTCGGGCCCTCAGCGCGGCAGGGTCTCGCGCGTCGCGGCGCCCTCGTCCTGCAGATCGGTCGGCGGCGGGTCTTCTTCCTCGTCGAGTGGCGGCACCGGCAGCGTGTACCGCTTCTGCCGCTCCTCGCGCGTGGGCACGTAGTAGCCGACGCGCTCGAAGAAGCGGCGATAGAAGCCCTTGTCCTGCACGGTGCTGCTGGCGGTGCGGACCAGCGAGTCCTCGCTGCTGCCGATCGGCAGCGACAGCGACCCGAGCGCGCCGACGCCCACGCTCGCCGAGTTCGAACTCTTGCGCAGCACGTAGCGGTCCAGCAGCGCGCTGACGAACAGCAGCGTGCGGTCGCCGCCACGCGCGACGCACGAGACCCGCACCGCGAGCTGGGTGTGGACTTCGTCCTCGGGCTGGAAGTTCTTGACCGCCTCGACCGCGTCGTCGTCGGCCTTGCCGACCGCGTAACCCTGGCCCAGCAGCGCAAGCCGGGCGGCGCCGCAGACCTGGGCCGCGGGCAGTTCGTAGATCCGCGAATACGTGTCGTCGGAATCGAAGGCCTCGCCCATGAACGGCGCGTCCTCGCGGGCGTTGCGGCCGCAGGCCGTGAGCAGCAGGACGCTCGACAGCGCGAAAACGGGCAGGAAACGGGACATGCGCATGGCGACGGGGAGCGAACGGAGTCGCGTCATGATAGCGGCGCCGGTGCTTCGACCTGAACGCGCACGCGTGCGGCGACGGCCGCCGGTTCATGCGGCAGCGGGCTAGTGCGGGGCACCCGTCGGCTGGTTGCGGGTCTGGCGTTCGCTCTCCAGCCATGCGAGATGCTCGTCGAGCGTGTGCCCCGCCTCGCTGGCCTCGGCTGTCGCCGCGGTCTGCAGTGTCGTCGTCATCGCCAGTTCGGTGCGCACGCCGGCGCGGGCCTGCACTGCGGCCGTGTGGTGGAGCATGGCGAGGACCATGGCCGCGCTGTCGGTCGTCGCGACCACCTGACCGGCGAGCAACAGCGACCACTCGGCATCCTGCAAGGCCGCCCCGGCGATGACCTGGCCTGCCGGATCGCGCAGCTGCGCATGCACGCGCGCCGCCGTGGCGGCGCGGAACGGGCGGCGCGGCATGCTCTTGCGACGCGTGTCGCGGCGGGGTTTCGACAGCTTCGACATGAGGCAACGGGATCGACGGCGCAGGGCGGCACCGGGGCCAGTATCCCAGATGACGCAAGGGCGATGCGCTGACTTCCCCGTCACGGAGCCGCTGCTGCAATGCGGCTCCGCTCCCGCTCCGGACTCCCGCCATGACCCGTCCCCTGTCGACGCCGCGCCGGGTGCTGCCCGCCGTCGCCCTGCTGACCCTCGCCCTGTCCGGCTGCATGAGCAGCGACGACCCCCCGGTCGGCGACAGCACGCGCACCACCGGCCAGGCCGACCAGACCGACAGCGCCGTCGCGGCCGAGGGCGAGTACGCGATCGGCACCGGCCCCAACCCCACCCTGCCCACGCCCGACAGCGCCGCGGTGCCGGTAGTGGAAATCGCGCCGGCCGTCGGCTGGCCGCAGGACGGACAGCCGACACCGGCAGACGGCTTCGCGGTGACCGCATTCGCGCGCGATCTCGACCATCCGCGCACCGTGCTCGTGCTGCCCAATGGCGATGTGCTGGTGGCCGAAGCGAACAAACCGGAAACCGAGGCCACGCCGGGACCGAAGCAGCTCGCGATGGGCGCCGTGCAGAAGCGTGCGGGCGCGGGCGTGCCGAGCGCGGACCGCATCACCCTGCTGCGCGATGTCGACGGCGACGGCATCGCCGAGGAGCGCCATGTCTTTCTCACCGGGCTGTCCTCGCCGTACGGCATGGCGCTGGTCGGCCGCACGCTGTACGTCGCCAACGCCGATGCGCTGGTCAAGGTGCCCTACACCACGGGCGCGACCTCGATCGGCGCAACACCCGAAAAGGTCGCCGACCTGCCCGCCGGCCGCAACCACCACTGGACCAAGGCGCTGGTCGCCAGCCGCGACGGCAGCAAGCTGTTCGTCGGCGTCGGCTCCAACAGCAACATCGCCGAGAACGGGATGGAGGAAGAAGTGAACCGCGCCGCCGTGCTCGAGGTCGACGCGGCGACGGGCGCGGTCCGCAACTTCGCTTCGGGCCTGCGCAATCCGACTGCGCTGGCGCTGCACCCGGAAGGCAATTCGCTGTGGGCCGTAGTCAACGAGCGCGACGAGATCGGCAACGACCTCGTGCCCGATTACCTGACCTCGGTGCGCGACGGCGCCTTCTACGGCTGGCCCTACAGCTACTTCGGCCAGAACGTGGACACGCGCGTCGAGCCGCAGGATCCGGCACTGGTGGCGAAGGCCATCAAGCCCGACTACGGCCTGGGGTCGCACGTCGCGCCGCTTGGCTTGGCGTTCTATCGCGGCGACGCCCTGCCCGCGCGTTACAACAACGGCGCCTTCGTCGGCCTGCACGGGTCGTGGAACCGCAAGCCCAAGGTCGGCTATTCGGTGGTGTTCGTGCCGTTCTCGGGTGCGACGCCGTCGGGCCCGATCGAGACCGTGCTCGGCGGCTTCGTCAACGACGACGGCGATGCGCAGGGCCGGCCGGTCGGGGTCGCGATCGACACGCGTGGCGGCGTGCTGGTCGCCGACGACGTGGGCAACGCGATCTGGCGCCTGACCGCAGCGGATGCGCCGGCGCCGGCAGCACCCGCCGCCGCTGCGTCCGCCCCGTAACCGCGGCGGTTTGCCGGGCTGTCGCTCGCGTCCGCACTGATGTCGACTTACAGTTCCGCGACAACGGTGTCCGGGAACAGGTGCCATAGCCCCCCGGGAAGCGCCCACGCGCCTGGTGCCGCGTCTACGGGCTGACGTCGCGCAAGCACGTTGTTCGAGCCCCAACACGCGGGTCGCATCGCAGCGCGAGAGACGATTTTTATCGTAGTCGGCAAGCGCAGGCGGCCGTCTAGGTCAGCGCGCCAGGCGATCGACGGCTGACATGCCGTCGACGCGATCGTCGTCGGTCCGGATCCATCGCGTACGTTCGCCGACCGCGGCGTACGCGGCATGATCGGCGCCGATCAGACGCGAACCATCGGAAGACATCCACGCCGCGATCGAACGATCCGCGCATCACGCTCATCGCATCCGAATGCAGGCGGACAGAAGGTCGCCGCTCGAACACGCACAGCCGTCTCCCCGGATGCGTCGCGAACGATTCCACGACCCAAAAAAAGGACCGGCGGATGCTCTGGGCACCCGCCGGTCCGGTTACTCGCGTCTGCAGCACATCAACCGGCCCCGCGGCATGCGGGGCCGGCCTCGGACATCAGACCGCCGGCGGCGTGAAACGCGCCTGCAGCGTGACGTTCGAGTAGGCCCGCACACCGGCCAGCTTGATGTAGTACACGCCCGCAGCCGGCGCATTGATGCGGATGGTTTCCGCATTGCCCGGACGCGTCGAGTTCCACGTGCCGCTGTCGGTCGGCGCTTCGTCGAGGCTGACATGCAGCGACACGTCGCCACTGCCACCGCTGGTGGTGATGCTCAGCGGACCGGTGACGCCGGCGGGCACTTCGATGCTGTACAGCGTTTCGCTGCCGGCAGCCCCGCCGAGCGAACGCACCGGCGACATGTTGACGATCGGCGTCGCCGGCGGGGCGCAGTCGACCTCGCAAGGCGGTTCGATCGCCGCGAGCACGGCAGCGCCGGCGTTGGCGATACCCGGACCGATCTCGCGGCCCGACACCGGTGCGACAGCGAACGGCGTGGCCGAGGCCTGCAGCTTCTCCAGCACTTCGTCCGGCGTCAGCAGCGGCAGGTCCGCAGCGAGACGCGCGCTCTGCATCAACGCGACGATACCGGCCACATGCGGCGACGCCTGCGAGGTACCCGCCGAGCCGCCCGTCGGCACCGTGGTGAAGTCCTCCAACGGCAACGGCGTCGTGGTGCTCGGGTTGCGCGCCTGCCAGATGAAGCCGTCGTCGATCTGCGTGCCGCTGCTGCCATCGTTCGCATACACGCCGCCACCTGGCGCCGAGATGTCAATGTTGACGCCGTAGTTGGAGTAGTACGCGCGGCGGCTGGTGACGCCATTCGATGCGACGGCGATCGCCCCCGGGCAGTTCGCCGGGGAGAAGCCGTCGACATTGGCGTTGCTGTTGCCGGCGGCGATGACGACGACGGCGCCCAGGGCGTTGGCCTGCGCGATCGCATCGGCTTCGGCCGTGGAACAGGCGCCAGTGCCGCCGAGGCTGAGGTTGATGACGTGCGCGGGGTTCTCGTTCGCGGGCACGCCCGGCACGTCACCGCCCGCGGCCCAGACGATCGCATCGCTGATGTCGGAGTCGTAACCGCCGCAATGGCCGAGCACGCGCACCGGCAGGTGCTTCGCGCCATAGGCAACGCCGGTCACGGCCACGCCATTGTCGGTGCGCTGCGCGCCCGCGGTGCCGGCGACGTGCGTGCCGTGCCAGGAGCTGTTGCGCTGCTGGCAGGTTTCCGCACCCGGATAGCCGATCGTCCAGTCGCCCAGATCCCAGCCGCCCGGCACGCGCTCGTCGGTGTCGCGTCCCGACACGAACGCGTCGGAGATGAAGTCGTAGCCGGCGTCGCCGAGCGAGCTGTCGATGTCCGGATGTTCGGTGATGCCGGTGTCGAGCACCGCGATCGTGATGCCCTCGCCGTCGGAGAGATCCCAACCGGCCGGCGCGTCGATGCCGCCGCGGTTCGGGCCGCCGTCGAAGGTGTCGCTGCCGTCCGGCGCGTACATGTGCCACTGCCAGTCGATGTTCGGATCGTTCGGGATGTAGGCCGGCTGCACCGGCAATGCCGCGATCTGGCGCAGGCGGTCGGGCTGCACCGACTTCACGTTCGGATCGGCCGCGATCTGGCGCATCAGCGCGGCCGCTTCGATGCGGTCGACGCCGCGCGACAGGCGGACCAGCTGGTGGCCGGTCGCCAGTTCGCGGACGTAGCTCGCACTCGCCCCGCGCGCGCCCTTGGTCAGGCCCGAGCGCGCGAGCGCGGTGTTGACGCCGGAGACGACGGCGGTGCGATCGCGCGTGCCGTTCTTGTACTCGACGATGAAGCGCGTGATCGGCTGGCTGTCGCTGGCGACGGCGGACGGCGGCGCGTCAGTACCGACCTTGCGTGCCTTGCCCGCTGCCTCGACGGTGCCGATCGACAGGATGGCGGTCACCGCCACAGCCAGCGTGCATGGAATGATGCCCTTCTTCATTTGAAAGCCTCTCTACAGGAGTGATGGACCACAGTGACCACGTCCACAGGCGGCACCCGGATGGGCCCGCACGCAACGCTTCACGCTCTTTGAACCCGGACACCGGCCGCACGCGGCCGCCGTCCCTGGATTTCCGCCGCGATGACGACGACCCGGCCGCGAGGACCGGGCACCGCAGACCGCTTACCACCCGAAGCCGGCACCGACGCCCACCGACTTCTCGTCGCCGCTCAACGCACCACCGATCGTCAACGTGGCGCGATCGCTCATCGCACGCTGGTAACCGACCGACAGCGCGCTCTCGCCACCCTGGAACCCGACGCCGACGCCGACCCGGTTCTGGGTGCGGATGCCCGCGGCGCTGGTCGCCATGTTGAGCATCGCCGCGCCCATCGCACCCTGGCGGTCGATGCGACGGTCGGTGTCGTAGAACCGGCGATCGACGTCGCCCTTGAACGATTCGAAGCTGTCGTCCCAGGTCGCGAACTTCTGGTCGGTGTAGGCATTGGCACTGCTCAGCGTCTGCGTCGCCGTCGTGTCGGTATAGGTATTGGCCTCCGCCGACGCGGCCTGCACCTGGGCCACGTTCGCGGCATCAGTGGCCTGGGTGCCGGCGGCGACGTTCGTGACCTGGCGCTCGTTGCCGGCACTTCCCACCGAGACCGTGTCGGCGCGGTCGGCGACCGAACCCTGGCCCAGCGCGACGGCGCCTTCGGCGGTGACCGTAGCCCCCTGACCGACCGCGGTGCCCGACGCCGCAGTGACCGACGTGCCCTCACCGACCGCCACCGCGTTCGTCGCGGTCGCGCTGATGGTCGCGTTCGCACCGACCGCGGTGCTGCCATCCGCATCGACGCGCGCGTTGCCGCCGATCGCCGTGTCGTTGGGACCGTGCGCGTAGGCGTTGCCGCCCATCGCCACGCCGTTGTCGCCATTGGCCCGTGCATCCGAACCGACCGCCACCGCGTTGGTGTTCTCACCGACGACCGCAGGCGCATCGCCACCCGAGGCGACTTCCGGTTCCGCCTCGGCGCGAGGACCGGCACTCGGCCGCGTCGCCGACTTCGTCTCGATCCCGGCCAGGCGCTTGTCAAGCGTGCTGATCTGCGTATCCAGCGCGCCCATCGCATCGGCCACGTTGTAGTAGTTGCTGCCCTGGATCGCGTAGGTCGGCTTCGTCAGCGTGCCGAACGCGGTGACCGTCGCGCCGCCACCGAGCATCGACGCCGTGCTGGCCATGGCGCCGTGCAGCTGGGCGCCGTTGAGCGCGTCCGTGCTGCCGGTCGCGACGCTGCCCGCGGCGACGTTGCGCAGCCGCGTGCCGTTGGCGCCGTCCAGACGCAGCGAGCTCTTGCTCGCGTCGTCGTAGACCACCGCGTTCTCGGACAGCGAGCCCAGGCCTTCGGCGACCGAATTCAACTGACCGACGTTGACGGCATCGTTGTCTTGGGTGCCGGCCGCGACGTTGGTGATCTGCCGCTGTGTCGGCTCGTGGGTCACGCCGTACTCGTCCGTCCACGCCTGCGCCGCGCCGACCGAGATCGTGTTGGCGCGATCCGAACGCGAACCCGCGCCAAGGGCCACGCTGTCCGCCGCTTCGGCGTAGGCATTGGCGCCGAGGGCGAGCGCGTCGTCGGCGCCGCGGCCGACGTTGGCCCGCATGCCCAGCGCGACGCCGTTGTCGGCGAGGCTCAGCGTGCCGCGGCCGAGGGCGACGGCATTGACGCCATCGGCCAGGCTGGTGGCACCGATCGCGATCGCGTAGTCCTGGGTGCTCAACGCGCCCCGGCCCATCGCGACTGCGCTGACGCCGCTGGCCCAGGTGTCCATGCCGACCGCGGTCGCGCCGGCCGTATCGGCCCATGCGCCGTAGCCGAAGGCCGAGGCGTTGGTCGCCGTGGCCCAGGCCGAGGTGCCGAACGCGGTCGCACCGTTCGCGGTCGCCCAGGCATAGGCGCCGGTCGCGGTGGCGTCACCACCGCTGGCCCAGGCGTTGCTGCCGATCGCCGTGCTCCAGGTACCGGTCGCACGCGCCTTCATGCCGCTGGCGACGCTGTCGTTGCCCAGCGCCTGCGCGCCACTGCCGAACGCGGATGCGTTCTCGCCCGTGGCCAGTGCGCCGGAGCCCACGGCGGTGCCGTTGCGCTCGGCCTGCGTGGACACCAGCACCGGCGCACCGTCTTCATCGACGATCGGGGTGTTGTACTGGTCGTAGGCCTGACCGAGACCGCCGACCGCGACCGCGCCTTCCGCATTCGCCGCGCTGTTGTAGCCCACCGCGACCGCGTACTGCGCGGTCGCCGATGCGCCGCTGCCGATCGCGGACGCGCCCGTGCCGTAGGCGGTGCTGGAGGCGCCGATGGCCGTGGCGTAATCGCCGTCGGTCAGCGCGTTCGCACCCGCGGCCGTGGCGTCCTCGCCCTGCACGTAGGCCTCGCCATCGCCTGTCGCGCGGAAGTAGCGCCCCGTCAGCAGCGCGCCGTCCGCGGCGGCGTTGAGCTGGTCCACGTTCACCGCGTCGGTGCCCTCGGTGCCGGCCGCGACGTTGGTGATCTGACGCTCGCTACCGACATCGCCGACCGACACCGTGTCGTCGCGATCGGCGAACGAGCCCTGGCCCAGCGCCACGCTGCCGGCGCCGGTGGCGAGCGCATCGGAACCCAGCACCGTGCTGTCGTCGCCGAGCGCGGTCGCCGCGTTGCCGACCACCGTGCTGTTGAAACCGGCTGCATAGGCCTCGCCGCCGATCGCGGTCGAGAAGTCGCCCGCCGCCTCGGTCCCGAACAGCGTCGCGCCGCCGAGCGCCACCGCATTGATGCCGCTGGCGATGCTGCCCTGGCCGACCGCCGTGCTCGAGGTGCCGGAGGCCGCGCTGTCGGAACCGACCGCCAGGCTGCTTGAGCCCGACGCCGCGCTCGCGTTGCCGACCGACGTGCTGTTGAAGCCCGATGCCGCCGCATTTCCGCCCACGGCCGTGGTGTAGTCCTCGCTCGCGCTCGCGCCGAAGCCGAAGGCCGCGCCCTGCGCACCGCTGGCGACGCTCTCGGCGCCGACCGCGGTTGCCGCGTCGCCCGACGCATCGGCCAGATAGCCGACTGCCGCGGCTTCGGTGCCCGAGGCATTGGCCTGTGCACCGGCCGCCACGCTGCCATCGCCATCGGCGGTGGCCGCGGCACCGGCTGCCAGTGCCTCCTCGCCGTTGGCGGCTGCGTTGTAGCCCACTGCGGTTGCATTCGTCGCCAGCGCGAACGCGCCGCTGCCGAAGG
>NZ_NRQR01000003.1 GCF_002849595.1 Luteimonas rhizosphaerae
CGATCCGCGAAGGCGGCCGCACCGTCGGCGCCGGCGTCGTCGCCAAGATCATCAAGTAAGCAGTCGATGAGATGCCGGCGGCTTCGGCCGCCGGATGCGCGAACGGCGGACCGTCACCCGGATCCGCCTTCGCCGTTTCAGGGAGTCGTGGTTTTCGCCACGGGTCCATCCTTACGCCAGTAGCTCAATTGGCAGAGCAGCGGTCTCCAAAACCGCAGGTTGGGGGTTCGAGTCCCTCCTGGCGTGCCAAATCCGCGGATGCTTCCGCTAGAGCCGGGCCATGGCCCCGCTTTCCAACCGAGCAATCGCAATTCGATGAGTCGCCGGGATTTGAACACCAGAGTGGAGCAGTCGAAGTCGGCATCGTCGGCGGATCTCGCCAAGTACGCGGCCGCGGTCTTGCTGGTGGTGGCGGGGATCTTCGCCTTCTACTGGTTCGAAGCGCAGCTGGCGACGCCGGTGCGCAGCATCATCGTCGGCCTGTGTCTTGTCGGCGCGGTGGCGGTATTCCTGACGACCGGCAAGGGTCACCAGGCCCGGGAGTTCTTCTCGGAAACCCGCTTCGAGATGCGCAAGGTGGTCTGGCCGACCCGCCAGGAAGCGATCCGCCTGACCTGGGTGGTGATCATTGCGGTCATCGTCATCAGCCTGATGCTGGCGGGATTCGACAAGATCATCCAATGGGTCATCCGCTTCATCCTGCGGCAGTGACGGAGTAACGAGTCAGATGGAAACCGAAGGCGTCAAGCGCTGGTACGTGGTACATGCCTATTCCGGCTTCGAGAAGTCGGTGGCGCAGGCGCTGCGCGACCGCATCGTCCGGACCGGCATGGAAGAGCGCTTCGGCGACGTGCTGGTGCCGACCGAGGAAGTGATCGAGATGCGGTCCGGCCAGAAGCGCCGGTCCGAGCGCAAGTTCTTCCCCGGCTATGTGCTGGTCCAGATCCTGACCAGCGACGAAGGCGGCATTCCGCGGATGGATAGCGAAAGCTGGCATCTGGTCAAGGAAACCCCGAAGGTCATGGGCTTCATCGGCGGTACCGCGGCCAGCCCGCTGCCGATCCGCGACGAGGAGGCGGCCGCCATCCTCGACCGCGTGCAGGAAGGCGTCGAGAAGCCGCGCCCGAAGGTGCTGTTCGAGGCCGGCCAGATGGTCCGCGTCGTCGATGGTCCGTTCAACGACTTCAACGGCGTCGTCGAGGAAGTCAATTACGAAAAGAGCCGCCTGCGTGTCGCGGTGCTGATCTTCGGCCGCTCGACCCCGGTCGAGCTGGAGTTCGGGCAGGTCGAGAAGGCCTGATCCCGCTGCGCCGCCCGTATGTGACGGGCGCGCGAAACCCTGCTATAGTGCGCGGCTCACTGTCTGGTCAGCCGGGCACCCGCACAGGCCGCCGTATGGGCGGCCTTTCGCGCGGATGGACAACGTGAAGCCGGGACACGTGATTTTCCCGGCGCGATGGGGAGCCTGAGTCCAGGCGCTTGCACCCGGAGAAAAGCACATGGCGAAGAAAGTTGTCGGTTACATCAAGCTGCAGGTGAAGGCCGGTCAGGCCAACCCCTCGCCGCCCGTGGGTCCTGCGCTGGGTCAGCGCGGCCTCAACATCATGGAATTCTGCAAGGCGTTCAACGCAGCGACTTCCAAGCTCGAGCCGGGTCTGCCGACGCCCGTCATTATCACGGCCTATTCCGACCGTACGTTCACCTTCATCACCAAGAGCACGCCGGCATCGGTGCTGCTGAAGAAGGCGGCCGGCGTGGCATCGGGTTCCAAGCGTCCGAACACCGAGAAGGTGGGCAAGGTGACGCGCGCCCAGATCGAAGAGATCGCCAAGGCGAAGGAAGCCGACCTGACGGCGGCCGAGTTGGAAGCAGCAGTGCGCACCATCGCGGGTTCGGCCCGTTCGATGGGCCTGACGGTGGAGGGCTGAGACCATGGCACAGACCAAGCGACAGAAGAGCATCCAGGCTGCCGTGCAGCCGGGCAAGAGCTACGGCATCGATGACGCCCTGAAGATCGTCAAGGACAACAGCAGCGCGAAGTTCGCCGAAGCCGTGGATGTCGCCGTCCGCCTCGGCGTCGACGCGCGCAAGTCCGACCAGCAGGTGCGCGGTTCGACCGTGCTGCCCGCCGGTACTGGCAAGAGCGTCCGCGTCGCGGTGTTCGCGCCGGCCGGTGCCAAGGCCGACGAGGCCCTGGCGGCTGGCGCCGACGTCGTCGGCATGGATGACCTGGCCGAGAAGATGCAGGCCGGCGACATCAACTACGACGTCGTGATCGCGACGCCGGACGCCATGCGCGTCGTCGGCAAGCTCGGTACGGTCCTGGGCCCGCGCGGCCTGATGCCGAACCCGAAGGTCGGCACCGTGTCGGCGAATCCGGGCGAAGCGGTCAAGAACGCCAAGGGCGGTCAGGTCCGGTACCGGACCGACAAGGCCGGCATCATCCACTGCACGATCGGCAAGGCCGACTTCGACGCGGACAAGCTGAAGGAAAACCTGCAGGCGCTGCTCGCCGACCTGGTCAAGGCCAAGCCGGCCACCGCCAAGGGCCAGTACCTGCAGAAGGTTTCGCTGAGCTCGACGATGGGCCCGGGCGTGATCGTCGACCAGTCGACGCTGACCCTCGCGCGCTGATCGACACGTTTTGAGCGCGTCGTCCCGGATCCGGGGCGATGCGTTTTTGGGGGCTACGCGACGGACCTCGAGTCCAGCGCGGCGCCGTCAAAGACCGCAGGCGCGGTCGACATCGCGGTGGCGACGGGCAGGGATGCTCGAACTGGCAGGGAATCGCCGCTACCGAGGATCGAGACCGCTTAATCCCGAGGTGCTTGCACCGAAAGGCCTGCGTAGATGGTGATGCCTTTTCGATGTTTTCTGGTCGGACCCAGGTCCTGCCAGGCAGAAAGGCCACCACCGGGATGCTCCGTGCATCCCCGGCCTCCAGGGACGGGAGCCGCTCAGGACCGCAAGCGGCAGGAGCCGTGAGCGGAGTTCACAATGAGGAGTGAGTAATGGCTCTCAATCTGTCTCAGAAGCAGGAAGTTGTCGCCGAGCTGGCAGAAGTCGCCGCAAACGCGCATTCCCTGATCGCTGTCGAGTACTTGGGCACCACGGTCGGCCAGATGACCGCGATGCGCAAGAAGGCGCGTGAGACCGGTGTGTACTTGCGTGTTGTCAAGAACACCCTGGCCGCACGCGCTGTGGCGGGAACCGAATACGAGTGCACCAAGGACTCGTTGGTCGGCCCGCTGCTGTATGCGTTCTCGACCGAGGAGCCCGGCGCTGCCGGTCGCCTGATCAAGGAATTCGCCAAGACCAACGACAAGCTGCAGCCCAAGGTCGTCGCCGTCGGTGGCCAGCTGTACCCGGCCAGCCACGTGGACGTCCTGGCATCGCTGCCGACGCTCGACCAGGCCCTGGCCATGGTCGCTCGTGCCCTCGCAGAACCCGCCTCGATGTTCGCCCGTGCCGTCAAGGCCGTGGCCGACCAGCAGGGCGGTGGCGAGGAAGCGCCTGCGGAAGCAGCGGCCGAAACGGCTTAAGTCCGACTTGTCGGCGCAACGAACCCTATCCCAGAACATTTTCCAAAGGTAATCACAATGTCCCTTACCAACGAACAGATCGTCGACGCGATCGCCGAAAAGTCCCTGATGGAAGTGATGGAGCTGGTCAAGGCCATCGAAGAGAAGTTCGGCGTCTCCGCCGCTGCTCCGGTCGCCGCGGCCGCTGCTGCCGGCCCGGCTGCCGCTGTCGAAGAGCAGACCGAGTTCACCGTCGTCCTGAAGGCTGCCGGCGAGAAGAAGGTCGAGGTCATCAAGGTCGTCCGCGCCGTCACCGGCCTGGGCCTCAAGGAAGCCAAGGACCTGGTCGAAGGCGCACCGAAGGAAGTCAAGGAAGGCGCCACGAAGGAAGAAGCCGAGAAGATCAAGAAGGATCTCGAGACTGCTGGCGCGTCCGTCGAAATCAAGTAAGCGGCACCTTGGCATCGCAGCACATGCTTGCGATGCACCAGGGCCGGGGGCGAAAGCCCCCGGCCTTTGGTCGTTCCCGAACCACCGGGACCGGCCCTGACAACTGACGTAGTTGGCAGTGGGTAGTAGCGGGAGAAGGCGTGCTGGTGCCGGCAATACCAGCGACTACCCAGTGGCAGCTTCATGTTCCCCCGGATCGCGACGCGATCCGCATCAATGACCCGAGGCGGTACTCCCCATGACGACGTCCCAGCTCCAGTCAAGCTACTCGTTCACCGAGAAGAAGCGCATCCGCAAGAACTTCGGCAAGCGCCGGCAGATTCTCGAGGTGCCCTTCCTGCTTGCCATCCAGGTCGACTCCTATCGTGAGTTCCTGCAGGCCGACCGCGATCCCGCCAAGCGCGAGGACCGTGGCCTGCACGCCGCGCTGAAGTCGGTCTTCCCGATCGTCAGCTACAACGGCTACGCCGCACTCGAATACGTCGGCTACAAGCTCGGCGAGCCCGTGTTCGACGAGCGCGAATGCCGCAACCGTGGCCTGAGCTACGGCGCTCCGTTGCGCGTGACCGTGCGCCTGGTGATCTACGACCGCGAGTCGTCGAACAAGGCGATCAAGTACGTGAAGGAGCAGGAGGTCTACATGGGCGAGATCCCGCTCATGACCGAGAACGGCACCTTCATCATCAACGGCACCGAGCGCGTCATCGTCTCGCAGCTGCACCGTTCGCCCGGCGTGTTCTTCGACCACGACCGCGGCAAGACCCACAGCTCGGGCAAGCTGCTGTACTCGGCGCGCATCATCCCGTACCGCGGTTCGTGGCTCGACTTCGAGTTCGACCCCAAGGACGCGCTGTTCACCCGTATCGACCGTCGTCGCAAGCTGCCGGTGTCGGTGCTGCTGCGCGCGCTCGGCTACAACAACGAAGAGATGCTCAACGAGTTCTTCGACATCAACAGCTACCACATCCTGCCGGAAGGCGAGGGCGTGCAGCTCGAGCTGGTGTCGGAGCGTCTGCGCGGCGAGACCCTGAACTTCGACCTGGTCGATGGCGACAAGGTCATCGTCGAGGCCGGCAAGCGCATCACCGCGCGCCACGTCAAGCAGCTCGAGGCCGCCGGCATCACCGCGCTGGCTGTGCCGGACGACTACATGGTTGGCCAGATCCTGTCGCACGACGTCATCGACCCGGCAACCGGTGAGCTGGTCGCGACCGCGAACGACGAGATCACGCTCGAGACCCTCGAGGCGCTGCGCAAGGCGTCGATCGAAACCATCGGCACGATCTGGGTCAACGACCTGGACCGTGGTCCGTACCTGTCCAACACCCTGCGCATCGATTCGACCAAGACGCAGCTCGATGCGCTGGTCGAGATCTACCAGAACCTGTTCCACAACCTGTTCTTCACGTTCGAGCGCTACGACGTCTCCGGCGTCGGCCGCATGAAGTTCAACCGCCGCATCGGCCGCAAGGAAGTCACCGGCGCCTCGGTGCTCTACGACGCGCGCTACTTCGCCGAGCGCAAGGACGAGGATTCGGTCCGCCTGCGCGAAGAGTTCGGCCAGACGTCGGACATCCTCGACGTCATCAAGGTGCTGACCGAGATCCGCAACGGTCGCGGCGTCGTCGACGACATCGACCACCTCGGCAACCGCCGCGTGCGTTCGGTCGGTGAAATGGCCGAGAACGTCTTCCGCGTGGGCCTGGTCCGCGTCGAGCGTGCCGTGCGCGAGCGCCTGACGATGGCCGAGGCCGATGGCCTGACCCCGCAGGAGCTGATCAACGCCAAGCCGGTCGCGGCGGCGGTCAAGGAATTCTTCGGCTCCTCGCAGCTGTCGCAGTTCATGGACCAGAACAATCCGCTGTCGGAAGTCACGCACAAGCGTCGCGTCTCGGCCCTCGGCCCGGGCGGCCTGACCCGCGAGCGCGCCGGCTTCGAAGTGCGCGACGTGCATCCCACGCACTACGGCCGCGTCTGCACCATCGAAACCCCGGAAGGCCCGAACATCGGCCTGATCAACTCGCTGGCCGTGTTCGCGCGCACCAACAAGTACGGCTTCCTCGAGACGCCGTACCGCAAGGTCGTGGACAGCCGCGTCACCGACGAGATCGAGTACCTGTCGGCGATCGAAGAGAACGACTACGTCATCGCCCAGGCCAATGCGGTCCAGGACGACAAGGGCACGATGACCCAGCAGTTCGTCGACTGCCGTTACCAGGGCGAGTCGCTGCTCAAGCCGCCGGCCGAGATCCACTTCATGGACGTCTCGCCGATGCAGACCGTGTCGGTCGCCGCGGCGCTGGTCCCGTTCCTCGAGCACGATGACGCGAACCGCGCACTGATGGGCGCCAACATGCAGCGCCAGGCGGTGCCGACGCTGCGTGCGCAGAAGCCGCTGGTCGGTACCGGCATCGAGCGCGCCGTGGCGCGCGACTCGGGCGTGACCGTCAACGCCCGCCGTGGCGGCATGATCGAGCAGATCGATGCCGGCCGTGTCGTGGTCAAAGTCAATGAAGAGGAGATCTCCGGCGAGCACGATGCCGGCGTCGACATCTACAACCTGATCAAGTACACGCGCTCCAACCAGAACACCTGCATCAACCAGCGCCCGCTGGTCAACGTGGGCGACGTCGTCGCGCGCGGCGACGTGCTGGCCGACGGCCCGTCGACCGACATCGGCGAGCTGGCCCTGGGCCAGAACATGCTGGTCGCGTTCATGCCGTGGAACGGCTACAACTTCGAGGACTCGATCCTGCTGTCGGAGCGGGTCGTCAAGGAAGACCGTTACACGACGATCCACATCGAGGAGCTGACCGCGGTCGCCCGCGACACGAAGCTGGGGCCGGAGGAGATCTCCGCCGACATCCCGAACGTGTCCGAGAACGCGCTCAACCGCCTCGACGAATCCGGCGTGGTGTACATCGGTGCGGAAGTCCGCGCCGGCGACATCCTGGTCGGCAAGGTCACGCCGAAGGGCGAGAGCCAGCTGACCCCGGAAGAGAAGCTGCTGCGCGCGATCTTCGGTGAGAAGGCGTCGGACGTGAAGGACAGCTCGCTGCGCGTGCCGCCCGGTATGGACGGCACCGTCATCGACGTGCAGGTCTTCACCCGTGACGGCATCGAGAAGGACAAGCGCGCCAAGCAGATCGAGGAATCCGAGATCAAGCGCGTCAAGAAGGACTTCGACGACCAGTTCCGCATCCTGGAATCGGCGATCTACGCGCGCCTGCGCACCCAGATCCAGGGCAAGACCGCCAACGGCGGCCCGGGCCTGAAGAAGGGCGACACGGTCAGCTCGCTGGTGCTCGACGGCCTGAAGAAGTCCGACTGGTTCCAGATCCGCATGAAGGACGAGGACGCGGCCGACGCGATCGAGCGCGCGCAGAAGCAGATCGACGTCCACCAGAAGGAATTCGAGAAGCGCTTCGCCGACAAGCGCGGCAAGATCACCCAGGGCGACGACCTCGCTCCGGGCGTGCTGAAGATGGTCAAGGTCTATCTGGCCGTGAAGCGCCGCATCCAGCCGGGCGACAAGATGGCCGGCCGTCACGGCAACAAGGGTGTGGTCTCGACCATCGTGCCCGTGCAGGACATGCCGTACATGGCGAACGGCAATACCGTCGACATCGTGCTCAACCCGCTGGGCGTGCCCTCGCGTATGAACATCGGCCAGATCCTCGAAGTCCACCTCGGCCTCGCGGCCAAGGGCCTGGGCGAGAAGATCCAGCGGATGCTCGACGCGCAGGCGAAGATCGCGGACCTGCGCAAGTTCCTCGACCAGATCTACAACAACGACAACGCGGTGACGAGCCAGCGCGTCGATCTCACGCAGTTCACCGACGAGGAACTGCTGACGCTCGCCCGCAACCTCACCGACGGCGTGCCGATGGCCACCCCGGTGTTCGACGGCGCGGCGGAATCGGAGATCAAGGCGATGCTGGAACTGGCGGACCTCCCGACCAGCGGCCAGACCCGCCTGTTCGATGGTCGCACCGGCGATGCGTTCGAGCGCGAAGTGACCGTGGGCTACATGCACATGCTCAAGCTCAACCATCTGGTCGACGACAAGATGCACGCGCGTTCGACCGGTCCGTACTCGCTCGTCACCCAGCAGCCGCTGGGCGGCAAGGCGCAGTTCGGCGGTCAGCGCTTCGGTGAGATGGAAGTCTGGGCGCTGGAAGCCTACGGCGCGGCCTACACCCTGCAGGAAATGCTGACGGTGAAGTCCGACGACGTGCAGGGCCGCAACCAGATGTACAAGAACATCGTCGACGGCGAGCACGAGATGGTCGCCGGCATGCCGGAGTCGTTCAACGTGCTGGTCAAGGAAATCCGTTCGCTGGCGATCAACATGGAGCTGGAGGAGCACTGAGGCAGGGAGCAGGCGCGCGGCGCGTGATCGTGCTGCGCGCCGCAACGACGCATCCCCACCCAGGTTCCCCATTCCCGGAGTAAACACATGAAAGACCTGCTCAATCTCTTCAACCAGGCGCGTCAGATCCCGGATTTCGACGCGATCAAGATCGCGCTCGCCTCGCCGGACCTGATCCGTTCGTGGTCGTTCGGCGAAGTGAAGAAGCCCGAGACGATCAACTACCGCACCTTCAAGCCCGAACGCGACGGCCTGTTCTGCGCCGCGATCTTCGGCCCGATCAAGGACTACGAGTGCCTGTGCGGCAAGTACAAGCGCATGAAGCACCGTGGCGTGGTCTGCGAGAAGTGCGGCACCGAAGTCACGCTGGCCAAGGTGCGCCGCGAGCGCATGGGCCACATCGACCTGGCGTCGCCGGTCGCGCACATTTGGTTCCTCAAGTCGCTGCCGTCGCGCATCGGCCTGATGCTGGACATGACCCTGCGTGACATCGAGCGCATCCTGTACTTCGAGGCGTTCGTCGTCACGGAACCGGGCCTGACCCCGATGGAGCGCAGCCAGCTGCTCAACGAAGAGCAGTACCTGCAGATGCGCCAGGAACACGGCGACGACTTCGACGCCGCGATGGGCGCCGAGGCGGTCTTCGACCTGCTGCGCACGATCGACCTGCAGGCCGAGATGGCCCGCCTCAAGGAAGAGATCGCCGCCACCGGTTCGGAGACCAAGCTCAAGCGTCTGACCAAGCGGATCAAGCTGGTCGAGGCCTTCATCGAGTCGGGCAACCGCCCCGAGTGGATGATCATGACCGTGCTGCCGGTGCTGCCGCCGGACCTGCGTCCGCTGGTGCCGCTGGACGGTGGCCGCTTCGCGACGTCGGATCTCAACGACCTGTACCGCCGCGTCATCAACCGCAACAACCGCCTGCGTCGCCTGCTCGAACTCAATGCACCCGACATCATCGTGCGCAACGAAAAGCGCATGCTGCAGGAATCGGTCGATGCGCTGATGGACAACGGCCGTCGCGGCCGTGCCATCACCGGTACCAACAAGCGCCCGCTCAAGTCGCTCGCCGACATGATCAAGGGCAAGCAGGGTCGCTTCCGCCAGAACCTGCTGGGCAAGCGCGTCGACTACTCGGGCCGTTCGGTCATCGTGGTCGGCCCGACGCTGCGCCTGCACGAGTGCGGCCTGCCGAAGAAGATGGCGCTGGAGCTGTTCAAGCCCTTCATCTTCGCCAAGCTGCAGCGCCGTGGCCTGGCCACGACGATCAAGGCCGCCAAGAAGCTGGTCGAGCGCGAAGAGGCCGAGGTGTGGGACATCCTCGAAGAAGTGATCCGCGAGCATCCGGTCATGCTCAACCGTGCGCCGACCCTGCATCGCCTCGGCATCCAGGCGTTCGAGCCGGTGCTGATCGAAGGCAAGGCGATCCAGCTGCATCCGCTGGTCTGTACCGCGTTCAACGCCGACTTCGACGGTGACCAGATGGCGGTCCACGTGCCGCTGAGCCTGGAAGCCCAGCTCGAAGCGCGTGCGCTGATGATGGCGTCGAACAACATCCTGTCGCCGGCCAACGGCGAGCCGATCATCGTGCCGTCGCAGGACGTCGTGCTGGGTCTGTACTACATGACCCGTGCGCTGGAGAACATGCCGGGTGAAGGCATGATCTTCGCGAACATCGCCGAAGTCCGTCGCGCCTACGACAACAAGGCCGCCGGCCTGCACGCCAAGATCAAGGTCCGCATCCAGCAGACCGTGATCGGCGAGGACGGCTCGCGCGAGAAGGTGACCTCGATCGTCGAGACGAGCGTGGGTCGCGCGCTGCTGCTCGAGATCATGCCCGACGGCCTGCCGTTCGAGCTGGCCAACGTCGAACTCAACAAGAAGAACATCAGCCGCCTGATCAATGCCTGCTACCGCCGTCTGGGCCTGAAGGACACGGTCGTGTTCGCCGACAAGCTGATGTACACCGGCTTCGGCAACGCGACGCGTGCCGGCGTGTCGATCGGCATCAACGACATGACCATCCCGTCGGAGAAGAAGGGCATCCTGGCCGAGGCCGAGACCGAGGTGCTGGAGATCCAGCAGCAGTACCAGTCGGGTCTGGTCACCGCCGGCGAGCGTTACAACAAGGTCGTCGACATCTGGTCGCGCACGAACGAGCGCATCGCCAAGGCGATGATGGACACCATCGGCACCGAGAAGGTCCTCAACGCCAAGGGCGAGACGATCGACCAGAAGTCGATGAACTCGCTCTACATCATGGCCGACTCCGGTGCGCGTGGTTCGCAGGCGCAGATCCGCCAGCTGGCCGGTATGCGCGGCCTGATGGCCAAGCCGGACGGCTCGATCATCGAGACGCCGATCATCGCGAACTTCCGAGAAGGCCTGAACGTGCAGGAGTACTTCAACTCCACGCACGGTGCCCGTAAGGGTCTGGCCGATACCGCGCTCAAGACCGCGAACTCCGGTTACCTGACCCGTCGCCTCGTCGACGTGGCCCAGGACGTCGTGATCACGGAAGTCGACTGCGGCACGCTCGACGGCCTGATGATGACGCCGATCGTCGAAGGCGGCGACGTCGTCGAACCGCTGCGCGACCGCGTGCTGGGTCGCGTCGTGGCCGAGGACGTGTTCCTGCCGGGCGACGACGAGGATCCGATCGTGACCCGCAACACGCTGCTCGACGAGCAGTGGGTGCAGAAGCTCGAAGACGCCGGCGTGCAGGCGATCAAGGTGCGTTCGACGATCACCTGCGAGAGCGGCTTCGGCGTGTGCTCGAGCTGCTACGGACGTGCCCTCGGCCGCGGCCACCGGGTCAACCAGGGCGAGGCCGTCGGCGTCGTCGCTGCGCAGTCGATCGGCGAGCCGGGCGCCCAGCTGACGATGCGGACGTTCCATATCGGTGGTGCGGCGTCGCGTGCGGCCGCCATCGACAACGTGACCGTCAAGACCACGGGCTCGATCAAGTTCAACAACCTCAAGTTCGTCACCCATGCGGGCGGCAGCCTGGTCGCGGTCTCGCGTTCGGGCGAACTCTCGGTGCTCGACGGCCACGGCCGCGAGCGCGAGCGCTACAAGCTGCCCTACGGCGCGACCATCACCGTCAACGACGGCGATGCGATCAAGGCCGGACAGACCGTGGCGAACTGGGATCCGCACAACCACCCGATCGTGTCGGAAGTGGCGGGCTTCATCCGCTTCGTCGATTTCGTCGACGGCATCACCGTCATCGAGAAGACCGACGACCTGACCGGCCTGGCGTCGCGCGAGATCACCGATCCCAAGCGTCGTGGCTCGATGGGCAAGGACCTGCGGCCGATCGTGCGCATCGTCGACAAGAAGGGCGAGGATCTCAGCATCCCCGGTACCGACCTGCCGGCGCAGTACCTGCTGCCGCCGCGCTCCATCGTCAACCTGCAGGACGGCGATGCCGTCGGCGTGGGCGACGTGGTCACCAAGGTGCCGCAGGAAGCGTCGAAGACCCGCGACATCACCGGTGGTCTGCCGCGCGTGGCCGACCTGTTCGAAGCGCGCAAGCCCAAGGACCAGGCGATCCTCGCCGAGATCTCGGGCATCGTCAGCTTCGGCAAGGACACCAAGGGCAAGCAGCGCCTGATCATCAAGGGCCTGGACGGCGTGGATCACGAAGAGCTGATCCCGAAGTACCGCCAGATCATCGTGTTCGAGGGTGAGCACGTCGAGAAGGGCGAGACGGTCGTCGACGGCGAGCCGAGCCCGCAGGACATCCTGCGTCTGAAGGGCGTCGAGGAGCTGGCGTCGTACCTGACCAAGGAAATCCAGGACGTCTATCGCCTGCAGGGCGTGAAGATCAACGACAAGCACATCGAAGTGATCGTCCGCCAGATGCTGCGCAAGGTCGAAATCACCGACCAGGGCGACAGCCGTTTCCTCAATGGCGAACAGGCCGAGCGCCAGCGCGTGATCGAGGACAACGTCAAGCTGCTCGCCAAGAGCGAGTTGCCGGCGAAGTACGATCCGGTGCTGCTGGGCATCACCAAGGCGTCACTCGCGACCGAGTCGTTCATTTCGGCCGCGTCGTTCCAGGAGACCACCCGCGTGTTGACCGAGGCGGCCGTCCGCGGCACGCGCGACAGCCTGCGCGGTCTCAAGGAGAACGTCATCGTGGGTCGCCTGATTCCGGCCGGTACCGGCCTGGCGTACCACACCAAGCGCCGCCGGGCGGCGTCGGGCCTGACGGACTCCGAGATGGACGCGCTGTCGGGAAGCTCCCCGCTGGCCGACGACAGCGCGCCGGTCGAGGCGTTGCCGGAGCAGGTCATGCTGGAAGGCACGTCCGCCGCTGACCCCGACGGCGACACGCGGTAAGATAGGTGATTCATGGCGGTCCTTCAGGACCGCCCAGACTCCGAAATGAGGCGCAGGACGCGGCTCGTATTCGGTCCAGGACGGACGGGAAGGGTGTCATGTCGGGCTTGTGCCACGCAGTGGCCGGCCGGCGGCGGTAGCAGCTCGCGTTGACGTATTCCGTCGGCGCGGGCTATACTTTTTCGTCTGGCAGACGGGTTTCCGTCTGTCTTCGTTTTCACCGGGCCCCGGCCCGTAACCACAGAACCCGAAACTGATGGCAACGATCAACCAGCTGGTGCGGAAGCCGCGCAGCCCCGAAACCTACAAGAGCACTTCGCCCGCGCTGGCGAACTGCCCGCAGCGCCGTGGCGTCTGCACCCGCGTGTACACCACGACCCCGAAGAAGCCGAACTCGGCGCTTCGCAAGGTCGCCAAGGTGCGTCTGACCAACGGCTACGAGGTCATCTCGTACATCGGTGGCGAAGGCCACAACCTGCAGGAGCACTCCGTGGTCCTGATCCGTGGCGGCCGTGTCAAGGATCTGCCGGGTGTGCGTTACCACACCGTCCGCGGTTCGCTCGACGCGTCCGGCGTCGCGAAGCGTAAGCAGAGCCGTTCGAAGTACGGCACCAAGCGCCCGAAGGGTTGAGGAATAGACAATGTCGCGTAAAGGAAACACCCCGCAGCGTTCGGTGCTGCCCGATCCGAAGCACAACAGCGACACGATCGCGCGCTTCATCAACATGGTCATGAAGAGCGGCAAGAAGTCCATCGCCGAGAAGATCGTGTACGGCGCAATGGACGTGATCGGCGAGAAGAACGGCAACGCGCTGGAGCTGGTCGAGAAAGCGCTGGGCAACATCTCGCCGACCGTCGAGGTCAAGTCGCGTCGTGTCGGTGGCGCCACGTACCAGGTGCCGGTCGAAGTGCGCGCGTCGCGTCGCATGGCGCTGGCGATGCGCTGGTTGATCGAGTCGGCGCGCAAGCGCGGCGAGAACACCATGCCGCGCAAGCTGGCCGCCGAGCTGATCGACGCGTCCGAGAACCGTGGCGGCGCGATCAAGAAGCGCGAAGAAACGCACCGCATGGCGGAAGCCAACAAGGCGTTCGCGCACTACCGCTGGTAAGCGGATCCCGCGGGCGCCGGTTGAATCCGGCGTCCGTCGGCACCATTTCGGTGCCACCCGCGGCCCTCGTGCCGCACGCAGGACTCGATCGCCGCCGCAAGGCGGCATTCGTCCATTCAAGCGATTCCATCGCGCACGTTCCCCGCTGCTTCGGAACGTCGCCATCCAATACGAGAGACTGACGTGGCTCGCACGACTCCCATCGAACGCTACCGCAACTTCGGCATCATGGCCCACATCGATGCCGGCAAGACCACGACTTCCGAGCGCATCCTGTTCTACACCGGCGTCAGCCACAAGATCGGTGAAGTGCACGATGGCGCCGCCACCATGGACTGGATGGAGCAGGAGCAGGAACGCGGCATCACCATCACCTCGGCGGCCACCACGGCGTTCTGGAAGGGCATGGACAAGTCGCTGCCCGAGCACCGCTTCAACATCATCGACACCCCCGGCCACGTCGACTTCACGATCGAAGTCGAGCGCTCCTTGCGCGTGCTCGACGGCGCGGTGTTCGTGCTGTGCGCGGTCGGTGGCGTGCAGCCGCAGTCCGAGACCGTGTGGCGCCAGGCCAACAAGTACCAGGTGCCGCGCCTCGCGTTCGTCAACAAGATGGACCGCACTGGCGCGAACTTCGACAAGGTCGTCGACCAGCTGAAGGCCCGTCTGGGCGCCTATGCCGTGCCGATGCAGGTGCCGATCGGTGCCGAAGACGGCTTCGAGGGCGTTGTCGATCTGCTCAAGATGAAGGCGATCCACTGGGACACCGCGTCGCAGGGCACGGTGTTCGAGTACCGCGACATCCCGGCCGACCTCGTCGAGAAGTCCAACGCCGCGCGCAGCTTCATGGTCGAGGCTGCGGCCGAGGCCAGTGAAGCGCTGATGGACAAGTACCTCAACGACGGTGAGCTGACCGAGGAAGAGATCATCGCCGGCCTGCGCGAGCGCACGCTGAAGGTGGAAGTCATTCCGGTGTTCTGTGGTACCGCGTTCAAGAACAAGGGCGTCCAGGCGATGCTCGACGGCGTGATCCAGCTGCTGCCGTCGCCGTCGGATCGTCCGCCGGTGCAGGGCATCGACGACGACGAGAAGGAAGACAGCCGCAAGGCGCTGGATTCCGAGCCGTTCTCGGCGCTGGCCTTCAAGATCATGACGGATCCGTTCGTGGGTTCGCTGACGTTCTTCCGCGTCTATTCGGGCACGCTCAACTCCGGCGACCAGGTCTACAACCCGGTCAAGTCGAAGAAGGAGCGCGTGGGTCGCATCCTGCAGATGCACTCCAACAACCGCGAAGAGATCAAGGAAGTGCGTGCGGGCGACATCGCCGCGGCTGTCGGCCTGAAGGATGTGACCACCGGCGACACGCTGTGCGCGCAGGACCACATCATCACCCTCGAGCGCATGGTGTTCCCGGAGCCCGTCATCTCGATGGCGGTCGAGCCGAAGACCAAGTCGGACCAGGAAAAGATGGGTCTGGCGCTGGGTCGTCTGGCGCAGGAAGACCCGTCGTTCCGCGTGCGGACCGACGAGGAATCCGGCCAGACGATCATCGCCGGCATGGGCGAGCTGCATCTCGACATCCTCGTGGACCGCATGAAGCGCGAGTTCAACGTCGAGGCCAACGTCGGCAAGCCGCAGGTCGCCTATCGCGAAACCATCCGCAAGGCGGTCAAGGCCGAAGGCAAGTTCGTGCGCCAGTCCGGTGGTAAGGGCCAGTTCGGCCACGTGTGGCTCGAGATCGAGCCGCAGGAGCGCGGCCTGGGCTACACGTTCGAGAACGCCATCGTCGGCGGTGTCGTGCCGAAGGAATACATCCCGGCGGTCGACAAGGGCATCCAGGAAGCGGTGGCGAACGGCCTGATGGCCGGTTACCCCATCGTGGACGTCAAGGTGAAGCTGGTCGACGGTTCTTACCACGAAGTCGACTCCTCGGAAATGGCGTTCAAGATTGCCGGCTCCATGGGCTTCAAGGAAGGTTTCCACCGCGCCAGCCCGGTGCTGCTGGAGCCGATCATGAAGGTCGAGATCGTGACGCCGGAGGATTACCTCGGTGACGTGATGGGCGACGTCAGTCGTCGTCGCGGCATCCTGCAGGGTTCCGACGACACGCCGTCGGGCAAGGTCATCAACGCGATGCTGCCGCTGGGCGAGATGTTTGGCTACGCGACGACGCTGCGTTCGATGTCCCAGGGCCGTGCGACGTTCACGATGGAATTCGATCACTACGCCGAGGCCCCGGCCAACATCGCCGAGACCGTCACCAAGAAGTAATGCATCCGGGATTGGGGGTGCGAGCTCGACGTCCGCCTTGCGGACGTCGGCGCCCCGGATCCCCAATCTCCAATCCCGAATCAGAAATTTGAGGCAACGACAATGGCAAAGGGTAAGTTCGAGCGCACCAAGCCCCACGTGAACGTGGGCACGATTGGTCACG
>NZ_NRQR01000027.1 GCF_002849595.1 Luteimonas rhizosphaerae
GCGCGGGCGCTGCCGGGGCGGGCGCCGCGACCGGCGCAGGCGTGCGCGCGCCCGGCGCGGCATCGCCATGCAGCTGGTCGAGCAGGGCTTCGAAATCCGCGTCGTCGATCGGCGCGTTCGGGTCGTGGGTCGCGGCGGGCGCGGTGCTGCCGGGCACGCCGCCCGCGTGCAGCTGGTCGAGCAGGGCTTCGAATTCGTCGTCGCCGATCATCGCGTCGGCCGGTGCGGCCGCGGCACGTGCGCCGGGCGCCGCGTTGCCGTGCAACTGGTCGAGCAACGCCTCGAAATCGGCGTCGTCGATCATGTCGCTGCCCGCGCCGCCCTCCAGCGCGAAGCCGGCGATCAGCGACGCCGGCGCGCGCGGCAGCTCGGTGCCGGCGTCGATCGCATCGACCATCGCCTGCAGCCAGTCCAGCGACTGCTGCGCGGCGTCGAAATGCGTCGAGGTCAGGACCGCTTCGTTCGCGCGCACCGCGCCGAGGGTTTCCTCGGCCGCGTGGCAGAGTTCGACCAGCGGCGTCGCGCCGAGGAAGCCGGCGCCGCCCTTGAGGGTGTGGAACGCGCGGAACACCGCGTTGAGTTCCTCGCGGTCCTCCGGTGCGCGCTCCAGCGCGACCAGGCGTCCGCCGAGGTCCTCGAGCAGTTCGCGGGCTTCGAGCACGAAGTCCGCGGCGATTTCCGGCGTGCACAGCATCGGCTCAGAGTCCCAGACGCGACAGAAGGTCGTCGGCGTCGTCCTGGCCGACGGTCCCGCCGTCGAGCCCCTTGACCGACGGTCCGGTGGCGCGCGTGCGGTCGGTATCGGTCTCGGGCGCCGGCAGGCCGAGCGCACCGAAGCCCTCGTGCACGCCGCGGACGATGCCGGCGACGCGGCGGATGATCTGGCCGCCGAGGTCCTGGTGGCTCTGCGCCAGCGCCATCTCGCGCAGGTTGTCGCGCAGCGCGTCGACGGTGCCGCTGTGGCTGTCGTCGAGCGGGCCTTCGCGCAGGCGCGCGACGAGCGCGCGGCTGTCCTCGATGAGGTCCAGCGTGCGGTGCGTGGCCTGCTCGGTCATCGTCACCACGTGGTCGAGGCGCGCGCAGGCGTCGTCGAGTCCGCCTTCGGCGGGCGCCGCGGGCAGCGTGTCGAGGGCCTGCGCGAGATCGCGGGCCAGGCGGCCGAGGCCGTCGACGAAGTTGCGCGTGCGCGATGCGGCCAGCGCGTCGACGTGCCGGCGCCAGCCGGCCTCGTCGCCGCGTTCCAGCGATTCGAGCGCGTCGTGCAGCAGGCCGGCGAGCTGGGCGCGGGCGTCGGGCGGGGCGACGGTCGCGCTCATGCGGCCTGTCCGAGGCGTTCGAAGATCTTGCCGAGCTTCTCCTCGAGGGTCTGCGCGGTGAACGGCTTGATGATGTAGCCGTTCACGCCGCTCTGCGCGGCTTCGATGATCTGCTCGCGCTTGGCTTCCGCGGTGACCATCAGCACCGGCAGGGTGCGGAACTTGGCGTCGCCGCGGATCGCACGCAGCAGCTCGATGCCGGTCATGCCGGGCATGTTCCAGTCGGTGATGACGAGCTCGACGGCGTCCTGGCGCATCACGGCCAGTGCGCTGTTGCCGTCCTCGGCCTCGACCGTGTTGTTGAATCCCAGATCGGACAGCAGGTTCTTGACGATGCGGCGCATGGTCGAGAAGTCGTCGACGATCAGGATGCGGATGTTCTTGTTCAAAGCGGGCTCCACGGGTCGGGGCGTGTCGTCGGTGGCGGGGTGGGGACGCGTCGGGTCGACTGGACCGTCGGCGGTGGCGCACAGGCGCGGATGCGAGCACTCACGCGGTGTCACGCCGGTTGCAGGACGTCGGGGGCATCAGTCGTCGCCGATGCCGGTGTCGGCGAGTTCGAAGGCCGACAGCCGGCCGCGCAGACGCACGACGGCCTGGCCGTGGATCTGGCAGACGCGCGATTCGCTGACGCCGAGCACCGCGCCGATTTCCTTGAGGTTGAGTTCCTGCTCGTAATACAGCGACATCACCAGCTTCTCGCGTTCGGGCAGCTGGTCGATCGCGGCGACGAGCTCACGTCCAAACTCGCCGCGCAGCAGGTGTTCCTGCGGCGTCGGACCGCCGTCGCGATTGACGGGTTCGACCTCGCCGTGGTCCTCGATATGCGAATCCAGGCTCAGCACCTGGCCGCGTGCGGCGTCCTCGAGCAGGCGCTGGTAGTCCGTCAGCGGCAGGTCGAGCTTCTCGGCGACTTCCTGCGGGCTGGCCGCGCGGCCGGTCGCCTGCTCGATCTCGCGGATCGCACCGGCGGCGGCGCGGGTGCGCCGGTGGACCGAGCGCGGCACCCAGTCACCGCGACGGATCTCGTCGATCATCGAACCGCGGATGCGGATCGAGGCATAGGTCTCGAACGACGCGCCCTGGTCGGCGTCGTAACTGCGCGAGGCTTCGAACAGGCCGATCATGCCGGCCTGGATCAGGTCGTCGATCTCGACGCTGGCCGGCAGGCGCGCGGCGAGGTGGTAGGCGATCCGGCGCACGAGTTCGGCGTGCTGGGTGATCGGGTCGGGGGTGACGGTGCGCTGCACCGCCTGGTACTGGCGGGCGGCGTTCATGCCGGTGCTCCCTGGCGCAGCATCCGCTCGACGAAGAATTCGACGTGGCCGCGCGGCGCGGTCGGCGGCTGCCAGCGGGCGATGCGACGTGCGACCTCGGCCAGCGCCTGCGACGAGGGACTGCCCGGATACGCGCAGATCACCGCCTGCTGGCGTTGCACGGCCATGCGCAGCCAGTCGCACTGCGGCACCGCGCCGAGGTAGTTGAGCGAGACATCGCCGATGAAACGCTCGCAGACCCGCGACAGCTTCTCGTACAGATTGCGGCCTTCCTGCGGGCTGCGGACCATGTTGGCGACGACCTGGATCCGGTCGACGCCGCGCTCGCGCGCCAGCACCTTGATCAGCGCGTAGGCATCGGTGATCGACGCCGGCTCGTCGCAGACCACGACCAGCGCGTCCTGCGCGGCCTGGCAGAAGGTCAGCACCGAATCGGTGATCCCGGCGGCGGTGTCGACGATCAGCATGTCGAGGTCCTGCTCGAGATCGTTGAACACGTTGACCAGGCCGGCGTGTTCGGCCGGCCGCAGCTCGGCCATGTGCCGGCGCCCGGACGCGGCCGGGACGATCTGCACGCCGGCCGGACCTTCGATGATCACGTCGGTCAGGCCGCAGCGGCCCGCGACGAGGTCGGCCAGCGTGTAGCGCGGCGACAGGCCGAGCAGCACGTCGATGTTGGCCAGCCCGAGGTCGGCATCGAGCAGCAGCGTGCGCTGGCCCATGCCCGCCAGGGCGATGGCGAGGTTCACGGACACGTTGGTCTTGCCCACGCCTCCCTTGCCGCCGGTGACGGCGAGGGTGCGGACGGGCTTGAGGGGCGTGGACGACATGGAGGACAGGTCAGGCGACGGCATGGTCGTGTTCCGGGGCAATCGGCTTATCGGCCTCGCGGCGGAGATCTTCAAGGCGCAGCACCAGATGGGCGGCGTTGGCGCGGTGCAGGTCGTCGGGAACGCGCTGGCCGTCGGTGACCCAGGTCAGCGGCAGGCCGTGGTCGACGGCGACCGACAGCGCGCTGCCGAGACGCCCGGTCTCGTCGAGCTTGGTCAGCACCACGCCCTGCGGGCGGGCGACGTCGAAGCGGCGGACGACCTCGTCGAGATCGGCGAAATGGGTGTTGGCCGGCAGCACCAGCAGGGTGCGGACCTGGCGCGCGGCACGCAGCCAGTGCAGCTGGCTGACGAGGGCGCGGTCGCGCTGGCTCAGGCCCGCGGTGTCGACCAGCACCAGCCGGTAGTCCTCGAGCTTCTGCAGCAGCTGGACCAGGCTGGTCTCGCTATCTGCCTCGTGCACGGCGATGCCGAGCTGGCGGCCGTAGCTGTAGAGCTGCTCGCGGCCGCCGACGCGCACGGTGTCGGTGGTGACCAGGGCGACGTCGCGCGGCTGGTGCTGCGAGGCGTACAGCGCGGCGAGCTTGGCGATGGTCGTGGTCTTGCCGGCGCCGGTCGGGCCGACGAGGGCGATCACGCCGGCCTCGCGCAGCGGGTCGATCGGACAGATCGGCAGGCGCTTGGACAGCAGCGCCAGCATCAGGCCGCGCACGCGGTGCGGCGCGGTGTCGCCGGGGATGCCCTGGACGATGTCGCGGGTGATGCCGGCATCGAACCCGTAGTCCTCCATCAGCTCCATCGCCTGCGCCCGGCCCGGCGAGCCGCGCAGGCGCTCGTCGGTCATACGCGCCATCTCGCGCTCCATCATCTGGCGCATCTGCACCATCTCGTCGCGCATGCGCGCCAGTTCGCCGTCGCTGGCGGGCGTCGGCAGGGTCGGCACGGCGGCCAGCATCGGCGCCGGCGACGGAATTCCGTCGCGCGGCGCGGCGACCGGGGCGGCCGGGGCGTCGGGCAGGCCGCGGCCGAGCAGCTGTGCGAAGGAGGGCGGCTCGAAGTCGGCGCTCTCGGCCGGCGCGGGCATCGCGGCGCGGACCGGCGGCGGCACGAGGTCCTGCAGGGTCGGCTCGGGCGCCGGTGCGGGCGCGCGCGCTTCGGCGACCGCTGCGGCGGGCTTGGGTGCGACCGGCACGGGCGCCGGTTCGGCGGTCATGTCGCGCAGCCAGCGTTCGCCGGGGGACAGCTCGGCCGGGACCGGCGGCGCGGTCGGGGCGACGGGCGCCGGCGCGATGGCACGCTGGACGAATTCCTCGTCGTAGTTGCTCGCGGCGACGATCTCCACGCCCTCGTCGGTGCGGCGGTTCGACAGGATCACCGCATCGGGACCGTGGGCGCGGCGCACCATCTGCAGGGCGCTGCGCATGTCGGCGGCGACGAAACGACGGATGTTCATGGGCGGGCGCCGGCGCTGCGGAACGTCGCGCGCGCAGGATCGCGTCGCATGGCGTCCAGGGTGGAAGTCGGGTGGTCGTGTGTCGCGTCACGCATCATCTGTTCTCCTTGCCGGGACGCCGCCGTTGCGGTGCCCCTTCCCCTCGCGGCCGTTGCCGGCGTGCTCAGTTGATCGTCCCCAGCAGCTTCAGGCGCTTGTCCTCCGGCACCTCGGTGTAGGAGAGGACCGACAGACCCGGCACGCTGTGCCGCACCAGCCGGGCAAGCGCGGCCCGCACCTGGCTGGGCACCAACACGACCGCAGGCTCGTTCTTCGCTTCCTGCTGTCCCGCGCAGGCGGCCAGGCTCTGCTGCAACCGTTCCGCCAACCCGGGCTCCAATGCCGCACCGGCGCCCTGTGCGGAATCCTGCAAGACGCGTTCCAGTGCCGGCGCCAGGGTGTAGACCGGCAGCTCGGCGGCCGGACCGGCGATCTCCTGGACGATGAACCGGCCCAGCGCGGTGCGCACCGCGGCGGTCAGATGGGCGGGGTCCTGGCTGTGCGCGGCGTGCTCGACCAGGGCCTCGGCGATGCGGCGCAGCTGGCGCACGGGGATGCGCTCGACCAGCAGGTTCTGCAGCACGCGCACCACGACCGCCAGCGGCAGCGACTTCGGGGTCAGGTCTTCGGCCAGCTTCGGCGCGCTGCGCGCCAGCGTCGCCAGCAGCTGCTGCACTTCCTCGTGGCCGAGCAGTTCCGGCGCCTGCTCGCGCACCAGGTGCGACAGGTGGGTGGCGACCACGGTCGCCGGATCGACGACGGTGTAGCCCATGGCTTCGGCGTGCGCCCGCTGCAGCGGCAGGATCCACAGCGCGTCGAGGCCGAATGCGGGGTCCTTGCCGGGCATGCCGTCCAGCGGCGGCAGGCCACCGCCCGGATCCAGCGCCAGCAGGCGGTCGGGATGGACCTCGGCGGTGGCGACGGGCACGCCATGCACCAGCAGCCGGTAGGCGGTCGGTGCGAGTTCGAGGTTGTCGCGGATGTGCACCGGCGGGATCAGGAAGCCGATGTCCTGGGTGAGCTTGCGGCGCACGGCCTTGATCCGCGCCATCAGGTCGCCGCCCTGGGCCTTGTCGACCAGCGGAATCAGCCGGTAGCCGACTTCCAGGCCCAGCGGATCGACCGGTCGCAGGTCGTCCCAGCCGAGTTCGGCGTTGGCGACCTGGTCGGGCGCGGGCAGGGCGAGATCGGGATTGGCGGCGGCGGCTTCGGCGTCGAGCGCCTTCTTGCGCATCACCCAGGCGCCGTAGCCGACGATCGCCGCGAGGCTCAGGAACGCCACGTTGGGCATGCCCGGCACCAGGCCGACGATCAGCAGGATCACCGCGGCGATGGTCAGCGCCTTGTGCTGGCCGAAGACCTGGCCGGTCATCGCGCCACCCATGTCCTGCGCGCGCGAGGCGCGCGTGACCAGCAGCGCGACCGCCGACGACACCAGCAGCGCGGGCAGCTGCGCGACCAGGCCGTCGCCGATCGCCAGCAGGGTGAAGGTCGAGGCCGCATCGCCGACCGCCATGCCGTGCTGGAGCACGCCGATCGCCAGGCCGCCGATGACGGTGACGAACAGGATCAGCAGACCGGCGATCGCGTCGCCGCGGATGAACTTGCTGGCGCCGTCCATCGCGCCGTAGAAGTCGGCTTCCTGGCGCACTTCCTCGCGCCGCGCCTTGGCTTCCTCGCGGGTCAGCAGGCCGGCATTGAGGTCGGCGTCGATCGCCATCTGCTTGCCGGGCATGGCGTCGAGGATGAAGCGCGCGGTGACTTCCGACACGCGGCCCGCGCCCTTGGTGATGACGATGAAGTTGATGATGGTCAGGATCGCGAACGCGACGATGCCGACGGCGAAGTTGCCGCCGACGACGAATTCGCCGAAGGACTCGATGACCTTGCCGGCCGCGCCCGGACCGTCCTGGCCATGCAGCAGGATCACGCGGGTCGAGGCGACGTTGAGTGCGAGGCGCAGCATCGTCGTGACCAGCAGCACGATCGGGAAGATGCTGAAGTCCAGCGGCCGCTGGACCTGGATCACCGCCAGCAGCACGACCAGCGACATCGCGATGTTGAAGCTGAAGATCATGTCCAGCATGAAGGGCGGCAGCGGCACCACCACCATCGCCAGCAGCGCGATCACCAGCAACGGCGCGCCGATGCCCTGGCGCATCGCGTCGAACACGCGCCGCGAATTGCTGGGCAGCGCCGCGCTCATCGGTGGCCCCCGCGCGCCGGGCCGTGCTCGTCGACGTCGATGGTCGCCAGTTGCGGCTGCGGCGTGCCCGGCTTCCAGCTGCGCAGCTGGTAGACGTAGGACAGGATCTGGGCGACGGCTGCGTAGAGTTTCACGGGGATTTCCTGTCCGACCTGGGCATCCCGATACAAGACGCGTGCCAGCGGCGGCGCCGACACCAGGGTGACCCGGTGCTTTTCGCCGACGGCGCGGATCCGCAGCGCCATCTCGTCGACGCCCTTGGCGACGACCGTGGGCGCGCGCATCGCGTCGCCGGTGTACTTCAACGCGACCGCGTAATGGGTCGGATTGACCACGATGACGTCGGCCGTCGGCACGTCCTCCATCATCCGGCGCTGCGACATCTGCTGCTGCATCTGGCGGATGCGGCCCTTGACCTCGGGGCGGCCTTCGCTTTCCTTCATTTCCTCGCGCAGTTCCTGGCGCGTCATCATCAGCTTCCGGCGCCAGTTCCATTTCTGGTACGGCGCGTCCATCAGCGCCAGCAGCAGCAGCGCGGCCGACGTCGCCATCAGCATCCACAGGGCGAAGCGCAGGCCGTCGCGGGTCGCGTCCTCGAGCGGCTGCTGCAGCATCGTCCGCAGCTTGTGCAGGCCGGGCCACAGGAACAGCGTCGCGGCGCCACCGACCAGCACCACGCGCAGCAGCGACTTGATGAGCTCCGCCAGGCCTTCGGGCCCATAGATGCGCTTCATGCCGGCCAGCGGGTCGATCTTCTTCAGGTCCGGCACCAGGCCCTTGCCCGAGAACACGAAGCCGCCCATGACCGCCGGGGCGATGAAGCAGGCCGCCAGCGTGACCAGCAGCAGCGGCGCGAGGATCCACATCAGGCCGAGCAGCAGGGTGCCCGCGTAGCCGAACAGCATCTCCGGCGATTCCAGCATGCCGAGGTCGGGCGTGAGCGCATCACGCATCCAGTCGAGCGCGCGTGCCGACAGGCCGCCGCCGGTCGCCAGCAGGGCCGCCACGCCCGCGCCGAACACGGCCACCGTCGACAGCTCGCGCGAGCGCGGGACATCGCCTTTCTCGCGCGCGTCGCGCAGCCGTTTCTCGCTGGGTTGTTCGGTCTTCTCCTGACCGTCTTCGTTCTCGGCCATGGCGGTCGGCATCCTCGGGACTGCCGGGTCCGCTGCAAGCGCCGTGCCGGGGCGGCCGGCGCCGTGCCGCTACTGGCCCAGCGGCAGGCGCGCGGCGGCGTCGAACGCGGCGTCGTAGAGACGCTGCACCGGCGGCCCGAGTTCGCCGGCCAGCACCGCGATCAGGAACAGACCCACCAGCACCGAGACCGGCAGGCCCACCTGGACCGGAAAGAGCGCCGGCGCCGCGCGCGACAGCACGCCGAAGGCCAGGTTGATCGCCAGCATCGCCACCATCACCGGCAGCGCCAGCGACACGGCGCCGCGCAGCACGACGACGAAGAACGACGGCACGATCTGCAGCGTCGCCTCCAGGTCCGGCAGCGCGGTGCCGATCGGCAGGGCCTCGTAGCTGCGCACCAGCAGTGCGATCAGCGCGAGATGCCCGTTGGCCGCGAAGAACAGCAGGCCGAACGCGATGTAGAACCACTGGGCGATGACGCCGGACTGCACGCCGCGCATCGGGTCGCTCATCTGCGCGAACGACAGGCCCGTGCCCTGCGAGATCAGCTCGCCGGCCAGCGCGCCGGCCTCGAACACCAGCTTCAGCAGGAAGCCCATCGCCGCGCCGATCGCCAGCTCGCGCGCGACCGACAGCACCGTCGCCGCGTCGAAGCCGCTCCACGCCGGCGGCGTCGGCAGCAGCGGCGCCAGCGCCAGGCTCAACGCCAGCGTGACCATGACCCGGACCCGGGCCGGGACGGCGCGCGTGCCGATCAGCGGCATCGCCATCAGCAGGCCACCGATGCGCAGCGCGGTCCACAGCAGCGCGGCGATCATGCCGAACATCTGCTGGCCGTCGATCGCGACGCCGGTCGCGGCGTCCATCAGCGGTGGCCTCGACGCATGCCCGTGCTCAGCCGATCAGGTGCGGGATGTTGTGGAACAGCGTGATCGTGTAATCGACGAGGTAGCCGATCAGGAACGCACCGAGCGCGAACAGCGCCGCGGTCAGCGCGATCGCCTTGGCGACGAAGGCGATCGTCGGTTCGTTGACCTGGGTCGCGGCCTGCAGCACGCCGACGACCACGCCGACGACGAGCACCGTCGCCAGCAGCGGACCGCCGACCCACAGCGCGACCTCGAGGCCACGGCGCAGCTCGGTGAGGGCGAGTTCGGGGGTCATGGGCGTGACCCGTCGCGACGGGCGGAGGGGCGCGCGCGCATCAGTTGAAGCTCGCCGCCAGCGTGCCGACCGTCAGCACCCAGCCGTCGACCAGCACGAACAGCAGGATCTTGAACGGCGCCGAGACCAGCATCGGCGACAGCATCATCATGCCCATCGACATCAGCACGCTGGCGACAACGAGGTCGATGATGATGAAGGGGATGAAGATCAGGAAGCCGATCTCGAACGCGGTCTTGAGTTCGCTGGTCACGAACGACGCCACCAGCACCTGGAACGGCACGTCGGCGGGACCGGCATAGGTGCTGTGCCCGGCGAGGCCGGCGAAGGTCATCAGGTCGGTCTCGCGCACCTGCGCCAGCATGAAGCCGCGCAGCGGCGCCGTGCCCAGATCCCACGCGGTGCGGAAGTCGATCTGCCCGTCGAGGTAGGGGCCGAAGCCCGAGCGCCAGGCCGCTTCCCAGACCGGGGTCATGATCAGCGCGGTCAGGAACAGCGCCAGGCCGACCAGGACCTGGTTCGACGGGGTCTGGCCGGTGCCGAGCGCCTGCCGCAGCAGCGCGAGCACGACGATGATCCGGGTGAACGCGGTCAGCACCAGCAGCATCGACGGGATCAGCGTGATCGCCGTCATCAGCAGCAGCGTCTGCAGCGGCAGGCTGACCGGCGCACCGCCGATCTGGCCGACGGTCACGTCGGGCAGGGCCGGCAGCTGCGGCGCGCCCGGCGCGGCGAACGCCAGCGCGGGCAGCAGCAGGCAGAGCAGGGCGCACAGCGCGGCCAGCGCGGGGAAGGGGCGACGCGTCATCGGGGTGTCCTGCGCAGGGATTGCGCGAGCAGTTGCTTGAAGTCCGGCAGCGTCTTCAGCGACGGCAGCTGGACCGGTTCGGGCGCGCGCAGCGGCTGCGGCAGCACGTGCAGCGTGCGCACGCCACCCGGGCCGATGCCGAGCAGCAGCTGTTCGTCGCCGACCTGGACGACGGCGGCGCGTTCCTTGGCGCCGAGCGGAATGCTGGCGACGACGCGCAGGCCGTCGGCCTGGCGGAAGCCGCTGCCGGGCATGCGCTTGAGCAGCCAGGCCATGCCGAGGATCAGGCCCAGCACCAGCAACAGCGCGATGAACGCGCCGCCCAGACCGGGCGACGGCGGGGCGTGCGCGCCGACCTGCAGCGGCGTCGCCGGCTGGCCGACGGTGGCGGTCGTGGGCGCACGCGGCGCGGCGACCGGCGCTGACGCCGTCGTCGTCGTCGCGGCGGCGGACTCGACGGTCGACGTGCCGATCGCGGTCGTCGTCATCATCGCGGCGTCCGCCGTGCCCGCGGCGGGCACGGTCGTGACCGCGGGCGCGGGCAGCAGCGGGGCGGTTGCCGGCGACGCCGCGGCCTGCGTCATCGCGTCGGCACCCGCCGCCGCCGGCACGGCCGCAGTGGCGGCCGGGGTGGCACCGATCGCGATCAACGCAGTCTCCGGATCCGTTCGCTGGGGCTGACGACGTCGGTCAGGCGCACGCCGAAGCGGTCGTTGATGACCACGACCTCGCCATGCGCGATCAGCGTGCCGTTCACGTAGACGTCCAGCGGCTCGCCGGCGCCGCGTTCCAGCTCGATGATCGAGCCGCGGTTGAGCTGCAGCAGGTTGCGGATCGGCATGCGCGTGCGCCCGACTTCGAGCGACAGCGACACCGGTACGTCGAGGATCACGTCGAGGTTGAGGTCGGCGAGTCCGTCGCTGTGCTCGGCTTGCAGATCGTCGAAGCGCGCCGGTTCGGCGTTCAGCGTCGCGGTCGTGTCCTGGGAATTCATGCGGGCAGGTCCTGGGGTGTGGGCGGGCGCGGCGCGGCGACGCCGGGGGCGCGGGTTTCGGTGATCTTCACGACGTTGCAGCCGTTGGCGGTGCCGAAGCGGCCGGTGAACACGGGCAGGTTCTCGACGCAGACCGGGATCTCGGCCGGCAGGTCGATCGGCAGGATGTCGCCGACCTTCAGCCGGGTGAGCTGGCGCAGGTCGACGGTGCGGGTGGCGAGCACGCTCGACACGGTGACTTCGGCGCCCAGCAGCTGTTCGCGCATCGAGATGTTCCAGCTCTCGTCGCGGTCGACGCGGTCGCTCTGGATGCCGGCATCGAGCAGCTCGCGGATCGGCTCGAGCATCGAATACGGCAGGGTCACGTGGATCTCGCCGCCGCCGCCTTCGAGCTCGACGTGAAAACGGCTGACGACCACGTACTCGCGCGGGGTGACAATGTTGGCGAAGTGCGGGTTGATCTCGGAATTGATGTACTCGCACTCGACGTCCAGCACCGGCGCCCAGGCTTCGGCCAGGTCGGCGAAGGTCTGCTTGAGCATCAGCTGGATCACGCGCATCTCGGTCGCGGTGAATTCGCGGCCTTCGATGCGGGTGGGGTACCGGCCGTCGCCACCGAAGAAGTTGTCGACGACGGCGAACACCAGCTTCGGTTCGAACACGATCAGCGCGGTGCCGCGCAGCGGCTTGAACTTGATCAGGTTGAGATTGGTCGGCACGTAGAGCTGGTGCAGGTAGTCGCCGAACTTGATCAGCTCGATGCCGCGCACCGACAGGTCGGCCGAGCGGCGAATCAGGTTGAACAGGCCGATGCGCCACAGGCGCACGAACCGTTCGTTGACCATCTCCAGCGTCGGCATGCGGCCGCGGATGATGCGGTCCTGGCTGGCGAAGTCGTAGTTGCGCGCTTCGGTCGGATCGGGCGCCGGCTCGGTGTCGACCGCGCCGGAGTCGACGCCGTGGAGCAGCGCGTCGATCTCGTCCTGGGACAGCAGGTCACTGGTCATGCGGCGGCCCTCACTGCGTCACGAAGCTGGTGAACAGCAGCGATTCGGCGCGCGGCGCGCCGGTCTCTTCGGTCATCAGTGCCTGCACGTCCTCGAGCGCCTGCGCACGCAGCGCTTCCTTGCCCTCGCGGGTGTTGATGACCTCGGCGTCCTGCTGGGCGAAGCGCATCAGCAGCTTGGCGCGCAGCGCCGGCGTGTGGTGCTGCAGCTCGACGACGTCGAGCGGATCGCGGGTCACCAGCTGCACTTCGACCTGCAGGTAGCGCGGGCCGGCCGAGTTGTCGTCGAGGTTGACGACGAACGGCGGCGACAGCGGCAGGTACTGGGCGGGCGCCGGCAACTTGGAGACCGGTTCGGCGGCAGGCGCGCCGCGCAGGTACCAGAACGCGCCTGCGGCGGCGACCGCCACCACGACGCCGACGAGCGCGATGACCAGGAGCTTGCGTCCGCGCTTGGGAGGCGCTTTCTTCGAGGAGTCTGCTGCAACAGCCACGTGGCGATACCGGAGGGAGTCCGCCGGACTAGATGCAATCGCCGTGCCGTTCGCGCGCCGGGATCCCGTCAGGAGCGATCCGGGCGCGTGAACGGCACGGTTTCAGGCGGGGATCCGTGCGTTCGCGCCGGCGCTCCCGCGCCTCGACGGCGCGCGGGATGAGGGGACCAGGCAGGCTGGACGATGCCGCGCGGCATCGCCGGGTCAGGCGTAGGCGTCGAGCAGCCCGATCGTACGCAGCACCGGCGGCAGCGGCGCCTGCGACGGCGCACCGTCCTCGGCGCCGGCGCCGGCGACGCCGGTCGCGGGCGACGACGACGGATTCCTGTCGCCCTGGCCGCCGCCGTTGCCGACACCGGCGTGGGCGAGCTGGAAACCGCTCTCGCCGAGCAGTTCGCGCAGGCGCGGCAGGCCCTGTTCCAGCATCTGCCGCGTTTCGGCGTGGGCGCTGACGAAGTCGGCGGCGATCCGGTCGCCGTCGAGCTGCAGGCGCACTTCGACCGGCCCGAGGTCGTTCGGCGTCACCCGGATGCGGGCATGGCTGATCTTCTGTCCGGCCATCCATTCGAGCTGGGCGCCGAACTGGGTCTCGAAGGCGTCGCCGCGCAGGTCGGGCGTCGGCAGCGGCGCGGCCAGCAGCGGCGGCGGCGCGCGCACGAGCGCCGGCGCGGAGGCGGGCAGGGCGAATGCCTGCGGAACCGGCTCGGCGCTGTCGACGGGCGCGGCGTCGGCGGCGGTGTCGGCGACCGCGGTCGGGTCCAGCGCCAGCGGCAGTGCGGGCTC
>NZ_NRQR01000021.1 GCF_002849595.1 Luteimonas rhizosphaerae
GGCCACGGCGCCGGCGGCGGTTGCGTCGCGTCGGGCGGCACGGCGGCGGCGGGCAGCGCGTCGTCGTCGGCCTCGGCGACCGCCTCGTCCGTTGCGGGCGGGGTCGGCGCGGCAGCGGCGTGATCGGCGCGCGGCGCGGTGTCCTCGACATCCGAGGCCTGGCGCCGTTCGAGCGCGCGCGCGAAACCGTCGCGCGGCGTCCCCTGGACGCCGTCACGGCTCCCGGGCTGCGAGATCTTGGGCGCCGACGACGAGGTCGACGCGCCCTGCAATGGCGCGAGTCCGGTCACGGATCGACGCCTGCTGCCGCGAGCCGCACGCGGCGCGCGCCGAGGTCGTCGAGTTCCCGTTGCGAGCGCCGTTCGACGACCTGCTGTTCCTGGGCGCGGTAGCTGGCGGCGAGCTGCTGCAGCACCTGCTTGTCGCGGCTGGCCAGCAGCAGGCGACCGCGCTCGAGTTCCATGGTCTGGCGGCTCTGGTCGACGGTGCGGCTCTGCTGGTCGACGGCGCCTTCCAGGCGTTCGAGGAACGCGCGGCGGTTGGCAAGCTGGGCGGCGCTGGTCGCGGCCATCTGGCTCTGTCCGTACTCGTCGGCGTAGCGGCGCAGCTCGGCCAGACGCTCTTCCGCGCGCGGCCTCGTCTTCCTGGTCCTGGGCGCGGCGCAGGATGGGGTCGATCCGTCGGGACTGGTTCATACGGCAGGGTCCTCGGTGTGGAGCAGGCGTTCGAGGGCGTCGCGGCTGTCGTGCAGATCGGCGGCGTGGGCGATGTCCTGACCCAGGAACTCGACGATCTCGGGCCAACGCGCCAGCGCTTCGTCGACGACCGGATCGCCGCCGCGCTTGTAGGCGCCGATCGCGATCAGGTCGCGGTTGGCGTTGTAGGCCGCGACCAGGCGCCGCAGCTCGCGGATGCGACCGCGCCAGGCGTCGTCGGCGATCGTCGATCGCCGGATACAGGCCGGCGTCGGCGATCCGGCGCGACAGCAGGATGTGGCCGTCGAGGATCGCGCGCGCGGCGTCGGCGATCGGATCCTGCGGATCGTCGCCTTCTGTGAGCACCGTGTAGAACGCGGTGATCGAACCACGCCCCTTGGCGCCGTTGCCGGCGCGCTCGACCAGCGCCGGCAACTTGGCGAACACGCTCGGCGGATAGCCGCGGGTGGTCGGTGGCTCGCCGACCGACAGGCCGATCTCGCGCTGGGCCTGGGCGAAGCGGGTCAGCGAATCCATCAGCAGCAGCACGTTGAGGCCCTGGTCGCGGAACCATTCGGCGATCGCGGTCGCGCGGTAGGCGCCGTGCAGGCGCGCCAGCGGCGGCCGGTCGGCCGGGGCGGCGACGACGACCGCGCGACGCAGGCCTTCCTCGCCGAGCGTGCTCTCGACGAAGTCGCGGACTTCGCGGCCACGTTCGCCGATCAGGCCGACGACGATGACGTCCGCGGCGGTGAAGCGGGTCATCATGCCGAGCAGGGTCGACTTGCCGACGC
Organism: Luteimonas rhizosphaerae; assembly: GCF_002849595.1. Lineage (GTDB taxonomy): Bacteria > Pseudomonadota > Gammaproteobacteria > Xanthomonadales > Xanthomonadaceae > Luteimonas > Luteimonas cellulosilyticus. Next base: position 1,490 of record NZ_NRQR01000021.1, read on the forward strand.
CGGAGCCGGCGAACAGGCCGACGCGCTGGCCGCGGCCGATCGGCAACAGGGCATTGATCGCGCGCACGCCGACGTCCAGCGGCTGGATGATCGGTTCGCGCGCGAGCGGATTCAGGGCGACGCCGGCCATGCCGACATGGCCTTCGGCGCGGATCGGGCCCTTGCCGTCGAGCGGCACGCCGTCGCTGTCGATGACCCGGCCGAGCAGGCCTTCGCCGACTTCGACCGCGCCGCCGCGACGCCGCACCGGCACCACGCGCGCATTCGGCAGCAGGCCGTGCAGCTCGGCGCTGGGCATCAGCGAGGTGCGCTCGCCGGCGAAGCCGACGACCTCGGCCTCGACCCAGCCGTCGGCGACTTCGACCCGGCAGGTCGCGCCCATCGGCGCTTCGCAGCCGACCGCTTCGAGGGTCAGGCCGATCGCGCGGCGCAGGATGCCCTCGCGGATCAGCCCGCGCCCGGCGGCGGGATCCGGGCCGGTCGCGTCGAGCCGCGCCGCCAGCCGCAGGTTGCGGGCCGCCAGCCAGTCGGCGGGATCGGCCGCCGGCAGGCTCTGGCCCTGCCGCCCGTCGGCGTGCGCAAGATTCACGTTCATTCGTTGGCGCCGGCGCGCTGGAGCACGGTTTCGATCGCGCCGCGCAAGCGGGTTTCGAGGCTGCCGTCGATGCGCACGGTCTCGGCATGCACGCGCAGGTCGCCGCGGGCCAGCGCCAGATCGGGCACCAGGCGCGTGGCCGCCGGCAGCGACAGCAGCGGCAGCACCGCGGCGATGTCGTCGGGATGCAGGCGCACTTCGACGTCGCGCGCGGCCACGCCGACGGCGTCGACGGCCTCGCCGACCAGCGCGGCGAGCAGGCCGGGATCGGCCTCGTAGGCGCGGCCGACCAGGCCGCCGGCGATCCGCACCGCCAGCGCGCCGAGCGCGGCGACGACTTCGGATTCCAGCCGTGCGAGCGGCCGCGAGAAGTTGTCGAGGATGCCTTCGATCTGCGCGGTCAGCCGGCGGATTTCCGACTGGCCCTGGGCCAGGCCGTCGGCGCGGCCGGCCGCGAGGCCTTCCTCGAAACCTTCGCGCTGGGCCTCGTCGCGGATCTGCTGGATCTCGGACAGCGACGGCGGGCGCGGCAGTTCGGCCGGTGCGCCCTCGTCGGGCTGCACGACCGGCTCGTCGATCGCCGGCGCGAGCCAGAGCACCGCCGCGCTCATACCAGGGCCTCGGCGGAGGCGCCGCTGGCGAGGTGGATCGTGCCTTCATCGGCCAGGCGGCGGACGATGGCGAGAATCTCCTTCTGCGCGTTCTCGACGTCGGACAGGCGCACCGGGCCGCGCGCTTCCATGTCCTCGACCAGGATCTCGGCGGCGCGCTGCGACATGTTGCGGGTGATCTTCTCGCGGACCTTGGGATCGGCGCCGCGCAGCGCCACGCCGAGGCGGTCGCCGGACACTTCGCGCAGCAGGATCTGCAGTTCGCGGTCGTCGAGTTCGATCAGGTCGTCGAACACGAACATCAGGTCCTGGATCTTCTGGCCCAGGTTCTCGTCGACCTTGCGGATCGCGCCGAGCAGGCTCTGGTCCTGGCCGGTGTCCATGAAGTTGAGGATGTTGGCCGCGACCTTGATGCCGCCGACGGCCGAGGACTTCATGTTCTGGCTGCCGGCGAACTGGCGCTCCATGATCTCGTTGAGCTCGTTGAGCGCGTTCGGCGGAATGCCGTCGAGCGTCGCGATGCGCAGCAGCACGTCGGCGCGGGTGCGCTCGGGCATCAGCTTCAGCGCCTCGGCGGCCTGGTCGGGATCGAGGTGCGACATCACGATCGCGATGATCTGCGGATGCTCGTTGCGGACCAGATCGGCGATCGCGCGCGGATCCATCCACTTCAGCGAATCCAGGCCGGTGGTGTTGCGGCCGAGCAGGATGCGGTCGATCAGGCTGCCGGCCTTGTCGGCGCCCAGCGCCTGCACCAGCATCTCGCGGATGTAATCGTCGGCGCCCACGCCGAGCGAGGTCTGGCGCTCGAGCGCGCCCTGGAACTCGTCCATGACGCCGGTGACCTGTTCGCGGCTGACCGCGCCCATCGTCGCCATCGCCAGACCGAGCTTCTGCACTTCCTTGGCGCCCATGTGCTTGAGCACCTCGGCGGCATCGGCTTCGCCCAGCGACAGCAGCAGCACCGCGGAGCGCTGCACGCCGGTCAGTTCGTTGATGTCATGCGGTCGCTTCATCACCCAGCCATCCTTTCACGACCTGTGCCACACGCTTGGAATCCGCCCGGACCGCGTCGCGCGCATGGCGCACGCGGTCCTCGTAGGCATCCGACGCCAGCGCGATCGGCGCGGCATCCTTGGGAATGGCGCTGATCTTGGCGGTGTCGTCGGCCAGGCCCGGCATGTCGTCGTCGAGCAGCGTGACCTCGGCGGTCTCCGGCGCGCCGCGGCGACGCGCGGTCGGCGACACGATCTGGCGCACCGCGGGCCGCACCACCCAGAACAGCAGGGCCAGCACCACCAGCGCGCCGAGCGCGAGCCGCGCGATGTCGCGCAGCATCGGCAGCTGCCACCACGGCGGGCCGTCGATGCCTTCCACCGTTTCGCGCACGAACGGGGCATTCATCACCGAGACCACGTCGCCGCGGGCCTCGTCGAAGCCGACGGCCTGGCGCACCAGGCTTTCGACCCGGGTCAGTTCCGCCGCGGTCAGCGGCTGCAGGGCGCTCGCGCCTTCGGCGCCGGCGCGCGGCACGTGGTCGACCAGCACCGCGGCGGTGACGCGGCGGATGCGGCCCGGCGGCTGGCGGGTGTGGCTCAGCGTGCGGTCGAGTTCGTAGTTGCGGGTCGAACTGCGCGAGGTCTCGCTCGGCGAGCCGCCCGTGGCGGCGGCGACGGCCGCATCGACCGGCGCGGGATTGACCGCCGTATCGGGCAGGTTGCTGGTCGCGCCGGGGATGCCCTGGGCGCCGGCCTCGCTGGAGGCGTTCTCGCTGAGCTGTTCGCTGCGCAGCTTCGGCGGCTCGGCGTTGTAGAGCTCGCGCGCTTCCTCGCTTTCCGAGAAATCCATGTCGACGGTGACTTCGGCATTGACGCGGCCGGCGCCGGCCATCGGCTCGAGCAGCTCGCGGATGCGCTGGTTGAACGAGGTTTCCTGGCGGCGCACCTGCTCGAACTGCAGCGCGCTGAGCGTCGCCGCGGGATCCTGGCGGTCGTCGCTGAGCAGGCGGCCGTTCTGGTCGACGACGGTCACGCGCTCCGGGGCGAGGTCGGGGATGCTGGACGCGACGAGGTGCACGATGGCATCGACCTGGCCGCGTTCGAGCATCGTGCCGCCGCGCAGTTCCAGCACGACCGAGGCGGTCGCGGACTCGCGCTGGCGGGTGAACGCGCTGGGCTTGGGGATCGCCAGATGCACGCGCGCGTCGCGCACCGGCCGCAATGCGGTGATGGTGCGCACCAGCTCGGTTTCCAGCGCGTGCTGGTAGCGCGCGTTCTCGACGAACTGGCTGACGCCGAAGCCCGGGTCGCGCTCCATCAGCTCGAAGCCGAGGCGCCCGGATTCGGTCAGGCCGGAGCCGGCGAGCTTGAGGCGCGCGTCGTGCACGTTCGCTTCGGGCACCGAGATCGCGCCGGTGGCCTGGTCGATCTTGAAGGGGATCTGCGCCGTGCGCAGCATGTCGGTGGCTTCGGCCGTGGCCTTGGCGTCGAGACCCGCGTAGAGCGGCACGAAGCCGGGCTTCTGCGACCAGAAGAACACCATCAGGCCGCCGGCGATGGCCGCGGCCAGCAACAGCATGACGCCGAGCCGGCGCATGAGCTGCATCTTTTCGAGACGATCGAGCACCTCGACGGCCTTGCCACTGGCCTTCTCGGTGTTGAACGCATCCTTGGGCAGGGTGATCGCCATGGTCTATCGGGTCTCCGGTGCCGTCACAGCGGCATGTTCATGACGTCCTGGTACGCCTGTACCAGTCGGTTGCGCACTTCGACGGTCGCGCGGAACGCGACCTGGGACTGCTGCGAGGCCACCATCACCTTGGCGAGGTCGGCGCCGGGTTCGCCGAGTTCGAACGACCGCACCAGCGCGCCGGAGCGCTGCTGGGCGGCATTGACGCCTTCCAGCGCGTTGCGCAGCGTGGCGCCGAAGCTGGCGCCGGCGACCTGGCCCGCGGCGCCCGGCGCCTGCAACCCACCCACGCCCTGGACGTTGATCGCGTCGCTGCGCGGGCCGTCGATGCCCGGCCGCTGCTGCGCGGGCGGCGTGATCTGGCCCTGGTAGCTGCGGATCTGGGAGAGGATCGAGTTGACCGAATGGCTCATTTGCGGACTGCGTTGCGGACACCTGCCTCACACCATGCAAGCCGCGTGCCGTGGCGCCCGTCGCAAGGCGCCGGAATCCCGGCGCCAGCGGCTCAGGCCGCCAGCTCGCGCTCGATGCCGTACTTGCGCAGCTTCTCGGCCAGCGTGGTCCGGCGCAGGCCCAGCAGCTGGGCGGCGTGCGCGACGATGCCGTCGCTGCGGTCGAGCGCTTCGCGGATCAGGCCGAGTTCGATGCGCGCCATGTGGTCGCGCAGATCGATGCCGTCGGCGCTGAGGCCCGGCAACGCTGGATCGGCCGTCGCGGCGACGGGCGCGGCCGGTGGCGTGGCCGCGGCCACCGCGACGGCTGCGGGCGCGGGCGCCGCC
>NZ_NRQR01000009.1 GCF_002849595.1 Luteimonas rhizosphaerae
CCTTCGGCAGCGGCGCGTTCGCGCTGGCGACGAATGCAACCGCAGTGGGCTACAACGCAGCGGCGACGGGTGAGAACGCATTGGCCGCTGGTGCGGCCGCGACGGCTGGCGGCGAATACGCGATCGCGGTCGGCGCCGAGAGCACGGCCGACGGTCTGTACGCGACGGCCACCGGTGCGGCGTCGGTCGCCAGCGGTGACGGCAGCCTGGCCTCGGGCGCGCTGGCGGAAGCCTCCGGCGTCGAAGCGACGGCGGCCGGCTTCTTCGCCGACGCATCGGGCGATGGCGCCACTGCGGTCGGCGCCGAAAGCGTCGCCAGCGGTGCGGAAGGCGCGGCATTCGGCTTCGGCGCTACGGCGTCCGAGGACTACACGACGGCGGTCGGCGGCGGTGCGGCGGCGTCGGGCTTCAACAGCACGTCGGTCGGCAACGCGAGCGCAGCGTCGGGTTCGAGCAGCCTGGCGGTCGGTTCCGACAGCACGGCGTCGGGCGAGTACAGCACCGCGGTCGGCCAGGCGGCGACGGCTACCGGCTACAACAGCGTCGCCGTCGGCGGCGCCTTCCTCGGCCTGCTGCCGGCCGAAGCGTCGGGTGACTTCTCCACCGCGATCGGTGGCGCCGCCTTCGCCAGCGGCACCAACAGCACGGCGCTCGGCAACTTCTCCGCGGCGCTCGGCGACGACAGCCTGGCGCTGGGTTCGGACAGCGAAGCCAGCGGCGCCGGCAGCGTGGCCCTGGGCCAGGGCTCGGTCGCGGATCGCGACAACGCGGTCTCGGTCGGTGATGTCGGCAGCGAGCGGCAGATCACAAACGTCGCCGAAGGTACCGAGGACACCGATGCGGTGAACCTCGGTCAGCTCGATGAGGCGACCGCCTACAACCAGTATTTCCGTGCGACCGGCGACGGCGAGGCGTATGCCGATGGCGTCGACGCGACCGCGTCGGGTTCGAACGCGATCGCCGAAGCGGACTATTCGACCGCGATCGGCGCGTCGACCTACGCCTATGGCGTCGGCGCGTCGGCGTTCGGCAGCGGCGCATCCGCGGGCGGCCAGTACGCGACCGCGTCGGGCTACAACGCCGTGGCCGAAGGCGATTCCAGCACGGCCGTCGGCGGCTGGCTGTACTACGAGGATCCCGACACCGGCGAGGTGCTGCTCGACCAGACCACGACGGCGATCGGCGAGGGTGCCTCGGCCTTCGGCGCAGGTGCGCAGGCCGTCGGCGCGTTCAGCACCGCGACCGGTGCTGGATCGGCGGCGGAGGGCCTGCAGGCCACCACGACCGGCTATTCCAGCAGCGCGACCGGCGACTACAGCACGGCCAACGGCAGCTTCAGTGCCGCCACCGGCCAGGGCGCGACCGCGCTCGGCTACAGCAGCACCGCGTCCAACCAGTACTCGACCGCGGTCGGCTGGGGGGCCGCTGCCAACGGCGCGGGCAGTACCGCGATCGGCGGCATGGGCGATCTGGTGCCGGGCCTGGGCTTCCTGGTCAATGCCCAGGCGGATGGCACCGCGTCGGTGGCATTCGGCGCGGGCTCCGGCGCGTGGAGCGATTACGCCAGTGCGGTGGGTGCACTCGCGCAGGCGGATGGGATCGGCGCAACGGCCCTGGGTTACTTCGCCTACGCGCAGGCCGAAACCTCGACGGCGCTGGGTTCGCAGGCGTGGGCGAGCGGAGATCGCGCTCTCGCAGCGGGCTTCTACAGCACCGCAGCGGGCGAGGACAGCGTCGCGCTGGGCGGCAATGCCTATGCCGAAGCGAGCAACAGCGTCGCACTCGGTGCGAACTCCACCGCCGATCGCGACAACACGGTGTCGGTCGGTGACGTCGGCA
>NZ_NRQR01000030.1 GCF_002849595.1 Luteimonas rhizosphaerae
CGCCGACCAGCTTGAGGGTTCCGTTGGACACACCCTCCTTGACGAACGGGTAGGTCAGGAGGTTCTGGAGGGACACGTTCACTGCCTCCTTTTCGAGGACGGTGCACTGGTCATCGAAAGGCATGGAGGCGCACTCAGTCTGCACCTTCTTCTTGGCCGGGAAGCCGATCCTGACCCAGTCCTCGACGAAGTGGAAGGAGTCGTCTGCGCCATCCTTGAGTGAGAGCAGAGCCTTGATTCCACCGCAGCGGCTGTGGCCAATCACCACGATGACCTCAACCTTGAGAGCACAGACGGCGTATTCGATGGCCGATCCAACACCGGCGTACTTGTTCTTGCAGTAGGAGGGGACCATGTTGGCGATGTTGCGGATGGTGAAGGCCTCGCCGGGCTCCAGGCCCAGGGTGACCGAGGGGCACACACGGGAGTCGGCGCACGCGAACACCATGTACTTGGGCGCCTGGCCGGCCTTGAGGGGCTCGAAGAAATCGGGCTTCTTGTCGTAGACCTCGGTCTTGAACTTCTCGAACCCGGTCTTGAGGCGCTCCACGGCGGCGTCCATCAATGCGGGTGCGACGGGCGCGGCCTGGACTGGGGTGTTCCTGATGAGCTTGGGGCGGAAGGAGGAGGAGTTGGAGGGCGCGG
>NZ_NRQR01000031.1 GCF_002849595.1 Luteimonas rhizosphaerae
GCGTCAGGGTACTCCTTCTTGACCTCCTCCACCTCGTTGATCACCTGCGTGGCGTCGGTGCACCCGAACATAGGCAGCTTCCACATTGTCCAGTACCGGCCATCGTAGTACCCAGGGGATGCGTTGTGCTCACGGAAGATAAACCCAACCTTGCTGAACTCGAGGCAAGGCACCCACTTGGAGCGGATCAGGTAGTCGACCTGCTTGAGGAGGGCCTCCGTGTTCCACATTGTCCAGTAGCGGCCGTCGTAGTACCCGGGAGACGCATTGTGCTCACGGAAGATGAACCCGACCTTGCTGAACTCAAGGCAAGGCACCCACTTGGAGCGGATCAGGTAGTCCACCTGCTTGAGGAGGGCCTCCGTGCTGAGCGGTGGCAGGTAAGACAGGGTCTCGAACTTCTTAATGCCCTCGATGGGCCACACCTGCATGCACCTGATCCTTCCACCGTTGCTGACGCTGCCGAGGCTAGCGCCGTTGGAGCGGCGGCTGACGGGGAGGCCGGCGGTGGACTTGAGCCCCTGGAAAGGAGCGACGGAGGTGGCCGACGAGGCCATCACGGTGGCGTTGGAGCGGCGGCTGACGGGGAGGCCGGCGGTGGACTTGAGCCCCTGGAAAGGAGCGACGGAGGTGGCCGACGAGGCCATCACGGTGGGGGCCATGGCTGTACTATGTAGGTATATAGCTTGCTAGGAGGAGGCACTCTG
>NZ_NRQR01000013.1 GCF_002849595.1 Luteimonas rhizosphaerae
CGCCGCGCCGCCCACCGCCGCCGCAGCGCCGGCACCGCGCGCGCCTGCCGACGCGCCACCCGCGCCGAAGGCCGCGCCGGCCGGCGAACCCGGCCTGGTGCAGGTCACGGCGGTGCGGTCGGGCCAACAACTGTATGCGCAGAACCGCGACCTGACCGTGCTGTCCTCGGTCGGCGCCGGCGCCGAAGTCATCGCCGACGGTTCGATCCACATCTACGGGCCGCTGCGGGGCCGCGCGCTCGCCGGCGCCCAGGGCAGCACCACCGCCCGCATCTTCTGCCGCAGCTTCCAGGCCGAACTGGTCGCGGTGGCGGGGCACTACAAGGTGCTCGACGATATCCCCAAAGAACTCCATGGCCAGGCCGTCCAGGTCTGGCTGGAGCATGACGAATTGAAGATCGCCGCACTCGAGTGACGGCGGCATACCAGGAGATGTGTTTTGGCTGAAATCATCGTAGTCACCTCGGGCAAGGGCGGCGTCGGCAAGACCACCAGCAGCGCGAGCATCGCCATCGGCCTGGCGCGCAGCGGCAAGCGCACCGCGGTCATCGACTTCGACGTCGGCCTGCGCAACCTCGACCTGATCATGGGCTGCGAGCGGCGCGTGGTGTACGACCTGGTCAACGTGGTCCAGGGCGAAGCCTCGCTGAAGCAGGCCCTGATCAAGGACAAGCGCTTCGACAACCTCTACGTGCTGGCCGCGTCGCAGACCCGCGATAAGGACGCGCTGACCAAGGAAGGCGTCGAGAAGGTGCTCAAGGACCTCTCCGACGAGGGCTTCGAGTACATCGTCTGCGATTCGCCGGCGGGCATCGAGAAGGGCGCGTTCCTGGCGATGTACTTCGCCGACCGCGCGATCGTCGTGGTCAATCCCGAAGTGTCGTCGGTGCGCGACTCCGACCGCATCATCGGCCTGCTGCAGTCCAAGACGCGCCGCGCCGAAGCCGGCGAGCGCGTGCAGGAATACCTGCTGCTGACGCGCTACAGCCCGGCGCGCGTCGAGACCGGCGAGATGCTGTCGATCGCCGACGTCGAGGAAGTGCTGGGCCTCAAGAGCATCGGCGTGATCCCCGAGTCGAGCCACGTGCTCAACGCGTCCAACAAGGGCGAACCGGTGATCCTGGACATGGAATCGGACGCCGGCCAGGCCTACGACGACGCGGTCGCACGCCTGCTCGGCCAGGAGCGGCCGATGCGGTTCACCACGCTGGAGAAGAAGGGGTTCTTCAGCAAGCTGTTCGGAGGCTGATCCATGGGCATGTTCGATTTCCTGAAGGTCAAGAAGAACACCGCCTCGATCGCCAAGGACCGCCTGCGCATCATCGTCGCGCAGGAACGGACCAACCGCGGTGCGCCTGACTACCTGCCGCTGCTGCAGCGCGAGCTGCTCGAGGTGATCCGCAAGTACGTCAGCATCGACGTCGACGCGGTCAAGGTCGATCTGGTCAAGGACGGCGAACACGACGTGCTCGACATCTCGGTTCTGACGACGGCAGTGGCGGCGCGCGTTGCGGCCTCCGCCGCGGCGCGCGTCGCACGCGACCAGGCTGTCATGTTCCTGTCGCATCCCGGGCGTCAAGTCGTGGCGCCCGCCGCATCCGCCCCGCGTCCGACCGCCATGGCTCCCCACCCCGACACCCCTGCCCCGATCGCGACCGCCGAGCCGGCCGTGCTGCGTGTCGGTGACATCGCATTCGACGCAGCGCAGGCGCTGCTCGCTTCGCACGGCTTGCGCCTGGTCCACGTCGCCCCCGGCACGCCGATCCCGGGCAGTTACTGGGGCGATCCGGAAGCCGGCGTCATCGGCAGCGACGTCTACGTGCGCGACGACACGCCCGTGCACTCGCTGCTGCACGAGGCCTGCCATCTGATCGTGCTGCCGCCCGAGCGGCGCGCCGTGGTGCACACCGACGCGACCGATTCGGACGAGGAAGAAGACGCGACCTGCTATCTGCAGATCGTGCTCGCCGACGCGCTGCCCGGTGTCGGCCGCGCGCGGCTGATGGCCGACATGGACGCCTGGGGCTACAGCTTCCGGCTGGGCTCGACGCGTGCCTGGTTCGAGGCCGATGCGGACGACGCGCGCACCTGGCTGCAGACACGTGGGCTGCCGGTCACCGCGGCGGCATCCGGTCCGCGCGACGGGTTCCGCTGAGCGCTTACGGCAGCGGCTGCATCGTGCGCGCGATGTCCGGCACCTGCGCTTCGGCCCAGTCGTCGAGGGCGACGAGCGCGGGCATCGGCGCCTGGCGGCGGCTGGAATGGAAGACCGTCAGCGTCGGCGTGCCGTCGCAGCTCGTGGTCGCGGCGCCGCAGTTGCGATGGATCAGGCCGGCGACCAGCACGACACCCGCGTCCGCGTCGTAGACCACCGCGCCGGCTTCATCGCAGGCGCGCTCGCGGCAGCCGGTCTGCAGGACGAGTCCGTCACCGACCGCACGCGCGCGCGACGCCGGGTCGCCGTCGGCGGGCGTCGCCATCGCGCCCACCATGCGTGCGAGCAGCGTATCCGCCGCGTCTCCACCGGCGACGCGGGCATTGCCGAAGAACGCGCGCAGCGCGGGATCGTCGGCGGTGGGCGTCCGCGCATGGGCCGCGGCGCTGGACGCGGCCTGCGCGGACGCGACCGCCGGCAGCACGGCCGCACCGCAGGCGAGCGCGGCCGCGAGCATGGGCGGCGCGGAATACCGCAGAGAGAACATGGACATGATCTGGTCTCGGGGGAACGCCGACCGCGGCGCCGCGGGACGGCCCGTGTCTGCTGGCGGGGCGCCATCCTTAGCACACCGACACTTGCGAGCCTGCATGCGGCGCACTAGCCTCCCGGGTTCCCAATGCCGACCGGTAACGTTCCGTGAATCCTCGCCTCGCCCTGCTCGCCCTCGCCGTCACCGCGAGCCTGACGCTCGTCGGCTGCAACCGCTCGCCGTCGCCGGACGCGACGCCCGCGACCGGCAGCACGGCGCCGGCCGGCGAAACCGCCGACCAGTTCATCGCCCGCGTCAACGACGAACTCAAGACGATGATGCCGGAGCTCACCGCTTCGCAGTGGCTCTCGTCGACCTACATCAACGACGACAGCCAGCTGCTCGCGGCGAAGTACAACGAGCGCTACCTGGCCCAGCTCAACCGCTGGATCGAGGACGCCAAGCGCTTCGAAGGCCAGGAGATGTCGGCCGAGACCGCGCGCGCGATCAACCTGCTGAAGCTCGGCGCGTCGATGCCGCCGCCGCGCAACCCCGAGCACCTGGCCGAGCTGACGAAGATCGCGTCCAAGATGGAAGGTGTCTACGGCAGCGGTGCCTACTGCACCGGCGAGGGCGATGCCCGCAACTGCCGCCAGCTCGGCGCGCTCGAGGACGTGCTGCGCACCAGCCGCGACTACGACGCCCAGCTCGACGCGTGGCAGGGCTGGCACACCGTCGCCCAGCCGATGCGCCAGGACTACGTGCGCTTCGTCGAGCTGGTCAACGAAGGCGCCAACGACCTCGGCTTCGCCGATGCCGGCGAAGTCTGGCGTTCCGGCTACGACATGCCCCCGGCCGAACTCGCCGCCGAGACCGACCGGTTGTGGGGCCAGGTCAAGCCGCTGTACGAGCAGCTGCACTGCTACACGCGCACGCGCCTCGAAACGCAGTATCCCGGCCGCGGTACCGTCGACGGCGGTCTGCTGCCCGCGCACCTGATGGGCAACATGTGGCAGCAGGACTGGGGCAACCTGTGGGACGTCCTGCAGCCCTATCCCAACGCCGGCAGCCTCGACATCACCGCCGCGCTCGAGCAGCAGTACCAGTCGACGCTCAACGAGCGCATGGTCCGCGAAAACGTGCTGATCGATGCCGACCGCCGCGCCGACATCGCCCACGCGGCGCAGATCGACAACGCCAAGCGCATGAACGAACGCGCGCAGGATTTCTACGTCTCGCTGGGCATGCCCAAGCTGCCCGAGAGCTTCTGGGAGAAGACCCAGTTCGTGAAGCCGCGCGACCGTGACGTGGTCTGCCACGCCAGCGCCTGGGACATGAACATGGCCGGCGACGTACGCACCAAGATGTGCACCAAGCCGAACGAGGAAGACTTCACGACGATCTACCACGAGCTCGGCCACGTCTATTACTACCTCGCCTACAACGGCCGTCCGCCGCTGTTCCAGACCGGCGCGCACGACGGCTTCCACGAGGCGATCGGCGACACCATCGTGCTGGCGATGACGCCGCGTTACCTGCACACGATCGGCCTGACCGGGGCGCAGGTGCAGACCGAGGAATCGCTGGTCAATTCGCAGATGCGCATGGCGCTGGCGAAGGTGTCGTTCCTGCCGTTCGGCCTGATGATCGACCGCTGGCGCTGGGGCGTGTTCGACGGCTCGATCACGCCGGAGAACTACAACAGCGCGTGGTGGGCATTGAAGGCGCAGTACCAGGGCGTCGCCCCGGCGACGCCGCGCGGCGAGGAATTCTTCGACGCCGGCGCCAAGTACCACGTGCCGGGCAATACGCCGTACACGCGCTACTTCCTGTCGCACGTGCTGCAGTTCCAGTTCTACAAGGCGCTGTGCGATGCGTCCGGCCACACCGGCCCGCTGTACGAGTGCAGCTTCTACGGCAACAAGGCCGCGGGCGAGAAGTTCTGGGCGATGCTCGAGAAGGGCAACAGCCAGCCGTGGCAGCAGACGCTCAAGGAGCTGACCGGTGGCGAGCAGATGGACGCCGCGCCGGTGCTCGAATACTTCGCGCCGCTGCAGACCTGGCTCACCCAGCAGAACGAAGGCAAGACCTGCGGCTGGACCGCGCCGGCGACCGCACAGGCGCCAGCGCCCGCAGCACGTCCGGCGGCACCGACCCAGGGCTGAGCCCGCGGGAGGGTGTGCAGCGACAGGCCGGCGCAAGCCGGCCTGTTGCGTTGTGGCATCCGTACGCCGCGGATCGGTGTCTTGGAGCTCCGATGCCGCGTTGCGCCAGCGTCACATCTGGTCGGTCGGTTCCAGCTGGGCGGCGTCCTTCGGGCAGGGCGGCGTCGGTGTGCCGCGCCGCTGCTCCCAACGCCAGAACAGCCAGCCGACCAGCATGAAGGACGCGCCCGCCACCGCCAGATGCAGCGGCGTGTCGCTGACCAGCGGCGACAGCACGCCGGCGACGACCGCATTGAGCACCAGGCCGGTGAAGGCCTGCAGCGACGAGGCCGAGCCGCGCTGGCGCGGGTACATGTCGAGGATCGCCAGCGTCAGGATCGGGAACACCAGCGCGATGCCGAACGAGTTGAGCATCATCGGCAGTACCGCCCACGGCACCGTCGGCACGTCGACGAGCAGGTTGTAGCCGAGGTTGAGCGCCATCGCCACGCCGCTGCAGGCGAAACCGATGTTGGCGAGCCGCGTCCCGGTGATGCGCCCCGCGGCGCGGCCCGACAGGAACGCGCCGAACATCATGCCGCTGATCATGGGGATGAAGAACCAGCCGAACTGGCGTTCGTCGAGGCCCAGGTGGTCCATGACGAACGCCGGCGCCGAGGCGATGTACAGAAACAGCGCCGAGAAATTGAACGCACCGGCGGCGGCGATCTTCTGGAAGCGCGGATTGACGAAGATCGCGACGTAATCGCGGACCAGCCGCCTCGGCACCAGCGACAGGCGATTGGCCGGCGTATGGGTCTCCGGCAGGCAGAACCACGTCACCACCAGCAGCACCAGCGAGAACGCGACCAGGAACCAGAAGATCAGCGGCCAGCGGCCCCAGCCCAGGATCCAGCCGCCGATGATCGGTGCAATGGCCGGCGCGATGCCGAAGATCATCGACACCTGGCTCATCAGCCGCTGCGCGTCGTCGCCCTGCAGCACGTCGCGGATCACCGCGCGGCCGACGATCAGGCCGACACCCGCCGACAGGCCCTGCAGCGCGCGGAATGCCAGCAGCGTGCCCAGATCGGTCGACAGCGCGCAGCCGACGGACGCGACGACGAACATGCCCAGGCCGCCGAGGATCACCTTGCGCCGCCCGATCGCATCCGACAGCGGCCCGTGCACGATGCTCATCAGCGCGTAGGCGATCAGGTAGACCGCGATGGTCTGCTGCATGGCGACCCGGTCCGCGCCGAGGTCGGTGCCCATCGCCGGGAACGCGGGGAAGATCGTGTCGATCGAGAACGGACCGAACATCGCCAGCCCCGCCAGCAGCAGCGCCAGCGTGCGCATGCTCGGCATCCTGGGCGTGCTCATTGGGTTGGCGCCGGCGACGCGGGCGGGACCGGCGTCGCGGACGCGGCAGCGGGCGGCGGGGTGCGCACCACCGGCTCGGGACGCATCGCGATCCTGGCGACCGACGAGACCGGGATCACCTCGGCGCGGCGCGTCTCGGGCCACCACAGATAGACGAACGCGCTGCTGGTGCCCAGCAGACGCGCCTCGGGAAGCGACGCCGTCTGGCCCATCAGACGCACTTCCACCCGGTCGCCGCCGCGGCCCTCGTGAATCGCCTGCGCGTCGTTGCGGTTGATGACGAACAGCATGTACATGGCCAGCAGCGCGGACCCCAGCACCAGCTGCGATTCACTGCGCGCACCCCAGAAATGCATCCAGCTGTCGCTGGCCGGGAACACCCAGCCGCCCCACCAGCGGGCGCGGATCCGTGCCGCACGCTCGGGGTCGCGCTCGTTGATGCGCTGTGGCCACGTGGACAGCCACATGCCGGCGATCGACAACAACAACATCATCAGATAGGTGGGTCGCCGCAGCCCGGCGAAGAACACGTCGCTGATCTGCAGGTATTCGAGAATCGGAATGCCAAAGCGCCGGTAGAACCAGTAGCTCGACCACAGGCCGAGGACCGAGACCAGCGCATACCCGAGCGACAGGAACAGCACGGGCTCGCGATGCAGCGTGCCGAGCAGCCGAAGCACCAGTGACGCGTCGCTCCCCCGCCCGGCCGCCTGGGTTTGCTGGCGCGCGTCCGGAGCCGCGGGCTGCACGGCAGGCCGAAGCGGCGGCGGAGTCGATGGGGGCATGGCACGGATCCTGTTGGGTGACGACTTACCGGGACGGAACCGGTAGGCCGGATGTGTCCGTTCCGCGCCGGGCCGGCGTGCCCGGCTCCGGCAGCCGGTCATGATAGAGCGCCCTCTCCCACGACAGCAGCCCGGCGTGCGTGCTCCGCCGGCACGGCCGGTATACTGCGCGGGTTCGCAGTGGGAGAAGCGGGGCGACCCGCTGCCGTAGGCGCAACCGCCCGGAATCGCTCAGGCCCAACACCGCTGCGGGCCACACACTCTGGAGAGACCGGCGGCCGGATCATCGGCACGCAGGCGCCGAAGGGGCACGAAGTCCGGCGACGCAGCAGCGTTCGTGGCTTCCAAACTCTCAGGCAAAAGGACAGAGGGGCGCGAGGAAGACCGCGGTCTTCCGGCAACGGTCGGCATGCGCCGCCGCGTCGCCGGACCGGGGCTTCCGACCTTCGCGTCTCCCCCTATCCGGATGCCCGCCATGTCCCAGACCCGCGCTTCGCTGACCGCACTCGAACACCACTCGGCGTTCGTCGACCGCCACATCGGGCCGAACGAGGACGAGATCGCGCAGATGCTGCGCGTCGTCGGACACGACTCGCTCGACGCGATGACCGCGGCCATCGTGCCGGGCAACATCCGCTCCGGCGACGCGCTGGCTCTGCCCGACGCGATCACCGAGGTCGAGGCGCTGGCCAAGATCCGCGCCGTCGCCGACAAGAACACCGTGCTGCGCAGCTTCATCGGCCAGGGCTACTACGGCACCCACACGCCGAACGTCATCCTGCGCAACATTCTCGAGAACCCGGCCTGGTACACGGCCTACACGCCCTACCAGGCGGAAATCTCGCAGGGCCGCATGGAAGCGCTGATCAACTTCCAGACCATGGTCACCGACCTGACCGGCATGGACATCGCCAACGCCTCGCTGCTCGACGAAGGCACCGCGGCGGCCGAAGCGATGACGCTGGCCAAGCGTTCGGCGAAGTCGAAGTCCAACGTGTTCTTCGTCGCCGACGACGTGCATCCGCAGACGCTCGACGTGCTGCGCACGCGCGCCGACGGGCTCGGCATCGAACTGCGGATCGGCCCGGCGACCGACGCCATCGACGCCGACAGCTACGGCGTGCTGCTGCAGTACCCCAACACCTTCGGCCGCATCGACGACCACGCGGCCGTCGCCGAGGCGGTGCACGCGCGCGGCGGCATCGTCGCGGTCGCGACCGACCTGCTGGCGCTGACCCTGATCCAGGCGCCGGGCCAGTGGGGCGCGGACATCGTCGTCGGCAACTCGCAGCGCTTCGGCGTGCCGTTCGGGTTCGGCGGCCCGCATGCCGGCTTCATGGCCTGCCGCGACGCCTACAAGCGCTCGATGCCCGGCCGCCTGATCGGCGTGTCGGTCGACGCGGCCGGCAACCAGGCCTACCGCCTGACGCTGCAGACCCGCGAACAGCACATCCGCCGCGAGAAGGCGACGTCCAACATCTGTACCGCGCAGGTGCTGCTGGCGGTGATGGCGTCGATGTACGCCGTCTACCACGGGCCCGACGGCCTGACCCGCATCGCGCGCCGCACGCATCGCCTCGCCGCGCTCCTCGCCGCCACGCTCGGCGAGGCGGGCGTCGCCGTCGGCACGGATTTCTTCGACACCCTGCACGTCACCGGCATCGATGCCGATGCACTGCACGCGAAGGCGCGCGCGGCCGGCGTGAACCTGCGCGTCATCGACGGCGCGTCGCTGGGCATCAGCGTCGACGAGACCACGACCCGCGCCGACCTCGTCACGCTGGCCGGCCTCTTCGGCGCAGCGATCACCGACGTGGACGCGCTGGACGCCGCGACCGCCGACGCCCTGCCGCAGGCGCTGCTGCGCGATACGCCGTTCCTGCAGCACCCGGTGTTCAACACCCACCACAGCGAGCACGAGCTGCTGCGCTATATGCGCGCGCTGGCCGACAAGGACCTGGCGATGGATCGCACGATGATCCCGCTGGGCTCGTGCACGATGAAGCTCAACGCGACCGCCGAGATGATTCCGGTCACCTGGCCCGAGTTCGGCAACATCCATCCGCTCGCACCGGCCGACCAGACGGCGGGTTACGTCGACCTGATCGACGGGCTGGAGGCGATGCTGGTCGAGATCACCGGCTACGACGCGATCAGCTTCCAGCCCAATTCCGGCGCGCAGGGCGAGTTCGCGGGCCTGCTGGCGATCCGCGCCTACCACCGCTCGCGCGGCGAAGGCCATCGCGACATCTGCCTGATCCCCGAATCCGCGCACGGCACCAACCCGGCGTCGGCGCAGATGGTCGGCATGACCGTCGTCGTGACCCGCTGCGACAAGGACGGCAACGTCGACCTCGACGACATCCGCGCCAAGGCCGAGAAGCACTCCGACCGCCTGGCCGCGATCATGATCACCTACCCGTCCACGCACGGCGTGTTCGAGGAGGACGTGGTCGCGATCTGCGACATCGTCCACCAGCACGGCGGCCAGGTGTACACCGACGGCGCCAACATGAACGCGCTGGTCGGCCTCGCCAAGCCCGGCAAGTGGGGCTCGGACGTCAGCCACCTCAACCTGCACAAGACCTTCTGCATCCCGCACGGCGGCGGCGGCCCGGGCGTCGGCCCGTGCGCGGTGAAGTCGCATCTCGCGCCGTTCCTGCCGCGCGCGTTCGGCGGTGAGGGCGACGTGGGCATGGTGTCGGCGGCGACCCACGGCTCGGCCAGCATCCTGCCGATCAGCTGGATGTACATCGTCATGATGGGCGCCGAAGGCCTGCGCCGCGCCACCCAGGTGGCGCTGCTCAACGCGAACTACGTGGCGACGCGTCTCGCGCCGCATTTCCCGACGCTCTACACCGGCCGCAACGACCTGGTCGCGCACGAGTGCATCCTCGACCTGCGTCCGATCAAGGACGCGACCGGCATCAGCGCCGAGGACGTCGCCAAGCGGCTCATCGACTTCGGCTTCCACGCGCCGACGCTGAGCTTCCCGGTCGCCGGCACGCTGATGGTCGAGCCGACCGAGAGCGAATCGCTGCACGAACTCGACCGCTTCATCGACGCGATGATCCAGATCCGCGGCGAGATCCGCAGCATCGAGGACGGCCGCCTGGACCGCGAGGACAACCCGCTCAAGCACGCCCCGCACACCGCAATGCAGGTCGCGGCCGCCGAGTGGCGCCATGCGTATCCGCGCGAACTGGCCGCGTTCCCGCTGGCGACGCTGCGCCACACCAAGTACTGGCCCCCGGTCGCGCGCGTGGACAACGTGCACGGCGACAAGAACGTGTTCTGCAGCTGCATCCCGATCGGCTCGGCCGAAGAGGCGCCGGAAGCCTTCAGCGAACCCGACGTCGTCTGATCCACGCCGCCCCGGTGCCGGCTGCGCCGGGGCGCAGGCCTGCAGCCGGACCGGAAGGTACCGCGGCGACCCGCCTGACCGGCGCGATCCGGCCCGTGCCCGGGGGCCGCTGCACGTCACAAACCGTCGATGCGGCTTGCGCGCGGGCCGCGTCGGGGGTGGCCCCGCGCCTTCCGTTCAGGCGGACCCCCCGTCCGGCGCGGCGGCCGTCCGGCTGAACCGTGGCATGCAACTTGCTTGAGCACGGGACCGTCGTTTCCCGCGCGTCCCCATGCTCGTCGGCACCTACAACTCCCTGCTCGTCGTCCTGTCGTTCGTCGTCGCGGCCGTGGCGTCGTTCGTCGCGCTCGACATGGCCGGGCGCATCAACGCCAGCCGCGGCGCGGCGGCGCGTGGCTGGCTGACCGGTGGCGCGGTGGCGATGGGGTTCGGCATCTGGTCGATGCACTTCATCGGCATGCTCGCGTTCGAACTGCCGATCCCGCAGGGCTACGACCTCGCGATCACCCTGTACTCGCTGGTGATCGCGGTCTGCAGCTCGGCGTATGCGCTGTGGGTCGTCTCCAGCGCCACGCTGCCGTTGCGCCGGCTCGTGCTCGGCGCGCTGATCCTCGGAACCGGCATCGCGTTCATGCATTACGTCGGCATGGCCGCGATGCAGATGCAGCCCGGCATCGACTACGACCCGTGGTGGTTCGTCCTCTCGATCGTGATCGCGGTGGCCGCGGCCGGCGCCGCGCTGTACATCGGTTTCGCGCTGCGGGCCGAAGGCGTGCGCAACCGCCGGTTCCGGCTCGCCGCCGCTCTCGTCATGGGCCTGGCGATCGTCGGCATGCACTACACCGGCATGGCGGCGGCCCGGTTCCCCGACGGCAGCATCTGCGGCGCCGCGCTCAGCGGCGGCATCTCGCCGCAATGGCTGGGCAGCCTCGTCGGCACCACCACGTTCGCGATCCTCGGGCTCGCCGTCGTGACTTCGATCTTCGACCGCCGCCTGCAGGAGCGCACGACCCTGCTCGGCGATTCGCTGAAGAAGGCGAACCAGGAACTGACCTATCTCGCGCTGCACGACAACCTGACCAAGCTGCCGAACCGGCTGCTGCTCGAGGACCGGCTGGCGAACGCGGTGCACCGGTCGTCGCGCAGCGGTACGCCGTTCGCCCTGCTATTCGTCGATCTCGACGGCTTCAAGGCGGTCAACGACGTCTACGGCCATCCGGTCGGCGACCGGCTGCTGCTGCAGGTGGCCGACAACCTGCGCGCCGCGATCCGCGCCGGCGACACGCTGGCCCGCCTCGGCGGCGACGAATTCGTGGTGCTCGCCGACATCCAGGAACCCGACGACGCCGCGACGCTGGCCGAGAAGCTCATCGGCCAGGTCGCCCGCCCGGTATCGCTGGAGCGCGGCGAATTGCACGTCACCGCGAGCGTCGGCATCGCGATCTTCGGCGCGGACGGCGACAGCGCGCGCGAGCTGATGGCCAATGCGGATGCGGCGATGTACTCGGCCAAGGGCCAGGGCCGCAACGGCTACTGCTTCTTCGAGCCGTCGATGAACCACGGTGCGCACGAACAGCTGGCGCTGATCCAGGACCTGCGCCGCGCGGTCGCGCTGGACCAGCTGTCGCTGCACTACCAGCCGAAGATGCGCGCGCCGTCCGGCCCGCTGATCGGCGTCGAGGCGCTGCTGCGCTGGCACCATCCCGAACGCGGCCTGGTGATGCCCGACCGCTTCATTCCACTCGCCGAGAAGACCGGGCTGATCCTGGAGATGGGCCGCTGGGTCATCGACGAGGCCTGCCGCCAGCTGATGGCGTGGCGCGCGGACGGCCGCACGGTGCCGTCGGTGTCGGTGAACCTGTCGGCGACCCAGTTCCGCTCGCCCGGCCTGTTCGGCAAGATCACCAGCGCGCTCGAACGCCACGGCATGCCGCCGTCGTCGCTGGTGCTGGAGATCACCGAGTCGACGGCGATGCACGACCCGGAATCCAGCCTCGCGATCCTCAAGCGGCTGTCCGACCTGGGCGTGCAGATCTCGATCGACGATTTCGGCACCGGCTATTCCAGCCTGCTGTATCTCAAGCGCCTGCCGGCCAGCGAGCTGAAGATCGACCGCGCCTTCATCCAGGGCCTAGAACGCGACAGCGAGGACGCTGCGATCGTCTCGTCGATCATCGCGCTGGGCCGCACGCTGAACCTGTCGGTGATCGCCGAAGGCGTCGAGACCGAGGCGCAGCAGAACCTGCTGACCGAACTCGGATGCACCTCGCTGCAGGGCTTCCATCTCGGCCGGCCGGTCGACGCGCTGTCCATCGTCAGCCGCTTCTGACGCCACACCGCCCGGGCGGCGCCAGCCTGCGCCGCCATTCCGGCGAGCCTCTACGCGGGCGACCGCCGCTTCGAGACGGCGGGGCGCAGCAGGTCATCCGTCAGAACCGGACGCGCAGGGCGCTCCACGCGACAACGGCTGACGCGCTCAGGTGAGCAACGCCGCCAGGGCTTCGTCGAGCGGCGCCGGCCGGCCCAGGTGATACCCCTGCGCCTGGTCGCAGGCGTTCGCATGCAGCCACGCCAGCTGACCGTCGCGCTCGACGCCCTCGGCGATCACCCGCAGACCCAGCCCGTGTCCCAGCGCGATCAGCGCCCGGCAGATGGAGGCATTGCGGGCGTCGCGGTCGACGTCGTGCACGAAGGCCCGGTCGATCTTGAGGTGATCGAGCGGCAGGTCGCGCAGGTAGGCCATGCTCGAGAAGCCGGTGCCGAAATCGTCGATCGACAGGCACACGCCCTGCTCGCGCAGCCTCCGCATCTGCGCGCGCGCGGCGTCGGGATTGCGCAGCACCACGCTTTCGGTCAGCTCCAAGTGCAGTGCGTTCTCCGGCAGCGCGTAGTCGCGCTGCAGGCGCCGCAGCACGTCCGCCGTCGTGCCCGCATCGAACTGCACCGCCGACACGTTGACCGCGATCGCGACGTCGCCGTGCCCCGCCGCCGCCAGCCGCTGGTGCGCCCGCGCCGCCTGCTCGAGCACCCAAGCGCCGATCGGCACGATCAGGCCCGACTCTTCGCACAGCGGGATGAACTGCAGGGGTGGCACGAAGCTGCCGTCGGGCTGGCGCCAGCGCAGCAGCGCTTCGAGCGCGGTCGGCTTGCCGCCCGGCACCTGCCGGATCGGCTGGA
Source organism: Luteimonas rhizosphaerae (assembly GCF_002849595.1). Lineage (GTDB taxonomy): Bacteria > Pseudomonadota > Gammaproteobacteria > Xanthomonadales > Xanthomonadaceae > Luteimonas > Luteimonas cellulosilyticus. The sequence continues at coordinate 13,541 of NZ_NRQR01000013.1, forward strand.
AGAACAGCTCGAACTCCGACAGCTCCACCGCGCGTCGCACGCGCCGCAGCAGCGCCAGACGGTCCGCGGCGACGGCCGCCATCGTCGCGTCGTAGGCCAGCAGCGGCAGATTGTCGCGACGGGCCTTCAGCGCCGCGAGCGCGGCATGGCCGACGACCTTCTCCGCGCCGCCCGCTTCGCAGGGCGCCGACGCGAGCCCGATCCAGGCTTCCAGCGACTGCAGACCACCTTCGAGTTCGATCGGCGCGTCGATCGCCGCCACCAGCGCCGCGACCATCTCGTCGCGATGCGCGGGATCGAGCGCCACGACGACGAAGGACTCCGCCGGCGCATAGGCGACCCAGCCGAACTGCGCGCCGATGCGGGCGAAGCGCGCGGCCGCTTCGCGCAGCAGCTTCTCGGCGGCGCGCTGGCCCAGCGTCGGCGCCACGAGCTCCAGGTCGCGCAGGCGCACGTAGGCCACTGCGAATCCCGGCGCGGCGCCGGCGTCGCAACTGGTGTCGAGGCGCAGGATCAACGCCGGCACCGTCAGCAGGCCCGTGGTCGAATCGTGGTTCGCGCGCCACGCCAGGTCGCGCTCGTAGGTCAGCCGTTCGCCGATGTCCTCGGCCAGCACCAGTCGCGCGGGACGATCGGCGAAGTCGATGTCGCGCGCCTGGATGCGCACTTCGATCTCGCGGCCGTCGCGCGCGACGTGCCGCACGATGCCCGTGCGCAGGTCGAACTCCGCGCTTTCCTGCTCGGCGACCGACGGCGCCAGCAGATCGGTATCGCGCATCGCCAGCAGCTCCTCGCGCCGATAGCCGTAGCTGTCGATCGCCGCGTCGTTGGCGGCGAGGAAGCGGCGCGTCGCGATGTCGACGACCCAGAACGGCAGGGGGTTGCGCTCGAACAGGTGCCGGAACTGCAGTTCGGCGCGTTCCAGCTGCAGCTGCGCCGCATGCAGCGCACTGACGTCGTTCACGGTGCCGGTCATCGCCGGCGTGCCGCGCCGGTCGCGGACGGTCGCGCCGCGCCCTTCCACCCAGCGGACGCTGCCATCGGAGGGCACGATCCTGTAATCCTCCTCGAACGGCGCGCCATCCATCTGCGAGTGCGCGAAGCTCGACCGGATCCGCTCCCGGTCGTCGACGTGGATGCGGTCGAAGAAGTCGTCGATGGGGACCAGGCCATCGCCCGGTTCGAGACCGAACAGCGCGGCCATCTCGCTGGAGACCCGGACCGTCGACGTGCCCGCCTCGACACGCCAGACACCGGTCTTCGTCGCGCGCTGCGCCTGCTGCAACCACTCCGACTGCGTCTCGATCTGCTCGAGCATGGTTTCGCGCGCACGTTCGTTGGCGCGCAGCCGGCGCACGAGATACAGCAGCGACAGCCAGTAGAGCAGCACCAGCGAACCGCCCGCCGCGGCATACCAGCGCCAGGCCGACAGCGCTTCGCTCAGCCCGATGCCCGCGCCGACGACGAAGGGATAACCGCTGGTCGCGCTGAAGCGCATCGCGCGTTCGACGCCGTCCAGCTGGCTGACCGCATCGCGGCCTGCGATGCCGTCTGCCCACTCCCCCGTCGCCGGCAATGCGATCCGCTTGCCGACATGGGCACCGGCACGGCGGTCGTGCGCCACGATCGTGCCGTCGCGCGCGAGGATCGCCGCGCTGCCGTCGCGTCCCGTGTCGAGGCGATCGATCATGCGCTGGAATTCCGCGGTGCCGAGCCGGGCGACCAGCCAGCCCCGCGGCGTCGGGAGCGCGACCGGCAGCGTCCAGAGGTCGCCGCGTCGTTGCAGCGGTCCGATCGACAGACCGGCCTGCGCATTCGTGCCACGGCCGGCCCAGGTCGGCAGCGTGGCATCGTCCTGCCGCCCACCGCGGGCACCGCCCTGTGCATCGAACCACTCGACCGCCTGGATTTCCTCCTGCCGGGACAGGAGGTCCGAGACCGCCGCGTCGCGGCGCGCGTGCATCATCGGGTCCAACGTCGCGTCGCCGGTGTTGCGCGCGATCCCGGCCAGCGCACGCTCGAGGTTGCGCATTTCATAATGCACGAGGCGGTCGATGCCGGTCGCGAGCGCCAGGCTCTGACGACGCGCGGCATCGATGCGCGCATTGCGATCCTGCAGCACCAGGACGCCGAGGACGATCGTGATCACCAGTCCAAGGCAGACGCCCGCGTTACGTACCACGCGTGAAGAGCCCAACCGGTGCCGTCGTGGCGTTGCTTGCAAGTGAACCATCCTTAGCCAGCAGACCCCGACGATAGCCACCCCGCATACGTCCCGCAACACCTGTCGGGGATATCACGATGGCGTGACGAAACCGCTTGATTCCACGCCTCCCGTGCGTGTGAGCCGTGCGGTGCGCCCACGCGTGCCTCGCTGCATCGCGTTGACATCGCCAGGTCTAGCGTGGGCGACTCTCGAGGACGCCCGACAGGTCCCCATCGCCACCCTGCAAGGAACCGTCATGGCCGCCACCGACAAGCCCGAATCCGCCACCAATCCCGATCAGCCCGAACAGGCCGACCATGTCGCCGTCAACGATCGCAAGTCATCGAAGGGCGACCGGTACGCGCACGACAACAACGCATACGCGGAAGGCAACGATCCGGCGCTGACCGCAGGCAAGACGCGCATCCGCGAGGTGCCGTCGGAGGCGACGCGCAAGCCGGGTGACGCGAAGCCCTGATCCCGGCGATCGCGGCACTGCCCTGCGGGCCCGACACGCCGAATCCCTTGCCGGGCGATGCGGAATTCGCATTCGCGCAGCCCGGCGCGCTTGCGTACCGCAGCACCACGGTCTCCGGGTCGACGCGATGCGACCTGCCGTTCTGCACGTGCACCCATCCCTACCGACAGAACCTCTGTGCTTGCGTGGTTCGAACCGAACCACGCCTGGAATACTGCGCTGAATACGTGCAGCGCACAGGCCCGTCACGGTGCCGCCCACAAGATCGACGCCGCCAGCCGCTGCGAGGTTCCTCCGCAGCACCGCCCGCTTTCTCCCAGGACCCCATTCATGGCTAACAAGACTGCCCGCCCGGCCAAGCCCGGCGCTCCCGCTCGTTCCACCGGTGCGTCCGGCGTGGCCGAGGTCACACGTGGCAACGGCGACGAACTCCATCAGTCCGCCGGTGGCGACCATCCGGCGTTGACGACGAACCACGGCGTGCCGATTTCCGACAACCAGAATTCGCTGCGCGCGACGGAGCGGGGCCCGACCCTGCTCGAGGACTTCATACTCCGCGAGAAGATCACCCACTTCGATCACGAGCGCATTCCCGAGCGCATCGTCCATGCCCGCGGCTCGGCTGCGCACGGCTATTTCGAGCTGACCAAGTCGCTGTCGCAGTACACGCGCGCCAGGATCCTGACCGAGGTCGGCGAGAAGACGCCGCTGTTCACGCGTTTCTCGACGGTCGCCGGCGGTTCGGGCTCGGTCGACACGCCGCGCGATGTGCGCGGCTTCTCGGTCAAGTTCTACACCAAGGAAGGCAACTGGGACTTGGTCGGCAACAACATCCCGGTGTTCTTCATCCAGGATGCGATCAAGTTCCCCGACGTCATCCACGCGGTGAAGATGGAGCCCGACCGCGGCTTCCCGCAGGCCGCCAGCGCGCACGACACGTTCTGGGACTTCATCTCGCTGACGCCCGAGTCGATGCATATGATCATGTGGGCGATGAGCGACCGCACGATCCCGCGCTCGCTGCGCACGATCGAAGGCTTCGGCGTGCACAGCTTCCGGCTGATCAACGAGGCCGGCGACAGTACCTTCGTGAAGTTCCACTGGCGGCCGAAGCTGGGCATCCAGTCGACCGTGTGGGACGAGGCGCTGAAGCTGCAGCATGCCGACAACGATTTCCATCGCCGCGACCTGTTCGAGTCGATCCAGGCGGGCGCGTTTCCGGAGTGGGAACTCGGCGTGCAGCTGTTTACGCAGGACGAGGCCGACAAATTTCCGTTCGACCATCTCGATTCGACCAAGCTGATCCCCGAGGAACTGGTGCCGCTGACGATCGTCGGGCGCATGGTGCTCGACCGCTGGCCGGACAATTTCTTCGCCGAGACCGAGCAGGTCGCGTACTGCCCGTCGCACGTCGTGCCGGGCATCGACTTCAGCAACGATCCGCTTCTGCAGGGCCGCCTGTTCTCGTATCTCGACACCCAGCTGTCGCGCCTCGGTGGCCCGAACTTCCACCAGATTCCGATCAATGCGCCGAAGTGCCCGTTCGCGAACAACCAGCGCGACGGCCACATGCAGATGAACGTGCCCAAGGGCCGCGTCGCGTACGAGCCGAGTTCGCTGCAGGGCGACGCGCCACGCGAAACGCCGGCCGGCTTCCGCAGCCATACCACGCCCGCCGACGATGGCGCCAAGGGCCGCGTGCGCGCGGAGAGCTTCGCCGATCACTACTCGCAGGCGCGCATGTTCTTCCGCAGTCAGTCCGCGATCGAGCAGGCGCACATCGCGTCGGCGCTGGTCTTCGAGCTGTCGAAGGTCGAGACGCCGCACGTGCGCGAGGCTATCGTCGGCCATCTGCAGCACGTGGACCCGTCGCTGGCGCAGCGCGTCGCCGACGGTCTCGGGCTGGAGACCGTGCCGCCTGCCCCGGAGGCACGCGTGGCCCCGCAGGATCTGGCCCTGTCGCCTGCCCTGCGCATCGTCGACCGGATGAAGGACACGCTCGAAGGCCGTTGCGTCGGCATCCTGGTGCATGACGGCTCCGACGGCGCCACGGTGCAGGCGCTGCGCAAGGCCGCCGAAGCGGCCGGCGCGATGGTCAAGATCGTCGCGCCGAAGCTCGGCGGCGCGACATTGGCCAACGGCAAGAAGCTGCCGGCGGACGGCCAGCTGGCCGGGACGCCGTCGGTGCTGTTCGACGCGGTTGCGGTGGTGCTGTCCGAGGCCGGCGGCAAGCAGCTGTCGAAGGAAGCGGCCGCGGTCGACTGGGTCCGCGACGCCTTCGGCCACCTGAAGGCGATCGCCGCGGACGCCGGCGCGCAGGCCGTGCTCAAGGCGGGCGGCATTGCCAAGGATGCCGGCGTGCTCGACGCCGGTGACGCCAAGGCCTTCATCGCCGCGGCCAAGACCCGCCAGTGGGATCGCGAAAAGATGATCCGCATGCTGGCCTGATCCGTTTCGGGTCGCGTGATGCAGAACGCCGCCGCGAGGCGGCGTTCTGTTGTGTGGGTGGCGACGGTCACGGCCAGCGGCACCTGGGCCGGTCCCCGTGACGCCAGCGGGCGCCACGGGTTCTCGCGGTGCGCGTTGCCGCGTGCCGTGGACGCATCCCCCAGCGCTCGTACGATGCAGGCGATCCATCGGCGCGACGTCGCCCCAGGCGATGAAATGCCGGTCCAAGCGGCGCGCCGTCGAGCCGACAAGCCATCGGCGCCGTAGAATCGATCCGGGTCGACGCACCCGCCGTCGCGCGCCGCGCGCGACGCAGACGATCAGCGGTGACCGGCCTCGCCGAAGCAGGGCTGCAGCGCGCCGTCGAATCCGGACGCCAGCACGCTCCCGCCGCGCGCCGCGCGCGCCAGGGTGCGGGCCTCGAGCGCGAGCAGGTAATCGGCGAAGCCGCCGCGCGCGCGCGCGACCCGGCGGGCGCTGGTGACGACGACGGGCGTCGCCTTGCGCGCGATGCACGCGCCAGCCGCCACCAGCGAGGCGACGACGGCGACATCCTCGTGCGCGGCCAGCGGCTGGAAACCGCCACAACGCCGGTACATCGCCGCGCTCATGCCCAGGTTGGCGCCGTGCACGTGCGGGTGTTCGTCGCGATCGCATTCGGTCGACAGATAGACGTCGCGCACGCGCGGATCGTGATCGCGCCAGTCACGCACGGTGACGATGCCGCAGAACGCATCGGCGCCATAGGCGAGCTGCGCCGACAGCCAGTCGGGCGGCACCAGCGAATCGGCATCGGTGCAGGCGACCCAGCGCGCACCGCGCTCGATCGCCCGGTCGGCGCCGGCGGCGCGGGCGCGTCCGACATTGCCCTCGCCGAGCACGATCGCGACCAGGCCGTGCGCGGCGACGATCGCCGCGGTGCCGTCGCTGCACCGGTCGAGCACGACGACGATCTCCACCGCCTCGCCGCGCAGCGCGTCGCAGGCGGCGGCGATCTGCACCGAGGTCAGGCACGCGGCGATCGCGGCTTCTTCGTTGTGCGCGGGAATGACGACGCCGATCATCGCAGGCCCGCCTGCGCGGCCACCGACACGCCCTGCCCGCCCCAGCCTTCGAGCCGGAGGTCGCCATCGGTGTAGGCGAACAGGCGCGGCAGGCCGAGCACGCGCCGCAACAGCCGATGCACCTCGCGCCCCGACTGCGGCGCCTCGCGGAATGGCGGCAGCCAGTGGCAGGCCACGAGCACGCCGTCGTCGCGCAGACTCGCGCGCAGGCGCAACGCCATGCGCGTCAGCGTTGCGACATCCAGGTAATAGCCGACCTCGCTGAAGACGATGAGATCGAACCGCCCCTCGGGCCAGTCGTCGGGATGTTGCGCCTGCTGCGTGCGGACATGCGCCTGGTCCTGCGTCCGCGCCGCGGCCAGCGCGACCGCGCGTGCGTTGAGGTCGGTCGCGAGCAGGCGGTCGCAACGCGGTGCGAGCGCCGCGGTCAGTTCCCCGTTCGAGCACCCGATCTCCCACGCAGCGGCGAAACGCGCCGCCGGCAGGCTGGCGAGCAGCAGGCTGCGCTTGCGCGCCTCGTACCAGCGTTCGCGATAGCCGAACGGATCGTCGTCGGCGTAGATCGCATCGAAGTATTGCGCGGGCGTCGACGCGCTCATGGCAGCAGCACTTCGAAGTCGCGACCGAACCGCGCCAGCACGTGGACCGGCAGGATCGGCGCGGGGAACGCGGGATCTTCGGATGCGAGCTGCGAGGCGAAGCAGGCCAGCGCGCGCGCCTTCGCCTGCTGCGCATCCGCGTCGAGGCGGCAACGGAGCGCACCCGGCAGCGGCGACGCGGCCGCGTCGGGCGACATCCAGTGCCAGGCCCATACCGGGAACTGCAGGCCGCGCGCCCCGGTCAACGCGACCGCCCGCTCGACCGCGCGTGCGGTCGCTTCGTGATCGGGATGCGCATCGCCACGCCACGTGGTCAGCACGCGGTCGCCTTCGCGCAGCAGGCGCCGCAGCGCATCGACCAGCGCGGCCTCGCGTGCGGCGACAGCGCCGTCGCCGAAGTCGAGCGTGACGATCGCGCCGGCAGGCACGCCGAGGCAGGCCATCGCCGCTTCGAGTTCGCGGCGACGCACGGCGCGCAGGTGCGCGACCGGCCAGACCGCGGCATCGGGATAGCAGGCTTCGCCATCGGTGACCGAGACCACGACGACATCGACGCCGGCCCTGCGGGCCGTCGCGATCACGCCGCCGCAGCCGAGCGCTTCGTCGTCCGGATGCGGCGCGACCACCACCAGGCGTTCGCAACCGGCGATCCAGTCCGCGGCCGCGTGCAGCGGCAATGCCGCCAGCCAGGCCGAACGTTGCCAGGCGGATTCCGGCGTGCCCAGGCCTTCGATGCGTGGACCGACCGCCACCGCCGCGTCGATCACAGCGACCATGCGTCGACCTCCTCGCGCGCGGCATCACCGAGCGTGGCCCAGTCGCGCTCGGCATGACTCTGCCGCAGAAACGTCGTCAGATCGGCGCAGCGTCGCGCGTGCGCGCCGTCCTCGCACAGCGGACCGGGTCCGAGTGCGCGACCGACGCGATCGATGACCTCGGTCGCAGTGCGTTCCACGACGCTGCGCACACGGGTGACAGCGGTGGCGTGCGTCCGCTGCGGCACCGCGTCGACCTGCGCGGCGGTCTCGCGCAGCAATGCGGCCGCGGCGGACAGCACCATGTCGATCGCGCCCAGATGCGCCATCGCATGCGGATTCTTCGCCGCGCGCGGCGCGCGCCGCAGGGTGTCGGCGATCGCGGTCGCCGCGCCGTACCAGCACGCGGCGATCCCGCCGCCGCCATGCCAGAAGCCGGGGCGGTCGAGATAGGCCCCGGGCGCGCCGACCAGCACCGCATCCGCGCCCTGGAACGACAGGCGCCCGCTTTCCACGCGCGCCATGCCGACCGCCTGCCAATCGCCTGCGACACGCGTGATGCCGGGCTGGTCGAGCACGACCTGCACCAACACGCGGCGATCGCCGTCGTGCGCGGTGACCAGCGCGGCGTCGACCAGGTCCGCGCCCGAACACCAGGCCTTGATGCCGTCGACGCGGCCCGCACCCGCACCAGTGCGCGCGAACGTCAGCCGCGCATCCGGCGGCTCCGCGGCCCAGACCGCGTACAGCGCATCGGCAATCGGCCCGGGCGCGTGGTCGAGTTCGTCGAGGATGGCGCGGGCATCGTAGTGCGCTTCCATCACCTTGACGCCGCAAACGTCCTCGCGCGCGATCGCCGCCAGCGTGCGCCAGCGCGACAACGTGTCGCCGCCGCCGGGACGCGGCAGCTCGGGACAGCGCGCGCGCCAGTCGCGTGCGAACGACGCCAGCGCCGCGGGCGCGGCCATCGGCGGCAGGGAGACAACGGGAGCGGACACGGACACGCGGCGAACCTCGACAGCTGGGCCGGCGACAGTGCGCCGACCGCAGTGACGGGATCGCGAGGCCGTCGCGCCCGACGCCCGCGATCAGCCGGTTTCGATTGCAGCGTGCAGATACTGCGCGGTGCGGCTCTCCGGGGCCGAGGCGACGTGCACCGGCGTCCCGGCCGCGACGATGCGACCCCCCGCCTCGCCCGCGCCGGGGCCGATGTCGACGACCCAGTCGCTCTGCGCGACGACGCGCATCTCGTGTTCGACGACGACGACCGTGTTGCCCGCGTCCACCAGCGCCTGCAGCTGCGCCATCAGGCGGTCGACGTCGGCGGGATGCAGGCCGGTCGTCGGTTCGTCGAGCACGTACAGCGCGTCGCCGCGTTGCGGACGCTGCAGCTCCGTCGCCAGCTTGATGCGCTGCGCCTCGCCGCCCGACAGTTCGGTCGCCGGCTGACCGAGCCGCAGATAGCCCAGACCGATCGCCTGCAACAGCCGTAGCGGTTTAACGATCGCCGCCTCGTCCGCGAAAAAACTGCAGGCGTCGTCGACGCTCAGCGCGAGCACGTCGGCGATGGTGCGGTCCTGCCACGTGACCTCGAGCGTCTTGGGGTTGTAGCGCGCGCCGTGGCAGGTCGGGCACGGCGCGTAGACGCTGGGCATGAACAGCAGTTCCACACTGACGAAGCCTTCGCCTTCGCAGGTGTCGCAACGGCCCTTGGCGACGTTGAACGAGAAGCGGCCCGCGTCGTAGCGGCGTGCCCTCGCGAGCTTCGTCGCGGCGAACAGCTTGCGGACCTGGTCGAACAGGCCGGTATAGGTCGCGAGGTTCGAACGCGGCGTGCGTCCGATCGGTTTCTGGTCGACCTGCACCAGCTTGCGGATGTGCTCGAGCCCGCCCGTGATCCTGCCTTCGGTGCGCGCGACCGGCAGCGCCGGCGCTTCGCCGTCGCCGGATTCGTCCGCCGGCGGCACGTGCCCGAGGTGATCGCCGACCAGTTCCACCAGCGCCTGGCTGACGAGGCTGGACTTGCCCGAGCCCGACACGCCGGTGACCGCGGTCAGCAGGCCGAGCGGCAGGTCGGCGTCGAGCCCGTGCAGATTGTTGCGATGGATGCCGCGCAGCTGCAGCCACATCGTCGGCGTCCGCGGTGCCCGCGGCGCCGGTCGCCCGTCGCGGGGAAACAGATAGGCCGCGGTCTGCGAGGCCTCGATGCCCGCCAGTCCGTCCGGCGGTCCGCTGTAGAGGATCGCGCCGCCGCGCTCACCGGCGCCCGGACCCACGTCGACCAGCCAGTCGGCGCGCCGCATCATGCCGAGGTCGTGCTCGACGACGAACAGCGAATTGCCGGCGGCCTTGAGGTCGTCGAGCGCGTCGAACAGCGCTTCGCCGTCCGCCGGGTGCAGGCCCGCCGACGGCTCGTCGAGCACGTAGACGACGCCGAACAGATTGGAGCGGATCTGGGTCGCAAGCCGCAGCCGTTGCAGCTCGCCCGGCGACAGCGTCGGCGTGGCGCGGTCCATCGGCAGATAGCCGAGTCCGAGCGCCTGCAGCGTGCCGATCCGCGCGCACACATCGGCGGCCAGACGCTGCGCGACGATGCGCTTTTCCTCCGAGAGGTCGGGCGTGCGCCGCACGTCGCTGCTCGCGGCATGCGACGCGCCACCACGCGCGGCGCGTGCATCGGCGGCCTTGCGCACGGCCGCTTTCGACACCCGGGACCGGCGCGCATCGGCCGTGGTGAAGTCGCCCGCCGCCGCCGGTGCCAGTGCCTCGGCCATGCGATCGAGCGACAACGCCGACAGCGCGCCGATATCGAGCCCGGCGAACGTCACCGCCAGCGCCTCGCGCTTGAGCCGCTTGCCGTCGCAGGTCGGACACGGGCTGCCGAGCATGAACTTCGACACGCGCTTCTTCATCTGCGCGCTCTGGGTCGTCGCGAAGGTATGCCGCACGTAGCGGCGCGCGCCCATGAACGTGCCCATGTACGCCGGTTCGGTCTTGCGCCGCAGCGCGGTGCGCGTTTCCGCCGGCGTGAAACCGGGATAGACCGGCACCACCGGCTGTTCCTCGGTGAACAGGATCCAGTCGCGGGTCTTCTTCGGCAGTTCGCGCCAGGGCGTGTCGACGTCGTGGCCCAGCGTGACCAGGATGTCGCGCAGGTTCTGTCCGTGCCAGGCCGGCGGCCACGCGGCGATCGCACGCTCGCGGATCGTCAGCGACGGATCCGGCACCATCGAGGCCTCGGTGATCGCGTAGACGTGACCGAGCCCGTGGCACTCCGGACATGCGCCCTGCGGCGTGTTCGGCGAGAAATCCTCGGCGTAGAGCATCGGCTGCTTCGGCGGATAGGTGCCGGCGCGCGAATACAGCATGCGCAGCAGGCTCGACAGCGTGGTCACGCTGCCGACCGACGAACGCGTGCTGGTCGCGCCGCGCTGCTGCTGCAGTGCGACCGCGGGCGGCAGGCCCTCGATCGCGTCGACGTCCGGCACGCCGGCCTGCTGGATCAGGCGCCGGGCATAGGGCGCCACCGATTCCAGATACCGCCGTTGCGCCTCGGCGAACAGCGTGCCGAACGCCAGCGACGACTTGCCCGATCCCGACACGCCGGCGAACACCACCAGCGCGTCACGCGGCAGGTCGACGTCGACGTTCTTGAGGTTGTGCTCGCGCGCGCCGCGGACCTGCACGAACCGGGCGCGGTCGTGGGTGGCGGTGTCGGGCTTGCGCGCGCGCGGGCGCGGCGTGGTCTTGCGGGCGGACATCGGGTGGATCCTCTGGAAGACGCGGAACGGCCTGGCACGACACCGCAACCGGCACGGCAATGTGCGGCATTCGGCAAGGCGGGCACAGGCGCGCGACCACGTCGCGACGTCCGCAGGCCCTCATCCCACCATCCGCGGCATGACCGGAGCGTGTGCGCGGCGGCATCGGGCCCGCCCGGCTGGCGCGCAGATCCACTAGAATCCGCACGCCGCCTTTCCCGGAGTTCCGCCATGTCGTCGCCCCTCGCCTACCGCCGTGTCCTGTTGAAGCTGTCCGGCGAGGCCCTGATGGGCGACGAGGATTACGGCATCGATCCGAAGGTCATCGGCCGGCTCGCCGACGAAGTCATCGAGGCCCAGCAGGCGGGCGCCGAAGTCGGCGTGGTCATCGGCGGCGGCAACATCTTCCGCGGCGCGGGCCTGGCGGCGGCCGGCATGGACCGCGTCACCGGCGACCAGATGGGCATGCTGGCGACCGTCATCAATGCGCTCGCCATGCAGGACGCGCTGGAGAAGCGCGGCGCGCGCGCCCGCGTGATGAGCGCGATCAAGATCAACGACGTCTGCGAGGACTACATCCGCCGGCGTGCGATCCGGCACCTGGAGAAGGGCCGCATCGCGATCTTCGCCGCCGGTGTCGGCAGCCCGTTCTTCACCACCGACTCGGGCGCCGCGCTGCGCGGCATCGAGATCGGCGCCGACCTGCTGCTGAAGGCGACCAAGGTCGACGGGGTCTACGACGCCGATCCGAAGAAGGTGCCGACGGCGAAGCGCTACGACACGCTGACCTACGACGAGGTGCTGAGCCAGGGCCTCGAGGTCATGGACACCGCCGCGTTCGCGCTCGCCCGCGATTCGGACCTGCCGCTGCGCATCTTCGACATGAGCCAGCCCGGCGTGCTGCTGCGCATCCTGCGCGGCGAGGCGATCGGCACCCTGGTGCAGGGCCGCAGCAACGGCTGAGCGCGGCGCGCGCACGAGCGACATGCGGTACGAGTTCGCGCTGTTCGCCGACTATTTCCAGATCCTGCTGCGCGACGATGGCGCCGACGGCGACCTGGCCGCGTGCTGGGACGACGCGGCCGTGGCCCGCATGATCACCGCCGCGCCCGGCCTCGTCGGCATCGGCACGGCCCGCAACACGACCGTGCCTGTCGTGGTCGACGTCCTGGCGGCCGATCCCGGCCCGCCTGCGTCCGATCACGCGCACGTGGCGGAAGCGTCGCTGCACGTCGCCAGCGGTCGGCTGGTCGTCGCCGGCTGCACCGACTATCTGCCCGACGCCGCGCGGATCGCACTGCCGTCCGGAGATTACCGTGTCCGGTTGTGCGCCTCGGGACTGGACACGCTGTCGGACGACGGGCTCGCCGGCGACGACCGCTATCTGGTGCAGCTGTGGCCCGCACCGCTCGCCGGCCCGGTCTGCCTGCGCCGGCACCCGGCGTGATCCGCAAACGCGGCGGCCGCGCGACGCTCTGCGGCGGTGCAGCACGTGTCTCGGTGCGTCTGCCGGCCGGCAGTGCAGCGGCGGCATCGCGTCGCGCCGACCCGCCGGCCCGGTGCGCAGGCCGCTTGCTTATATAATCGTGCGATTCCGCACACGGACCGGGCCCGAACAATGCTCAACGACATCAAGAAAGACACCCAGACGCGCATGGCCAAGAGCATCGAGGCGCTGAAGCACACCTTGATCAAGGTGCGCACCGGCCGCGCATCGACGGCGCTGGTCGAGCATCTGAAGGTCAACTACTACGGCTCGGACATGCCGCTGAGCCAGGTCGCCAGCATCGCGGTGTCCGATGCCCGCTCGCTGACGATCACGCCGTGGGAGAAGCCGATGGTCGCCGCCGTCGAGAAGGCGATCCTCGGCTCCGACCTCGGCCTGACCCCGAACACCGCCGGCACGACGATCCGCCTGAACCTGCCGGCGCTGACCGAAGAACGCCGCAAGGAACTGTCGAAGGTCGTGCACGCCGAAGGCGAGGACACCAAGGTCGCGATCCGCAACATCCGCCGCGATGCCAACCAGCAGGTCAAGGAGCTGCTGAAGGAAAAGGCGATCTCCGAGGACGACGAGCGCCGCAGCGAGGACGAGATCCAGAAACTGACCGACAAGGCGATCAAGGACGTCGACGAGGTCGTCAAGGGCAAGGAACAGGAACTGATGGCGGTCTGACGGTCCCGGCCGTCGTCGCCATGTCCAGTCCGCTGCAACCGGTCCCGCGCCACCTCGCCGTCATCATGGACGGCAACGGGCGCTGGGCCGCGCGTCGTCGCCGCCCGCGCGTCATCGGCCACCGCGCCGGCGCGCGCACGGTCAATCTGTGCATCGATTTCTGCCTCGAACGCGGCATCGAGGTGCTGACGCTGTTCGCGTTCTCCAGCGAGAACTGGGGCCGGCCCGACGAAGAAGTCGGTGCGCTGATGAAGCTGTTCATGGGCGCGCTGGACCGCGAGGTGGACGAACTGCACCGCCGCGGCGTGCGACTGCGCTTCATCGGCGAGCGTGAGCGCTTCAGCGACGCGATCCGCGCCCGCATGGCCGCTGCCGAAGCCCACACGGCCGGCAACGATCGCCTGGTGCTGGCAGTGGCCGCGAGCTACGGCGGCCGCCAGGACATCGCCCACGCGGCCCGCACGCTGGCCGGCGAAGTCGCGGCCGGCCGCCTGCGGCCCGAGGACATCGACGAGGCCGCGATGGCGCCGCATCTGGCGCTGTCGGACCTGCCGGCGCCGGACCTGTTCGTGCGCACCGGCGGCGACCTGCGGATCAGCAATTTCCTGCTGTGGCAGCTGGCGTACACCGAACTGTGGTTCACCGAGACCCTGTGGCCGGAGCTCGACGCCGCCGAACTCGACCGGGCGCTGCAGGCCTACGCGTCGCGCGAGCGCCGCTTCGGCCTGACCGGCGACCAGATCGCCGAGGGCGCGTCGCCCTCCCTCACCCGGACGAATGCCCGATGACGAGTACCCGGATCCTCGCGGCGCTGCTGATGGCGCCCGTCGCCATTGCCGCGGTGCTGCTGCTCAACACGCCGTGGATGGCCGCGGTCTCGGCGATCTTGTTCCTCGCCGCGCTGTGGGAATGGCTGCGGCTGACCGATATCGAGGACACGCTGTCGCGCACGCTGCTGCTGCTGACCAACCTGCTGCTGATGGTGGCGGTGGTGTGGGCGTCGGCGACCGGCGGCGGGTCGCTGATTTTGCTGAAAATCCTGGTGATGGTCGGCGTCGGTTGGTGGCTGCTGGCCGCGCTGTGGCTGCGCCATTACGACTTCGCGTCCGATCACGACACCAAGGCGCGGGTGTTCAAGCTCGCGGCCGGCACGCTGGCGGTGATTCCCGCCTGGTGCGCGCTGTGCGTGATCCACGCCAACGAGGGCGGTTCGAACGGCAACCGCTGGCTGCTGCTGGCGCTGGCGATCGTCTGGGCGACCGACACCGGCGCCTATTTCGCCGGCCGCAGGTTCGGCAAGCGCAAGCTGGCGCCGCGGATCAGCCCGAACAAGACCGTCGAAGGCTTCATCGGCGGCGCGCTCGCCGGCGTGCTCGTCGCGGTCGCGGCGGCGCCGCTGGCCGGCGCCACCCTGGCGCAGCTGCCGCTGGTGGCCCTGGTCGCGTTGCTGACGGTCTTCGCATCGGTCGTCGGCGACCTGTTCGAAAGCCTGCTCAAGCGCCACGTCGGCGCCAAGGATTCCGGCACCCTGATTCCCGGCCACGGCGGCGTGCTCGACCGCATCGACAGCGTGCTCGCCGCGCTGCCGGTGTTCGCGTTCGGCCAGATCTGGCTCGGCTTTTGAGGTGCCGATGCGTCCGGTGTCCGCATTGCATCACGTGATCGAGAGGCCCGCCCCGGAGCGCCCTGCGACCGTGTCCTGCGCTGCAGCGGCACGCGTCGCTGCGATCGACGGGAGCGCGCGATGATCCGCCGGGTCGCGGTCTACGGCGCCACCGGTTCGATCGGCACCTCCGCGCTCGATGTGATCGCCCGGCACCCCGGGCGGCTGCGCGCCAGCGTGCTCGCAGCCGGCAGCAACGTCGACGCCCTCGTTGCGCTGTGCGCGCGGCATACGCCCGATCACGCGGTCATCGCCGATCCGGCCCTCGCCGCCGCGTTGCGCGACGGCCTGCGCGCGGCCGGGCTCGCCACCGAAGCGCACGCCGGCGCCGACGCACTCGACGTGCTGGCTGCGGGCGATGCCTGCGACACCGTTATCGCCGCGATCGTCGGCGCCGCCGGCCTCGATTCGACCCTGGCCGCGGTGCGCAGCGGCAAGCGCGTGCTGCTGGCGAACAAGGAATCGCTGGTGCTGGCCGGAGCGCTGATGATGCAGGCCGCGCGCGAGGCCGGCGCGGCCATCGTGCCGATCGACAGCGAGCACAACGCGATCCACCAGTGCCTGCCGCCCGGCGGCGATTGCAGCGGCGTGCGGCGCATCGTCCTGCCCGCGTCGGGCGGCCCGTTCCGTGGTCGCACGCGGGCATCGCTGGCCGACGTCACCCCGGCCCTGATGAACAAGGGCCTGGAGCTGATCGAGGCGCATCATCTGTTCGCCATGCCGTCCTCGCGCCTCGACGTGCTGGTGCATCCGCAGAGCCTGGTGCACTCCCTGGTCGAGTTCATCGACGGCTCCACGCTCGCCCAGCTGGGCCTGCCTGACATGCGCACCGCGCTCGCGGTCGGTCTGGGCGATCCGCAGCGGATCGCCTCGGGCGTCGGCGGGCTGGACCTGCTGCAGCACGGACGGCTCGATTTCGAGCCGCCGGATCTCGCCGCGTTCCCGTGCCTCGCCCTGGCGCGCGCAGCGCTCGAGGCCGGCGGCACGGCGCCCGCGCTGCTGAACGCGGCCAACGAAGTCGCGGTTTCAGCGTTTCTTCAGGGGCGACTGCGCTTCCTGTCCATTCCCGCGCTGGTCGAGCACACACTCGCCGCGCTCCCCGCCGCGCCTGCGGATTCGCTGGACGTGCTGCGCGATGCCGACGCGCGCGCCCGGCGAGTCGCGGGTACGGCCCTCGACACGGCCACCGTCCATTGAGCACGCGACATGTCTGAATTCCTCGGCTCGGTGTGGTGGCTGATCGTCAGCCTGGGCGTGCTGGTCACGTTCCACGAGTTCGGCCACTACTGGGTCGCGCGCCGCTGCGGAGTCAAGGTGCTGCGCTTCTCGGTCGGCTTCGGGCGGGCGCTGTGGTCGCGCCGTGGCCGCGACGGCACCGTTTACCAGATCGCGATGATTCCGCTCGGCGGCTACGTGAAGATGCTCGACGAGCGCGAAGGCACCGTCGCACCCGAAGACGCGTCGCAGGCCTTCAACCGCGCGTCGGTGTGGAAGCGGATCGTGATCGTCGCGGCCGGGCCGATCGCCAACCTGATCCTCTGCGTTGTGCTGCTGTGGGCGATGTTCGTCGTCGGGCGCCCCGATTTCGCGCCGGTGATCGGCCAGGTCACCGGCATCGCCGAGACCGCGGGCCTGCGCAGCGGCGACAGCATCGAAGCGGTCGGCGACCGTGCCACGCCGACCTGGACCGAGGTCCAGCTGGCCCTGATGCCGGCCGCGCTCGATCACGCCGATGTCGCGCTGCAGGTCGTCGATGCCGAGGGCCGGGAGGTCGAGCGCACATTGCCGCTGTCGACGCTGCCCGTGTTGTTCGACCAGCGCCGCATCGCCCAGACGATCGGCCTGCTGCCGCGGCATTTCCTGCTGCCGCCGGTGATCGGCGAGGTCACGCCCGATTCAGCCGCCTGGGGTGTGCTGGCGGAGAACGACCGCATCACCGCGATCGACGGCGCGCCGGTGCGCTGGTTCGAGGACATCGGACCGCTGGTGCAGACGCTCGGCGCACGCGGCGGGCCGGCGATGGTCGAGGTGCTGCGCGACGGGGACCGGCTGGCGCTGGAGATCACCCCGGGTCGCCTCGACCATCCGGACGGCGGCCAGTACTGGGCGTTCGGTGTCGCGCCGCCGCGCGAGCTGCCGCTACCGGAGAAGGATGCGATGCAGCGCTACGGTCCGCTTGCGGCGGTGCCGGTCGCGTTCCGCGAGGTCGGTCATCTGACCGGCCAGCTGGTGGGCATGGTAGGGCGGGCGTTCAGCGGCCGGCTCGCGCTCGAGAACACGGTATCGGGTCCGATCACCATCGCCCGCGCCGCGAATACCTACGCCCAGCAGGGCGCGGCCTGGTATCTGACGATCCTCGCGCTGCTGTCGCTGAGCCTGGCGATCCTGAACCTGCTGCCGATCCCGCTCTTGGATGGCGGACACCTGTTGTATTACCTTATCGAGTTGCTCAAGGGCAGCCCCGTCAGCGAGCGCGTGATGGTGGCCGGGCAGTATGTCGGCCTGGTGCTGCTGGCCAGCCTGATGGGCCTGGCGTTCTACAACGACATCCTGCAACTGGTGCGCTGACGCCATCCCTGCCGTGACAACCGCTCGACCGTCCGCCGCATGCGACACCGCGACGGACAACCTCCCCTACCCGGATCCGATGATGACGCGAATGCCCGACCGCCGCCTGCTTGCCCTCGCCCTTGCCGCGGCCATCGCCACGCCAGCCTGGGCCCAGACGACGGAGTCCGCACCCGCGACCACGACGGCGCCCGCGACCGGCACCACGCTGCCGCCACTGGCGCCGCCGAGCGCCAGCAGCTTCACCGTCAGCGACATCCGCGTCGATGGCCTGCAGCGCATCGGCGCCGGCACGGTGTTCACCTATCTGCCGATCGAGCGCGGCGACGCCGTCGACCAGACCCAGCTCACCAACGCCGTGCGCGCGCTGTACCGCACCGGCTTCTTCGAAGACGTGCAGGTCGGTCGCCAGGGCGACATCCTGGTGTTCAACGTCACCGAACGCCCGGCGATCAACCGCCTGACGCTGACCGGCAACAAGGACATCAAGACCGAAGACTTGACCAAGGGTCTGAACGACATCGGCCTGTCGGAAGGCGAGACCTTCGACCGCCTCGCGCTCGACCGCGTGACGCAGGAACTGGTGCGCCAGTACAACAACCGCGGCAAGTACAACGTCAACATCACGCCGACGGTCTCGCGCCTGGACCGCAACCGCGTCGACATCGCCATCAACGTCGAGGAAGGCGACGCCGCGAAGATCCGCCACATCAACATCATCGGCAACGAGACCTACGACCTCGACACGCTGACCGACAACTGGGAATCGGGCGAGTCGAACTGGCTCAGCTGGTACCGCCGCGACGACCAGTACGCGCGCGAGAAGCTCGAAGGCGACCGCGAGAAGCTGCACAACTTCTACCTCGACCGCGGCTACATCGATTTCAGCGAGGACAACATCCAGGTCGCGATCAGTCCCGACAAGGCCGACATGTACATCACCGCCGGCATTACCGAAGGCGAGATCTAACACGGTGCTGCCCAAGGAAGAGATCGAGAGCCGCGTCTTCATCCAGAAGGACCAGGTGTTCTCGCGCGCGCTGCTGGAGCTGAGTTCGGACGCGATCACCGCGACGCTCGGCAACATCGGCTACGCGTTCGCGCAGGTCAATCCGGTGCCGGAAGTCGACCGCGAGAACCGCACCGTCGCGATCAACATGCAGGTCGTGCCCGGTCCGCGCGTCAACGTGCGCCGCGTCCAGTTCAAGGGCAACACGCGCACCTCCGACGAGGTGATGCGCCGCGAGATGCGCCAGTTCGAGAACGCGTGGTACTCGCAGGCCGCGGTCGACCGCTCCAAGGTCCGCCTGCAGCGCCTGGGCTACTTCGAGTCGGGCAGCGTCAACGTCGAGACCCAGCCGGTCGCGGGTACCAACGACCAGGTCGACGTGGTCTTCAGCGTCACCGAGACGACGTCGGGCAGCTTTACCTTCGGCCTCGGCTACTCGCAGCTGGCAGGCCTGACGACCTCCGTGCAGCTGTCGCAGAACAACTTCCTCGGCAGCGGTAACCGCGTCTCGGTCGAAGCGCAGCGCAACGTCTATCTGCAGCGCTACTCGTTCTCCTTCATGAATCCGTACTTCACCGACGGCGGCATGTCGCTGGGCTACAACCTGTGGTGGCGCGAGTTCGACAACTCCGAGTTCAACACCGCGCAGTACTCGTCGACCAGTGCTGCGGCGCAGACGATCCTCGGCATCCCGCTGACCGAGAACGACTCGATCTCGCTGCTGCTGGGCATCGACCGCAACCAGATCTTCACCTTCCGCGGCAGCTCGCCGGAATCGATCGTCGACTACGTCGACGCGTTCGGCACGCGCACCTTCCACGCCTGGCGCAGCGAGCTGGCCTGGGCGCGCGATACCCGCAACGATTTCCTGCAGCCGACCCGCGGCATGATGCAGCGCGTCTCGCTGGAGACGACGCTGCCCGGCTCGACCGCCGAGTACTACAAGCTCAACTACGAGATCTCGAAGTACTGGCCGATCAGCCGCGCACTGATCCTCAACACCCGCGCCGAGATCGGCTACGGCGACAGCTACGGCAGCGACATCGTGCGTAACGTCTGCTACACCGCGCCGACGCCGCCGACGCCGCCCACGACTGCCAATCCGAATCCGCCGGCACCGCCCCCGCCGCCGCCGCCGAGCGATCCCTGCGAGACCGGCTCGGACGACTACATCCGCACGCTCACCGCGAACGGCCTGCCGTTCTACGAGAACTTCTACGCCGGCGGCGCGCGCTCGGTGCGCGGTTTCCGCGACAACACCCTGGGCCCGCGCGAAGCGGCGCTCGGCAGCACCTTCCTGCAGCCGGTCGGCGGCGCGGTCAAGACCATCGGCTCGATCGAGATGTTCTTCCCGCAGCTGATCAAGTCGCCCGCCGCGCGCATCTCCGCGTTCGTCGACTTCGGCAACGTCTACGCGGACGTCGATTCCTGGGATGCGAAGGAGCTGCGTGCGTCGGCGGGTATCGCGCTGATGTGGCGCGCGCCGGTCGGCCCGATCTCGATCAGCTACGCCTATCCGCTGCGCAAGCAGGACGAAGTGCGCGGTGGCTCGGGCGATCTGATCCGCGAAGGCGACGAGGTCGAGCGCCTGCAGTTCACGTTCGGCGGCGCGTTCTGACCGGGGCATCCGAGGTCCGCACGATGGCTGAGCCCCCCCGTTCTCCGCAGACCGCCGCCGCGCTCGCCGAGCGTTTCGACCTGACGCTGCGGGGAGATGGCGCGCAGGCCGTCGACGGCGTCGGCACGCTCGCGAAGGCCGGCCCCACGCAGCTCGCCTTCCTGTCGAATCCGCGCTACCGCTCGCAGCTGGCCGGAACGACTGCCGGGATCGTCATCCTGCGCGATGCGGACGCCGAGGGCTTCGCCGGGACCGCGCTGATCGCGCGCGACCCCTATGTCGCCTACGCCAAGATCGCAGCGCTGTTCGAACCGGTCCGCGCCGCGCCGGCCGGCGTGCATCCGACGGCCGTGGTCGATCCGGGCGCGACCGTCGATCCGACCGCCTCGATCGGGCCGCAGGTCTGCATCGGCGCGGGGACGACGATCGGGGCCGGCGTCCGCGTCGGGGGGGGAGCGGCGAGCGGGGACGGTGGCGACGTCTGATCGCCCGCGTCACCGTGGTCACGCGCGTGCGCCTGGGCCGTCGGGTGACGATCCATCCCGGTGCCGTCCTCGGATCGGAAGGCTTCGGTCTCGCGATGGACCGTCCGCCGGGCGGCACCCCGCACTGGATCAACGTGCCGCAGCTCGGTGGCGTCGTGGTGGGTGACGATTGCGACATCGGCGCGAACACGACGATCGACCGCGGCGCGCTCGAGGACACCACACTCGAGGAAGGCGTCCGCCTCGACAACCTGATCCAGATCGGCCACAACGTCCGCAGCGGCGCGCACACCGCGATCGCCGGTTGCGTCGGCATCGCCGGCAGCACCCGGATCGGCCGCTACTGCCTGCTCGCGGGCAAGGTCGGCGTCGCCGGCCATCTCGACATCTGCGACAACGTCGTCGTCCACGCGATGACGATGGTGTCGGCATCCATCACCGAGCCCGGCGAGTATTCGGCCGGCATTCCCGCGCAGCCCACCCGGGAATGGCGCAAGAATGCCGTGCGGATCCGCCAGCTCGATTCACTCGCGCGCCGGATCACCGCGCGCGACAAGGGGGAGTCATGAGTTCCGAGTTCACGCTGCCGATCGACATCACCGGCGTCCGCAAGCTGCTGCCCCACCGTTATCCGTTCCTGCTGATCGACCGCGTGATGGAGTGCGAGCCGGGCAAGCGCGTGCTCTGCTACAAGAACGTGTCGGCCAACGAACAGTTCTTCGAAGGCCACTTCCCCGATCGCCCGGTCATGCCCGGCGTGCTGGTCATCGAGGCGCTGGCGCAGGCCGGCGGCATCCTGACCCACCTGACCAAGGGCAAGAACTGCGAAGGCAACCTGTCCTACCTGGTCAAGGTCGACGCCGCGAAGTTCTCGCGGATGGTCGTACCCGGCGACCGCCTGGAGCTCGAGGTCACGATCAAGCGCGAGATCCGCAACATGACGATGTACAGCGGCGTCGCGCGCGTCGACGGCGAGCAGGCGGCCTGCGCGGAGATCCTCTGCGCGGAAGTGAAGCGCTGACATGGGCGACGCGGCGCTGACGCCAGCGATCCACGCCACGGCGGTCGTCGACCCCGGCGCCGTGCTCGGCGACGGCGTGCGCATCGGCGCGTTCACGATCATCGGCGCGGACGTCGAGATCGGCGCGGGCACCGTCATCGGGCCGCACTGCAGCGTGCACGGACCGACGCGCATCGGACGCGACAACCACATCCACGGCCACGCCGCGATCGGCGGCGAGCCACAGGACAAGAAGTTCGCGGGTGAACGCGCGGAGCTCGTCATCGGCGACCGCAACACGATCCGCGAGTTCGTCACGATCAACCGCGGCACCGGCGACGGCGGCGGCATCACCCGCGTCGGCGACGACAACTGGTTCCTCGCGTATACGCACGTCGCCCACGATTGCGTCGTCGGCAACCGCTGCGTGTTCTCGAACAACGCCACGCTGGCCGGCCACGTCACCGTCGGCGACCACGTCATCCTCAGCGGCTTCGTCGGCATCCACCAGTTCTGCCGGATCGGCGCGCATGCGTTCATCGGCATGGGCGCCTTCGTCAACGGCGACGTGCCGCCGTTCGTCATGGTCGCGCAGGACGGCTACGGCCGGCCGCGCGGCATCAATGCCGAGGGACTGAAGCGGCGCGGCTTCGACAGCGCGCGCACGGCGGCGATCAAGCGCGCCTACCGCGCGGTGTACGTGTCCGGCGATACGCTGGCCGACGCCCGCGTGCGACTCGCCGAACTGGCCGCCGACAGCGACGACGTGCGCAGCTTCCTCGACTTCATCGACGCAGGCGATCGTCCGCTGCTGCGTTGACCGCTCGCGCGGCACGGCGATCCGTCGATGCCGCACAATGACGTCGTGTCCATGTCCGCGCCCGCCCCTGTCCCATCGCTGCACGACGGCTCGCCCGGCGCGCCGCTGCGCATTGCGCTCGTCGCCGGCGAAGCGTCCGGCGATCTGCTCGGCGCCGGACTGATCGAGCAGCTGCGCATGCGCCATCCGCAGGCGACGTTCGCCGGTGTCGGCGGCGATGCGATGCGCGCCGCCGGCATGACCACCTGGCACGACGCCTCCGAGCTCGCGGTCATGGGGCTGTCGGAAGTGCTGCGCCATCTGCCGCGGCTGCTGACCTTGCGCGGCCGCCTGCGCGCGCGCCTGCTCGACTGGCGTCCGGACGTGTTCATCGGCATCGATGCACCCGATTTCAATCTCGGCCTAGAGCGCTCGCTCAAGCGTCACGGCATCCGCACCGTGCATTACGTCAGCCCGTCGATCTGGGCCTGGCGGCAGGGCCGTGCGGCGAAGATCGGCCGCAGCGCGGATCTGGTGCTGTGCCTGTTCCCGATGGAACCGCCGATCTATGCGAGGCATGGCGTCGATGCGCGCTTCGTCGGCCATCCGCTGGCGGAAATGCTGGCGCTCGAGCCCGATCGCGCGGCGGCGCGCGACGCGCTCGGCCTCGCGCCCGAGGCCAGGGTGCTGGCCGTCCTGCCGGGCTCGCGGCTGGGCGAGATCGCGCGACTCGGCGAGGTGTTCCTGGACGCGGCCGCGCGCGTCGCCGAGGCGTTGCCCGGTCTGCTGATCGTCGTGCCCGCCGCGAATGCCGGCTGCCGCGCCGCGATCGACGCGCTGCGCGCGCAGCCGCGCTTCGCCTCGCTGGATGTGCGGGTGCTCGACGGCCAGGCCCGCCTCGCGATGGTCGCCAGCGATGTCGTGCTGCTGGCCTCGGGCACCGCGACGCTGGAAGCCTTGCTGGCCAAGCGGCCGATGGTCGTCGGCTACCGCATCGCCCCGAGCACCGCCTTCCTCGTGCGGCTCTTCAAACTGATGAAGGTCGATCGGTTCTCGCTGCCCAACGTGCTGGCCGGGCGCACGATCGCACCGGAGTTCATGCAGGAAGACTGCACGCCCGCGCATCTCTCGGCCGCGGTGCTGCACTGGTTCCGCGATCCGGCCGCGGCCGAGGCGCTGCAGCCGGTCTATCGCGAACTGCACCTGCAGCTGCGCCAGGGTGCCTCGGCGACCGCGGCCGACGCGGTCGCGCGTCTGGCGATGCCGGCCCTGCCCGCGCCTGCCGCAACGGCGCATTCGCCGTGACCCGCCGCCTGCGCACCGCCGGTGTCGACGAAGCCGGGCGTGGCCCGCTGGCCGGGCCGGTCGTGGTCGCGGCGGTGATCCTGCATCCGAAGCGCCCGATCGACGGTCTGGACGATTCGAAGAAGCTGACCGAAAAACGCCGCGAGGCGCTGTATCCGCAGATCGTCGAGCGTGCGCTGGCCTGGCGCGTGGAATTCGTCGAGGTCGACGAGATCGATCGCATCAACATCTTCCAGGCGACGATGGTCGGCATGGCGCGCGCGGTGCAGGCGCTGGCGCCCGCGGCCGAGCGCGTGCTGATCGACGGCAACCGCCTGCCGCGCGGCCTGCCCTGCCCCGCCCGCGCGATCGTCGGCGGCGATGCGATCGAGCAGGCGATCATGGCGGCCTCGATCCTCGCCAAGGTCGCGCGCGACCGCTCTATGGTCGCGCTGCATGCGCAGTTCCCGGCGTACGGCTTCGACCGCCACAAGGGGTACTCCGCGCCGACGCACCTGGCCGCGCTGCTGGCCCACGGTCCCTGCGCGCAGCACCGGCGGAGTTTCGCGCCGGTGTCGCGTCTGCTGCCCGGATCGGCGCCGCCGCCTTCGCGTCCGACGACCGCCGATCTGTTCGCGGATCCGCAGACGATGCCGCACGCCGAACCGGCGTGACCGTCTCCGCGGGTGCCTGCGTGTACCCCGCACGTCGACATCCGGGTGATGCCTGCGCGTCCGCGATCCGCCGCGAACCCCATGGCGGGTCACCGGGCATCGCGCTGGTCCAGGCGCATCGCCGCGGGTGGGCGGCACCCGTTCGATGCCCCGTCCGGCCTGCCGCGGCAGGTGAACGGCGCCAGGTCGGCCCTGCATCGGCGACCACCTTCGATGACGTCCCGGCGTGGCAGAACGCAGCGTCGCGCTGAACCGGTGCGGCCGCGTGCGCGCGGGCCCGCTGTCAAGCCTTGTCCGGGTCGCCTGCCGGCCCTAACCTGATCTGCCGGGCCGCGGCCTCGACCGAACAGGCGGCCTCGGCCCGCCCGCGTCGCATGTCCGGGCGCTCCCGCGCCATCCGCGGACCCCCGATCTCCGACGACAGGTCTCCGCAGCCCGCAATGTCCGCCCGTTTCGTCCATCTCCAGACCCACAGCGAGTACTCGCTCTCCGACTCGACGATCCGGATCAAGGCGCTGGTCAAACGCTGCGCGGCGCTCGGGCAGCCGTCGGTCGCGGTGACCGACCGCAACAACCTGTTCTCGCTGGTGAAGTTCTACAGGGCGGCCGAAGGCGCCGGCATCAAGCCGGTGATGGGTGCGGACATTTCGCTGGCCGAGGGCGACGAACCGGCGACGACGCTGACCCTGCTGTGCCGCGACCACGACGGCTACCTGTCGCTGTCGCGCCTGTTGACCCGCGCCTGGATGGAAGGCCATCGCACGGACGGCGTCGTCGTGCGGCCATCGTGGCTGCGCGAAGCGAACGCCGGCCTGTTCGCGATCGCCGGTCGCCACGGGCCTGCGGCGAAGCTGCTGGCCGGCGGTCGCGACGATCTCGCCCGGCAGTGGTTCGCCGACTGGCGCACGGTGTTCGACGACCGTCTGTTCCTGGCGCTGTCGCGCTGCGGCTTCGACGACGAGGCCGTGCACAACGCGCTCGCGCTGCAGGTCGCGGCCGACCACAGCCTGCCGGTCGTCGCCGGCAACGACGTGCGCTTCCTCGATGCCGAAGGCTTCGATGCCCACGAGGCGCGTGTGTGCATCTCGACCGGGCGCGTGCTCGACGATCCGCGCCGCCCGCATCTGTACACGCGCGAGCAGTACCTGAAGTCCGGCGACGAGATGGCCGCGCTCTTCAGCGACGTGCCCGACGCGGTCGACAACACGCTCGCCCTGGCGCAGCGCTGCAACCTCGAACTGCGGCTGGGCACCTACTACCTGCCCGCCTATCCGGTCCCGACCGAGCACACGCTCGACACCTGGATCCGCGCGCAGTCGCACGAGGGCCTCGAGGAGCGGCTGGCGAAGTACCCGCTGGCACCCGGGCACACCCGCGAGAGCTACGTCGAGCGTCTGGACATCGAGCTCGACGTCATCACCAAGATGGGGTTCCCGGGCTACTTCCTCATCGTCTCGGACTTCATCAAGTGGGCCAAGGAACACGACATCCCGGTCGGTCCGGGCCGCGGTTCCGGCGCCGGCTCGCTGGTCGCCTGGGCGCTGAAGATCACCGACATCGATCCGCTGCCCTACGACCTGCTGTTCGAGCGCTTCCTCAATCCCGAACGCGTGTCGATGCCCGACTTCGACATCGACTTCTGCATGGACCGGCGCGACGAGGTCATCGACTACGTCGCCGCGAAGTACGGCCGCGACCGCGTCAGCCAGATCATCACCTACGGCACGATGGCCGCGAAGGCGGTCGTGCGCGATTCGGGTCGCGTGCTCGGCTATCCCTACGGCTTCGTCGACAGCGTCGCCAAGCTGGTGCCGATGACGCTCGGCATCGGCCTCGACGACGCGCTGGGCCGCACCGAGAAGTCCCGCAGCGACGATGCCTGGCGCTCGGACGAACTCATCGCGCGCTACAACGACGAGGACGACGTCCGCGACCTGCTCGATCTCGCCCTGCAGCTCGAGGACCTGACCCGCAACGCCGGCAAGCACGCCGGCGGCGTGGTCATCGCGCCGTCGCCGCTCAGCGACTTCTGCCCGCTGTTCGCCGAACACGACGAGGACGGCCGAGGCCGCAATCCGGTCACCCAGTTCGACAAGGACGACGTCGAAACCATCGGCCTGGTGAAGTTCGACTTCCTCGGCCTGCGCACGCTCACGATCATCGACTGGGCGGTCAAGGCGATCAACGCGCGCCGCGCGGCGGCCGGCGAGGATCCGCTCGACATCGCCGCGCTGCCGCTCGACGACGTCGAGAGCTACAAGCTGTTCGCGCGCGGCGACACCGTCGCGGTGTTCCAGTTCGAATCGCGCGGCATGCGCGAGCTGCTCAAGCGCGCCCAGCCCGATACCTTCGAGGACATCATCGCGCTCGCCGCGCTGTTCCGGCCCGGCCCGCTGGGTTCGGGGATGGACAAGGAATGGGTCGACCGCAAGCACGGCCGCACGGACGTCAGCTATCCGCATCCGTCGCTGGAACCGGTGCTGTCGCCGACCTACGGCGTCATCGTCTACCAGGAACAGGTGATGCAGATCGCCCAGGTCCTGGCCGGCTATTCGCTGGGCGGCGCCGACCTGCTGCGCCGCGCGATGGGCAAGAAGAAGGCCGAGGAGATGGCCAAGGAGCGCGCCAAGTTCGAGGCCGGCGCCGCGACCAACGGCGTCGATCCCCGGGTCGCCACGTCGATCTTCGACCTGATGGAGAAATTCGCCGAGTACGGCTTCAACAAGTCGCACTCGGCCGCCTACGCGCTGGTCGCCTACCAGACCGCGTGGCTGAAGGTGCACTACCCGGCCGAGTTCATGGCCGCGGTGCTGTCCTCGGACATGGACAACACCGACAAGGTCACCGGCTTCCTCGACGAGGCGCGCGCCCAGGGCATCACGGTGCTGCCGCCGGACGTCAACGCGTCGGCCTACATGTTCGAGGCGATCGATCCGACGACCATCCGCTACGGCCTGGGCGCGGTGAAGGGCGTGGGCCGCGGCGCCTGCGAGAGCATCGGCGAGGCGCGGCTGCAGGGCGGTGTCTACACCGATCTGCTGGATTTCTGCCGCCGGGTCGATTCGACGCGCATGAACAAACGCACGCTCGAAGCGCTGATCCACGCCGGCGCGCTCGATGCGCTGGGCCGCAACCGCGCGTCGCTGATGCTGCAGCTGCCCGAGGCGCTGAAGGCGACCGACCAGCTGGCCAAGAACCGCGACGCCGGCATGATGGACATGTTCGGCAGCAGCAACGGCCAGGACGACCTGCACATCGACCTGCCCGAATGCGACGACTGGCCGCTGAAGCAGATCCTCGACGGCGAGCGCGACACGCTGGGCCACTACCTCAGTGGCCATCCGCTCGATCCCTACCGCGCGGAGTTGCAGGCGCTGGTCGGGACCGATCTGGGTCAGCTCGACAGCCTGTGGGCGGCGCGCGACCAGAAGGGCGGCGGCAACAGCTGGCGTCCGGAAACCCAGGTCATCGTCGCCGGCCAGGTCGGTTCCATGCGCAAGCGCGGCGATTCGCAGGCCTTCGTGCTGCTGGAGGACGGCCGCGGCCGGCTCGAATGCGGGTTCTTCGCCGATGCTTCGGCCGAATACGCGCACCTGCTGACCCGCGACCGGATCCTGATCGTCGAGGGCGGCCTGCGCGAAGACGAGTTCAGCGGCGGCTTCGCGCTGCGGGTCAAACGCTGCTGGGATTTCCACGCCGTCTGCCCGCAGCACGCGCGCCGCCTGTCGCTGCGGCTGGACCTGCGCGTTCCCGGCACGCTGGACCGGGTCGAGCGGCTGCTGGCGCAGCACCGCCCCGGCCCGACGCCGTTACGGCTGGATCTGCTGCTCGACGGCACCGCCGGCACGCTCGACGTCAACGGCAGCCAGTCGATCCGCGCCGACGCCGACCTGCCCGGCAGCCTGCGCGCGCAACCGGGCGTACGCGTCGCGCGGCTCGACATGTCCAAGCCTTGGGCCAGTTGAGGCCGCCGCGCCGCGCCGCGCAAGATCGGGCAACGTGCGCCGATCTGCGTTCCAAACGCCCACGTACGGGTCTCTCCGACGTCGTCGGCTAGACTGTCGCCCTCCCGGCCCCCGGGCCCGGCCCGCCGCGCGCAGCGCAGGCAGGCCGGCGTCGCCCGCAGGCCCGCTCCCATCCGGATGGTCCCACCCCGCATGAATCCCAATTACCTCGACTTCGAACAGCCCATCGCCGATCTCGAAGCGAAGATCCAGGAACTGCGCCAGGCCAGCGACGGCCCGGCGGTCAACATCGACGCCGAACTCGCCACGCTGCGCGACAAGCTGCGCAAGCGCACCGCGCACATCTTCCGCGACCTCACGCCGTGGCAGGTCTCGCAGCTGGCGCGCCACCCGCAGCGTCCCTACACCCAGGACTACATCAAGGTGTTCTGCGACGAGTTCGAGGAGCTGGCCGGTGACCGCGCCTATTCCGACGACGCCGCGATCGTCGGCGGCCTCGGCCGCATCAACGGCCGCAGCGTGGTCATCATCGGCCACCAGAAGGGCCGCGACACCAAGACCAAGGTGCGCCGCAACTTCGGCATGCCGCGCCCCGAGGGCTACCGCAAGGCGCTGCGCCTGATGAAGATGGCCGAGCGCTTCAAGCTGCCGCTGCTGACCTTCATCGACACACCCGGCGCGTATCCGGGCATCGGTGCGGAAGAACGCGGCCAGTCCGAAGCCATCGCCCGCAACCTGCTGGAAATGGCCGAGCTGAAGACCCCGATCATCTGCACCGTGATCGGCGAAGGCGGCTCGGGCGGCGCGCTGGCGATCGGCGTCGGCGACCGTACCCTGATGCTCGAATACAGCACCTACTCGGTGATCTCGCCCGAGGGTTGCGCGTCGATCCTGTGGAAGGACGCCGGCAAGGCGCGCGACGCCGCCGAGCAGCTCGGCCTCACCGCCAAGCGCCTGCACGGGCTGGGCCTGATCGACAAGGTGGTGCGCGAACCGATCGGCGGCGCCCATCGCAACCCGCACCAGACGGCGACCCGGCTCAAGGCCGTGCTGCTCAACGAACTCGATGCGCTGGAACAGCTGCCGATCCCGGCCCTGCTGGAACGCCGCTACCAGCGGCTGCGCAGCTACGGCGCCTACGAGGCCGCGTAACGGAGGAAGTCTCGATGGGTCCTGTTCTGCTGCTGTCCATCCTGCTGCAGATCGGCTGTGCCGTGCATGTGGTCCGCACCGGCCGGCCGCTGTACTGGGTGTTCATCTTGCTGATCGGTTCCTACATCGGCGTGCTGGTCTACCTGCTCGCCGCGGTGTTACCGGATCTCCGCCACAGTCGGGGGGCGAATCGAGTGGTCACGCGCGTGCGCGATCGGATCGATCCTGGCCGGCATACGCGCGCGGCCGACCGCAGTCTCGAGATCGCCGACACCCTCGACAACCGCCGGCGGCTCGCGGAACGCAAGCTGGCCGATGGCGACTACGCCGCCGCTGAAGCGCTGTATCGGGAATCGCTGCGCGGCCTGTACGCGACCGATCCGGTGTTGATGCTCGGACTGGCGCAGGTGCAGTTCCATCGCGGAGAACCTGCAGCGGCGCGCGAGACTCTCGACACATTGATCGCGGCCAATCCGGAGTTCCGTTCCCACGCCGGTCACCTGCTGTACGCACGCGCGGTCGAGGCCAGTGGCGACTTCGATGCCTCCGTCGAGGAATACGAGGCGCTGGTACAGGGCTATCCGGGCGAGGAAGCGAGGGTGCGCTACGCCCAGTTGCTCAAGCGGAACGGCAAGCTGGACGAGGCCAACGCGCTGTTCGCCGAGACCCTGCGCCGGGCCGAACTCGCACCCGCTTACTACCGGCGCGAGCAACGCGAATGGGTCGACGCCGCCAGGAGCGAATCGGCGCTGTCCTCGCGCTGAAACGGCGCGCCTGATGCAGCCGCCTCCTTGCCGGTGACGACCCGGCCACCCGCTGGGCCAGTTCGTCTCGCGCCCGCGTCCATGAAACTCCCCTCCCTGCTCACCAAGCCCGCAGGTACTGCGCAGGCGTGGGCAGGTCCGCGCCCAGCACCGCCGCCGCGCGGCGCGGAAAATAGGGATCACGCAGCAGTTCGCGCGCCAGCAGTACGACGTCCGCTTCGCCATCGGCGAGGATGCGTTCGGCCTGCTCCGGCGTCGTGATCAGGCCGACGGCGCCGGTCGGCACCTTGGCTTCGCGGCGGATGCGCGCGGCGAACGGCACCTGGTAGCCGGGACCCAGCGTGATCTTCTGGTCACGCGAGAGCCCTCCGCTGGAGGTGTCGACCAGGTCGACGCCGCGCGCCGCGGCCAGCGCCGACAGGGAGACGCAGTCCTCGACGGTCCAGCCGCCGTCGACCCAGTCGGTCGCCGAGAGCCGCAGCCACAACGGCAACGCCTCGGGCCAGACGCCACGGACGGCCTCGACGACCTCGAGCACCAGCCGCACGCGGCCGTCGAAACCGCCGCCGTAGCCATCGGTGCGCAGGTTCGACAGCGGCGACAGGAACTGGTGCAGCAGATAGCCGTGCGCGGCGTGGATCTCGACCAGTTCGAAGCCGGCCTGCAGCGCGCGCAGCGCGGCATCGCGGAAGGCCGACACCAGCGACGCGATGCCGTCCGCGTCGAGCGCCTGCGGCTGCGGGTAGGACGCGTCGTAGGCGAGCGTCGACGGACCGACCACGGGCCAGCCGCCCGCGGCTTCGGCCACGGCGCCCTGCCCGCGCCACGGCGCGAACGTGCTGGCCTTGCGGCCCGCGTGGGCGAGCTGCATCGCCGGCACCGCGCCCTGTGCGCGGATGAAGGCCGCGATCGGCGCCCACGCCGCGGCCTGCGCGTCGTTCCAGATGCCCGTGTCTTCGGGCGAGATACGGCCTTCGGGCGTCACCGCCGCCGCTTCGGTGAACACCACGCCGGCACCGCCGACCGCGCGACTGCCCAGGTGCACCAGATGCCAGCTGTCGGGCATGCCGTCGCGCGCGGAGTACTGGCACATCGGCGAGACCACGAGCCGGTTCGCGAACGTCAGACTGCGCTGGCGCAGCGGGGTGAACAGCAGGGACATCGCAGGGCTCCGGCAGGTAAACCGCGACTGTAGGCGTCATGCGCGGCGGCGGCGAGCGCACCGCCGGATCGCTGCATCCGGTGCGTGGCACCATGCGCGGATGACGTCCGCCTTCCCCGATCTGCCGCTGCCTGTCGCGCCCGAGGGCGGCGCGGTGCTGGTCGGTTTCAGCGGTGGCCTCGATTCGACGGCGCTGCTGCACCGGCTCGCACGCGATCCCGACCTCCGCGCGCGCGGGCTGCGCGCGGTGCACGTGCATCACGGCCTGCAGGCCGGTGCCGATGCCTGGGCCGCGCAGTGCCGCGGGTTCTGCGCTGCGCTCGACGTGCCGCTCGCGGTCGTGCGGGTCGTGGTCGACCGCGCCAGCGGTCTCGGCCTCGAAGGTGCCGCACGCGCTGCGCGCCATGCCGCGTTCGCCGGGGCGCTCGGCGACGGCGAACTGCTGGCGCTCGCCCACCACCGCGACGACCAGGCGGAAACCTTCCTGCTGCGGGCGCTGCGCGCGTCCGGTCCCGACGGCCTCGCGGCGATGCGCGCCCAGCGGCCGCTCGCGCGTGGCCAGCTGTGGCGGCCGCTGCTCGACACGCCGCGTGCGGCCCTGCTCGCCTATGCGCGCAGCCACGCACTGACGTGGGTCGAGGATCCCAGCAACGCCCGCGACGACGCCGATCGCAACTTCCTGCGCCACCAGGTGCTGCCGCTGCTGCGCACGCGCTGGCCGCATGCGGCCGCCGCGCTGGCGACTGCGGCCGAGCTGCAGGCCGGCACGGTGGGTCTGCTCGACAGCGGCGATGCCGACGCACTGGCGCAGGTGCGCAGCCTCGATCCGCAGGTGCTGCGGGTCGAGGCGTTACGCGGACTGCCAGCGGCGCGGCGCGCGCGGGTGCTGCGGCGCTGGGTGGCTGGCCTCGGCCTCGCGCCGCTGCCGGCCGCGGGCGTGGCGTGGTGCGACGCGACCGGCCTCGCCGCGAGCTCGGACCGCACGCCCTGTTTCGAGTGGCACGGCTGCCGCCTGCAGCGCTGGCGCGACCTGCTGCACGCCGATCGTGCGCACCCGCCGTTGCCGGCAGCGTTCGAGGTGCGCTGGACCGGCGAGACCCCGTTGCCGCTGCCGGGCGGCGGCGTGTTGCGCCTGGCGCCGGCCGCCGCCTGGCCCTGGCCGGTCACGGTGCGCGCGCGCCGCGGCGGCGAGCGCATCGTCCAGCCCGGTCGCCCGCATTCGCATGCGTTGCAACACGTGCTGCAATCGCTCGGCGTGCCGCCGTGGGTCCGCGCCGGGCTGCCGCTGCTGGTCGACGATGAGGATCGTCTGCTGGCGGCGGGCGACCTCGCATTTGCCGCCGAGGCCGACGCCTGGTTGCGCACGCACGGCGCCGTGATGCGCTGGCAGCGTCCGGGTCTGCAGGTGAGTCGGCCGTCCACGTCGATGCCTTAGAATGGCCGACATGCCGAAGAAATCCGCCACCGCCGAGACCCCCTCCCCCGTCGCCGACTTCGAGAACGCGCTGGGCCAGCTCGAACAACTGGTCGAGAAGATGGAAGCCGGCGAGATGAGCCTGGAGGAATCGCTCGGCGCCTACGAACGCGGCGTCAGCCTGTATCGCCAGTGCCAGCAGGCGCTGGAAGATGCCGAGCAGCGCGTGCGCCTGCTCAGCGACCCGGCGGCACCGGAGCGCGCGCAGCCGTTCGCGCCGCTGCCCGGCGACGCCCGCGATGCCTGAGTCCGCCGTGCGCGACGACGCGACCGCCGCGCGGATCGCCGAGTGGCGCACCCGCACCGATGCGGCGCTGACCCACGCACTCGACAGCTGCGCCGGCACCGAGCCGCGCCTGCACGCCGCGATGCGTCATGCCGTGCTGCTCGGCGGCAAGCGCATGCGCCCGCTGCTGGTGCACGCGACCGCGGCGGCATTCGGCACGACGCCCGCGTCGGCCGATGCGCCGGCCGTCGCGGTCGAACTGGTCCACGCCTATTCCCTGGTCCACGACGACCTGCCGGCGATGGACGACGACGCGCTGCGTCGCGGCCAGCCAACGGTGCATGTCGCCTTCGATGAAGCGACCGCGATCCTCGCCGGCGATGCGCTGCAGACGCTCGCGTTCTCGACCCTTGCGGGCAGCGCGGCGCTGCCGGCGGAGGCCCGGTTGCAGATGGTCGCCGTGCTGGCGCGCGCGTCCGGCGCGATCGGCATGTGCGGCGGCCAGGCGCTCGACACCGCGGCGACCGGCGATGGCGCCGCGGTCTCCCTGGAGGCGCTCGAGCGCCTGCACGCGATGAAGACCGGCGCCCTGCTGCGCGCGTCGGTGTCGCTCGGCGCGCTTGCCGCCGGCGTCGACGCCGCGACGCGCGCGCGGCTCGAGATCTTCGCCGGGGCGCTCGGCCTCGCGTTCCAGATCCGCGACGACCTGCTCGACATCGAGGGCGACAGCCAGACGCTCGGCAAGACCGCCGGCAAGGACGTCGAACAGGACAAGGCCACGTTCCCCGCGCTGATCGGTGCCGACGCCTCGCGCGCGCGCCTGGCCGAGCTCGCATCGACGATGCGCGAGGCGCTCGCGCCGTTCGGGTCGGCAGCTGCACCGCTCGTCGAACTGGGCCGGCAGGCGGTCGAGCGGGACCACTAGTCCCCTGCAGATCCGGCGCGGGCGCGCGCGACGTGCGCGGACGCCGCCACACGGGAATATTCACGTCCATCGTCGCGTTCTTGCGACGTGCGGAGGCGCTCGCCTGCCAGCCGATGCGCCGTCGCTCCCGTTCACGCGCGAGCGCGCGCCTACAGGTGGAGCGCGCCCGTGCGCTCGAGCCTCAACGGTCGGTCAGCGCACCAGCCGGATCGACAGCGGATAGCGGTAGGCCTCGCCATTCCAGGCCTTGATCGCGGCGACGATGCTGCACACCAGCCATGCCACCGCCAGCGCGCAGATCGCGGCCACCAGCACCAGGCCCAGCGGCAGGGTGACGATGGCGCCGATTCCCAGCGTCAGCACGGTCGCGCCGAGCAGCACGACACCGAGCACCCCGATCGCGCAGGCATAGAGGAACATCGACAGGTTGAAGTTCAGCGCCTCGCGCGCGTGCTCGGCGACGAAGGGCGCGCTGTCGCGCTTCATCAGGTAGACCACGCCCGCGAACAGCGCACCGGCGAGCCCGGAGATCCAGCTCGTCAACAGGGCGAGCACCAGGGCGCCGACGTGCGCGCCGGCGGCCCACTGGCGGTCGCTGGTGTCGGGCAGGGAACGGGACGGCATCGTGTCGTGCATGGCGCAACTCCGGTGGGTGATCACGTCTTCGAATATGGCAGCGGCCGCAGGCGATACAACCCAACCGATGGCAGGGTCCCGCACCGGGATCGGTGATGGTGCGCGCAAGAAAAAGCCCCGACGCATGACGTCGGGGCTTCGGATTCCGCACATCGGCGCCGAAACGGCCCGGGCTCACTTCACCAGGCGCAGAATCGCCGGATAGCGGTAGGCCTCGCCGTTGTTGGCCTTCAGACCGGCGATGATGAAGAACACCACCGTCGCGATCCAGAACAGGAACGACAGCGGGCTGGCCAGCCCGAACGTGATGACGGTCAGCACGAACAGCGCGACGTAGACCAGCATCGTCGTGATGCAGGCGTTGAGCGCTTCCTTGGCCTGGTCGACGAGGAAGGTCTTCTCCGGCTTGTCCTTGTGGAGCAGCCAGACGATCAACGGGCCGACGAAGTTGAAGACGATGCAGGACAGGTGGGTCAGCATCGCCAGCGTGCGGTCGTCCTGATTCGCCGCGCCGCCGACCGGTACCTCGTGGTATTCGCTCATGGTGGATCCCCTGGTGATGGAGTGGAACGCGTTGGCGCGGCACCCCCTGCCGCGCCGGTATCCGCAGAATACGTCAATCGCCGCCGGCGACGGTCATCCGGCCGACGAGGATCGAGCCGGTGCGCACGTGCGAACGCGGGTCGATGTCGCTGCCCACCGCCTCGATGGCGGCGAACATCGTCCTGAGGTTGCCGGCGATGGTGATGCCGTCGACCGGATGCACGATCTCGCCGTGCTCGACCCAGAAGCCGCCGGCGCCGCGCGAGTAATCGCCGGTCACGCCGTTGACGCCCTGGCCCATCAGCTCGGTGACCAGCAGGCCGGTGCCCATGCCGCGCACCATCGCGTCGAGATCCCCGGCATTGCTCGCGATCTGCAGGTTGTGCACGCCGCCCGCGTTGGCCGTCGTCTGAAGGCCCAGCTTGCGCGCCGAGTAGCTGCCCAGCACGTAGCGCTGCAGCACCCCGTCCTCGATCAGCGCGGAGTCGCGGGTCGCGACGCCTTCGGCATCGAACGCGGCCGAGCGGAAACCGCGTGGCAGGAACGGCCGCTCGACGATCGAGAACCAGTCCGGGAACAGGGGCGTGCCGACGCTGTCGAGCAGGAAGCTCGCCCGGCGATACAGTGCGCCACCCGATACCGCGCCGAGCAGGTGGCCGACCAGCGAGCGCGCGACGTCGGCCTGGAACAGCACCGGATAGCTGCCGGTCGGGATGGGCCGCGGCGCGAGCCGCGCCAGCGTGCGCTGCGCGGCGTGCCGGCCGATCGCCTGCGGCGACTCGAGATCGCCCTCGGCCAGCGCGATGCTGTACCAGCCGTCGCGCTGCATCGCCTCGCCCTGTCCGGCGATCAGCGCGCAGCCGATGCTGTGGTGGCTGCCGCGTTCGGCGCCGACGAAGCCGTGGCTGTTGGCGTAGACGCCGAGCGAGCGCGCGGTGCTGACCGATGCGCCATCGGAATTCGCGATCCGCGGGTCGGCGTCGCGTCCGGCGGCTTCGCAGGCCAGGGCCAGGTCGACGGCGCGGTCGGCGTCGAGCGCCCACGGGTGCCAGCTGTCGAACTCGGGGAAGCGCCCGCCCGCGCCCGGGCGCGCCATCAAGGCGGCGTCGGCGAGACCGGCCGCGTCGTCGTCCTCGGTGAAGCGCGCGATCGCGCAGGCCTGGTCGACGGTCGCGTCGAGGCTGCCCGGCTGCAGGTCGGCGGTACTGGCGCTGCCCTTGCGCTGGCCGAAATAGACGGTCACCGCGATGCCGCGGTCGCGCGTGGATTCGACGGTCTCGACCTCGCCCATGCGCACGTTGACGCTGAGGCCGACGTCTTCCGAACACGACACTTCGGCCTGGGTCGCGCCCTGCGCGCGGCAACGGTCGAGCAGCTGCTGCGACAGCGACGCGAGTGCGTCGAGGCGCGCCTGCGACGCGTCGGGATCGTGCACGTCGCGCGGATTGCGCGCGGCCGAAGGTAAGGCGCTGTTCAATGGCTTATCCTGTTGCAATGAGAGGCGTAGACGACGACACCGGGGAATACCTGGGCCCGAGCCGCAAACAGCAGCGCCGCGAGGCGCTGGAAGTGCTGGCATTGTGCGAACAGCTGATCGCGCTGCCCGACGGCCAGCTGGCGAAGCTGCCGATTCCGGACAACCTGCTGCCGCACATCGCCGAGGCGCGGCGCATCACGTCGCACATCGCGCGCAAGCGCCAGCAGGCGTTCCTGGCCAAGCAGATGCGCCGCGAGGACGACGACACGCTGCACGCGATCCGCGATGCGCTCGATATCGGCGGTGAAGCCGCGCGCGTCGACACCGCGCGCCTGCACCGGGCCGAGCAATGGCGCGTGCGCCTGCTCGAGGAAGGCGACGTGGCGCTGGCCGCCCTGCTCGACGACTACCCGCAGGCCGACCGCCAGCACCTGCGCCAGCTGGTGCGCAACACGCTGGCCGAGCGCGCGAAGAACAAGCCGCCGACCAACTTCCGCGAACTGTTCCGCGCGCTGCGCGACATCCTCGCCGGCGAAGGCGCGGCCGAGCGCCAGGACGACACGGGTACGGACACCGACGATTCCGCGCCGGCGGACGACGCCGCCCGTTGATCGACACCGCGGGCGCGGCCCGCGGTGCCATCCCGTCGCGATCGCACCGCGACGGCGAGTCGACTCGGCACGCACCGCGCTCAGGCCCGGGTACCGCCGACGGTGATCTGGTCGATCAGCAATGAGGGTTGGCCGACACCGACCGGCAGGCTCTGGCCGTCCTTGCCGCAGACCCCGACCCCGTCGTCGAGCGCCATGTCGTGGCCGATCATGCGCACCCGCTGCATCGTCTCCGGACCGTTGCCGATCAGCGTCGCGCCCTTGACCGGTGCGGTGATCTTCCCGTCTTCGATCAGATAGGCCTCGGTCGCGGAGAACACGTACTTGCCGCTGGTGATGTCGACCTGGCCGCCGCCGAAGTTCACCGCGTACAGGCCCTTCTTCACCGAGCGGATCATGTCCTGCGGGTCGTCCTGCCCGGCCAGCATGTAGGTGTTGGTCATCCGCGGCATCACCAGATGCGCGAACGACTCGCGGCGGCCGTTGCCGGTCGGCGCGACGCCCATCAGGCGCGCGTTGAGCGTGTCCTGCATGTAGCCGGTCAGCACGCCGTCCTCGATCAGCGTCGTGCATTGCGTCGGCGTGCCCTCGTCGTCGATGTTGAGCGAACCGCGGCGCCCGTCGAGGGTGCCGTCGTCGACGATGGTCACGCCCGGCGAAGCGACGCGCTGGCCCATGCGTCCGGCGTAGGTGCTGGTGCCCTTGCGGTTGAAATCGCCTTCCAGGCCGTGGCCGACGGCCTCGTGCAGCAGCACGCCCGGCCAGCCTGCGCCGAGCACGACCGGCATCGGGCCGGCCGGTGCGTCGATCGCCTCGAGGTTCACCAGCGCCTGGCGCAGTGCTTCGCGCGCGAAACGTTCGGGCTTGCCGTCGCCGAGCAGCACGTCGTAGCCGTAACGACCGCCGTAGCCGGCACTGCCCGATTCGCGACGCCCGTTCTGCTCGACGAGGACGGTGATGTTGAGCCGCACCAGCGGCCGCACGTCGCCCGCGAGCACACCGTCGCTGCGTGCGACCAGCACGGTATCGACGCCGCCCGACAGGCTCACCATGACCTGCTGCACGCGCGGATCGGCGGCGCGCAGCAGACGGTCGATCACGCGCAGCGCGTCGACCTTCTCGGCGCTGCCGAGGCCGTCGATCGGATCCGCCGCCGGGTACAGCGCATGCGCATTGCCGCGCACCAGCGCATGCGGCGCGTGCTCGCGGCCGTCGCGCGCGATCGCGCGCGCGGACTGCGCGGCGCTCAGCAGCGCGCCGGTGTTGATGTCGTCGGAATACGCGAAGCCGGTCTTCTCGCCGCTGATCGCGCGGACGCCGACGCCCTGTTCGATCGAATGCGCACCGCTCTTGACGATGCCGTCCTCGACCGACCAGCTCTCGCGTCGCGCGTGCTGGAAATACAGGTCGCCGAAGTCGATGCCCGGCCCCAGCAGCGCGGAGAAGGCATGGTCGAGCTGGGGGCCGTCGAGGCCGGCGGGCAGCAGCAGACGGGATTCGGCGAGCGCGAGCGGCGACGCATGGGACATCGTGGTTTCGGTCATCGGTCCAGTGTGGGGGCTGTGGCAGGAATGGCAACCGCGTGCGCGGGTCGGCGCGGCTCCGGCGCTGCGCAGGCATCAGGCGAATCGACAGCGGGACGCAGCGCGTCAGTCCGCGGACGCGGGACCTCGTGGGCGCGTCGGGGGCGGTGACGTCGTGCCAGTGCCGCGGCGGTCGACGACGTCCACCTGCGGATCCTGCCAGGGTCCGCTGACGTGGTAGGTCTTGGCGCCAAGCTCGCCGAGCGGTCGACGCAGCACCGCATTCGCGACCGCGCCGACCGCGGCGCCGACCGGCCCGGCCGTCAGCGCGCCGACCGCGGGCAGCAGATTGCCGGTCCGCGGCAGCACTTCGATCGCCTGGTCGTGCGTGCGCGCCTGCAGGTCCGAGCTGCCGCTGATGCGGATCTCGGCCGCAGGCGCCTCGATGACGAGATTGTCGCTGCGGGCATGCGCATCGCCGAACCGCACGTCGCCGCCGATGCGGTTGAAGCCCAGGCCCTTGTTGAAGAAATCGCGGAAATCCAGCATCAGGCGCCGCGGCAGTTCGGCGACGCTCAGCAGCCCCAGCACGCGGCCGGCGCCGGGCTCCACCTCCACCAGCTGGCCGTCCTTGATCGCCAGCGTCATCGCGCCGCGGACCCGGGTGACGTCGAAGGCCGTCGGTGCGCCGGGCCAGGACGCGTCGAAGTCCACCCGGCCCTGTCCGCCCTGGATGCTGCCCGCGAACCCGAGCCCCGACGCGAGTGCGCCGAAATCCGCGCTTTCGACATCGGCGGTGAAGCGCGTGCTGGCGTCCGCGCCGCGCCCGGTCCAGTGCCCCGCGACGTCGATCTGCTGCCCCGGCGCCCGCACCCGCAGGTGTTCGACCTCGAGTCCGCCGGGCACCTGTCGTGTCTGCACGCTGGCCGTGCCGAGCGGCAATGTGTTGAACCGCAGGTCGTCGACGACGACGTGGATCGGCGGCAGCGCCGCGGGATCGAGCGCGTCGTCGTCGGGCGCCGGCGGGGCGCGCCGGGCGGTTCCGGTCGCCGCGCCCGTGTCGGGCCTGGGCGGCGCCTGCCAGTGCAGCCGCTGCAGATGCGCCTCGACCGGCGTGCCGGTCGCCTGCGGGGCGCGCAGCGTGCCCGCGAGCGCGGCGCCGTCGAAGGCGACTTCGGTCGTGCCGCCGCGCTGCGCGGCCGTGATGCGCGTCGGCCCGAACCGTCCGCCGAGCAGCTGCAGGTCGTCGGCCACGAGGTCCACGCCGGCCAGTGCCAGGCCATCGCCGCCGCCGGCGGATCCACCGGCCAGACCGAACCAGTCGATCAGATCGACGACCGGTGTGCGGCCGCCGATCACGAGGCCGGCGGCGGGCGGCGCGCTGTCGACGCGGCCGGTCCCGAGTGCGACCCGGATCCCGGTGCGTCCACCGCTGGTGCGGGCGCGCAAGGCCAGCCGCTCGCCGAAGGCGACGTCGATGTCGCCGCTGCCGAACGGCAACGGCGTCTCGACCGTCGTCCGCAGCGCTCGCGCTGCCGGTTTATCGAGCGGGGCCGGCAACGACAGCGTGGTGCCGACGAGATCGGAATGAAGCCGCAGCCGGGCCTCGACGCCACCGGCCCTGGTCTTCGGCACCGAGACCGCGACCGTCCACGGCGAGCGCCCTGCGGCCAGCGGCTGCAGCCACGCGAGATCGGGCGCGCGCGACAGCAGGTCGCGGGTCGACAGCGGCATCGCCAGGTCGGCCTCGAAGGCCTGCGCACCGTCGCGGACATGGCCGTCGCCGGCGCGCAGCGACAGGCGCCCCGCCTGCCCGCCGCGCAGCGCGTCGAGCGCATCGGCGCTGAAGCCGCGCTGGTCGAAACCGACCAGGCCGCGCAGCGATTGGAACGCGATGTCGAATCCGGTGTCCTCCGCCGCGATGCCGTCGAGCTGCACGCGACCGTCGATGACCGCCGCCGCGCCCAGCGGCACCGCCACGGTGACGTCGGCAGCGGCCGGACCGGACACGCGCAATCGCGCCAGCGTGTCGCCGAGCCGCGACTCGAACGGACTGGCGCGCAGCAGGGCGAGCAGGCGGGCGGCATCGCCGTCGGCGCGCGCCTGCACGGTCACGCCGCTGCGGCCGTACTGCGGAATGCCGCCCTCGATGTCGCGCACCTCGACCTCGTCCAGGCGCCCGGTCGCGCCGGTCAGGCGGAAGCCGTCGTTGACGAAGCGCAGGTCGCCGTCGAGTGCCTGCAGCGCCGGCCAGTCGTCCTGGAACCGCACGGTGGCGTCCGCGATCCGGCCTTCGGCGACGAAGACGCCGCGGGTGCCGTGCGCGCCGATCGCGGAGAACGGCCAGTCCTCGAGCTCGCCGGCGACGATACCGCGACCGTCCCGGACCTCGCCCGCGACCAGCGCCATGTCCAGCCACGTGCGCGCCGCCTGCGGCATCCGGTGCCGGACCCAGAACTTCTTCGCCACCGGAATCTGCGCGGTGTCGACGCGTGCGGCGAGGTCCATCCGCGGCCGCGTGCCGTCGCCCTGGAACCACAGCTCGATGCGCGCATCGGCGGCGTAACCGTCGCCTTCGACGCGCAACGCCGGCGTGCCGACATGCCAGCCCGCGCCGTCGCGCCAGCCGGCCAGCGTGCCGTCGAGGCGCAACGGATGGGCGACGCCGAAGCCCGCGGGCCAGTCGAACACGGGGCGCGCGGCGGGATCGAACGCGAACACCACGCCGTCGGCATCCCCGCTCAGCGTGCCGCCGAGACCGTCGAGCCCCGGCTGCACGCCCACGGGCGAGAAGCCGAGCGAGGCCACGCGCGCGGCGATGCGCAGTGGCCCGCCGCGGTCGGCCGCGAGTTCGACGTCGGTCAGCAGCGCGTGCGGCGCAGCGGCCTGCAGCCAGTCGCGCAGGCCCGGCGACACGCCGTCGGCCAGCGCGGCGAGCGCCAGCACCGGCGCGATCTCGACCCGTTCCGCCTGCATCGCGATGCGTCGGCCACCGGCCAGCAGCAAGCCGTCGAGCACCTGCTCGCGACCCTGGTGCACGACCCGCAGCGTCGGCGCATCGACCCGCCAGTCGCCGTCGGCGACGGTCCAGCGGCCGCGCGCGGTCATGCCGTCGAACGTGACCCGGTGCGCGTCGGTCGCGCCGGACGCGACGGCGTCGGCGCGCTGCAGGGCGATGGTGTCCAGCGCGACGTCGGCGGTGACCGCCACGACGCGTTTCTCGCGCAGGTCGAGCCAGGCGCGCACGTGCCCGTGTCCGGACGCGATCGCGACGCCGGTCGCCGCCAGCAGCGGCGACCACACCTGCAGGTCGTTGCGCGGCATCGCGATGTAGGCGCGCCCGCTGCCGTCGCCGCGCTGCAGCGCCAGGCGCACGTCGACGGGCTGGCCGTCCGCCTCGATCCAGGCCCGCGCGGACCCGCGCGCCTCGCGGCCGTCGACCTGCAACCGCAGATCGATCCGCGGCAGCGTGTGCTGCAGCCCCAGCGACGGTGCGTCGACGGTCAGGCGGGCCGCGATGACCTGCAGCTCGCCGAGTCCTTCCAGCGCCTCCAGCGGATCGTCGCCGGGATGCGCGGCGCCCGGCAGACCGAGCAGCTGCCAGCGGCCGTCGTCGTCGCGCTGCAGGGTCAGCGCGAGGCCGCGCAGGCGCAGCTCGGTCAGCGACCGTCCCGGCAACAGGCCGCTGTATTGCGCGACCTGGATCTCGGCCTCGTCGACCGGGACCGCGGCGTCCGGATCACCGATCCGCAATCCGGTGACGCGCAGCAACGGGCCGCGCCGGGTCCATTCGGTGCGCAGGGTCTCGAACGCCACCGGGCGCCCGGCGCGCGCGCTGAGCCAGGCTTCGACACGATCCGGATGGCGCTCCGCCCAGGGCAGCAGCTGCGACGCGGCGATCGCGGCGAGCGCCATCGTCACCAGGACCGCGGCGACGAGCAGACCGCCGCCGTGACGCGCCCGGCGCAGGCGCGTCGCCCACGCCGTGGTCACGGGCGACTCCGACCTGGCGCGTCAGAGCAGCACAACGTCGAACTGCTCCTGCAGATACTGGTCGTCGGCCTGGAAGCGGATGGTCTTGCCGAGGAATTCCTCGAGCTCGACGACCGCGGCCGATTCCTCGTCGGTGATTGCCGACACCACCTTCGGCGAGGCGATCACGAGCAGGCGCTCGGCCTCGAACTGGCGCACCGCGCGGACGATCTCGCGGAAGATCTCGTAGGTCACCGTCTCCACCGTCTTGACGATGCCGCGGCCATTGCACGACGTGCAGGCCTCGCCGAGCTGGCGCTCCAGGCTTTCGACGGTGCGCTTGCGGGTCATCTCGACCAGGCCCAGC
Source organism: Luteimonas rhizosphaerae (assembly GCF_002849595.1). Classification (GTDB taxonomy): domain Bacteria; phylum Pseudomonadota; class Gammaproteobacteria; order Xanthomonadales; family Xanthomonadaceae; genus Luteimonas; species Luteimonas cellulosilyticus. The sequence continues at coordinate 56,925 of NZ_NRQR01000013.1, forward strand.
GGCGAGAAGTCGTAGACCGTGGTCTTGGCGTGGTCGCGGCTCAGCGACTTCTCGAGCGTGCGCAGCACCTGGCGGCGGTGCTCGTCGTCGGTCATGTCGATGAAGTCGATGATGATGATGCCGCCGAGGTTGCGCAGCCGCAGCTGGCGCGCGACCGACTGCGCGGCCTCGAGATTGGTGCGGTAGACGGTTTCCTCGAGATTGCGCTGGCCGAGGAACGAGCCGGTGTTGACGTCGACCGTCGTCATCGCCTCGGTCTGGTCGATGACCAGATAGCCGCCGGACTTCAGCGGCACATCGCGGCTCAGGGCGCGCTGGATCTCGTCCTCGACGCCGTAGAGGTCGAAGATCGGCCGCGAGCCGGTGTAACACTCGATGCGGTCGACCAGTCGCGCCTGTTCGGCCGGGCCCGGTGCCGGCAGGTACTGCGCGGCGAACACGCACAGCTTGTCGTAGGTCTCGCGCGAATCGACCTTGACCTTCTCGACGTCGCGCCGCATCAGGTCGCGCACCGCGCGCATCGGCAGCGTCAGGTCCTCGTAGACGCGGCTGCCGACGCGGGCATCGACGACGGTGCGCTCGATCAGCGCCCAGGCCCGCTGCAGATACGCGATGTCGTCGGCCAGCGCCTCCGCGCTCTGGCCCTCGGCATTGGTCCGCACGATGTAGCCGTGGCCGCCGGTGGCGTCGGCCAGCTCGGTCATCAGCGTCTTCAGGCGCATGCGCTCGCCGTCGTCCTCGATCCGCGCCGAAACGCCGATCGCACGCGACTGCGGCAGCAGCACGAGATAGCGCGAGGGAATGCTGATCTGGGTCGTCAGCCGCGCGCCCTTGCTGCCGATCGGATCCTTGACCACCTGCACCACGATGTCCTGGCCGTCGCGCAGCAACTCGTTGACCGGCACCGGCGCGGCGGGTCCGCCGAGCAGGCCGCCGGCGTCGTCGCCATTGGTCTGCGGCGGGCGCACCACGTCGTTGGCGTGCAGGAACGCGGCGCGCTCCAGGCCGATGTCGACGAAGGCCGCCTGCATGCCGGGCATCACCCGCTGCACCTTGCCCTTGTAGATGTTGCCGACCACGCCCCGCCGCCAGCCACGCTCGATGTGCAGTTCCTGCAGCATGCCGTTCTCGACGACCGCCACGCGGGTCTCGCGCGGGGTCACGTTGACGAGGATTTCTTCGGACATGCGCGCGCCTACTCCGGGCTTGCGTCGTGGGCGTGGACATCGAACGGACGCGGCGCGAGGCCCGCGCGGCGCAGCAACGCGGCGGTCTGCTGCAACGGCAGGCCGATCACCGCGGAATGGCTGCCCGACAGGTGCGTGACGAACAGTTCGGCGCCGCCCTGGATCGCGTAGGCACCGGCCTTGCCATGCGGCTCGCCGCTGGCGACGTAGGCCGCGATCAAGGCGTCGTCGAGGATGTCGAAGGCGACCGCGGTGACGACGTCGGCCTGCAGGACGCCCGCCGACGACGCGAGTGCGACCGAGGAGATCACCTCGTGCGTGCGGCCGGACAGGCGCTTGAGCATCGCCACCGCGTCGGCATCGTCGCGCGGCTTGCCGAAGACCTCGCCGTCGAGCACGACTTCGGTGTCGGCGCCGAGCGCATGCACTCCGGCCTCGACGCTGACCGCGGCGAGCCCGGCCACGGCCTTGTCGCGGGCGACCCGGCGCACGTATCCCGGCGCGGTTTCGCCCTCGGCGCGGCACTCGGGCACGTCGACATCGACCACCCCGAACGGCAGTCCGAGGCGGCGCAGCAGGTCACGTCGACGGGGAGATTGCGAAGCCAGATACAGCATGCCGCAAGGATACCTCGCGGCCGCCGCGGCCAGCCTCGCAGGGCGCGGCCTAACCCCGTTCCGGCTCACGGGCCGTTCACTGGATCCTGACGACCCTTGTTCCGTCGTCCCTGGAGACCACCATGCGCCGCCCATCCCGTTCCACGCTCCGCCCCCTGCTGCTCGCCTGCGGCCTCGCCCTGGGAACCCTGTCGATGACCGCCAACGCGCAGGATGTGACGCCTGTTTCCGCCACGCCCGGCACCACCCTGCTGTCGGTGTCGGCCCAGGCAGAGGCCAGCCGCCGTCCCGACATCGCCATGCTGTCGACCGGCGTGGTCACCCAGGCGGCCGACGCCAACGGTGCGCTGCGCGCCAACAGCGAGCAGATGACGACGCTGATGGCCGCGATCAAGGCCGCCGGCATCGCCGAGCGCGACGTGCAGACCTCGGGCATCAATCTCAATCCGCAGTACCGCTACGCCGAGAACGAGCCGCCGGTCATCACCGGCTACCAGGCCAACAACAACGTGAACCTCAAGGTCCGCGACATCGCGCGCCTGGGCCAGGTGCTCGATGCGCTGGTCGCCAGCGGCGCCAACCAGATCAACGGCCCGACCTTCGAGATCGAGGATGCCGAAGGCGTGCAGGACGAAGCGCGCGCCGCTGCACTGAAGAAGGCGCAGGCCCGTGCCGAGATGTACGCCGCGTCGCTGGGCCTGCGCGTGCTGCGCATGGTCAGCATCAGCGAAGGCGGCGGCTTCGCGCCCCCGCGGCCGATGATGGCCATGCGGGCGATGGCCGACAGCGCCGCGCCCCCGGTCTCGCCGGGCGAAACCACCCTGAGTGCCAACCTCGACATCGTTTTCGAACTGGGACGCTGACATGACCGACCACAAAGACACCCCGCCCCGCACACCGACCGCCGACGAGGCGCCCGGCTACGCCGAGAAGCAGCCCCGCGACAAGGGCGATGCCCAGCAGAAAGACACCGGGCGCAAGCCCAATCCGGACGACGGCGGTCTCGATCGCGAGCCGGAGACCACGCCGGGCGACTGAGCCCGGTGAGACGCTGCATCGAAAGGCCCGCCACGTGCGGGCCTTTTTTTTTGTCGGTCTGGTGTCGAGTCAATCGCCTCCACCGGCAGCACCACCGCCGGTCGCGCGTCGCAGACCGTGCGTCGGCACGGCCTTGCGGGTGTCGATTCGGGGAGCGCAGCGTCGAACCGCAGTCGCGTCTCAGGCTGGTGGTTCACGGCTCCTTCGACCCCGGGGAAACCGCCAGTGCGTTCACGATCCCTGCCGGGCGGCCAGCCCGGTCTCGCAAGGAGGTGGAGCATGGTGCTGCAGCAGCAAGGTCACGTGTTCTTCGCCCGTCGATCGCAGGAAGACGGCCCCGACCCCACCCGGATCATCGGCATCACCGGCACGCTCGCGTTCAACGCGGTCGTGTTGATGGTCCTGCTGGTCCCCAATCCGTTGCCCGACACGCTGTTGTCGGCACCCGAACGCGCCCCGGAGTTCCGCTGGATCGAGCCTGAGCCGCTGCGTCCGCCTCCGCCGCCTGTCATTGCCGAGGTGGTCCCGCCGCCGCCGCAGCCCCTCCCTCGTCCCGCCCTGCCGGTCGCGGTCGCGCCCGTCACGCCTGGTCCCACACCGGTTGCCGTGTCCCTCGCCCCGTCGCTGGCGGACCCCGGCCCGGCCGTCGATGCGGATCCGGGCATGACACACGCCAGCCCGGCAACGACGGCTGTTGCTCCATTGGCGGGCGTGCAACTCCGGTACGCCAGCGCGCCCGCCCCCGCGTATCCGCGCGATGCCCTGCGCCGGCAGGCCGAAGGCGTGGTGCAACTGGAGGTGCTGGTCGGCGTCGACGGGCGTCCGCTGGAGGTGCGCATCCACCGCAGCAGCGGCGATCGCGAACTCGACCAGGCGGCGTTGCGGCACGTTCGCCGTCACTGGACGTTCGAACCGGCAATGCGGAATGGCCAGCCGGTGCAGGCCACCGGCCTCGTGCCGATCGCGTTCAGTCTCGAGCGCGGCTGAGAGGCAAGCGCGCGGCGGCGCGGGATGGCAGACGTCCTGCGTCGCCGCGTCGTCGCTGGCCCCGCGTCAGGCGCGGTGATAGGGATGGTTGGCCAGCATCGCCGCGGCGCGGTACAGCTGCTCGGCGGCGACCAGGCGCACCAGCATGTGCGGCAGCGTCAGCGGGCCCAGCGACCAGCGTTCGTCGGCGCGTTCGAGCACCTCGGGTGCATGACCCTCGGGGCCGCCAATGAGGAAGGCCAGATCGCGACCCTGCATGCGCCAGTGTTCGAGGCGCTGGGCGAGATCTTCGGAGGTGTGCAGCCGGCCGCAGCCGTCGAGGGCGACGACCAGCGCGTCGCGCGGCACCGCGGCCAGCACGCGCGCGCCTTCGTCGGACATCGCGCGCACGGTGTCCCGGCCCTTGCCGCGCAGGCCGGGCTCGATTTCGATCAGATCCAGCGGCAGCCAGTGCGACAGCCGCTTGCGGTACTCGGCGAAACCCTCGGCCACCCAACCGGGTGCGCGTTCGCCGACGGCGATCAGTTTCGCCTTCATGCCGCTTCCACGCCCGGCGAACAGACCGGGACGCCGCGATCAGGCATCGCGGCGCGGACCGCGGTCCTCGCCCGGCGGCTCGTCGCCGACGGTCCACAGGCGCTCCAGCGCATAGAACTCGCGCACGCGCGGCAGCATCACGTGGACGATCACGTCGCCGAGGTCGACCAGCACCCATTCGGCTTCCCGCTCGCCTTCGACGCCGAGCGGCTGGCAGCCGAGCTTCTTCGCGTGCTTGATGACCTCGTCGGCGATCGACTTGACGTGGCGGCTGGACGTGCCCGAGGCGACGACCATGAAATCGCAGACGCTGCTGCGGCCCCGGACATCGATGTCGACGACGTCGACGGCCTTGAGTTCGGCGACGGCCGCGCGTGCGACCTCCAACAGCGCGTCGGGGGACGGCGGTGGCTCGGGAAGACGGGTCTTGATGACGTGCGCGGGATTGGACAAGGCTCTGGCTCGGAAAGTGCGGCGGAAATTATAGCGGAGCGGCGCGGCCGGCCCCGTACAACCCCTTCTCCTCGATGAATGCGGCTACGTTCCCGGGCAGCAGACCCGTGACCGAGCGGCCTGCGGCGAGCCGGGCACGCACCTCGGTCGCCGAGACCGCCACCAGCGGCTGGCGCAACCGGTAGACGAGGCCGGCCGGGGCGTGTTCGAGCGCCTTGGGCACGGCGGCCCAGCGGCCACGGACCGCAGCGGCGAGCGGCGGCGGCAACACGGCACCCAGCGGACTGCCCGGCCGTTCGGCGACGACGAGGTGGGCCAGATCCAGCAACGACGTCCAGCGCGACCAGGACGGCAGGCCGAGGAAACTGTCGGCGCCGACCAGCCACGCCAGCGGCTGGACCGGACCGAGCGTCGCGCGCAGGGCCTGCAGGGTGTCGACGGTGTAGCTGCGACCGCTGCGTTCAAACTCGAACCGGTCCAGCACGAGACGGGATTCACCGGCGATCGCACGCTCGATCATCGCCGCGCGCTGTGCCGCGGGCGCGCCGGGCGGCGGACGGTGGGGCGGATCGGCGGCGGGCATCAGACGGACCGGGCAGGCCAGCGCATCGCGCGCGGCGCGTGCGATCGCAAGATGGCCCGTGTGGATCGGATCGAAGGTGCCGCCGTAGACCAAATGCAGCACAGAAGTCAGGCCGCGAGCAGCGCGCCGGCCCTGGCGTCGGCGACCGCGACCAGCAGCCGCTCGAGCACGATCCACGCGTCGACCGGATCCTGTCCCGGCCGGCCGCGGCCCTTGGCGATGCGATCGATGCGCCCGGCTTCGACCACGAACCGTTCCCAGCGCGCGGCGGGATGCCGCTGCAGGGCGCGACGGTAAACCGCCTGCTTCGCATCCCAGATGCGCTGCGCCTTGAACTCGGCCGCCATGTTGCCGCCGCGCGCCTGGGCCTGGGCCAGCGTCGCCGCGCGGGTGAGCTCCATGACGATCATGCCCATCAGCGCCGGGATCGCATCGCCTTCGGCGCGCAGGCCGGCGAGCATCCGCGACGCCTGCGCCGGCTGGCCGTTGAGCGCCGCGTCGATCAGCCGGAACACGTCGAAGCGAGCGGCGTCGGCGACCAGCGCCTCCATGCGCGCCGCATCCAGCGTGCCGCCATCGGCGAGCAGCGCGAGCTTGTCGACCTCCTGCGCGGCGGCCAGCAGATTGCCGTCGACACGCGCGGCCAGGCTCTGGACCGCGGCATGGTCGGCCAGCACGTGGCGGCTGCGCAGGCGCGCTTCGATCCAGCTTTCGAGTTCGTGCGGCTTGACCTGCCAGGCGACGACGAGATGCCCGACCGCGGCGATCGCCTCGCTCCACTTGCCGCCGTGCTGGCGGCTCCATTCGCCGCCGGTGACCAGCAGGGTGACGTCGGCGGGCGGATCGGCGCAGAACCCGGCGATCACCTGGGCGCCTTCCTTGCCCGGCTTGGTCGTGGGCAGACGTACTTCCACCAGGCGCCGCGACGCGAACAGGCTGGGGGCGCGGAACGTCGCCTCGAGCCCGTTCCAGTCGATGTCGCGGCCCTCGGGCTCGAACACCTCGCGCTCGGCGACGCCCTGCTTGCGCGCGGCCGCGCGGACCGCGTCGGCGGCCTCGAGCACCCGCAGCGGTTCCGGACCTGCGATCAGATACGCCGGCCGCAGCGGCTCGCGGTCGAGCTGCGCGGACAGGCGTTCGGGTGTCAGCTCCACGACGGCCGCGTGGCGATGGCGCGCCGCGGGTTCACTCGGCGGCGCGGAGCTGCGGATTGCGGAACACGGCGTCGACGCGGCGGAGGATCGAAGCGCTCATCTCGCGTTCCATCTCTGCCGACAGCAGGTCGCGCTCGGAATCGGTACCGATCGCCTGCGTCGGAATCGACAGGTAATCGCGCGCGAGCTCGATCGCCTGCGCCGGCACGATGTCCTCGCCGTCCGCGTCGACCATCGAGAACACGACGCCATAGCGCAGCGTGAACTCCTGCGCACGCCCCTGGGCGTCGATGCTCAACGGCGTCGAAGCCCAGCGTTCCGACTCGATCCGCAACGTCGCCACGTCGGTCTGGCTGGCGCTGGCACGCTGCACACCCGCGCTGTCCAGCGACCGGTTCAGCAACTGGGCGAGACCGCTGTACCGGTCGCGCGCCGTCACCTTCACCGGCCCGAGATCCGGCGGCAACGTCAGCGCGTTGCGCAGGTGGAAACCGCAGGCCGGCAGCAGGAGCACGAGGCCGAGGGCGGCGAGACGGATCGAAAACGGGCGGAGTCGGTTCATGCGCGAAGTCTGGACGAGGCGGAAGGGGGCGGCAAGCAGCGATGGACGGGCAGCGGAACGCCCGGTTCAGCCCGCGACGATGTTGACGATCTTGCCCGGCACGACGATGACCTTGCGCACCGTCAACTCGCTCAGGAACTTGACGACATTGGGCTCATTGAGCGCCATTGCTTCGATCTGCTCCTTCGGCAGGTCGACCGCGACCTCGATCGTGCCACGCAGCTTGCCGTTGACCTGGATCGCCAGTGTGACCGCGTCGCGCGCCAGCGCAGCCGGATCGGCCTGCGGGAAGGCCTGGTCCTCGAGCAGCGTCTCGGCGTGACCCAGCACCTGCCACAGCGTGTGCGCGATGTGCGGGGTGATCGGGTTGAGCAACAGCACGATGGTCTCGAACGTCTCCTGGCGCAGCGCGCGCGCGTTCGCATCCGCCTCGTCGAACTTGCCGACGTGGTTGAGCAGTTCCATCACCGCGGCGATCGCGGTGTTGAAGCTGTGGCGGCGGCCGTAGTCGTCGCCCACCTTCTGGATCGCCTCGTGCAGCTGGCGGCGCAGGGTCTTCTGCGCGGGCGTCGCGGCAGCGACATCGAACGCGCCGACTTCCCCGCCCTGTACGTGCTTCTGCACCTGGTTCCACAGACGCCGCAGGAAGCGCGACATGCCTTCGACGCCGGCCTCGTTCCACTCCAGCGACTGCTCGGGCGGCGCGGCGAACATCGAGAACAGGCGCACCGTGTCGGCGCCGTACTTGCCGATCATCGACTGCGGGTCCACGCCGTTGTTCTTCGACTTGGACATCTTCTCGGTGCCGCCGATCGAGACCGGCTGGCCGTCGATCTTCGACGTGGCGCCGGTGATCCGGCCCTTGTCGTCGCGGGTGATCTCGACGTCGGCCGGGTTGATCCAGTCCTTGGCGCCGTTGCCCTGTTCCCGATAGAACGTGTCGGCGATGACCATGCCCTGGGTCAGCAGGTTGATCACCGGCTCGTCACTGCGCACCAGGCCTTCGTCGCGCATCAGGCGGTGGTAGAAGCGGAAATACAGCAGGTGCAGGATCGCGTGCTCGATGCCGCCGATGTACTGGTCGACCGGTGTCCAGTAATCGGCGCGCTCGTCGACCATGTCGGCCGCGCCCGGCGAGGTGTAGCGCGCGGTGTACCAGCTCGACTCCATGAAGGTATCGAAGGTGTCGGTCTCGCGTTCGGCGGCGCCGCCGCAGGTCGGGCACGAGGTCTTGCGCCACTCGGCGTTCGACTTGATCGGCGACTGCACGACGCCCGGGTTGGCGAACGCGTCCTCGACGTCCTCGGGCAGCAGCACCGGCAGCTGGTCCTCGGGCACCGGCACCGCGCCGCAGGCGTCGCAGTAGATCACCGGAATCGGGCAGCCCCAGTAGCGCTGGCGGCTGACGCCCCAGTCGCGCAGGCGGTAATTGACCTTGCGATTGCCGCGGCCCTGCGCTTCGAATCGGGCGGCCAGGGCGTCGAGCGCCTGCTGGAAATCGAGACCGTCGAACTCACCGGAATTCACCAGCCAGCCGCGATCGGTGTAGGCGCCTTCTTCAGCAATGCGACGCTCGAACGACTCGACGACCTGAACGGCCGCGCCGGTGTCGTAGACGTCGAGCGACGCGCCGCCGCCGAGTGCCGTCGCCACCGGATCGGCGTGCGCGCGGCGGTCGCGGCCGATCTCCTGCAACGCGTCACGGACCTCGTCGGGCACGACCACCATCTGGATCGGCAGGCCGTAGGCCTTGGCGAATTCCCAGTCGCGCTGGTCGTGGCCGGGCACGGCCATGACCGCGCCGGTGCCGTAGCCCATCAGCACGAAGTTGGCGACCCAAACCGGGATCTCCTCGCCGGTGACCGGATGGATCGCGCGCAGGCCGGTGTCCATGCCGCGCTTGACCTGGGTTTCCAGTTCGGCTTCGGACACGCCGCCCTGGCGCAGGTCGGCGATGAACGCCGCCAGATCGGCATCGGCTTCGGCCGCGCGCATCGCGAGCGGATGCTCGGCGGCGACCGACACGAACGTCACGCCCATCAGCGTGTCGGGGCGCGTGGTGTAGACGGCGAGCGTGTCGTCGCTGCCGGCCACGTCGAACGAAAATTCGAGGCCCTCGCTGCGCCCGATCCAGTTGCGCTGCATGGTCTTGACCGACTCCGGCCAGCCGCCCAGTGTGTCCAGGCCGTCGAGCAGTTCCTGCGCGTACGCGGTGATCTTGAGGAACCACTGCGGGATCTCGCGCTTCTCCACGACCGCGCCCGAGCGCCACCCGCGGCCGTCGATGACCTGCTCGTTGGCCAGCACGGTCTGGTCGACCGGATCCCAGTTGACGACCGAATTGCGGCGGTAGGCCAGCCCCTTCTTCATCAGACGCACGAACATGCGCTGCTCGTGGACGTAGTAGTCCGGCGCGCAGGTCGCGAACTCGCGACTCCAGTCGATCGCATAGCCCAGCGACTGCAGCTGGCCGCGCATGTGGTCGATGTTGGCGTAGGTCCACTTGGCCGGCGCGGTCGCGTTCTTGATCGCGGCATTCTCGGCCGGCAGGCCGAACGCGTCCCAGCCCATCGGCTGCAGCACGTTCTTGCCGGTCATGCGCTGGTAGCGGCTGATGACGTCGCTGAGCGTGTAGTTGCGCACGTGGCCCATGTGCAGCGCGCCGGACGGGTACGGCAGCATCGACAGGCAGTAGTACTTCGGCTTGTCGGCCCGCTCGGTGACCTCGAACGCGCGGGTCGACGTCCAGAACCGCTGGGCATCGGATTCCACCGGAGTGGGCTGGTAGGCGTTGGGATCGACGATGACGGATTCGCTGGACACGGACTGCATTCTGCTGGCGGAGGACAGCCGGCAAGCCTACCGCAGGGGCTGGGGCGCCGCCACGCGGACCGCGCGCGCCTGGTGGCCCTCCGGAGGCGGCCGACGCGACCCCTGCATCGCCCGCTACAATCCGGTGCCTGCTTTGCCGAGTGTGTCCTCTGTCCAACTCGTCTTCCCGGTTCAAGTCCTATCGGCTGCCTGCGTTCGCACTGGCGCTGCTGCTGCTCATCGGCACCGGCGCGGCGAGCGTCGTGGGCGTCGAGAACCTGCGCGCCAGCAACGCCTGGATCGAACACACCTACCGCGTGCTCAACCGGATCGAGGTCGTCGATCAACTGGTGCGCAGCAGCGAGGCCAGCGGCCGCGCCTACCGCCTGACCGGGCATCCCGAATTCCGCCAGCAGTACCTGCGGGTCGTGCCCGGCGTCGAACGCGAAGTCGGCGCGCTGGTCGCCCTGACCGCCGACAACCCGGTCCAGGCGCCGCGGGCGCGGGTGCTGCAGGCCCTGGTGCGGACCCACATGGCGGAGCTGCAGCGGCTGCACGACATCCAGGAGATGTTCGACATGGAGGCCGCGCGGACGGCGACCGACGCCACCCGCGCGCTCACCCAATGGCGCCGCATCGAGGACGTCAGCGCACAGATGCGCGACGAGGAGACCCGCCTGCTGACCGAGCGCGAGGCCCGCAGCCAGCGCGCCGCGGTCTGGCTGACCGTGCTGGTGGTGCTCGGCACGCTGGTGTCGGCCGGCCTGATGATCTGGCTGATGTGGAATGTGACCCACGAGAACCGGCGCGCGCAGACGCTCGAGCGCGAGGCGCGCGACGCCTTCCACGAAATGGCCCTGAGCATGGCCAAGGCCGACCGGCTGTCACAGCAGCGGCACCAGCTGAGCCGCTATTCCGGCCTGCTGCAGAGCTGCGAGACGCGCGACGAGATCGTGCGGCTCACCGGCGACACCCTCGCCGGCCTGATTCCCGGCGTCAGTGGCCAGTGCTATCTGCTGCGCGCCTCGCAGAACTTCTACGAGAGCATCGCCACCTTCGGCGACGCGACGATCAGCAGCGCCGACATGCTGCTGCCCAACCAGTGCTGGGCGCTGCGGCGCGGACAGCCGCATCACCTGCCTGCCGGCGCCGGCGGCATGCGCTGCGATCATCTGGATGCCGAAGCCCCGCTACCCGCAACGTCTAGCCTGTGCCTGCCGCTGGTCGCGCAGGGCGCGGCGATCGGCCTGCTGCACATCAGCGCGCCCGCCGACGGCATGATCGACGACGGCGATACCGCGATCGTCGGCCAGATCGCCGAGCAACTGGGCCTGGCGATCGTCAACCTGCAGCTGCGCGAGACCCTGCGCACGCAGTCGCTGCGCGACCCGCTGACCGGTCTGTTCAACCGCCGGTATCTCGAGGAAAACCTCTCGCGCGAGCTGCAGCGCTGCGAACGCCGCGGGCTGCCGTTGTCGGTGCTGATGCTCGACGTCGACCACTTCAAGCGCTTCAACGACAGCCACGGCCATGCCGCCGGCGACGCGCTGCTGAGCCAGGTCGGCCGCCTGATCCAGAGCCGGGTGCGCAGCGAGGACATCGCCTGCCGCTACGGCGGCGAAGAGTTCACCGTCGTCATGCCGGAGATGGACGCCGAAGGCGCGTGCCAGCGCGCCGACGAGATCCGCACCGCGATCGAGACCGCCACCGTGCTGCACCTGCGGCAGACGCTCGGGCCGGTGACCATTTCGATCGGCATCGCGACCTATCCCCACGACGGCGCCACCGCCGAACTGCTGCAGCAGATGGCCGACGCGACGCTCTATCGCGCCAAGGCCGAAGGCCGCAACCGCGTGCTGCACGCCTCGCACCGGTCCTGAGCCCTGCCCGCGCGGCCCGCCGCGTGCTTCAATCCGGGACCTGCCGCCGCTTCCGGAGATCCGCATGGCCCGTCGTTCCCGCGCCCCGTCCCTCGCCCTGCTCGCCACCGCCCTGCTGCTGCCCGCGTGCGCATTCGCCGCGGACCGCACCGCCGTGCACTGCGAGCGGCTGTTCGACGCGCGCAGCGGGCGCATGCTCGGCGAGCACACGATCCTGGTCGACGCAGGCCGCATCGCCGAGGTAATCCCGGGCCGCGCCAAGCTCGAGGGCGACGTCGCATCGATCGTGCTCGGCGACCGCACCTGCATGCCCGGCTGGACCGATCTGCATGTCCACCTGGGGTCCGAATCCAGTCCGCAGAGCTATTCCGAAGGCTTCCGCCTCGATCCGGTCGACTTCGCCTTCCGCGCCGTCGGCTACGCCGACAAGACGCTGCAGGCCGGCTTCACCACGGTCCGCGATCTCGGCGGCGAGGTCAGCCTGCACCTGCGCGATGCGATCAACCAGGGGCTGGTGCACGGTCCGCGGATCTTCGCCGCCGGCAAGTCCATCGCCACGACCGGCGGTCACGCCGATCCGAGCAACGGCTACAACTCGATGCTGTCGCACCTGATGGGGCCGCCCGGGCCGACCGAAGGCGTGATCAATTCCGTCGACGATGCGCGCCAGGCCGTGCGCCAGCGCTACAAGGACGGCAGCGACGTCATCAAGATCACCGCGACCGGCGGCGTGCTGAGCTACGCGAAATCGGGCGACGCGCCGCAGTTCACCGTCGACGAGATCCGGACCATCGTCGACACGGCGAAGGACTACGGCTACACGGTCGCCGCGCATGCCCACGGCACCGAGGGCATGAAGCGCGCGGTCGAGGCCGGCGTCACCAGCATCGAACACGGCACGCTGATGGACGACGAGGTCATGCGCCTGATGAAGCAGCGCGGCACCTGGTACGTGCCGACGATCTACGCCGGCCGCTTCGTCGCCGACAAGGCGAAACAGCCGGGTTACTTTCCCGAAGTCGTCCGGCCCAAGGCCGCGGCGATCGGCGCCCAGCTGCAGGCCACCGCCGAGCGCGCCTACCGCGCCGGCGTGCCGATCGCCTTCGGCACCGATCAGGGCGTGGGCCCGCACGGCGACAATGCGCGCGAGTTCGTCTACATGGTCGAAGCCGGGATCCCGGCCGCGTATGCGCTGCAGTCGGCGACGCTGCATGCGGCGACCGTGCTCGGCGTCGACGACCAGGGGGTCATCGAAGCCGGCAGGCGCGCCGACATCATCGCGATGCCCGGTGATCCGCTCGCCGACATCAACGCCGTGCTGGGCGTCGATTTCGTCATGAAGGAAGGCCGCGTGTTCCGCCAGCCCGACGCCGACGCAGCGCCCGTCGCGATCGAGTAACGGGCGTCAGCGGCGCGGCAGGCGCCAGGCCAGCCACAGCGTCCACGCCCACCAGCACGCGAGCACCACCCGTTCGGCGATGCCGGGGCCGAGCAGCCCCGGCGCCAGCAGGCACAGGCCGACGACACCGGCCAGCAGCAGCGCCGGCCACCGCACCGCGCGCAATGCCAGGCCGGACAGCAGCGCCCCGGCCGCGAACGCCAGGTTCCACAGCATCCAGGCCACCGCGTGCCAGCGGCTCGTACCGGCGTCGAGTTCGAGCGGATCGAGTGCGAACGCGCCCTGCGCCGCGAATGCCAGCGCCGCCAGCAGCATCAGCCGCAAGGCGATGCCGCCGACCAGGCCGGTGCCGGCGGGCAGACCCGTGCGCAGGCGCATCGCGACGCCGGCGACGACCACACCCGGCGCGCCCCAGACCAGCAGATTGAACATCCAGGCCAGCGGCAGGCCGGCGGCGCCCGGCAAGGCGAGCGGGGCGCCGGGCGGCAGGGCCGTCATCGCCGCGAAGGCCAGCAGCGTCAGCAGGCTGCACGCGTGCGCCGCCGCGACGGCGCGCCACAACCGCGAGCCGTTCAAGCCGCCCACCGGAACACGTCCTCGACGCCGACACCGAACGTGCGTGCGATCCGGAACGCGAGTTCCAGCGACGGCGCATACCGGCCTGCTTCCAGCGCGATGATCGTCTGCCGCGTGACCCGGCAGGCATCGGCCAACGCCTGCTGGGTCATCTCGCCCCGTTCGAATCGCAGGCGTCGGATCTCGTTGGCGATGGGGGTGCCGCCGCTCACAGGCCTGTTCCTTTATCGCAGGTCACGCTGCGTCCCGACGATCGTGCCAGTACAGGGCCGCCGTCGCTGCGTACTCGACCAGCCAGCCGCACATCAGCAACAGGATCAACAGATTGGCGATCATGAAATGCGTGGCCCAAGCCAGGCGCTCCACCGGAGACAGACCCAGCGTCACCGCCAGCGCGACGACAGCGAACACAAGCGCGGCGCGGCCCCACCCGGCAGCGCGCGCTTCGATGTCGCGGTCGCGCTCGTCGGACTGCACGTGTCCGTTCCAGCGAGCGGCCAGCACCCGCGACAGCACGGTCCAGGCGATCAGCAGCACGACCAGATTGCGCACCACCACGCGGGAATGCGGGGCATGCGGAATCGACTCGCTGCCGAACACATGCAGCTTGCTGACGAAATACAACGTAGCCACACACATGAAAACGGTGCCAATCCAGGCCTGCCACTCGCCCGGCGCCATCCCCTGCTCGAGCTCGCCGCGCGGCATCGTCGAAACCTGATAGAGCGCTAGCCACGCCGTGCCGACCAGCAGGACCGAGCCCAGCATCCCGACGTCGACGCCAAGTCGCGTAGTGCGACCCGCCAACAACAGCCAGAGAGCGAGGCCGGCCAGCAGCAACATTCCCGTCCATTTCCATCGGCGCCAGACCATGGTGTCAACTCCAGCAGACTCAAAGTAAAAAATAATTTACATCCCCAATGCGGCATGTCAACTATTTTTGACATGGTTGTATCCTGCGCCGGCGCCGCCATGCTTCGGTATCGGCGCCAGGCGCCTTCCCCACGACCGCCCACGGAACCCTGCATGCTCTTCAACGGCAACGCCCCCGCTCCCGCTTCCGCCCCCTCCGCGCACGTGTTCGACGCGACAACCGCGACCTTCGAGACCGAGGTGCTGCAGACATCGCTGCAGACGCCGGTACTGGTCGATTTCTGGGCCGAGTGGTGCGAACCCTGCAAGACGCTCGTGCCGGTGCTCGAGAAGCTGGCGGCCGAATACAACGGCGCGTTCGTGCTCGCCAAGGTCGATGTCGACAAGGAACAGCAGATCGCGGCTGCGTTCCAGATCCGTTCGGTGCCGACGGTGTTTCTGCTGGTCGGCGGGCAGCCGGTCGACGGTTTCCCCGGAGCCCTGCCGGAAGGCGAGATCCGCGCGTTCCTCGAACGCCACGGGATCGTGCCGGCGGACGCTGCCCCCGCGGAAGATGTCGCCCCCGTGCCGCTGGATCCCAGGGCGGAGGCCGAACGCCTGCGTGGCGAAATCGCCGCAGCGCCGGACAAGGACGAACTCAAGCTCGACCTCGCGCTGGCGCTGCTGCAGACCGGCGACACGGCGGAAGCCGAACAGTTGCTCGACGGCCTGCCGGCGAACCTGTCGACCGACGACCGTGCGGTGAAGGCACGTGCGCGCCTCGGCTTCGCGACGGTGCTGGCCGGCGCGCCGTCGATCGATGCCCTGCAGGCGACGATCGCAGCGGATACCGCCGATCTGCGCGCGCGCCACCTGCTCGGCGTGCACCACATCGTCGCCGGCGACGCGGAAGCGGGACTCGCGCAATTCATCGAAGTCCTGCAGCGCGACCGCGATTTCGACGACGGCCTGCCGCGCAAGGCGCTGATCGATGCGTTCCGGATCCTCGACGACGCCGAGCTCGTCGGCCGCTACCGCCGCAAGATGGCGTCGCTGCTGTTCTGATCGGGCGCATCCGGGCGCGTGCGCGCCGTCGCGTCTGGCAAGATCGGCGTCCCCTCGCCGATCGTACGCTCATGACACCGCGCCGTTTCCGCCTGCTGATGAACCTGTGGCCGCCGTTCCTGTTCGCGGGCATCCGCGTGACCCGGATCGACGACGGCTTCCGGCATGCGCGCGTCGAGCTGCGCCAGCGCTGGTTCAACCGCAATTACGTCGGCACGCACTTCGGCGGCAGCCTGTTCGCGATGACCGATCCGTTCTGGATGATCATGACGCTGCGCGCGCTCGGCAAGGACCACGTGGTCTGGGACAAGGCCGGCGAGATCGAGTTCATCCGCCCGGGCCGGGGCACCGTGCACGCGGCCTTCGATCTCGACGACGTCACCGTCGAGACGATCCGCGCCGCGACCGCCGATGGCCGCAAGCACCTGCACTGGTTCACGACCGACGTGCTCGACGCCTCGGGCGAACCGGTCGCCCGCGTGCGCAAGCAGGTCTACGTGCGCCGCAAGCGACGCAGCGGTCAGTCGGACGCCGCCGTCGATTCGACGAGATAGGGCGGCAGCGGTACCGACCACGTCGCGCCGCGGGTGGTGTCGTACTGCGCAATCTCCAGTGAACGCCCGTCGGCGGTGACCGTGATGTCGCGTGCGGGACTGCGCATCGCTGCAGGGCGGCGTGCGAGGCGTTCGGCGAGCGTGCCGTCGTCGGGCTGCTCGCGCAGCCAAGCCAGAGTCGCGAGAAGTTGGAGACGGGCGTTCTGATCTTGAGCCCGCCACACGTAGCTCCCGAATCCCGGACCGGAGATGTCACCCACAATGCACCCGGCACTATTGGCGATGCACTCGAAGCGGCGCCAGAGCGGCACCGAGTTGGCGGGGAAGACCCGCCGATAATCTATTTGCAGTGGTATGCCCTGATCGATGCAGGGAGTAATCATCTGTTCCGCCATGAAAGCCCTGAAACCATCTCGATCAAGCACAAGCCAGCTCCACCACGTGTGGCGACGCATCTCCGGTATCGCTTCAGTCGCGCCCATACTCCATGCGAATTCACCGCGCATAGCAGGACATATGGATGCGTCGGCAGCCACCGGCGCGGCGAGTGCAGCCTCGCAGCTTGACGGCAGCGGTATGTCGCGCGGTAGCTCTGCAACCATGCGGGCCAGCAAGGCCCCATAGCCTTCGGTCGCAAGCCAAATCCCGAGCATCCGTACGATCAGCGTGTCGCTGCGGACCCCGATGCGCCTCCACGTCGTAATTCCGCGGCAAGTCGCCTCGATAGCGCCAGCTCGATCGCCCTGCGCGAAACGGACGGCATGCGCTGTGATCGGCCAGCTGAGCAGGGTGAATGGTGGGAAAGGCGCCCGGTGATCGGGTGGAAGACGTGAACGATGGTGATCGTAAGACGCCAGCGCTTCGACACGTTCGATCAGTCGCGCGTTGTCGCCGACCAGCGAAGCGTACTCGTCAAGGGCGGCGTAGACCTGACTTAGACACTTCGCGCCATCGGCGCCACAGGGTGTAACCGTGCGCTGGGCGGGGTCCAGGTCCGGGTAGCGCGCAGCAACCGTCGTGAACGATAGCGGTTCGTCGCGAATTTGCGCCGCCTCCGTCAGCGCCTGCATATCCGCATCCGCGACCGCCGCGATCTCCGCGTCAGGCACGTCGTAGGGCAGTACCCAGATCGCATCGAAGGCATTGCGCCCTTCGAACGCGTTCGGCGTCTCCAGCAGCGCCAGTGCCGCGCGCTGTTCCGGCGTCGGTCCACGCAGCCGCGACCATGTCCACAGCGCCGCCAGCACCAGCACCACGATCAGCAAACCCACGCCCAACCGCTTCAACCAGCGCATGCCCGATCCCCTTGTCCCCGCATCCTGCGGACCTGCAGTCTGCCATCACGACCGGTCGGCGCGACGAGCGGGCCTCGTCTCCCGGGTTCGGCGGGTATCCTGTCCGCCGCGTCAGCACCCCTGTCGCGGCCGTGAGACGTGCCGGTCCCCGCATCTGCAGCGACGCCGCGCCACAGCTCCGGTGCACGCGCCCCGCCCCGCGCCTGCCTCCGGCGCGCAGTCCACGACACGTCCACTTTCCGAATCCCGATGCTCCGACTCACCGATCTCAAACTGCCCCTCGACCACGACGACGCCGCGTTGCCCGCCGCCATCGTCGCGCGCCTGGGCATCCATGCCGACGAACTCACCGGTTTCACCGTGGCCAAGCGCAGCTACGACGCGCGCCGGCGCGGGGCGATCGTCCTGATCTATTCGGTCGACGTGGCGACGCCGCGCGAGGCGGACATCCTGCAACGGCTGGCGCTCGATCCCGAAGCCGCGTCCGCGGGCGAGCAGGCAGACGGCGCCGTGGCCAGTGGCAGCGGCAAGATCGGCCCATCCCCGGACACCTCGTACCGCTTCGTCGCGCATGCGAAAGAGGCGCTGCCGCTGCGCCCGCTGGTGATCGGCACCGGTCCCTGCGGCCTGTTCGCCGCACTCGTGCTCGCGCAGATGGGGTTCCGGCCCATCGTGCTGGAACGCGGCAAGGCCGTGCGCGAACGCACGGTGGACACCTTCGGCCTGTGGCGGAAGAAGGTGCTCAACCCCGAATCCAACGTGCAGTTCGGCGAAGGCGGCGCGGGCACGTTCTCGGACGGCAAGCTCTACAGCCAGATCTCTGACAAGCGCCACCACGGCCGCAAGGTGCTGACCGAATTCGTCGCCGCGGGCGCGCCGGAGGAAATCCTCTACGTCAGCAAGCCGCACATCGGCACGTTCCGGCTGGTGTCGATGGTCGAGCACATGCGCGCGACGATCGAATCGCTGGGCGGCGAGATCCGCTTCTCGAGTCGCGTCGACGACCTGCTGGTCGACACCGGTGCCGACGGCGTGCGCCATGTCCGCGGCGTCACCCTCGCGAGCGGTGAGGAAATCCGCAGCGACCACGTGGTGATGGCGCTGGGCCACAGCGCGCGCGACACCTTCGCCATGCTGCATGCGCGCGACGTGTTCCTGGAGGCGAAGCCCTTCTCCATCGGCTTCCGCATCGAACATCCGCAATCGCTGGTCGATGCCGCGCGCTTCGGCCCGCAGGCCGGCCATCCGCTGCTGGGCGCGGCCGATTACAAACTGGTGCACCACGCCCGCAACGGCCGCTCGGTCTACAGCTTCTGCATGTGCCCGGGCGGCACCGTGGTGGCGGCCGCCAGCGAGCCCGGGCGCGTCGTGACCAACGGCATGAGCCAGTACTCGCGCAACGAACGCAATGCGAATGCGGCGATCGTCGTCGGCATCGCGCCCGAGGATTTCCTGCCCTATGCGCCCGAAGGCGGGCCGCTCGCCGGCATCGCCCTGCAACGGCACTGGGAGTCGAACGCGTTCGCGCTCGGCGGTGGCGAGTACGAGGCCCCGGGCCAGCTGGTCGGCGATCTGCTCGCCGGGCGCGCGTCGAACGCGTTCGGCAGCGTGGTGCCCTCGTACACGCCGGGCGTGCGCCTGGGCGATCTGTCGAGCGCGTTGCCCGAGTACGCGATCACCGCGATCCGCGAAGCCCTGCCCGCCTTCGACCGGCAGCTGCGCGGCTTCGCGATGCACGACGCGTTGCTGACCGGCGTGGAAACCCGCACCTCGTCGCCGCTGCGCATCACCCGCCATGCCGACGGCCAGAGCTTGAACACGCGCGGGCTGTTCCCGGCCGGCGAAGGCGCGGGCTATGCAGGCGGCATCCTGTCGGCCGGCGTGGACGGCATCAAGGCGGCCGAGTCGGTCGCGATGGCGCTGGTTGCCGCGGGGCACGCACGCGCGACCTGACCGCGAGCCGGTGCGCGACCGCATCGCGCGCATGCTCCGCCGCCCACACGGTGCCCGGCGTGCCGTTGCGATTCGCCTGCACGCGCACCGTGCTGGATCCACAGTCCTGAACCCGTCCGGCGTCACACCGTTTTCGTTCGCGGCATGGGTATGCTGTCCGCCGCACAGGGGGACGCATGCCGCACACGACACCTGGAACCGAGGCCGCGCCGGTCCTGCCGGACATTCCCGGCTACCGGCTGCTGCGCGTCGTCGGCCACGGCGGCATGGCGACCGTCTACAGCGGCACCCAGCTGTCGCTGGGCCGCGACGTCGCGATCAAGGTGATGCTGCCCGAAGCGCTCGCCGACGAGGTCAGCCGGCGGCGGTTCGAGAACGAAGCACGCACGATCGCGCGGCTCGAACATCCGCACATCGTCGGCATCCACGAGGTCGGCCGCACGCGCGAGGGCCTGCCGTGGTACTCGATGCCGTTCCTGCCGCACGGTCACCTGGGCCAGCGCGATCTCAAGGGCCAGCCCGAACGCATCCACGACGTGTTGCGCGCACTGCTGTCCGCGCTCGGCTACGCGCATGCGCGCGGCGTGATCCATCGCGACGTCAAGGCCGAGAACGTGCTGTTCGACGAGGCGGACCGGCCGCTGCTCGCCGATTTCGGCATCGCCCTGCGCCGCGGTTACGGCACCCGCGTCACCATGGTCGGGCTCGCCGTCGGCAGCACCGCCTACATGGCGCCGGAGCAGGCGCGCGGGCACCAGGTCGACCACCGCACGGATCTCTACAGCGTCGGCGTGCTCGCCTGGGAAATGCTCAACGGCGCGCTGCCGTACCAGGCCGACGACGCGTTGTCGATGGCGATCCAGCACACCCAGAGCCCGATCCCGCGGCTGCCGCCGGCGCTGCGCCACTGGCAGCGGTTCATGGACCGCGCACTGGCCAAGGAACCGGGCCGGCGCTTCGCCGATGCCGCGGACATGCTCGACGCACTCGCCCGCGTGCCGCAGCGCGAAGGACGCGAAGCGGCGATCACCCAGACCTTCCGCAAACTCGGCGCCAGCGCGCGCCGGTCGCCGCGGGCGGTGTGGATCCCGGTCGTGCTGCTGGCCGCGGCCGGCACCGGTCTGCTGCTGCACACGCTGCGCACGCCGGAGTCCGAAACCGCCCCGGTCGCCTCGATCGGCCGCACGGCCGCGTCCGGCGACGTCACCGGCGACGCCGCGGACGCAGGCGAGGGAGCGGCCGACCCGGCGACGCGCGCCGCGTCGCCGCCGACGGACGCCGTCACGGCCCCCCGCGCCGCACCGATTTCACCGAGCGACCGCCACATCGCCGACGCCGAGCGCCAGATCCGCGCCGGCAACCTGACCACACCCGAAGGCCGCAGTGCGCTCGACCAGCTGCAGAAGGCCTGGGACGCGGACCGCGAACACCTGCGCGTGCCGGCGGTCGCCACGCGACTCTTCGCCGCGATCGGCACCCGCGCCGGCCAGCTGATCGCACGCGGCGACGATCGTGGCGCGGCGGCGCTGCTGGAACAGACGCGCTCGCGGGCCGCGGGGATCGGCCAGGCCGACGGCGACGCGATGCGCGCCCTGCATGCGCCGGTCGTCGCCGCGATCACTGCGCGCATCGACCAGGCGACCGAGCGCGTCGATCGCGACCAGGCGATCGCGAGTCTCGCCGCCGCGGCCGCGGCCGGCCTCGACGCACCGACGACGTCGCGCTTGCGGCGCGCGGCGCAGACGATTCCGGATCTCGCCGACGCCGGCGATCACGCGCCATCGGGCATGCGCGTGGTGCGCACGGCCGATACCGTGTTCGGCATCGCCAACGCGCCGGTGAGCCGCGCCGAATATGCACGCTTCGCCAGCGCGACCGGGCGGCGGGCCGCGAGCTGCCGGGCACGCGGCTCGGTGCTGCGAGCGCTGGCGCCGCGCAGCTGGGAGAAGCCGGGCTTCGACCAAGCGCCGGGCGATCCGGTGGTCTGCGTGACCTGGCACGATGCGGTCGACTACGCCCGCTGGATCAGCGAGCGCACCGGCCGCGGCATCGTCGTCGCGTCCAACGCGCATGGCGCCGCGCTGCCGCCGTCGGCGTCCGCGCCGGCCGAGTGGCGCAGCGACTGCGCCGCGGTCTGCAAGCAGCGCGTCGCCGTCGGCCGCGGCCACGACGACGGCAAGGACAGCCGGGCGCTCGAACCCGACCGCGGCTACGACGACGTCGGCTTCCGTCTGGTTCACCTGCCCTGAGGCCGGCGGCCTATGATGCGCGTCCCCGCATCGTGTCCGTCCCGTCGCCATGAGCAACACCACCTTGAGCGGCCGTCTGCAGCGCCTGTTCCTGACCGGCCTGCTGACGTTGCTGCCGATCTGGCTGACCTGGATCGTCGTCAAGTTCGTCTTCGTATTGCTGTCGGACATCAGCCGGCCGTGGGTCGCGCCGCTGGCGCACCAGATCGCGGCGTGGTTCCCGAACTCGCTCGGCTGGATCAACGTGGCCTCGGTGCAGGCGACCATCGCCCTGGTCGCGACCATTGTGCTGATCCTCGTCGTCGGCTGGCTGGCGCGCCGCGTCGTCGGCCAGCGCATGCTGTCCTGGGTCGAGGCGCTGGTACGGCGCATCCCGCTGGCGAACGTCATCTATTCGAGCGCGCGCAAGTTGCTCGACATCCTGCAGACCAAGCCCGACGGCACCCAGCGCGTGGTGCTGATCGACTTTCCGCATGCGGAGATGAAGTCGGTCGGCTTCGTCACCCGGGTGATCCGCGAAGCCGGCACCGGTCGTGAACTCGCCGCGGTCTACGTGCCGACCACGCCGAACCCGACGTCCGGCTATCTGGAAATCGTGCCGCTGGACAAGCTCACGCCGACCGACTGGACCGTCGACCAGGCGATGAGCTTCATCATCTCCGGCGGCGCGGTCGCGCCGGACACGATTCCGTTCGATCCGCCCGCGCGCGCCCGGCCGTCCGCGCCACCGGCGCCGACGGCACCGCACTGAGTCCGCGTCGCGACGCGTGACCTCCGTCCCTTGCCACGCGTGGCACCGCGGACCACCATCGACGCTTCGCCTCCGGAGCCTCTCCATGACCCGTCCGCTCGTCCTCGCCATCGCATTCGCCCTGACGGCGACCGGGAGTCTCGTCGCCTGCAGCCGCGATGCCGCACCGGTCGCCACGCCCGCCACCGATGCCGCCGCACCTGAGGATGCGGCTGCGAAGGCCGCGCGACTGACCGCGCTCTATGCCGAGTTCTGGGAAGAGACGCTGAAGCTCAATCCGGTGCAGGCCACGTTCCAGGGCGACATGCGCTACAACGACCAGCTGCCCGATTTCGGCAGTGCCGACTACCGCGCGCAGTTGCATGCATTCAACACGCGCTGGCTCGAGCAGGTCGAGGCGATCGGCGAGGCCGGCCTGACCGGGCAGGACCTGCTGAGCTACCGGATCTTCGTCGACGAACGCCGCCGCGCGCTCGACGGCGAGCGCTTCCCGTCGTGGATGCTGCCGGTCAACCAGATGGGCAGCATCGTCAGCTATGCGGTGATGCTGGGCTCGGGCCAGACCGCACAGCCGTTCAAGACCGTGCAGGACTACGACAACTGGCTGGCGCGCGCGGCGCGTGTGCCGGTGCTGATCGATACCGACATCGCCAACATGCGTGCCGGCATCGAGGCCAACGTCGTGCAGCCGCGCGTGGTGATGGAGAAGGTGTTGCCGCAGCTCGACGCGGTCATCCAGGCGACGCCCGAGGAAAGCCCCTTCTGGGGCCCGCTCGCGCAGTTTCCCGACGAGGTGCCGGAGGCCGAACGCGAGCGCCTGACGGCCGCCTTCCGCACGCTGATCGTCGACCAGCTCAATCCCGCGATGCAGCGCCAGCGCGACTTCATCGCCGACGAATACCTGCCGCAGACGCGCGACAGCGTCGGCATCGACGCGCTGCCCGACGGCATGGCGTGGTACGCCTACTCGGCCCGGCAGCAGACCACGACCACGCTGGCGCCGGACGCGATCCACCAGATCGGTCTCGACGAGGTCGCGCGCATCCACGGGGAAATCCGCGGCGTCATGACCGAGGTCGGCTTCGACGGCTCGCTGCAGGACTTCTTCAGGTTCATGCAGAGCGACAAGCGCTTCGAGTTCCGCTCCGAGGATGCGCTGCTCGCCGCGTACCGCGCCCTCGAGGCGAAGGTCGAGACGCGGGTACCCGAGCTGTTCTCGCTGACGCCGAAGGCCGGGTTCGAGATCCGCCCGGTCGAAGCGTTCCGCGCCGAGTCCGCGGCCGGCGGCTCCTACATGTCGCCGAGCGAGGACGGCAGCCGGCCGGGCATCTTCTACGTCAACACCTTCGACCTGCCGACGCGCAAGACCTGGGACGCGGAAGACCTGTTCCTGCACGAAGCCATTCCCGGCCACCACTTCCAGCTGGCGCTGCAGCAGGAACTCACCGACCTGCCCGCGTTCCGCCGCTTCGGCGGCGAGACCGCCTTCATCGAAGGCTGGGGCCTGTACGCCGAGGGGCTCGGGAAGGACCTCGGGCTGTACACCGATCCCTACAGCTACTTCGGCCGCCTGCAGGGCGAGCTGTGGCGCGCGGTCCGTCTGGTCGTCGACACCGGCCTGCACAGCAAGGGCTGGACCCGCCGGCAGGTGCTCGACTACATGTTCGAGAACTCCTCGGTCAGCGAGCCCGACGCGATCGCCGAGGCCGAGCGCTACATCGCCTGGCCCGGCCAGGCGCTGGCATACAAGATCGGCGAACTGAAGATCAAGGAGCTGCGCGCGAAGTCCGAAGCCGCGCTCGGCGAGCGCTTCGACATCCGCGAGTTCCACGCCGAAGTGCTGAAGGACGGCTCGGTGCCGCTGGCCGTGCTGGAGGCGAAGATCGACACGTGGATCGCCGCCGTGCAGTCGCGTCCCGCGACGCCCGGTGCCGACGCCGGAACCGGAGCTGCCGCGGACGCACCTGCCGACGCGGGTTGATCGCACGACCGCGCGGCACTACCGAGCCGCGCGCTTCCCGGTCAGGAGCGCGCTCGCGCGCGATGGTCGCGTGGGGATCGTCGTCTTCGCGTGCGTGCATGTGGCCTGCACGACGGACGCATGACCGTGACGGCTTGTCGCGCGCAGGCGCGCTTCTACAGGAACTGCTCGCAGCCACGCGATTGCGAGACGGTTCGGGGACGAGGATCGGAGTCGCCGTTCGGCACGGAATGCCGTCGACAGGACCGTCAGCTCGGCTCCACGGGGTACCGCGTGCGGCGCGCGATACGACGTTCAATCCCTCCCCAGCACACGAGCAACCGGGACGGTTGCGATGGCTTGCTCGGCAACAGCCGCCGGTTCGCAGACAAAAAGAAGGGCCGGCAATGCCGGCCCTTCTTCATCGCGTCAGCGCAACGCGCCGGGGATCACGCGCTGTCGCGGCGTGCGCCCTGTGCGCGGCCCGGGCCGCGGCTCTGCTTCGGGCCCGCGTGTGCGTGCGCGCCGCGTTCCTGCGGCTTCGCGTGACCATGGCCACGGCTGCCGGCCTTGCGCGGCGGGCGCTGGCCTGCCGGCTTCTGCTCGCCCGGGCGCAGGCCCGGACGCGCGCCCATCGACGGCTTGCGCTGCTGCTGGCCGCCGTTCTTCGGGATCGGCGTGTCGAGGCGGATCGGCCGGCTCGGCGCGAAACCTTCGACGACTTCCATCGTCAGTTCGGCGTTGAGCATGCGCTGGATCTGGCGCAGCAGGCCGCCCTCTTCCGGCGACACCAGCGACAGTGCCTCGCCCGTCGCACCGTTGCGACCGGTGCGGCCGATGCGGTGCACGTAGTCCTCGGCGACCATCGGCAGGTCATGGTTGATGACCAGCGGCAAGTTCGGGATGTCGAGGCCGCGCGCGGCGACGTCGGTGGCGACGAGGATGCGCGCCTTGCCACTCTTGAACAGGTTCAGGGCCTTCTGGCGCTGCGCCTGGCTCTTGTTGCCGTGGATCGCGACGGACGGCAGGCCGGACTCGGCCAGCTGCTCGGCGAGACGGTTGCAGCCGTGCTTGGTCTTGCCGAAGATCAGCACCTGGTCGGTGTGGCGCTTGGACAGCAGTTCGACCAGCAGGTCGCGCTTGCGCGCGTTGTCGACCGGATGCGCGCGATGGCGGATCGTCTCGGCGATCGTGTTGTTGGTCGCGACCTGGATCTGCTTCGGATCGCGCAGGAACTCCAGCGCCAGCGCGCGGATCTGCGACTCGAACGTGGCCGAGAACAGCATCGTCTGACGCGTCTTCGGCACGCGGCCCATGATGCGCTTGATCGACGGCAGGAAGCCCATGTCGAGCATGCGGTCGGCCTCGTCGAGCACCAGCACTTCGACCATGTCGAGCTTGGCGTGGCCCGATTCGATATGGTCGAGCAGGCGACCCGGGCAGGCGACGAGGATGTCGACGCCGCGGCGCAGGTTCTCGATCTGCGGCTGCATGCCGGCGCCACCGAACACGGTGGTGACGTTCAGGCGCAGGTGCTTGCCGTAGCTCTTGATGCTGTCGGCGACCTGCACCGCGAGCTCGCGGGTCGGCACCAGGATCAGCGCGCGCGGCTTGCGCGGACCCTTGGCCGGCGTTTCCTTCGACAAGCGCTGCAGCAGCGGCAGGCCGAACGCGGCGGTCTTGCCGGTGCCGGTCTGGGCGCCGCCCAGCAGGTCGTGGCCGGCCAGCGCCAGCGGGATCGCCTGGGCCTGGATCGGCGTCGGCGTCGTGGAGTTGGTTTCGGCGAGCGCGCGCAGCAGCGCGGGCGACAGACCCAGGTCTTCGAAGGTCTGGGTTTCGGTTTCGAGCGTCATGGAGGGAACTCCTTGCGCTTCCGCACGCCGCCGTCCGTGGATCGTGCAGACGCACGACACCGGTGACGGGAACGCTGGGAAGTCTTGCTCGGAGCTATCCAGAACCGCGCTGCGAGCAATGATGGAACGGCTGCCGGATGCTCCGGGCCGTGGTCTGCGCGACGAAAGACGTGCGGAATAAGTCCGCGCGGATCGGAGATCGATCAATGCGGAAGGCGTACCAGGATCGTATCCGTCGACGCGGATCGCGTCGGACGGGGGCAGCCGTGTTGCAGAACGAGACGGAGTGTACGCCAATTCAGCTTGATTCTCCAGCCGGGGTGCCAGACCGGCGATCACCGGGGACAGCGCCGCATTCCTGCGACGCAGCATCCGGCGGGGCGGCTCTGGGCGAGACCATGGCCCTGTGGCAGCATCGACCGCATTCCCGGCTGGATCCCTCTCCATGCGCCACCGCTCCGGTGCCACGTCGCCGACTGCCCTGCTCGCCCGCTGGCTGCTGGCCAGCGTCTTCCTCGTGCTGGGCGGCTCGCGTCTGTGGATCGCGGTCGAGGGCGCGACAGTGCCGGACGCCGCGCTGGCCTTCAGCGTCGCGGAATGCGTGCTGGGTCTGGTCATCGCCAGCGGGTGGCGACTGTCGTGGACCGCATCCACCGCCGCCGCGCTGCTGCTGGTCGACGCCGTCGTCTCGCACCCGTTCTGGACGCTCGACGCCGCCGCGCGCGATGGCCAGCTGCTGCATTTCATGAAGAACGCCGGGCTCGTCGGCGGCTTCCTGCTGCTGGCGCAGTCCGCGCCGCGGAGGCGCTGAGCCATGGCCGGCGACGCGGGAATGGTGACCGAGCAGCTGGTCCGCGTGGTCGCGCTGCTCGGCGCGGCCGTGGTCGCGGTGCCGCTGTTCCGCAGGCTCAAGCTGGGTTCGGTGCTCGGCTATCTCGCGGCCGGCCTCGTCATCGGCCCGTTCGGCTTCGGCTGGTTCTCGGATCCCGAATCGATCCTCCACGTCGCCGAGCTCGGCGTGGTGATGTTCCTGTTCGTCATCGGCCTCGAGATGCGCCCCTCGCACCTGTGGAGCCTGCGCCGGCAGATCTTCGGCCTCGGCGCGCTGCAGATCATTCTCAGCATCACCGCGCTGACCCTGCTCGGCGCGGCGTTCGGCTTCCCGTGGCCCATCGCCTTCGTCGGCGCCGCCGGCTTCGTCATGACCTCCACCGCGGTGGTGATGCAGCTGCTGTCCGAGCGCGGCGAAGTGGCGCTGCCGCACGGCCAGAAGATCGTCTCGGTGCTGCTGTTCGAGGATCTGCTGATCGTGCCCTTGCTGGCCCTGATCGCATTCCTTGCGCCGACGCCCGAGGCCGCGGTCGACGCGCCGTCGCGCTGGGTGTCGGTCGGCATCGGCATCGCATCGCTGGTGGGTCTGATCGTCGCCGGCATCTACCTGCTCAATCCGATGTTCCGGATCCTCGCCGCGGCCAAGGCCCGCGAGGTCATGACCGCGGCCGCGCTGCTGGTCGTGCTGGGCGCGGCGCTGCTGATGCAGCTCGGTGGCCTGTCGATGGCGATGGGCGCATTCCTGGCCGGCGTGCTGCTGTCGGAATCCTCGTTCCGGCACCAGATCGAGGCCGACATCGAGCCGTTCCGCGGCATCCTGCTGGGCCTGTTCTTCCTCGGCGTCGGCATGGCGCTGAACCTGACGGTCGTCGCGGCGAACTGGCCGCAGATCGTCGGCGGCGTGCTCGCGGCGATGGCGACCAAGGCGCTGTGCATCTACCTGGTGGCGCGCGTCACCCGCAGTTCGCATCCCGAAGCGCTGGAGCGCGCGGTCCTGATGGCGCAGGGCGGCGAGTTCGCGTTCGTGCTGTTCTCCACGGCCGCGGCGACCGGCCTGATCGCCGCCGAGGTCAATGCCAACCTGACCGCGATCGTCGTGCTGTCGATGGCGTTGACGCCGCTGGTCGTGCTGGTGAGCCAGCGCTTCATCGTCAGGGCGCGGGCCGCGCGTCCCGACGACGTGGAAGAAGTCGCAGGCCAGAGTGGCAGCGTGCTGATCATCGGTTTCGGCCGCTTCGGCCAGGTCATGAGCCAGTCGCTGCTGGCGCGCGACGTCGACGTCACGATCATCGACACCGACATCGAGATGATCCAGAGCGCGGCCGAGTTCGGCTTCAAGGTCTACTACGGCGACGGCACCCGGCTCGACGTCCTCCGCGCCTCGGGCGCGCACACCGCACGCGCGATCGCGGTCTGCATCGACGACCGCAGTGCCGCGAACCGGATCGTCGAACTCGCGACCCACGAATTCACCCAGGCCAAGCTGCTGGTGCGCTCGTTCGACCGTGAGCACTCGCTGGCGCTGGTCAACGCCGGCGTCGACTTCCAGATCCGCGAGACCTTCGAATCGGCCGTGCAGTTCGGCGCCGCAGTGCTGCGCGAGCTCGACGTCCCTGAAGAGGATGCCGACACCATCGCCGCGCAGGTCCGGCGCCTCGACGCCGAGCGTTTCGAGCTGGAGACCGCCAGCAACGACACCCGCGCCGGCATTCCGCTGCTCATCAAGAACACCGGTGCACCGGGTCCGAAACCGACGCCGCTGACGCGCCCCAAGCGCGAGAGCAAGTCGCTCAACGATCCGGCCGCTTCGACGCCCGGCCACGAGCCGCCGTTGCCCTGACCGCGGCCGACGGGGCGATGATCCGCATCGCCCCGTCGCAGTCCCTTACAACGTCACCCGCCGCCGATTGTCCGCCGACACCCGGTCGATCAGCTTGTTGTAGGGATCGAAGCCGGCCTCGAACGGCGCCTCGTCGACGGTCACGGTGATCACCGGATCCGCCGTCGTGATGTGGTGGCGCTCAAGGTACAGCACCTTCTCGTCGCGTTCCTTGCCCGACGGTCTGCGTGCGAACACGCCGACCTCGACCCAGTCGTCGAGCGCGCCCTCGGTCTCGCGACCGGTGCCGTCGGCGTAGCGCTTGGCCGCGTGCAGGGTCAGCGTGACGTCGTAGCGGCCATCGTCGCGACGCGTCGCCGCCGCGGTCACGACGCGGTTGTCGTAGAAGCTGATCGTCTCGAATAGATCGGTGATCAGCGTCTGCTGGTCGGGGCGCGCTTCTTCGCGGATGTAGTCCAGCAGTTCGCGCGAGGTCGTGTACGGCGGCGGCTGGTAGCCCTTGTCCTCCAGGAAGCGCTTGAGCGCGCGATTGAGCGCGGCCTCGCCCATCTCATCGCGCAGGCGGTAGAACACCAGCGAGCCCTTCTGGTAGTGGATGTGCTGCTGGTTCTCGACGCGATAGAGCGGCAGCTCCTCCAGCAGCTCGCCGCCACGCCCGCCCAGATAGCGGTCCAGTTCGTACTTCAGGAACTGGCGCATGCGCGTGCGCCCGTACGTCTGCTCCATCACCATCAGCGCCGAGTACTGCGACAGCGATTCGGACAGCATCGTCGCGCCCTGCACGTTCGCGCCGATCACCTGGTGCGCCCACCACTGGTGCGCGACTTCGTGCGCGGTGACGTAGAACACGTAGTCCAGCGTGTCCGCATCGCGCAGGTCGGCGATGAAGCCGATCGACTCCGAGTACGGCACCGTGTTGGCGAAGGCCTGGGCGAAGCTGGCATAGCCGGGAAACTCGATGATGCGCAGTTGGCGATGCTGGTACGGGGTGAAGTTCGCCTCGTAGTACGCCAGCGACTTCTGCGTCGCCTCGATCATGCGGTCGACGTTGAACGGATGCTTGGGATCGAAATACACCTCGATCGGGATGTCCTTGTACATGCCTTTGCGGACCTCCCAGCGCGCCGACAGGAACGCGTAGAAGTGCAGCATCGGGCGATCCATCGCGTAGCTGAAGCAGCGGCGTCCGTCGCGTTCGAACTCGCGCTCGATGTAACCCGGCGCGAGCGCGATCTGGTCGGGCGCGGTGCAGATCGTGGTGCTGAAGTCGATCCAGTCGGCGTCGTCGGTCAGATAGGTATTGGCACGGGCGGCTTCGTCCTCGAGTTTCGGCATGCGCCGCGGCTCGCCCAGATCGCGCTTGCGCCGCTCGTTGCGGTCGCTGATCTCGGCGCGTGCGGTGTAGCCGAACTGCGGGAACATGCCGCTGTTGAAGAAACTGCCGTTCTCGACGAACTGCGTCTGCGCCTGGCCGCTGGTGAGGCCGGTCGGATGGAAGTCCACCTGGAAGCGGAACTCGCGCGTTTCGCCCGGCGCCAGCGGCGTCGCGAGCCGGTAGATGCGATAGCCCAGCGGTTCGTCGTGCCGCGCGAGCGTCTGCCCGCCCAGATCGACACCGACCAGCGCGCGGTCCTCGGTCATGCCGATGTGGATCTCGGGGATCGGCCCGGTATGCGGATTGCGCACCGTGTACACCAGCGTACCGGTCATCGATTGCGTTTCGGGACGCAGATCGATCTCCGAACGACTGGCGACGATGCGCGGCTGGGGGAGCGACTCGTACTGCTTGTAGTCCCGCTCGTAGCGGGCCTGCAGATCGAGCTGGCCGTCGGGCGAGACGAACTCGTTGCGGACGTTGGTGTTCCAGAACAGCACGCCGCCGACCGCCGCGAAGGCGAGCACGGCCACCGCGAACGCCACGCCCAGGCCGCCGCGCAGCTGCGTGCGCATGCCGGCCAGGCGCTGTCGCCAGCCGCCCTCCACGCCGCGCACCCACAGGGCGGCCGCGAGCAGCAGCATCGCCGCGACGAACAGCCCCCAGTAGCCCTGGAACGCCAGCTGGCCGGCGAGGAAATGGCCGTAGCCGTTCATGTCGGAATACGGCGCGTTCGGCCAGGCGCCGATGGTGTAGAGGTTGTGGGTGAAGTCGAGCATGCCGAGCACGGCCTGCGCGACGAGCACCAGCACCAGCAGCCCGTAACCGATGAACTTGTTGTTGGCGAAGACCTGCAACGCCAGCGCCAGTCCGCCCATGATCACGTAGGGAATCGAGTCGAACACCAGCGCCTGCGCGTAGACCAGCGGTTCGAGCTGCACGCTGCCCTTGAACAGCTGGATCGCCATCGCCATCGCCATGCCGATCAGCTGGAACAGCGCGATCACGACCAGCAGGGTCAGGAACTTCGCCAGCAACGGAATGCGGTTGGGCACCGGCATCGCATCGACCACTTCGTTGAGCTTGGCGCTGCGTTCCTTCCACACCAGTTCGCCGGCGTAGAACATCACCACGATCATCAGCAGGAAGCTGTAGCTGCCTCGCAGCGCATCGAGCATCTGCGAGGTCACCGGGTAGACCGGGGTGCCGTACATCGACTCCTGCAGCAGCGCCGAGGGCACGAAGTTGACGATGCCGAACAGCAGCATCACCAGGAACGGCACGCTGCGCAGCACGCCTGCGGTATCGAAGCGCAACTGCCGCCAGGTCTGCGTCCATGCGGTGGACGAGCCGAATACCGGCTGTACGCGGATCGGTGCGCGCGACGGCACGACGGCCGCCACGGTCGCCGGCGGCGCCACGCGGCGGCGCGTGAACAGGCTGCGCCCGGTGCCGCTGCGCTCGGTCCGGAACAATGCGAAGGTCGCCGCCAGCAGCATCAACGACACGCCCCCCCACAGCGCGCGGTTGGCGAGCAGATAGCCGGCGAACGCCGGCAGGCCGGCGTTGCGCTCCTCGGCCGACCAGTACCGCACCGTGCGCGACAGCGCGCGTGCACCCAGCGGCTCGACCAGCGTCGCCAGCCAGATATTGTCGATGTCCCGCATCATCGCCGCGCTGATGAAATAGAGCACGAAGAAGGCCAGCACGCCGATGTAGACCCACAGGATCGCGCGCGTGGTGACCGCCAGCAGCGCCAGCAGCGCGGTGACGAACAGCAGGTTCGGTACCACGATCACGCCCAGCGCCCACAGGTAGGGCCGCAGCGACACCGGCCCCAGGCGCGCTGGATCGATCCACGGCATGAACTGCGCGACGAACAGGCCGATGGCGATGACGACGAACACCGCCAGGCTCGCCAGCAGGGCGGCGCCGATCCGGCCCAGCAGATAGTCGCGCCGTCGCACCGGTCCCGAGAACAGAAGATCCGCGGTGCCCTGCTCGAAATCGCGCAGCAGCGCGGTGCTGACGAAGATCGGCACGATCAGCATCGTGAGCAGGGTGAACGCGCCGAACAGCTGCGCGACCACGACCGGCGCATTGCGGTGGACATTGCCGATCGCGCCGCCGATCTGCACGGCATCGCTGGAGGCGGCGCCGAACCCGAGCAGCGCGAACAGCACCGCGAGGAACCAGAGCAGCGGCGAGCGGAGCTGCTGGCGCAGCTCGAAGCGGAAGAATTCGAAGATCACGGCGGCCTCCGTTCAGGCGGCCGGCGCAGGCGTCGCCTGCTGCCGCGCCTGCAGGCGCAGACGCTGGAAGTACACGTCCTCCAGATCCGGATCGATCTGCACGAAGCCGTCCTCCGGCCGCTCCGCGCTGTGCACGTGGATCACCGGCTGGCCGGCGACCAGGCGCGTCGACAGCACCGTGTGCGCGGCCTCGTAGCCGGACAGCGTCTCCTTGGTGACCTGCTTGCGCCAGACCTGCTGCGACAGCGCGTCGATCGCGTCGCTGGGTCGCCCGGTCAGCAGCACCTGGCCGCGATTCATGATCGCCATCGTCGGGCACAGATCGGTGACGTCCTCGACGATGTGCGTCGACAGGATCACCACCACGTCCTCGCCGATCGCCGCCAGCAGGTTGAGGAAGCGGTTGCGCTCTTCGGGATCGAGGCCGGCGGTGGGTTCGTCGACGATGACCAGGCGCGGATTGCCGAGCAGCGCCTGCGCGATCCCGAAGCGCTGGCGCATGCCGCCCGAGAACGTGCCGAGCTTGCGCTTGCGCGCATCCCACAGGTTCACCTGCGCCAGCAGGCCGTCGACGACTTCGCGCCGCTGTTTGCGGTCGGTCAGGCCCTTGAGCACCGCGAAGTGCTCGAGCAGATCCAGCGCGCTGACCTTGGGATAGACGCCGAAATCCTGCGGCAGATAGCCGAGCTGCCTGCGCACCGCGTCTTTGTCGCGCAGCACGTCGATCGGACCGTCGCTGCCGTCGAGCGTGACGCTGCCGCCGTCGGCCGACTGCAGCGTCGCCAGCGTGCGCATCAACGAGGACTTGCCCGCGCCATTGGGACCCAGCAGGCCGAACATGCCGCGCGGGATATCGAGCGTCACGCCGTCGAGGGCGCGCACGCCGTTGGCATAGGTCTTGGTGAGGTCACGGATCGCGAGCATCGGTCTTCTCCCTGTGCCATCGGCACGACGCGGTGATCGTCGCCCAGGACCCTCGGGCCTGCACGGGTCGAACGTCACCCTGCCGGATGGACACATTCGGCAACACCGCAGGAAAAATGCCCGTTCCGACAACGGCTTGACCCGGAACCGCGGCGACGCGTCGCCGCGCCCGCCATGACCTTCGACACCCTCCCCGCCCCGGCGCCGGGCGTAGAGTGCCGGCAGCCCGGGCGCTGCCGTCCGGCGTTCTTTCCTTTCCGGAGTTCCCGCCGTGATCAACACCCCCAAACGCCTGTTCCTGACCGGCGCCATCGTCTTCGCGCTGTCCGCCTGCGGCAACGACGCCGGGACGCCTGCCGCGCCGACCGCGGCCACGCCGCCGGCCACGGACGCCGCACCCGCGCTGACGCTCGACGAAAGCACGCTGCCGCCCTACAACCGCTTCCTCGCCAGCGACCTCGACACCAGCAAGAACGCGTGTACCGATTTCGGCGGCTACGTCAACGGCACCTGGCTGGCGGCGAACGCGATTCCGGGCGACCGCACCTCGTGGGGCGCGTTCGAGATGCTCGACGAACGCTCGACCGCCGTGCAGCACCAGCTCGCGCAGCAGGCGGCCGCCGACGCGAACGCGAGCGGCACCGAGAAGCTGGTCGGCGATTTCTGGGCCACCGGCATGGACGACGCCAAGATCAACGCGCAGGGCATCGCGCCGCTGCAGGCCGAGCTCGCCGCGATCGACGCGTTGACCGACACCGCCTCGGTGGTGAACTGGCTCCGCACCACCGCCGCCAAGGGCCAGGGCTTCCTGTGGGGCATCGGCGCGATGCCGGACTTCAAGGACTCCTCGGTCAACATCGCCGCGACCGGCCAGGGCGGTCTCGGCCTGCCCGACACCACCTATTACACCGCCGCCGACAAGGCCGGCATCCGCGAGGCCTACGTCGCCCACATCGCCAAGGTGCTGGAACTGTCGGGCACGCCGGCCGCCGACGCGCAGGCCCAGGCCGCCAACGTGCTGGCGTTCGAGACCCGCATCGCCAAGGCGTCGAAGTCGCGCGAGGAGTTCTCGCGCAATGTCGAGCTGTACTACAACCCGATGAGCGTGGCCGACGCCGACAAACTGACGCCGAACTTCCCGTGGACCGCGTTCTTCGAATCGCAGGGCATCGCGGTGCCGACGACGTTCTCGATGTCGGTGCCGACGTTCCACCAGGAAGTCGACAAGATGCTGGTCGACGTGCCGGTCGACCAGTGGAAGAGCTACCTGCGCTTCCATGTCGTCGACGGCGCCTCGCCGTACCTGTCGGACGCGTTCGCGCAGCAGAACTACGCCTTCTACAACAAGACCCTGAGCGGCCAGCAGGAGATCGAACCACGCTGGAAGCGCGTGCTCGGCACCGTCGACAGCCAGGTCGGCGAGGCGATGGGCCAGCTGTACGTGCAGGTCGCGTTCCCGGCCGAATCGAAGGCGAAGATGGAAGCGCTGATCAAGAACCTCAGCGACGCCCTGAAGATCCGCATCGAGAATCTAGAGTGGATGAGCGCCGAGACCAAGCAGAAGGCGCTCGAAAAGTGGAACACCTTCGAGCCGCGCGTCGGCTACCCGGACAAGTGGCGCGACTGGGCCGGCCTGACCACGAGCCGCGACAGCTACATCGGCAATGTCATGGCCGCGACCGAGTTCAACTACAAGTGGGACCTCGGCAAGATCGGCAAGCCGGTCGACAAGAGCGAATGGGGCATGCGCCCGCAGACGGTCAACGCGTCCTACAACCCGCTGGCCAACCAGCTGACGTTCCCGGCCGCGATCCTGCAGCCGCCGTTCTTCGATCCCGACGCCACCGACGAGATGAACTACGGCGGCATCGGCGCGGTGATCGGCCACGAGATGACCCACGGCTACGACGACCAGGGTGCGCGATTCGGGCCGACCGGCAACATGGAGAACTGGTGGAGCGAGGCCGACATGACCGGCTTCAAGGCGCGCACCGGCAAGCTGGTGCAGCAGTTCAACGACTACACGCTGCCCGACGGTCGCGCGCTCAACGGCAACCACACGCTGGGTGAGAACATCGCCGATCTCGGTCGCCGGCGACACGCCCGACCCGGTGACCGACGGCCTCACCCGCGACCAGCGCTTCTTCCTGAGCTGGGCCACGGTGTGGCGCCGCAACTTCACGCCCGAGGAGCTGACCAAGCGTCTGGCGACCGACGAGCACGCGCTGTCGTCGTTCCGCGCCATCGCCGCACCGTCGAACCTGCCGGCCTTCGCCGCCGCGTTCGACTGCAAGGCCGGCGACCCGATGGTCCGCGGCGGCGAACAGCAGGTCGTGATCTGGTGAGCGGGACGCGCCACTGATCGAAGGAAAGCCCGGCAGCGATGCCGGGCTTTTTTCGTTGGCCGGGTGCGAACCGACGGCGCGGATTCCCGAACGGCATCGAGATGACGCAGCTGCCGCGCGCGGCTTGACGCAACACACGTCCACACATGGCGCAGCCACGATGCCGCCCGGCATGCCGACAGGTGTCGATGCGATGCCGACAACCGCATCCTGCAGGAGTGCGCGCGCGCGACCGGTCGCGCACCTGAACGCGCCGCCGCGACGCGCAGTGAAGACAAGGCGCCGCTCCCGCGCCGGGGCGTCGTGCCGCGGCCGTCGACGGGCGTGACACCACACCGTTTCGGCCGCCACGGCTTGCTAGACTTGCGCGATTCACGCCGCACGGACTCCGCGATGCCGATCCAGTACCCGTTTGCCCGCCCCGCCCTGCTCGCCGCCTCGATCGCCCTGCTCGTGGGCCTGAGCGCGGATGCCGATGCCCAGCGTCGCCGCGCCGCCGCCCCCAAGGGTCCGCCGCCGGTCACCGCTTGCACGGACCTCTACACCTTCGTCAACAAGGACTGGCTGGACGCGAACGTCGTCGTCGCCGGTCAGGGCACGCGTTCGGCCTTCGGCGACCTGCAGGCGCTCGCACTGCAGCAGCAGCGCGATCTGCTCAACGCCGCGATGCAGGCGCCGCAGAACAACGTGCAGACGCTGCTCGGCGATTTCTGGGCCAGCGGCCTCGACGAAGCCGCGGTCGAAGCGGACGGCGCCCAGCCGATCGCCCCGCTGATCGCACGCATCGACGGCATCCGCCGCACCCGTGACGTCGCCCCGGCGATCGCGGCGCTGCACCAGGTCGGCATCCCGGTGCTGTTCAACTTCGGCGCCGAGATCGACCTCGCCGATCTCGAAGGCCACATCGGCTACTTCACCCAGGGCGGCCTCGGTCTGCCGGACCCGGCGTTCTACACGCGGGGAGATGCCGAGTCCCACGAGATCCGCGCGCAGTACACCCAGTACGTGCGCAACATGCTCGCGCTGACCGGCACCGCCGAGGACCGACTGGACGCCGAGTCGCAGCTGGTGCTCGACCTCGAGAACCGCATCGCGGCGATCTCGCGGCCGCTCGCCGACCTGCGCGATCCGCGCACGCAGTACGCGCTGGTCCCGACCGAAGGCCTGGGCAAGCAGTACCGCCGCCTGCAGCTCGACGAGTTCCTCGCCGCGCAGGGCGTCACCGACACCAACGTATCGCTCGCCAATCCGGAACTGTTCGCGCAGCTCGACGCGCTGGTCAATTCGCTCAAGCCCGAGCAGTGGAAGGCCTACCTGCGCTTCCATATCGGCAACGCGATGGCGCCGTACCTGGCGAAGAGCTTCCGCGACGCCGAGTTCGAATTCGCCGGTCGCATCCTGCGCGGCGAAACCGCGCCGCCGACGCGCGAAGCGCTGGTGCTCGGTGCGATCAACCGCGCCGCGGGCCCGATGATGTCGCGTGAGTACGTCGCCCGGCACCTGCCCGATGCGACCCGCGCGCGCGCCGAGAGCGTCGCCGGCCAGGTCCGCGACGCGCTGGCCCGCGGCATCGACCGCAACGCCTGGATGAGCGACGCCGCCAAGACCGAAGCCCGCGCCAAGCTGGCCAAGCTGAAGATCGAGATCGGCGCGCCGGTGCAGGACATCGACTACACGGTGCAGCCGATGGGCCGCGGCAGCTTCGGCGGCAACATGCTGATCGCCGCGACCTGGCGTCATGCGCAGGAGATGCGCCGCATCGGCCAGGCGGGCGCCTCGCGTCGCTGGGACGTGCTGCCGCAGACGCCGGCGCTGGCCTACGACATCGCGTTGAACCGGCTGATCGTCTCGGCCGCGGTGCTGCAGGCGCCGGTGCTCGACATGAGCGCCGAGGGCGCCAGCCATTACGGCACCTATGGCGCCCTGGTCGGCCACGAGCTCAGCCGCGCGCTCGACATCAAGGGCAAGGTCGTCGACAGCAGCGAGACCGTCCGCACCTGGTGGACGCCGGCCGACGACGCCGCGTGGCTGACGGCGACCGACAAGCTGGTTGCGCAGTACAACGCCTATCCCTATCCCGGACTGACGGCGGTCAACGTCAACGGCGCGCTGACCCGCGACGAGAACGCGGCCGACCTGGCCGGTGTCGAGCTGGCCTGGGACGCGCTGCAGCAGTCGAGCCCGGAGCTGCAGCAGTCGGGCAAGGAAGCGTTCTACCGCGGCTGGGCCCAGCTGTGGCGCCAGCAGTCGGCGGTCGACACCGCGACCCGCAACGCCGCCACCAGCCTGCAGGCGCCGGGCATCTGGCGCGTCAACGGCCCGCTGGCGAACCAGCCGGCATTCGCCGAGACGTTCTCCTGCAAGGCCGCCGATGCGATGACGCGGGTCGAGGACGACCAGGTCCGCACCGCGCCCGGCTCGAATACGACGACGCCCGCGCAAGCGGGCGTCGTGCGTTGTGGAGGTCGGAGGATGCGCCGGACCCTGCCGGCGCGTCTGCTCTGCCCTCGCGGCGTGCCGCGAGCAATCTTCGCGTCGCGGTGGACCTACAGCCGGCGCACGTGTCCGCGGCGACGGCGATTGAACGGCGGACGCCCGCGCCAGTGCTGGATCAGCAGCCAGCCGAACAGCATGCCGCCCAGGTGCGCGAAGTGGGCCACGCCCGACCGCGTGCCGGTGATGCCGAGCACCAGCTCGACCAGGCCGTAGACGATGACGAAGGTGCGCGCGCGCATCGGGATGGGCGGGAACAGCAGCATGATCCGCTGGTTCGGGAACAGCATCCCGTAGGCCAGCAGCAGGCCGAACACGCCGCCGGACGCACCGAGCGTCGGATACGGAAATGCGCCCTGCGCCAGCGACCAGGTGACCACGCCCAGCTGGCACAGGCCGGCGCCGACCACGCACACGCCGTAATACGTCAGGAACCGCTTCGGGCCCCAGGTGTGCTCCAGCTGCGCGCCGAACATGAACAACGCGAGCATGTTGAAGAAGAGATGCGTCAGGCTGCCGTGCAGGAACCCGTAGGTCACCAGCTGCCACGGCATGAACGACAGGCCGCCCGCATCGCCGCCGCCCAGCGGCCACAGCATGAAGGGATAGAACGGCGCGTTGTTCAACGCCAGCTGCAGCACGAACACGATGGCGTTCATGACCAGCAGCGCTTTCACGACAGGCGGCAGGTTGGGGAACATCCGGACTCCTCGACAATGCCGCGCCATGATACCGGCCGCGCGCGATGCGATGGCGTCGTCGCTCAGGACATTGCGTCCGGACCCCAGACCGCTGCATCGAGCGCCGTCGCCGCGACCGGCATGCGCACGCGTCCTCGCACGACCTCGACGCCTTCCGCGCGCAGCCGCTGCGTCTGTTCGACGAAGCCCGGCGTGTCCGCCGCGAATGCGATGCGGCCATCGCTGCGCACGATGCGATGCCAGGGCAGGTCCGGATCGCCATGGTCGCGCAGCACCCGCGCGACCAGCCGTGCGCGTCCCGGCAGGCCGGCGCGCCGGGCGATATGGCCATAGCCCGCGACGCGACCGACCGGCACCGCGCGGATCGCCGCGAGGATGCGGGCCCGGGAGGCGGCGTATCCGCTGTCGGCGTCCGACGTGTTCACTGCCATGCGTGGTGCGCGCTCGGACCCGGCGTGGCGGGACGCGTAGCGTGCGGAAGCCGTCCGATGCCGGGGAGCACCAAGCCGCCGACGCATCCGCCCTGCACCCACGGCAGCAACACCGAAGACGTGCCGCCGAGGTGCGGCCGCGTGGTGGACGGCGCGACAGGGCGGGCCGGTCCGATCGCGTGCGGGACCGGCCTGCATTTCGGGTCGAACGTCGTCAGGCCGGATCGGGGCACGGGCACGTCCTCCTGCAGGTGGCCGAGGACTCTAGCAAACGGCCGACGGATGTCGGCCTCCGCCGATCAGACCCAGCCGACGCTGTGCAGCAGCCGGAACAGGCCGTAGGCGATGCCGCCGGACATCGGGATCGTCAGGATCCACGCCCAGATCATCTTGTTGACGACCGTCCACTTGATCGCGTTGAGGCGCTTGGCCGTGCCCACGCCCATGATCGCCGCGGAGATGTTGTGGGTCGTCGAGACCGGAATGCCCAGCGACGACGCGCCCAGGATCACCGAGGCGGCGCTGGTCTCGGCCGCGAAGCCGTGGATCGGGTGCAGCTTGACCAGCTTGTGGCCCAGCGTCTTGATGATCCGCCAGCCGCCGGCTGCGGTGCCCGCCGCCATGACCAGCGCGCAGGTGATCTTGATCCACAGGTCGATGTCGCCCTCGGCCAGCGCGGCGTCGGAGGGATGCAGGAATGCCAGCCAGGCCGGCAGGTCGTCGAGCGTGCCGACGCTCTGCGCGCTGACCAGGGTCAGCGCGACGATGCCCATCGTCTTCGTGGGCGAAGCCCATGCCGGCCGCCGAGACGATCTGGCTCTTGCCGAAGAACGCGTTGACCCACCGCGGCCGCGCGATCCGCGCGAGCACGCCGCCGCTGCGCGCCATCATCGAGATCGCGAAGAACAGCACGCCCATCATCAGGAAGCCGGCCGCGAACCCGAGCACCGGGGAACTCACCATCGGCACGATGACCTTCCACAGCACGCCGGCGCTGTGCCAGAACGGCTCGGCCGGCTCGGACCAGATGACGACACCGACATTGTTGTTCGCCGCGGCGAAGGCGGCGCCGATCAGCCCGCCGATCAGCGCGTGCGACGACGACGACGGCAGGCCCCACCACCAGGTGATCAGGTTCCAGACGATGCCGCCCAGCAGCGCGCAGAGGATCAGCTGCGAGCCGACGTCGACGACGCCCGCGTCGATGAGCCCCGACGAGATGGTCTTCGCGACCGCGGTGCCCATCAGCGCGCCGATCAGGTTCATCGACGCGGCCAGGCCGACGGCCTGCATCGGCGACAGCACCTTGGTGGCGACGACGGTCGCGATGGAGTTGGCGGTGTCGTGGAAGCCGTTGATGTACTCGAACACCAGCGCGGTCGCGACCACGATCAGCACGAGGGTCAGCATGGCGCGGCCTCCCCGCGCGGACGCGGACCGGAGACGGCGCGCGACGGCATCGCGGACGGCGAAGCGGACTGGATACGCATGGTCTGGCAGGTCCCGGGGCGGCTCAGGAGTTCTTCAGCACGATCTCATAGGCCACCACGCCGGCTTCGCGGCAGCGGTCGATGGCCTTCTCGAGGATTTCGAAGAATTCCTTGAGCAGGAACATCTGCAGCGGATCGAGCTTGCCCGAGTAGATGTCTCGGTACAGCTCGAGCATCAGCCGGTCGGCCTCGTTCTCCAGCGCGCGCAGTTCGTCGTTGAGCGCCTTCATCGGCTCGAGTTTCATGCTGCGCAGGGTCTTGACCATCTTCACGACGACGGCCGACGCCTGTTCCAGCATCGCCGCGCGCGGGGCGAAGTCGATGTGCTCGAGGTGCATCGTCGCCAGCGAGTAGCGGTCGGCGAACTTCTCGATCTGCTTGGGGATCTTGTACAGCGCCGAGCCCAGCGCCTCGATGTCCTCGCGCTCGATCGGCGTGATGAAGCTGTCGACCAGGGCCTGGCTGATCTTCTCCGAGATCTCGCGCTCGCGGTGGCGGGCCAGCTTGAAGGCGTCGAGCGCCGGCTGCCGGTCGGCCTCGCGCAGCATTGCGTGCAGCGCCCGGGCGCTGTCGTGCGCGGCGATCGCGGCCTCCTCCAGCAGGGTGTAGAACTGGTTGCCTTGACCGAACATCGTCTGCAGGGAAAACATGACGCCGCCTTGGATTCTGGTCGCCAGCGGAGGGCTGGCGCTTGGACAGGCGCGGATTATGACGGTTTGATGACAGTTCGGGCCAGCCCGGCCCCGTGGCGTCGTCTCGACGGCCCCCTGCTATAGTCCCCGCCGCGCCCCAATGCGCTGCCGATCCCCCGATGGACGACGACTCTAGACCGCCCCCCGGCCCGCGTGATGTTCCCGCGGCCGCTCGCTTCCCCCTCCTGACGATGCAGGCGCCCGCCGCTTGCGTGGTGCACTGATGTTCGAATTCCTGGTCGTTCTCCTCCTGATCGCCTGCAACGCGTTCTTCGCGATGTCGGAAATGTCGGTCGTGACCTCGCGCAAGCCGCGGCTCAAGCAGCAGGCGCAGACCAGCGCCAGCGCGCGCCGGGCGCTCGAGCTGGCCGAGCATCCGGAACGGTTCCTGTCGACCGTGCAGGTCGGCATCACCCTGGTCGGCATCCTGACCGGCATGTTCGGCGGCGACGCGATCGGCGCGCTGATCGGCCGCTGGCTGGTCGAGCACCTGCCGATCCTCGGCACCTACGCGATGACCGTCGGCCTGGTGCTCGCGGTCGGCATGATCACCTTCCTGACCATCGTGCTGGGCGAGTTGCTGCCCAAGCGCCTGGCGCTGCTGGCGCCGGAGAAGGTGGCCAGCGCGATCGCGCTGCCGATGCAGATCCTGTCGCGGGTCGCGACCCCGGTGGTCACGCTGCTGAGCAGCAGCACGCGAGGCCTGCTGCGGCTGCTGCGCCTGCACCGGACCGAGGCCTCGCAGGTCACCGAAGAAGAGATCCGCATGCTCGTCAGCGAAAGCCACGAGCAGGGTGTCATCGACGCCGACGAGCGCAACATGATGAACCGCGTGCTGACGCTCGGCGATCGCGACGCGGAAAGCCTGATGACGCCGCGCAAGCGCATCGCCTGGCTCGACAGCGCGGCCAGTTTCGAGGACAACCTCGCCGACATGCGCGAGACGCCGTATTCGCGCTATCCGGTCTATCGCGGCAGCGATGCCGACGTCGTCGGCGTGCTCGAGATCAAGTCGCTGATCGACCGCCTCGAGGAACGCGAGTTCGACCTGTTCAAGTATC
Source organism: Luteimonas rhizosphaerae (assembly GCF_002849595.1). Taxonomy (GTDB): domain Bacteria; phylum Pseudomonadota; class Gammaproteobacteria; order Xanthomonadales; family Xanthomonadaceae; genus Luteimonas; species Luteimonas cellulosilyticus. The sequence continues at coordinate 99,676 of NZ_NRQR01000013.1, forward strand.
TGCGCGAGCCGCTGTTCGTGTCCGAGTCGACGCCGGCGATGAAGCTGCTGGAGATCCTGCGCGAGGCGCAGCAGTCGCTGGCGCTGGTGGTCGACGAATACGGCGACATCACCGGCATGGTCACGCTCAACGACGTCATGGAAGCGGTCATCGGCCGCACCCAGAGCAGCGGTGCGGATTCGACGCCGCTGGTGGTCATGCGCGAGGACGGCTCCATGCTGATCGACGGCAGCCTGACCACCGACAACCTGCGCGAGCTGATCGGTGGCGGCCCGCTGCCCGGCGAGGACGAGCATTTCTTCCACACGGCCGCCGGCATGACCATCGCCACGTTCGGCCGCATTCCGAACGTCGCCGAACACTTCGACTGGAACGGCTGGCGGATCGAGATCGTCGATCTGGATGGACCCCGCGTCGACAAGCTGCTGCTGCAGCGGCTTGCGAGCGACGAGGTCGCCGATGACGCGGGATGACCGCCGCGCGCCGGATGCCGCCGCGCGCGCGGAAGCCGGCACCCGCGACCTGCTGGCGGCCATGGCGTTCGGCGACCCCGACGACCAGCTGCGGTTCGGCGAGCTGCTGATCGGGCTCGGCAAGCGGGTCTTCGGCATGATGCTGTTCGTCGCGACGCTGCCGGCCTTCATCCCGGTGCCCGGTGTCGGCGGCGCGGTCGGCGGCCCGCTGGTGGCGCTGGTCGGCCTGCAGCTGCTGGTCGGCCTGCGCAAGCCGTGGCTGCCGCGCTTCATCGCCGAGCGCGGACCGCACCGCAGCTCGGTGCAGCGCTTCGAGAAGATCCTCGAACCCTGGTTCCGGCGGCTGGAGCGTGTCAGCCGTCCGCGGCTGCCCGCCCTGCTCGACCACCGCGCGGCGGCGATGTTCACCGGCCTGTTGCTGGTGCTGCTCGGCGTGCTGCTGGCACTGCCGATCCCGTTCACCAACTACGTCTTCGGCGTGCTGCTGCTGGCGTTCGCGCTGGCGCTGCTGGAGCGCGACGGCGCCCTGATGCTGGCGGCGTGGGTCGCGGGCATCGTCGCGATCGGGTTCTTCGGCGTGCTCAGCGGCGCGCTCGCGACCGCGGCGACCGAATGGCTGGGGCGGCTGTTCTAGACGCGCGGTACCGGGATACGTGGGACGACCCGCGGCGACGTTGATCGGGCGTTTGCTGAAGACGCGATGCGTGCGGGATGCATCCGGGCACCCTCGCGCGCGCGCCGTCACCCGCCTGCACGGCATGCCGTGCCGACCGACCGGGCCTCGCGCTCACTCCAGCAGGGCGCGGAATTCCTCGGCCCGCATCGGATACCCGAGCCAGTAGCCCTGGGCGAGATCGCAGCCGCGATCGCGCAGCACGTTGAACTGCCCTTCCTTCTCGACGCCTTCGGCGACGACGGTGATGCCGAGCGAATGCGCCATCGAGATGACGGCCGTCGTCAGCGCCAGGTCGTCGGGGTCGCGCAACAGGTCGGCGACGAAGCTGCGATCGATCTTGACGCCATCGACCGGCACCCGCCGCAGATGGCTCAGACCCGAGAAACCGGTCCCGAAATCGTCGAGCCAGACCTTGACGCCGAGCCGGCGCAGCGTCGTCAGCAGCTGGCCGATGCGCGCCTCGTCGCCGATGATCGCGGTCTCGGTGAGCTCGATGTGCAGATGGCGCGGATCCAGCGCGCAATCGCGCAGCGCCGCTTCGACATCGTTCGCGAACTCGCCGCTGCGCAGCTGGCGCGGCGAGACGTTGACCGACACGAACAGGTCGGCCGCGTCCGGCACCGCCTGCTGCCAGGCACGCGCCTGGACGCAGGCGGCACGCAGCACCAGGGGGCCGATGACGTCGATCAGGCCGCTCTGCTCGGCGACGTCGATGAACACCGCCGGCGACACCGCGCCCAGCTCCGGGTGCTGCCAGCGCAGCAGGGCCTCGACGCCGACCAGCACGTTGTCCTCCATCCGGTACACCGGCTGGTAGACCAGGCTCAGTTCGTCGCGATCCCAGGCCCCGCGCAGTTCCTGCTCCAGGCGGACCCGGCGCTCGACCGCCTGGTTCATCTCCAGGCTGTAGAACCGGTAGCCGTTCTTGCCCGACTGCTTGGCCTGGTACATGGCGATGTCGCCGTTGCGCAGCAGCATCGCCGTCGTGGCCGCGTCGTCGGGAAACACGGTGACGCCGATCGAGATGCCGAGGAAGACCTGGCGTCCCTGCACGTCGATGGGCTGGGCGACGATCTCGACGAGTCGCGCCGCGAGCCGGCCCGCGCTCTCGGCCAGGGTCTCGTCGGCGTCGCCGTCCTGCTGGAGCAGGACCACGAACTCGTCGCCGCCGAAGCGCGCGACCATCGCGTCGTCGACGCCGTGCGCATCCACGGCGTCGCGGATGCGCGCGGCGAACTGCACCAGCGCTTCGTCGCCGACGTCGTGTCCGAGGGTGTCGTTGACGCGCTTGAAGTCGTCGATGTCGGCGAACAGCAGCGCGACGCGGCCGGGCCCTCCCTGCAGCGCAGGCAGACGCTGGTCGAGACTCTCGCGCAGCGCCAGCCGGTTGGCGAGGCCGGTCAGCGTGTCGGTATAGGCCATGCGGCGGATGTCGCGGTCGTGACGCGCGATGCTGTCGCGCATGCGGTCGAAGGCCCGCATCAGGTCGCCGATCTCGTCGCGGCGGCCGTCGGCCGGCAGGCGCGCGGCATAGTCGCCCGCTTCGATCTGCTGCGCCGCTGCGGCCAGTTGCCGGACCGGACGCACCAGCCGGCGCTGCAGCACCAGCGCGACCACCGCGCCGAGCGTGACCAGGGTCAGCAGCAACAGGCCGATGACCGTCAGGTGGCGCAGGCGGATCCGGTCCAGCTGCGCCTGCATCGCCGCGACGACGCCCCGCTCGTCCGCGCGTGCGGTCGCCAGCGAGTAGCCGATGCGCACGCCGCCGAGGCGCTGGTCGCCCATCAGGATCGGCGCGGCGATGTCGAACAGGTCCTCGTCGCGCTGCACGTGCAAGCCGAGCGCGGCGACCGCCTCGCGCGAGAAGGCGTCGTCCATCGGTTGCCCGTAGACGGCGATCTCGCGCGTGCCGTCGTGCAGGATGCGCCCGTCCGCGTCGTAGACCAGCACGTAGCTGACGTCGGGCTGGCGCAGCACGTTGCGGATCGTGGTGCCGATCGCCTCGAGGTCGAAGTAGTACACCGGGTTCACCAGGGCCTCGGCGACCTGCTCCGAGATCGCCTTGCCGCGCGACAGCAGCCGCTGCGACGCCAGCGTGTGCATCGACTCCTGACTCAGCGCGAGGATCGCCCGCTGGGTGCGGTTCTGCTGGTGCAGCACCAGGCCGATCGCCACGACGGCGAGCAGCAGCGTGACGCCGCTGAGGGCGAGGAAGGTCCGCTGCAGGCCACCCTCGCGCGTCATTCGACGTCCGCCGCGACGCGCAGGGCGCCCACGCCCAGCTGGTCGATCTCACGGCGCACGTCCGCGTCGACCGGCAGGAGCGCGGTCGTGCGGAAGAACCGCTGGAGGGCATCCTGCGCCGCGGGATCGTCCGCGGCGGCGAGCAGCACGTCGCGCAGGCGCGCGGCCACCCGCGGCTCCAAGTCGCCGCGCACCATCTCCAGCGCACGCGGGAACGGCGGCGTCGAATGGAACGCCACGAAATCGCGCTTGAAGGCCGGCGGCACGCGCCGCGGGTTGTCCCAGTCGAGGTTGCTCATCGCGCCCGCGTCGACCAGGCGCTTGTGCACCCACGACGCGATGTTGAATTCCGAACGCGCGAACAGGTAGCCGACCGAGCCCGCGCCCGGCTGGTCGGTCGGCGACAGCAGGATCTCCAGCGGCAAGCCGCGCACCAGCAGTTCCCCGGCGGGCACGAAGTACGCACTGGACGACTGCCGGTTCTGGAACGCGAGGCTGCGGCCGCGCAGATCGTCGAGCGTGGCGATGCCGCTGTCGCGGCGCGCGAAGAAAATCGTGTGGTAGCGGCTGACGCCGTCGCGCTCGGTCAGCAGCATCGGCACCGCGCCAGCGCGCGATTCCAGCAGCGTCGCGCTGCTGGCGGTCTCGGTCACCCAGTCCACGCGGCCGCGGCGCAGGTAGCTCTGCATCTGCTGCACGTCGCGCGCCATCAGGATGCGGCCGCGGGTGATGCCGACATCGCCCATCCGCGCGACCACGTAGTCGAGCAGCGGCCTGAGCTGTTCGTAATGCGACTGCGGATCGTCGCTGATCCGGCCGAGCACCAGTTCGTCGGGATGCTCGGTGGCCTCGGCCAACGCGCCGCCCCAGGGCAATGCGGACAGGAGGATCGCGGTGAACACACCGGACAGGACGCGTTGGAAAGACGGGAATCGCGCTGTCACGGAATCGCCGGACCTGGAGGCAAGTCGCGAGACTAGCGGAAAGCCCGGCCGCGCGACAGCGCCGTCAGGCGCGGTCGGCGTCGCGCGCGAGGCGCGCCATGCGCTGGGCATCGGCGAGGATGCCGCGCAGCAGGCGCACTTCCTTCTCGTCCAGCCCGGTGCGCACGAACAGCCGGCGCAGCTTGCGCATCGCCGAATCGGGCGCGCGGCCCTTGTGGAAATCGATCGCCTCGAGGGTGTCGGCCAGCTGGCCGAAGAAGCCTTCCAGCTCGGCGTGCGGCACCGCATCGGGGGAGGCCGGCCAGCCGCAGTTCGTAGCTCAGCACCTGCACGGCGGCCGCCAGGTTCAAGGAGCTGTAGTCGGGATTGGCCGGGATGTGGACCGCGGCCTGGCACAGCTGCAGCTCGTGGTTCTCGAGACCGGTGCGCTCGCGGCCGAACACCAGCGCCACCTCGCCACCGGCGAGCGCAGCCGTGTGCGCGGCGGCGGCGGCATCGCGCGGGCGCAGTTCGCGCAGCTGCACGCGGCGGCTGCGCGCGGTGCAGCCAAGCACCAGGCGGCAGTCGGCGACCGCGTCGGCCAGGGTGTCGACGACGACGGCCGAGGCCAGCAGGTCGTCGGCGCCGGCGGCCATCATGTCGGCCTCGTTGTGCGGATATTTCTGCGGATCGACCAGCACGAGCCGGTGCAGCCCCATCGTCTTCATCGCGCGGGCCGCGGAGCCGATGTTGCCCGGATGCTGGGTGCCCACCAGCACCACGCGGAGGCGGCTGGCGGCGTCGGACGCGGGTCCGGTCGTGGTGTTCATGGGCGCGTGCATGACGCGAATGGTAAACTGCGCGCCCGGCCAACGCGCCGGCAGCGCTCTTTTCCCCCTCGATTCCCGACTGCGCCCGGAGCTGTCCGCGATGCAACAACCTGCTGTCAACATCATGATCAAGGCGGCACGCGCGGGCGGCAACGTCCTGCTGCGGCACATGCACCGCCTCGATGCGCTCAACGTGGTCGAGAAGGACCGGCTGGATTACGCCAGCGAGGTCGACGGGCTGGCGGAAGAGGCGATCGTCAAGGAACTGCGCAAGGCGCATCCCGACTACGCGGTGCTGGGCGAAGAAGGCGGCGCGAAGCCCGGACGTGGCGGCGGCACGCGCTACACCTGGGTCATCGATCCGCTCGACGGCACCAGCAACTATCTGCGCGGCATTCCGCACTGGTGCGTCTCGATCGCACTGGTCGAGGGGGTCGAGGCGATCCACGGCGTGATCTTCGATCCGCTGCGCAACGAGCTGTTCACCGCGAGCCGCGGCGGTGGCGCCCAGCTCAACGAGCGCCGTGTGCGTGTCGCCGACCGTCGCGACCTGTCGGGCGCGATGCTCGCCACCGGCTTCGCACCGCGCGAGCGCAAGCGCGCCGGCGCCCAGCTGCGCGGCATCGACGTGCTGCTGGAGACGGCCGAGGACATCCGCCGTTGCGGTTCGGCCGCGCTCGACCTGGCTTACGTGGCCGCGGGTCGCTACGACGGCTATTTCGAAGCCGGCGTGCATCCCTGGGACATCGCCGCGGGCGTGCTGATGGTGCGCGAAGCCGGCGGCCGCATCTGCGATTTCAAGGGCGCGCCGACCGGTCCGATGAACGCCGCGCCGGCCGGCGGTCGCCAGATCGTGGCGGCCAACGTCAAGCTGATCGACGGCCTGCAGAAGTCGCTCGTCGCCTCGGGCTACGCGAAGGCGTTCGACTGACGGTGTCGGATCCCAGCGTCGCTGGATGATCGGAGAAGCCGCGCACCGCGCGGCTTTTTCTTGGGCGGCAGCGCGTGTCGGGCACTTCGTCCGCCCATCGAGCCCGCACAACCTGCTGGAGCGCGCTCGCGCGCAACAGCCCAGGACCTTGCCGGCCTGCGCGTGTCCATCCCCATGCCGGTTCGCAAACGTGGCGTACGCGGGTGCGCGCAAGCATGCCACGCGAACGGATGGCGCCTGCTCGGCCCTGTCGGGCGCGAGCGTCCCCTGCAGGGAACGCGGGGTCCCGGAATCCGGGAACACGCCCCGCTCGAACCCAAAAAAAAGCCGCGCAACGCGCGGCTTTTCCCGTTTCGGCACCCTGCCCGGTCAGGGACGACGGGCCAGCGCGGCCTCGTCGCGGGCCTTCGGCAGCAGGTCCTGCTTGGTCACCCGCAGCGGACCGACGGTCAGCAGCGGACAGGCGATCAGGATCGACGACAGCGTCGCCACGACCGCACCGATCATCTGGGTCAGCGCCAAGCCCTCGAGCGAGCCGCCACCGTAGAGGAACAGCGCGAGCACCGACAGGAAGAACACCAGCGACGTGATGATCGTGCGCGACAGGGTCTGGTTGATCGAGCGGTTGAAGACTTCCAGCGGCTCGGCGCGCAGGCCGCGGAAGTTCTCGCGCACGCGGTCGAACACCACGATCGTGTCGTTGATCGAGAAGCCCATGACCGCGAGCAGGCCGGCGAGCACCGTCAGGTCGAACTCGCGTCCGGTCAGCGCGAACAGGCCCGCGACCACCAGCACGTCGAACAGCGTGGTGATGCTGGCGACGATCGCGAACTTCAGCTCGAAGCGGAAACCGATGTAGAGCAGGAAACCGACCAGCACGAAGATCGCGGCGTAGATCGCGTTCTGGCGCAGGTCGCCCGAGACCTGCGAGCCGATCGATTCGATGCCGAGGATGCGGCCCGGATTCTCGTCGGTGGTCTTGCCGTCGACGTTGGTGACGTCCTCGGCCGCACGCACCCGGATCAGCAGGTCGTTGCCGCTGCCGAAGGTCTGCACCTGCGCGTTCTCCACGCCGGCGACGTCCAGGCGCTCGCGCACGTCATCGACGCTGACCGGGTTCTCGAAGCGGACGTTGACCGCGGTACCGCCGGTGAAATCCAGGGCGAAGTTGAAGCCCTTGATGCCGATGACGGCCAGCGCGCCGACGATCAGCGTCGCGGCGATCAGCAGCCAGATGTGGCGGAACCGCATGAAATCGATGCGGGTGTCGTTGGGGATCAGCGAAAGCGGGAACAGTGTCATGGTCAGGATCTCCCGTCAGATCGCCAGAGTCTTGAGCTTCTTGCGCGGCGCGTAGATCAGCGTCACCAGCGCGCGCGACACGACGATGGCCGTGAACATCGACGCGATGATGCCGATCACCAGCGTGACCGCGAAGCCCTGCAGCGGACCGGTGCCGAAGGCGTACAGCGCGATGCCCGCGATCATGCCGGTGAGGTTGGAATCGAGGATGGTGTCGGAGGCCTTCTCGTAGCCGGTCACGATCGCCGCCTTCGCCGGCATGCCGGCGCGGAGTTCCTCGCGGATGCGCTCGTTGATCAGCACGTTGGCGTCGACCGACAGGCCGATCGACAGCGCCAGGCCGGCGAAGCCGGGCAGCGACATGGTCGCGCCGAACAGCGACATCACCGCGACGACGATCAACAGGTTCAGCACCAGCGCCAGGCAGGTGACGATGCCGAACATGCGGTAATACAGCATGAAGAACACCAGGGTGAACAGAAACGCGTAGAGCACCGCGGTCATGCCGCGCTCGACGTTCTCGGCACCGAGGCTCGGACCGACGACCCGCTCCTCGACGAAGTCCATCGGCGCGGCCAGCGCGCCGGCCTTGAGCTGGCGGGCGAGATCCGCCGCTTCGTCGTGGCTCAGGCCCGTGGTCTGGAACTCGCGGCCGAACACGCCCTGGATCGTCGAGGAGCTGATGACGCGCTCGACCGAGCGCGACGAGCGGACTTCCTCGCCATCGACGACGCGCACCGTCGGGATGCGTTCGACATAGACGATGCCGAGGCGGTTGCCGACGTTCTGCAGCGTGTGGTCGAGCATGCGCTTGCCGCCGGCGCTGTTGAGCGTGATGCCCACGGCCGGGGTGCCGGTCTGGGAATCGGTCTGCGGCGTCGCGTTGATCAGCTGGTCGCCGGACACGAGCACGCGTCGCGACAGCAGCAGCGGCTGGTCGAGATCGTTGTAGTAGACGCGCGAATCGGCCGGGATGTTGCCCGATGCCACGGCCGCGGCCGCCTGGTTCTCGTCGCCGGTGACGGCGCGGAACTCCAGGGTCGCGGTCGCGCCGATCAGGCGCTTGGCCTCGGCGGTGTCCTGCAGGCCGGGCAGCTGGATGACCAGACGGTCCTCGCCCTGGCGCTGCAGCACCGGCTCGGACACGCCGATGGAATTGATGCGGTTGGCGATGACGGTGCGGTTCTGTTCGACGGCATCGGTCGCGATGCCGGCGATCTCGGCCTGCGACAGGCGGACCGTGATGCGGTTGCCGTCGACCGCCGTCTGCGGCGCGTTGCCGGGCATGCCGCCCGAGGTGCCGGCGACCGCGGTCGCGACGAGGCCGCGTGCGCGGGCGACGTCCGCGCCCTCGACCAGCACGATGCCGATGCTGTTGTCGGCGCGGCGCTCGACGCTGGAATAGCCGATGCGCTCGTCGCGCAGCGTGGTGCGGATGCCGTCGGCGTAGCCGTCGACGCGCTTCTGCAGCGCGGCTTCCTGGTCGACCTGCATGACGAAATGCACGCCACCCTGCAGGTCCAGACCCAGCGACATCGGCGAGGCGCCGATGTTCTCGAGCCACTCCGGCACCGTCGATGCGAGATTCAGCGCGACCGAATAATCCTCGCCCAGCGCGCCGCGCAGGGTGTCCGATGCGAGCGTCTGCGCGTCGGAATCCGGCAGCCGCACCAGCAGATGGCTGTCGTCGATCTCGACGCCCACCGGCGTCACGCCCGCGGTCTGCAGCAGGCCGTCGACCCGCTGGCGCAACGCATCGTCGACGCGCGCCTCGCTGGTGTTGGCGGTGATCTGCACCGAAGGATTCTTCTGGTAGATGTTGGGCAGCGCGTACAGCGTCGACACCACCAGCACCAGCAGGATCAGGACGTACTTCCAGCGGGGAAATTCAAGCATTGCGGATACCGCCTAGCGGAAAGGGGTGGAACGCGCCCGGGATCGGACGCGGCACCGCCCCGGCGTGGGGACGGCGCGCGACCGGAAACGGGGCGTCCGCGGACGGACCCGGCGGGCCCGGTGGCCGGATGCGATCAGGCCGACTTCAGGGTGCCCTTGGGCAGCACGTTGCCGACCGCGCCCTTCTGCACGCGGATCTCGACGCGCTCGGCGATCTCGATCGTCAGGAAGCTGTCGCCGATCGCGCGGACGACGCCCGCGATGCCGCCGTTGGTGATGACTTCGTCGCCGACCGACAGCTTCTCCAGCATGGCGCGGTGTTCCTTGGTGCGCTTCATCTGCGGGCGGATCATCAGGAAATACATGATGCCGATCAGGATGATCGGGAAGGCCAGCGTCGACAGCATGCTCGGGCCCGCGGGGGCGGCAGCGGCGGCGTGGGCGGGAGCGATCACAAGGTCGAGCAGATTCATCGGGGCATCCATCGGGCGAAAAACAGCGGGCGATTATGCCACGACCCGGCGCCGGCACAGGGACGGGCGGCGGCGGGGCCGTGGCGGCAAGGGTCGCGGGGGCGGGACGGCACTCAGGCGGCGCCGGTTCCCCGTCGCGCCGCATGGAAAGACTCCCGGAACACGGAAAAGGTTCCCGCGGCGATCGCGGCGCGCATGTCGGCCATCAGCGTCTGGTAGTACCAGAGGTTGTGCAGGGTGCCGAGCATCGGCCCGAGCATCTCGCCGCAGCGGTCCAGATGCCGCAGGTAGGCGCGGGTGAAGCCGCCGCTGCAGGCCTCGCAGCCGCAGCCCTCCTCGATCGGCCGCAGATCCTTCTCGTATTGCGCGTTGCGGATGCGGATCACGCCGGTCGAGGTGAAGAAATGGCCGTTGCGCGCGTTGCGGGTGGGCATCACGCAATCGAACATGTCGACGCCGCGGGCGACCGCTTCGACCAGATCCTCCGGCCGCCCGACGCCCATCAGGTAGCGCGGGCGGTCTTGCGGCAGCTGCGGCGCCGTGTGATCGAGCATCGCGTTGCGCTCGTCCTCGGTCTCGCCGACCGCCAGGCCGCCGATCGCATAGCCGTCGAAGCCGATGTCCTTGAGCCCCTCGGCCGAACGCGTGCGCAGGTCATGGTGCACGCCGCCCTGCACGATGCCGAACAGCGCGGCATCGTTGCCTTCGTGCGCACGCTTGGAGCGCGCCGCCCAGCGCAGCGACAGCTCCATCGACGTCTCGACGACGCGCGGATGCACCGGCTTGCCGTCGATCTGCACCGGCGGGCACTCGTCGAAGATCATCACGATGTCCGAGTCGAGCACCTTCTGGATGCGCATGCTCTCCTCGGGGCCGAGGAACACCTTCGAACCGTCGGTCGGCGCGGCGAAGGTCACGCCCTCCTCGGTGATCTTGCGCTTGTGCGCCAGCGAGAACACCTGGAAACCGCCCGAATCGGTGAGGATCGGCCCGTCCCAGCGCGCGAACCCGTGCAGGCCGCCATGCGCCTCGATGACGTCGAGCCCCGGCCGCAGATACAGGTGGAAGGTGTTGCCGAGGATGATCTCCGCGCCCAGCGCACGCACCTGGCCGGGCAGCACGCCCTTGACCGTGCCGTAGGTGCCGACCGGCATGAAGGCCGGGGTTTCGACGGTGCCGCGCGGGAAGGTCAGCCGGCCGCGGCGCGCGACGCCATCGGTGGTGAGCAGTTCGAATTGCAGTCGGGACATGGGAACTCGTGGGCGCGGACGACGGTCAGGCAGCGGGCGCGTCGGCGCCCCACAGCAGCATCGCGTCGCCGTAGGAGAAGAACCGGTACTGCGCCTGGACCGCATGCGCGTAGGCCGCGAACACGCGGTCCTTGCCGGCGAAGGCCGAGACCAGCATCAGCAGGGTCGATTCGGACAGGTGGAAATTGGTCACCAGCCCGTCGACGCTGCGGATGCGGTAGCCGGGAAAGATGAAGATCTGGGTCTCGCCCGCGAACGGATGCAGCTCGCCGTCGACGCTGGCGCTCTCCAGCGCGCGGACGACCGTCGTGCCGACCGCGATGACCCGGCCGCCGGCCTCGCGGGTGCGCCGGATCTGGGCGACGAGTTCGGCGCCGACATTGAGCCACTCGCTGTGCATGCGGTGCTCGCGGACATCGTCGACCCGCATCGGCAGGAAGGTACCGGCGCCGACATGCAGGGTCACGTGGCCGAAGGCGACGCCCCGCGCGCGCAGGCGCTCGAGCAGCGCGTCGTCGAAATGCAGGCCTGCCGTCGGCGCCGCGACCGCGCCGACCTCGCGCGCGAACACGGTCTGGTAGCGCTCCGCGTCGTCGTGGCCGGGCGCGCGGCGGATGTAGGGAGGCAACGGCATGCGCCCCGCCTTCAGCAACCAGGACTCGAGCGTGTCGTCGATCTCGAACCGCAGGTGGTAGAAACCGTCCTCGCGCGCCAGCACCTCGGCCTCGCCACCGCCGTCGAGCACGATGCGGCCGCCGGGCCTGGGCGACTTGCTCGCGCCGATCTGCGCCCGCGCCTCGTTGCCGGGCAGCAGCCGCTCGATCAGGATCTCGACCCGCCCGCCGCTGGTCTTGTTGCCGAACAGCCGCGCCGGAATCACCCGCGTGTCGTTGAACACCAGCAGGTCGCCCGGCTGCAGCAGCGCCGGCAGGTCGCGCACCTGGCGGTCGTCGAAGGCGCCGTCGCCCGGCGGCACGTGCAGCAGACGGCTGGCCGAGCGCTCGGCCAGCGGCGCCTGGGCGATCAGCGCCTCGGGCAGGTCGAAATGGAAGTCGGACTTCTTCAAGGGACGCGAAGCGGCGATGCGGCCGCACATTGTAATGAAGTGGACGGGTCGCCCGCCCTGCCTGCCCGGGGCCCGCTGGCGGATGCGCCGGCAGACGCGGTCAGTGCCGCCCCCGACTCCGTCGACGGTCAATCCGCCATGGGCGTCCGACTGGACGTGGCACGCCTCATCCCTTCTCCGTACACGGGGCGCGGTGCCCTTCATGTCGGAAGGTGGTCATCGCCGGATGCCCGCGCCACCGCGGCAAGCCGCCCCCGCCGCTGGACGCTCCAGCCGGCAGACCTCCCACGCGAGTGAACGGCGCCGTGATCCCGGCCTCCAGCGCGCGGCGCCCGCGTCAGCGCTCGAACTTCGTCGACAGGATGATCGACGAGGTGGTGCGCTCGACGCCCTCGATATAGCCGATGCGGTCGGTCAGCACGTCCATGTCGTCGACCGAGGGCACGACGCCCAGTGCGATCAGGTCGTAGGGCCCGCTGACCGAATGCAGGCTGCGGACCTCGCTGATCGCGCGCAGCGCGGTCACCACCGGGGTCATCTGCCGCGGGCGCACGGTGATCATGATCTGGGCGCGGATGTGGCTGCGCTCGTGGTCGTCGCGCACCCGCACCGTGTAGCCGCTGATGATGCCTTCGCGCTCGAGCCGTTCGATCCGGCTCTGCACCGTGGTGCGCGACAGCTGCAGGCGGCGTGCGATCTCCGCGGTCGACAGGCGCGCGTTCTCGCGCAGCAGCGACAGCAGCAGGGCATCGGAGGCTTCGGTGCGCATTAGGACGAACAGGTTCGGCGATCTGCCGATAGTCTACGGCTTTCTGCGCAATCCGCACCTTACAACCGACAGTTTGATCGAGATAATGGAGTGACCGCGTCGTGTCTCGTCGCCGGCCGTGCCCATCGGGCAGGCGCCGCGATCTCATCGCCGCGCCCGGCCCCGGACCGCGCCGTCGATGCGACGCCGACCCGATCCGCCGCCTCCCCTGCTTTCCAAGGAGCCCGTATGTCCGTCATCGCCCCTCTCGCCCCGCTGCGCCAGCACGGCGGCCAACGCACCACCGGCCTCGCCGACGACGTCCTGGCCACGTTCGCCGCCACGCACCCGGACCTGCGCGAGGCCATCGATGCCGCCGCCGCCGAGTACGCGCGCATCCAGGGCGAGTTCCCCGAGCTGCTGGACCTGGACGAGGACGCGCAGGTGCGCGCCGTGCAGGCCGGCTACGTGAACTTCTATCCCGGCGACGCGGTGAATCCGTACGTCGCGCTCGTCGCGTGCGGCCCGTGGATCGTCACGCTGAAGGGCGCCGTGCTGCACGACTCCGGCGGCTACGGCATGCTCGGCTTCGGCCACACGCCTGCCGCGGTGATCGAGGCGATGGCGCGTCCGGTGCCGATGGCCAACATCATGACGCCGAGCCTCTCGCAACTGCGGCTCGAGCGCGCCCTGCGCCGCGAGATCGGCCACACGCGCGGTGACGACGCCTGCCCCTTCAGCCACTTCCTGTGCCTGAACTCCGGCTCGGAATCGGTCGGCCTGGCCGCGCGCATCGCCGACATCAACACCCGCACCCAGACCGATCCGGGCGGGCGCCACGCCGGCCGCACGATCAAGCGCGTCGTGGTCAAGGGCAGTTTCCACGGCCGCACCGAACGCCCGGCGCTGTATTCGGATTCCTCGCGCGCCGCGTACAAGAAGTATCTGGCGAGCTTCCGCGACGAGGATTCGCTGATCACCGTGCCGCCCTACGACGTCGACGCGCTGCGCCAGGTATTCGCCGATGCGGAGAGCAACGGCTGGTTCGTCGAAGCCGTGTTCCTCGAGCCGGTGATGGGCGAAGGCGACCCGGGCCGCGCGTTGCCGCCGGCGTTCTATGCCGCCGCGCGCGAGCTCACGCGGGCGCACGACAGCCTGCTGCTGGTCGATTCCATCCAGGCCGGCCTGCGCGCGCACGGCGTGCTGTCGGTGGTCGACTACCCGGGCTTCGAAGGCCTGGACGCGCCGGACATGGAGACCTATTCGAAGGCCCTCAACGCCGGCCAGTACCCGCTGTCGGTGCTCGCCGTGAACACGCGCGCCGCCGGCCTCTACAAGAGCGGCGTCTACGGCAACACGATGACCGCCAACCCGCGCGCACTCGACGTCGCCTGCGCCGTGCTCGACCAGCTGACCCCGGCGATCCGCGAGAACATCCGCATCGCCGGCCGCAAGTCGGTCGAGAAGCTCGAAGCGCTGAAGGCCGAACTCGGCGGACTGGTCACCAAGGTCCAGGGCACCGGACTGCTGTTCTCCTGCGAACTCGCGCCGCAGTTCAAGTGCTACGGCGCCGGCTCGACCGAGGAATGGCTGCGCGAGCGCGGCCTCGGCGTGATCCACGGCGGCACCAATTCGCTCCGCTTCACCCCGCACTTCGCGATCGCCGACGACGAGATCGACCTGCTGGTCGCGATGATCGGTCGCGCCCTGCGCGAAGGACCGCAGCAGCAGGCCGCCGCGGCGGCGTAAGCCGCGCAACTACCGCTGTTTGCAACAGGAAAGCCGCCGGTCTCCCGGCGGCTTTTTCTCGTGTCACCCATCCGAGCGTGCCCGTGCAGGCCGGCTCAGTCGTCGAACGCGTCCACAGCGGCGCGGATCAGCCCGCGCGCCTCGTCGGCGTCGCCCCAGCCCGACAGCCGCACGCGATTGCCACCGGCCGGCAGGTCCTTGTAGATCCGGAAGAACGCTTCGATGCGCGCGCGCTCCATCGCCGGCAGGTCGTCGAGCGAACGGATTTCGGCATACGTCGGATCCACGTCGTCGGCCGGCACGCCGATGAGCTTCTCGTCGGCGGCGCCGTCGTCGACCATGCGCAGCACGCCCAGCGGCCGGAACCGGACCAGCACGCCCGGCGGCAACGGCGCGCGCGTCAGCACCAGCGCGTCGAGCGGATCGCCGTCGCCGGCCAACGTGCCCGGCAGCGCACCGTAGTTCGTCGGATAGGCCATCGGCATCGACAGGAACCGGTCGACATGGATGCGGCCGGCGGCATCGCTCTCGTACTTGATGACGCCGCCCGCCGGGATCTCCACCCGCAGCACGGCCTCGTCCGGCGCATTCGCCGGTTGCCGGTCGTGTGCAGGCGGCGTTGCAGCCGACGCCGCGACCGGGATCGCCAGCGCCGACGCGGTGACGAGCACCGCTGCCGCGATGCGACGGCGCAGGCTCACTCCCAGCACCGGTCGGTCCGACCCTTGAGCGTCGCAGCCCGGGTGCAGTCGCGCGGCGCGATCCGGCCCTCGGTGATCTCGTGCAGCGTGCGCGTGGCCGGCGTCGCGCCGCGGAGTTCGAACGCGTCGTAGAGGCGGCCGGTCGCGGTACGCGATTCGTAATGCAGCGTATCGCCGTCGAGGCGGATGACCTGGAACAGCTGCGTGTCCTCCGCCGTCGGCGCCATGTCGCGACGCGCCCCGTCCGACAGCCGGTACTGCTTCGCACCGACCACCGAGACCAGGTACTGCGGCGTGGCGCGCGACGCGTCCTCGCCGGCGCGACGACCGTAGACGTGGTCGTGGCCCTGCAGCACCAGATCGACACGGCGACGTTCCAGCACGGGCAACACGTGATCGCGCAGGGCGACGTTGTCGCGGTCCTGGCGCGGCGAATACATCGGCTGGTGGATCAATGCGATCGACCACGGATGCGGGTTGTCGGCCAGCGTGCGATCCAGCCACGCCGCCTGCGCTTCCGCCGTGCCGAGATCCAGCGCCGAAGTCCCGTCGAGCACCACCACGCGCACGCCCTGGTAGTCGAACCAGTAGCTCGTGCCCTCGGCGCCCGACGCGCCGTTGGCCGGCAGCGCGAACGTGCGCGACCAGTGTCCGCCGAGCACGCGGCGCTCCTGCGGCGTGTCCTCGAACTCTTCCCGGTACTCGTGGTTGCCCGGCGCCGGTGCGTTGACGACCATCGTCGCCAGCGGCCCGATCGCGTCGAACCACTCACCCCATTCGTTGTCGTCTGCGCCGTCGCCGCCGCTGACCAGGTCGCCGGCGAACAGCGCGAGCTTCGCGTCGGGCGCACGGCGATGCGCTTCGCGCAGCACGCGCGTGCTGAGGCTCGCGTTCTTGTTCTGGGTATCACCGAAGTACAGCAGCGTCAGCGGCGTATCGGCCACGGCCGCGGTGCGGGTCTGCATCCACGGGCTCCAGGTGCCGCCGCCCTGCACGCGCCAGGCGTAGAGCGTGTCCGGTTGCAGGCCGTCGATATCGGCGTGATGGAATTCGGCGGCGCCGTTCTCGCCGTCCAGGGACGTGCTGCGCGCCGCGATGCGGCGACGCGGGCCCATGTCCGGCGAGTCGCCAGCGACGACGACCTCCACGACGAGCGCATCGACGACGGGCGACGACTGCGCCGGCAACGCCGTGCGCCAGGACACGCCGAAGCCCGTCGAGGCATCCTGCGCCGGCGAGGCGACGATGCGGTCGGGAAAGACACTCGGCGCGTAACGCATGACGCCCTTGGGGACGAGCGTATTCGGCTCGGGCGTCGTGGCGTCCGCCGGCGTCCGGCCGATGTCGGCGGCGCCGGCCGCGGGCAGTGCCAGCAGCAGCGCCATCAGCAGGAGGCTGCGGCGCAGCGGCGACGGAATGATGGACGCGGCCATCAGCGGGCGCACGCCGGCAGCTTCAACGCGGACGCGATGTCGCGCCAGTCGATGGCGACCGCGCCCTGGTCGTCGTGCACCGCGTACAACACGCCGTCGGGGAAGGCCGCCGTCGGCGCATCGTGCAACCAGATGCCGTCGGTATTGGCCACCGTGGGCCCGGCGACCACGCCGGCATGGGCCAGCGACGCGCGTTCGAATAGATGGAATGCCGTGCGGCCCTTGCCCTGCTCGGTGGTGATCCACCAGCCGCTGCCGTCGGCGCAGGTCTTCAGCATGATGCCTTCGGCCTGCGCCTTCAGGAATTCGCCGCCGATGGTGCGACCGCTGAACCTTCCCTGCAGGTCGTAGACCTTGAACTCGTTGGCATAGGTCTCGTCCTCTTCGGCCACGAGGAGACGATCGTTGGCCGCGTCGCCCCACAGCGATTCCACCACGCGCAGCGCGCCTGCCGGCGACGTGTCGCCGAACGCGCCGAGGTGCCGGCCGGTCAGGGCATCGCCGTCACCCGCGACCGCGAAGCGGTGCACGCGACGGTCGAGCGCATCGAGCGGCGGCAGGATGTCGTCGCCCGCGGCGTCCTCGCCCGCCATGTAGGCGTCGGTCACGTAGACCTCGTAGCCGCCGGCCACCGGGGTCACCCACAGGCCGTACGGCTGCTCCAGCACGTCGGCGCCGAACACCGCGACGGGCTGCATGCCGGGCAGGCGCAACACCTGCACGCGGTGGTTGTCGCGCTCGACGACGAAGGCCAGGTCGCCGGCGACGGCAATGCCGTTGGGACGGTCGAACTGGCCCGGGCCCTGGCCCGGCCGGCCGACGTGTCGGACGAACGCGCCGGTGCTGCCGTCGTAGATCACCAGGCGATCGGTGGCCTTGGCCGTCGCCAGCAGCAGCACGCGGCCGTCGGCACCGGTCCAGCTGGCGACCGAATCGATGTTGTCCGCCGGCGTCATCGGGGTGACGAACGCCTCGGGCACCGGCACGGCGTCCAGGGTCGCGGCAGGACGGATGGCTTCACGCGCGCGGTCGGCGCGATCTTCGGCATCGCCGGCGACGGGCGTGCCCGCACAGGCGGTGAGCAGGAAGCAGGACGCAGCAACGGCAAGCAGACACTTTGGCATCGGAAAATCGACCTTTGGAGCGGGAGGGCTGTCATCTAACCGTCAAATCATCCGCGCGCTTCATGACGGCTGGATTGCAGACGCCGCCGCTGCCGGTGCGGCGCGGGTACGGTCGCACGTCCGCGTCCGGGACGGTCACACGCCTGACATGCAAGCGACATTCAATGCCCGGATCACTTCACACCCGGATTCCCCGCGCGCATGAACCGCATCTCCAAGGCCACCGTCCTGTCGCAGGCCCTCCTGCTTGCCCTGGTGGCGCCGACGGCACTCGCCCAGACCACGACTCCCGACGGTGCGTTCGATGCCGCGCCCGATCCCAAACAGCTCGACACGGTCGTCGTGCAGGGCGAGATCGCCTACCGCAACCGCACGCCCGACACCGAGCCGGTGCTGAGCTACGACCTCGAATACTTCCAGCGCTTCGAGCCGAACACCGTCGGCGACATGGTCAAGCGCGTGCCGGGTGCGGCGTTCGTCGGCTCGGACATCATGGAATACGACGGCGTGCAGCTGCGCGGCCTCGGCGGCGGCTACACCCAGGTGCTGATCAACGGCAAGAAGGTGCCGGGCGCGGGCGACGACCGCTCGTTCTGGGTGGACCGCATCCCGGCGGAGATGGTCGACCGCATCGAGGTCCTGCGCAGCAACAGCGCCAACCGCTCCGGCGACGCCATCGCCGGCGCGATCAACATCGTCCTGCGCGACGCCTACGAGTTCGACGGCAGCTACCTGCGCGTCGGCGTGAACCGCTGGGACGACGGCGAGGTCAACCCGACCTTCGGCGCCGTGAACAGCGGCGACGCGCTGGGCGGCCGCATCCTCGCCGGCGTCAACGTGCAGGACCGCTACCGCGCCAAGACCAAGCGTTCCGACCGCTTCGCCGATCCCTCGATGGAGGAACTGGTGAGCTTCGAGGACCAGCAGGAGGTCAAGGACGGTCGCGACTACTCGGGCAACGTGTCCTACACCGCCGACATCGGCGCCACCGGCCGCCTGAGCATCGACGGCTTCTACGTCAAGACCGATCGCGACATCACCGAGGTGTCGTTCGAAGAGGAATACGACGACGGCGAGGTCATCACCGCCGACGTGCCCGGCATGGCGACCGTCGACCAGAAGAACTGGGGCGTCGGCGCGGAATACAAGTTCGACATGGCCGGCGGCACCACCGAGCTGGACGCCGACTACGCGCGGTTCGAAGACAAGACGATGGAGACCGAGGAAGCCCACGCCTACGTCGATGGCGAGTGGGACGAATCCGAGGCCGAGCGCCTGGACATCGACGCCAGCGACGCCGAGACCAGCTTCAAGCTGGCGCACAAGCGCCCGGTCGGCAGCACGGTCATGGAGTTCGGCGTCGACTACCGAAGCAAGGAGCGCGAGATCGACCACGCCTACTACGAGTTCGCCGCCGAGAACGAAGGCGACCCGGTGGTCTACACGCCGGACACCCTCGTCGGCAGCCTCATCGAAGAGACCCGCGTCGATCCCTACCTGATGTTCTCCGGCGCCGCCGGCGTGCTGGCCTGGGAAGCGGGCCTGCGCTACGAGACCACCGATTCGGACGTCGAATCGACCCAGGACGGCGACACCCTGCGGGTGACGAAGGACTACAGCGAACTGCTGCCGTCGCTGCACCTGAAGTGGGACCTGACCGATGCCGACCGCGTCAGCCTGTCGCTGGCGAAGAGCTACGGCGACAACGACTACATCGGCAATCCCGATCTCGATGCCGAGTCCGCCAACGGCCTCGATCTGGGCTACGAGCGTCGTCTGGGCAAGCGCGGCGTCGTCGGCGTCAATCTGTTCTACCGCGACGTCAGCAACCTGATCGAACTGGTCAACACCGGCGCGCCCAGCGACGAGATGCAGGGCATCTGGGAAGACCTGGTGGACGACGGCGAGTATGCGACCGTCGAAGAGGCGATGGCCGCGGAGCCCGCGGAGAGCTTCGTGTTCACGTCGGCCAACGTCGGCGACGGCAAGGTCTACGGCGTCGAGTTCGACCTGTCGACGCCGCTGACCAGTTTCGGCATGGACGACACCGGCGTGTTCATGAACTACGCCTACGTCAAGTCGAACGTCGACGACTTCATCGGCGAACGCCGCTTCAACGACCAGGCCCGCTCGACGTTCAACGTGGGCTTCATCCAGGATCTGCCGACGCTGGCGGCCAGCTTCGGTCTGTCGTACCGCAAGCAGGGCGACGCCTACAACCGCATCGTCGGCGAGGAGGTCACGATCAGCTACGGCGACGACCTGGAAGCGTTCGTCGAGAAGCGCTTCGGCACCAACGTCTCGCTGCGCCTGACCGCGTCCAACCTGCTCGACGCCTCGAAGGACGAGGAGTTCCACAAGTTCAACACGGTCGGCGACCAGCTTGCGCGCGACTACGACGAGTACGAGCTGGAAACGGAGTTCGCCGGCCCGAGCTACCAGATGGTCATGCGCTGGGCGTTCTGAGCGCACTGCCAACGCGACATCGGGAAAGCCGGCGCACGCCGGCTTTCTTCTTTGTGGGCCGATCGGGTTTGAGGCAGACTCCCTGCCACGTTTCCCGCCCGGCACCGCCATGAAGATCGTCGAAGTCCGTCATCCGCTGGTGCAGCACAAGCTCGGCCTGATGCGCCGCGCCGACAACAGCACCAAGACCTTCCGCGAACTGTCGGCCGAGGTCGCGACGCTGCTGACCTACGAGGCGACGGCGGATCTGGAAACCGAGGACGCCACCGCCGACGGCTGGGCCGGCCCCGTGCAGGTGCGCCGCATCAAGGGCCGCAAGATCACCCTGGTGCCGATCCTGCGCGCCGGCATCGGCATGCTGCCGGGCGTGCTCGACCTGATTCCCGCGGCCAAGGTCAGCGTGGTCGGCATCAGGCGCGACGAGGATTCGCTCGAGGCCGTGCCCTACTACGAGAACCTCGTCGGCGACATGGCCGACCGCACCGCGCTGATCCTCGATCCGATGCTGGCCACCGGCGGCACCCTGATCGCGACGGTCGCGATGCTCAAGGCCGCGGGCGCGAGCCGGATCAAGGGCCTGTTCCTGGTCGCCGCGCCCGAAGGCCTGCGTGCGCTCGAAGCCGTGCACCCGGACGTCGAGGTCTACACCGCCTCGATCGACGACCGCCTCAACGAGAAGGGCTACATCCTGCCCGGCCTCGGCGATGCCGGCGACAAGATCTTCGGCACGCGGGTGGATTGAGCGCGCGCCACCGACCTACGTCCGCGCGATGCGCGCGGCGACATGCACCGGCGCCAGTCGAGAAGAAACCGCAGGCGCGCGCGCTTGCGCGATGCAACCGGGCAACACGCGGACGCGCGGTACCCGCGCCTATCTCAGGCCGTGATCATCGCGCCGGCGATGAACCGTCCGATGCCGATCGCGGCCATGACCAGCATCACGGCGAACGTCAGCAGCGCGCCGGTCGCGCGGCCGAACGAATAGCCGGCCGACCCGCCGAGGCCGATCGCATGCAGCACGCGCGCGACCAGCAGCGCGATGCCGCACGTCCACAGCAGCGTGGTGCTGGTCGTGGCCAGTTCCAGCATCGCCAGCATGAGCAGCGACAGCGGCACGTACTCGCTGAAGTTGCCGTGCACGCGCACCTTGCGCGTCAGCGTTTCGTCGCCGCCGGTGCCGACGCCGATCTTCTTGACGTTGCGGTGCAGGACCACGCGCGCGGTCAGCGCCAGATACAGCAGGACGTGCAGCGATGCGATCAACAGCGAGATGCGTGGGGTCACAGGACGTCCTCGGCGCGCAGCGGGCGCGCGGCCAGCGATGCGGTGGGGTGGATGGCGGTAAAGCGGCCCTTGTCGTCCTGCGCCACCTGGGCGAGCGCGACGTCGGGATCGTGGGTGAAGAACAGATGGACCCCGCGCGCGGCCTTGTCGGCGAGAAAGGCCTGCTTCTCGTCGATGATCAGCTCGGGATAGCGGTCGAAGCCCATCGTGATCGGCACGTGCACCCAGGGCACGCCCGGCACCAGATCGGCGCAGAACACCACGCCGCCGTGTGGCGCGGCGTCGCGCAGATCCGGACCGACCAGTTCGGCCAGCATCATGCCCGGCGTGTGGCCGTCGCTGTAATGGAAGCGCACCGCGTCGCCGAGCGATGGCGTGCGGTCGCCTTCGACGAACTCCAGCCGCCCGGTGGCTTCCAGCAGGTCCGGCAGTCCGGGAATGAAGCTGGCCCGGTCGCGCGCATGCGGGCGGCGCGCGCGCAGCCAGTGCGCCGTGCTGAGCACGAAGGTCGCGTTGGGAAACAGCAGCTCGGGCGCACGCCCCTCGGCCCAGGGCGCCAGCAGGCCGCCGGCGTGGTCGAAATGCAGATGGCTCAGCACGACGACGTCGATGTCGGCATGGTCGAAGCCGGCCTCGCGCAGCGACTCCAGCAGTACGTGGCGGTCTTCCTGCACGCCGTAGCGGTCGCGCATCGCCGGATCGAAGAACGCGCCGATGCCGGTTTCGAACAGCACGGTCTTGCCGTTCAGGGGCGAGGCCAGCAGCGCGCGCGTCGCCAGCGGGATGCGGTTGCGCTCGTCGGGCTCGGCCCATTGCGTCCACATCGCGCGCGGCGCATTGCCGAACATCGAACCGCCGTCGAGCTTCTGCGCGTTGCCCTGGATCGACCACAGTTTCATAGGCCCTCCCGGGGCGCCGGTGCAGGCCCATTGTAGGAACGAAGCCCGTCCGGCGCATCGTCGCGTTGCAGCACGCACGCGATGCAGCCAAGCGGCGCCGGCGAAGACGCAAGCAGTACGGTGGCTACGGCGTGCGCAGGTCCACCTTCGCCGCGCCGGTCGGGTTGCGCGGATCGCTGCCACCGGTCAGCGTGCCGGCCGCGCGGTTCCACTCGATCGTCTGCAGGTTGCCCCAGACATGGCTCGAGCCGCGCCCGCCCGCGGCGCGATCGCCCGGCAGATCGACGGTGTGGCCCATCGCGCGCAACGCCGCCGCGGTGTCGGCGCTGAACGCATCCGATTCCGCCGACACCACGTCGGGCATCCACTGGTGGTGGTAGCGCGGCAGCGCGGCGACGCCCTGCGCGTCGAGGCCGGCATCGAAGCCGAGGATGCCCAGCAGCACCATCGTGATGATGCGGCTGCCGCCCGGCGTGCCGAGCACGGCGACGCGATCGTCGGAGACGAGGAAGGTCGGCGTCATCGAGCTCAACGGACGCTTGCCGGGCTTGGGCGCGTTCGCATCGAAGCCCATGACGCCGAACGCGTTCGGCACGCCGGGCTGCAGCGCGAAGTCGTCCATCTCGTTGTTGAGCAGCACGCCGGTGCCGGGCGCGACCAGGCCCGAGCCGAACAACAGGTTGACCGTCTGCGTGACCGCGGCGCGGTTGCCGGCGGCGTCGACGATCGAGAAGTGCGTGGTCTCGTCGTCTTCCAGCGGCGTCTGCGCGCCCGACAGCAGGTCGCTCGGCGTGGCCCTGTCCGGGTGGATGGTCGCGCGCAGGCCGGCGGCGTAGTCGGGGCTGGTCAGGATGCGCTGCGGCACCGCGACGAAGTCCGGATCGCCCAGATAGAACGTGCGGTCGCGGAATGCGCGGCGCATCGACTCGACCACCAGATGGGTGCGCGCGGCGGCGTCGAGCGACGGCAGTTCGTAGGGCTCGAGGATCTGCAGCATCTGCGCCATCGCGATACCGCCCGACGACGGCGGCGGTGCGGTGACCACGTCCCAGTCGTGATAGCGGAAGCGGATCGGCTCGCGCTCGACGACTTCGTATGCCGCGCCGGCAACGAGCTTCGCACCCGTCTCGCCACCGTAGAACCCGTCGAAACCACGCTCGGCTAGCAGGCGGAGCGTGCGCGCGAGATCGGGCTGGCGGAACACGTCGCCTTCCTGCGGCGCGCGCCCTCCGGCGAGGAACACCGCGCGCGTACCGGGATAACGCTCCATCACCGCGCGACGCGACTGGTAGCCGCGCGCGAAACGCGCATAGACCGGGAAGCCCTCTTCGGCGATGCGGATCGCAGGGGCCAGCGACTTCGACAGCGGCAGCGCGCCGTAGGTCTCGGCGATGTGCACGAACGCGGCCGGCAGACCGGGAATACCGGCCGACCACGGCCCGTTCTCGGCGCGGTCGCGATCGAAGCTGCCGTCGGACTTGCGGTAGCGATCCGACCGTCCAGTGCCCGCAGCGCCGCGATGGCGACGGCGGCATTGCGCAGCTGCACCGGCGCGGCTCGCGACCGCCGCGTCGAAGGCGTTGCCGCCCTCGCGCATGACCTGCAGGCCGGCTTCGGTCGCCAGCGCATGCGCCGAGGCGACGGCGTTGCCCGGCGGCGTCGCCTGCACGGCGGCAACCGGCACGGGCGCGATGTCGGGCCGGGTCTCGCGCGCGCACGAAGGCGCGACCACCAGCAGCAGACCGAGCAGCAGGGCCGAAGCGGTGGTCGACGCGGCGCGCATCATCGTCATGGCGATTCCTGCTGGAGTCGGAACAGCTTGGCCAGCAGCTGCTCATGGGTTTCGGGGATGTCGGGATCGGGGTCGATGCATTCGACCGGACAGACGACGACGCACTGCGGCTCGTCGAAATGGCCGACGCACTCGGTGCAGCGCGCGGGGTCGATGACGTAGATGTCCTCGCCCTGCGAGATCGCCTGGTTCGGGCATGCCGGCTCGCAGACGTCGCAGTTGACGCAGAGCGCGTTGATCTTCAGGGACATGCGCACATTGTAAGGCTTGCCCCTCGCGGCGGCGTTCCATGCGTGGAACCGCGTACGCCATCCACCGCGTCCGGAAACGACGCCGCCACCGGGCACGGGGCGCGGTGGCGGCGGATGCAGCGGCGACGGCCCGGCGGGCCGTGGCGGATTACCGGGCGGTATCGACGAACACGTACTCGACACCGGCCGGCGTCACCGCGGCCTTGACGCGGTCGTTGTCGGCCGCGGCGCCGACGAAGATCACGCGCACGCCGTTCATCGTATTCGGGGCGACGCCCTCGAACGACGAGACCACGAGATCGGCGGTGCGGGCCGAGTCGGCACCGGCGTAGGTCAGCAGGTTGCCGCGGACGATGCCGCGCGCGACGTCGCTCTGCGCCTTCTCGAGCAGGCGGTCGTACTCGCCGTCGACCTCGGTACCCGCCGGCGGCGGCACGAGATAGATGAAGGGCGTGTTGTTGATGCCTTCCATGTGGCGCGGCACCAGGTCCTGCAGGTAATCGCGCCACGCGGTGCGGTCCGCGGTCTGCGGCACGGCGACCGGCGCCGCTTCGACGACCTGCGGCTCTTCCTTGTTGCAGGCGACGATCGGCAGGGCGAGGCAGGCGATCAGCAGCGCGCGGGTGATGGACTTCATGGCGTTTCCCTCTTCATTTCGTTTTGGTGTGTGCAACGTCAGCGTTGCGTCTGTTTGCGCAGTGCGCGATCGACCGCGGCAGGCACGAAGCCCGACACGTCGCCGCCGAGGCGCGAGATCTCGCGCACCAGCGTGGAGGAGATGAAGCCGTACTGCTCGGCCGGGGTGAGGAACAGCGTCTCGACATCGGGAATCAGATGCCGGTTCATGCTGGCCAGCTGGAACTCGTACTCGAAGTCCGACACCGCGCGCAGGCCACGCAGCAGCACGCCGGCGCCGACCTGGTGGACGAAGCGCGCGAGCAGCGAGTCGAAGCCGATGACCTCGATGTTGTCGTGGTGCGCCAGGGCCTCGCGCGCGAGTTCGACACGCTCGGCCAGGGTCATCGCGGGCTTCTTGGCCGGACTCTCGGCGATCCCGATGATCAGCTTCTCGAACAGCGGCGCCGCGCGATCCACCAGGTCGACGTGACCGTTGGTGATCGGATCGAAGGTGCCGGGATAGACCGCGATGCGGTGGCGGCTCGCACTCATGCTGGCGTTCGCTGTCCGGGGCGTGTCTGGCGCGGGAGACGGGAGTGTACCAGCGCCGACGGGCGCACCAGACGGATCAGCCGACGCGGCGGTAGAGCGCGTTGTGGCTCTCGCGCATGCACAGTTCCCGGTGCGGCTGCCAGTCCGGCCCAGGCAGCGCGGGCTGTCCGGCACGCGACTCCACGTACAGCCAGGCGTCGGCGGCCAGCGCCCGGGGCAGCGCCGCCAGCACGGCCGGCCACAGGCCGTCGTCGAACGGCGGATCGACGAACGCGAGATCGAAGGGCGCGGATGGTGCGGTGGCCAGCACCTGCAGGGCATCGGCGCGACGCACCTCGACCGCCGCCCCGCCGGGCAGGCGCGACGCGGTCGCCGCGAGCGCGGTCGCGAGCACCGGATCGCGCTCGACCAGCAGCGCATGGGCCGCGCCGCGCGAGACGGCTTCGAGTCCGAGCGCGCCGGTGCCGGCGAACAGATCGAGCACGCGTGCGCCCGGCAGCATCGGCTGCAGCCAGTTGAACAGCGTCTCGCGGGCCCGGTCGGACGTCGGCCGCAGGCCACGGACCTCGGGCACGTCCAGCCGCGTGCCGCGCCACTGTCCGCCGATGATGCGGACCTTGCCGGGAGCGGGTTTCATCGTCGCCCCGCTGCACGGGGCGTTGAAAATGCGGGTGATACCATGCGCGCCATTCTCCCCCATCCAGGCTCCGACGGCCGCATGGTCAGCTGGTTCAAGCGCGACACCCCCCAATCCGACAGTGGCCGCCGCCGTCTCAGCGACGAGGAAATCGCCGCCGCGTTCGGCGCCCCCGTCGCGCCCGCCCCGGCCCCTGCGCCCGCTCCCGCCGTTCCGCCCCCGGCCCTGCCTGTCGATGCCGCCGGTGATGCGCCCATCGCCGATCCGGACGCGCCCGCGAGTCCTGCACGCGATGCCGACGGCCGGCACGGTGACGCGGCGCCGTCAAGGATCGAGCCCACGCCGGCATCCGCCGCGCCGACTGCCGGCACGGACGCGCCGGTCGCGAGCCCCGCGCAGGCTGCACCGCCCGCCTTCGTCGATCCCGCCGCGGCCCTGGCCGACTACGTGTTCGCGAGCACCCTGCCCGCCGCCGCGCCCGGCAAGTCGGGCTGGCGCGAACGCCTGGGCGGCAGCACCTTCGCGCGCAGCTTCGGCGGCCTGTTCTCCAGCAATCCCAAGCTCGACGACGATCTCCTCGACGAGATCGAGACCGCGCTGCTGACCGCCGACGTCGGCGTCGCCGCCAGCACCGAGCTGGTCGAATCGCTGCGCAAGCGCATGAAGGCGCGCGCCTTCGTCGATGCCAACGCCCTGCTGCAGGCGCTGCGCGCGGAGCTGATCGGCATCCTGGAACCGGTTTCCAAGCCGCTGGTCATCGACCGCGGCGCGCGGCCGTTCGTGATCCTGACGGTCGGCGTCAACGGCGTCGGCAAGACCACGACGATCGGCAAGCTCGCCAAGCGCTACAAGGACGAAGGCCACCAGCTGATGCTGGCCGCCGGCGACACCTTCCGCGCGGCTGCGGTCGCCCAGCTCAAGGCCTGGGGCGAGCGCAACGGCGTGCCGGTGATCGCGCAGGGCCAGGACGCGGATCCGGCCTCGGTCGCCTTCGATGCGTTGCAGGCCGCCAGATCGCGCGGCACCGACGTGCTCATCGCCGACACCGCCGGCCGCCTGCACACCCAGCAGGGCCTGATGGCCGAGCTCGGCAAGATCCGCCGCGTGCTCGGCAAGATCGACGCGAGCGCGCCGCACGAGGTGCTGATGGTCATCGACGGCACCACCGGCCAGAACGCGCTGTCGCAGCTGCGCCAGTTCAACGCCGCAGTGCGCGTCACCGGCCTGGTCGTGACCAAGCTCGACGGCACGGCCAAGGGCGGCGTGGTGTTCGCACTCGCGCGCGAGTTCGGCATTCCGATCCGCTACGCGGGCATCGGCGAGCGTCCGGAAGACCTGCGCGTGTTCGACGCCGAAGCCTTCGTCGACGCGATGCTGCCGGAGACGCTGGGAACGTGAACGCGGCGGACCCGGCGCCCGACCCGGCGCCGCCGCCCCGGCGCGGGCTGCGCCTGCTGCTGTTCGCACTGATCGGCCTGGTCGCGCTGGCGCTGCTGGTCCGTCTGCTGCTGCCGCCCGAGCGCGCCCTGCGCCTGGTGCTCGCGCAACTCGAACCCACACTCGGCCTGCAGATCGACTTCGAAGGCGAGGTCGACTATCGCCTGCGCGGCACGCCGCAGCTGGTGGTTCGCGATGTCGTCGCGCGCATTCCCGGCGACGTCCAGCCTCTGCTGCAGGCCGAACGCGTGTTGCTGTCGTTGCCGTGGAAGACCATCCGCAGCCGCGGCGCCGAGCTGGAAATCGCACGCGTCGAACTCGATGCGCCGCAGTTGCACCTGCCGACCCTGTTGCGCTGGCTGGACGCGCGCCCGCCGGGCGACGGCAAGGTGCCGGCCTTCACCGACGGTGCGCGGATCGTCCGCGGCAGCCTGCTGGCGGACGGCTGGCGCATCGACGGTCTCGCGATCGACGTGCCGTCGCTGTACGCCGCGCGGCCGCTCGACGCGCGCCTCGGCGGCACCTTCGTCAGCGGCGCGCTGCAGGCCCCGTTCCGACTGCACGCGACCGCCGATCGCGTCGTCGATGCGCGCGAGCTGACGGCGGTCGGCACGGTCTCGGTCGAACAGGACGACGCGGTGCTGTCGACCACGCTCGAGGCCAGCGCCACGCGCGTCGAGGCGACGGCCGGCCTGCGCCTGTCGCCGCTGCGGGTCGCGATGGATGCGCGCTGGCGCGATGGCGACATCGACCTGCCGTTCGCGCTCGGCCTGCACGGCACCCTCGCGGTCGAGAGCAACCGCGTGCGCTTCGCGCCGGTCGGCATCGCGACCCGCGCCGACGGGCTGGTTCCGACGTTCTCCGCCGGCGGCCGGGTCGCGCTCGGCAGGATGTTCGACCTCTCGCTCGACGGTGCGCTGGCACGCTGGCCCGAGGCCTGGCCCCTCCTGCCGCCACCGATCGGCGACAGCGACGCGCCGGTGCCCTTCGCGCTGCGTTATCGCGGACCGACGGCGCTCGATGCGCCGATCGGCCTGCGCGTCGCGCCTCCCGGCGCCACCTTCGATGGCAGCGCGCGCATCGCCGACATCGTCGCGTGGCTCGATGCCGGCGCGACCGGCGCGCCGTTGCCGGCGATGCGCGGCAGCCTGCGCGCGGACCGGATCGACATCTCCGGCGCGCAGCTCGATGGCGTGCAGATCGAATTCGACGACGGCAGCGGCGACGCGCCCGCGACCCGGCCATGAGCACGCCGGCGCCCACGTACGCGTCCCGCCTGCTGGCGTGGTTCGACGTGCACGGCCGCCACGATCTGCCCTGGCAGCACCCGCGCACGCCCTACCGCGTGTGGCTGTCGGAAATCATGCTGCAGCAGACCCAGGTCCGCGTCGTCATTCCCTACTTCGAACGCTTCGTCGCGGCGCTGCCGGATGTCCGCGCCCTGGCCAACGCGCCCGACGACGACGTGCTCGCGCTGTGGTCGGGCCTCGGTTACTACGCGCGCGCCCGCAACCTGCACGCCGCCGCGCGTCGCTGCGTCGACCTGCACGACGGCGACCTGCCACGCGATTTCGAAGCACTGCTGGCCTTGCCGGGCATCGGCCGCAGCACCGCCGGCGCGATCCTCTCGCAGGCCTGGGGCGACCGGTTCCCGATCCTCGACGGCAACGTCAAGCGCGTGCTCGCGCGCCGCCATGTCGTCGACGGCTGGCCAGCCCTGCCCAAGGTCGAGAGGCAGTTGTGGGCGATCGCCGACACGCTGCTGCCCGACGACCGCATGGCCGACTACACCCAGGCGCAGATGGATTTCGGCGCGACGCTGTGCACGCGTTTCGATCCGGCATGCCTGCTGTGCCCGGTCAACACCGACTGCGCCGCCTTCGCGCAGGGCCGGGTCGGCGAGCTGCCGTCGCCGAAGCCGAGCCGGGTGCTGCCCGAGCGCGAGGCGACGGTGCTGCTCCTCGAAGACCGCGGCGGCCGCGTCCTGCTGCTGCGGCGCCCGGCCAGCGGCATCTGGGCGTCCTTGTGGTCGCTGCCGCAGGCCGAAACCCACGACGCCGCGCTGGACTGGCTACGCCTGCACCAGCCCGGCCTCGTCGATGATGTCGATCTGGATTCGCCGTCGAGACTCGACACCATCCAGCACGGCTTCAGCCATTACCGGCTGCAGTTACATCCGCTGCACTGGCGTGGCCTCGCCCCGCGCAACGGCGTGCGCGACAATGGCGACGCTGGCCTGGACACGGCCCCCACCCTGCGCTGGGTCGCGCGCGATGAACTCGCGTCGCTCGGCATTCCCGCACCGATCCGGACGCTGCTGCAATCCCTGCGCGCCGGCGAACAGGACACCTGACATGCCCCGTACCGTCTTCTGGCCTGGATTTCGCGCCGTGGCCCGGCGAGCTCGGCAAGCGCCTGTATGCCGAGATCGGCAAGACCGCGTGGGCCGCCTGGCTCGCCCACCAGACCATGCTGATCAACGAGAACCGGCTGTCGCCGCTCGATCCCAAGCACCGCGCCTTCCTCGAAACCGAGATGCGCAAGTTCCTGTTCGAAGGCGGCACCGAGCGTCCGGCCGGTTACGTGCCCGTCGCGGACGCCTGATC
Organism: Luteimonas rhizosphaerae; assembly: GCF_002849595.1. Taxonomy (GTDB): domain Bacteria; phylum Pseudomonadota; class Gammaproteobacteria; order Xanthomonadales; family Xanthomonadaceae; genus Luteimonas; species Luteimonas cellulosilyticus. The sequence goes on from NZ_NRQR01000013.1 coordinate 130,037, forward strand.
CGGCTCGCCGAGCGCATCGCGCGCGGTGCGCTCGGCTTCGCGCACCGCCTTCACGTCGAGCGCCCGGATCTGCTGGATGTGGCAGGGAATCTGCACGCCCGGTCCGCGATGGCCGACCAGCACCTTGTCGAAGCGCGCACTGACCCGGTTCGTCGTGCTGGTGACGCCGATCGTCGTCGCGTACGGCAGGTTCTGGCAGGGACCGGACAGATCCAGCAGCCAGGCTTCGCTGGGCCGCGTCCAGACCGCGATCGCCGCATCGCCGAGCGACGTCCAGCCGTTGATGCTGCCGTTGTAGTGGAAGCTGTTGACCGGTGCGCCGGCATTCGCCGCGTAGATCGCGTATTTCGCATCGCCTCGCAGGCCGCCGCTGACGCAGCCCGCGAGCAGCGCGACGACGAGGGAGCGTGCGTGTCGGGACGCGGACACGGACACGGACGGCAGAGGGACAGGCATGGGCACGGGCGGCTCCTGCGTGGACGCGGTGATCGGGAGACGTCCGATGATGCGCCCGTATCGGGCCCCGCGCGACCCGCGGCGTGCGCCGCTTCCGGCACGGCGTCGGAGGCTGCCGGCAGACTGCAGGATCCATGCGGCAACCGGAACGCGCGAACGCGCCCTGGCGAGAAGCATGGGAACCTCGATGCGCGCGATCTCACGCGCCCGGAACGTCACGCAGCCGCAGCAGGAAACCTCCTGCGCCCGGACGCCGGGCACAAAAAAACCCGCTTCGCAGCAGGCTTTTCGTTCCGCAATGGTGGCCGGGGACGGAATCGAACCGCCGACACGGGGATTTTCAATCCCCTGCTCTACCAACTGAGCTACCCGGCCACTGCGGGAGGCGCATGATACGGGGCGACGTTCGCCACGGCAACACCTTTGCGAGCGGACGTCGGCAGGAGTGCCGTGGCGATGCCATCCCGCCGACGCCGTGGTGCGCCGGGGCCCTCGGTGGCCTGCAGCGCTACGGCGGTGCGCGCACGCATCGCCCGTCGGAAGACCCGCGCGTGCGTGTCGCAGGGCGCATGCCCGGGTGCTCGCGTTAACATCGGACGCCCAATCCGCTGGAGAGTCGCGATGAAGACCTGGAAGCTGCTGGCCGTCGTCGGCCTGGCCGTGCTGATGACCGCATGTGCGACCGGCACCCGTCGCGTCTCCGAACCGACGGCGAGCGTGCAGCAGTTGACCGTCGGCACCGACGGCAACTGGTCGGTGGACCTGCGCCTGCAGAACTACAGCAGCATCCCGATGCGTTTCGAGTCGCTGCAGCTGACGCTCGCGGTCGGCGGCGACGAGGCCGGCACCCTGTCGCAGGCGACCGGCCTGACCATCGGGCCGGAGTCGGCCGACATCGTCACGGTCGCCCTCGTCCCCGACGCGCAGGCACGTGCGCGCATCGCCGATACCCTGGCCGCGAACCGCGCACTCGGCTATCGCCTCGACGGCACCTTGCGCGTCGCGCCGGAAGACCGCGGCAATGCGCGCGACTATCCGATCCGCCGCGAGAGCAGCCTCAATCCCGTGCCCGGCCTGCCGGGCGTGATGCGCTGATCGGGCGCCAGCCCCCGCTTACGACACGACGCGTCCTCCGCCGCCCACCGCGGCCACTCCCGAACGAGATGCCAGCCAACACCATGAGCCGCTATACCGCCCCCCTGACCGATATCCGTTTCGCCCTGCACGACGTGCTCCAGGTCGAAACCCTGTTCGCCGGACTCGGCTTCGACGACGCCAACCGCGAGACCGTCGACGCCGTCCTCGACGAATGCGCGCGCCTGTGCGAGACCGTGCTCGCGCCGCTGAACCGCACCGGCGACGAGCAGGGCGTGCGCTTCGACAAGGCCACCGGCAACGTCACGACGCCGGACGGCTTCAAGGCGGCCTACGACCAGTTCGTCGATGGTGGCTGGAGCGGCATCAGCGCGCCTCTGGAGTTCGGCGGCATGAACATGCCGCACGGCGTGGGCATCTGCCTGGAGGAAATGATCGACGCGGCGAACCTCGCGTGGAGCAACTTTCCGCTGCTCTCGCACGGCGCGGTCAATGCGTTGCACCACCACGGCGAGGACTGGCAGAAGGAGGTCTTCCTCAAGCCGCTGATCGCCGGCACCTGGACCGGCACGATGTGCCTGACCGAACCGCAGTGCGGCACGGACCTGGGCCTGCTGAAGACCCGCGCCGAGCCGTCCGACGACGGCACCTACGCCATCACCGGCACCAAGATCTTCATCACTGCCGGCGAGCACGACCTGACCGACAACATCATCCATCTGGTGCTGGCGCGCCTGCCGGACGCACCGGCCGGCAGCAAGGGCATCTCGCTGTTCATCGTGCCCAAGGTGCGGGTGGCACGCGACGGCACCGTCGGCGAACGCAACGCGGTGCGCTGCGGCGCGGTCGAACACAAGATGGGCATCCACGGCTCGGCGACCTGCGTGATGAACTTCGACGGCGCCGAGGGCTATCTGATCGGCCATCCGCACAAGGGCCTGATGGCGATGTTTACGATGATGAACACCGCGCGCCTGGGTGTCGGGGTGCAGGGGCTGGGCCTCGCCACGCGCGCGTACGAGAACGCGCTGCGCTATGCGCGCGAGCGCCTGCAGTCGCGGGCGCTGTCGGGTGCCAAGCTGCCGGCCAAGCCGGCCGACCCGATCCTCGTGCAGCCCGACGTGCGCCGCATGCTGCTGACCTGCAAGGCACTCACCGAGGGCGGCCGGCTGCTCGCCTACCACGCCGGTCTGCTCGTCGACAGCGCCGAACATGGCGCCGACGAGACGGCCCGCAAGCAGGCCGACGACCTTCTCGGCTTCCTGACGCCGATCGTCAAGGGCTGCCTCACCGAATGGGGCAACGAGTGCACCTACCACGCGCTGCAGTGCTTCGGCGGCCACGGTTACATCGCCGAACACGGCATGGAACAGCTGGCACGCGATGCCCGCATCACCACCCTGTACGAAGGCACGACCGGCATCCAGGCGCTCGACCTGATGGGCCGCAAGACCATGCAGCTGCAGGGCGCCGGCCTGCGGGTATTCCTGGGCATGATCGGCACGTTCTGCGAGGAACACGCAGGCAATCCGGAACTCGCCGAGTTCATCGGCCCGCTGCGCGAAAAGGCCGGCGAGTGGCAGCAGCTCACCCGCGCCATCGCCACGCGCGCCGCGGTCGATCCCGAAGAAATCGGCGCGGCCGCGCACGACTACCTGTTCTACTCCGGCTATGTCGCCCTCGCCTACTGGTGGGCGCGCAGCGTCGCAGTGGCGGATGCGTCCTCGCACTCGGCGTTCTTCAAGGCCGGCAAGCGCGAGACCGCACGCTTCTACTTCGCGCGCCTGCTGCCGCGCACCCTGGGCCACGCCGCGGCGATCGCGAGCGGCCCGGCCTCGCTGCTGGGCATCGCCGACGAGTCGCTCGACAGCTGACCTGCCCCACGCGGGCCCTGCGTCGCGACGTGTTCCGGCACGTCGCGCATCGCTGACGGGGGCCATCCGAACGCCATCGATTCCCGCGTTCCATCGACCTGCAGACGGCCGCGCAGCGCTTGCGCAAACCGTCATCGAATGGGTATATGCTCGGTCTCCAATGGAGGCCTACAGCGCGATCGCACGCCTGACCCCCACCGGCGCCGCAACGGCTTCGGACTCCGACTTTTCCCCGATCGTTTCCGCACGCAACGGCCGTCCCGGCCGCGATGGCGTGCGCCTGCTCGCCCTCGACGCACATGGCCGCGCGCTCAACTGGATCAGCTGGCAGGACGCGGCCTGCCTCTACGCGCGCGGCGCCGTCGCGTGGACGCTCGGCGATCCCTGCATCGAACTGCACGGCGGCACCTGCCGCGATACCGGCGTGCAGAGCCGCATGGAACTGCACCCGATCATCGCCGGCCGCAGCCATGTACGTCCGACGGCCGGCGACCCGACGCCGGCGCTGACCAACGTCGCGCTGTTCGCACGCGACCGGCACCTGTGCCTGTATTGCGGCCGCAGCTGCAGCCGGCAATTGCTGACTCGCGACCACGTCGATCCGCTGTCGAAGGGTGGGCTCGACATCTGGGAGAACGTGGTCTCGGCGTGTTTCCAGTGCAACTCGCGCAAGGGCGGGCGCACGCCGCAGCAGGCGTCGATGCCGCTGCTCGCCGTGCCGTTCCGGCCGAGCTGGATCGAGCATCTGATCTTGAGCAACCGCAACATCCTCGCCGACCAGATGGCGTTCCTCACCCATCACCTGCCCAAGCGCCGGCGCTGACCGCACGGCGTCGGGACTGCGTCACGTCCCGGCCTGCGACACGGCGACATCCCGGACGCACCGCGCACATCGTGGCCGCTGCTCGCTACACTCCAGCCACTGCGTCCATCGGTAAGCCTGCATGCCCCTGACCATCAGCCTGAGCGGAATGGATTCCGCGACGGAAACCGCGCTGCGCGCGGCATTCACCGCCGCCAACGCCCGCCTCGGGGGTCGCTGCGAGCTGTTGCCCGACGGCCAGGCCGAGTACGTCATCGTCGACATGGACAGCATGTACGGGCCGATGAGCTGGCTACGCCTGCACGCCGCCGGCAAGCAGATCATCGGCCTGACCTCCGCGCCGCGCGTGCAGACCCATTACCGTCTCGGCCGCCCCTTCGACGATGCCGCGCTCGCGGCGCTGCTGCAGGAGATCGATCCCACGCTGGCCAGCGCCACGGACGCGCCGGCGGCGCCCCGGATCGAGACTCCCGGTACCGCGCAGGACTCGAACGCTGCTGCGCCGGCACCGGCACCGTCGCCAGTGAAGCCCGAGCCGCCCGACGCCGCGCCCGTCGTCGAGGTCCCGGCGCCCGTCTCGCCACTGCCCGCTGCGGTTCCCGCGGAATCGCACGCGACGCCGACACCGGACGTCGAACACACGAACGAGGCGCCGGCAGCCGCTGCCACCCCCGACATCGCAGCGCCCGTTGCCGTGCACGTGGTGCCGCTGGTGCCGCCCACCCCCGATCGCGATCCGGTCTTCGCCGACTGGCTGGTGCCCGGTGCCCTGCAGGGTCGACTGCGCTACCGGCGCGACACCGGCCCGACCCTGTGGCTGGATGCGGACGCACAGCAGTATTTCGGCCCGACGACCCTGAAGCCGCTGACCCAGTACTTCAGCGGAAGCGTCCGGCGCGAGGATTTCGAAGCCGTCGCCGACGACGCCTGGGCCCGCGACACCGCCGACGCCGGCGCGCCGCAGCCGCAGCAGCGCCTGCAATGGCTGGCGGGCCTGTTGGCCGACGACGCGGATCTCCTCGTCAATGGGGACTCGCCGACGCGCTTCACGCTGAACAAGTGGCCGCAGACCGAGCGCGAGTATCCGCGTCACTTCCGCATCGCGACCGCGATGATGCGCGGCCCGGCGACGATCGCCGAGGTCATCGCCGCCAGTGGCGTGCCGGCCGACGAAGTGGTCAGGTTCGTCAACGCCAGTCTGGCGACAGGCCATGCCGAGCCCGTGGCCGATCCCGCCGCGGAGCCCCTCGATACGGCGAAAAAGGGCGGGTTCTTCTCGCGTCTGCGCCGCGGCTGAGACGCGGTGCGCATGACCGCGCGATGACACGGCCCCCGGCGGCAAGCCTTACAATGGCCGGATGATCGATTCCACGCGCTACCCGCGCCTCGCGCGCATCGGCGTGCCGTCCGACCTCCGCCAGTTCGACGAGTCCGAACTGCGTGCGATCGCCGACGAACTGCGCGCCTACCTCATCGAATCCGTCGGCAGGAGCGGGGGCCATTTCGGCGCCGGCCTCGGCGTCATCGAGCTGACCACCGCGCTGCACTATCTGTACGACACGCCGGAGGATCGCATCGTCTGGGACGTCGGCCACCAGACGTATCCGCACAAGATCCTGACCGGCCGCCGCGACCAGATCCACACCGTCAAGCAGAATGACGGCGTCGCGCCGTTCCCGAAGCGCGAAGAATCCGAATACGACACCTTCGGTGTCGGCCATTCGTCGACCTCGATCTCCGCCGCGCTGGGCATGGCGATCGCGAACGCGCAGGCCGGCAACGAACGTCGCGTGGTCGCGGTCATCGGCGACGGCGCGATGACCGCCGGCATGGCCTACGAGGCCCTGAACCACGCCGGCGGCATGGACCCCGAGCCCGATATGCTGGTGATCCTCAACGACAACCGCATGTCGATCAGCGAAGCCGTCGGCGGCCTGACCCAGATGCTCGGCCGCATGACCGGCAACCGCACGCTCAACGCGCTGCGCGAGGGCGGCAAGAAACTGCTGGGCGACAAGAACAATCCGACGGCGAAGTTCGTCCGCCGCTGGGAAGAGCACTGGAAGGGCATGTTCGTGCCGTCCACTCTATTCGAGGAGATGGGCTTCCATTACACCGGTCCGATCGACGGCCACGACGTCAAGGCGCTCGTCGCCGCGCTGAAGACGCTCAAGACCCTGAAGGGCCCGCAGTTGCTGCACGTCATCACGACCAAGGGCAAGGGCTACGAACTCGCCGAAGGCGACCAGATCGGCTATCACGCGGTGTCGCCGTTCGATCCCACGCTCGGCATCGTCGCCAAGGCCGGCGGCGTGAAGAAGCCGACCTATACCGACGTGTTCGGCGACTGGCTGTGCGACATGGCCGCGGCCGACGATCGCCTGCTCGCCATCACGCCCGCGATGCGCGAAGGCTCGGGCCTCGTGCGCTTCAGCCGCGAATATCCCGAGCGCTATTTCGATACCGCGATCGCCGAGCAGCACGCTGTCACGCTCGCCGCCGGCATGGCCTGCGAAGGCGCGAAGCCGGTCGTCGCGATCTACTCGACCTTCCTGCAGCGCGGCTACGACCAGCTGGTGCACGACGTGGCGGTGCAGAAGCTCGACGTGCTGTTCGCGATCGACCGCGGTGGCGTCGTCGGCCCCGATGGCGCCACGCACGCGGGCAACCTGGACCTGAGCTTCCTGCGCTGCGTGCCGAACATGGTGATCATGGCGCCCGCCGACGAGAACGAATGCCGGCAGCTGCTGTCGACCGGCTTCCGACACGACGGTCCGGCGGCGGTGCGATATCCGCGCGGTACCGGTCCCGGCGTCGCCGTGCAGACCGACCTCGAGCCGCTGCCGATCGGCGAGGCGGAGGTGCGCCGCGAAGGCGACCGGCTCGCCCTGCTCGCCTTCGGCGCGCTGGTGCCGGTGGCCGAACGCGTCGGCGCCGAACTCGGCCTGACGGTCGTCAACATGCGCTTCGTCAAGCCGCTGGACCGCGCGCTGCTGCTGGCGCTGGCCGGGACCCACGACGGTTTCGTGACCCTCGAGGACAACGTCGTCGCCGGCGGTGCCGGCTCGGGTGTCGCCGAGCTGCTCAATGCCGAAGGCGTGACCCTGCCGATGCTGCATCTCGGCCTGCCGGACGCGTTCCAGCATCACGCCAGCCGCGAAGACCTGCTGGCCGAAGCCGGACTCGACGATGCCGGCCTGCGCGCCGCATTGCGCGCGCGCTGGCCGCAGGTGGTCGCGACGCCGCAGGCGCCGGCACGCAGCCTGGCGAGCTGATCGAGGACGCGTCCCGTCCGACGGCGATGCCGGCGCGTCCGCGCCTCAGGGCGCTTCGACCGTGTAGCCGCGGTCCGCGAGTGTCGCCAGGTAGCCGTCGGGTGCGAGCACCAGCGCCATCGGCAGGGTCGCGAACGTCGATCGATGCGTCGCGAGCGCGTCTTCCGCCGATGCCAGCCACTTCGCCTCGATCTGGCGATCGATATCGGTGATGCCCAGCCGCTGCGCGATGCCGGAACCGGTCAAGACGCGCACGCAGGCGGCGAACTGGCTCTGCATCGGCAACGCGCGCAGGGCCGCGATGTCACCGCCGGCCCAGGCGTTGGCACGCTCGCCCATGCGCTGCAGGTCGTTCTCGATGCGCGTGAGCGTGCGTTCGAAACACTCGAGATCCGCCAGCGGGCCGTCGCCGAACTCGCGGATCAGCGCCTTCGGATCATCGATCTTGATCTCGACATTGCTCGCGATGACCGGGATGTCGTGGCGGCGCGCGAGTCGCGACACCAGCGGCTCGACCACGCTGTCCTGGCTGAGCCCGGCCTGCTGGATCGCATCGCCGTAGAGCTCCTGGGCCGCGAAGATCGGACGCCAGCGTTCGACCCGGTCGCTGCGGCCGATGTAGCGCGCCTTCAGCGGCTGCCAGCGCGCGTACATCTCGGCAGGCACCACGTCGGCCAGGCGCTTGTCGTCGGGAATCCGCCGCGCGCGCAGTAGCGACGGCACCAGCATCAGCCCGCGGATCCGGCCGATGCCGCTGCCGACCGACACCGACGGCGAGGCGAGGATCGCCTGCGACTGCGCGACGACCGCCTCGACATCGCCCGACATCCACTCCATGCGGCGCGGCAGTGGCGAGATCTCGCCCAGCACGTGCAGGGTGTGCTCGCCACGCGTGACCCGCCACAGGCCCGGGCCCGGCTGCCGGCCGGACACCACGACGACGCCCATGTCGACGATGTCGGTGTCCTCGGCCTGGATCGTCGCGACGATACCGCCGTCGAGCGCGGTCTCAGGCGCCGGCGCCTGCGCGGCGGCGCATCCCATGGCGCATGCCAGCAGCAGGCCGGCCAGACCGCGTGATTTCCGACCCATGCTCATTCCCTGCACTCCTGCGACGCGTCATTACACCCAGTGCCCGCGCGTCCGGCAACGTCCGGAGGTCACGCACGCGGCGCTGTCCTCGGCCCCGGTTCATGCAACGGCGTCCCGGAACGAAGAAGGCCCGCACGTGGCGGGCCTTCAGGATGTGGTCGGGGTAGCCGGATTTGAACCGACGACCACTTGTCCCCCAGACAAGTGCGCTACCAGGCTGCGCTATACCCCGGAAAGATCGGAATTATACCGGTCGGCGGGGAATTCCCCTAGCGTTCCGGTCAACGCTTGAGCAGTTGCAGGACGTCTTCGAGCTCCATGCGCACCTGGCGCACGATCTGGTTGCTGAGCGCGGATTCCTGCTTCGCGCCTTCGCCCTCGAGACGCAGCCGCGCGCCGCCGATGGTGTACCCCTGCTCGTACAGCAGGCCGCGGATCTGACGCACCATCAGCACGTCGTGGCGCTGGTAGTAGCGCCGGTTGCCGCGACGCTTGACCGGCTCGAGGCTCGGGAATTCGGTCTCCCAGTAGCGCAGCACGTGCGGCTTGACGTCGCAGAGCTCGCTGACCTCGCCGATCGTGAAGTAGCGCTTCGCCGGGATCGGCGGCAGTTCGCGGTTGCTGCCCGGATCAAGCATGGACCGCTCCGGCGTGGCCGGTGCCGGTGTAGGCCTCGACGCGTTCCTTCAGTTTCTGGCCGGGGCGGAACGTCACCACCGTGCGCGCGGAAATCGGAATCTCTTCGCCGGTCTTCGGATTGCGGCCCGGACGCTCGTTCTTGCGGCGCAGATCGAAGTTGCCGAACCCCGACAGCTTCACCTGGCGGCCGTTCTGCAGCGCCTCGCGAAGCACGTCGAAGAAGGCATCGACGAACTCCTTCGCTTCGCGCTTGTTGAGACCGACTTCCTCGTAGAGCTTCTCGGCCATGTCCGCCTTGGTCAACGCCATCCTGATTCCCCTGTGACCTCAGCTTCGGATCTTCGCGCCGTGTTCGCGCTCAAGCGCGGCCATCACATCGGCGACCCCCGCATCCACATCGCGGTCGGTCAGAGTGCGGGAAGTTTCCTGCAGAATCAAGCCCATGGCGAGACTCCTGAAGCCGGATTCGACCCCCTGTCCGGCGTAACGGTCGAACAGACGGACGTCGGCCAGCAAGGGGCCGGCGGCGGCACGGATGGTCGCGTCGAGCGCGCTCCAGCCGGTCTGCTCGGACACCACGACCGCCAGATCGCGCCGCACCGACGGGAATTTGGACAGCGCGCGTACGCGTGGCAGCGCGCGGGTGCGCAATGCGGCGGCGTCGACTTCGAATGCGAGTACCGGCACGTTGATGTCCAGCGTGCGCAGCAGGCGCGGATGCAGCTCGCCGAGCCAGCCCACGCGCACGCCGTCGCGCAGCACGTCGGCCGAGCGGCCCGGATGTCCGTGCGCCACGGTCGAGCGTGCGAACGTCAGCGTCGCGCCCGACAGCGCCGCGAGGCTTTCCAGATCGCCCTTGAGGTCGAAATAGTCCGCGGGCCGCGAGGCGTCGCCCCATTGCTCACCGCCACTGTCGCCGACGATCGCCGAAGCGATGCGCAGGGTTTCCTGCGGTGCGTCGCCGGACGCGGTCGGCGCCGTGAAGACCTTGCCCAGCTCGAACAGGCGCACGCGCGACTGCTGGCGCGCGACGTTGCGCGACAGCGCATCGACCAAACCGGGCAGCAGCGCGGTGCGCATGACGCCCAACTCGGCGCTCAGCGGATTGGCCAGCGGCACACTGCCGGCATCGAGCTGCCAGGCCGCCAGCAGCGACGCATCGACGAAGGCGTAGTTGATGGTTTCCAGCTGGTCGCGCGCGACCAGGTGGCGACGCAGGTCCGGCTCCGTGACCTCGGTTTCGCTCGGCGCGGCGATGCGCGTCGCGCCACCGGGCAGCGTGGTCGGCACACGGTCGTAGCCGTGGATGCGCACGACCTCTTCGATCAGGTCCTCCTCGATCGCCAGATCGAAACGCCGCGTCGGCGCGGTGACCTGCCAGCCCTCGCCATCGGCGGCGACGTCCAGCCCCAGCGCGCGCAGGATGCGTTCGATCTCGGCGTCTTCGACCGTCAGCCCGAGCACGCGTGCCAGGCGCGCGCGACGCAGCGCGATCGTGCGCGGCCGGGCGAGATGCGCGTCGAGTTCCGCGGCGGTGACCGGGCCCGCCGCGCCGCCGGCGACGTCGAGAATCAGGCGGGTCGCGTACTCGAGGGCGGTCCGCGGCAGTTCCGGATCCACGCCACGCTCGAAGCGGTGCGCGGCGTCGGTGTGCAGGCCGAGGCGACGGCTGCGACCGATGATCACGTCCGGCGCGAAATGCGCGGATTCGAGGAACACGTTGCGGGTGCCGTCGGTCACGCGCGTGTCGAAACCGCCCATGACACCCGCCAGCGCGACGACGCGATCCGCGTCCGTGATCGCGAGAAACTGTTCGTCAAGCGTCGCATCGCGACCGTCGAGCAGCGTGAGCATCTCGCCCTTGCGCGCGCGGCGCACGCCGACCGGGCCTGACAGCAGGTCGCGATCGAAGGCGTGCATCGGCTGGCCGAGCTCCAGCATCACGTACTGGGTGACGTCGACGAGGAAGCTGACCGGACGGATGCCGCTGCGACGCAGGCGCTCCGCTATCCACACCGGCGTCGGGCACGTCGCATCGACGCCTTCGATGACGCGGCCGAGATAGCGCGGCGCATCGGCGCCGGCGTCGAGCACGACCTGCAGCGCGGCCTCCGACGTCGCCGGCACGGCCGGCGCCTCGAGCGGAACCACTTCGCTGCCGCAGGCGGCGGCGACGTCGAACGCGATGCCGCGGATGCCGAAGCAGTCGGCCCGGTTCGGCGTCAGCTTCAGTTCGATGGCCGCGTCGGGCAGTCCGAGATAGTCGGCCAGCGGCGTGCCGACCGGTGCGTCGTCGGGCAGCTCGAGCAGGCCCGACGCATCGGCGTCGATGCCGAGCTCCTTGGCAGAGCACAACATGCCGTTGGAATCGACGCCGCGGAGTTTGGCGGCCCGGATGGTCAGCGTGCCGACGGTGGTGCCGATCGTCGCCAGCGGCGCGACCAGACCCGGGCGCGCATTCGGCGCACCGCAGACGATCTGCAGCGTGCGGCCGCCGGCATCGACCTGGCAGACCTGCAGCCGGTCGGCTTCGGGATGCTTCTCGGCCGAGACGATGCGCGCGACGACGACACCAGCGAGGGCGTCGCCCAGCGGCGTGATCTCCTCGACCTCCAGGCCGATCGCGGTCAGCGTCGCCGCCAGTTCGTCGCGGGTGGCATCGGTCTTGACGTGCTGGCGCAGCCAGTTCTCGGAAAATTTCATGGCGTTCTCGTGGAATCGTCGTCCCGGCATGGCGGGACCTGGTCGCGACGGATGACGCGGAGTTGACGCAGGCGCGGCGCGCCCGCGGCTACGCGAACTGGCGCAGGAAGCGCACGTCGTTGTCGAAGAATGCGCGCAGGTCGTCGACGCCGTAGCGCAGCATCGCGAAACGCTCGACGCCGAGGCCGAACGCGAAGCCGGTGTAGCGCTCCGGATCGATCCCGACGGCCTTGAGCACGTTCGGATGGACCATGCCGCAGCCCAGGACCTCGAGCCAGCGCGTGCTGCCGTCGGCCTGCTGCCAGGCGATGTCGACTTCGGCGCCGGGCTCCACGAACGGGAAATAGCTGGGCCGGAAACGCATCTCGAAGTCGCGCTCGAAGAACGCGCGGACGAACTCGCTCAGCGTGCCCTTGAGGTCGGCGAACGTCGCGTGCTCGTCGACCAGCAGCCCTTCGACCTGATGGAACATCGGCGAATGCGTCTGGTCGCTGTCGGAGCGGTAGACCTTGCCGGCGGCGATCATGCGCAGCGGCGGGGCGTGCTCGCCCATGTAGCGCACCTGCACGCCCGAGGTGTGGGTCCGCAGCAGGCGACCGTCGCCGAAGTAGAACGTGTCGTGCATCGCGCGCGCAGGATGGTGCGGCGGGAAGTTCAGCGCCTCGAAATTGTGCCAGTCGTCCTCGATTTCGGGCCCGTCGGCGAGCTCGTAGCCCAGGCGTCCGAAGATGTCGGCGATGCGCTCGAGCGTGCGGCTGATCGGATGCACGCCGCCGGTGCCCGCATCGCGGCCCGGAAGCGAGATATCGATCGTCTGCGACGCGAGGCGTGCATCGAGCGCGGCATCGTCGAGCGCGCGCTTGCGCGCGGCCAATGCTTCGCCGAGTACGTCGCGGGCCCGGTTGATGGCTTCGCCCGCGGCCTTGCGCTGGTCGCCGGGCAGCGCGCCGAGCGCCTTGAGCTGCGCGGTGACGCTGCCGCTCTTGCCGAGCAGGCCGACGCGCAGTGCTTCGAGCGCCTCGGGCGTGGTGGCCGCGGCGATCTCGTCGAGCGCGCGGTGGGACAGAGCTTCGATCTCACTCATCGGACATCAGGACCCGTGATGCATGGCGACAGGGCGCCGGATTGCGGTGCTGGCGGCGACATGCGACGCCACAAACAACAATGGGGAAGGACTCGCGCCCTTCCCCATGTCTGGGACTACTCCTGGCAGGCCCGCACGGGGACGTGCGGGACCGTGCCGGACGACGGCATCAGGCCGCCAGCGCGTCCTTCGCCTTCTCGGCGAGCGCGGTAAACCCGGCTGCGTCGTGCACGGCGATGTCGGCCAGCACCTTGCGGTCCAGGGTGATGCCGGACTTCAGCAGACCGTTCATGAAACGGCTGTAGCTGATGCCGTTCAGACGGGCTGCCGCATTGATGCGCGCGATCCACAGGGTGCGGAAATTGCGCTTCTTCTGTTTGCGACCGATGTACGCGTACTGCTCGTCCTTGAGGACGGCCTGCTTGGCGACGCGGAAGACCTTGCGGCGGGCGTTGTAATAGCCCTTCGCGCGGCCGAGAACCTTCTTATGACGACGGCGTGCCTGCACACCACGTTTGACTCGTGCCATTGTTCAGTCCTCAGAGATACGGAAGCATACGATCGAGACGGCCGCTGTCTGCGGCGCGAATGATATTCGTCTGCCGGAGACCGCGCTTCCGCTTGGTCGTCTTCTTCGTGAGGATGTGGCTGCGGTTGGCGTGGCCTGCCTTGTACTTGCCGGAAGCGGTCTTCCGGAAGCGCTTGGCCGCGCCCCGATGCGTCTTGATCTTGGGCATTGCGATTGTCCTTTTAGGTCTCTTTTGACTGGCCCGGGCGCCATCTTCCGGATTCCGCGACGGTGTCGCGAGCTCCCGATGGACTTTCCATCCTGCCCCTGCCGGCTTTAAGCCTTTGATCTCCAACGAGATCAAGGCGGGTCCTGGGTACAACTCGATTCCCCGGCGAACCGGGCCGCGCATTATGCCGGGCTTGGGTTTCGCTTGCAAATCATTGGCTTGGATGCCGCGACCGCGGGGTCGCGAACATCAATCCCTGAGCAGCGAACGCAAGCCGCGTGGGCTCCCTGACCAAATGAAAAAAGCGCGCCGGAGCGCGCTTTCCTCAGATCCGATCGCCGCAGACGCGGCGCCGGGTCACTTCTTCTTCGGCGCGATCATCATGACCATCTGCCGGCCTTCGAGGCGCGGACGCGACTCGATGACGATGTCCTCGCCCAGGTCGGCCTCGATGCGGGCGGCCATCTCGCGACCCAGCTCCTGGTGGCTCATCTCACGGCCACGGAAGCGGATGTTGACCTTGATCTTGTCGCCTTCTTCCAGGAATCCGCGCATCTTGCGCAGCTTGATCTGGTAGTCGCCCTCGTCGGTCACCGGGCGGAACTTGAGTTCCTTGATTTCGACCTGCTTGGTCTTCTTCTTGGCCTCGTTCGCCTTCTTCTGCGACTCGAAACGGAACTTGCCGAAGTCCATGATCTTGCAGACCGGCGGATCCGCGTTCGGCTGGATCTCGACGAGGTCGAGACCTTCTTCCTCGGCGGCCTTGAGCGCGTCTTCGCGCGACAGGACGCCGATCATTTCTCCGTCGGAACCAATGACACGCACCCGCGGTACGCGGATGTCCTGGTTGCGCCGATTCTGCTTGTCAGGGGTGCTAATACTGCAATCTCCGAAATGAAACATACCGCCGGTTCGTCAACCAACGGGGCGACCGGCGCGATCCATGATGGACCCGCGCCGGTGAAGGACTCATGCTGGAGCGTGTTCGGCGCGAAGGCGCGAAACGAAGGCGTCGATCGGCATCGTACCCAGATCTTCCCCGGACCGCGTCCGAACGGCGATGGCGCCGGTTTCCTTCTCGCGGTCCCCGACCACGATCAGATACGGCACCCGCTGCAGCGTGTGCTCGCGGATCTTATAGCCGATCTTCTCGTTCCGCAAATCGGCCTCGATCCGGACCCCTTGATTTGCAAGGGATTTCCGAACGTCCTCGACGAAATCGGCCTGCGCGTCGGTGATATTCATCACCACCGCCTGCACCGGCGACAGCCAGGCCGGGAACGCACCGGCGTGATGTTCGATCAGGATGCCGATGAAACGCTCCATCGAACCGACGATCGCGCGGTGCAGCATCACCGGCACCTGCTTCTGGCTGTGCTCGTCGACGTACTCGGCGCCGAGGCGGCCGGGCATCATGAAATCGACCTGCATCGTGCCGAGCTGCCAGGTGCGGCCGATCGCGTCCTTCAGGTGGTACTCGATCTTCGGGCCGTAGAACGCGCCCTCGCCCGGGAGCTCTTCCCAGGCGACGCCGCAGGCCGACAGCGCATTGCGCAGCGCGGCTTCGGCCTTGTCCCACGTGGCGTCATCGCCGAGACGCGACTCGGGACGCAACGCGATCTTGATGTTGATGTCCTCGAAACCGAAGTGTGTGTACACCGCCAGCGCCTGCTGGTGGAACGCGGTGACTTCGGATTCGATCTGCGATTCGGTGCAGAACACGTGACCGTCGTCCTGGGTGAAACCGCGCACGCGCAGGATGCCGTGCAGCGCGCCCGAGGGCTCGTTGCGATGGCAGCTGCCGAACTCGCCGTAGCGGATCGGCAGGTCGCGGTAGCTGTGCAGGCCCTGGTTGAAGATCTGCACGTGGCCCGGGCAGTTCATCGGCTTGACCGCGTACGTGCGCTTCTCCGACTCGGTGAAGAACATGTTGTCCTTGTAGTTGTCCCAGTGGCCGGACTTCTGCCACAGCGACACGTCGAGGATCTGCGGGCAGCGCACTTCGCCGTAGCCGCTGTCGCGGTAGACGCCGCGCATGTGCTGCTCGACGACCTGCCACAGCGCCCAGCCCTTCGGGTGCCAGAACACCAGACCGGGCGCTTCTTCCTGCAGGTGGAAGAGTTCCTGCTGCTTGCCGATGCGGCGGTGGTCGCGCTTCTCGGCTTCCTCGATGCGCTGGATGTAGGCCTTGAGCTGTTTCGAATCCGCCCACGCGGTGCCGTAGATGCGCTGCAGCTGCTCGTTCTTGGAATCGCCGCGCCAGTACGCACCGGAGATGCGCGTGAGCTTAAACGCCTTGAGGAAGCGCGTGTTCGGCACGTGCGGGCCGCGGCACATGTCGACGTATTCCTGATGGTGGTACAGGCCCATCTCGGTGATGTCGGCCGGCATGTCGTCGACGAGGCGCAGCTTGTAGTCCTCGCCGCGGGCCTTGAACGTCTCGATGACCTCGGCGCGCGGCGTCATCTTCTTGATGACGTCGTATTCGGTGTCGATGAGTTCGACCATGCGCGCTTCGATCGCGGCCATGTCGTCGGGCGTGAACGGGCGCTCGCTATAGATGTCGTAGTAGAAGCCGTCGTCGATGACCGGGCCGATCACCATCTTCGCGTCCGGGTAGAGCTGCTTCACTGCATGACCGACGAGATGCCATCTTTCGGCGTGAGGATCTGCAGCGTCGCGTCGTGGTCGATGACGTCGGACGCGTCGACCTGGCGGCCGTCGACCTTGCCGGCGACGGTGGCCTTGGCCAGACCGGGGCCGATCGACTGGGCGACCTCGAGGACGGAAACGGGCTGTTCGAATTCGCGGCGGCTGCCGTCGGGGAGCGTGATCGTGATCATGGCGGAGTCTGGCGTGGTGGCCGGTCGGACCGGCGGTGCGGAAGAAGGCGGCAACAAAAAGGCGCCGCGAGGGCGCCTGCTGGGCACACCCGGGAACGGTCAGCGATGGGCGGTGGTAGTGCTCATGTCGCACGCGCGGCCGGCGTGATCGCGGGCCACCTGTTCCTGCTGGATCGGAGCGCCCGATTCTAGCCGAGAAAGCACCGCGTCGCGCCCGCAGGCGGCCCGGCGGATTGGTGGCGGAGGATTGCAGCCGGCGACGGCGGAGCGCAAAATGATAATCACTCCTATTCGCATCGATTGCGCTGGCGCTCCCGCTGCCGCGTCCCTGCGCCACGTCACCCGCACACTCGAGACGCTTCCGATGCACGCTGCCCACCGCCCCGTCGGCGCCCCCCGCCCCCTCGTCACCGCACTGCGTCTGGCGCTGCTGCTGGCGCTGCCCGTCAGCGCCCAGGCGCTCGCCCAGTCCGCGCCGACCGCCGACGCCCGCACGCTCGATGCGATCGAGGTCACCGCGCCGATCGCCCGCGACAGCGGCACCGCGACCAAGACCGATACGCCGATCCTCGAAATCCCGCAGTCGGTCTCGGTCATCACCGACCGGCAGATCCGCGACCGCGGCCTGCACGGCGTCGAAGAGGCCGTGTGGTTCACCGCCGGCGCGCAGGGCGGCGGCTACGGCCCCGACACGCGCAGCGACTGGCTGCTGGTGCGCGGCTTCACCCCGGCCCGCTATCTCGACGGTCTGGCGCTGCCACTGGGGTCGGGCACCGGCATCACCCGGATCGAGCCCTTCGGCCTGGAGCGCATCGAAGTCCTCAAGGGGCCGGCATCGGTCAACTACGGCGCGATGCCGCCCGGCGGCCTCGTCAACTACGTCAGCAAGCGTCCGACGGCGACGCCGCTGCGCGAGGTCGAGCTGCAGCTCGGCAGCCACGACCTGCGCCAGCTCACCGGGGATGTCGGCGGCCCGCTCGGCGACAGCGGCACGCTGTCGTACCGCCTGACCGGCCTGGCGCGCAACAGCGACAGCGACGTCGATTTCATCCACGACGACCGGTACTACCTCGCGCCCGCGTTGACCTGGACGCCGGACGACGCCAATACGCTGACCGTGCTCGCACGCTTCCAGAAGGCCGACACCAAGGCCGGCGCCGGGTTCCTGCCGGCGGAAGGCACGTTGCTGCCGAACCCGAACGGCAAAATCCGCGCGAGCCTCTACACCGGCGAGCCGAACGCCAACGACTACGTCAAGACGATGGCGTCGATCGGCTACGACTTCCGCCACGACTTCGGCGGCGGCACCGCGTTCGCGCAGAACGTCCGCTGGGGCGAGAGCGAAATCGATCCGGCCGTGACCGTCGGCACCTTCGGCCTGCTGGCCGACCAGCGCACGCTGTCGCGCTATCTGTGGTCGACCCGCGAGCAGGAGCGCACGTTCTCGCTCGACAACAACCTGAGCTGGAACTTCGGCGGCGAACGCGTCGAGCACACCGTGCTGGCCGGGCTCGACTACCGTCGCACCCACAACGACTACGCGTCGAATTTCGCGTTCACCGCGACCGGTCTCGATGCCTACGCGCCGGTCTACGGCTCGATGCCCGACCTGCGTCCGGACTTCGGGCCCGGCACCGCGTTCACCGACCAGACCCAGGACCAGATCGGCCTGTACCTGCAGGACCAGGTCCGCATCGACCGCGTCGTGGTCACGGTCGGCGGTCGCCAGGACTGGGTCGGCACCGAGACCAATGGTGCACGCCAGAGCGACGAGCGCTTCTCCGGCCGCGTCGGCGTCAACTACGTATTCGACAACGGCGTCGCGCCCTACGTCGGCTGGTCGCAGTCGTTCCAGCCGACCGTCGGCACCGACTTCGACGGCAACGCCTTCGTGCCGACCACGGGCCGCCAGGTCGAGGCCGGCCTGAAGTTCCAGCCCGAAGGCGGCCGCCTGCTGGCGACGCTGGCGGCCTACGAACTCATCCAGACCAACACCCTGACCGTCGATCCCGACAACACCCTGTTCTCGGTGCAGCAGGGCGAGACCCGCGTGCGCGGCGCCGAACTCGAGGGCCGCTGGAACGTCGGGCGCGGGCTAAGCGTCTACGGCGCCTACGCCTACATCGACTCCGAAGTCACCGAGAGCACCGATCCCGCGACGCTGGGCAAGGAGATCGCCCTGCAGCCGCGTCAGGCGGCGTCGCTCGGTGGCGACTACACGATCACCACCGGCGCGCTCGCGGGGTTCGGCATCGGCGCCGGCGTGCGCTACACCGGCGATCACTTCGGCGACGCGCGCAACGACTGGGAAACGCCGGCCTACACCCTGTTCGACGCCTCGCTGCACTACGACGTGTCCGACTGGCGCTTCCAGCTCAACGCGCAGAACCTGGCCGACCGCGAGTACGTCTCGGTCTGCAATTCGGCCGCCTGGTGCTACTACGGTTACGGCCGCACCGTGACCGCGAGCGCGCGACTGCAATGGTGACGCGTGCCGGTCGCGCGGGTCGGTGCCGCGCATGCTGCTGAGCCTGGTCGGCATCGCCGCCGCGTGGCTGTCGGCGCTGGCGTCGTACGCGGCATCGCCGCAGTGCCGCTGGGCACGCCTGGGCACGCATCGCGTCGCCGCGACGTGGACCGGCGCGGCGCTGGCCGCCGTCGCTTGGCTGGCCTGGAGTCTGGCGCTCGGTGCCGGCGCGGGCCTGTGCGCGATGCTCGGCAGCTGGATGCTCGCGGCCATGGCGTTGCCTTGGCTGGCGCTGCGCGCACCGCGGGCGACATCGCGATGAGCCTGTCGCGCGCGGCCGCCGCATTGCTGGCGGGCTTCTTCCTCGCGGCCGGACTGGTCGGCCTGGTGTCCTGGGCGCTGCCCGGCCCCTGGCAGTCGACCCTGGTGCCGGGCCTGGTCGCGTTCTTCCCGATCTGGATGGGCACGGCGGCGCTCGCCTTCGCGTTCGAGGATGCGGGACGCGCGTGGGCCTGGATGGGCGGTCTGGCCGCGCTGTCGCTGACCGCACTGTGGCTGCTGCAACTGTCGGGGCTGGTGCGATGAGCGGCAAGAAAGGGAACGCCCTGCGATGAAATTCCGGAGCGCGACCCTGCGCCGCTTCACCGCGCTGCACACCTGGGTGGGATTGGCCGCCGGCTTCGCGCTGTTCGTCGCGTTCTACGCTGGCGCGATCACCGTGTTCCATCACGACCTGATGCTGTGGCAGGCGCCGCACGCCGCAGACGCGCCGGTGCACACGCTCGACGATGCCCAGCGCCTGCTCGACGAAACGCTCGCCCGGCACGCGGACGCGCGCACCCACGTCGGCATGCTGTTTCCGGGGCCGGAAAGCCCGCACGCGATCAGCTACTGGCAGGACGCGCACGGCACGTGGCAGTACGCGACGCTCGATGCGCCCGACGGCACCAGCACCCTGCCCCATGCGGCGCTGTCGGAGCTGGTCAATGCGCTGCATTACGCGCTCGGACTGCCGGGCATCGGCACCTGGTTCATGGGTGCGGTGAGCCTGCTGTACGGCGTGGCGCTGATCAGCGGCGTCGTGATCCACCTGCCGAAACTGGCCAAGGATCTGTTCGCGCTGCGCCCCGGGCGCAACCGCAAGCAGTTCTGGCAGGACGCGCACAACGTCGTCGGCGTGCTGAGCCTGCCCGTGCACGTGATGTTCGCGGTCACCGGCGCGCTGCTGTGCCTGATGATGGTGGCGCTGCTCGCGCTCGACCCGCTGGTCCATCGCGGCCAGGCGATGGCGGCGTTGCCCGCGGCCTTCGACACCGCGCCGGTCGTCGCGCCTGCTGCGTCGCCCGCCGGCCCGCTGCCGTTGTCCGACCTCACCCGCCGCGCGCGCCAGGCCGCGCTCGCGCAGGGCCTCGACGCATTCGAACCTGCCTACCTGAAGCTCGCCAACGCCGGCGATGCGAACGCGGTCATCGAGATCACCGGCGCCGCGCCGCGCACGCTCGGCCCGCTCGGCGCGGTCGCGCTCGATGCGGCTTCGGGCGCCGTGCTCGCGACCGAACTGCCGGGCCGGCGCGACGCCAACCACGCGACGCTGCAGATCGCCTACGCGCTGCACTTCGCCGAGTTCGGCAACGCGTGGATCCGCGTGCTGTATTTCGTGCTCGGTCTCGGCGGCGCCTTCCTGTTCTATTCCGGCAACCTGCTGTGGATCGAATCGCGGCGCCGGCGGCGCCAGGTCACGCAGACGCGCACGTCGATGGCGACGGCGCGCGCGACGATCGGCCTGTGTCTGGGCGTGTGCGTGGCGATCTCGGTCGCGTTCGTCGCGACCCAGTTGCTGGAATGGCAGGCGCCGGCCTGGGCCGACCGCGGCATTCCGCTGGCGTGCTTCCTGACCTGGGCAGGCTGTCTGGTGTGGGCCGCGCTCCGGCCGCCGATCCGCGCCGCGCGCGAGCTGCTGCTCGCCGCCGCTTGGGCGAGCGCCGCCATTCCGGTCGCGCACGGCGTCGCGTCCGGCTGGTGGTTGTGGCGCAGCGCGGGTGCCGGCCATTGGGCACTGTTCGCGATCGACGCCGGTGCGCTCGCCCTGGCCGTCGGATTCGCGACGCTGGCGCGGGCGACCGCGCGACGTGCGCGCGACAGCGATCCCTGCAGCGTCTGGGCCGATCCAGCGCTCACGCGCGCGGCCTGAGGGCAGCGGTCCGGACCGGTCCACTGCGACGGCGTGGCATCATCGATCGAGCTTCCGTCGCCCTGCGCAGGCCCGATGACGATCAAAGGCAAACCGACGTCCCTGGATATCGCCCACCTCGCCGGGGTCTCCCAGCCGACGGTGTCGCGTGCCTTGCGCGGCCATCCGTCGGTCAACCGTGAAACCCGCGAGCGCATCCTCGCGATCGCGCGCGAGCTCAACTACAAGGTCGACAAGAACGCGTCCAACCTGCGTCGACAGCAGTCGGGCACGCTGGCGCTGCTGCTCTTCGAGGACCCGACCAGCGACCAGTCGCACATCAATCCGTTCTTCCTGCCGATGCTCGGCTCGATCACCCGCGCCTGCGCGCGCCACGGCCAGGACCTGCTGATCTCGTTCCAGCAGCTGTCCGACGACTGGCACGCCGATTACGGCGACAGTCACAAGGCCGACGGCCTGATCCTGCTCGGCTACGGCGACTACCTCGCCTATCAGGGCAAGCTGCGCACGCTGGTCGAGCAGGGCACGCAGTTCGTGCGCTGGGGCGCGGTGCTGCCGGACCAGCCGGGCATCTCGATCGGCTGCGACAACGCCGGCGGGGGCGCGCTGGTCGGCGCGCACCTGGCGGGCCTGGGCCATCGCCGCATCGCGTTTCTCGGCGACGCGTCGAGTCGCTATCCGGAATTCCTGGACCGCTGGCTGGGCTGCGAATCCGCGCTCGCGCCGCTGGGCCTGACGATGGACCGCGCACTGCAGGTCGATGCCGAAAGCGCGGAAGGGTCGGGCCATGCGGCCGCGACCGAACTGCTGCGCCGCGGCCTGCCGTTCGACGCGGTGTTCGCGGCCAGCGACCTGATCGCGATCGGCGCGATGCATGCGTTCGCCGAGCACGGCCTGCGGATGCCCGAGGACATCGCCATCGCCGGCTTCGACGACATCCCCGCCGCGCGCATGACGACGCCGGCGCTGACCACCGTCGTGCAGGACACGCTGACCGCCGGCGAGTTGCTGGTCGACACGCTGATGCGGCTGGTCGTCGGCGAGCCGGCGGAAAGCCTGCGGTTGCCGACGTCGCTGGTGGCGCGGGATTCGACCGGCCGGCGTCCCCTGTAGGAGCGCGCGCGACCGCGCATTACCGGGCAAGCCACATCGTGCGCGCGCGCGCTCCTACAGATACAACGCCTAGCCCGGCGTTTGCTGACGCGGACAAATCACCGTGCGTCCGGACCACCATGTCGGTCGACCATCAGCGCCTGCAACCGCGCGCGTAATACGTCAGGCATCGCCACGTCATCGCGCAGCAGCACACGGACTCCATGGGCAGGCACATCGATGCGCAGCCCGGCATCGACAGCGACCGGACCACCACTGAACGTATCCCGCCAGCTGCCCGCCGAAATCTCGTCGCCGGCCAGCGTCGCCTGCCAAGGGACATCGCCCTTGTTGAGCAGCACCAGCGCCGTCTGGCGCGTGTCGCCATCGTCGAGCACGCGATAGAACGCGGCGTGATCGCCCTCGAGGTCGAGCACCAGTTGCAGTCCGCGCTGCAGCGCCGGCGTGGCGCGGCGCACATTCGCGATGCGGGTCAGCGCGGCGTGGATCGGATTCTGCGCACCAGCATCGACGCGATCCTGCCCGTAGTACGCGCGGTTGCCGGCGTGTTCGGCGCGGCCACGCATGAAGCCGGTTTCCGAGCCGTAGTAGACGACCGGAATGCCGCGCGCGGTGAACAGCCAGTGGTGCGCATCGATGAAGCCGGTATCGCTGGCCGCCATGCGCGGCATGTCGTGGTTGTCGTAGAACGTCGCCAGATCGTAGGGATTGGCATACGGCCCACGCTCGAGATGCAGCGCCGGCGCGAGGCGCTCGAAGCCGGCACCGCCGGCGAAGACCTCGTCCATCGCCTGCTTCATCGGAAAGTCGAGCACGCTCACGCCACCATTCCGCGCCCAGGTGTGCTCGGCGATCTTGTCGGCGTTGTAGTCGAAGGCTTCGCCGAACATGAAGAAACCGGGGTGCTGCCCGCGGATGCGGTCGGAGAAACGCTTCCAGAACGCGTGCGGCATCCAGGCGATGGTGTCGATGCGGAACGCGTCGGCGCCCTGCCCGATCCACTGTTCGTAGGCACCGGCAAGGTACTCGAAGACCGCCGGGTTGGCGGCGTCGAAATCGGAGAGCTGGGCAAGATTGCCGTCGAAGATGGAGCCGGTCTTGCCATCGACGACGCCGGTCGCGTTGTAGAACGCGTGCAGCGGATTGCCCTTGGGATCGAGCTGTTGCGGCGGCAGGTTCTGGTGATCGGCGATCAGGCGTCCGTCGGCATCGAAGATCTGGCCGAAGCCGGGCTGCGCTTCGGGCATCGTCCACGACGGCGCGCCGTGGTTGCCGACGATGTCGAGCACGGTCTTCAATCCGGCCGCGCGCATGCCGTCGGTGAAGCCTCGGAAATCGAGGTCGGCGCTGGGCAGGTGCTCGTCGACCCGGTAGAAGTTCGTGCCCCAGTAGCCGTGATAACCCGTCTTGCCGCGATCGGTCAGCGAACTGCCGCAGGCGACCGGATCGCCGCCGGTGAACGCCTCGTCCGGGTTGGCCACGATCGGCGTGATCCACACCGCCCCGAAACCCATGTCGCGGATGTAGCCGGCGTTGTCGAGCACACCGCGGAAGTCGCCGCCGAGATAGCCGATGTTGCCGTCGATGCCGTCGGGGCAGCGGACGGGGATGTCGAACGTGCGATGCGCGCCGCCCTGGTCGCGTTGATCGTTGGACGTGTCGCCATTGACGAAGCGGTCGGTAACGACGAAGTAGACCGCGTGCGCAGCGAAGGGCTCGCGCGTGCCGTACAGACCATCCTGATCGGCAACCTGCCCCGCCCGGACAGCGCCCGCGGAACTGCAGCCCGCGCACAGCAGCGCGGCAATGGCGACGGTCGAGGCTCGGGTCATGCGGAAACTCCTGTTGTGGATGTCATCGCGCCGCCTGTTCCGACAGCGGCCGCGACACGCGCAGTGCGAACAGTCCGGCGATCGCCAGGCTCGCGCCCCCGAGCATCAGCACGCGCATCGGCGCGCCGCCGAACACGTGGCCGAGCAGAAAGCCCAGCGTGCTCACCGCGACCAGCTGCGGGATGACGATGAAGAAATTGAAGATGCCCATGTACACGCCCATCTTGTGCGCGGGCAGGCTGTCGGACAGCAGCGCATACGGCAGCGAGAGGATCGAGGCCCAGGCGAAGCCGACGCCGGCCATCGACAGCAGCAGCCACTGCGGATCGCGGATGAAGGCGATCGACACCAGGCCCGCGCCGCCGAGCCACAGGTTCACCAGATGGGTCATGCGCAGGCCGAGCGCACGCGCCATCCACGGAATCGCCACGGCAGCGAGTGCGGCGAAGCCGTTGTAGGCGGCGAACAGCACGCCGACCCAGTTCGCGCCTTCGTTGTAGGCGGCCGACTGCGGATCGGTGGTGCCGTAATGGGTCTGCGCGACGGCGGCGGTGGTGTAGATCCACATCGCGAACAGGCCGAACCACGAGAAGAACTGCACGACCGCGAGCTGGCGCATCGTGGTCGGCATCGCATGCAGGTCGCCGGCGATCGCAGCGATCATGCCGCGACCGCGTAGCGCCGCGATCTGCCGCAGCAGCCCATAGGCCAGCGGCAGCGCAGCCAGCACGTACAGCATGCGGTCCCAGCCCATCGCCCAGACCAGCGAGACGCCGGCGACGCCGACCAGCAGCCAGGGCAGCCCGCCGATCGCCGTGGGCACGGGCACATCGCCCCCCGCGACCGTACCGGGCGGATGTGCATCGTCGAACGCGGCCAGTGCCTCGGGCGGATACTCGCGCGTGCGCAGCACCGTCCACAGCACCGCGCCCAGCAGCACCGCGCCGCCGAAATAGAACGCATAGCGCACGGTGTCGGGCACTTCGCCCGGGCCGGCGGTGTTGGCGACACCGAACTTCGCCAGCACGAAGGGCAAGGCGCTGGCGACGACCGAACCGACGCCGATGAAGAAGCTCTGCATCGCGTAGCCGCTGGGCCGCTGCTTTGGCGCCAGCTGGTCGCCGACGAAGGCGCGGAACGGTTCCATCGACACGTTGAGCGAGGCGTCGAGCACCCACAGCGTGCCGGCGGCGATCCACAGCGCAGGCGAGTTCGGCATCACCAGCAACGCGGCGGTGGAAAAGATCGCGCCCCACAGGAAGTAAGGCCGACGGCGTCCGAGACGCGTCCAGGTGCGGTCGGAGAAATAGCCGATCACCGGCTGCACCAGCAGACCGGTCAGGGGCGCGGCGATCCACAGCCCGGGCACCTGCTCCATGTCCGCGCCCAGCGTCTGGAAGATGCGGCTGACGTTGGCGTTCTGCAGGGCGAATCCGAACTGGATGCCGAGGAAGCCGAAACACATGTTCCAGATCTGCCAGAACGACAGCTGCGGTTTGCTGTGCTGCATACGTTGCGACTCCCCTCCCAAGGACCGCGGTGCCGCGCCGTGTCGACGCGACCTGCTGCATGGTAGCCACAGTGCGGCGACGCACCGGCGAGCTGCATACGTATTCATCGCGTCCACCGCCACCCCGTGCTTCCGCATGCGGGCTGCGATGCACTAACGTCGCATCGCGGCGCGCACGGCGTCGGGGAGCGAGACAGACGATGGCGAACCACCCGTGGTGGCGCGGCGCGGTGATCTACCAGATCTATCCGCGCAGCTTCAGGGACAGCGATGGCGACGGCATCGGCGACCTGCCGGGCATCATCGCGCAGCTGCCCTACGTGGCCGGGCTCGGCGTCGATGCGATCTGGGTGTCGCCGTTCTTCCGCTCGCCGATGCACGACTACGGCTATGACATCGCCGACCAGTGCGATGTCGATCCGATGTTCGGCACCCTCGCGGATTTCGACACGCTGCTGGCGACCGCGCACGGGCTGGGGCTGAAGGTCATGATCGACCAGGTATTCAGCCACACCTCGAACGAGCACGCCTGGTTCCGCGAAAGCCGCGCGTCGCGCGACAACCCCAGGGCCGACTGGTACGTCTGGGCCGATGCGCGTCCCGACGGCACCGCGCCGAACAACTGGCTGTCGATCTTCGGCGGGCCCGCCTGGCGCTGGGAGCCGCGGCGCGGCCAGTACTACCTGCACAACTTCCTGTCGAGCCAGCCCGACCTCAACTTCCACAATCCCGAGGTGCAGCAGGCGACGCTCGATTACGTGCGCTTCTGGCTGGACCGCGGCGTCGACGGCTTCCGTCTGGATTCGATCAACTTCTGTTTCCACGACGCGCAGCTGCGCGACAACCCGCCCAAGCCGCCCGAACTGCGGCTGGGGCGCGGCTTCGCGCCCGACAATCCGTACGCGTTCCAGTACCACCACTACAACAACACCCAGCCCGAGAACATCGGCTTCATCGAGCGCCTGCGCGCGTTGATGGACGGCTACAGCGACGTCGCCGCGCTCGGCGAAATATCCTCCGAGGATTCGCTCGCGACGACCGCCGAATACACCAGCGCCGGCCGCCTGCACATGGGCTACAGCTTCGAACTGCTGGTCGAGGATTTCAGCGCCGGCTACATCCGCGGCACCGTCGAGCGTCTGGACGCGGCGATGACTGAAGGCTGGCCGTGCTGGGCGATCTCCAACCACGACGTGGTGCGCGCGGTTACGCGCTGGGGTGGACCCGACGCCGACGCCGCGTTCGCCCGGCAGATGGTGGCGCTGGTCTGCACGCTGCGCGGCTCGGTCTGCCTGTACCAGGGCGAGGAACTCGGCCTGCCGGAAGCGGACGTGCCGTTCGAGGCGCTGCGCGATCCCTACGGCATCACGTTCTGGCCGAACTTCAAGGGCCGCGACGGCTGCCGCACGCCGATGCCGTGGACCGCCGATGCCGACGCGGGCTTTTCCACCGGCACGCCGTGGCTGCCGATCCCCGACACGCACCGGCCGCTGAGCGTGGCCGCGCAGGACGCCGATCCGCGGTCAGTGCTGGCGTCGACGCGGCGTTTCCTGCAATGGCGATGTGCGCAGCCCGCGCTGGTGACCGGCGCGCAGGTGTTCCTCGACGCGCCGGAACCGGTGCTCGCCTTCGTGCGCGGCGATGCCGACGCGCGCGTGCTCGTGGTCTTCAACCTCTCCGCGGACGACGTCACGTGGAACTTGCCCGCGATCGCCGCGGGGGCCACGCCACTCGACGGCCATGGCCTGCCCGGCGCGCAGCGGAACGGCACGACGCTGACACTGGCACCGCGCGGCGCCTGGCTCGCGCGCCTCGTCTGACCGCTGGCACCCCGGTCCGTGCGCAGCACGCTCAGCGCGTGGACGCGCCGGTGTCGCGCGCCTCGGCGCCGCGCGATGCCGCATCGGCGACGTCCGGCCATCGATGCAGGCAGTCAGGTGATACACCGACGCGTCGGCAGGCACGCGGCGCGACGCCGTCGCCGAGCGCGCTCCGGAATACCGGCCCCAGGCCCTGCATCACGCGCGCCGCGACCGGATCGCCGGCGCGCTGCCAGGCGCTGCGTGGCAGCATCGCGTGTGCCCAGTCGGGCAGCAGGGCCGCGCCCGCACCGAGGAACAGGGTGCGGGACACGCCCGGCAGCGGTACCGGGAGCCGGATGCGCGCGAGCACGTCGAGCACGTCGCGCGAGCGCGCATCGACGCGCAGCTGCGGCCGGAGCGCATCGAAATACGTCGCAACCTCGGCTTCCGAGGCCGGCACGTCGCGCGCGCCGAGCGCTTCGGCGATGCGGCGCGCCTCGTCGTAATAGCGATCGGCTGCGCCGGGCGGCAAGGCATCGGGCGAGTAGCGGCGATACCCCTGCAGGAACCCGTAGGCCTCGGTGACGTGCACCCACGTCAGCAGCGCGGGTTCGTCGGCCGCGTACGGCGTCCCGTCGTCCAGCGCGCCGCGCACGCGCGTGTGGATGCCGGCGACGCGTGCGATCAGGCGGTTCGCCTCGTCGGTGCCGGCATAGGACGTGCCGGCGACGAATGCCGTGGTGCGGCGCAGGCGACCGACCAGATCGGTGCGGAAATTCGAATGGTCCCAGACACCGGCCAGCGCGCGCGGATGCAGGGTCTGCAGCATCAACGCGCACAGGCCGCCGGACAGCATGCCGGGGAAATCCGCATGGATCCGCCAGGTCGCGCTGTCGGGACCGAACAGGCCGGGATCGCCCGGCGGCGTGTCGTAATCGATCGTGCTCTGGCCGCGCGGGAACACGCGCAGCACCCAGGTGCGGAGACGGGCGGCGAGCAGCGATGTCGCGAGCGGCGATGCGGTCATGCTCGGAGGCTAGTCGGTCGCGCGTCGTGCGTCCGCGAGGGTCGCGTCACACGGCATCGCACGTCGGCGGTCTGCATCGGATCGGCGGACGTGCTGTCGTCTCGATTGCGTCTCGACGGATGCCGGGGACTGGACCACATAAATGCCCTCGCGCCCGGCGCAGCGCGTCCGCGAATGCGCGGACACCATCGCCTGCGCCTGCCCGCAATGAATACGTATGCAGCGCCGGTCCGCGCGTCGATGCCGGGACTACCATGCGCGTGACCGCTCGAACCGCGCCGTCGCCGCACAGATCCCACGACGGGACATGGCGCCGGACGCACCACTGCATGCAGTCCGCTGGACATCCTTGGGAGGGGACATGTCGAAGCTCAATCGCAATCTGCTGAGCGCCGCACTGGCGTCGGCGCTGTTCACGATCGCCGCCGCTGCGCACGCGCAGACCACCACCACGACCACCGACGCCACCGCGGGCGACGACGCCGTCGAGCTCGACCGCGTCCAGGTCACCGGCATCCGCCGCGGCATCGAAAGCGCGATCTCGATCAAGCGCGACGCCACGCAGATCGTCGAGGCGGTTTCCGCCGAAGACATCGGCAAGCTGCCCGACGTGAGCATCGCCGAATCGATCGCACGCCTGCCCGGCGTGTCCGCGCAGCGCGTCGCCGGCCGCGCGCAGGTGATCAGCGTCCGCGGCCTGTCGCCCGACTTCGCGACCACGCTGCTCAACGGGCGCGAGATGGTCAGCACCGGCGACAACCGCAGCGTCGAATTCGACCAGTACCCGTCGGAACTCGTCAGCGGCGTGACCGTCTACAAGACGCCCGACGCCGGCCTGTTCGGCCAGGGCCTGTCGGGCACGCTGGACATGCAGACCGTGCGGCCGTTGAACTTCAACGAGTCGGTGATCACGCTCAACGGCCGCTACCAGCGCAACTCGCTGGGCGAAGCGGCGAAGACCGATCCCTACGGCAACCGCATCAGCGGCAGCTGGATCGGCCAGTCCGCCGACCGCCGCTTCGGCTTCTCGATCGGCTACTCGCACAGCGACACGCCGATCCAGGAAAACCAGGTCGGCCTCTACGAACCGTGGAAGACCGATGCGCGCCCGGGCCTCGCGCCCGGCACCTGGGCCACCGACGGCATGAAGGCGCTGCGCCGCACCGGCTACACCAAGCGCGACGGTGTGATGGCGACGCTGCAGTTCCGGCCGTCGAACGCCTGGACCAGCACGCTCGACCTGTTCCACTCGCGCGCCGAGCAGGAAGACACCGCGAACCAGTTCGAGGTCAACACCCAGTTCAACGGCTCGTTCCCGTGCAATCCCGAGTGCGTCTACAGCGACGTGCGCACCAGCGAGAACGGCAGCTTCGCCGGCGGCACGCTGACCGGCGTGTATCCACTGGTCCGCGGCATGTACAACCGTCGCGAAGACCGCATCTCGTCAGCTGGTCGAAGGCCAGGCGCTCCGAGATCAGTCTCGAGAACAACGCCCAGCGCCTGCCGAACCCGTCGCTCGACACGATCGAACTCGACATCCGCAGCAACGATTTCACCCAGCTGGCGCCGGGCCTCGACTACTCCGATCCGAGCCAGCTGTTCCTGACCAACACGATCTACGGCTCCGGCTACGGCAAGACGCCGCAGGTAGAAGACGAACTCAAGGCCGCGCGCGTGGGGCTGACCCTGCCCGCGCCCGGTTCGATCACGTGGCTGTCCGAGTTCGACTTCGGCCTCAACCACACCGATCGCGAGAAGTCGAAGCGCCAGCCGGAAGGCAACATCGTGCTCGGCGCGCAGGGCGACACCGCCATCGCCAGCGATCTGCAGTACGGCCTCGTCGATCTCGGCTTCGCCGGCGTCGGCTACATCCCGGCCTGGAACGTGCCCGCCGCGGTCGACCGCTACATGGTGTTCGAGCCGACCGAGGATCTGGATTACCTGATCCCCAAGGCCTGGACGGTCAGCGAAAAGATCACCAGCGCGTTCGCCCGCGCCAACCTCAGCACCGAATGGGGCGCGGCCACTGTTACCGGCAACGTGGGCGTGCAGATCCAGCGAGTCGACCAGTCGTCCGCGTCGCGCTACTTCGATTCGACCCAGCCGGCCGGCAGCAACGTGCGGCCGTTCGAATCGGGCAAGACCTATACCGACGTGCTGCCGAGCATGAACCTCGCGTTCCAGCTGCCGAACGAACACACGCTGCGTATCGGCCTGGCCGAGCAGGTCGCGCGTCCGCGCGTCGACCAGTTGCGCTCGTCGCTGGAATTCGGCGTCGACACGAGCAACGGCCGGCCCGGCGGCAGCGGCGGCAACCCGCTGCTGGATCCGTGGCGCGCGTACGCGTTCGACGTGTCGTGGGAGAAGTATTTCGGCAACCGCGCCTACGTGGCCGCCGCGTTCTTCTACAAGGACCTGCGCACCTACATCTACACGCAGACCGTCGACGACTACGATTTCTCCGATTTCGTCGACAGCTACGTGCCGCCGCCGGGCACGCCGCCGGTGCAGGACATCGGCAACTTCACCGCGCCGCAGAACGGCGAAGGCGGCACGCTGCGCGGCCTGGAACTGACGGCGTCGCTGCCGTTCGACCTGTGGACCGAATCGCTGCGCGGCTTCGGCATCGTGGCCAGTGCCAGCTTCAACGACAGCAGCATCCAGATCTTCGACCCCGAAAGCGCCAACAGCGTCGGCAGCGGCCCGATCGACCTGCCGGGCCTGTCGAAGCGCGTCTACAACCTGACGGCGTACTACGAGCGCGACGGCTTCGAGGCACGCGTCAGCCAGCGCCGGCGCTCGGACTTCATCGGCGAGATCGGCAACTTCGACGGCGCGCGCACGCTGCGCTACGTCGTCGGCGAGAACATCACCGACGCGCAGATCAGCTACAGCTTCGGCGAAGACTCGTCGATGGACGGCCTGACCCTGCTGCTGCAGGCCAACAACATCACCAACGAGGCCTACCGTACGTACGCCGGCACGCGCGACCGCCCGCTCGAGAACCTCGAATGGGGCCGCACGTATCTGCTCGGTCTGAACTACCGGTTCTGACGGGGACGCGGTTCGGGCAGAAAAAGGCGGCCGATCGGCCGCCTTGTTTTCTCTGATGCTGCCGGGGGGCGACGGACAACGGGCGGGACCACGTCCACCACACTTTGATCTTCCGGCGCCGTCCACCCGCGGGCACCGAGCGCCTCCTGCTCCTGTCGTCTCGCGTGGCAACCCGCGCCTTCGCGCCCCCCGCGGGCCTGGCACCGTGCGCGGCTGCACAAGCGCAATCCCCGCTCTGCACGCCTCCCCTGAGGCGCAGCGCCATCCTCAGCGCCGCCGCCCCGGCCGCGTCAGGCCCTGCGCGGCCAGCATCGCATCGAGCCGCTGCCGCACCTCGGCCTGCTCCGCGTCCGTCCGGGCGCGCACGAGGATCTGCCGCGACAACGCCTCGAACTGCGGCCAGAACGCATCGGGCTTCCGCAACTTTTCCTGCCACATCGGCACCATGCCGGCGAGCGCATCGAGCGCGCTCTCAAGCTCGATGCGCAGCGCCATCAGTCGCGCGGCCCTTGCGCGTCACGCGGCCACTGCAGCACGACCTCGTGGATCGCATCCGCGGTGTGCAGGGCGATGTCCAGGCCGTCCTGCAGCACACCGTCCAGCATCAGCCGCGCCGGCCCCGTGTCGAAGCAGGTGATCTGGATCCGGTACACCGCCGCGCCATGCCGCAGCTGCATCCGGTAACCCGGCCACGATGCGGGCACGCAGGGCGTGATCCGCAGACGGTCGCCATGGCGATGCAGGCCGAGCAGGGATTCGCTGAGCAGCCGGTACATCCAGCCCGCCGACCCCGTGTACCAGGTCCAGCCGCCGCGCCCGACATGCGGCGCGACACCGTAGACATCGGCCGCCATGACGTAGGGCTCGACCTTGTAGACGGCCGCGCCCGCGGCGTCTTCCGCGTGGTGCACCGGATTGATCATGCGCGCGAGTTCCCATGCGCGTTCGCGATCGCCGAGCGTAGCGAACGCCATCGCCGACCACACCGCCGCATGCGTGTACTGGCCGCCATTCTCGCGCACGCCCGGCACGTAGCCGCGGATGTAGCCGGGGTCGTGCGCGGTCTTGTCGAACGGCGGGTCCAGCAGCTGGATCAGCCCGGCATCGCGTTTGACCAGGTGCGTATCCAGCGCCGCCATCGCCTGTCCGGCGCGCTCGGGATCGGCCGCGCCCGACAGCACCGACCAGCTCTGCGAGATCGAATCGATCCGGCATTCGTCGCTGGTGTGCGAGCCGATCGGCGTGCCGTCGTCGAACCACGCGCGCCGGTACCAGCCGCCGTCCCAGGCATGCGCTTCGAGGTTGCCCTGCAGCTGCGCCGCGGCGTCGCGACAGACCACGGCGAACGCGTGGTCGAAGCGCTGCAACGCGTCGTAGAGGAAGAAGCCCAGCCACACGCTCTCGCCGCGGCCGCCCTCGCCGACCCGGTTCATGCCGTCGTTCCAGTCGCCGGTGCCGATCAGCGGCAGGCCGCGTTCGCCTAGCAGGCTCATGCCCCGCTGCAGGGCCAGCACGCAATGGTCGTAGAACGGCTGGACCCGGCCGGACGCGACCGGCAGGTCGTAGTAGGACTCTTCGTCGGCATTGACCAGGCGGCCTTCGATGAAGCCCACGCGCTCGTCGAGCACGCTGGTGTCGCCGGTGACGTCGAGATAGCGGCACGCGGCCACGGGCAACCACAGGTAATCGTCGGAACAGCGCGTGCGCACGCCGCGGTCCGCCGGCGGATGCCACCAGTGCAGCACATCGCCCTGCGGGAACTGGTGCGCCGCGCTCAGCAGCAGATGCGCGCGGGTCAGCGCCGGCGCCGCGTGCACGGTAGCCATCGTGTCCTGCAGCTGGTCGCGGAACCCGAACGCGCCGCCCGACTGGTAATAGCCGCTGCGCGCGACATAGCGGCAGGCCAGCGTCTGGTACAGCAGCCAGCCGTTGACCAGCAGATCGGTGCCCGGTTCCGGCGTCTCCACCCGCACCGCGCCGAGCGTCTGCAGCCAGTGCAGGCGCACGCCGTCGAGGGCGTCGTGGGCCGGCATCGTGCCGCGCACGCGCGCGGCGAGATCGAGCGCAGTACCGAAGTCCTCGCCGATGCCGAGCCGGAACACGGTCTCGGTCGCCTGCCCCGGCCCCAGATCCACCTGCACCTGGATCGCCGTGCAGGGATCGAGGCCCGCGCCGATCCGCCCGGACAGGCCCTCGCGGCGCAGCGCATCCGGCGCGCGCAGGCTGCCGTTGCGGCCGAGGAACTCGGTGCGGTCGCCGGTGAACGTGCGGCGGTCGCCATCGACGTCGAAGAACGCGACGCGCCCGCCGAACTCGGTGTTGTAGGGATTGCGAGCGGTCAGCATGCCGGTCGCCGGGTCCTGCTCGGTGACGACGTGCATCTGCGATTTCAGCCGGATGTCGCCGAGAATCCATTCGACGTACCCGGTCGCCGACAGGCGGCGTGGCCGGCCCGACAGGTTGCGCAGCTTCAGCACCGAGAATTTCACCGCCTCGTGCAAGCCCACGTAGACCCAGAGTTCGCTGGCGATGCCGTCCTCGACGTGCTCGTAGACGCTGTAGCCGAATCCGTGGCGGGTGCGATACGCCCCACGGCCGCGCAGCGGCAGCGGCATCGGCGACCAGACCTGGCCGGTCTCCTCGTCGCGCAGGTAGAAGGCCTCGCCGCCGGTGTCGGACACCGGATCGTTGTGCCACGGCGTCAACCGGAACTCGTGCGCATTCTCGAACCAGGTGTAGCCCGGTCCGCTTTCGCTGACGACGGTGCCGAGCTTCGGGTTGGCCATGACGTTCGACCAGGGCGCAGGCGTCGTCGCCGCGTCGTCGAGCACGATGACGTACTCGCGGCCGTCGGCCGCGAACGCGCCGAGGCCATTGTCGAAGTGCAGCGCGTCGGCCACCGCTTCGAACGGCCACGGGTCCTCGTCGTGCGACAGCGTCTGCGGCGGCGGCAGGCCGTACAGGCCACTGCGTTCGGCCGGGCCTTCGCGCTCCACATCGGCATCGAACGCCGCCGCGCCCGTCTCCACCGGCACCAGCAACGGCAGCGCCCGCTCGGGCACGACGTGACGCCCGACCTGCGACGCCAGCGTGCCGTGCTGGTCGCCGACGATGACGCGCGCCACGGACTGGATCAGGATGCGGTCCTCCTGCGAGATCTGGTGCGCGGGCCGCACGAAGATGCCACCCGGGCGATCGAGCACATTGCCTTCCGGTCCGGCCGAGACCAGGCCGAGGATCTGTTCCTGCAGCTGCTGCCGGTAGCCGGCCTGGTCCTCGTTCCAGATCACCAGGTCGACATGCAGGCCCTTGAGCCGCCAGTACGCATGCGCCTGCACCATCTGCCGCACCAGCTCGATGTTCTCGGCGTCCGCAATCTGTACCAGCACGATCGGCAGGTCCCCGGAAATCGAATGTCCCCACAGCCCCGACTGCCCGCGGCGGTTCTGCAGCAGCACGGCGCTGGTGGCGCGCAGGAACGGATGCGCGAACACCATGAGCCCGGCGATGCGCTCGTAGAGCTGCGCATCGGCCTGCGAGGCATTGATCTGCCGGCGCACGACCTGGCTGTGGGTCCAGGCGAGATCGAACACGCGGTCGGCGAGACGCCGGTCGCGGTACTTGTCGATCAGCCCCGCACAGGCGTCACGGTCATCGCCCACGCCGGTGACCAGATCGAGGATCGCCGTCTGCTCGGGGGCCAGCGTCATCCGCACGCGGATCGCGACGATCGGATCGAGCACCGAGCCCGCGGTATCCGACAGCGCGCCGGGCGCGGCCAGCGCCTGCGGCGTGCGCGGCGAGTTGCCGCGGCCGAGGAAACGCGCGCGGTCGGTCTCGTAGGAAATCTCGACGATGTCCGCATCGTGCGCGGCGACAAGATGGAACATCCACGGCGGCACTTCGTCGTGCGCGCGCGGTCGACGCGTGCACAGCAGCGCCTGCTTGTCACGGACGATCTCGGTCTGCACGAACAGGTTGCTGAAGGCCGGATGCAGCTCGTCGGCGATCGCCGGCGCCAGCACCACTTCGGCGTAGGTCGTGATCTCGATCGTGCGCGGACGCCGCGAGCGGTTGACCAGGCGCAGGCGGCGCAGCTCGATGTCGTCCTCGGCCGAGACCGCGATCTCCAGATGCGTCTCCAGCCCGCGATGGCGGCCGCGGAACTCGGCCTTGGCGTCGGAGAAGATCGCTTCGTAATGCTCCACCGGCACGCAGGTCGGCTGATGCGCCGCCGACCAGACATCGCCGTTCTGCACGTCCTGCAGGTAGCAGAAGCTGCCCCACTGGTCGCGTGTCCCATCCTCGCGCCAGCGCGTCACCGCCATGTCGTGGTGGCGGGTGTAGCCGCCGCCGGCATTGGTCAGCAGCGCGTGGAAGCGGCCGTTGGACAGCATCTGCACCGCGGGGCGCGATGTGTCGGCGGTGCGGAAGATACGCAACTGGGTCTCGTCGATCGCGCTCGCGGTGCGCACGCCGACCGATTCGACCTCGTGCGGGCGGAACACGCCGGTGCGCGGCAGGCGCTCCTGCAGCAGCAGCAGCGTGGCCTGGAACTCGGCATCGGCGGTGAAGCGCTTCTGCATCGGCTGCTCGCGCAGCAGATGGTCCAGCGCGAGGAAGCCCATGCCCTGGTGATGGGCCATGAACGAGCGGACGATCGCATGCGTCTGCCCGCGCGGCAGCCGCGAGGCGGTGTAGTCGATCGCCTCGTACAGGCCGAACCGTCCGGAGAATCCTTCGGCATCGAGCCGTTGCAGGTTCTGCGTCGCGGCTTCCGGCGCGACCATCAGCGCCATCATCGTCGCGTACGGCGCGATCACCAGATCCTCGCCGAGCCCGCGCTTGAGCCCCAGCCCCGGCACGCCGAACGCGCGGTACTGGTAGTTCATCCGCGCATCGACGGTGTTGTAGCCGGACTCCGAGATGCCCCAGGGCACGTCGTGCTGGCGCCCGTAGGCGATCTGCGCCTGCACCGCATGGCGCGAGGTCTGGTCGATCAGAGTGTCCGGATAGCTCGGCATCACCAGCTGCGGCATCAGGTACTCGAACATCGAGCCGCTCCACGACAGCAGCGTCGGGTCGCCGTCGACCTCGGTCAGCAGACGGCCGAGCGCGAACCAGGTGTCCTGCGGCAACTGGCCCTGGGCGATCGCGACGAAACTGCACAGCCGCGCTTCCGACGCGAGCAGGTCGTAATGGCCCTGAT
The DNA here is from genome assembly GCF_002849595.1 of Luteimonas rhizosphaerae. Lineage (GTDB taxonomy): Bacteria > Pseudomonadota > Gammaproteobacteria > Xanthomonadales > Xanthomonadaceae > Luteimonas > Luteimonas cellulosilyticus. Next base: position 166,863 of record NZ_NRQR01000013.1, read on the forward strand.
CGAGCCGGCGGTTGTCGACGTCGTAGCCGATCGACAGCAGGTGCCGCGCGCGGTCGTAGAGGAAGCCGTATTCCATCAGCGAGAACTGGCCCGCGACGTGCGCCAGGCGTTCCAGCTCGTGCACCTGGGCACAGGCCCACGTGCGCACGCCGGCATCGGTGCCCGGCGCACACAGCGCGCGCAGCGTCGGCATCGCGTCCGGTTCCGTGCCGTCGACCGGCCCCGATTCGCCGGGGACGGGCGCGGTCTGGCCCATGCCCGGCTGCAGCGCTGCGCGCGCATCGACGCAGGCCGCGTGCAGGCGCGCCACCCAGGCGCCGACATCGTCGTCGGCGGCTTCGGCTGTGCCTGCCGGTGGCGCGATCGCCAGCAGCGTCGCGGCGTGGGCCCGCAGGCCATCGAGCACGGCCAGCGCGCGGCGGCACGACACCGGTGGCAGCGTCAGCGCATCGTCGAGCTGGCTGCGGAACGCGTCCAGCGCCGGCTGCCAGCCGGCATCGGCGCGCGGCTGCGCTTCGCTGGCCAGGGTCAGCACGCCGAAGGTGTCGGCCAGGCCGGCGAAGGTCTGCGGCGCCAGGATCGGCGCGTCGATCAGGCCCAGCAGGCCCTGCCGCAATGTCAGCAGGTGGCCGGCGAGATTGCCGCTGTCGACGGTCGAGATGTAGCGCGGCGGCAGGGGCGCCAGGGTTTCGGTGTCGTACCAGTTGTAGAAATGGCCGCGGTGGCGCGGCAGCTGGTCCAGCGTCGCGAACACGCGCTGGGTACGCTGCATGACGGCAGCGGTCTGCAGGTAACCGAAGTCCCAGGCGCCGACGTTCGCCAGCAGCGACAGGCCGATGTTGGTCGGCGAGGTGCGGCGCGCGATGACCAGCGCCGGATGCTCCTGGATGTTGTCGGGCGGCAGCCAGTGGTCTTCTTCGCGGATGTTGACCTCGAAGAACGCCCAGGTGCGACGCGCCAGCCGGCCGAGGAACGCGCGGTCCGGCAGCGACAGTTGCGCACTGCGCTTCGGCGGCGGCTGGCCGAGCCAGGCCATCAGCAGCGGCGATGCGGCCCACAGCGCCAGCACCGGCGCGGCCACCCACAAGGCCTGCGGATTCAGGCGCCACAGCAGCGCGGCGACGACGATCGCGAGCAGCGGCGCCACCGACATCGTGCGCAGCTCCGCGGCGACGCCGCGTCCCAGGCTGCGTTCGACTTCGCTCGAGGGATTCCACTGCAGCAGATGGCGGCGGCTGACCAGCGAGCGCCACAAGGTCACGAGGATCGCCGACAGGCTGAACATCGCCTCGTACGGCAGGCAGGCCAGGTTCACCGCGGCGCGGACCAGGCCGCGGCCGGTGGCATCGCCGACCTGCAGCAGGTGCGTATCGAGCCGCATGTCCGCGGGCTTCGACAGCAGGTCGCGCAACGCGGGCACCAGCACCGGCGCAAAGAACACGGTCGACAGCCACAGTGTCCACGCCAGCGGCGAGTCCAGCATCACCCAGCCGAACACCAGCAGCGCGAGCGTCGAGGCCGGCACCAGGCTGCGGCGCAGGTTGTCGAGCAGCTTGCCGCGCGACAGCCACGACAGCGGATTGCGCGCCAGTCCCGCCTGCGCGGTCGGCACCCACGGCAGCACCCACGGCAGCAGCTGCCAGTCCCCGCGGATCCAGCGGTGCCGGCGTTTGACGTCGGCCGCGTAGCGCGAGGGATAGTCCTCGTACAGGCGCACGTCGCTGACCAGACCGGCGCGCGCATAGCAGCCCTCGAGCAGGTCGTGGCTGAGGATGCGGTTGTCGGGGAAGCGGCCGTGCAGGGCCTGCTCGAACGCATCGACGTCGTAGATGCCCTTGCCGACGAACGAGCCTTCGCCGAAGAGATCCTGATAGACGTCCGACACGGTGCGCGTGTAGGGATCGATGCCCGGCTCGCTGCCGTACATGCGCGCGTAGCGGCTGATCCGCCGCCCGCTGAAACTGCTGCCGACGCTGGGCTGCAGGATGCCGTAGCCACGGGTCACGCGCTGGCGGCCGGGATCGAAGACCGCCCGGTTCAGGGGATGCGACAGCGTGCCGGCGAACTCGCGCGCCGCGTCGCGCGGCAGCCGCGTGTCGGAGTCGAGGGTGATGACGTAGCGCACGTTCTCGAGCACCGCGACCCGCCCGACGACCTGCTGGAACGCCGCGGCGCCACCGCCGCGCAGCATCGCGTTCAAGGCCGCCAGCTTGCCGCGCTTGCGCTCCTCGCCGATCCAGCGGCCTTCGCTGGGATTCCAGTGCCGCGGTCGGTGGAACAGGAAGAAGCGCTCGCCGCCCGGCGCCGGACTATCGGCGAGATAGCGCTGGTTGAGCTCGTCGATGCGCGCCGCGGCGTGTGCCAGCGTCGGTGCATCACCGGGCAGAACTTCCTGGTCGGCGTCGAGATAGTCGCTGAGCAGGGCGAAGTGCAGATGCGGATCGCGGTTCGCGAGGAAACGCACTTCCAGCCCTTCGACCAGCACATCGACGGCGGCGATGTCGCCGAACATGCAGGGCACGACGACGAGCGTGCGCGAACCCACCGGGATGCCGTGCGAGAAATCCAGCCGCGGCAGCGGCTTCGGCGCGACGACGACCGTCGCCAGCCAGTTGGTCAGGGCGATGCCCAGTTCGCTGAAGACCAGCACGCCCAGGGCGGCCAGCAGCCACACCGGCGCCCAGCCGACGTCGCGCGCTCCGGTCTGTCCCAGCAGCCCGCTGGTCGCGAGGGCGACGACGACCGCGATCAGGCCCAGATAGACCGGTAGCGGCACGGTCCGCGGCGCGCGGCGGGCGCTGACGCGCCGCTTTCCGGCGCCTGCCAGGGCCGCCATCGTCTGGTCGAGCCCGTCGTCGACGAGGTAGTAGCCGACGTGCGCCTCGATCGCATCCGCGGGCTGCGCCTGCGCGAGACGCAGCGTCGCCTCGGCGACCGCGACTTCGCCGACGCCGGTGCGCCGGGCGATCTTCTCCACCGCGTGGCGGTAATGGTCGCGGGTACTGAAATCCATCAGGCTGTAGGTCGCGCCCGGATCCTCGCGCAGCACCGCGTCGACGAGGCTCATCGTCTCGACGTACTCGCGCCAGTCCATGTGCGCGAGGAAGCGCAGGCTGCCGATGCTGTTGCCGATCGAGACCTGGTCGGCCGCCTGCTGCTGGCTCTCCGCGTGCACCAGCGCCTCGATGCGCAGGCCGGTATCGGTCAGCCACTGCTCGATCCACGTCAACGGCAGCGACAGCAGTGCGCCCCGCCCCTGCAGGCCGCGGGTCAGTTCCGCGACGAAGGCGCCGGTGGCCGGCGGCGCGCTGCGCGCCATGTCGGCGACGACCAGCACGATGTCCTTGGGCGCTTCGACCGCAGTGACGTTGAGGCGCTCGGCCCAGCGCCGCGCATCGCGGTGGTCCTGGCCGTCGCGCATCACCCGCACGGCCATGCGCCGCAGGTTCTCGATGACCGCGAGCCGCAGCATGATCGGGATCGCCCACAGCTCGCCGAGCGCCAAGGGCGTGACCGCCTGGTAGGCGGCGACGAAGCGGCTCAGCGTGGTCGCATCGACCTGGCCGTCGCCGTGCGCGACCGCTTCCATCGCCAGGTCGTAGACCCGCGGCAGGCCCGCCGAAGCGCCCTGCGCCAGCGTCGGCAGTTCGCGGCTGTAGCCCTTGGGCAGATGCCGCCGCGCCAGCCGCACCTGTTCTTCGATCAGGTGGTAGTTGTCGAGCAGCCACTCGCCGGCCGGCGTGATACGGATGTCGTCGCGCACCATCCGCGCCAGGAAGGTGCGGGCGTCCTCGAGCAGGGCCGCGTTCTCGCTGAGGCGCAGCAGCAGGCGGTCGGGCGACGGCCCCGTCCGGATGCGATGGGTCAGTGCCAACGCGCGGCCGTGCAGCTCCATCTGCTCGGCGCTGAAGAGCTGGGCGCGAAGCGGCGCTTCGACGTCGAGCGCCGCGGGGCTGACCTCGTGCCGGGAGCGTGCGAAACGGCTGCGCAGACGCAACCAGCGGCGGTACAGCGTCGAGGCAGCGGTCATTGCGGAACCCGTCAGGCCGACGGCCCGGAGGGCGCCATCATTGCACCCGCTCGGCGTACCGGCGTGACGATCACGGCCCCGCGCCTCGACGTCCCCGCGCAATACGCGGCTCGCTGTTCCGGGCCGCATGCCGCGGGTTTCGTCCTCCCGAAGCGATGCGCAGAACCCGTGTGCCGCGCGCACGACGGGATGCATCCGCCGACGCCGGATCCCCGCCGCTGCCGGCGCCTCGCCCACGTGTCGCCAGGGACACGCGACCACGACAGCGGTCCACGAAGAAACGTATGCGGCGTGCCGCATTCGCGAGATCTGTCTGGGAATCAGCGCGGGGTCGATGCCCACCCGTGCTGCGTCTTCGAATCCACCGAAAGCCTGTCGTATCAAGGCTTTGAGGTGGTGGGCGGTACAGGGTTCGAACCTGTGACCCCTACCATGTCAAGGTAGTGCTCTACCGCTGAGCTAACCGCCCGAAGGGTGCGCATCATACACCGGATTCGCGCGTTGGCGACAACTGGCGTCCAACATTTTCAACATATCCGTTGACCGCCCGGCTCGGGCCTCGGCGGCCGTGGCATTCCGTGCGCCGCGGGCGATGGCATCGCCGGCACCGGCGCGCGGGATGCGCGAAGACCGCGGACACGGGCGCCGGCCTGCGCGCCGGCCCGTCACCGGACCAGGCTGGCCTCCTTGATCTGCCGGATCTGGTCGCGGATGCGGCCCGCATCTTCGAACTCCAGGTCGCGCGCGTGCTGGTACATCTGCTGCTCCAGCGTCTTCAGGCGCGCCGCCAGCTTCTCGGGCGGCAAGGCGGCGTAATCCTCGACCGGCTCGGCGACCTTGCGGCCCTTGCCGCGTCCTTTCTTCTCCAGCGCGGGTTCGGCGCGCGCGCCTTCCATGATGTCGACGATCGCGCGTGCGACCGACTTCGGCGTGATGCCGTGCTCGGTGTTGTACTCGACCTGCTTGGCCCTGCGTCGGTCGGTCTCGTCGAGCGCCATCTGCATCGAATTGGTGATCCGGTCGGCATAGAGGATCGCCTTGCCGCGCAGGTTGCGCGCCGCGCGACCGATGGTCTGGATCAGCGAGCCGCCCGAGCGCAGGAAGCCTTCCTTGTCGGCGTCGAGAATCGCCACCAGCGAGACCTCCGGCATATCGAGGCCTTCACGCAGCAGGTTGATGCCGACCAGCACGTCGAACTTGCCCAGGCGCAGGTCGCGGATGATTTCCACGCGCTCGACGGTGTCGATGTCCGAATGGAGGTAACGCACCTTGATGTCGTGCTCGCCGAGATATTCGGTCAGGTTCTCGGCCATGCGCTTGGTCAGCACGGTGATCAGCACGCGATCGCCCATCGCGACGCGCTCGTTGATCTCGCCGAGCACGTCGTCGACCTGGGTCGCGACGGGGCGGATCTCGACGGTCGGGTCGATGAGTCCCGTCGGCCGCACCACCAGCTCGGCGATCTGCCCTTCCGACTTCTCCAGCTCGTACTTGCCCGGCGTCGCCGACACGAAGATCGCGCGCGGCGCGCGGCCTTCCCACTCCTCGAACTTCAGCGGACGGTTGTCCATCGCGGACGGCAGCCGGAAGCCGAAATTGACCAGTGTCTCCTTGCGCGCTCGGTCGCCCTTGTACATCGCGCCGATCTGCGGAACGGTCACGTGGGACTCGTCGACGACCAGCAGGGCATCCGGCGGCAGGTAGTCGAACAGGCACGGTGGCGCCTCGCCCGGCATGCGCCCGGTGAGATGCCGCGAATAATTCTCCACGCCGTTGCAGTAGCCCACCTCGGCCATCATCTCGAGATCGAACTGGGTGCGCTGCTGCAGCCGCTGCGCTTCCACCAGCTTGTTCTCGGCGTAGAACTGCTCCAGCCGCGGTGGCAGCTCGGCCTTGATCGCGTTGATCGCCTCGTGCGTCGTGCGGCGCGTGGTGACGTAGTGCGACTTCGGATAGATCGTGTAGCGCGGCAGCGTGCGCTTGGTCTCGCCGGTCAGCGGATCGAACTGGGTGATGCGCTCGATCTCGCCGTCGAACAGCTCGATGCGCAGCGCGTCCATCTCCGATTCCGCCGGGTGGATGTCGATGACCTCGCCGCGCACGCGATACGTACCGCGCCGCAGTTCCGTATCGTTGCGGCTGTACTGCATCTCGGTCAGACGGCGGATCAGCTCGCGCTGGTCGATGCGCTCGCCGCGGACCATGTGCAGCACCATGCGGAAGTATTCGTTCGGATCGCCGAGGCCGTAGATCGCCGAGACCGAGCACACCACGATCGCGTCGCGCCGCTCGAGCAGCGCCTTGGTCGCCGACAGCCGCATCTGCTCGATGTGCTCGTTCACCGAGCTGTCCTTCTCGATGTACGTGTCCGACGACGGCACGTAGGCCTCGGGCTGGTAGTAGTCGTAATAGCTGACGAAGTACTCGACCGCGTTGTGCGGGAAGAACGACTTGAATTCGCCGTAGAGCTGCGCGGCCAGCGTCTTGTTCGGGGCCATCACCAGCGTCGGCTTCTGAACCTGCTGGATCACGTTGGCGATCGTGTAGGTCTTGCCCGAGCCGGTGACGCCGAGCAGGGTCTGGTGCGCCAGGCCGGCCTCGAAGCCGCCGACAAGCTGCTCGATCGCCCGCGGCTGGTCGCCCGCCGGCTCGTAGGGCGCGACAAGCTGGAACGCGGCGGGGTGGATGACGTCGTTCATGGGCGGCACGGGTCTCGGGGGAGCCGGAAACATGGGGATGGATGCGGGCGCCGGCAAGGCGAAGCGCGTCCGGTTCAGGTCCGGTGCGCATCCGGGCCCGACGATAGCAGCCGGTAAATTCCGACCCGGTGATGCGTCCCTCACGCAGGGATCGGCCCGGCATGGCCACGCAGACTGCAGACTCCCGAACGGCAGGACGCCGTCATGTGGCAGATGCAGGGACGCCGACCCCACCCAGGATTCACCCTCGTCGAGAGCCTGATCGTGCTCGCGATCACGGCGCTGCTGCTCACGGTCGCCTATCCCTCGTTCCAGGGCACCGTCGCGCGCCTCCGCACCCAGACCGCGATGCATCTGGTCAGCGCCGACCTCGCGATGGCGCGCAATACCGCCATCATGCGCCGGGCCGAGGTGGTGGTCTGTCCGCGGACGGACACCAACCGCTGCCGCGACGATGTCGACTGGGGCAACGGCTGGATCGTCTTCGCCGATGCCGACCGCAACCGCCAACCGGACCTCCCCGAAGACCTGCTGCGCGTCGCCGACGCGCCTGCCGCGGCCGGGGGCGCGTTGCGGCTGGCCGCGACCCGCAAGTTCATCCGCTACAAACGCGACGGCCGCGCCGCTGGCACCAACCTGACGGTGCGCGTCTGCACTGGCGACCAGCTGCGTGGCGAAGTCGCCGTCAACAATCTCGGCCGCGTGCGCAGCCGGCGCCATGAGGCGGGGTCGGCCTGCCCGATGTGAACGTCGTGGTGGCTGCCGGAAGGTCCGGAAACTTCCGCTGTTACGGCCAGCGGGCAAAAGCCAGTCCGCGCATGCGCGCAGGACGCGGCACGTCGATCGTTGGCACGAAGCGCCGCTGCTACGTCTGATGCCGCATACGTCGGCACGCAGACCGACGACGTCTGCAGAGACCGATGCACGACAAGATGCTTGACCCGCAGACGGAAGCCACTAAAATGGCCGTCCCCAGCCCGAATAGCTCAGCCGGTTAGAGCACTTGACTGTTAATCAGGGGGTCGTTGGTTCGAGTCCAACTTCGGGCGCCAGGATTCAAGAAAAAAGCCGCGGATCGCTCCGCGGCTTTTTTCGTGGGTCACCAGCAGTCCATGCCGGGGCCAGTGGCGGTTTTCTGCCCCGCCTGATCGATTCGCAAGGTCATGCAACGCGCATCGTTGGCTTGGCCGCCTTGTGGGACCGCCTGAATGACGAATGTCGTTGTCGCGGAATCGCCGCCTTCGCGGGTCAGCAGATACCTTACTTCACCAGTACGGGGTGAATTCCGGTCGCCAGGCGGCACCGCGCGCTCCCAGAATCTGTCGTAGGACCCATTGATCGTCCGGTAGCGCTCCGCACGCTGCGCGAGCTCGACCATGTCCGCCTTGGCCTGGCCACGATGCCCCTTGCGCACCGCATCCTGGTACATCGGGAGCGCAATACCGACCAGGATCGCGACGATCGCGACGACGACCATCAGCTCGATCAGGGTGAAGCCGCGTTGTCGACCAGCCGCGCTGAGGGGGCGACGTTGAAAGTGCATCACTTGATCTGTCTCCATGATTGACGGCCACAAGGTCGGGGCAGGACGAAGGCACCCGGATACACGACGACCTGGCACTCCTCGAATGTCGGGCAGTCACCGGTGGCGGGATCGCAAACACTGCCGTCCGGATTGTTGATGACGGTATCGGTGGTGATGGCAGCGACCGAGTTGCTGGTCACCGGTGCGCCGCCGCCGTCGATCTGGATACCGCCGCAATCTGCTCCGGTGCAGGCAGGATCTTCGGACGGTTGCACCTGCACGTTGGCCAGTGCGCCCGACCCGGACAGCAGATCCAGACCATAGACGAAGTTGTCGCCACCCGGGTTGCAGCTGTCCTCCGACGGCGTGAACGTGGTGAAGAACACGCGGCCGCTCTGGATACGGGGGGTCGCAATGAAGCGCTCACCGATCGGACGGAAGCCGGGCTCGTCACCCGAATCATCGTAGACCTGGAGGTCGAGATACCAGCCTCGCTTCGAGCTACTGCCCGAGTAGGCCACCCGCGTTCGGCTGATACTGCGAATCACCTCGCCATTGTCACCTGCGCCCGTTCCGGTAATGGTCTGGGCCTGCAGTGCGTCCCGCCCGCCGTCTTCCAGATCGCTGCTGACCGCCGTGCCGTTGTCGAACACCGCATAGAGCGACTGCACCGACGGATCTTCCGGCACATCGTTGTCACCCGGCTGACTGCCGCGCTCGAACAGGTAGCGACCGGTTCCGAAATACACCATCACGCCGGTGCCAGGACCCGCCGCGACCCGGATACCACCGGTGATCGGCTGCGGCTCACTGTCGATCCGTGCTTCGAACAGCGGCTCGCCCGCATTCGCGACGCCCCAATCCGCTGCCAATGTCGAACCCAGATCGAACTTCCACAGATTGCCCTGCAGATCGCCACCGTAGATCGTGTCGACCTTGCCGTTGCCGGACTTGTCGATGGCCGTGATCTGGCCGAGGCCGTTGAACGGGGCCGCGCGCTGCGCACAAAAGTTGGCAACCAGCTCGAAACCGCTGGCGACCTGACAGAGCCACGCGGTAACCGGATTGGTCGCCGCGGCGCCCGAGTTGCCGTCGTTGGCCGTCAACTTGCGGACCACCGCACCCGTGTAGGCATCCAGCACGTAGAGCGAAGGATCGTTGAGATTGCCACCGTAGCCGTTGCCGAACAGCACGCCCCAGCTCCCATTTTCCAGCGGCACGATCAAGGGCTTGCCGTAGACATGGCCGATATCGTTGTCGACGCTGCTGTTGCGCTCCCAACGGATGCTGGTTTCATCCATGCTCGACGGGCTGCTGACGTCGAGCGCGAACACCGATCGCGCACCCGCACCTGTCGAACCGACCAGGATCGTCCGCCAGTCCTGGGCACCGCCCGTACCGACCTTGACGTCGCCGATGCTGATCTGCCCGTCGACGTAATACCGGTGATCGTAGAATTCGTCTGTCTTGGCCAGCAGCGCCATGTTCCGCAGCACCGCGTTGGGAACATAGGCGAACTGCTCAACGCCAGCCCCGGTTGCCGCGCAAGGCAGGCGCTCGCTGGGAATGGCACACGGCACGGTGCTGGCATTGAATCCGTGCAGCATGCCGTCATTGGCACCGACGAAGGCGGTCGTGGTACGGGTCGCCTTCAGGTCCAGGTAGCCCTCGCTGCCGCCAGCGGCCACATAGCCGGAAAACATCGGGTCGTCATGCATGCCGTAGCCAAGGTCGGCACGAGGCGACGACACCACCGGCTCGGAGTTGATGATGCTGCCGATCACCGAACCGCGTTCCCGGAGGTTCGCCGTGCTCCCGCCAGCGGACTCGTTCGACCGGTCACCGCGGAGATATGCGACGACATCCTCAGCGGACGTGTCCCGGCTGGTGCCGTAATGGCCATTGTCGATATCGGCATCGAACAAGCCGATGGCGCCTGCCTGATCCGCTTCGGTCGCGCCCAGTTCATCCGCCACGAAGGGCACACGGCGGTCCGCGGCGACTGCGCTGGTGCCATTGCCCGGGGACAGCAGGGTGACGATGTTCCGGGCCGCTGGCAGAGGCAGGTTTGATTGCGCATTCCACAGCGTGGCGCCAATCGAGCCGTTCGGGTTGATCGCCAATGCGCTCAGGTTGCCCGTCCAGTCCTTGCCATCGCGTTCGCGCTGGAACGTGGGCTGGAGCGTAAAGGATTCTGCGCCCACGCGCGCACCGTTCAACGTTCGGCTTCCCGCTACCACGTCACGGCTTGCGATGTCGTCAAACGCCTTGGACAGCTGGTTGCGCAGATTGAGCGGATTTGTGACCAGGAAGTAATTGTCGGGATCGCCTGCGCCCGGCGTGCCCGGCGCGCTGGTGTCCCAGTTGGCGGGATCCGGCGCACCGTACTTCGCCGCATACCAGAGCGGATCGCGCAGCTGGATCGCCGACGCATTGGCACTGGGCGAGAACTCGCGTGTCGAAGTGAAGCCAAGCCCCTGGTTACAAGGTGCGGACCCCATCTGGCCTACGCAACCGCCTGCCCACCGTATCGGGTTGCCTGACGGCGTATTGAGCTCGTAGGCCGACGACGCCTGATTGCCGTTGTCACGGTCGCGCACTTCAAGATACGCGCCATCGCGCGTCGTGCCGGAAATGACGTAGCCCATATTCTGGTTCGCGCTGCCTGCCGCGTATTCGGAGGTCAGGTTCACCGTCAGCGTATTGCCGGCGTTGGCGATGATTTCATACCGCACGATCGCGTCCATGTCGTGATCGTTGCCCTGCTCCACATCCTCGTAATTGATGCGGAAGACAGCGCGCGGACGGCCGCCATTGACCGTCGCGTTGATGGTCTGCCCTGGGAAGTTCTCGTACTCCTGGACGTAGAAGTCGACAATCGTATTGGTCGGCTTTCGCGTGGCCTCGCCAAAGGTGCCGCTGACCGTCTTGGCGAACGGAACCAAGGTCACCGTATTGCCGCCCACCGGGAACTCGATCCGCGGCAGAGGTGATGCCAGTGCGATCGAATAGGTATGGACGTTCTGATCTTCTGCCGCCGCGTTGATGTTCGTGGAATTGCGCGCAAAGCGGGCCACGCTTGCCGTGTAGTACGTGCCCATCTTGCCCGGCTCTTCTGGTGACAGACCTCGGATGTTGCCGAAGCTGGAGGCAGCCTTGACCGTCGGATTGGCGTCGTTAAGTGTGCCGACTTCGCCGATGAAGACGTTCCTCGCACCCGCACCGAATTCCGCATTCCAGATAGCCTGGCCTTCGGTAGCCGCGTTGAAACCCGAGATAGATGCAGGTGTATTGCCGGTAGTCGTAACTGCGCCCGTAAAAGCACTACCCGGAAGATCACCGTCATAGCTGGGATTGATGTCACTGATGATCGTCTGCACGGGACGCGAGCAGGCGGGATAGTTGAGCCCGGCGCCCGTGCTCGCGTAAGGATCGCGCCAGTCAGGCGTCGGCAGTCCAAGGACCTGGTCTTCGTTGCCGGCAGTACTGCCGCCCGTCGCGAAGCGAGGCGTGGCGCCGGTGGCGCCAGCAAAGTACCTCACGCTCTCGTAGAGCATTTCGGCAATCGGATTGCCCCACATCCGGCACTCGCCGTTGTTGATCGCGCGGTTACCGATTGACGGGCAGTTGCCGTTGCCGGCATTCCAGTTCCAGTTTTGGTCGCTGCTGATATTGTCGGTACCCGAGTTGTAGCCACCGCCGATCATCCGCAACCGGTCGATACTGCGGGCAATGCCTTCGACATCCGTTCGGAACACGCCTGAGGCAGGGTCGATCTCCGACGCGAAATTCGACACATTGCGGCGGAGTACACCACCTTCGAGATTGTTGCGCTGCGAGCCCGTGATCAGGCCGAAGTACATGCGCTGCGACTCGCCGTAATCGTGCAGGATGCCGGTGGGTTTCGCCTGGCCATTCGGGTAGACCTTGCACGTCGCATCCCGCAGCGCCTCGTTGGCCGGACAGGTCTCGACACGGACGAGGTAATCGTCGCGGGTCACACCACCCGTCGTTGGAGTAAGGGTATACGTGGACAGCGACAGATTGCGTAGCCCTGTCTGTCCCGAACCGTTACTGCTCGGGACGACCTCCCATCCTGACCAAGCTAGACCGAGCAGTCTGCGCCTGAAGCGCAGCACATACTTGTCGCCACCTGCCGCCTGCTCATGCCGGAACTTGATGTCGTAAGCAACACCCGACTGAAGACCCAAAACACCGGTCGCATACGTCTGGCAGTTGCAGACGTCGTGCCCGCCGTAATAGCCAGCCTGACCACCAGGCACCACCACGCCATTGCGTCGAATCTCGAAATCAACCGCATCGTCACCGTCGACAGCAAACTGGAATTCATCCGCGGTTCCCGCACTGTTACCAACCTGGAATCGGCCGGTGATGATGCTCATGTAATTGGTATTGGCGCCGACCGGATTACAGTTATTGCCAAGACAGTTGATATTGCTACGCGTCACATTGACGGCAAGCGCATTTGCGGAAATCCCGAAACTCGCCTCCCTGGTATCGAACTCGGCCCGGTTCGCCGGGTGCCCAGGATGCCCGGGCGTCGTGCCACCAGACGTGCAACTGACCCGCTGATCGGAGGCATTAAAGCAGTTGTTCCCCGCCACTGGCCCTTCAATCGACAGCCAGTTCCACACCCGATACGGCGCCTGATAGTTGGGGAACAGGAACGAGTTGCCAATGCCGGTCGTCGTTGTTACCGCAAACAGGTGATAGCGCCCGGTATTGGGAATCGTCAGTGGTGCGTAATTGCTGATGTCATAGCCGTCGCGCGCGACGCTCTGGTATTCCTTGCCCCAGCTGTGGGCATCCTGCGGGAAGAACGCGCCCTGCAGGATGGTCTGCGACGCGGTATCCGTCTGCCGCCAACCGCCCTACGGCACACGACGCAGCGCGTCCATGCGTGACGTGGTCAGGTAGTTGAGGAAGTCACCGCTCCATTCACCGGATCGGCCTCCGCAGGTCTTGTTTGGCGCTGCCTGACTCGGGATGAAGCGATTGCCGCCGGTGCCGGACGTGGACCAGCTGTAGCAGGCGTAGGAATTGAAGTAACCGTAATAGTCGATCTTGTAGCGGGACTCACCCGCCGCGGGATTTGCCTTCAGTTCCCAGCCGCGGTAGCCGACATCCAGGCTGCCGTCCCCATCCAGGTCCGACGCATCGTTGTAGGCCTCGTAATAGATCTTGTGATCCTTGCCCATGACCAGCATGTTCAGCGGCGGCACCGAGTCCCGCAGGTACAGCGGCGACTGCGCGATGGGAGGCGCGTCTCCCGCGACGAACAAGGGATCCGATCGCAGGGACAGACTGGCCAGACCCGCGGCAACGAGAACGACGCCGACGGCGCCGAAACGGATGAGCTTTCCTGATTTCATTCGAATCTCCTCGCGCCTCACGGGATGAACACGGTATCGACGGTCGCTTCGGATGTCGGAAGCAGGTCGCGGTCCCGCGAGAATGCAGTGATCTGGTAGATCTGGTCGGTGCGCTCGGCTTCGTTGGACGGCACGTCGAGCGCACCCCAGGCGAAGCAGAGATCGAGGCGGCGCACATGCTGCTGGTCGGAGGACCAGCCCTGGAAATCAGGCGTCGCGGTGCAGTTGGTGGGTGGCACATTGGTCGTGGGATTGCCACCCGCGAGCACCTGGTTCTTCAGCGCGATTTCCCGCAGGCGCGCACCCGACTCCGCGTTCTGGAACGCGATGTTCGTCGCCTGGTAGTTCGCGGCCATGCGCTCCTGCAGGCCCGCGACCTGCAACGCGATGATGCCGATCAAAGCCAGCAGGATCAGCAGGATCAGCGCGACGTAGAGCACGGCGCCTGACTGGGCGCGAGGGGACTGGAGTGGATGCATCATCGGATCAGTTCCCGAACAGTCGGTTGCGCAGCGCGATGCTGTCTTCGTAGACGGCGCGATAGCGTGTGTCCTCAGGGGGCGTCATGATCACGCCGAGCGCAGACAGGCGCATCGTCCCCGCTTCGCGCTGGGAGGCGGCCGCCGCATCCGGGCTGCGCGCGACGACACCGACCTGCACCATGCCCACACGGCGCCAGGCGTGGTCATAGTTGGCAGCACCCGCTGGCAGTAGCGCATTGGCGACAACGCTTGCGCCGATATTGCCGGTCGGGCGCCCCGTGGTGGTCGTGTTGCTATCCTGGCCGAACTGCAGCTGCAGCGATTCGACACCTTCGACCATTTCTTCTCGTTCGACCTCGATCGCGCCACCCGGGTCCGCCCGGTAACGCAGGCGATACAACGCGGGATTGTCGAAATCGTTGAGTCCAACGTAGTAAACAAAGCTTTGGGCTCGATACAGCATTGCCTGCCCAACGGTGAATTGCGGCGTCGTGTCGAACGTTGACTCGTTGAGTCCGCCCGTCGCCACCGTGATATTCGAACCTGCAACCGCAGATGCATTGAACACGCCGGCCTGCATGCAATCGGCGATGCCGAACAGACCTGGATTGGCGTCACCTTCCATCAACTGCGTCATCGTATCGACTTGGATGACGGTGTTGGCGCCTGGTGTGAAGGAGGTGACCTGCGCACCAGTCGGGGCGAAGAATCGCAACGCGATGACATCGCTACCCGCCACCGGTACGCCGGGACCGGTGCCGTCGCCAACCAGATCACTGTAGAGAGTTGCCGGAAGCGCCGGCTCCCATGCACTTGCGTCAGCGGCAAGACTCGGCACAGCCGCAAGGGCTAGGGCGTTGCCGCTCGATGTGCCGACCGCGTTGAAGCCTTCGATTCCGAGATCGAATCGCAGCGCGTCGGGAGCAGCTGCATAGTCGGACGTCGGTGAAGCGCCGGTACCGAACTGTTCGTCTGGCGTCAGGAAACTTGAAATCAGCGCAGGTCGCGATGCGGTGACATTCGCCGGCAAGAAGCGCGACTGGTCGTTGACGCAGCCCATATGGCCCGCCATGCGGATATCACGCTGCAGAATATCGATCGCAAAGCGACCGTTCTCCTGGGTGCGCGCCAAGCCGGTAGACAGCTGATAGGCCGTGCGCGAAGCACCGAAAACCTGCACCAGTGCCAGGATAAGCAGAGAGCCGATCGCAAGGGCAATCAGAATTTCTATCAGCGACAGACCCGCCGAGCGCGCGCGTGATTGCGGATTCATAGCGTGGTCACCAACTCGATCTCACCTTCTCCTGCCAGCTCCGCCATGTTTTCTTCGCTCCAGACGATGTTGACGCTTACCTCCGGATCGTTCACTACGACGATGGCAAAGGCATCAGGCCCCAATGATTCACGGACCTCGCACTGCCAGCGCTCGATATTGTTGGCGTTGGACGTAATCGGAAACGTGGCACAGCCTGTTTCCGGATCGGGCGCGACACCCGCGAAATCGGCTTCGGCCATCTCGTACGATGCGATCTGCGAACGATTGGTGCGGATGGTGTCGAGCAGCTCACTCGCGAGGTTGACCGCCATGGTGCGCTGCTGCGCGCTCTGCGTGTAACGGAGGTTGGTGGTCTGAAGCAATGCCAGGCCGAGCAGGCCGACCGCAAGTACGACCAGGGCGATCAGGACTTCGATCAGGGAGAAACCCGTCTGTCGACGGATACCTGCATGCGGGGAATACGCACGCCGGCGCGCCTTCAAGGAAAGATTCATGGGCAAGCACTCGGCGCGGTGGTGAGCTGACCGACCAGATTCACGGTCATTGTGCGGATCAACTCCTGCCCTGTCGGGCAGTCGACTGGTTCCAGTGTGATCTCGGCCCGCGCATCGGGACGACCACGCGCATCGAACGCAATCGTGTCGACTGCGGCGCCGCCACCGACGGGCTCGACGGACAGCAAGAGCTGCGGATGGGCATCGATGACACGGATGACCGTGTCACCTGCCGTGAACTCTTCATCCGCCGCGCCGACGTTCGCCCAGACCAGCCAACCCGCGTTCCAGTCATCACCACAGCTGGTGCCATCGTCGGTCGCGCACATACCGCCGCCGAGTGTCGTGCGGATGGCCTCGCTGCGCGCCAGCGCCACGCTGCCGATCATCTCGTTGGTCGTCGTCGCGATGCGGTTGCTCCGCAACGCGCCCTGAAAGCTCGGCAGTCCGATGGCAAGCAGGATCGCGACGATCGCAATCGTCACCATCAGCTCAACCAGCGTGAAACCCCTTATCCGCACGCAAGGCATGCATGTCCCCATTCCCCGGGCGCATTGCGGCCCACTCGCAGTCTAGGGGGCGTCCCCGGGGACGCAAGGCCGGGGCGGACGAGCGGTCGTTCAGGCGTGATGAGCGCATCAATGCGGGCGGTGACCGACCCTGAGCTGGAGACTCAGGCAGCATCAACAGATCGCCCGGCAAAACTACCCCAGCCGCAGGACCAGGTCGTAGCTCAGGCCACGACCTCGTAGCACGGTCGGTAATCCCCCGCGATCTTCATCCGGCGCTGCTCGACGAAAGCGCGCAACAGGGCGTCGAGCGATTGCATGATGTCGCGGTCGCCGTTGATGCGGAATGGACCGAACTCCTCGACACGACGCAGGCCGTCCTCCTTGACGTTGCCCGCGACGATGCCGGAAAACGCGCGCCGCAGGTCGGCGGCGAGTTCGTGCGGCTTGCGGCCGTGGTGCAGGTCCAGGGCGGCCATCGCTTCGTGCGTCGGCACGAACGGCTGCTGCAGATCCAACGGGATGGTCAGCGACCAGTTGAAGTAGAACGCGTCCTTCTGCGCGACGCGGTGCTCCTTAACCTTGCGGATGCCGGCAGCCATGCGGCGCGCGACGTGCTCGGGATCGGCGACGATGATCTCGTAGCGCGACGCGGCCTCGTCGCCGAGCGTCAGGCGGATGAACTGGTCGATCTGCTCGAAGTACGGCGCAGCCGCCGTCGGCCCGGTGAGGATGAAGGGAAACGGGATGTCGCGGTTCTCTTCCTGCAACAGCAGACCGAGCAGATAGAGAATTTCTTCAGCCGTACCGACGCCACCCGGGAACACGATGATGCCGTGACCGAGACGAACGAACGATTCGAGACGCTTCTCGATGTCCGGCATGATCACGAGGTGGTTGACGATCGGATTCGGCGATTCGGCCGCGATGATGCCGGGCTCGGTGATGCCGATATAGCGCGTCGGATGCTGGCGCTGCTTGGCATGCGCCACGTTGGCGCCCTTCATCGGCCCTTTCATCGCGCCCGGGCCGCAGCCGGTGCAGATGTCGAGTCCACGCAGACCGAGTTCGTACCCGACGAGTTTGGTGTAGTCGTATTCCGCGCGGCCGATGGAATGCCCGCCCCAGCACACGACCATGTTCGGGTCGCCCGGCTGCAGCAGCCGCGCGTTGCGCAGCAGACCGAACACGGCATTGGTGATGCCGGCACTGGAGTCGAGATCCCGCGCATTGTCCGGACCGAGTTCGATCGCGGTGTAGGCCAGATCGCGCACGACGGCGAACAGCAGTTCGGCGACGCCGCGGATGATCTGACCATCGACGAAAGCCATCGCCGGCGCATTGCGCAGTTCGATCCGGATGCCGCGATCCTGCTGCAGCACCTCGATGTCGAAGTCGGGATAGAGCTCCTGCGCCGCGCGCGGATCGTCGGACGCGCTGCCGCTGGTCAGCACCGCCAGCGCACAGCGACGCAGCAGATCGTGCATGCCACCGCTGGACGCATCCTTGAGGCGGGCCACCTCGTCGCGGGAGAGGATGTCGAGTCCGCCGCGCGGATAGATATAGGCGTTGGTCGTGGGCAGCGCCGTCGCCGCCCTGTCGCTGTTGCTCATCGTCGGGTCTGTCGTCATTTTTTTGGTGTCGAACTGTAGCGCGAACCCGCGCGCAAACGGAAACGGCCGGGTTTCCCCGGCCGTTTCGTCTCAAGCTTCTATCAAACGATCAGAACTTGTACTTGATACCCAGCATCACCGACCAGCGCGAAACGGCCGTGTTGACGCCATCGTTGTTCACTTCCTGCAGCGACTCGTCATCCGCACCGGTGAAGTTGTAGACGTACTTGCCGGTGTCGGGATCGATACCGGCATAGTTCGCGACACGTCGGGTGGCGAAGAACCCGTAATCGTTGATCTGACCCCAGTCGTCATTAAGCAGGTTGCCGATATTCATGATATCGAGCGACAGTTCCGCCTTGTGACCCTGCATGAAGCCCGGGAACTCCTGGCTTGCATTGGCAGACGCCACATTGCCCGCGTAGGCCTGCAGCTCCGGGTTCTCGGCAAGCCAGTCGAAGAACGCCTGCTCCATTTCCGCACCACCGGTAAACAGCACGTCACCCGGACCATTCGGCACATAGAACAGATCGTTGGTGGTTGCGCTGTCACCGTTGACGTCGTTGTAGAAGATGTAGCTGTACGGGCGACCCGCACGACCTTCGTAGAACATCGCGACCGTGGTCTTGTTGTTGCCGAACAGCTCCTTCTGCCACGTCAGCGTTCCCGTGAAGCGATCCTTGATCGCATAACGCGAATCGTAGGACACCGGATCGTTCGCCTGGAACCCGAGCGAATTGCTCCAGTTCGACGAGTTCTGCGAACTGGTCGCCGGGCTGAATTCCGTCGCACGCGTGTAGGTATAGCCGGCGGACCAGGACCAGTTCTCGATCAGCGGCTTGAACATGCTGAGCGTGATCTGGCGGCTGCTGCCGATATCGGTGTTGCGGATGACAATTGCCTGATTCACGTCAGAAGGCTTGTTGGCCCGATTGCCCGCCCCATTCGACCCGTTCTCAATACCAAAGCGACCGGCATTTGCGGGATCGAGACCTGCTGCGTTCCAGAAGATCTGGCGTCCGTCCTGACCGAAAGCCGTCGGCGCGCCAACGTCCAGACGATCGAACCACAACGCATCATTGTTTCGCGTCACCAGCAGCTCCGCCGACGCGGTGATGCCATACCAGGGCAACTCGTGATCGAACGCCAGATTCGCCTTCCAAGTCGACGGCAGTTTCAGGCCCGGCTCCATGATGTCGGCCACGATCAACGGCGTGCTGCCGGAACCGCTCGGGATCGTCGGTGGTAGCGTCGGATCGAATGCCGGCGCGTCATCACCGCGCAGGTTGTACTCAACAAAGTTCAAACCTGTGTTCTGAAACGCACCGGCCAGCCAGACGTTCGGGCTGGCACCTTGGAACAGGCCCACACCGCCGCGCAGCTGAGTAGGACGGTCACTGTCAAAGGTGTAGTTGAAGCCGAAGCGTGGTTGGAACAGGCCGTCATCCACCGTGTTGGTGTTATCGAGCCCGTACAACTCCTCGATCCGCGGGTTGTAAATCGGGCTGTCACCGAACGACGGCTTGTCGTAGCGCAAACCGAACAACAGGCTCAGATTGTATGTTGGATACCACGTGTCCTGCAGGAAGAAACCAGTGTTCTTGATCTCGTACGCAGCCGGAATATCGGCCAGCGAACCGCCCGGACGCGGCGCGCGCAGCTCGTACTGCGAGGGGATTCCGGCTTCAAAATCCTCGAGACTTGCGAACGTGTAGACGCCGTTGAGATTGCGGCCGTAGAAGTTCAGGACGTCATTGGTCTCATGATCGAAGCCGAACTTGAGCGTGTGGTCCCCGATGTACCAAGTCGCCGCACCGAACAAGCTCAGCTGCTCGGTCTCGATAACATTGACATGACGATTCTGCTCGGTGCCGAAACGCAGATTGCTGTTGTTACCGAAACCGTTGATACGGATATAGGGGAGGTTGGCATACGGCGCGGCGATCGCATCGTACTCGCGCTGCGAGATCTTGAACTCAGTGGAGAAGTTCTCGGTCCAATCGCTGAAGAGCTCACCAACGACACTCTTGAACGTCTTGTTCTGGTCGTACCAGTGCGTGCTCAGGGACACGTTGCCACTGCCGATGCCCGGGAATTTCGGCACCACTTCTTCCATCTCGCTGTAACGGAACGTCGCACGATGATTGTCATTGATGTTCCAGTCGAGCTTGATCGCGTACTCCTCGACATCGGTCTCGTTGGCCGGCGCGCTCAGCGCGCCCGCGTCAAAGCCGTAGCCCTGCGCTGCAGCTTGCACGCGCGCGATATCTTCGTCGGTGATGTCACCGTTGCCGTAAGGAGTCGAGGCATAACTCGTGCTCGGCGCGGTTCGCTTGGTGCGCTCGTAGTTGGCGAAGAAGAACAGGCGATCCTGGATGATCGGACCACCGAAGGTCGCGCCGTACGTCTCTTCCTTATCGAAGCCCGTGAACGGACCACCACCATTCTCTTCAAGATCGTCCGCCACCCAATCGGCATCACGCAGGTTGTAGTAGGTCGAACCGCTGAACGTATTGGTGCCCGACTTGGTCACCGCGTTGACGACCGCGCCCGTGCCGCCAGCAACTGTGACATCGTAGTTCGCGACGTCGATGCTGATTTCCTCGATCGCGTCCATCGAGACCGGCTGCCGGTTCGTCGGGAGGTTGTTGGCTTCCAGGCCGAACGGGTCGTTCGAGCTGATGCCGTCGATACGGATGACGTTGTAGCGCGGGTTCTGACCGCCGACCGAGATGGAGCCGTCGACCTTGTCGGTCTGGGTCACGCGCGGGTCCAGACGGATGTAGTCCTGAATGTTTCGGGTCGCCGAGGGCAGGCGTTCAATCGCGCCGCGGTCGACATTGGTGCCAGTGCCCATCTTGGTCGAGCTGAACAAATCGGAACCGGCAACGGCCGTGGCCGTCACGGTCTCCAGCGTCGTCATGTCGCCCGTCAGTGCAGCGTTGACGGTGTTGACCGCGTTGAGGTTCAGATAGACGTCGTCTTCGGTGCGGGTGCCCTCGCCGGCCTTGGTCACCGTGATCGTGTACGGACCACCAACGCGCAGACCGCGCGCGTTATAGCGCCCGTTTTCATCCGTGGTGACTCGGTTCACCGTGCCCGACTCGGTATGCAGAATGGTGACTTCAGCATTGGAGACCGGCTGACCCCCTGCGCCGAGCACTTGGCCGCCGACACCGGCAGAGGTGCTCTGGGCGAACGCGGGAGCGGCGGCGAGCGCGATGATCAGGCCGAGCGACAGCTTGGAAAGCCGGGCGCGATGCGAGTGGGTCATTTGAATAGCCTCGGTGCGTGGGTATTTGGGCGCGTGCACCAGCGTGTGCACGGCAGATGCGGAAACAGAGAAGGGGGAGCCCCACGGGGCGGCGCTGGCGGCCCCGGTTAACAACAGATTAACACGGTAACCAATCCCCATGACAGTACCGTGACACGCGATCTGCTTCGCAACTCACTGAACGGACTCGTTTTATGCCGGACCTGAGCAAGCACGCTAAGTGCTTGTCTCATCACGGTCACGTAACGATTGTTCAGCCGGCCAGGCCGGCGCGAAGGTAGCTGACCAAGCCGTCGAGCAGCATCTGTACTGAGATCGCCACCAGCAGCATGCCCATCAGTCGCTCGATCGCGGTCAAGGCCCGGGCACCGAGCAACTTGTACAGATAGGTCGCCGAGAACAGGATCGCCGCCGTCGCGCCCCAGGCGATCATCAGCGCCAGGCTCCATTCGCCGAGGCGGTCGGGCTCGTTGCTGCCCATCAGCATCACCGCGGCCATGCCGGACGGGCCGGCGACCAGCGGAATCGCCATCGGCACGATGAAGGGCTCGCCGTCCGGGATCTCGCCCATCAGGCCTTCGGGCGGCGGAAAGATCATGCGGATGCCGATCAGGAACAGCACGATGCCCCCGGCGATCGCCACCGACTCCTGCCGCAGGTGCATGACCTCGAGCGCGTATTTGCCGGCCCACAGGAACGCCATCAGCACCAGCAGGGCGATCAGCAGCTCGCGCGCGAGCACGATGCGCTGCCGCTCCGGCGTCAGGCGACGCAGCATGCTCAGGAACACCGGGATGTTGCCCAGCGGATCGAGGATCAGGAACAGCAACAGCGCGGCCGACGCAATCGTCATGCGCGTGCGCCCGCAGGAACAGCGGCCCCATCCGGCGATGGCGACGCCACTGCCGGCGCCCACAGCTGGCCGCGGTGCACCGCGCCCTCCGCGGCGAGCAGGGTCACGCAGTCGCGGGCGCTGTCCGCCGGATCGCGTGCCAGCGTCTCGTCCTCTTCCACATGCGCGCGGGCGCGCAAGGGCGTGCGCATCGGCGGTGGGCACAGGCCGCTGACCCGGACCGGGGTGGCGGCGAGTTCGGCATGCAGCATCGTCACCAGAGAGGCGAGACCGGCCTGCGCGATGCCGTATCCGCCCCAGTACGCGCGCGCGGTCCGCGACGGTGCGTCGATGGCGAACACCACCGCGCTGTCGGCCGCCTGGCGCAACAGCGGCAGGCAGGCCTGGGTCAGCCACCAGCGGGCGGTGAGGTTCACATGGATGGCGCGCGCGAAGGCGGCCGGATCGGTGTGCTCGAGCGGCGTCAGCGCCGTGAACTGGGCCGCGCAGTGCAGCACCCCATCGAGCCGACCGATCGACGATTCGATGCGCGCGGCGAGCTCGGCGTAGTCGTCGGCGGACGCACCTTCCAGATCCAGCGGATACAGCACGCTCGTCGCGCCGCGCGCGGCGAGTTCGTCGTAGAGACGATTGAGCCGCGGCACCTTGCGGCCGAGCAGCACCAGCGCCGCGCCGGCATCGGCGCAGGCGAGCGCAGCTTCGCGGCCCAGGCCGCCGTGCGCTCCGACGATCAGCACCACGCGGCCCGACAGGCCGTCGGCGCGTCGCGGCACGGCGAACACGGGGCCGCTCACGCCTTCTGCACCTCGGCGATCATCCGGGCCAGCTCGCCCGACTCGTGCAGCTCGAGGGCGATGTCGCAGCCGCCGATCAGTTCGCCGTGCAGGAAGAGCTGCGGGAACGTCGGCCAGTTGGAGAAGCGCGGCAGGTTCGCGCGGATCTCCGGCTCGCCGAGCACGTTGACGACATGGAAATCCGACGCGCCCGCCGCCTGCAGGGCCTCGACGGTCCGGCTGGAAAATCCGCACATCGGATACTCCGGCGTGCCCTTCATGAACAGCACGATGGCATGCCCGTCGATCTGGGCCTGGATGCGTTCGAGGATCGTCACGGTGGAGCTCCTGCAACTGCCATCGCCGGCGCGCCGGGATGCCGGGGCAATGGGGTTTAGAATCCGCACATTCTAACGCGTCGCCGTCCGCGCGAGCCGCGGGTGCGCCGCCGCCTCCATGCGTTGTCCAGGATGCCGCCGCCCATGCCTCTCGACCTGTCCGCCCTGCCCTACGACCACACCGCACTCGAGCCGCATCTGTCGGGCGAGACAATGGCGCAGCACCACGGGCGCCACCAGCGCGCGCACATCGACCGGTTGAACACGTTGCTGGCGGGCACGGACCTGGCGGATGCGCCGCTCGACACCATCGTCCGCAAGGCGCACGGCGAAGTGTTCGACCACGCCGCGCAGGCTTGGAACAACACCTTCTACTGGCACTCGCTGAAGCCCGCGGCGGGCGGTGGGGGCGGCATGCCCGGTGGCCGGCTGGCCGACGCCATCAGCAAGCACTTCGGCGATGTCGAGACCCTGCGCGCACGTTTCGATGCGCTGGCCTTGCGCCTGTTCGGCGCAGGCTGGGTGTGGCTGGTGCAGCGCCAGGACGGGCGCCTCGCGCTGGTGGCGACGGCGAATGCTTCGACACCGGTGACCGGCGACGACGTGCCGCTGCTCGCGGCCTGTCTGTGGGAACACGCGTGGTATCTCGACTACCGCGAGAACCGCACGCGCTATCTCGATGCGTTCTGGCATCTGGTGCATTGGGACAGCGTCGCCGCACGTCTGAAGTAAGGGGCTGCCCAGGTTCGGAGCGCCAGCAGGATTTCTCGAACCGTCAGGGTGGGCCGATCGCGCTGCTTCGAAGTCGCGCGAAAACGTCGAGGGGATCTGTTGGCGTTTCGTCGGGAGCCGCCTGCATGCGGACTCACCCTCGACGACTGGGCGCATTCGCGCTACGCGGATTGGGAATCACCGAAACGTGTGCGCCCCGAGCATCGGCGCTGACGGATCGGCCGACTGGCGCCATCGTCCGCGCGCCGGATCTCAGGCGCGCGCCTCGCGTAGACGCGCCACCACTGGGGCAACCTGGGTCACCCGGTCCAGCGCCGCCCCCACCGCGGCGAGTCGATCCGCGAGCGCAGGCGCATCGTCGGCCCGCAGCGTCGCATGGCCGACCTTGCGCCCGGTCCGCGCCGACTTGCCGTAGTCGTGCCAGTGGCCGCCTGCGGTGTCGAGGACGGCGCGCGCGTCGGGCATGGTGCCGATCCAGTTGAGCATGCAGGCCACGCCGCGCGCCGACGTGTCGCCGAGCGGCAGGCCGAGCACCGCGCGGAGGTGGTTCTGGAACTGCGACGTCTCGGCGCCCTCGATGGTCCAGTGCCCGGAGTTGTGCACCCGTGGCGCCAGCTCGTTGGCCAGCAACTCGCCGTCGCGGCAGAACAGCTCCAGCGCGAACACGCCGACATAGTCCAGCCGCGTCGCGATCGCCTGTGCGTAGTCGATCGCGGTCTTCGCGAGCGACGGGGCGACCGTCGCGGGCGCCAGGCTCGCCGACAGCACGCCGTCGACATGCCAGTTCTCGGTCAGCGGCCACGCCCGGAACTCGCCGTCGCGGCCGCGCACGGCCACCACGCTGAGCTCGCGTTCGAAAGCGACGAACCCTTCGAGGATCAGGCCGACGCTCTGCGCCTGCGCGCCCAGCGCGTCCCATGCCGCAGCGACGTCGGTCGGCGCCTTGATCCGGAACTGCCCCTTGCCGTCGTAGCCCAGGCGCCGCGTCTTGAGGATGCAGGGCGTGCCGATCGCGGCGACCGCGGCGTCCAGCGCTTCGCGCGTCGCGACATCGGCGAACGGCGGCACCGGGATGCCGAGCGTGCCGAACAGGGTCTTTTCCGCCAGGCGGTCCTGGGTCACCGCCAAGGCGTCCGGATTCGGGAAGACCGGAATGCGCGACGCCAGCAGCCGGGCGCTGTCCGCCGGCACGTTCTCGAAATCGAAGGTCGCCACGTCGACGTCGCCGGCGAAGCGCTGCAGTGCGTCCTCGTCGCGATAGTCGCCGACCAGCAGCGGCGCGAACTGGCCGGCGCAGGCCTCGTTCGAGGTGTCCATCACCAGGAACCGAAGGCCCAGCGGCGCGCCCGACAGCGCGAGCATGCGGGCCAGCTGGCCGCCGCCGAGAATGCCGACCGTCGTGGTCATGCGTGTATTCCGTCGAGCCGCATGCCAGTGCAGCTCATCGGCGCGGATCGTCGTTGCCGGCGACCTCGTCGGTCTGGTGCTGCCGGAACGCGGCCAGCGCCTGCGCGACGGCAGCGTCCTCGGCCGCGAGCATCGCGGCGGCGAACAATGCCGCATTCGCCGCGCCCGCGTTGCCGATCGCGAACGTCGCCACCGGAATGCCGGCCGGCATCTGCACGATCGACAGCAGCGAATCCATGCCATTGAGCGCTTTCGACTGCACCGGCACGCCGAGCACCGGCACCAGCGTCTTGGATGCGAGCATGCCCGGCAGATGCGCCGCCCCGCCGGCGCCGGCGATGATCGCGCGCAAGCCGCGCGCCTGCGCGCCAGCGGCGTAGTCGAACAACACGTCGGGCGTGCGATGCGCCGAAACGACCCGCACCTCGTGCGCGACGCCCAGCTGCTCGAGCTTCTGCACGGCGTGCTGCATCGTGTCCCAGTCGGATCGCGAACCCATCACGACCCCGACCAGCGGGCTTGCGGAATTGGCGGACATGGCCGGCCCCGTGGCGAAACGCGTATTCTACCGGTTCGATTTCGCGACGCGACCTGCCATGGACCGAAAGCTGCTCGACATCCTCGTCTGCCCCGCCAGCCGTCAGCCACTGGCGCTGCTCGACCAGGCCGGCCTCGACGCTCTGAACGCGGCGATCGCCGCCGGCACGTTGACCCGCGTCGACGACGCCGTGCAGTCGGCGCCGCTGCGCGAAGCGCTGGTGACGCACGACCGCAAGCTCGTCTACCGCGTCGACGACGGCATTCCGGTGCTGCTCGTCGAGGACGGCATCGCCACCGGTCAGATCGCGGACTTCCCGAAGGCATGAGTGGACCGGCCGCCGACCGGTTCGGCGTGCCGCACGCGGCGGTCGCCGCCAATGTCGCCGCGGCGCTGGCCGAGGACATCGGCAGCGGTGATGTCACGGCGGCGCTGTTGCCGGACACGGACGACGTCGCCTATCTGCTGTGCAAACAGGATGCGGTGATCTGTGGCCGCCCGTGGTTCGATGCCTGTCACCGCGCGCTGGATCCGGACGTCGCCATCCACTGGCGCGTCGACGAAGGCCAGCACGTCGCGGCCGGGACCGTGCTCGCGACGCTGTCCGGCCGGGCGCGCGCCCTTGTCAGCGCCGAACGTGCGTCGCTGAATTTCATGCAGACGCTGAGCGCGACCGCCACGGTGACCGCGCGGTTCGTCGTCGCCCTGGCGGGCACATCGACCCGGGTGCTGGACACGCGCAAGACGCTGCCCGGCCTGCGCCTCGCGCAGAAGTACGCGGTCCGTGTCGGCGGTGGCGACAACCATCGCCTCGGCCTCTACGACACGGTGATGCTGAAGGAGAACCACGTGCGCGCGGCCGGTTCGATCACCGCGGCGATCGCCGCCGCGCGCGCCCATGCGCCGGCGCTGCCGCTGGTGGTCGAGGTGGAATCGCTCGCGCAGCTGAGGGACGCACTGACCGCGGGCTGCACGCGCGTGCTGATCGACGATTTCGACGCCGAGCTGCGCCGTGAGGCCGTGGCGATTGCGCGGGCTGCGCCGTTCGACGGCCGGATTCCGCTGGAAGTCTCGGGCAGCGTCGATTTCGACGGCTTGCGGGCGATCGCCGCCGATGGCGTGGACATGGTGTCGATCGGCGCGCTGACCAAGCACGTCCAGGCGATCGACCTGTCGCTGAAGCTCGGTCCACCGCCCGCCTGATCGCACGCGCATGCGACGGCGCCAGCGCCGCTTGCAACCCGGCCGCCGGGCCGCCACATTGCGCGCATGCTCGATTTCCCGACGATGATCTTCATGATGCTGGCCGGCGGCGCCGCGTTCGCCTGGTGGAGCGCCTCGCGCGCCGCTGCCGAACGCGCGGGACAGCTGGGCCGCGACGCCTGCGAGCGCGCAGGCGTGCAATGGCTGGACCAGGCAGTGCATGCGCATTCGATGCGCTTCCGTCGTGGCGACGATGGCCGGCTGGGGGTGGAGCGCAGTTTCCGGTTCGAATATTCCGACGACGGAATCCAGCGCCATATCGGCCATCTGATCCTGCGTGGTCAGCGGCTGGTCGCGTTCAGCGGTCCGACGCGGCCCGACGCCGCAGCCCTGTACTGACGAGGCGACTTGGCGCGCCGCGGTGACGCGATCGCGCACGTTCGAATCGAAACCAGGACAAGGAACGACCGGCGCCGCACCGGCTGCGAACCGCGACCTACTTGACGACGCGCAGATGGCCGCGGCGCGGCTCGGTCGGTGGCGCGCCCTCGGGCGGATCGTCCGGCGTCTGATCGTCGTCGCCTGTATCGGCCATGCCGTCCTCGGCATCGTCGCTGGCGCCGGCGCCCATGTCGTCGGGCAGCGCCATACCCTGGCCGGTCTCGCGGGCGTAGATCGCCAGCACGGCGCCCACCGGTACCAGGACCGACTGGCTCACGCCGCCGAAACGCGCCGAGAACCGCACGCTGTCGTTGTCCATCTCGAGCTTTCCGACCGCACGATCGGCGATGTTGAGCACGACGCGTCCATCCTTGACCACGTGCGCAGGCACGCGCACGCCCGGATGCCTGGCGTCGACGAGGATGTGCGGTGTGGCGCCGTTGTCGGCGATCCACTCGTAAAGCGCCCGCAACAGGTACGGGCGGTGGCTGGTCATGGGGGGCGGGCGGTCCGACATGGCGACAGTTTAGCGACTCGTCCCGCGGCGTCACGCGTCAGACTGAACGAGAACCCGCCGCACGCACGCGCGCCCCGGATTCGTCCAACGGAAGCGGCTTATTCCGGCAGCGGCCGGAGTCCGCGTTCCTGGTGCGTCAGGCTGCGCACGAAGCCGGGGCTGCGGAAGATGCGGTTGCCGTAATCCTCGATCGCCTTCGCGCCGTCCTTGGGCAGGGGAATCTCGAGCGCCTGCAGGCGCCAGATGATCGGCGCCATCGCGCAATCGGCGAGGCTCATCTCGGGATTGAGGAAGAACTTGCTGGCCTTGAACAGCGGCACCGACGAGGTCAGCAGTTCCTTGAGGCGCTTGCGTGCGGCGTCGGCCTGGGTCTTGGCGCCGAACTGGATCGCCTGCACCTGCGGCACCCAGTCGTGCTCGATGCGTAACATCGCCAGCCGCAGGCGCGCCCGCGACAGCGGATCGACGGGCATCAGTGGCGGATGCGGATAGCGCTCGTCGAGGTATTCGCTGACGACACTGGCGGCATAGAGCACCAGTTCGCGCTCGACCAGGGTCGGCACCGAGTGGTACGGATTGAGGTCGATCAGATCCTCGGAGGGATTCTGCGGATCGACCACAACCATGTCGTAGGTCACGCCCTTGGCGGCAAGCACCAGGCGCGCACGGTGGCAGAGGACATCATCAACCGAGGAAAACAGTGTCAGGACGTTACGCATACGTGCACTCGCGGCCATCGTGGGCCTCTCCCGAGCCCGGAATCCGCCGGCCTCGTAAACGCCGTCTGCCCCTCGCAGCCGGTCGTCGCGGTTCCCGAGTCTCGCATTCCATCGGCCCGCCCGGCAACGGGGGCCGTCTCACGCGGAGCGCCCGACGCCTCCGCGACGGCGATCCGCGCGGATCAATGCTTCACGTCCCGCCAGTACTCCTGCTTCAGCAGCCAGGCCAGCAGGGTGAGCACGATCAGGAACAGCAGCACCCACACGCCCAGCTGCTGCCGCTTGAGGGCCGCCGGCTCGCCGGCGTACTCGAGAAATGCCGTGATGTCGCGCACCGTCTGATCGAACTGCTGGGCGTTCTGGCTGCCCGGCGAACCGAGCTCGAGATGCGCGACGGTGGGCTCGCCGGTGTCGTCGACTTCCCCGTGCACCGGACGCTGCAGGCCCTGCATCTCCCACAGCGGGTTGGGCATCGATGCGTTCGGGAACAGCGTGTTGTTCCAGCCGAGCGGACGGGTCTCGTCGAGGTAGAACGACTTCAGATAGGTGTAGACCCAGTCGGGGCCGCGCACGCGCGTGATCAGGCTCAGATCGGGCGGCGCCTGGCCGAACCAGCGCGCCGACTGTTCGGCGGGCATCGACGACAGGATGTGCTCGCCGTACGCGGCGCCGGTGAGGTTGAGATTGTTCATGACCTCGTCCTCGGTCAGGCCGAGGTCGTCGGCCATCCGCGAATAGCGGAGGAACTTCAGCGAATGGCAGCCGGCGCAGTAGTTCATGTACAGCTGCGCGCCGCGCTGCAGCGACGCGCGGTCGCCGATGTCGGTCCCCGACTGCTCGACGGGGCCACCGGCTGCGGCCAGCGCACCGAAGGACAGCAGCAGTCCGCCCGCGAAGACGGCGAGGCGGGCAATGAGTCGGTTAGTCATGCATCGTCACCCGTTCCGGCACGGCCTTGGTGCTGTCGATTTTCGTCCACAGCGGCATGGTGATGAAGAAAGCGAAGTAGAGGAATGTCAGCACGCGGCCGATGATCGTTTCGACCGGATCCGTACCCGGACCCGCGCCGATCTTGCCCAGCCAGATGAAGCAGACCACGAGCAGCGCCAGCATCACCTTGGTGATCGGCCCGCGGTAGCGATGCGAGCGCACCTTGCAGCGGTCCAGCCACGGCACCAGGAACAGGATGGCGATCGCCGCGAACATCACGATGACGCCGCTGAGCTTGTGCGGCACCACGCGCAACATCGCGTAGTACGGCGTGTAGTACCAGACCGGCTTGATGTGTTCCGGCGTGACCAGGTGGTTGGCCGCGGTGAAGTTGTCGTGCTCGAGGAACCAGCCGCCGAACGCCGGGGCGAAGAAGATGATGAACGCCGCGAGGATCAGGAAGCAGCAGACGTAGAAGCCGTCCTTGACCGTGTAGTACGGGTGGAACGGGATGCCGTCGGCGGGCGCGGTCTTGGACCACGCATTGCCCTTCGGCCCCTTCTTGATCTCGACACCGTCGGGATTGTTCGAGCCCACTTCGTGCAGCGCGCCCAGATGCAGCACGACCAGCAGCAGCAGCACCAGCGGCAGCGCGATCACGTGCAGGGCGAAGAAGCGGTTGAGCGTGGCGTCGCTGGGCAGGTAGTCGCCCATGATCCATTCGGTGAGACCGTTGCCGATGACCGGAATCGCGCCGAACAGCGAGATGATGACCTTCGCGCCCCAGAACGACATCTGGCCCCACGGCAGCACGTAGCCGAGGAAGGCTTCGGCCATCAGCACCAGGTAGATCAGCATGCCGAGGATCCACACCAGTTCGCGCGGCTTCTTGTAGCTGCCGTACATCAGGCCGCGGAACATGTGGATGTAGACCACGATGAAGAACAGCGACGCACCGGTGGAGTGCATGTAGCGGATCAGCCAGCCCCACTCCACGTCGCGCATGATGTATTCGACCGACGCGAAGGCCTCCGCCGCGCTCGGCTTGTAGTGCATCGTCAGGAAGATGCCGGTCAGGATCTGGTTGACCAGCACGACCAGCGACAGCACGCCGAAGATGTACCAGATGTTGAAGTTCTTCGGCGCGTAGTACTCGGTCATGTGCTTGCGGTACATCGGCATCAAGGCCGGTGCACGCTCGGTGACCCAGTTGAAGACGCCGTTGGCGCCGCGGACGAACACGTTGGCCATGGTCAGGCGGCTCCCTGCGGATCGACGCCGATGACGAGCGTGTTGTCGTCGGCATAGTAGTGCGGCGGCACCACGAGGTTGGTCGGCGCCGGGACGCCGTCGTAGACGCGGCCGGCCATGTCGAATTTCGACTTGTGGCAGGGGCAGAAATAGCCGCCCTTCCAGTTGGCGTCGAACGGCGCAGGCCGGATCTCGGCCACCATCTCCGGCGAACAGCCCAGATGCGTGCACAGGCCGACGAGCACCGAGATGTCGGGCTTCAGCGAGCGCAGTTCCGGGTTCGCCTCACGGATGTACGCGGGCTGCTGGTCGACGTTCTCCGACTCGGGATCCTTGAGCTGGCCGTCGAGCGTCGGCAGCGCATCGAGGATCGCCTGCGACCGCTTGACGATCCAGATCGGCTGGCCGCGCCATTCGGCGACCAGGCGCTGCCCTTCCTCGAGCGCGCTGATGTCGACCGTGACCGGGGCGCCCGCGAGCTTGGCGCGCGCGCTGGGATTCCAGGACTTGATGAACGGGACCGCCGCGACGCCCGCCCCCACCGCGCCGACGACCAGCGTGGTCGCGGTCAGGAACCTGCGGCGTCCTTCGTTGACGGAACCCTGATCCCCAGGCCCGATCGCTGCTTCATCGACCATCCGGTACTCCGTATCTCTTTGTCGGTAGCTGTAAGTGTGCTTGGCTGCCACGGCACACCCATCATTGCGGGTGACGGCCGTAAAAGACGTCCGAGTGTAACGGAAGCCTGAATCCAGCGACAATCTGTCGCACCCCGAATCCGTCGGATTGCGGGCTCAGCGGCTCGCCAGCTGGCCGCGATAGCGCTCGGCGAGCGTGCCGACCCGCACCACGTAGCGCTGGGTTTCGTTGTACGGGGGCACGCCCTTGTGCCGGTCCACCGCGCCTTCGCCGGCGTTGTAGCCGGCCGCGGCCAACGTCAGGTCGCCGTTGAACCGCTTCAGCAGCCACGCGAGATACTCCACGCCGCCGCGGATGTTCTGCTCCGGATCGAAGGCATTGACCACCCCGAACCGCTTCGCGGTGCCCGGCATCAACTGCATCAGGCCCTGGGCCCCGGCGCGCGACAGCGCGTTGGGGTTGAACGCCGACTCGGCATGCATGATCGCCCGCACGATCGCCTCCTCGACGCCGAAGTCGCGCGCCGCGCGTGCGACCTCGTCGCGGTAGGCGTCGTTGTTGAGCCGCACGTTGCCGAAATTGACGCCCGGCGCCGCGCCGCAGGCGTAGCAGGTCTCGAAGAAGCTGTAGTTGATCGTCCGCACCGCGGCCACGTCGGCGCCGCGCGGCCGGGCGCTGGTGTAGTGGCGCACGCCGTCCTTGACGTAGGAGTAGACCTGGCCCTGCTGCAGCCGGCGCTGGCCCGAGCCCGATGTGCGCGGCGTGGGAGCGGGCGTCGCCGCGCGGGGCGTCGGCGCCGCCTGCACGGTGGGCGTCGCCGATGCGATGGCCGTGCCGCCCATGAACGTGGCCGGCGCGTTGCTGTCGATGTTCGCCGGCGCCGCACGCGGCGTGGATGCGGCCGACGACGCGGCCCGCGGCGTCGGGGCGCGGCTGCCGCCGCCGGTGCCGCCGCGGCTCACCACGGCGCAGGTCGCGCCCGAGATCCGCTTGCTCACGTACTGCGGGATGCCGTCGCCGGTGTCGCAACGGTAGAGGGTGCCGGATACGGCCGGAAAGGCCGCCAGCACACCCAACGCCGCAATGAGTCCCCATCCCCGTTTCACGGCGGCAGTGTCCCGCGTTCGATGGCGCTTGCCAAGTCCTTGATTGCGCTCCCGGAAGCCGGCGGCCGCCCGCGCCCCGGTTTACACTTCCCGCCCATTCCAGCCATCCGGCCCGGCCTAAACGCCGCGCCCCGGAGTCGCCATGCACGACACGCCCGTTCCCGCCGGCCCTGCGCCGGCCCGCCCGTCCCCTGTGGCCCCGCCCGCGCCGGGCACCCTGCCGCCCCGCGGCAAGCTTTTCATCCAGACCCACGGCTGCCAGATGAACGAGTACGACTCGGCCAAGATGGCCGACGTGCTCGCCGCCAGCGACGGTCTGGAACTGACCGACAACGTCGAGGAAGCGGACGTCGTGCTGGTCAATACCTGCTCGATCCGCGAGAAGGCGCAGGAGAAGGTCTTCAGCCAGCTGGGCCGCTGGAAGGCGCTCAAGCAGGGCGGCAAGCCGGTGCTGATCGGCGTCGGCGGCTGCGTCGCGTCGCAGGAAGGCGAGGCGATCGTCAAACGCGCGCCCTACGTGGACCTGGTGTTCGGCCCGCAGACGCTGCACCGCCTGCCCGAGCTGATCCGCGCCAAGCGCGAGAGCGGCCTGCCGCAGGTCGACATCAGCTTCCCGGAGATCGAGAAGTTCGACCGCCTGCCCGAGCCGCGCGCCGACGGGCCCAGCGCCTTCGTGTCGATCATGGAAGGTTGCTCGAAGTACTGCTCGTTCTGCGTCGTGCCCTACACCCGAGGCGAGGAAGTCAGCCGGCCCTTCGAAGACGTGCTGGTCGAGGTCGTGCAGCTCGCCGGCCAGGGCGTGCGCGAGATCAACCTGCTGGGCCAGAACGTCAACGCCTATCGCGGGCCGATGGGCGAAGCCAGCGATGCGCCCGCGGATCTAGGCCTGCTGATCCGCACGATCGCCGAGATCGACGGCATCGACCGCATCCGCTTCACGACCTCGCATCCGCTGGAGTTCTCCGACTCGCTGGTCGACGCCTATCGCGACGTGCCGCAGCTGGCGAACTACCTGCACCTGCCGGTGCAGTCGGGCAGCGACCGCATCCTGTCGGCGATGAAGCGCGGCTACACCGCACTCGAGTTCAAGCAGAAAATCCGCAAACTGCGTGCGGTGCGGCCGGACATCTCGATCAGCTCGGATTTCATCGTCGGCTTCCCCGGCGAGACCGAGGCCGACTTCGAGAAGACGATGAAGCTGATCGAGGACGTCGGCTTCGACCAGTCGTTCTCCTTCATCTATTCGCGTCGCCCGGGCACGCCGGCATCGGACCTCGAGGATTCGGTCACGCAGGACGAGAAGCACGCCCGCCTGTCGCGCCTGCAGGCGCACATCAACGACCATGCCGCCGGCATTTCCGAGCGCATGGTCGGCAGCGTGCAGACCGTGCTCGTCGAAGGGCCGTCGCGCAAGGATCCGAACGAGCTGACCGGCAAGACCGAGAACATGCGTTCGGTGAATTTCGCCGGCGATCCGCGGCTGGTAGGCCAGTTCGTCGACGTGGTGATCACCGACGCGCTGCGCAATTCGCTGCGCGGCCGGGTCGTGGTGCGCGACGCGGCCTGAGCCGGGACGCGCAACATCGTGCACCGCGCGCGTCAGTGGTGCCGCTCGGACGCTGCGGTTGCGCCGCGCGCCGATAACGCCGCCTTTCGGTTCCAGCGCATAGAATCCGCCGCATGACGACCCCCCACGAACGCACGTTCCTGCTCGAGCCCGCCGATACCGAGCGGCTCGCCAACCTCGCCGGCCCCTTCGATGCCCATCTGCGCCAGATCGAGCTGCGTCTGGGCGTCGAGATCGCCAACCGCGGCAACATCTTCCGCGTGACCGGACCCGATGCGGCGCTGCTGTCGCGCACCGAGCGCCTGCTGCAGGCGCTGTATGGCGAAGCCGAAACCGAGGTCTTCGACAGCCACGCGATCAACCTGCGCCTGAGCAATGCGAACGTCGAGCCGGTCGACGATTACGCGCCCCAGGACGTGGCGGTCAAGGTCAAGCGCGGCACCGTGCGCGGCCGCGGCGCGAACCAGGCGAAGTACCTGCACCGGATCACCGGCCACGACATCAACTTCGGCATCGGCCCGGCCGGCACCGGCAAGACCTTCCTCGCGGTTGCGATGGCGGTCGATGCGCTCAACGAATCGCGCGTGCAGCGGCTGATCCTCGTGCGGCCGGCGGTCGAGGCCGGCGAGAAGCTCGGCTTCCTGCCGGGCGATCTGAGCCAGAAGGTCGACCCCTACCTGCGCCCGCTGTACGACGCGCTGTACGAGATGCTGGGCGTGGAGAAGGTCGCCAAGCTGCTGGAACGCAACGTCATCGAGATCGCGCCGCTGGCCTACATGCGCGGCCGCACGCTCAACGATGCCTTCGTGATCCTCGACGAGGCCCAGAACACCACGATCGAACAGATGAAGATGTTCCTGACCCGCCTCGGCTTCGGCTCGACCGCGGTGGTCACCGGCGACCTGACCCAGATCGACCTGCCCAAGCACCTGAAGTCCGGCCTGCGCGACGCGATCGACGTGCTGCACGAGGTCGAAGGCGTCAGCTTCACCTTCTTCGAGGCGCGCGACGTCGTGCGCCATCCGCTGGTCGCCCGCATCGTCAGCGCCTACGAGCGCCGCGACGCCAGCGACAGCGCGACCGGCCCGGCCTGATGGAGACGCGATGACACAGGGACCCGTCCGCCTCGATGTCGCCGTCGGTTACGCGATCCCGCGCAAGGGCGTTCCGGCGGCGGCGAGTTTCCGGCGCTGGGCCGCGGTCGCGCTCGACGGCCGGATCCGCGACGCCGACCTCGCGATCCGGCTGGTCGGCGAGGACGAGGGCCGGGCGTTGAACCGGCATTACCGCGGCAAGGACTACGCGACCAACGTGCTGAGCTTTCCTGCCGAGCTGCCGGAAGGCCTGCCGCCCGGCATCCACCTGCCGCTGCTCGGCGATCTGGTGATCTGCGCCCCGGTCGTCGCCCGCGAGGCCGCCGAACAGGCCAAGCCCTTGACGGCCCATTACGCCCATCTGACCGTCCATGGCGTGCTGCACCTGCTGGGCTGGGACCACGAGGACGACAAGGAGGCCGAGGCGATGGAGCAGCTGGAGCGCGAGATCCTGGCCAGCCTCGGCATCACCGACCCCTACCGGATCGCCTGACGCCGCGCGTTGCGTGCGCCCGCTGCGCATCGCCTAGGACCCGCCTGCACGGGCGTTTACGCCACCCTGATAGACTTCTCCCGCGACCCGTGTGGGCGCTTATCGATCAAACACTTGCACCATGTCCGAGGACGATAGTAGTACCCCCCCGAGTTCCGATCCCCAGGATCGCCGTCGCAGCTGGCTCGAACGCCTGAGCTCCGCGATTTCCGGCGAGCCCAGCAACCGCGAAGACCTCGTCGAGTTGCTGCGCGACACCCACGCCGATGGCCTGATCGATGCCGATACCCTGCGCATGTTCGAAGGCGCGCTCGGCATTTCCAGCAAGACCGTCGGCGACGTCATGGTGCCGCGCGCGCAGATGGTGGCGCTGCATGCCGACACGCCCTTTCTCGAGCTGATGAAGCAGGTCGTCGAATCCGGCCATTCGCGCTTCCCCGTGCACGGCGAGGACAAGGACGAGATCCTCGGCATCCTGCTGGCCAAGGACCTGCTGCGTGGCGTCGTCGCCGACAACGGGCCCGGCACGGTGCACGCGCTGCTGCGTCCCGCGGTGCTGATTCCCGAATCCAAGAAACTCAACGTGCTGCTGCGCGAGTTCCGCCTGTCGCGCAACCACATGGCCGTGGTCATCGACGAATACGGCGGTGTCGGCGGCCTGGTGACGATCGAGGATCTGCTCGAAGAGATCGTCGGCGAGATCGACGACGAACACGACGACGCCGAAGACCCGAACGCCTTGATCGCCGCGCAGGCGGACGGCCAGTTCGCGGTCAGCGCGCTGACGCCGATCAGCGACTTCAACCAGCGCTTCGGCACCGATTTCGACGACGACGAGTACGACACCATCGGCGGCGTGATCATCGGCGCGATCGGCCACCTGCCCGAGATCGGCGAGGAGCTGACCCTGGGCCGGTTCTCGTTCCGGGTCACCGATGCCGATTCGAGGCGCCTGCACGCGCTGCACGTCAGCGTGCATGCCGACGCCTGATCGCCGGTCCCGCGCCGCGGCCTCTCGCGCCGTGGCGTCCTGGATCACTGCCCTGCTCTGCCTGCTGGCACTGTGCGCCGCGCCCGTCGCGGCGCAATCGCCGTCGGCAGCGGAAACCGGCCTGCGGATCGGCGTGGCGACGATGCAGCCCGGCGAGGTGTTCTTCGAGCGTTTCGGCCACAACGCGGTGGTCGTCGTCGATCCGGCGCTGCCCGAGCCGATGTCTTACAACTTCGGCTTCTTCGATCCGGCCGAACCCGATTTCGTCGGCCGCTTCATCCGCGGCGACATGCGCTACCGGCTCGTCGCGCTGCCGCTGGCCGAGGACCTGGCGTATTACCGCCAGGTCGGACGCGGCGTCAATCTGCAATGGCTCGATCTGACGCCGGACCAGGCCCGGCACATCGCCGATGCGCTGGCCGAGAACGCGCGGCCCGAGAACGCGCAGTACCGCTACGACTACTTCACCGACAACTGCTCGACGCGCGTGCGCGACGTCATCGACAGCGCGCTCGATGGCGCCCTGCGTCGCCAGCTGCAGGGACGCTCGCGCGGCAACACCTACCGCAGCGATGCGGTGCGGCTGGCATCGCCCGCGCCGTGGATGTGGCTGGGCTTCGACGTCGGCCTGGGGCCGGCGGCCGACCGGCCCAATGCGCTGTGGGAAGACAGTTTCGTGCCGATGCGGCTGGCCGATGCGCTGCGCGGTACGCGCAATGTCGACGGCACGCCGCTGGTCGCCGACGAGATCGTGCTGATCGAACACCGGCAGGCGCCCGAACCGGTCGAGCAGGCGCGGCGCCTGTGGCCGTGGCTGCTGGCCGGGCTGTTGCTCGCCGCTGCGCTGCTGGCCGCGGCCCGGTCCGCGCCGGCCCGGGTCGCGGCCGTCGCCCTGCCGTTCTGGCTCGCATGCGGCCTGCTCGGCGGCGTGATGCTGTTCCTGTGGTTCGGCACGGCCCACGGGTTCGCGTGGCGCAACCACAACCTGTTGCTGTTCAACCCGCTGTGCCTGCTACTGCTGCCCGGCGGCTGGCGCATCGCGCAGGGACGCGCCGCGGGCCGGCTGTTCGTCGCGACGTTGTGGGCGCTCGTCGCCTGCGGGATCGCCGCGCTGTTCCTGCACTGGCTGCCGGTGCTGCCGCAGCGCAACGCCGCGTGGCTGGCGCTGCTGCTGCCGGTGCATGTCGCGCTGCTGCTGGCATTCCGGATGCGACGCCTGCGCTGACGCGTCGCCGGGCCTTTCGGCTTGGGCAAACGACGCGCCTCCGCGCCCCTGCATACGTATGCGCCCGCAGCGCGTGGAATCCGCGTGCAAGAATCCGGACGAACGCACGACAGACCGCGTCTGGGAGGGCGCCGCATCATGTCGAACCGTCTTGCCGGACTCCTGGCCGCCCTGCTGCCGCTCGCCACCCTCGCCGCGTCCGCTGCCGAGCCGCGCACTAGCGCGCGCATCGCATCGCCCGATGCGCGCATCACCGTCGAGGTCGCGACCGACAACGAAGGCCGCGCGAGCTACGCCGTCCGTCGCGACGGACGCCCGGTCATCGCGCCGTCGCGCCTGGGCCTGATGTTCACCGATACGCGCAAGTTCGAACGCAACCTGGCGATCGTCGACCAGGCCACGCAGGCGCACGACGAACGCTGGGAGCAGCCCTGGGGCGAGCGTCGGCAGATGCGCGACCACCACAACGAGCTCCGCGTCACGCTGGCCGAAACCGCGGGACCGAAGCGCCGCTTCGACGTGGTGTTCCGCGTGTTCGACGACGGCGTCGGCTTTCGTTACGACGTGCCGACGCAGCCGGGGCTGGAGCGCCTGTCGATCGCCGAGGAGCTGACCGAATTCGACATCGCCGATGCGGCCAACGCGTGGTGGATTCCCGCATTCGAATGGAACCGAGAGGAATACATCTACCATCGCACCCCGGTCGAGGAAGTCGGCCTGGCGCAGACGCCGATCACGCTGCGAACCGGTGACGGCCTGCACCTGTCGATCCACGAGGCGGCGCTGGTCGACTACGCGGGTATGAATCTCACGCGCGCGGAAGGCCGGCGCTTCAAAGCCGCGCTGACGCCCGGCATCGGCGCGGCCAAGGCCGAGGTCGCCACGCCGTTCGCGACGCCCTGGCGCACGATCCAGATCAGTGACCGCGCCGGCGGCCTGGTCGAATCGGGCCTGATCCTCCACCTCAACGCGCCCAACGCGCTCGGCGACGTGTCGTGGGTGCGGCCGATGAAGTACGTCGGCATCTGGTGGGAAATGCACCTCGACCGCAAGACCTGGGCGTCCGGCCCGAAGCACGGCGCGACCACCGCGCACG
Source organism: Luteimonas rhizosphaerae (assembly GCF_002849595.1). Lineage (GTDB taxonomy): Bacteria > Pseudomonadota > Gammaproteobacteria > Xanthomonadales > Xanthomonadaceae > Luteimonas > Luteimonas cellulosilyticus. Next base: position 206,071 of record NZ_NRQR01000013.1, read on the forward strand.
CGCTCCGGCACATCGCCTTCGCCGCGGCGAACGGCATCGGCGGCGTGCTGGTCGAAGGCTGGAACGTCGGCTGGGACGGCGACTGGTTCGGCAACGGCGAGACCTTCAGCTTCACCCGGCCCTACCCCGATTTCGACATCGAAGCGGTCACCCGCCACGCGCGCGAGAAAGGCGTGACCCTGATCGGCCATCACGAAACCTCGGGCCATGCGGCGCATTACGAAGCGCAGCTCGACGACGCGATGGCGCTCTACGGCCGCCTCGGCGTGCAGGCGGTCAAGACCGGTTACGTCGCCGACGCCGGTCAGGCCAAGGTGCGGGGCGATGACGGCGTGCTGCACTACGCCTGGCACGAAGGCCAGGCGATGGTGCGTCACCACCAGAAAGTGGTTGAGACCGCGGCGGCGCAGCACATCAGCGTCAATCCGCACGAGCCGGTCAAGGACACCGGCCTGCGCCGCACGTACCCGAACCTGGTCACCCGCGAAGGCGCGCGCGGCATGGAATACAACGCCTGGGGCCAACCGGGCAATCCGCCGGAACACGAGGCGACGCTGGTCTACACGCGCCTGCTCGCCGGGCCGATGGACTTCACCCCCGGTATCTTCGGCATGGACACCAAGTCCGGCACCCCGATGGCGACGACGCTGGCCAAGCAGCTGGCGCTGTACGTGGTGATCTACAGCCCGCTGCAGATGGCGGCCGATCTGCTCGAACACTACGAATCGCGGCCCGAGGCGTTCCAGTTCGTCCGCGACGTGCCGGTGGACTGGGAAGAAACGCGCGCGCTCGACGGCGCGATCGGCGAGTTCGCGGTGATCGCGCGGCGCGAACGTGGCGGCGACGACTGGTTCCTGGGCGCGGTGACGGACGACACTCCGCGCACAGTCGCCCTGCCGCTGGACTTCCTCGAACCCGGCCGCCGCTACACCGCGCAGATCTACCGCGACGGCGACGGCGCGGGCTGGCGCACGGATCCGCATGCGATCGCGATCGAATCGCGTGAGGTCGGCTCCAGCGACACGCTGTCGATCGCGATGGCCTCGGGCGGCGGACACGCAGTGCGTTTCGTCGCGCATTGACCTGTCGGCGCGCGCTCGCGCGCGACGCGGCGTTTCTGCTGCAGCCCCATGGCGCGCGAGCGCGCGCCTGGCAGACGTCGGTGCTTGTCCGAGCGCGTCCGCTGGCGGACGATGACGTGATGCAGACCTCTCCCGATTCCGTGCCCGCCGCCGATACCGCCAATCCCACCTGCGTGGTCAACTGCGCGGTCTACGGCCCCGAGGGCAAGCGCGACATCCTGCTCGACGACATCAGCGACGTGCTCGCCGTCGACGACGGCAGCTTCGTCTGGATCGGCCTGTTCGAGCCCGCCGCCGACGTGCTGGCGCAACTGCAGGGCGAGTTCTGCCTGCACGATCTGGCGATCGAGGATGCGGGCAAGGCGCACCAGCGGCCGAAGATCGAGGCCTACGGCGATTCGCTGTTCATCGTCGCCAATACCGCGCAGGCGATCGACGAGCGCATCGCCTACGGCGAGACCCATATCTTCCTCGGCGCACGCTATCTGGTGACCGTGCGTCACGGCGCGTCGCTGTCGTACGCGCCGGCGCGCCAGCGCGTCGAACGCGAAGCGGAACTGCTGGACATGGGCGCGCCTGCGGCGCTGTACGCGGTGCTCGACGCGATCGTCGACAACTACCTGCCGATCGTCGACGACTTCAAGGCGACGCTCAATGCGCTCGAACAAGACATCATCAGCGAGCAGTTCCACCGCGGCATCGTGATCCGGCTCTACCAGCTCAAGCGCGAACTGACCTACATGCGCGTCGCGGTGACGCCGCTGCAGGACGTGCTGTCGCAACTGGTGCGCAGCAGCAGCCCGCTGATTCCGGCCGAGGCCAAGCTCTACATCCGCGACGTGCTCGACCACTCGGTGCGCATCAACGAGACCATCGATGCGATCCGCGACATCCTCGGCACCGCGCTGGGCGTCAACCAGGCGCTGGTGACGCTGACCCAGGGCGAGATCGTCAAGAAACTCGGCGCCTGGGCCGCCCTGCTGGCCGCGCCGACGCTGATCACCAGCTGGTACGGCATGAATTTCCACGACATGCCCGAGCTCGACGACCGTTACGCGTACCCGCTGCTGATCGGCGGCGTGGGCGTGGTCATGGTCCTGCTCTACCGGATGTTCAAGCGCGCACGCTGGCTCTGAGCGGCGGCACGGTCACAGCAGGGCGGCGAAGCGCGACAGCGCCGCGTGCCCGGTGACCTCCACCGCCTGCAGCGGAATTTCCTGCACGGGAATGCCGGGCAATGCGTCGCCGAGCATGCGCAGGTAGTCGTCCTCCTGCTGGCGACGCCGCGCGAGGAACTCGCCCGCATCGCCGGGCGCCCGCTTGTTGACGACGAGGCCCGCGACGACGATGCCCGCGCGTCGCAGCTGCGTTTCGAGCTCGATGGTCTCGAGCACCGGCAGCCGCTCGGCGGCGAGCACGGCGACGAAGGCTGTCGTGGCGGCATCCGACAGCACGCTGCGCAGGTGTTCGAAGCGGTGCCGGCGGCGATGCAGCAGCTGGCGGATGCGCTGGTCGCGCTCGCCCGCCGAATCGGTCCGCGCCTCACCGCCCAGCGCACGCTGGGCGACGCCGTCGTCACCGCCCAGTCCCTGCAGCAGACCGCCGAAGCGCTCGCTACGCGCCTGCCGGTGCAGCAGGCCTTCGGTCCACGCCGACATCATTTCCGGCAACGCCATCAGGCGCGCGGTGTGGCCGGACGGCGCGGTGTCGAAGACCACCAGATCGTGCGCCTGCAGGCCGGTGTCGACGAGTTCGGCGATCCGCTCCAGCAGGGCGGCTTCGTGCATGCCGGGCGCGTCGCGAGACAGCGCCATGTGCTTGTCGACCTCGCCGGCCAGGTGCGGCGGCATCATCCGCCGCAGCGCGCCGCCGACTTCGGCCAGATGCGCGTCGACGGTCGCGTCGGGATCCAGCTCCAGCGCATCGAGGTTGGGCGCGACGCGGACCGGCGTCGCGCCCACCGGCCGCGCCCACAGATGGCCGAGGTTGTGGGCGGGATCGGTCGAGACCAGCAACACCCGGCGGCCGGCTTCCGCCTGCGCCAGCGCGACCGCCGAGGCCATCGTGGTCTTGCCGACGCCACCCTTGCCGCCGAAGAACAGCACCCGGCGCGCGGCGGCGAGCGTCAGCAGCACCCGATGTGGTCCAGCGGCGAGCGCTCCATGCCCATGCGCCGGTGCCAGGCGTGGAAGCGGTCGTACATCGCCGGCATCAGCTCCAGCGTGTAATAGGTCGCCGGGTTCGGCACGCCCAGCGATTCGGAGAAGACCATCAGCATGAACAGGTCTTCCTCGTCGCGCTGGGCGCGGGCGAAGGTGCGCCGGTACGGCGCCATGTAGAACTCGCGCAGGCCCGCCGACAGGCGGGCGAGCACGCCGGGCGCCACGGGTGCGCCCGGCCCGGTCACTTCTCTTCGACCAGGTCGCGGCCCTCGCGGCCCTGGCGCATCGCGACCGCGGCCTCGAAGGCGACCCACACCGCGGCGACCAGGATGACGATGTCCATACCCAGCAGCAGCCACTTGCCGTCGTTGTAGAACGTGCCCAGCTGCACGACCAGCGCGTAGACCGACATGATCATCAGGAACACCATCGGGATGCCGGTCAGCCAGGGATTGCGGCCCTTGCGGATCAGGATGACGGTGATGATCGCCAGGGTCAGCGCCGCCAGCAGCTGGTTGGTGGTGCCGAACAGCGGCCAGATCACCATGCCACCGCTACCGCCGCTGCCGGCGCCGAAGGCCAGTGCCAGGCAGACGGCCAGCGCGATCACGGTGCCGAGGATCGTGCCGACCTTGAAGCCGGCCAGCTCGGCCGCTTCCTGCACGACGAAGCGCTGCAGACGCAGGCCGGTGTCCATCGTGGTGGCGGCGAACAGGATCGCCATCGTCGCCAGCAACGTGGAGCCGAGGTTCTGCGGCAGGCCCAGCCCGGCCGAGATCAGCGCTTCACCGCCGTTGACGAACGCGGTGACGTTGCCGCTGCCGAAGCTGCTGTAGACCATTTCCCAGTCGACCAGCGTGGCGAAGCCTGCGGTGCAGCAGATGATCGCCGCCAGCGACAGCATGCCCTCGCCGACCGCGCCGAAGTAGCCGACGAAGCGTGCGTCGGTTTCCTTGTCGAGCTGCTTGGACGTGGTGCCGGAGGCGACCATGCCGTGGAAGCCGGAGATCGCGCCGCAGGCGATGGTGACAAACAGCAGCGGCACGATGCTCGGGGTGCCCGCCGGCACCGCCGTGTTGAAGGCCGGCGCGACGATGGTCGGCGAGGCGATCAGCACCGCGGCGTAGAGGATGCCCAGGCCGACGAACAGCTGCAGGCCGTTGATGTAGTCGCGCGGCTGCAGCAGCACCCACACCGGCAACAGCGAGGCGATGCCGGCGTAGAGGAACAGCAGCACGATCCACGTGGAATTCGCGCTCATGCCCAGCACCGTCTCGGGCAGCACGATCGGATACAGGCTGCCGAGCCAGATCAGCGCGTACAGCACGGCGACGCCGATGATCGACGGCCACAGCAGGCCCATCTTGAAGCGGTAGATCGCCTGGCCGATGAGCAGCGCGACCACGATCGCGCCCCAGACCGGGATCACGGAGGTCGGCGTGGAGACCAGCAGGTTCGAGATCACGACCGCGAACGCGGCGTTGACCATCAGCAGCAGCAGGAAGATCACCACCAGGAACAGGTTGCGCCCGCGGCGGCCGATGTAGCTGCCGCTGAGCATGCCCATCGACTGGCCCTTGTTGCGGACGCTGGCCCACAGGGCGCCGAAGTCGTGCATGCCGGCGAAGAACACCGTGCCGAACACCACCCAGAGGAATGCGGGGCCCCAGCCCCAGATGACCGCGATCGCAGGTCCGACGATCGGCGCCGCGCCGGCGACCGACGTGAAGTGGTGGCCCCACAGGACGAACTTGTTGGTCGGCACGTAGTCCACGCCGTCGCGCAGCGTGTGCGCCGGAGTCCGGAACTCGGCGTCGAGCCGGTAGATCTTCTCGGCGATGAACTTCGAGTAGAAGAAATAACCGAGCGCCATGATCGTCAGACCGACGACGAGCAAAATGATCGCATTCATCTGTCGCACCTCCCCTGCACTTGCCGCGGTGGGAACACCGCCATGCAGGAAGGATCGCCGCTGGGGGACAGGGAGGGAACCCCTGCGGGGACGATAAGTCCCCCGGCTACGACTAAAGTCTGATCCGCGCGCGAACGTCGCGCGCGTGCGCGCATGTACTTGTTTTTATGGGTATCCCTGCGAGGGCTCGCTATATAACAAGCGTCGTTCGACGCGGCATGCGAAAAATCCCGTTGACGGTGTCGGGCGACGGCGCGACGCTTCGCGCCATCAACGAGGGCTGAGCTATGAACGGTGTTGCAAAACATGCCCTCTGGGGCGCGGTGGCGCTGCTGGGCGCGACCTGTCTGGGCGTGATCGCCCTGCGCCAGGGCGAGCAGATCAGCGCGCTGTGGATCGTCGTCGCGGCGGTGTCGATCTACCTGGTGGCCTACCGCTACTACAGCCTCTTCATCGCCGACAAGGTGATGGGCCTCGACCCGCGCCGGGCCACGCCCGCGCACGTCAACAACGACGGTCTGGACTACGTGCCGACCAACAAGAACGTGCTGTTCGGCCACCATTTCGCCGCGATCGCCGGCGCCGGTCCGCTGGTCGGTCCGGTGCTCGCCGCGCAGATGGGCTACCTGCCCGGCATGCTGTGGCTGATCGTCGGCGTGGTGCTGGCGGGCGCGGTGCAGGACTTCATGGTCCTGTTCGTGTCGACGCGCCGCAACGGCCGTTCGCTCGGCGATCTGGTGCGCGAGGAGATGGGACCGGTCGCCGGCACGATTGCGCTGTTCGGCGCCTTCATGATCATGATCATCATCCTGGCGGTGCTGGCGATGATCGTCGTCAAGGCGCTGGCGGAAAGCCCCTGGGGCATGTTCACGGTGATCGCGACGATGCCCATCGCGATCTTCATGGGCGTGTACATGCGCTACATCCGGCCCGGCAAGATCGGCGAGATCTCGGGCGTCGGCATCGCCCTGCTGCTGTTCGCGATCTGGTTCGGCGGCAAGGTCGGCGCGGATCCCTACTGGGGTCCGGCCTTCACCTTCACCGGTATCCAGATCACCTGGATGCTGATCGGCTACGGCTTCGTCGCCGCGGTGCTGCCGGTGTGGCTGCTGCTCGCGCCGCGCGACTACCTGTCGACGTTCCTGAAGATCGGCGTGATCGTCGCGCTGGCCATCGGCATCGTCATCGCCAGCCCGGAAGTCACGTCGCTGAAGATGCCGGCGTTCACCGAGTTCGCCAGCAGCGGCGACGGTCCGGTGTGGAAGGGCGGCCTGTTCCCGTTCCTCTTCATCACCATCGCCTGCGGCGCGGTCTCCGGCTTCCACGCGCTGATCGCGTCGGGCACCACGCCCAAGCTGCTCGCCAACGAAGGCCATGCCCGCTACATCGGCTACGGCGGCATGCTGATGGAATCGTTCGTGGCGATCATGGCGCTGGTCGCGGCCTCGATTCTCGATCCGGGCATCTACTTCGCGATGAACAGCCCGGCCGCCGTGCTCGGCACCGACGTGCAGAGCGCGGCCGCGGCCGTCAGCCAGATGGGCTTCGTGATCACGCCCGAAGTGCTGGCACAGACCGCGCGCGACATCGGCGAAGGCTCGATCATCTCGCGCGCCGGTGGCGCACCGACGCTGGCCGTCGGCATCGCGGTGATCCTGCATGACGCGATTCCCGGCGGCGACGGCATGATGGCGTTCTGGTACCACTTCGCCATCCTGTTCGAAGCGCTGTTCATCCTGACCGCCGTCGATGCGGGCACGCGCGCCGGCCGTTTCATGCTGCAGGACCTGCTCGGCAACTTCGTGCCGGTGCTGCGCAAGACCGAGTCGTGGACCGCCAACTTCATCGGCACCGCCGGTTGCGTCGCGCTGTGGGGCTACTTTCTCTACCAGGGCGTGGTGGATCCGCTCGGCGGCATCAACACGCTGTGGCCGCTGTTCGGCATCGCCAACCAGATGCTCGCGGGCATCGCGCTGATGCTGTGCACGGTGGTGCTGTTCAAGATGAAGAAGGGCCGCTACGCGTGGGTGACCGTCGTGCCGGCGGTCTGGCTGCTGATCTGCACGACCTACGCCGGCCTGATCAAGCTGTTCGACCCCAAGCCGGCGCTGGGCTTCCTCGCCCAGTCGCGCCACTACCAGGCGGCGATCGCGAACGGCGAACTGCTCGGTGCGGCCAAGAGCGGCGGCCAGATGCGCCAGCTGGTGATCAACGGCTACGTCAACGCCGGCCGGACGGGCCTGTTCCTGTTCGTGGTCTTCAGCACGCTGTTCTTCGCGGTCCGCGCGATCCTGCGCGCCCGCCGCAGCGCGCAGCCGACGGTCCGCGAATCGCCCTACGTCGAACTGACGCCCGAACAGCAGCAGGCGTGGCTGTGAGCCGCGTCGCTGCCGGAGGGCGACGCTGATGGCCGGGGCGCTCGTCCCGGTCGCCTACTTCGCCACGCACAAGCGGGTGTGGCGCCGGGTCGTGCAGACCGCGCGCCTGTGCTGCGGCGTGCCGGATTACGACAACTACGTCCGGCACGTGCTCGAGAAACATCCCGACCGCGAACCGATGGACTACAAGACGTTCTTCCGCGAACGCCAGGAAGCCCGCTTCGGCGGACGCAGCGGATTCCGCTGCTGCTGAGCGGACGGCTGGACCAGAAACGAAAACGCGCCCTGGTGGCGCGTTTTTTTCCGGGTGGGTCCGCGCCGCCCGCGACGGGATCGCGATGGGCATGGGACATGCGCGGCGGACCGGGAGGCGTCGCTGGATCGGCATCCCCTGCAGCATCCGCAGGCCGTTGACGCCCGCGGGTCAGGGCGTCGGGGCGAGCCCTTCCGCGTACTGGTACGACAGCAGCGCCTTGACCAGGAAGTCGACCTGGGCCGGCTGCCGCGCATCGACCCGCAGCACGGGAATCTTCCAGCCGCGCGCGAGCAGCGCGTCGCGGAATACCGACAGGGTGAAATCGCCGGTCAGGTCGGTCCGCGTCACGCCGACGGCGAAGCAGGCCTGCGGCGCGAGTTCGCGGAAGCGCCGCAACAGCACGTCGGCGCTCTCGATGCGATCGGGCGTCTGCGCGTTGACCAGCACGATGATCCCCATCGCCCCTTCGGCGACCACCGGGCACGCCGTAGACGTGCAGCAGCTCGCCGCTGTCGAGTTCGATCGAGCTGTAGTCGAGCGCGACCGTCGTGTGCGTCTTCTCCGACGTGGCGTCGTCGCTCAGCGGCATTTCGGTGCTGATGGGCTCCTGGTCCGAGATGGCGCGGATCGCGGTCGTCTTGCCCGCCCCCATGTCGCCGACGAACACCAGCTTGGTAGTGACATTAGCCACGGCTTCCTCCGAATTGCATTCCGAACCGGCGCGCGACGCGCGCCAGGAACCCGCGTGCGGGCGCAGCCGCGATCTCCGCCGGACGCGGGACCGCGACCGGGGCGACGGGCCGGGTATCGATGACGGCGAGCCCGCTGCACTTCGCCGCGGCGAGGATGCGCGTCGCGTCCTCCAGGCCGAGCCCGGTGGCCCGGGCGAGCGACTGCCGCGTCCAGCTGTGCTGCAGCAGGCAGGCGATCGGCAGCAGCCACGGCAAAGGCAGCGTCGCCACGTCGACATCGGGCCAAGCCCGCAGCGCGAGCCGCTGGGCGGCCGGCACCCGGGTCAAGGCAGGACCGCTCGCGATCGCCGCGCGCCAGACGAAGGCGTCCAGCGGGACGCCGGCACCCAGGCCGAGCGCGGCGGGATCGAACGTCCCCGACAGCATCGCCACGGGTTGCCAGCCCGGCTGCGCGCCGGCGCGCGCGAGCACGGACGGGGCGTCGTCCGTCGTCGGCGGGTACAGCAGGCCCGCGCGGGGATCGATCGCGACGCGCACGCCGTCGCGTTCCAGCAGCATGGACGCGTCGCGCGCGGCGAGGTGATCGAACAGCGTCGCCTCCACCGGGGCCGCGACCGGCGCAGGCGCGACGGCCGCCACCGCGTCGGTGACCGGCGCCACGTCCAGCAGCGTGTCGCGCAGGCGTTCGAACAGTTCCTTGACCGTGGCGCCGTGACGCAGCCCGTCGCGGTCGTCGTCGAGCTGCCGGGCGATGCGCACCACGGCGATGCCGGCGTCGCGCCCCTCGGCCGCGGCGGCGTGGCCGTGGGCGTCGTCGACGTTGGCGATCAGCAGGCGGACGTCGGAATCCGGCCAGGTCAGCAGGTCGGCCGAGACCCGCTCGGCCATCAGCAGCGAGCAGGCGACCTTCAGGCGGGTCATGTGCAACAGGTCGAGCCCCGCCGAGGCGATCCGTGCTTGGAGAAATCTGGGCGTGGTCATCGGGACGGGAGCCAACGAGACGATCCCCGCCGATGACGGCGGAGACCGGAGCCGCGTGCAGCGGGCGGGGTTACTTGAAGTCGAGCGTGCGCTCGAACGACTTCAGCTCGTGCCGGGCCATCGCGAGGTTGGACTTGGCGCGGTCGAGGACGACGTAGAGGAACAGCGCCTCGTTGCTCTCGAGCGGGCGGATCATGTGGTACTGGTGGTCGAGCGTGATCAGGATGTCCTCGATCCGGTCGGTCATGCCCAGCATCTTGGCCACGTTGCGCTTGGCGCGCACGACTTCGGTGTTGCCGGCCGCCGCCACGTCCAGATCGAGGCTGCCGCCGCCGAGCGTGCCGAGTGCCATGCCGCTGTCGCTGTCGACCAGGGCCGCGCCGATGAAACCGGTGATGCCGTTGAGCTGATCGAGACTGAAATTGCCGGCCATGTGATGTCCTTGTCTATCGAGTGGGTGGAGGGAGCGCGGATGCGGACGCGTCGCCGGGAAGGCGGCACGCCTGCGGAAACGGGGTGGAGCGGCGCTCAGAGCAGCGCGCGGATCCGGGTGGCGCATTCGCGCGCCGCGAACAGCAGCACGGCGAGCGTTGCTTCCTGGCCGCCCATCGCGGCGAGCGTGTAGGCGCGGGCGCCGTGGATCCGGATCACGACGAGACTGCCGTGGACGGTCGAGATCGTCGCGTGGTCGGCCGACGTCATGCCGATTTCCTTGGCCAGCGTCTCGCCCAGGGTCAGGAAGGAATTGGTCATCGCCGCGACGCGGCGCGGATCGAGGCGCGCGTGCGACCACTCGGTCACCGCGCGGCCGTCGGCCGTCGACAGCAGCAGCATCGTGACGCCGCGGGCGCGGCCCTGGACGCGTTCGAACTCCTGCCGGATCGTGTCGACGTCGATACGCGCGGCGGTCTCCTGCCCACGCTCGCCCATGCGGACGACCTGCTCCATGGTTCCCTGCTGCACGATCGGTGGCCTCTGTCAGAACGGCACACCATTCCGCAATTCGCGTGCCAGCATCGCCAGTCGCGTCGTGACGGGATTCTCATTCCATCGGCGCAGACAAGGCCGACACCCCGCGTCAGAAAGCGACGCGACGCGCCGCTGCGCGTCGCATCGGCGACGCGGTCCGGGTTGAAGGATCGCCCCGACGCTGTGTGACGCCGCCGGATGGGCGGCGCGCACATGGCCGCAAAGGCCGGCGCGTTACTGCCCCGCCATGACCCGCAGGATCTGCCCGACGAAATACGCGATCAGCGTGCCGGTCGCATAGCCCACCGTGCCCAGCAGCACGCCCACCGGCGCCAGCGACGGGTGGAAAGCCGCGGCGATCACCGGCGCGGACGCGGCGGCGCCGACATTGCCCATCGAGCCGACGCCGACGTAGAACATCGGCGCGCGTACCAGCCGCGCCGCGCCCCAGATCACCAGCACGTGCACGCCCATCCAGATCACGCCGATGGCGAGCAGTTCGGGGCGGTCGGCCAGCTTGAGGAAATCCATCTGCATGCCGATGCAGGCGATCAGGAAGTACAGGAACACCGTGCCGATCTTCGAGGCACCCGCGCTCTCGAGCCGGCGCGCGCGGGTGAAGCTCAGCAGCAGGCCGGCCAGCGTCGAGATCACGACGACCCAGACGAAGGCCGAGTCGAGGCTGAAACGCGCCGACCAGGCGTAGCGCGCGAACCATGCCGCCAGCGGGTTGGAGATCGCATGCGCCAGGGCGACGAGGCCGAAGGCCACCGCGATGATGACCATCAGGTCGGTCAGCGTCGGGATGCGCGCGTTCTGGGCCTCGTAGGCGGCGATCCGCGCCTTCATCTCGTCGATCGCGCGGGTGTCGGCGCCCGAGCGCGCGTCGATCTGCGCCGAGCGGTTGGCGAGGAACAGGAGCGTCGCCATCAGCGCGCTGGCCATTGCCACGTCGACGACGGCGAACTGGCCGAACAGTGTGGCGTCGACCTCGTAGACCTCGCGCATCGCGACCATGTTGGCGCCGCCGCCGATCCAGCTGCCGGCGAGCGCTGCCATGCCCTTCCAGGTATCGCCGGCCACGGCCGGCGGGTGCACCCACTCCATGACCTGGAAGGAGACGATCGCGCCCAGCACGATGCCGACGGTGCCGGCGACGAACACGAACAGCAGCTTCGGCCCGAGCCTGACGATGCCCTTGAGATCGATCGACAACGTCAGCAGCACCAGCGCCGCCGGCAGCAGCACGCGGCTGGCGATCGGGTTGTAGAGGCTGTTGTTCTCGCCGTCGATCAGGCCGACGGTGTTGTAGAACGCCGGCACGAAGTAGCACAGCAGCAGCGCCGGCACCCAGGTGAAGAACTTCTTCCAGAACGGCGTCGGCCCGCTGGCCAGCCAGAAGATCGCGCCCAGCGTCGCGGCCAGCAGGCCGAACATCACGATGTCACTGGTGATCAGCGCGGTGGAGGTGTCGAGGGTTTCGGGCGCCATCATGGCGGTACTCCGGTTGGATGCCTGGATGCAACGCAGAACGGCCGGCTTGCGCCGGCCGTCCGCTCAGTGCCGTTTACTCGCCAATGTGCTGCTTGAGCCAGGCGTTGACGGTGTCGTGCCACAGCACGCTGTTGTGCGGCTGCAGGACCCAGTGGTTCTCGTCCGGGAAGTACAGCAGCTTCGACTCGATGCCCTTGCGCTGCAGCGCAGTGAACGTCGACAGGCCCTGGTCCACAGGCACGCGGTAGTCCTTCTCGCCCTGCACGACCAGCATCGGCACCTTCCAGTTCGCGACGTGGTCGACCGGGTTCCAGCGCTCGTAGTTTTTCGGCTGGTCGAACGGCGTGCCCTTGTTCTCCCATTCGGTGAACCAGAGTTCCTCGGTCACGTAGCCCATCGAGCGCGTGTCGAACACGCCGTCGTGATTGACCAGGCACTTGAACGGCGCGTTGCCGCGACGATCGAACCAGTTGCCGGCGATCCAGTTGATCATGTAGCCGCCGTAGCTCGCGCCGAGCGCGCAGGCGCGGTCGCCGTCGAGGAACGCGTACCTGTCCTGCGCGGCGGCCCAGCCCTTCTGCAGATCCTCGAGCGGCTTGCCGCCCCAGTCGCCGCTGATGGCATCGGTGAAGGCCTGGCCGTAGCCGGTCGAGCCGTGGAAATCGACCATCACCACCGCATAGCCCTGCCCCGCATACGTCTGCGGATTCCATCGGTAGCTCCAGCCGTTGCCGAAGCTGCCCTGCGGGCCGCCGTGGATCAGGAACGCGACCGGATAGGTCTGGCCTTCCTGGTAGTTCCACGGCTTGACCACGTAGCCGTAGACAGTCTCGTTGCCGGCGCCCTTGAACGAGAACTGCTCGTAGTCGCCGAACGCGACATCGGGCAGGCGCTCGGCCGCGGTCGGCGTGATCTGGCGCAGCTGCGCATCGGCGCCCAGCGACTGCAGCGAACCGGTGTAGAGCGTGTCGCCGCTCTGGATCGAGTTGCGGGTCAGCGCGACGGTGTCGCCCGCGATCGCGAACGAGGAGATCGAGCCATCCGCTATGAGCTTCGTGACTTCGCCGTTGGCGACGTCGACGCGGAACAGCGGGTACTCGCCGGTGTCCTGCGCGGCGACGTACAGCACGCGGCCGTCGGCGGACGGCGTGACGCTGCTCGGCGAACGGTCCCACTGCGGCGCGATTTCGCGGGCCTGGCCGCTGGCGACGTCCATCGCCATCAGCGCGTAGCGGTCTGCCTCGAAGCCGGGGCGTTTCATCGCGCGATAGAACAGCGTCGCGCCGTCCTCGCTGAAGACCGGGCCGGTATCCCATGCGGGGTTGGCGCTGGTGAGATTCACCGGCGCCGCCTCGCCCACCGCATCGATGCGGTAGAGGTCGAAGTTGGTCGACCACGGCGCCTCGCGCCCGGCCACCTTGACGCTGGCGACGACCGAGCGGCCGTCCGGCGCCCAGGTGTAGTCCTCGGCGCCGCCGAAGGGCTTGGACGGGATGTCGCCGTCGAGCGTGTGGCCCAGCGCGCGCACCGTCGTGACCGCGCGGCCCCGTGCGGCCGGGAGGTCGGCGACAAACAGACGGCTCATCGTGCCGTCCTTCCAGGTATCCCAGTGGCGTACGAAGAGCTGGTCGTAGACCACGCCGCTGGCCTTGGCGTCCTTGCGTTCGGCGTGACGCTGCTTCGTGCATGCGAGATCGGCCGCGCAGTCACCGAAGGTGTCGGCGCTGAAGGCCACGCGCGCGCCCTCGGGCGAGAGCTGGTAGCTGGTGATGTCGATCGCCAGATCCGTCAGCTGGCGCGGGGCGCCGCCGGCGATCGGCATCGCATAGAGCTGCGCCGTGCCGTTCTTGCCGCTGAGGAAATACACCGTCTGGCCGTCCGGCGACAGCGCCGGTGCGCTGACGTTCCAGCCGGCCGGCGTGATCCGCTTCGGCGGCGCCATGTCGCGCGTCAGCAGGTTGCGTGCATAGAGCGCGGTCTCCGCCTTGCCGGACTCGAAGTCCAGGGCCCGCTGGGCGAACACCAGCTGGCGACCATCTGCGGTCAGCAGCGGTGAGGACACGCGGTCCAGCTTGACCAGATCGCGAACGTCGAGCCCGCGCGCGGCCTCACGGTCCTGGGCGACGGCCGGCAATGCGGCGAGCAGGCACAACGGCAACAGCGCAAGGCGCAGGGACATGGCAGGGCTCCGTACAAAGAGCCCGAATGGTAGGCCGGCGCCGCGATGCTGGCAAAGCGGCGCCGGCGTCCCTCACTGCGCGGCGCGTTCACCGCCCAGGTGCGTGGCGAGGAAGTCGAGCAGCTTGGTGTAATAGGCCCGCTTGTTCTCGGGCTGGTAGAAGCCGTGGCCCTCGTTCTTGACGTACATGGTCTCGACCGGCACGCCGGCGCTGCGCAATGCACGCTCCATGCGCTGAGTGTGCTCGACCGGCGCGACTTCGTCCTCGCCGCCCGCGACCAGCAGCACCGGCGCCTTGATCCGGTCGGCGATCCGGTTCGGCGACGCGTCGGCGAGCTGCTGCGTGTCATCGCCGACCCACTCGTCGGACCAGGTACGCGTCCACCGCGCGACGCGGCCGTTGTCGCTGCGCATCATCTGCAGATCGTAGACGCCCACGTAGCCCACGGCGCACCGGTAGAGGTCGGGTTCCTTGGCGACGCCCATCAATGCGGCATAACCGCCGTAACTGCCGCCGTAGATGCAGATCCGCTGCGGATCCGCATGGCCCTGCGCGATCGCCCAGCGGGTCGCGTCGGTCAGATCGTCCTGCATCGTGCCGCCCCACTGCCGCGCGCCCGCCTGCTGGAAGCTGCGCCCATAGCCGCCCGAGCCGCGAAAGTTGAGCCGCAGCACCGCATAGCCCGCCTGCGCGAGCAGCTGGGTGTCGCTGTCGAAGTCCCATTCGTCGACGATGCCGAACGGACCGCCGTGGGGCAGCAAGACCAGCGGCAGCGCCTGTCCTGCCGCCGCATCCTTCGGTCGGGTCAGCCAGCCGTGCAGTTGCAGACCGTCGCGCGCCGGCAGCGCGATCGGCTGCATCGTCGCCATGCGCTCGGGATCGACCTGGTCGCGACGGCCCAGCACGAAATCGGCGCTCTTCAGCCCGGCGTCGTAGGTATAAAAGCTGCCGGGATCGACGTCGCTGGTCGCGAGCAGCAGCTTGTTGCCGGCATCGCGCGTCGCCGATGCCACCTCGACGGCGTGCCCCGGAAACGCCTCGGCCAGCATGCGCTGGAACCTGGCGTCCTCGGAGGTCTCGTCGAACATCACCGTGCGCGGTGGCGCGCCGGGGAAGCGCGCGCCGACCGGGATGGAGGTGCCGGGGCGATACAGCACTTCGGGATCACGGACCGCGTCGCGCAGCACGTCGCGCTTTTCGCCGGAGGCCACGTCGAACGCGACGATCGCATCGGGACCCGTGGGTTGGGTGGCCTGCAGATACGCGGTCGTGCCGTCCTCCGAGAATCCGAGCGGCGTCTCGACCCGTCCGGAGTCGCTTTCGCGGTTGATCAACCGCCAGTCGCTGCCGCGTGCGTCCCGGTAGTAGAGCTCGCTCAGATTGTCGCCGCGCGAGCCTCGGGCGAAGCGTACTTCGCCGCTGTTGTCGGTGACGAAGTCGGCGCGCGGCACCGGCACCGTCGCCACGGTCGAGCGTCGACCTGACTGGATGTCCATCCGGTCCACGCGGGTGAACGCATCGCCGCTGAACGGCGAGATGCCGACGAGGATATGCCGGGGGTCGTCGCGCAGCATGTCGATCGGCCACGCGAAGACCCGCTCTTCCTTCGGGCCGGTGCGGATGTTGGTGCCCAATGTTTCGGTACGTACGCGCTGGCCGACCAGCAACTGTGCGCGGCTGCCATCGACGTTCATTGCATACAGCTCGCCGGTCGGTTGCGGAAAATCACGCGCACCCCACTGTTCGCTCAGACTGAACAGCAGGCGGTCATCCGCGGCCCACCAGAAATCCGCGATATGGGTGTTCTTGGGCAAGGCAAAGCTGCCGACCACCTTGCGATCGGACCGACCGAGTACCGCAATGACGGTACGTCCCTCATTCGGCAATGTCGCCGCAAGATAGGCCCCGGTCGGCGAAATCTTGATGTTCTGGATATTGTCTTCCGCGACGAACGGCGCCAGGTCGACCTGCGCGCGTACGTCCATGCCCACGGCGCACGTCAGCGCCACACAAATGCCAAGCAGTCCCTTGCGGACCATCGTCGTCTCCCCTGTCGAGTAGTGGTCACCCGATCGTCAAGGCACACACCGGCGCAGCGATCCTAGCCGCGAAACGGACCCTGCGTCACCCGCGCGCATCGCGATCCCCCGATCGCATCACGCGCCTATACTCGCGCCTTCGCCACCGGGACGCCCGGCCATGCCCGCCGCCATCGCACGTGCCGCCGCGCCACACGCGGATTTCCTCGGCCATCCCAAGGGCGTTTTCGTCTGCTTCTTCACCGAGATGTGGGAGCGCTTCTCGTTCTACGGCATGAAGGCGCTGCTGCTGCTCTACATCCTCAAGTACCACCTGTTCGGCGACGATGCGGGCTTCGATCTGCTCGGCGCGTATGGCGGCCTGGTGTACGCGGTGCCGGTGATCGGTGGACTGCTGGCCGATCGCTATCTGGGCATGCGCAAGGCGGTCGTGCTCGGCGGCGTGCTGCTGGTGCTCGGACATCTGGGCATGGCCTACGAGGGCGAGCAGGCGCGCATCGTCGATGGCGCCGTCATCCGCGATGCAGCCGCGCTGCAGGTGTTCTACCTGTCGCTGGCCCTGATCATCATGGGTGTCGGATTCTTGAAGCCGAACATCTCGACGATCGTCGGCAAGCTCTATGCGCCGGACGATCCGCGGCGCGATTCGGGGTTCACGCTGTTCTATGCCGGCATCAACGTCGGCGCGCTGTTCGCGAGCCTGGTCTGCGCGTTTCTGGGCGAGACCTACGGCTGGAAGTACGGCTTCGGCGCGGCCGGTATCGGCATGATCGCCGGGCTGATCGTCTTCATCTGGGGCCAGAAGTATCTCTACGGCCTCGCCGAGCCCAACGACCCGGCGAAGCTGCGCGAACGCGTCGGCCCGCTGTCGCGCGAATGGTGGATCTACATCGGCAGTTTCGCCGGGGCCGCACTGGTCTGGCAGCTGATCCAGCGTACCTGGACCGTGCACGGCGCGATGCATCTGATCGCCGCCGCGCTCGCGGTGTGGTTCGTCTGGTTCCTCGTGCGCCACTGCACCAAGGTCGAGCGCCAGCAGATGCTGGCGCTGGTGCTGCTGATCGTCGGCGTGCTGATCTTCTTCACCCTCTACGAGCAGACCTACGGCGCCTGGGTCACGTTCACCGACCGCATGCTGACCAAGGACCTGTTCGGCCTGACGCCTGCCGATTACCAGCCCGGCATTCCGTGGGCGATGTTCGCGCTCGGGGCCAGTCCGATCCTCATGGTCACCGCGTTGCGCGCCAGCGACCGCGGCCATGGCGGGCTGGCGAAAACGGCCGTCATCGCGATGGTGGTCGGCCTGGCGATCGCACTGGTCCACGACGTGGTGCTGGTGCCGCAGACCGCCGGCTCGCTGACCTTCCACGGCGCGTTCTTCATCGTCGTGCTGGCGCCGATCTTCTCGTGGCTGTGGCCGTGGCTGGACCGTCGCGGCCTCAACCCGAGCAAGCCGGCGAAGATGGCGATCGGCCTGGTGTTCGCCGGCCTCGCCTTCGTGCCGCTGATGCTGGCCGCGCAATCGGCCGGCACCGGCGTGCTCGCCAGCGTGTGGTGGCTGGTGCTGGCGTATTTCCTGCTGGAACTGGGCGAAATGTGCCTGTCGCCGATCGGCCTGTCCGCGGTGACCCAGTTGTCGGTCGCGCGCGTCGTCGGCCTGATGATGGGCGCATTCTGGCTCGCGACCGCGTACTCGGAAGTGCTGGCCGCGCAGTTCGGCAAGCTGACCTCGATGGACGTTCCCGCGGGCGAGGCCTTCGACATGGCGGCGGCTGCGGCCAAGTACGGCGAACTCTTCCAGCTGATGCTGTGGCTCGGCGTCGGGTCAGGCGTTGCCTACTTCGTGCTGGCGCCGCTGGTCCGGCGCTGGATGCACGGCGTGCGTTGAGACGTCGCGCAGCCGTGTACACAAAAAAGGCCCGCTTCCGCGGGCCTCTTATTGCCGCCGGATTGACGGTCAGAACGGGATGTCGTCGTCCGAGAAATCGTCCATCGGCGCAGGCTGCTGCTGCGGCGCCGGGCGACGCTGCTGCTGCGGCGGGGAATCCGGGCGGTCCTGGCGCTGCGGCCGGCTGCTGCGCTCGTAATTTCCACCACCACCACCACCGCCGCCACCACCACCTTCACCGCGGCCACCGAGCATCTGCATCTCGTCGGCGATGATGTCGGTCGAGTACTTCTCCACGCCGTCCTGTCCGGTGTACTTGTCGTAGCGGATCGAGCCTTCGACGTAGACCGAGCTGCCCTTGCGCAGGTACTCGCCGGCGATCTCGCCGAGCTTGCCGAAGAACACCACGCGGTGCCATTCGGTGCGCTCCTGCTGGTTGCCTTCCTTGTCCTTGCGCACGCTGGTCGTGGCCAGGCTGATGCGCGTGACGGCCATGCCGCCCTGCGTGTACTTGGTGTCGGGATCGTTGCCGAGGTTGCCGACCAGGATCACTTTGTTGATGCCACGGGCCATGAAGATGCGTTCCTTGGATGGGCGCCGGCGCGGAATCCGGCGTGGGGCGACATTGGCCGTGAAGTATACCGTCCGCCCCGCCGGGGTTCCGGCCCGGGATCCGCCGCGCGGCGGCGTCGGCAGTCTCCTATAATTCCGGGCCTGCACCGCCCCGGACCCCGCATGAATCCCGCCGCCGCCACGCCCGCAGGGCTCGACCTGCCGGCGATCCAGTCACTCGCCGCTCCGGACATGGCCGCGATCGACGCGCTGATCCGCGACCGGCTGGCGTCCGACGTGGTGCTGATCAACCAGGTCGCCGAACACATCGTCTCGGCCGGCGGCAAGCGCCTGCGTCCGATGCTGGTTGCGCTGGCGGGCCATGCGACCGGGCGCGTCGGCGCTGATCACCACCAGCTGGCGGCGATCGTCGAATTCATCCACACCTCGACCCTGCTGCACGACGACGTCGTCGACGAATCCGACCTGCGCCGCGGCCGGCGCACCGCGAACGCGATCTGGGGCAACGCGGCCAGCGTGCTGGTCGGCGATTTCCTGTATTCGCGCAGCTTCCAGCTGATGGTCGAGCTCGACCGCATGGACGTGATGCGGATCCTCGCCGACACCACCAACCGCATCGCCGAGGGCGAGGTGCTGCAGCTGCTGCACGTGCGCAATCCCGACACCGACGAAGCCGCGTACCTCGACGTCATCGAGCGGAAGACGGCGGTGCTGTTCGCCGCCGGCACCCAGCTCGGCGCGCTCGCCTCGGGCGCGGACGCAGCGACGGTCCAGCGCCTGTCCGACTACGGCATGCAGCTGGGCTACGCGTTCCAGATCGCCGACGACGTGCTCGACTATTCGGGCGACGCCGACGCACTGGGCAAGAACCTCGGCGACGATCTGGCCGAGGGCAAGATGACGCTGCCGCTGATCCACGCGATGGCGCATGCCGCGCCGGAGCGCCGCGCGCGCCTGCGCAGCATCGTCGAGCAGGGCGAGGTCGATGCCCTGCCCGAGGCGCTGGCGGCGATCGATGCGGCGGGCAGCATCGACTACAGCCGCGCGCGGGCAACGGGCTATGCCGAGGCCGCGGAACGTGCCCTCGACGGATTGCCCGAGAATCCGGCACTCGCCGCGCTGCGCGGCTTGGCGCGTTACGCGGTCGATCGCGGGCACTGACGGGTCCCGCACCGCGCGAAGTCGTCCAACAGGGACGCATCTCCTGCAGGAGCGCGCTGGCGCGCGACCAGGCGTTTCTTCCAGACCATGTGCGATCGCGTGTGACAGCTTTTTTGCCGAGAAGCGCGGTCGCGCGCGAGCGCGCTCCTGCAAGCGGGCTGACGCGAAGGCGGTCGTCGATTGCAGTGATCGCCCCCGGCCGACTCAGGCGATACCGATGCCCGGAATCGCCGTGATCGCGTCGGGATCGAAGCCGCCCAGCGCGGCGAAGTGGCGGCCGCGCGCGGTGTAGTCGCGATACGCGCCGAAGCTCGGCGCGCCGGGCGACAGCAGCAGCACGCCCTCGCCGTCCAGCGCCGCGCGCGCCTGCCCGATCGCCGATTCGAGATCGTCGGCTGCCGACAGTGGGAAGCCGGCGTCGCGTGCGATCGGCGCGAGCAGGTCGAAGATGCGCGGGCCGTTCTGGCCCATGGTCACGATCGCGTGCGGCGCGCCGCTGCGCATCGCGTCGGCGAACGCCTGCCAGTCCAGCCCGCGGTCATGCCCGCCGACCAGCAGCGCGACACGCCGGTCGCGATAGACATCCAGCGCGGCGAGGCTCGCGTGCGGCGTCGTGCTGATCGAATCGTTGACCCACAGCAGACCGTCGTGCGTGCCCAGCGGCTGCAGGCGATGCGGCAGTGGCACGAAACCCGCGGCGGCCGGGGCCAACGGCACGGCGTCGAGCCCGAGCGCCTCGATCGCCGTCAGGACGCCGCAGAGATTGCCGCGGTTGTGACGCCCCGGCAGCGGCAGGCCGGCGGTGTCCATGACGGCCGCATCGCCGCGATGCAGGACGTCGCCGCGCAGGTGCCAGCCCTCGGGCGTGCCGAACCAGCGGATCTCGCTGTCGGGCAACACCAGCGCGACGAGCCGCGGGTCGGCCGCATTGAGCACGGCGATGCGCGGGCGCGCGGCCGTCAACAGGGCGAGCTTGTCGTCGATGTAGCGCTGTTCGCTGCCGTGCCAGTCCAGGTGCTCGGGGAACACGTTGGTGACGACGGCAATCGCGGGGCGCACACCGCTGCAGGCGACGTCGCGCGTCTGGTAGCTCGACAGCTCGATCGCCCAGGCCTCGGCTTCGACGTCGAGCAGTTCCAGCAACGGCAGGCCGATGTTGCCCGCCAGCGCCGTGCGCAGGCCGTGCGCGCGCAGCAGATGCGCGAGCAGTGCGGTCGTCGTGCTCTTGCCCTTGGTGCCGGTGACGCAGACCGTGCCGGACGCGACGCCGCCGGGGGCGGCGCGCTCGGCGAACCACAGCGCGGTGCCGCCGATGAAGCGCGTGCCCTGCGCGGTGGCCGACCGCGCGTCGGGCGCATACGGGCTGATGCCCGGCGACTTGATCACGACGGCGCAGGCGGACAGCTGCGTGGCATCGACCGTGGTCGCGATCCGCAGCCGCGGATCGCCGAGCGACGCCGCATCGGCGACTTCATCCGCGCTGCAGAACAGCGTCAGCGGCAGCGCCGGCACCCGCGCGCGGATCGCCCGCCACGCCGCGCGGCCTTCGCGGCCCCAGCCCCACAGCGCGATGCGGCCGCCGCCGGCCGCGATCGCCTCAAGCTGCGAGATGCGCACGCAGACCGTCCCACAGCGCGGGCGGAATCCGGTGCTCGTCGTCGACGACCAGCAACGACGCGATGTCGGCCACGTCGTCGCCGAGCTGCGGCAGGATGTCGCGCGCGAAGCGGACGACGACGGCGTCCTCGCGCCACTCCGGCCGCTGGGCGAGCGCGGCCAGCGCCGCGCGCGATTCGCGCCCTTCGCCGACGCACTCGAACGGCTTGTGGTCGCGGTATTCCAGCAGCGCATCGAACCCCGGGATCTGCGCCGGATCGTCGAGCAGGTTGCGGCCGAAGATCGCCACCAGGCGCGGCTTGGGCATGAACGGCGCCAGCGCCAGGAACACGAAATGGCACTTCGGGCAGATGCCGCACCAGCGGTTCACCGGCCGCTCGCCGAGCAGATGGAAATTGCGGTTGCAGCTGGAGAAATACGCGTCGTAGCGGTCGGTCTTCGCGAACTGGCGGGCCACCGCGAGTTCCGACAGCGGCCGCAGCAGCGAGTAGTAGTGCAGGTCCGCGGCGACGTGTCGCTGCACGTGATCGCCGAACGCCCGCTCGAACGCCCAGCCCTTGGACCACTGGTGGTTGACCTCGCGCGTCGTTGCGCCGTCGGCATCGACGATCAGGCTGCCGTAGCTGGCCGAACGTTCGTTGGAGAACACCACCTGGTCCACGCCGTGCAGCACAGCGGCCAGCACGAGGATCGCCGAATTGATCGCGGTCACCGGGATGTGCCCGTTCCACGCGCCCTGGCGGTTGTAGTCGAACAGCTCCGGCGCCAGCTGGCGGCCGATGTTCAGCGTCGGAAACCCGGTGCGCTCCGCGCAGACGCGGATCAGCTGCGAGCCGCCGATCCAGCTGACGGTCTGCTCGATGCCCAGCGCGCGCAGCGCCTCGATCGAGACCAGCGAATCCTTGCCGCCGCCGATCGCGACCAGCGCATGCGTGCGAAGACCGAGCGCGGTTGCTTCTGCATCCGCAGGTGCGTCATGCGGAAAGCGGATCTTGCCGTGGAGATCCAGGCCGTTGCGGTACGCGAACTCGCCGAGTCCGTGCACGTACACGTCCTCGAGCAGCGCCGCGGTGTCCGCATCGATCGCGTAGTCGTCGATCCGGATGTCCGCCGGCACCGCCGCCTTGTAGTAGCTGACGCCGGCGATCAGATGCAGCAGGCGCAGCGCGCGGGTCACCGCGGCCCCGCGCGGCGCGTCGAGCGCGAACGGCGCTCCGGGCACCGTGACGGTCTCGACGAGCTCGGCGCCGTCGTCGAAGGCGTAGACGAGTTGCGCGATGCCGGTGGCGGCATCGAAGCCGCACCGGACGAAATGGAAAACGCGCACCGAATGCTTGTCGAAAGTGGTCATGCCCGGCCTGCAGCTGTGTCGCCCGCGCGCCGCAGATGGCGACGGCAGGCGACGTAGTGAAGGAGCAGCGCGGGCACGAGCCCGACGCCGATCGAAATGAGGGCGACGTACGCCATGACGAAGGCGACGTTGCCCAAGGGCGGCGCCGACAGGAACACGTCGCCCGCGAGCGGCGCGCCGCGGAAGGCCTGGTCGAGGGTCACCAGCACCACGGCGACGCCGAGGAACAGCAGATAGGCGATGCCGACGACCCGCAGGGCCATGCCGAATGGCCGTCCACCCGACCGCGTCGTGTCGTCGCGGCGTGCCACCCGGGCAGCCGAGAACGCCGCCACCGTCACCGCGGCGAGTGCCAGACCCGCCCAGGTCAGCGGCCAGTCGATGACGTCGCCGTCCGACGCGACCGCGAAGCCGATCGCGGTCGGCACCGCGAGCGTGGCGGCGATCGCCGCGCTTTCCAGCACGAAACGCCGATCGGCGCGCATCGCGCCTCCGCCCGCCTGCCGCTGGCGCTCCGGATCAGACATCCAGCACGTCTTCCTGCGGCAATCCGCGCAGGTTGTAGTTGTTCGCGATGACGTAGCCGTAGGCGCCGGCATCCGCGACCAGCATCGCGTCGCCTTCCGCCGTGGCCTCGGGCAGCAGGCGTCCGTGGCCGAAGACGTCGCTCGATTCGCAGATCGGACCGACGATCTCGAACGCGGAGTCGGCGGGCGACGCCCAGCGCGCCAGGTTGTGGATGCCGTGCCAGGCGTCGTACAGCGCGGGGCGCATCAGCGAATGCATGCCGGCATCCAACCCGACGCGGCGCACGCCCTGCTTTTCCACCACCTGGGTCACCTCGGCCAGCAGGACACCGGCTTCGGCCACGAGGTAGCGACCCGGCTCGATCGCCAGCCGGTAACGCGGCCACGCCGCCTTGATCTCGGCCAGTCCCTCGGCCCAGGCGTCGAGGTCGAACGGCGCATCGTCCGGCCGGTACGGAATCGTCAGGCCGCCACCGATGTCGATGGTGTCGACGGTGCCGATGCCGTCGGCGACCGCCGCGAGTTCCGCATACACCTCGCGCCAGTGCCGCGGCTGGCTGATGCCGCTGCCCAGGTGCGCGTGGATGCCGGTGATGCGCACGCCGAGATCGTGCGCGGCCGCGACGAAGGTCTCGACCGCTGCCACCGGGAAGCCGAACTTCGACGCGGTGCCGCCCGTGATCACCTTGGCGTGATGGCCGTCGCCGCGCCCGAGATCGATGCGCAGCCACAGGTCGCGACCGCGGAAGGTCGCCGGCCAGTTGCGCAGCGCCTCCACGTTATCGAGCGTCACCGTCGCACCGCGTGCATAGGCCGCCTCGTACTCGCGGCGCGGCGCGAAGCTGGGCGTGAACAGCACGCGCGACGGGTCGAGGTCCGGCAGGGTCGCGAACACGTGCTCGAGTTCGCCCTGCGACACGCATTCCAGCCCGAAGCCTTCGGCGTCCAGCGCGCGCAGGATCGCCGGGTGCGGATTCGCCTTGATCGCGAAGAAGCGGCGATCGATCGGCGCGACCGCCTGCAACGCACGCGCACGCTCGCGCACCGTGGGCAGGTGGTAGACGTAGCGCGGCGTGCCCTCGCCCGCCAACGCCAGCAGGCGCGTGCGTTCGGCCTCGGCCTCCCACCATCGGGCGACGCGCGCCGGCTTGCCGAACTGGATCTCGTGCCAGCTCGGGCCGAACACGCTGGCATCGCCGACCGGCATCGCGCCGCTG
This sequence comes from Luteimonas rhizosphaerae, assembly GCF_002849595.1. Taxonomy (GTDB): domain Bacteria; phylum Pseudomonadota; class Gammaproteobacteria; order Xanthomonadales; family Xanthomonadaceae; genus Luteimonas; species Luteimonas cellulosilyticus. The sequence goes on from NZ_NRQR01000013.1 coordinate 230,550, forward strand.
TCGATCAGCTCGGCGTGCAGCACCGGCAGCAGGCCGTCGGCGTCGGCCTCGTCGATGACGAATGTCAGGTTGAGATCGTTCGACGACTGCGAGATCAGATGCACGCGTTCGCGGCCGAAGGTGGCCCAGACGTCCGACAGCTTGTGCAGCAGCGAGCGCATGCCGCGACCGACCAGGGTGATCGCCGCGCACGGCGCGATGACCTTGACCCGGCAGATCTCGGCCAGATCGTCCGACAACCGCGCCAGCACGTCGGTACTGACGAGGTTCTCGCTCGGATCCAGCGACACGGTGACGTTGGTCTCCGAGGAGCCGATCAGGTCGACCGACAGGCCATGCCGCTTGAAGCGCTCGAACACGTCTGCGAGGAAACCAACCTGCTGCCACATGCCGATGCCTTCCATCGACACCAGCACGATGCCGTTGCGGCGGCTGATCGCCTTGACCCCCGGGACCGGCTCGGCGCTGCCGTCGATCGTCGTGCCCGGCAGGTCCGGGCGTTCGGTATCGAGGATCGCCATCGGCACGCCGCCATCGCGGCAGGGCTTGATCGACCGCGGGTGCAGCACCTTCGCGCCGGTGGTCGCCGCGTGAGCAGGCGCGCATCCGGCACGTCGCGCGGGTTGGCGCTGAACATGCCGGGCACGTCGGTCCAGATCTCGACGCGACGCGCGCCGAGCAGCGCACCGAAGTAGGCGGCCGAGGTGTCCGAGCCGCCCCGGCCGAGGATCGCGGTGCCGCCGTCGCCGTGCCGGGCGATGAAGCCCTGGGTCAGCAGCATCCGAGGCGCCTGCGCGTCGAAGCGCGCGCGCCAGCCGGCGTCGGGTTCGCGCTCGCAGTTGACCGACAGGCGCGTCGCCCAGTCGCTCTGGTTGGGCAGCGCGATCGCATCGAGGAAGTCGCGCGCGTCGCACCAGCCGAAATCCAGGCCCTGCGCGTGCAGGTACGCGGCGCCGAGCGTCGACGACAGGAGTTCGCCCTGCCCCAGCACTTCGGCCTGCCAGTCGAGCGGCCGCGTCGCCGCGCGTGCATCGACGCGCAGCGCCTGCAACGCGGCCAGGCGCGCACCGAGCACGGCGTCGACGTCGAGTTCGAGTTCTTCGGCGAACGCGCGATGGCGCGCGACCAGCGCAGCGACCCGCGCCGCGCTGTCGCCCGCGCCATCGGCGATCGCGGTCAGTTCGTTGGTCACGCCCGACAGCGCCGACACCACCACCAGCACGCGCGCCTCGCGCGACGCGTCCGAATGCTCCTGCGCCCGGCGTTTCGCCAGCCGGCCGATGGTGTCCCAGCGGTGGCGGCGCGACACGGAGGTGCCGCCGAACTTGAGTACGATCCAGCGATCGTCGGAGGAAGAGGACATCGGACGTGGGGTCTCGGGCGGAAGTCGGTCGGGGCGCACGCTCACCGGCCCCCGGCGGAACCCGACGTCTTTCCGGCCTCCCGCCCGGTGCCGGATGGATCCGCGCGTCGGGACCGACGATTCTAAAGCAAGCCCACCATCGCCGAGACCCGCCATGCCGACCCGCCGCTACCTGCAGCTCGATGTCTTCGCCGACCGGCCGGGCGCCGGCAATCCGCTGGCGGTGATCGTCGACGCGGACGGACTCGACGCCGCCGCGATGCAGTCGATCGCGGCCTGGACCAACCTGTCGGAAACGATCTTCCTGCTGCCGCCGACGGACGCGGCCGATTACCGCGTGCGCATCTTCACCCCGAGGCAGGAGCTGCCCTTCGCCGGCCATCCCAGTGTCGGTGCGGCCTGGGCGGCGCTCGACCAGGCGCTGGCGACGCCGACCGGCGACCGTCTGGTCCAGCAGTGCGCGGCGGGCCTGCTGCCGGTCCGGATCGCAGGCGACGCGGCGCATCGCACGACATCGGTGCGCGCCCCGCGCGGGGTCGAGCGCAGCGCGCCCGGGTCCGCCTCGCCGCTGCGCGCGCAGGTTCTCGCCGGATTCGGCGCGTCCGAGGCGCCCTGTGCCCTGATCGACAACGGACCACGCTGGTGGTGCATCGCACTGACCGATGAAGCCGCGGTGCGCGACGCCCGGCCACCGTTGGACGCGATCGCCGCGTGGTGCCTGGCGACCGGCGCGGTCGGCGTCGCGATCTTCGCGCCGACCGGCGACACGGCCCTGCCGCTGGTGGTGCGCGCGTTCTGCCCCGCCGACGGGATTCCCGAAGATCCGGTGACCGGCAGCGCGAATGCGGCAATCGGTGCGTGGCTCGCGGCGACCGGCGGACTCGACGCCATCGGCCCGCGCTACGTCGCCAGCCAGGGCCGCGAAGTCGGTCGCGACGGCCGGGTCACGGTCGAAGTCGACGCCGAGGGCGAGGTCTGGAACGGCGGCACGGTGCAGGCGGTGGTCCGCGGCCGCTTCGACTGGTGAGCGGATTGGTAAGCTGTCGCGCCGCGCGGTCCCCTGCCATGACTTCACGCCGTTTCGTCCAGCTGGACGTGTTTGCCGACCGGCCCGGTGCCGGCAATCCGCTGGCCGTGGTGCTCGATGCCGACGGTCTCGACGACGCCACGATGCAGGCGATCGCCCGCTGGACGCGTCTGCCAGAGACCACCTTCGTGTTCCCGGCGATCGACGCCGACAGCAGCTACCGCATCCGCATGTTCAGTCCGCGCCGCGAGGTGCCGTTCGCCGGTCACCCGAGCGTCGGCACCGCGCACGCCGTGCTCGAGGCCGGACTGGCGACGCCGCGCGACGGCCGCCTGGTGCAGGACGGCATCGCCGGCAAGCTGCCGCTGGAGATCGTCGGCGACGGCGCGACCCGCACCATCGCCGTCCGCACGCCGCGCGCACGCGTGGTCGAAGTCGCCGATGCCGGCGATCCGCGGCTTCGCGCCGCGGTCGCGGGCCTGCCGCTCGGCGTGCTGCCGCCGGCGCTGATGGATGGCGGCCGGCGCTGGTGGATCGCGGAACTGGCCGACGAAGCCGCGCTGCGCGGCGCGACGCCCGACTGGACCGCGATCGGCGCGCTGGCCGAGGCAACCGAGAGCATGGGCCTGTGCGTGTTCGCGCGCTCGGACGATCCGGTGCACCACCTCGCGGTGCGCGCCTTCGTCGGTGCGACCGGACCGTTCGAGGACGCCGCCTCCGGCGCGGCGAACGCGACGCTCGCGGCGTGGCTGGCCTCCCGCGACGCGCTGCCGGGCGCGGACGGCCGTTACCGCATCAGCCAGGGCCGCGAGGTCGGCTACGACGCGATCATCGAACTGCATGTCGACGGCGACGGCGACGTCTGGTCGGGTGGCCGCGTGCAGACCGTGGTGCGCGGCACGATCGACTGGTAGTCCGCGCCGCGCTGGATCAGCGTGCGGCTTCGCCGGCGTCGCCCGTTTCGAGGCCATCGAGCCATGCCGACGCCGCGGCGGCGGTCCGCGCTGCCGCGTTTCCGAGCAGCGGCCCGACGTGGCTGGTCGCCGGCGACACCCACACCGTGGCCTGCCAGGCGTGTGCCCACGCGCGCGTGACCGCGGGCGGCACGTCGTCGTCGCGCGTCGACACCACGCACAGCACCGGGCACGCGGGACGCGCGACGGCGAGACCCGCGCCGGCATCGCGCAGCACCCGTCCGCTCTCGTCGCGCCAGCCCTGCATCGCCCGGCGCGCGGTGGCGGCATCGGCATCCGGCAGCGCGCGACGTGTCGATGCCAGCCGCGCATGCCGTCCCCACGGCACGACGTCCGGCCAGTGCCGCAATGGAAGATCCGCATGCCATGGCGCGGGCGGCAGCGGATTGACCAGGACCAGCGCATCCACCGCGTCCGCGCAGGCCGCGGCCAGCAGACCGCCGAGACTCGCGCCGACCAGGACGCGCGGCCGCGTCGACGGCATCGCCAGCGCCGCGTCCACCTGCCGCCGGTAGTCGTCGAAGCGCGTCGCGGCGAGTCCGGCCGCGACGGGGCGCAGATCGGGCGTGGCGACGCGACAGCCGCGCGCTTCGAACACCGCGCGCCACAGGTCCCATTCCCAGCCGCCGCCGCCGGCGCCATGGAGCATCAGCACGTCGCACCGGCTCATCCCTCACACCCGCGACGCGTGGCGCCGCCATGCCGCCGGTCGTCGACACGACGCGCTTGCGGCCGCGCCTTCGCATCCGCAGGGCGCGCGTTGCGCACACACGAAGACGCCGCGCCGGAAGCCCGGCACGGCGTCGCGATTCCGCAGGCAAGGGCCAAGCGGTCAGCCCAGCAGTTCGGCTTCCAGGCTGATCGGCACGGCCGACAGCGCCTTCGACACCGGGCAGTGCTGCTTGGCATCGTCGGCGAGTTCGCGGAACTTCACCGCATCGATGCCGGGCACCTTGGCCGTCGTCTTCAGCCGGATCGCGCTGAGCGTCGGGCCGCCTTCCATCGACAGGTCGACGTCGGCGCGCGTGTCGAGCGATTCCGGCGGAAACCCCGCGTCGCTGAGCTTGGCCGACAGCGCCATCGTGAAGCAGCCCGCGTGCGCGGCCGCGATCAGCTCTTCGGGGTTCGTGCCCTTCTCATCGCCGAAGCGGCTGCTGAAGGCATAACGGGTGTTGTCGAGCAGGCCGCTCTGCGGCGTCGACAGCGCGCCCTTGCCGGTCTTCAGATCGCCTGCCCAATGGGCGGTCGCGTGACGGGAAATTCCCATGGTCGTGCTCCTGTTCGGGTGGAAGGCGCCGAGCATACGCCGGCCTTCGTGACGCGCGCGTCCGGGATCGGGCGTGCACCTGCGCCCGGCATGCCGCGGCGTTAGGCTGGTTGCGTCCTTTCCGGAATCGCCATGACCGCCTCCGTTGCCGCGCTGCTCGCCGATCTGATGCTGACCCTACACGTCGCGCTGGCCGGCTTCGTCGTGGTCGTCGCCCTGGCGGTCGTGATCGGCGGACCACTCGGTTGGCGCTGGGTGCGTCGCCGCAGGTTGCGCATCACCCATCTGGCGCTGGTCGGGGTGATCGCGGCGCAGGCGTGGCTGGGCCTGCTGTGTCCGCTGACGGTATGGGAACGCGACCTGCGCCGGGTGGCCGGCCAGCCCGTCTACGCCGAATCCTTCGTCGAGCACTGGCTGTCGCGGGTGCTGTATTTCGAGGCGCCGTGGTGGGTGTTCGTCGCGGCCTATTCGCTGCTGGCCCTGCTGGTGTTGCTCGGCTGGTGGCGCTGGCCGCCGGCGTCCGCCGGCGATTCCGCTTCGAGGGACGGCAAGCGCACCCCGTAATCCGCCAAAAGACCCTGTTTTTTTGCGGTTTCCTATTGGCGCGGGTGTCGGGATGCCCTACATTCCGCTTGCCGGCACGTTTCGGCCAGGACACACACTCCATTTCTCGAGGGAACAAGACACTCATGGCAACGAAGAAGGCCACCACCAAGAAAGCAGCGCCGAAGAAGGCAGCGCCGAAGAAGGCCGCCGCCGCGAAGCCGGCAGCGCCGAAGCCGATCAAGGAAACCCTGAGCAAGTCGGCTCTGGTTGCCCACATCGCCGATGGCACCGGTGTTGCAGCGAAGGACGTGCGCGCCGTGATGGCCGCGCTCGAAGGCGCCGTGCACGGCTCGATCAGCAAGAAGGGCGCGGGTTCGTTCACCCTCCCCGGCCTGCTGAAGATCACGTCGGTCAGCGTGCCGGCCAAGCCGAAGCGCAAGGGCATCAACCCCTTCACCAAGGAAGAGCAGTGGTTCGCCGCCAAGCCGGCCTCGGTCAAGGTGAAGGTGCGCCCGCTGAAGAAGCTCAAGGACGCCGCCGCCTGATTCCGGGCGCGACATCCTGCGACACCGATCGGGACGGCTTGCGCCGTCCCGATTTCGTTTGGGCCTACGGGTGATGGTGGTCGCCTAACATCCGGCAAACGCCCCGACGGGCAAGATCGCACGCCTTCCTTCACCAACACGGAACGACCAGATGAGCTTCCAGGGTTTCCTCAATCACCTCCTGTCCTTGCAGGCCGGCGGCAAGTCCGCGTCCGGCGGTGGCGGCAGCCTGCTCAATGCCGACTTCGGCAAGGGCGCGATCAGCGGCGGTGCGCTCGGCCTGCTGCTGGGCAAGAACAAGTCGACGCGCAAGGTCGCGACCTATGGCGGACTCGCGGCGATCGGCGTGATGGCCTACAAGGCCTACGGCGATTACCAGAAGCAGCAGGCCGGCGCGGCCGCGGCGCCGCCGCAGACCGTCGATCGCCTGCCGCCGCCGCAGGCCGACCTGCACAGCCAGGCGATCCTCAAGGCGCTGGTCGCCGCCGCCAAGGCCGACGGCCACATGGACGCGCGCGAACGTGCGGTCATCGAAGGCGAGTTCGCGCGCATCGACGAGGGCGCCGATGTCCAGCGCTGGCTGCATGCCGAACTGGAGAAGCCGCTGGATCCGGCCGAAGTCGCCAGCGTCGCCACCACGCCGGAAATCGCGTCTGAAATGTATCTCGCCAGCCTGCTGGTCGCCGACGAGCAGAACTTCATGGAGCGCAGCTATCTCGACGAGCTCGCCCGCCAGCTGAAGATCGACGAGGCGCTGAAGCAGCGGCTCGCGCAGGAACTGCGCGACGCGCAGTAAGCACGAGGTCCGCGTCACGACATCGACCCCGCGCCGTCCGGCCGGGGTCTTTTTTTGCGCGCGTTGTCCGCCGACTCGACGATGCATCGACGCCCTGGCGCGCGGCAGCGCGCCGTGCATCTCACATGGCGTCACGGCCGCGGCCGGTAGCGTGCCGGCATGTCCGATCCCGTCGCATCCCCCTCTTCCCCGCGCGCCAGGCGCGATTACGGTCCGCAGCTGCGGCGCACCTTGCGGTTCGTGTTCACCCTCGCGCTGCTCGCTGCGGCCGGCCACTGGGCCTGGCACCAACCGTTCATGGCCAAGCCCCGCGCGATCTCGGCGCTGGCGACGATGCCCGCGCCCGTCAGCCTGGCGATGCCGGTCGAAGGCGTCGACGCGAGCCGCGTCGCCGACACCTACGGCGCACCCCGCGGCAGCGACCGCCAGCACGAGGGCGTCGACATTTTCGCCCCGCGCGGCACGCCGGTGCGTAGCGCTACGCAAGGCCTGGTGACCTCGGTGCGCGAAGGCGGCCTCGGCGGGCGTCAGGTCTGGGTCATGGGGCCGGGCCGGCAGCGCCATTACTACGCGCATCTCGACGACTGGGCGCCGCTGCTGGAACCCGGCGATCTGGTGCAGGCCGGCGACATGCTCGGCACCGTCGGCGACACCGGCAATGCGCGCGGCACGCCGCCGCACCTGCATTACGGCGTCTACGCCAGCGATGGCGCTTACGACCCGCTGCCGCTGCTGCTCGCGGCCTCGACCGACGCGACGGACGCGCCCGACACCGAGACCGACGCGGGCACATCGCGCTAGCATCGGCGGGCGCCGCGCCGGCGCGCCCGGATATCGCCATGTCCACCCGCTCGCGCTGGATCGCCGCCGTCGTGCTCGCCGTGGTTCTCGTCGGCTTTGGGGTGCAGCGCTGCACCCGGAACGCGCTCGACGATGCGTCCGCTGACGCGCCGATGGCCGGATCGACGCACCCGCCTGCGGTAGCGCCGGACGCCGCGTCCGCAGCCGTCGAGGCCGAGGCGGCGCGCGCTGCGCGCGCGGCGCACGACGCTGCGATGTCCGCCGCCGTGTCCGAACTCCACGCCTATCTCGCGGTGCTGTTCAAACCCGATCGCAGCGAGGCCGACGCGTACTGGGTCGACGGCGCACCCGACGCTCGCGGCGAAGCCGACCTGCGCGCGCTCGATGCGGTGCGCAGCGTGCGGACCGAGAACGGCCGCCCGGTGCCGATGACCGGCGTGAGCCCACCCGAGTCGCTCGAGATTCCGGTGCGGCTGCGTGTCGCGACCGATGCCGGCGTGCGCCAGTACACCGGCTATTACCGGCTGCGCCGCGTCGTCGCCGGCAACAGATGGCGCATCACGTCGGCCTCGATCACGGCTTCACCGTCGCGGAATTAAGCTGCCACCCGACGCCGGGGCGTCGCTTCGAAGAGAATCTCATGGACAAGCGTTTCTGGATCTGCGGCGTCACGCTCTCGGCCACCGCGCTGGTTCTGGGCTTTCTCGTGCACGGGGTGCTGCTGCGCGCCGACTATCTCGCGCTGGCGCCGTTGTTCCGCGCCCAGGCCGACGCGAACGCCAACGTCGGCTGGATCCTGCTCGCATATCTGTCGCTCGGCCTGGCGATGACCTGGCTCTACCGCTGGCTGCCGCAGCCACAGCGCAGCAAGCGCTGGCACGGCGCGCGCTTCGGTCTGGCGATCGCGCTGGTGTCGTTCGTGCCCTGGCATCTGCTGGCGCATGCGGGGCAGCCGTTCCCGCTGGCGCTGTCGCTGATGCAGATCGTGTTCGACGTGATCGCGATGCTGTTGCTGGGCCTGTTGCTGGCGTGGCTGCAGCCGCATCGCCGCGCCCTGCGCGACGCGCCGGAATGATGCGCGCGGGCCGTTGCTAATCCCGCATTCACGGCCGCTGCGTAGCGTAGCGCCATCGTCCGATCGAGCCCGCCGCATGCGCTACGTCTCCCGCATCTCCCTCGTCGTGCTGCTCCTGGGCGTCGCCGCGTGCACATCGCTTGGCGTGGTGTCGGCGTGGCTCAACGACCAGGTCGCCTTCACCGCGCCGCAGTTGCAGCGCCAGCTCGACAACCGCTTTCCACGCAGCTTCGAACAGCTCGGCGGGCTGGTGTCCGTGACCCTCGACAATCCGCGCCTGCAGATCCCGGCGAATGGCGAACGGTTGCAGCTGGACTTCGACCTCGGCATCGACGGCGTCGGCAGTGCCGACCGTCCCGGCCACCTGTCGCTGGTCAGCGGCCTGCGCTACGACCCGGCGACCCGGGGTCTGCATCTGGAGAACCCGGAGCTGCTGCAGTTCGACCTGCCGGGTTCCAACGCGCTGCTGCGCGGCGGTGCGCGGGGCGTGGTCAATTCCCTGCTCGCGGAATATGCACGGACCGAACCGGTCTACCGCCTCGATGACGACCTGCTGTCGAAGCTGCCGGCCGGCAAGCGGATCGGCACCGTGTCGATCGAGGACGCCCGCGTGGTGGTGCACCTTGCGCGTTGACCGGCCTCGTCGCGTGGGCCTGGCCGGCGCATGCGTCGCGTCGTTGCTGCTGCTCGCGGCCTGCGCACGCGAGGACGCCGCGCCGACCGTCGAGGCCAGCCAGCAGGCGCCGTTGCCACAGCCGCAACAACCGGGTGGCCCGCTGACCGCGATGCCGGGCGCGCCCGGACCCGGCGACGTGCCGCTGGGCGGCAGCCCACCCGCGCCCGCGCCCGCGCCCGCTCCGGTCGATCCGTTGGCCGAAGGCGGACTGCTGCCGCTGGAAGACAATCCCGAAACCGGTCTGGCGCCGACGGCCGAGTCGATCGCCGGCGACGCCGCGGCCGCGGCGCCCGAACCCGGCCCGGAAGCAGCGGCCGCCGTCATCCGCACCTATTACGCTGCGATCAACGCGCTGGACTTCAGCCGCGCCTACACCCTGTGGTCGGACGGCGGGCGCGCGAGCGGACAGACGCCCGAGCAGTTCGCGGAAGGCTTCGCTGACACGGCCGCGGTACTCGTCGATCTGGGCGCGCCGCGCAATCCGGGCGCGGCCACCGGCTCGCGCTTCATCGAGATTCCAGTGACGCTGCGCGCGCAGCAGCGCGACGGCAGCAGCCGGCGCTTCGCTGGACACTACGTCCTGCGCCGCGCGGTCGTCGACGGCGCCAGCAGCGAACAGCGCGGCTGGCGGATCGCGTCGGCGGACCTCCAGGAAGCGCCGCCGGCCACGCCGTGACCGGCACGGCGCGCGCGGCTCAGCGCTTGGGCTGCAGCATCGTGCCGGTGCAGGACTTCGCGCCGCAGCGGCAGGCCCAGAGCTTCTTCAGGGCCGGAGTCTGCCGCTCGGCCAGGGTGATGCCGTAGTTGTACGTCAGTTCCTCACCGGCGCGGATCGGGCGGATCGCCTCGATGAAGACCTTGTCCTTGTGCCGCTTTCCGTTCTGGTTCTCTTCGACGACGGCCTCGCAGTTCGGCGCGCAGCTGTGGTTGATCCAGCGTGCGATGTTGCCGTCCTCGTTCGCATCGATGACGTACTCGTCGTTGAGCGTGAACAGGAAGGTGTGGCCGTCCTCGTCGATGTCGCCGTATTCGGCGTCGACATCGGCGTGGGTCCGCAGCCGGCCCTTGTAACGCACGATGCGCTCGCCCTTGGCCAGCGCATCGATGGCGAACACGCCATTGCCGTGGATGTCCGACAGGCGGGCTTCGATCTTCTTGGTCTTCTTCGGCATCGTGCGCTCTGCACCGGGCGGGATGCCGGCATTGTCGCCAACATCCGCGCGCGACGCCATCGCACCCCGTCGCTTGCGCGATCGCGCAGTTACCTCATCGTCGGCGCGGTGCCCACGTCGCTGGCCCGGGGAAGAGTCATCGGGGATCGGCACCGGTCGCGTCGCATGTCACCGACGCGGCCCCCCTGACGAGCCGGCGTCGACGGCTGTGTCCGCAGGCCGTATTCGTCACCTCACGGGCGCGCACCGCTGCGCACGGCGGCCCGGCTCCCGTCACCGGCATCTGTGGGCCGCAGCGCAGCGCGACGCAGGCCGATCCGCTGAACCGCACGCGCCACCGGTTTGAGCGTCGGGACGCAAAAGCGTACAATTTTGGTCCCCTTTGACACCCTGCAGTCGTCCAGCATGTTGCGCGTCACCAAATTGACCGATTACGCCACCGTCGTGCTGACGGTCCTGGCGGCGCGGCCCGAGGCGGTCATGAGCGCGACCGAGCTGGCCGAGCAGTCGGGCCTCGAACCGCCGACCGTCAGCAAGCTGCTCAAGCCGCTCGCCCAGGCCGGCCTGGTCGAGGGGTTCCGCGGCGCGAACGGCGGTTACCGCCTGGCACGCGATGCGAGCCGGATCAGCCTCGTCGAGATCGTCGAGGCGATGGAAGGCCCGCTGGCGATGACCGAGTGCAGCCTGCACGACGGCCAGTGCGGGATTTCCGCCAAATGCGGCGTGCGCACCAACTGGCTGCGCATCAACGACGTCGTCGCCGATGCGCTCCGCCGCGTGACGCTGGCGCAGATGCTCGGCGACGCCGCGCGCCCCGTTCCCCATTCCACCGCAGGCGACGCGAAGCGCATCGACGCCCGCCTCGCTTCCGCATAGACAGTAGGCAGCCCATGGCCACCGACATCGCAGAACCCATCGCGAACGCCGAGATCCACGAACAGCTCGGCCGTCGTTACGACGCCGGCTTCATCACCGACATCGAATCCGACAGTTTTCCGCCCGGCCTCGACGAGGACGTCGTCCGCGCCCTGTCGGCGAAGAAGGACGAGCCCGAGTGGATGACCGAATGGCGGCTGGCCGCGTACCGCCACTGGCTGACGATGCCGGTGCCGCACTGGGCCAAGCTCGACATCGCACCGATCGACCTGCAGTCGGTCAGCTACTACTCGGCGCCGAAGGCCAAGTACGCTTCGCTCGACGAGGTGCCGCAGGAGCTGCTCGACACCTACGACAAGCTCGGCGTGCCGCTGCACGAACGCGCGCGGCTGGCCGGCGTCGCGGTCGACGCCGTGTTCGATTCGGTCTCCGTCGGCACGACCTTCCGCAAGGAGCTCGCCGAGAAGGGCGTGATCTTCTGCTCCATGTCGGAAGCCATCAAGGACCATCCGGACCTGGTGAAGCAGTACCTCGGCAGCGTGGTACCGGTCGGCGACAACTACTTCGCGGCGCTCAATTCCGCGGTCTTCTCCGACGGCAGCTTCGTCTTCATTCCCAAGGGTGTGCGCTGCCCGATGGAGCTGAGCACCTACTTCCGCATCAACGCCGGCCACACCGGCCAGTTCGAGCGCACGCTGATCATCTGCGAGGACCAGGCCTACGTTTCCTACCTCGAAGGCTGCACCGCGCCGATGCGCGACGAGAACCAGCTGCACGCGGCGGTCGTCGAACTGGTCGCGCTGGAAAATGCCGAGATCAAGTATTCGACGGTGCAGAACTGGTACCCCGGCGACGAGAACGGCAAGGGCGGCATCTACAACTTCGTCACCAAGCGTGCGGAGTGCCGCGGCGATCGCAGCAAGGTCACCTGGACCCAGGTCGAGACCGGCTCGGCGATCACGTGGAAGTACCCGTCCTGCGTGCTGCTCGGCGACGATTCCAGCGGCGAGTTCCATTCGGTCGCGCTGACCCACCATCGCCAGCAGGCCGACACCGGCACCAAGATGATCCACGTCGGCAAGCGCACCAAGTCGAAGATCATCAGCAAGGGCATCAGCGCCGGTCGCGGGCAGAACACCTATCGCGGCCTGGTCAAGGTGGGCAGCGGCGCGGAAGGCGCGCGCAACTACACCCAGTGCGATTCGCTGCTGATCGGCAAGCAGTGCGGCGCGCACACGTTCCCGTACATCGAGGTCAAGCATCCGACCGCGACGATCGAGCACGAAGCCACGACCTCGAAGATCAGCGACGACCAGCTGTTCTATTGCCGCGCCCGCGGCATTAGCGAAGAGGACGCGGTCAGCCTGATCGTCGACGGCTTCTGCAAGCAGGTCTTCCGCGAACTGCCGATGGAGTTCGCGGTCGAGGCCAAGAAGCTGCTCGACGTGTCGCTCGAAGGCTCGGTCGGCTGACGCGTCGGGCCTGACTCCCGCATGCGGGAGAAACCGCACGAACGGCGAACGAAGCCGGGCCAACCACGCCCTCGCGCCACGCATTCCTTCTCGCGCGTCCGCGCGAGGATTCGATGAATCCCCCTACATTCCAGAACTCCATTCCCATGCTCAAAATCGACAACCTCCACGCGTCCATCAACGGTCGCGACATCCTCAAGGGCCTGTCGCTGGACGTGAAGCCCGGCGAAGTGCACGCGATCATGGGCCCGAACGGCGCCGGCAAGTCGACGCTGGGCAACATCCTCGCGGGGCGCGACGGCTACGACGTCACCGGCGGCAGCGTCGCGTTCGAAGGCAAGGACCTGCTCGAGCTGGATCCCGAAGAGCGCGCGGCCGCCGGCGTGTTCCTGGCGTTCCAGTACCCGGTCGAGATTCCGGGCGTCAACAACACCTATTTCCTGCGCAGCGCGCTCAACGCGCAGCGCAAGGCGCGCGGCGAATCCGAGCTCGATTCGATGGAGTTCCTCAAGCTGGTGCGCAAGAAGCTCGCCGTGCTGCATCTCGACGACCGGCTGCTGCACCGCGGCGTCAACGAGGGATTCTCGGGCGGCGAGAAGAAGCGCAACGAGATCTTCCAGCTCGCCGTGCTGGAGCCGAAGCTGGCGATCCTCGACGAGACCGATTCCGGCCTCGACATCGACGCGCTGAAGAACGTCGCCGACGGCGTCAATGCGCTGCGCTCGCCGGATCGCGCGTTCCTCGTCATCACCCACTACCAGCGCCTGCTCGACTACATCAGGCCGGACGTCGTGCACGTGCTCGCCGATGGCCGCATCGTGCAGAGCGGCGGCCCGGAACTCGCGCTGCAGCTCGAAGAGAAGGGCTACACCTGGATCAAGGACCGCGTGGCGCCGGAGACGGTGGCCTGATGACCGCACTGCTCGATTCCCTCGCCGCCGGCTTCACCGGCGATGCGGCCCGGCGCGCGGCCCTCGATGCGGCGCTGCATGGCGGCCTGCCCGGCCCGCGCAGCGAAGCGTGGAAGTACACCTCGCTGCGCGCGCTCGAGCGCCGCACGTTCGTGCGGTCCGATGCGCCGACCCGGGTCGATGCTGCCGCGCTCGCCCACATTCCGGCGCCGCGCGTGGTGTTCGTCAACGGACGCGCGGACGCGACGCTTAGCGATCTCGGCGGCCTGCCGTCCGGCATCGGCGTGCGCGATCGCGATGCCGACGATCTCGCCTTCCCCGCACTGACCGATGGCCGTCCCGGCGACGCGGTGTTCCGGCATCTGAACGTCGCGCTGGCGACCGACGGTGTCGTCGTCCATGCGCACGCCGGTGCGCAGGACGCCGTGCTGCACCTGGTGTTCGTCGGTGCGCCGGCGGATTCGGATCTCGCCTGGCATCTGCGCCACGAGATCGTCGTCGATGCCGGCGCCGCGTTGTCGCTGGTCGAACATCACCTCGATACCGACGCGCACCGCCACCTCGACAACACCACGACGACGCTGCGCGTCGCCGAGGGTGCGCGACTCGACCATGTCCGGCTGCAGCACAAGGCAGGTGGCACGACGTCGTTCCTGCACACCGATGGCGAGCTGCGCGCGGATGCGCGCTACACGCGCGTCGATGTCGAACTCGGCGGCGGCCTGACCCGCCACGAGCTGGACATCCGGTTGACCGGCAACGGTGCCCAGCTGACCGCCAATGGCGTCCTGCTGGCCGGCGGCCGCGCGCACGTCGAAACCCGCCTGGGCATCCGTCACAGCGCGCGCGACACCAATTGCCAGCTGATGTGGCGCGGCATCGGCGCAGGCCGGGGTCGGGTCGTGTTCCACGGCGGCATCACCATCGATGCCGGCGCCGACGGCACGGATGCGCGTCTGTCGAACAAGAACCTGCTGCTGTCGAACACCGCAGAGATCGACACCCAGCCGGTGCTGGTGATCCATGCCGACGAGGTCCAGGCCGCGCACGGCGCGACCGTCGGGCAGCTGGATGCGAACGCGATGTTCTACCTGCGCTCGCGTGGCCTGCCGGCGCCCGAAGCGCAGCAGCTGCTGACCGCCGCGTTCGTCCGCGAGCCGCTGGCGCCGATCACGACGCCTGCGCTGCGCGACGCGGTCCAGGCGCGGCTCGACGACGCGCTGGCCGGCGCGTCGCCGGCATGAGCGCCCTGCCCCCGGTGCAGGCGACGTTCGACGGCCCGAGCGCGCCGACGTCGCCCCCGGGCGCGGCCGTCGACTGGGCGGCGGTCCGCGCGGACTTTCCGCTGCTGCTGCGCGAGGTCCACGGCAAGCCGCTGATCTATTTCGACAATGCGAACACGGGGCAGAAGCCTGCGTCGGTGATCGATGCGGTCGACGGTTTCTACCGCCGCCAGAACGCGAACGTCAGCCGCGCCGTGCACCAGCTCGGCACCGAAGCGACCGAGGCCTACGAGGCGACGCGCGGCAAGCTGGCGCGCTTCCTCAACGTGCGCGCCGATGAACTGGTGCTGTGCAGCGGCACCACGTTCGCGATCAACCTCGTCGCCTATTCCTGGGCGCTGCCGCGGTTGGGGCCGGGCGACACGATCCTCGTCTCGCGCATGGAACACCACGCCAACATCGTGCCGTGGCAGCTGGTCGCCGAGCGCACGGGCGCGACGATCCGCGTCGCCGAGATCGCGCCCGACGGCACGCTGGATCTCGATGCGCTGCAGCGCGCGATGACGGCGGACGTTCTCCAACGTGCTCGGCACCGTGAACCCGGTGCGCGAGATCTGCCGCGACGCACGCCGGCGCGGCATCGTGACCGTCATCGACGGGTCGCAGGCGCTGCCGCACCGCCAGGTCGACATCGCCGCCATCGGCTGCGATTTCTACGCCTTCACCGGCCACAAGATGTGTGGGCCGACCGGCACCGGCGCGTTGTGGGCGCGCCGCGAACACCTGCAGGCGATGCCGCCGTTCCTCGGTGGCGGCGAGATGATCAAGGAAGTCAGTTTCGACGGCACCGTGTTCAACGACCCGCCGCACCGCTTCGAGGCGGGCACGCCGAACATCGCGGGCTTCGTCGGCCTGGGCGCCGCGGTCGACTACCTCGACCGGCTCGGCATGGCGCATGTGGAGGCGCGCGAAGCCGATCTGCTGGCGCACCTCACCGAAGCGCTGGCGTCGGTCGACGGCCTGCGGATGTTCGGTACCGCGCCGCACAAGGCGGCCGTGGTGTCGTTCCTCGTCGAAGGCGCGCATGCGCACGATCTGGCGACGCTGCTGGATCTCGAAGGCGTCGCGATCCGCTCCGGCCAGCATTGCGCGCATCCGCTGCTGCAGTTCTACGGTGTCGCGGCGATCTGCCGTGCGTCGCCGGCGTTCTACAACACGCACGAGGAGATCGACGCCTTCGTCGCCGCCCTGCGCAAGGTCCGTACGCTGCTGGCCTGACGCGTTCGCGCCTCGGCGCTGTCTCACCGGAGAGCGCGGCGATACCATGGGCGCATGACGCACTCCGCCCCTGAAACTGCCGACGGCCGGATCGCCCCGGTGTTCCGCGACGCGACGCCCGCCGATGTGCCCGCGCTCGTCGCGCTGGTCACATCCGCCTATCGCGGCGACGCCAGCCGCGACGGCTGGACGACGGAAGCCGACCTGCTTGACGGCGCGCGCATCGACGCCGACGTGCTGCACCACGACATCACCCGCGCCGACAGTCGCGTCGTCGTCATCGACGGCGACGACCGGCGGCCGCTGGCGTGCGCGCACGTCGCGCAGCAGGACGGCGCCGGCTATTTCGGCATGTTCGCCGTGGCGCCGACGCTGCAGGGCCGCGGCACCGGTGACGCGCTGCTGGCCGAATGCGAGCGTATCGTGCGCGACGTCTGGCGGTTGCCGTCGATGCGGATGACCGTCATCGACGTCCGCGATGCCCTGATCGCGTGGTACGAGCGTCGCGGCTACCGCCGCACCGGCGTCCACAAGCCGTTCCCGTACGGCGACACCCGGTTCGGCATTCCGCGCCGCGACGACCTGCGCTTCGAGGTGCTGGAGAAGCCCTTCGGATCCGACGCGTGAGCGAGACCTGGACGTTCGTGTGTGCGACCAGCGAGCTGCTGCCGGGCGAGATGCGCCAGGCTTTCGACGAGATCACCGGGACGCCGATCCTCGTCTTCAATCTGGACGGCGCGCTGTATGCGCTGGAAGACCAGTGCAGCCACGAGGATTTCGGCCTGTCGAGCGGCGACTTCGATCCCGCGGAGGGATCGATCGAGTGCGTGCTGCACGGAGCCCGCTTCGACGTGCGCGACGGCCGGCCGCTGTGCGCGCCTGCGTACGAGCCGGTGGCGAAATTTCCGACGCGGATCGAACACGACGGCGTCTGGACGCGGGACGACCGAGACTGACGCACCGGCCAGGCGCTCCGGCCGTCCGCACGCGCCAAACCAGAATGCCTATCGTTTGATTACGAGAACCATTCTCAACTAAACTCCCGCTGCGGGGCGTCCGGCCCCCCCGGGGGAATTGCGTGTCAGACGGTCGCCAATCGACAGCCCTGCTTCGCCGCGCCCGCGATCCGCGGTCGTCCGGCGGCGTGGGCCTGCGGCTGCTGCTGGCTATATGCACCCTGCTGCTCGCGGCTGCAGTCGCAGCAGTCCCGGCAGGCCCGCGCACGGCGGGAATCGCAGACCTGGCAGGCCTGGGTTCGACCGAGCAGGTCGCCGAGGTCGCATCTGCGCGCGCGGAGCGCTCGACGCGCCGGCCCCGGATCCGTCGTGCCGTCGCAGCGCCACCGGACGAGGTTCCTGCACGGCGTTCTCGCATGCGCGGTCGGCGCACCGCAACCGCGCGGCGCCTTCGCCTGGCCCCCCCACCAGGCGGTCCATGCCGGCAGCACCGGGGCCGCGCGCCTCCGCGCTGACGGCGTCGCGATCACCGTCCCGCCAGCGGCCGCACCGGCTGCGCGGACGCCTCCGTTTCACTTCCATCGCGCCCCATCGGGCGCTCTCGCAGGCCAGCCGTCGCAAGCCGCGTCACATCCGTCCCACGAGATCTTCATGCGCACCCAATTGCCGCTCCGCCGCACTTTGCTCGCCACCGTCCTGACCAGCCTGCTGGCCAACCCCGCCCTCGCCGAGACCGCGGCATTGCCGCAGGCCACCGACTTCGACACCGTCGTCGTCACCGCCGCGGGCTTCGAGCAGAAGCTCACCGACGCGCCCGCCAGCATCAGCGTCATCACCCAGGAAGACCTGACCAAGCGCCCGTACATGACCCTGCTCGACGCGGTGCGCGACATCGAAGGCGTGGATGTCGGCGAGACCCGTGACAAGACCGGCCAGGGCACGATCTCCATGCGCGGCATGGGTTCGGACTACACGCTGATCCTGGTCGACGGCAAGCGCCAGAACAATCACGGCGACATCTACCCGAACAACTTCGGCGGCAACCAGTTCAACCACATCCCGCCGCTGGACGCGATCGAGCGGATCGAAGTGATCCGCGGCCCGGCGTCGACGCTGTACGGCGCGGACGCGATGGGCGGCGTGATCAACATCATCACCAAGAAAGTGCTGGATGCCTGGCACGGCTCGGCGACGCTCAGCCGCTCGTTCGAGGACAGCGAGTTCGGCGACGACACCACGGTGGACCTGTTCGTGACCGGGCCACTAGTGCCGGGCGTGCTCAATCTCAGCGCGCGCGCCAGCTGGTACGACCGCGATGCGTCCAACCCGGTCTATGCGCCGATCACCGATCCCGACGGCGTCGAGCGCACGCGCCCGCTCGGATTCGGCGGCGGCGGCAAGACCGTCGACAACACCAACAAGGCGGGCGGCCTCACGCTCGCGTGGATGCCGAGCGACAACCAGAGCGTGACGCTGGACTACGACACCTCGCGCCAGGAATACGACAACGCGATCCGGATCAACGACCAGGGCGACGAGGAATACCCGGTCGGCACCGTCGACAACATCAACAGCATCTTCAGCGCGGGCAATTTCTGCCTCGGCGCAGCCGGCTCCAACGCCACCGCCTGCCAGTCCAACGGCGGCACCTGGTCGCGCCGCGCCAACCCGCGCGTCGGCTACAGCGCGGTTCAGGAATTCACCCGCGATGCCTGGTCCTTGACCCACGAAGGGCGTTGGGGCTTCGGCAACAGTTTCGTTTCGCTCGCGCATGTCGCGACCAACAACGACGGGCGCACGATGCCCTTCACCGTGGACGAGCGCGCGCTGCTGCTGACGATGATCGACGGGACCGGCGACTACGCGGGCCTGTCGCTCGACGAGCGGCGCGCGATCGCCGAATCGACGTTCCTGCCGCGTCCGAAGCGCACCCTCGAAAGCGCCCAGTACACGCTGGACGCCAAGCTCGACATCCCGTTCCGGCTCGCGGGCGAGCACACGGCCGTCATCGGCGCGCAGGTCATCCAGGGCGAGCTGACGGACGGCATCTTCGGTACCGAGCGCGGCGTTTCCGGGCTCGAACAGGAGCACAACATGTATTCGCTGTTCGCCGAAGACACCTGGACCATCGTCGAGCCGTTCGCGCTCACCGCGGGCCTGCGCTGGGACGATCACGAAGTCTTCGGCAACCATCTGAGCCCACGGCTGTACGGCGTCTACACCGTCAGTCCGCAGTGGACGGTCAAGGGCGGCATCAGCACCGGCTTCAAGACGCCGAAGACGACCCAGCTCTACGACGGCGTCACCGGGTTCGGCGGTCAGGGCACGTCGCCGATGTTCGGCAATCCGGACCTGCAGCCCGAGACCAGCACCAGCACCGAACTGGCGGTCTACTGGCAGCACCCGCAGGGACACAACTTCAACCTGACCCTGTTCCGCAACGAGTTCGAGGACAAGATCGCGTCCCAGGCCTGCGGAGCCGGCACCCTGCTCGCGTGCACCAGCGCGGGCGACTATGCCGAGATCGGCTATGCGTCCTCGAGCAGGACGGTGAACATCGACGAGGTGATCATCCAGGGCGCCGAGGTCGCAGGGCGCTGGCAGATCAGCGAGGCCTTCGGCTTCCGCGCGAATTACACCTTCACCGACAGCGAGCAGAAGAGCGGCAGCGAAGCGGGCCTCCCGCTCGGCAACAGCGCGCGTCACATGGCCAATGCCACGCTGGACTGGCAGGCGAGCGAACGCTTCAATCTGTTCCTGACCGCCGAGGCGCGATCGAAGCGCTACCGCGGCCTGCACGGCATCACCGAGGCGCCGCTGTATTACCAGGATTACGAAGTGCTGCATCTCGGCGCGTCGTTCCAGGTCTCCGAGGCGGTGACCCTCAACGGCCGGATCAACAACCTGCTCGATCGCGACTTCACGACCTACGACACGGAATTCCGCGATCTGGACGGCGAATCCGGTTTCGATGGAGACGACGAGATCCTGTATTTCGACGACTACAACAACAAGGACAAGGCCCGCGGTCTCTGGCTGAGCGTCAACGTGCGATTCTGACGTCTCGCGGGATCATGCATGCCTCGGGGCGACGTCCCGGGGCATGTCGCGTTCCGGTCATTCCCCGGGGTGGGAACGCTCGTCTACATGGCGACGCAGGCCCGTCGTACGAACGCCTCATTGACGGCGATGCCGTCCGGCGCCGGCGCCATGGTTGCGCAGGCCGCCATACGCTGCGGCAGTCGGGCAACGGCTCGACGTCAGGCGCGCGGGTCGATCCGGATCAAGAGCACCTCGCCCCCGCCTTCGAGCGCATGACGCGCCCGCGTGTCCGCGGCGCGCAGGCAGGCGGTATCGCCTCGCGTCAGCACCGGCAGATCCTCCGCGCCGGCACCGGTCAGCCGCGCCTGGCCGGCGAGCACGTGCACGATCCAGACGCTGCCGGGATCGACGAAGACCAGCATCGAACCGACCAGCGGCCGGTGCCATAGTGCGGCGTCGACCGCATCACGGCGCCACATCAGATTGAAGTCCTCGGTCCGCCCGTCGACGAGTTCACCTCGGACGGTGGCCTCTCCGGCGAAGCGGTGCCGTGCATACGGCGGATCCAGCGTGACGACGTGGTCGCCTTCACCCGCGAACCGGAGACGAAGGCCATTTCCCGACAGCAGCACGAGCTCGCGCTCGATGCCGTCGAACCTCGAGAACGCCGCATCGTGCTCGATCTCGGCGATCGACAGCCGCCAGTCCCAGGCCGACGCGGACGCCGCTGCGCCTGGATCCGACGACGGTTCGGCGTGGATCTCACGGGTCCAGCCCGCATCGTTACGCCATCGCAGGCGTCGGCAGTCATGGGCCGGAATGATCTGTGGTCTGGGCGGCATCTCAGGCATCACCGCAGTCTATCGAGGCGACGGCGACGCAAAAAGAAGTCGCCCGCCGCGCATCCGATGCGTGGCGGGCGACGGGTTACGTCCATGTAGTCGGCATCCGGCCGGATCCTCGGAGCGTCCTGCTCCTCGACTGGCGCCGGCGCTCCTGCACCGGCGTCAGCGATCGTGCGGCGTCAGCGCTGCGGCACTGCTCCCTTGGCGGCGGTCGCCGGTGCGGGCCGGCGCGGTGCGGCGGCCTGCGGACGGGCCGGTGCGGCGCCCAGTTCGATCCGGTCGCGGTTGCTCTCGACGGTCTTCAGGCCGATGCCCGGCACCATCGCCAGCTGCTCCGCGCTGCGGAACGCCCCGTTTTCCTCGCGATAGGCGACGATCGCCTCGGCTTTCGCGGGTCCGACGTTGTGGAGGGCGCTCGCCAGCATGGCGGCATCGGCGGTATTGATGTTGACCTTCTCGTTGGCGAAGGCCGCACCTGCCGACAACAGGGACAGGAGCAGCATCAGGAGGGTGGACTTGAACATCGTCATGGCGGGATTCCTTCGGTTGGGTGGCTTCCTTGCCGGCTGCAGTGCTGTCGATGCCGGTAGCGCCAGTCTTCCCAGACCTGGGGCGCCAGCCTATCCGCCGTGCCGCCGCGACGGAGCCAGCCGAGCCCCTACAAAGACGTAGGAAAAGTCCTACACGTCGCTCGCGTTAAACTCGGCAGCTACTCGAGTTGCGGAGACACAGATGGATACCAGCCAGACAGATCGCTTCGTCGGCGCCAAATGGGACGACGAAATCGTTCCGCAACTGATTGAATACATTAAGATTCCGAACAAGTCGCCGATGTTCGACACGGACTGGATCGCCAACGGCTACATGGACCAGGCGGTCCGGCTGATGGTCGACTGGGCACAGGCCCAGCCGATTCCCGGCATGCAGATCGAGGTCGTCCAGCTCAAAGGCCGCACGCCGCTGATCTTCATCGAGATCCCGGCCGCGCACGGCGGCAGCGACGAGGATTGCGTGCTCCTCTATGGCCATCTCGACAAACAGCCGGAAATGACCGGATGGGACGACGATCTCGGCCCGTGGAAGCCGGTCCTGCGCGACGGCAAGCTCTACGGTCGTGGCGGCGCCGACGACGGTTACGCGATCTACGGCTCGCTGACGGCGATCCTCGCGCTGCACGAGCAGCACCTGCCGCATGCGCGTTGCGTGGTGCTGATCGAAGCCTGCGAGGAATCGGGCAGCTACGACTTGCCCGCCTATGTCGACCACCTGGCCGAACGCATCGGCAAGCCGTCCCTGGTCGTGTGTCTGGATTCGGGCTGCGGCAATTACGACCAGCTGTGGTGCACCACCTCGCTGCGCGGCCTGGCCGGCGGCAACCTCAGCGTGCAGGTGCTGGACGAGGGCGTGCATTCCGGCGACGCCTCGGGCGTGGTGCCGTCGAGCTTCCGCCTGTTGCGGCAGCTGCTGTCGCGCATCGAGGACGAGAACACCGGTCACATCCTCGTCGACGGCCTGCATGCCGACATCCCGGCCGAACGGCTGAAGCAGGCGCGACGCGCCGCGGACGTGCTCGACACCGAGATCTACGACAAGTTCCCGCTCACCGGTGATCTGCAACCGATGTTTCCGAAGGATGCGCAGGGTGCGGCATCGAAGGATCTATCGGAGCTGGTGCTCAACCGTACTTGGCGTCCGGCGCTGTCGGTCACCGGCATCGACGGCATCCCGTCGCTGTCGTCGGCGGGCAACGTGCTGCGTCCGCATACCGCGGTGAAGCTGTCCCTGCGCCTGCCGCCGACCATCGACGGCAAGCAGGCCGGCGCCCTGCTCGAGCAGGCGCTGCTGGCCGACCCGCCCAATGGCGCCAAGGTGTCCCTAGTGCTGGAAAAGGCCGCGACCGGCTGGAATGCGCCGGCGATGTCGCCGTGGCTGGGCAAGGCCATCGACGACGCCAGTCAGGCGTTTTTCGGCAAGCCGGCGATGTACATGGGCGAAGGCGGCTCGATCCCGTTCATGGGCATGCTCGGCGAGAAATTCCCGGGGGCGCAGTTCATGATCACCGGCGTGCTCGGTCCCCACTCCAACGCGCATGGCCCGAACGAGTTCCTGCACATCGACATGGGCAAGCGCGTGACCGCATCGGTCGCACGCGTGTTGGTCGAACATCACCACGCGGGACAGCGCGGCGAAACCAATGGCTCGGCGGTCGCGGCCGACAGCGGCAAGCGACACGGCGATCACGGCTGCTGCTGATGCCATCCACCAGCGCGGCCTGTGCCGCGCCGGTTTTTCGGGGACACACGATGGACGAATTTTTCGGCAATGCCAGCTGGTTGTGGATCATCCTGGTGGGCCTCGTCGTCGGCCTGCTCGCTCGGCTGGTGATGCCCGGCCGCCAACGCATGGGGCTGATCCTGACCACCCTGACCGGCATCGGCGGGGCGATCGTCGCGACGTGGATCGGCCAGCACATGGGCTGGTACGCGGCAGGGCAACCCGCGGGCTTCTTCGGCGCGATCCTGGGCGCGGTGCTGATCCTCGGCGTGATCAGCCTGTTCCGGGGTGGGCGCTGACCGGAACGCCAGGACCGGACTGTGCGGCGATGACGGCGGCAACCAGTGCATCGGCGAGCGTCTCCGGAGACGCGCTGGTCGTGTCCAGCCTCAATTCCGGCGACGCGGGCGCCTCGTAGGGCGAGTCGATCCCGGTGAAATTGGGCAGTTCACCGCGGCGCGCCTTGGCGTAGAGCCCCTTGACGTCCCGCCGCTCCGCTTCGGCCAAGGGCGTATCGATGAACACCTCGATGAAATCGCCCGTCGCGAACAGACGTCGCGCCGCCTCGCGCTCTGCCTCGAATGGTGAGATCACGCTCACCAACGTGATCAGACCGGCGTCGGTCATCAGCCGAGCCACCTCGGCGACCCTGCGCAGGTTTTCCATGCGGTCGGCATCGGTGAAACCGAGATCGCGGTTGAGCCCGTGCCGGACGTTGTCGCCATCGAGCAGATACGTGTGGAAGCCGCGCGCGACCAGCGCGCGTTCGGCCAAATTCGCGATCGTCGACTTGCCCGCACCGGACAGGCCGGTCAGCCAGACGCACAGCGGCCGCTGGGCTTTCTGTCGGGCGCGCAGCGTGGCGTCGACATCCAGCGCCTGCCACTGCAGGTTGTCGGCACGTCGCAGGCCATGACGGACCAAGCCTGCCGCCACAGTTGCGAAGCTGACGGTATCGACGAGGATGAATCCGCCGAGCACGCGATCCGATTCGTAGGGCGCGAACACGACCGGTGTATCGAGTGCGAAGGACACGCGGCCGATATCGTTGATGTCGAGTGTCCGCGCCGCCAGCGGCTGCAGGCTCTCCGGATCGAAGCGATGCTTCAGTTCGACCACGCGCACGCCGGTGCTTTGGGTCGCCAGCTTGAGCTGGTATCGCCGGCCGGGCACGAGCGCCGCGTCGTCGAACCACAGCACGTCGGCGACGAGCTGGTCGCTGACCTGCAGCCGGCCACCACCGGTCGTGACGACCGCGCCGCGTCCCACATCGACATCGTCCGCCAGCCGTATCGCGACGGCCGCGCGCCTCTCCTCCACCGTCCGGACCTCGCCCCCGGCGTCACGGAGTGCCGCGATCGTCGTTTCGATTCCGGACGGCGCCACGTGGACGCGTGCACCTGTCGCGAGCCCTGCGCCATGCAGATTGCCGGCCAGCCAACGACGGCCGTCGCCGTCCCGCAGGACCAGCTGTACCGGCAGCGTCGCGGACATCGCGGGCAGATTGTGGATCGCCAGGGACTCCAGCGTGTCGAGTACGCATCGCCCCTGGTACCACGGCATCTGCGCGCTGGACTCCGTCACGTTCTCACCGAGTGCGGCAGCCACCGGAACGTTGTCGATGTGCCCGATGCCCAGACGGGCGGCGTGCGTCCGGTACTGGCCGACAATGACGTCGAACACGTCCTGCCGGTAGCCCACGCGATCCATCTTGTTGACCACCAACACCACATGTTGCACGCCGAGCAGCGCCGCGATCGCGGTGTGCCGGTAGGTCTGCGACAGCAAACCCTTGGTCGCGTCGACGAGGACCAGCGCCACATGGGCGACCGAAGCGCCCGTCGCCATGTTGCGGGTGTACTGGACGTGCCCCGGGCAGTCGGCGATGAGAAAGCGACGCCGAGAGGTCTCGAGATGGCGCCAGGCCACGTCGATCGTGATGCCCTGCTCGCGCTCGGCATCCAGCCCGTCGAGGAGCAACGCATAGTCCAGCGCCTCGCCTCGCGTCCCATGCCGCACGCTGGCGCCTGCCAGCGCGGCACGTTCATCGTCGGGCACTCGCCCCGCGTCGTACAGGAGGCGACCGATCAATGTGCTCTTGCCGTCGTCGACGCTGCCACAGGCAACGACGCGGACGACGGGATCCTGCTCGCGCGGTATCGCCATCAGAAATAACCCTCCCGCTTCTTCTGCTCCATGGAACCGCCTTCTCCATGGTCGATCAGCCGGCCGGAACGTTCGGACTGCCGTCCGGTCGACATCTCGCCGATGATCGCGTCGAGGTCGGCCGCATCGGACTCGACCGCACCGGTCAACGGGTAGCAGCCCAGGGTCCGGAAGCGGATGCGGCGCATCGCAACAGTCTCCCCGGGACGCAGACGGAACCGTGCATCGTCGACCATCAACAGCGCGCCGTCCCGCTCGACAACCGGCCGTTCCGCCGCGAAATAGAGAGGTACGACCGGGATTCCTTCGCGTTGGATGTAACGCCAGACATCCAGCTCGGTCCAGTTCGACAACGGGAACACCCGCACGCTGTCACCCGCCGCCGCGCGCGCGTTGTAGAGATCCCAGAGCTCGGGGCGCTGTCGTCGAGGATCCCACCGGTGCTGGTCGTCGCGGAACGAAAAGATCCGCTCCTTGGCGCGCGATTTCTCCTCGTCGCGACGCGCGCCGCCAATTGCGGTGTCGTAACCGCCGAGCGCCAGCGCCTGCTTCAACGCCAGCGTCTTCATGACTTCGGTGTGCAGCGCGGCACCGTGCGTCTGTGGACCGACCCCGTCGCGGATCCCGTCGGGGTTCGTGTGGACGTGAAGCGCCAGGCCCGTTTCCGCCACGCGCCGGTCCCGGAACGCGATCATCTCCGAGAACTTCCATCGCGTGTCCACGTGCAACAGGGGAATCGACGGCAGCGCCGGCGCGAACGCCTTCAGCAGAAGATGCAGCAGCACCGAGCTGTCCTTGCCGATCGAATAGAGCAGCACGGGCTTGCGGCACTCGGCCGCAACCTCGCGCAGGATGTGGATGCTTTCCGCTTCGAGCCGGTCAAGCTCGTGTGCGGCGGTCGCGTGCAGCGGATCGGTCTCGGTCATCCGCCGGATTGTAGCCACGCAGTGGGCCCGCTGGCCCTGACACAACTCTGGAGCTGCAGCGGCGCGCCTGTTTGACCACGCATGCGCGGGACTGAAGAGGAGGCAGGCCAGACCTGCCTTCATCCGTGACGCCGACCGAGGCTGACCGGTCAGCGCCGTCCGTAGACATCCTCGTAGCGCACGATGTCGTCTTCGCCCAGATACGAGCCGGACTGCACCTCGATCAGTTCCAGGGTGTCCTTCCCCGGATTCTCCAGCCGGTGCCGGGCGCCGAGCGGTATGTAGGTGGACTGGTTGGCGTGCAGTTCGAACACGTCGTTGTCGCGCGTCACCCGCGCGGTGCCGCGCACGACGATCCAGTGCTCGGCGCGGTGTTCGTGCGACTGCAGGGAGAGGCGACCGCCCGGCTTGACCTTGATGCGCTTGACCTGGAATCCGGCGTCCGCATCGATCGAGTCGTAGCTGCCCCACGGACGGTGCACTTCGCGGTGCAGCACCGCGTGGCTGCGCTGACCGGCCTTGAGCTGCGCGACCACGTCCTTGACCTGCTGCACGCGGTCCTTGCGCGCGACGAGCACGGCATCGTCGGTCTCGACGACGACCAGATCATCGACGCCGACCAGGGCGACCAGGCGCCGCGCATACGCGTAGCTGTTGCGGCTGTCGACGGCGATCACGTCGCCGTGGTGGGCATTGCCGTCCCCGTCCTGCGGACTGACGTCCCAGAGCGCCGACCACGAGCCGACGTCGTTCCAGCCGATGTCGACCGGCAGCACCATCGCGGCGTCGGTCTTTTCCATGACCGCATAGTCGATCGAATCCGACGGACTGGCGGCGAAGGCCTCGCGATCGAGGCGGATGAAATCGCCGTCGCGCTGCGCGGCCCCGAAGGCGCTGCGCACCGCGTCCACGATCGCCGGTGCGAATCGCGACAGTTCGGCGAGATAACGCGACGCGCGGAACAGGAACATGCCGCTGTTCCAGTAATAGCCGCCCTCGTCGAGATACCCCTGCGCGGTGGTCGCCGCACGACGTCACCCCCGGACGCGGCCTGGATGTAGCCGAAGCCGGTTTCGGGCGACTGCGGCACGATGCCGAACGTCACCAGCGCGCCGTCCGCTGCCGCCGGCATCGCCGCCCGTACGGCGGCCTGGAACCCGGCGACATCGCGCACCACGTGATCGGACGGCAGCACGAGCAGCAGCGGGTCGGCACCATCCTGCATCGCCTGCAACGCGGCCGCGGCGATCGCGGGCGCGGTGTTGCGACCGGTCGGCTCGAGCACGATCGCCGGCAACGGCGCGCCGATCTGGCGCAGCTGCTCGGCCGCGAGGAAACGGTGCTCCTCGTTGGCGACGACGATCGGAGCGCGCGCGTCTAGCCCCGCGACCCGCAGCCAGGTGTCCTGGACCATCGTGTGCGTGCCGACGAGCGACAGGAACTGCTTGGGATAGGCCTCGCGCGACAGCGGCCACAGGCGCGTGCCCGAGCCGCCGGACAACAGGACAGGCTGGAGTTCTTGCATGGACGCCTCGCTCGATACGTGCCCGGAGTTTACCCTGTGGCCTTCGCCACCCATCGCAACGGTCCTGTCCGGATGAACCTGCATCGCGTGCGCGTCGCACCCGGTCCCACGCCGTGCCCGGCATGCACGCGCTGATCTTCGCCGCCGGGCTCGGCGAGCGCATGCGCCCGCTGACGGACACGACACCGAAGCCGCTGCTGCCCGCGGGCGGCAAGCCGCTGATCGTCTGGCATCTGGAGCGGCTGGCGGCCGCCGGCGTGCGCGACGTGGTCATCAACACCTCGTGGCTCGCCGACCGCTTTCCCGCGACCCTCGGCGACGGCGCGCACTGGGGGCTGCGGATCGCCTATGCCGGCGAAGGCCCGACGCCACTCGAAACCGGCGGCGGGATGCTGCATGCCCTGCCGCTGCTCGGCGCAGCACCCTTCATCGCCATCAACGGCGACATCTGGAGCGACTACGACATCGGCCGACTGCAGCTGGCGCCCGGCGACGACGCGCATCTCGTGCTCGTCGACAATCCACAGCACCATCCGGCCGGCGATTTCGCGCTGGTCGACGGCCGCGTGTCGCCGTCCGGCGACGCGCTGCTGACCTTCAGCGGCATCGGCCTGTATCGGCCGGGACTGCTCGACGGCTGGCGCGACGTGATCGGTGACGCCGCCGGCAGCGCGGCCATGCCGCCGAGGTTCCGCCTCGCGCCATTGCTGCGCGCGGCAATGACGGCGGGCCGCGTGTCCGGCGAGCGGCACGCGGGCGCGTGGACCGATGTCGGCACGCCCGCCCGGCTGGCCGCGCTGGACCACGCGCTGCAGACGACATCCCGGGTCGCTGCTGCCCCGGACCGCTAATCCGCGGACGGCACGTCGTCGGCCAGCAGCTGCCGCACGAACGGAACGGTGACCCGGCGCTGGGATGCGAGCGAGGCGCGATCGAGCCGGTCGAGCAGCGCGGTCAGCGCCGGCAGATCGCGGTCGACCCGGCGCAGCAACCAGTCGATCGCGGCCGGGTCCAGCTGCAGGCCGCGACGTGTCGCGCGCAGCTGCAGCATCTCGTGCCGTCCGGCATCGTCGAGCGGCGCCAGCGCGACGCGCGTGCACTGCGCCAGGCGCGAGCGCAGGTCGGGCAGCGTCAGCGGCAGTTCGTCGGGCCAGACCGTGGCGGTGTAGAGCACCCGGCGGCGGCCGTCGTGCAGGCGGTTGTGCAGGTCGAACAGCGCGACCTCGTCGTCGCGATCCCCGGCGATCCCGTCCAGGCCGTCGATCGCGACGAGATCATAATCGTGCAGCGATGCGACCGCGTCCGCGAGGCGGCCGGCGGCGCCGCGCGCGGGCACGAAGACCGCGCGCTGGCCGCGACGCTCGGCTTCGGCGCACACCGCGATCGCCAGATGGGTCTTGCCGGTGCCGGCTGCGCCCGCGACGAACAGCGACTGCCGCGTGCTGGACGCGGCGAAGGCCGCCAGCAGCGGGCGCAGCGCCGCGTCGGGCGCGACCAGCGTGTCGAGCCGCTGGTCCGGCGGATAGCGCAGGGCCAGCGGCAATTGCGGCGACGCGGGGCTCATGCGCGGCTCAGGCGTCGCCGTCAGGCGCCCGGCCCTCGTGCGGCACGATGATCCGGTGTCCGCCGCCGCCCGAGACCGCGATTTCCGGCGTGTCGCCCGCGTAGAGCTTGCTCTGGGTATAGCGTTCCTGCGCATACCGCAGCAGCACGTTGGCGACCGCCGCGACCGGCAGCGCCAGCAGCATGCCGAGGAAGCCGAACAGCTGGCCGCCGGCGAGCACCGCGAAGATCACCGCGACCGGGTGCAGGCCGATGCGATCGCCGACCAGACGCGGCGTCAGCACGTAGCTCTCGACCAGCTGGCCGATGGTGAAGACCACGCCGATCAGGATCAGCAGCTGCCAGTCGAACCCCTGGGTCTGCACGATCGCGGCGATCAGTGCCATCAGGATGCCGACGGTCGCGCCGAGATAGGGAATGAAGCTGATCAGGCCGGCGATCGTGCCGATCAGCAGGCCCAGGCGCAGGCCGACGACCGACATGCCGATCGCGTAGATCGCACCCTGCCCGATCATCACCAGGAACTGGCCGCGCAGGAAGCCGCCGAGCGACTCGCTCGACTCGTGGGCCAGGCGCGACACCGTGCCGATGTGGTCGCGGGGGATCAGCGAGGCGACGCGCTCGACCAGCTTGTCCCAGTCGCGCATGAAGTAGAACGTCAGGATCGGCACCAGCACCAGGTTGATGACGATCGCCAGCACGGCGAACCCCGAACGCGACACGTAGGCCAGCACCGTCGCGGCGATGCCGCCGGCCTGTTCCCAGTGATCGCGCACCAGTTCGATCAGGCGGTCGGTGTCCAGCCAGGTCATGACCTCGTAGCCGGTGCGCTGCTCGATCCACGGCAGGGCCGTGCCC
This sequence comes from Luteimonas rhizosphaerae, assembly GCF_002849595.1. Taxonomy (GTDB): domain Bacteria; phylum Pseudomonadota; class Gammaproteobacteria; order Xanthomonadales; family Xanthomonadaceae; genus Luteimonas; species Luteimonas cellulosilyticus. Next base: position 260,707 of record NZ_NRQR01000013.1, read on the forward strand.
AGCAGCCAGTCGCGGTACATCGGCAGGCTGTCGATCAGCAGCACGATCTGCCGCTCGATCATCGGCACCAGGATGATCAGCGCCAGAGCGACCAGCAGGGTCATCATCAGGAACACGAGGGTCACCGCAACGGCGCGCGAGCGTCCGCGGCGCTCCAGCCGGTCGACCAGCGGATCGCCCAGCCAGCCGAGCAGCAGCGCGAGCACGAACGGCGTCAGGATCGGGCCCAGCAGCCAGATCACCCAGCCCGCGGCGAACACGACCAACCCCCACTGCAGGCGCTTGAGGAACCGCGCGATGTCCGCGGTCGGCGCGTCGTTCTCGATCATTGGAATGTCCGGCGCCGGATCAGCGCAGATGGAAGACGGGCGTGATGCCTTCGATGTTGCCATCGGCCTCGACCAGCACCGAGTCGTCGGCCATGCGCCGGAACCCGGGCAGGCCGCTCAGCAGGTCAAGTTCGATCTCGAGCCCCTGCGCCGTGGCGCGCTTGGGCCGGATCGCCCGCACCACCGACATGCGCTGCAACTGCGCGGACAGCCGGATGAAATCCTGGCTGCCGTTGATGCCGGTGAACAGCACCGTCTGCGTCGCCGGCGCGCCGCCCTCGGGCGCCTTGGCGTACCGGCGGGTCAATGCATCGGCAGCACCATCGGCGCCGGTCGCCAGCGTGCGACGGGCATCGGCGCCGGTCTCGCTCCAGCGCGACAGCACGCGGCCACCGTCGACGAAGATCCAGTCCGCCTTCCAGCCGCTGCCGTCGCGGTAGAGCTTGCCCACGAGCTGCATCGGCGGGTTGTAACGTGCGGAAATGCGCGCGATCGCGGCGGTGTCGCCGCGCCAGATCGCGCCGACCGCAGCCTGCTCGGCGGCGCTGCCGGTCGGCAGGCCGAGTCGGTAGCCGCGCTCGATCGCCCGCTGCAGGACCGGCCGGGCCACCGTACTCTGCTGCAGACCGACGAGGCGCGGGCCGTTGCCGTCGTCGATCGCCAGCCACATCACCGGTTTGGGCCGCGGATCCGGCCACACAGGCAGCCCGAGGGCGCCGGCGACCGCATTGATGTCGTCGGGGCGGAAGCGCACGACCAGCATCGTCGTGAACGTCGGCGAGCCGCGCGACGAGACGCCTTCGTCCTGGCGGTAGTCGTAGCCGTCGACGTAATCGCCGGCGCGGCGCAGTTCCTGGGACACGCCCGGCCGGCTGGTCACGCTGCGATCGCCCGACAGCTTGCCGAACACCTGCGCCAGCGCGCGCGCCAGCGCCGCCTCGCGCTCGCTTTCCGACTGGCTGCGCACCGGCACTTCGGCCTCGTAGAGACCACGGCCGGCGGCGCGATCGCCTTCGACGCGCTGGGCCGCGGCGGTGCCGGCCAGCAGCAGGCCGGCCAGCAACCAGGCCATCATTCCCATCAAACGCTTCGGGCAGTGCATCCGGTCGGTGTCCTGGGTGGGGCGGGATCAGCGCGAAATGGTGCCATAAACCACGCCGACGGTCCGTCGACACACGCAACGCGCGCTCCGGCACGCCTCGCGGCGCATCGCACACGACGGCCAGCGCCACGACTGTTAAAATCGCGGCCCTTCCCGCCCGCAACGGCCCGCCGTGACCGCCCCGACTCCCATGACCTACCGCGATGCCGGCGTCGATATCGACGCCGGCAACGAACTCGTCGAACGCATCAAGCCGCTGGTCAAGCGCACCTTCCGCCCCGAAGTCATGGGCGGTCTGGGCGGTTTCGGCGCCCTGTTCGACCTGTCCAACAAGTACCGCGAGCCGGTGCTGGTCTCGGGCACCGACGGCGTCGGCACCAAGCTCAAGCTCGCGCAGCAGCTGGGCCGGCACGACACCATCGGCATCGATCTGGTCGCGATGTGCGTCAACGACGTGCTGGTGCAGGGCGCCGAGCCGCTGTTCTTCCTCGACTACTTCGCCACCGGCAAGCTCGACATCGAGACCACCGCGTCGGTCATCGGCGGCATCGCCCGCGGCTGCGAACTCGCAGGCTGCGCGCTGATCGGCGGCGAGACCGCGGAAATGCCCGACATGTATCCGCCGGGCGAATACGACCTCGCCGGTTTCACCGTCGGCGCGGTCGAAAAGTCGCAGTTGCTCGACGGCAGCCAGGTCCGCGCGGGCGACGTGCTGATCGGCATCGCGTCGTCGGGCCCGCATTCCAACGGCTATTCGCTGGTGCGGCGCATCTTCGACCGCGCCGGTCGTCCGGCCGATCTCGACCTCGACGGCACCGCGCTGATCGATGCGCTGATGGCGCCGACCGCGCTGTACGTCAAGCCGGTGCTGTCGCTGCTGCGCGGCGCGCACGGCTCGCAGATCTCGGCGATGGCCCACGTCACCGGCGGCGGCCTGACCGAGAACATCATCCGCGTGGTGCCGGACGGCCTGGGCCTCGAGATCGAGGCGTCGAGCTGGCAGACGCCGCCCGTGTTCCACTGGCTGCAGCGCGAAGGCGCGGTCGCGGACACGGAGATGTGGCGCACGTTCAATTGCGGGATCGGCTTCGTGCTGGTCGTGCCGGCGCAGAGCGTCGGCAGGATCGGCACCGAGCTCAATCGCCTGTCGCTGACGCACTGGCAGATCGGTCGTGTCGTCGAGGCCGGACAAGGCGACCGTGTCCGCATCGGGTAAGGCGGCGGTTCGGACCCGAGTGCCGATGACATCCCGCAGGCGCCGCGCCTCGTTCGAGATGATGGCCCGCCTGCCGGCCACCCGGCGCGCCTGGCGATGACACTGCGCATCGCGGTGCTCGCCTCCGGTCGCGGCAGCAATCTGCAGGCAATCCTCGACGCGATCGCCGATGGCCGCCTCGATGCGACGCTGGCCGGCGTGTTCTCCGATCGCCGCGACGCGTTCGCGCTGGAGCGCGCGCGCCTGGCCGGCGTGCCCGCCGTCGCGGTCCGGCCCCGCGACTTCGCCGACCGTCTTGCGCACGACGCGGCGCTGTTCGACGCCGTCGATGCCGCCGCGCCCGATCTGATCGTCTGTGCGGGCTACATGCGCCTGATCAGTGCGCCGACGGTCGAATCGCGCCCCGGCCGGATGCTCAACATCCACCCGTCGCTGCTGCCCGCGTTCAAGGGCCTGCACACGCATCAGCAGGCCCTGGATGCGGGCGTCGCCGAGCATGGCGCCAGCGTGCACGTGGTCACCGCGGGCCTCGATGAAGGACCGGTCGTCGCGCAGGCGAAGGTGCCCGTGTTGCCGGCCGACACGGCCGACACCCTGGCAGCGCGCGTGCTGGCACGCGAACATCCGTTGCTGCTGGCGACGCTGCAGGCCGTCGCGTCGGGTCGCGTCCGGCTCGGTGAACGCACGGTTCACGTCGACGGCCAGACCATGACGGCGCCGCTTCAGCTCGCAGCCAACAATGCCTTCCCATGATGTCGTGATGCGTTTCCCCCGAATCCTCTTGATCTGCCTGCTGGCCGGGCTGCCCCTCGTCGGGCAGGCCGCCGTGCTGCAGCCGTTCGTCGCGACCTATGAGGCCTGGTACAAGGGCAAGCATGCAGGCGAGGCGACCATGCAGCTGGTGCAGCGCGAGAACGCCGGCTGGCGTATCGACCTCGGGATCCGCGGCAGTCGCGGCTTCGCCGGCATCGTCGGGCTCAACATCGAGCAGAGCACGGTCTTCGATACCAATTCGGACGAGAGCGTGTTCCGCCCGTTGAGCCAGAGCACGGTGCGCAAGGCGGCCGTTTTCTTCAACCGCAGGACGACCGGCACCTACGACTGGCATCGCAACACGGCGCAATGGACCGGCGATGTCAGCGATCGGCGCAAGCAGCCGGTCGCGCTGCAGCCGTACGACATGAGCGCCCTGCTGATCAACCTGGCCGTGATGCGCGACGCCGTGCCGGGTCGGGAGCTGCGGTACCGATTCGTCGATGGCGGTCGCGTGCGTGACCACGTCTACCAGGTGTCGTCCGAAACCGAGACCGTTTCGGTCGGCGATGTCAGTTTCTCCGCGCTGCGGGTCGAGCGCACCAACGAAGGCAACAACGACGCCACCATCATCTGGGTAGCCGACGGCGTCCCGACGCCGGTCCGGATCCTGCAGCGCGAAGACGGCGAAGATGCCGTCGATCTGCGACTGGTCCAATACCAAGGAGCTCAACCGTAATGACGAACACCTCCCCCGCGCGCCGCCCTGTCTTCGGCCTCGCCGTCGCCGCCCTGCTCGCCGCTGCCGCCGCTCCGGCCCTGGCTGTCGAGCCGTTCACCGCCCAGTACCAGGCCAACTACATGGGCATGAACGCCGACGCGACGATGCAGCTCGCCGCAGAAGGCAGCAACCGCTGGAAGTACTCGCTCAATCTCGCCGGCGCCGGCGCGCGCCTCGAGCAGACGACGGTCTTCGAAGCCAGTGGCGCGCAGTGGCGCCCGGTCTCGAGCGTCGATTCACAGCACGGCGAATCGGGACTGGCGGCGATGCTGCTCAAGCGCCGCAACGTCGAGGGCACCTACGACTGGAATGCGGGCGAAGCGCGCTGGTCCGGCGACGTCAAGGATGGCCAGGGCGGCCCGGTGCAGCTGCAGGCGGGCGACATGGACGCCATGCTGCTGAACCTGGTGCTGGTGCGCGACGTGCAGGCCGGTCGCGAGCCGCTGCGCTATCGCCTGGTCGAGGACGGGCGCGTCAAGCGCCAGGTCTTCGAACGCGAAGGCACCGAAGCGGTGACGATCGGCGGCGAAACCAAGCAGGCGACCAAGGTCGTGCGCACCGACGGCCGTCGCCAGATCATCGCCTGGATCGTCGACGACATGCCGGTGCCGGCGCGTCTGCTGCAGCGCCGCGACGGCAAGGACCAGATCGACCTGAAACTGCAGTCCTTGCGCTGAGCGCACCAGACTGGAAACGCCCCCGCCGTGCGGGGGCTTTTTTTTTGTCGTCGACGGATCGATCTGACGCCGTCGCCTGTCTGGCGCGGGAACGCTCGTTGCGGCCAGCGGGCTTCGAATCACCGCAACGCAACGCCGGCTGCGGATGTGTCGGGCAAATTTTTTACTGCGACGTGCGACGAAGCACGCATGACAGGCTGCCGGCACTTCTGCAGATTCGGCGCATGCTGCCGCGCCGAAGTCTGCGCTCAGTCATCAGCCGGCCCGGTGCGGCAGTCGACCCGGATGACCGACTGGTCGCGACGCCAGCGGAACTCAGTGCACGTGCGCGCGCCGTCTGTCGACCGCACAACGATCACCGCGTGGGCCGATTGCAGGATCTCGCCGCGCGTCACCTGCCCGTCCTCGTTCCAGTCCATATCCTGGAAGGAGGTGCCGCTGATCGCCGCGGCGCCGATCCACTGCATCCACGCGACCGCGCACAGCAGCAGCGCGATCGTGGCGAACAGGGCCCAGCGGCGATTGCTGATGCGACGCATCGCCGCCTCACTTCACCCGCTGGATGCGTGCACCCAGGGCGGACAGCTTGCGTTCGATGTGCTCGTAGCCGCGGTCGAGATGGTAGATCCGGTCGATCGTCGTCTCGCCCTCAGCGACGAGCCCGGCCAGGATCAGCGAGGCCGAGGCCCGCAGGTCGGTCGCCATCACCGGCGCGCCGCTGAGGCGTGCCACCCCGGTGACGGCGGCGCGCGGACCTTCGATGTGGATGTCCGCCCCCAGGCGCATCAGTTCGTTGACGTGCATGAAGCGGTTTTCGAAGATCGTCTCGTCGATGACGCCGACGCCGTCGGCGATGCAGTTCAGTGCCATGAACTGCGCCTGCATGTCGGTCGGGAACCCGGGATGCGGCGTCGTGGTGATGTCGACGGCGCGCGGCCTGCGGCCCTGCATGTCGACGGTCACGCGGTCGCCGTCGATGTGGATGTCGGCGCCGGCCTCGCGCAGCTTGTCGAGCACGGCGTCCATCGTGTCGGGGCGCGCACGGGTCGCGGTGACGCGTCCGCCGGTCATCGCGGCGGCGACGAGGAACGTACCGGCCTCGATGCGGTCCGCGACGACCGCGTGCCGCGCGCCCTGCAGACGGGGCACGCCGCGGACCTCGATGCGCGAGGTGCCCGCGCCCCGGATGTCGGCGCCCATCGCGACCAGACACTCGGCCAGATCGACGATTTCGGGCTCGCGCGCGGCGTTGTCGATGACCGTCACGCCATCGGCGAGCGTGGCCGCCATCAGGACATTCTCGGTCGCGCCGACGCTGACCATCTCGAACACGACATGACCACCACGCAGGCGATCCGCGCGCGCGCGGATGAAGCCGTGCTCCACGGTGATCTCGGCGCCCAGCGCTTCGAGCGCCTTGATGTGCAGGTCGACCGGACGCGATCCGATCGCGCAGCCGCCGGGCAGCGAGACCTCGGCCGCGCCGAACTTCGCCAGCAGCGGGCCCAGCACCAGCACCGAGGCGCGCATCGTGCGCACCAGCTCGTACGGCGCGACGTGGCTGTCGACGCTGCGCGGATCGACGGTGACCCGGCTGCCGTCGACATCGTGTTCGACCTTCGCGCCGAGTCCCGCCAGCAGCTTGGTCGTGGTCAGCACGTCGTGCAGGTGCGGCACGTTGGCGACTTCGACCGGCCCGTCGGCGAGCAGCGTCGCGCAGAGGATCGGCAGCACTGCGTTCTTGGCGCCGGAAATGCGCACCTCGCCCTGCAGCGGCGGGCTGCCGGACACGATGATCTTGTCCATCAGCCCTGTCCCTGACCCGCGGCGGCCTGCTCGTCCGGCGTCCTGGTGACCGGCAACGCGAGGGCGTGGATCTCGCGCCCCAGCAACGCGCCGAGCGTGGCGTTCACCATGCGGTGGCGGGCCAGCGTCGACTTGCCCGCGAACGACGCGCTGACGACACGCGCCTCGAAATGCACGCCGTCGTCGCCCTGCACGTCGATGACGGCATCGGGCAGACCCTGCTGGATCAGGGAGTGAATGGTCTGGGTATCCAAGATTCGATCCTGTAGGCGCGCTGCCGGGCCGTGAGCGTCGCGCGCGGATGAAGCGCGGATGAGCCGTCATTGCCGCTGCCCCGGGTCGCGGGGCATTCACGCCGGGAAGCGCATAAAATGAACGGCTTAGCCTAACGGAAAAGGCCGCCCCCGGATATGGTCCAGAGCGCCTCCAGCCCCGCCACGACGGCATTCGCAGACAGCGGCCGCCGCGTGTTCGACATCGAAATCGACGGCCTGCGGGCGGTCGCCGCGCGCCTCGACGGCGCCTTCGCGGCGGCCTGCAGCGCGATGCTCGCCTGCACCGGGCGCGTCGTCTGCACGGGGATGGGCAAATCGGGCCACGTGGCGCGCAAGATCGCCGCGACCCTGGCCTCGACCGGCACGCCCGCCTTCTACGTGCATCCGGGCGAAGCGGGCCACGGCGACCTCGGCATGATCACCGATGCCGACGTGGTGCTGGCGCTGTCGTATTCCGGCGAGTCCGACGAGATCCTGATGCTGCTGCCGGTGCTCAAGCGCCAGGGCAATCCCTTGATCGCGATGACCGGTCGTCCGAACTCGACGATGGCGACCGCCGCCGACGTGCATCTCGACATCAGCGTGCCGGCCGAGGCCTGCCCGCTCGCGCTGGCGCCGACAGCCAGCACCACGGCGTCGCTGGCGATGGGCGACGCGCTCGCGGTGGCGTTGCTCGACGCACGCGGCTTCACCGCCGACGACTTCGCCCGCTCGCATCCGGCCGGCGCGCTCGGCCGCCGGTTGCTGCTGCACATCCGGGACGTCATGCACGGCGGCGACGAGATCCCCGCGATCGGCGCCGAGGCCTCGCTCGCCGATGCCCTGCTGGAGATGAGTCGCAAGCGGCTGGGGATGGCAGTGGTCGTCGACGATGCGCGGCGACTGCTGGGCCTCTACACCGATGGCGACCTGCGGCGTACCCTGACCGATCCCGCGATTGACGTCCGCAGCGCGCGCATCGCCGACGTGATGACGCGCGACCCGATCTTCGTCGATGCGGATGCACTCGCGGTCGAAGCGGCGCGCCTGATGGAAACGCGCAAGATCACGATGCTGCCGGTGCTCGATGCCGAGCGTCGGGGGGTCGGGGCCCTGAACATTCAGGACCTGTTGCGCGCGCGCGTGGTGTAACCGGCCTGGTCTGCGCCATGCCGCCCTTTTCGTCCGAAGCCGAGATCCGATCCCCGATGCCCAGCGCCATCCCGCCCTCCGCCGATGTGATCGCCCGCGCCGCCCGCGTGCGCCTGGCGTGCTTCGACGTCGACGGCACGCTCACCGACGGCCGGCTGGCGTTCGATTCCGACGGCCTCGAGACCAAGACCTTCCACGTCCACGACGGCCAGGGCCTGGTGCTGCTGCGCAAGTCGGGCATCGCCGTGGCGCTGGTCACGGCCCGCAAGGGCGGCATCGTCGAACGGCGCGCGGCCGAGCTCGACGTGGAAGCGCACGTGGCGGTCGGCGACAAGCTCGCGCGCGTCGAGGCGCTGTGCGACGCGCTGGACATCGGCCTCGACGAGGTCGCGTTCATGGGCGACGACCTGCCCGACGTGCGCGTCATGCGCGCGGTCGGACTGGCCGCCGCCCCGGCCGATGCCCACGCCTGCGTGGACGACGCGGTCCACTGGCGCGCCGAGGCGCGCGGCGGTCGCGGCGCCGCACGCGCGCTCTGCGATCTGATCCTGCAGGCCCAGGGCCGCCTGGACCGGATCCACGCCGACGGACGCGTGTCGTGAGCTGGCGCGGCGTGCTCACGCTGGTGCTACTGATCGGCGCGCTGGTCTCCGGCTGGTCCGCGTGGCGGCAGAAGGACGATGTCGATGCGACCGGCACCGCGCCGATGCGGACCGATTACCTGCTGCGGGATTTCGATCTCGTCGCGCTCGACAGCACCGGCGTCGAGGCCTTCGCGCTGCAGGCGCCCGAACTGCAGCAGACGCCCGGCGCACGCACCCTGGAGCTGACCACCCCGTTCTTCCAGGTGCCCGACGAGAACGGCGAGCGCTGGGAGATCCGCTCGGCGACCGGCTGGGTGTCCGACGACAACGAAGAGGTACGGCTGCGCGGCAACGTCACCGCCGACAGCCCGCCCGGCGGCTCCCGACCGACGAAGATGGAAACCGAGGAACTGAACGTGTTCCCCCAGCGCAACCAGGCGACGTCCGACGTCCTGGTGAACGTGCTGCAGCGGGGCTCTACAATGCAGGGCATCGGCATGCGCGCCGACCTCGAGACCGGACGGATCGAGCTCCTCTCACAGGTGAAACTCCGCAATGACCCGACTTCCCGCTAGCCTGCTGCTGATCGCCGCGATCGCCGTGCCCGTCGGCGCGACTGCGAAGACGTCCGACCGCAACCAGACCCTCGGCGTCGATGCGGACAGCAGCGACTGTTCGACCGACGAGCGCGCGCCGTGCATCTTCACCGGCAGCGTCGAGATCCGGCAGGGCACGCTGGAGATCAAGTCGGCGCGCGTCGATGTCCGCCGCAGCAACGGCGAGATCCAGCGCACCATCCTGACCGGCTCGCCGGTGCGGATGCGTCAGCAGATGGACGACGGCGGCTGGGTCGATGCGACCGCCGCGCAGGCCGATTACAACCTGCCCACCGACACCGTGGTGCTGACCGGCAACGCGGTCGTCAACCAGCCGGGCCGCGGCAAGATGGAAGGCCAGCGCATCGTCTACAACATGTCCACCGGCCAGGTCCAGGGCGGCGGCGAAGGCCAGGGTCGCGTGCGCATGCAGTTCGAACCGCGCAACCGGCAACCGGCCGCGGGCGCGGCGCAGGGCGGCGGCTGATGCTGGTCGCCGAGGGTCTGCGCAAGCGCTACAAGCAGCGCGAGGTCGTCAAGGAATTCGGGCTGACGCTCGAAGCCGGCGAAGTCGTCGGCCTGCTCGGCCCGAACGGCGCGGGCAAGACGACCTGCTTCTACATGATCGTCGGCCTGGTGCCGGCGGATGCCGGGCGCATCGTCCTCGACGGCCACGACATCACCGCCGAACCCATGTACACGCGTGCCAAGCGCGGTGTCGGGTACCTGCCGCAGGAACCGTCGGTATTCCGCAAGCTCAGCGTCGCCGACAACATCATGCTGGTGCTGGAGCTGCGCGACGATCTCGACAAGGCCGGCCGTCTGAAGCAGCTGTCGGAGCTGATGGACGAGCTGCAGATCAGCCATGTCGCCGACCAGGCCGGCGCCAGCCTGTCGGGCGGCGAACGGCGGCGCGTCGAGATCGCCCGCGCGCTTGCCGCCAACCCGCGGATGATCCTGCTCGACGAACCTTTCGCCGGCGTCGACCCGATCTCGGTCGGCGAGATCCAGCGCATCGTCACGCACCTGAAGGAGCGCGGCATTGGTGTGCTGATCACCGATCACAACGTCCGCGAGACCTTGGGCATTTGCGACCGGGCGTATATCCTCAGCGACGGTGGTGTGCTCGCGCAGGGGGCTCCGGACGCGCTGCTGGCAAATCCCGACGTGCGCCGGGTCTATCTGGGGGAATCCTTCCGTCTGTAACCCGCGCGACCACTCGGGCATGGAGCTCCGGGAACATGAAGCCGCGTTTGCAGACATCGCTGGGGCAACATCTGGTCCTGACGCCGCAGTTGCGTCAGGCCCTGCATCTGTTGCAGCTGTCGTCGGTGGAACTCGAGGCCGAAATCACCGCGGCAGTGGAAAGCAACCCGCTGCTGGACTGGGAAGAACCCGAACCGATTACGGTCAGCGCCACTAGCGAGCGCACGTCCGACGAACGTCGCGACGAACGCAGCGCTAGCGACGAAGCGCCGGTGGTCGACGGCGACACGCAAGGCTGGGACCCGGCCGACGACACCTGGTACGACCGCGCCGGACAGGGCGGCGGCGGTGGCGGCGACCAGGACGGCGATGGCGATCCCGCCGATCGCATGATCCAGTCCGAAACGCTGCAGGACCATCTGTCCTGGCAGCTGCATCTCAGCCCCATGTCGCCCCGGGACCGCAACATCGGCGCGGCGCTGATCGATGCCATCGACGACGACGGCTACCTGCGCGAACCGCTCGACGAAATCGCCACCGCGCTGCTGCCCGAAACCCGCTGCAGCGCGGCGGAAATCGCGACCGTGCTGTGCCGGATCCAGCGCTTCGACCCGCCCGGCGTGGGGGCGCGCGACCTCGGCGAATGCCTGGCGCTGCAGTTGCGCCTGCTGTCCGACGACACCCCCGGCAAGGCGCTGGCCGTACGCACGGTGCACGAATGCATCGAACGCCTCCCACGGCTCGGCACCAAGGGCCTCGCCGACGTGCTGGGCTGCAGCCTCGAGGACGCGGGAACGGCGCTGCACCTGCTGCGCACGCTCGATCCCAAGCCCGGCGCGCAGGTCGGCCACATTCCGCACGACAATTACGTGACGCCCGACTGCGTCATCACCCGACACAACGGCCTGTGGCGGGTGACGCTCGCGGGGAGCCACATGCCGCGGCTGACCGTGCACCGTGGTTACGAGCAGATGATCCAGCACGCGGGTGCGACCGATGCCGGTTACCTGCGCGGACGCCTGCAGGAGGCGCGCTGGCTGCTGAAAAACCTGGAAGCGCGCGGCGAAACCCTGCTGAAGGTGGTGCGTTGTCTCGCGCGCCAGCAATCCGGTTTCCTGGAATTCGGCGCACGCGCGCTGAGACCGCTGACGCTGCGCGAAGTCGCCGAGGAAATCGGCATGCACGAGTCCACGGTGTCGCGCGCGGTCGCGCGCAAGTACGTGCACACGCCGCGCGGCACGCTGTCGCTGAAGGCCTTCTTCGACTCCGGCGTCGGCACCGAAGGCGGCGGGGAAGCCTCGAGCACCGCGATCCAGCAGATGATCCGCACCCTGGTCGATGCCGAAGATCCGCGCAAACCCTTGTCGGATGCGCGTTTGGCCGAGCTGCTGAAGGCCTCCGGCGTGCCGGTCGCACGCCGCACGGTGGCCAAGTACCGCGAAGCGATCCACATCGCGTCGTCGCACGAGCGCGTTCGCATCGCCTGAACTCTTGGCGGCATACGGTGTCCATGGAGAGCGCGACGAAGCGCCGCTTGCGCGGCACCCCGCCTGCGCTACTCTGTCCTGGATCGCCCGCGATCGTTGGCGGTCCTTCCCACATCGTAGAAGGAGGTTGCCGATGCATGTCGAAACCCATGGCCACCAGATCGAGGTGACGCCCGCGCTGCGCGATTACGTGGAAACCAAGCTGCAGCGACTCGCGCGTCACTTCGAGCGGCCGCTCGACGTCCGCACCCAGCTCAGCCTCGACAAGCCCAACCACAAGGCCGAGGCCACCGTCGCGATCGCCGGCAAGACCCTGCACGCCGATGCCAGCGCGGTCGACATGTATGCCGCCATCGACCTGCTCGCCGACAAGCTCGACCGGCTGGTGCTCAAGCATCGCAAGAAGACCGTCGACCATCATCGTGGCGAGAGCCCTGCACGCGACGGCAGTTTCGGCTAGGCTGCTGCTCCGCTCGAATTCGCCCCCGGGGCCACCGCGGCATGCCATTTCCCGATCTGCTTGCGGCCGACCGCATTGTCATGCTGGTGGCTCCCGGTTCCCGGGACGTCGTGCTGGATACCGCAGCACGACTCCTCGCCGGCAATTCCCCGTCCACGACCCCGTTGCTCGCACAGGCGCTGCGCGACCGCGAGCAGCTGGGCAGCACCGGCATCGGTCGTGGCGTCGCCATCCCGCATGCCCGCAGCACCGCGTTCCGTGAACCCCGCGCGGCGTTCCTGCGCCTGTCGCATCCGATCGACTTCGGCGCCGGCGACGGCGAACCGGTCGATCTGGTGTTCGCCATGTGCGTCCCGGACCACCAGGTCGAACAGCATCTCGATTACCTGGCGAGCCTGGTGGAGCGCTTCTCGGATACGGAGTTCCGCGAAGCGCTGCGCGACGCCGCGGACCTGCCGCGCCTGCGCAGCCTCCTGCTCGACGGCGTGCAGCCCCGCGTGCCTGCGGCGGGCTGAGCGATGAACGCGAGCATCCACGCCCAGGAACTCTTCAACCAGCTGCAGGACCGCCTCGGCCTGCGCTGGATCGCAGGCCAGCAGGGCGCGCATCGCGTGCTGGAAGCGGTCGAGACGATCGCGCGCCGCCCGTCGCTGGCCGGCTATCTCAACATCATCTATCCGAACAAGGTCCAGATCCTCGGCACCGAGGAACTGTCGTGGCTCGACGGTCTGGATTCGCGCCTGCGCTGGGAAACCATCGAGCGGATGATCCAGTACCGCCCGCTGGCACTCGTCATCAGCAAGGACCAGCCCTGCCCCGAAGACCTGCGCGAGGCGGCCGAGGAATCGCACACCCCGCTGTGGACCTCGCCCAATCGCGGTCACGAACTGCTCAACCTCGTGCAGTACCACCTCGCGCGGGTGTTGGCACCGCGGATCACCCTGCATGGCGTCTTCATGGAGGTGTATTCGATCGGCGTGCTGATCACCGGCGAGTCGGGCTCGGGCAAGAGCGAACTGGCGCTGGAGCTGATCACCCGCGGCCATCGTCTGGTCGCCGACGACGCGCCGGAATTCACCCAGATCGCGCCCGATGTGCTCGACGGCGCCTGCCCCGAGCTGCTGCAGGACCTGCTGGAACTGCGCGGCCTCGGCGTGCTCAACATCCGCGAGATGTTCGGCGACACCGCGGTGAAGCGGAACAAGTACCTGCGCCTGATCATCCACCTCAGCCGCCCCAACGAGATGCCGGCCGATGGCGACGGCATGATCCGGCTGACCGGCGATCTCGGCCTGCGCCGGGTGCTCGATCTCGACGTGCCGCTGATCACCCTGCCCGTCGCGCCCGGCCGCAACCTCGCGGTACTGGCGGAAGCCGCTGCGCGCACGCACATCCTGCGCACCAAGGGGCTGGATCCGGCGGCGGCATTCCTCGCGCGTCATTCGCAATTCCTCGAGCGCGGCGCGCCGTGAGTACGCCGCGTCCCGACACACCGCCGCCGTCCTTCTACGTCGTCAGCGGCCTGTCGGGCAGCGGCAAATCGGTCGCGCTGCGGACGTTCGAGGATCTCGACTTCTACTGCGTCGACAACCTGCCGGCGGAACTGCTGGCCGATTTCGTCCGCAACGTCACCCGCGCCGACGATCCACCGCGCCGCCTGGCCGTCGGCATCGACGTGCGCAACCGCCACAACGACCTGGCCAACGTGCCCGGCTGGCTGGCCCAGGTCGGCAGCCTCGGGCTGGACCCGCGCCTGGTCTTCTTCGAGACCGGCGACGAGGTGCTGCTGCGGCGCTTCGCCGACACCCGTCGGCGCCATCCGCTGAGCCGCTTCGGTCTGTCGCTGGCCGATGCCATCACCTTGGAACGGCAGCTGCTGCGACCGCTGCGTGCGCTAGCCGACGTGGTCATCGACACCAGCGACCTCAACGTCCATCAACTGCGTCGCCGGGTCGTCACCGAGCTGGAACTCAATCTCGACGGGTCGGTGTCGCTGCTGTTCGAATCCTTCGCCTACCGGCGCGGCGTGCCGGCCGATGCCGACTTCGTGTTCGACGCGCGCGCCCTGCCGAACCCGCACTGGGACCCGAGGCTGCGCCCGCTGTCCGGGCGCGACGCCGACGTGCGCACCTATTTCGAAGCGCAGGACGATGTGGGCCAGTACGCGGACCAGGTCGGCGCGTTCCTCGACAACTGGCTGCCGCGCCTGAGCACCGGCACGCGCAGCTATGTCACCGTCGCCTTCGGCTGCAGCGGCGGTCGCCATCGATCGGTCTACCTGGCGGAACTGATGGCGCGGCGCGCGCGCGAGAACGGCTGGCGTGACGTCGCGACCTACCATCGCGAGCTCGACTGAACCGGTCGCGGTGCACGGCGCGATGCGGAGCCGCGACCGGCTCCACGCCCGAGCCGCGGGGGATGCAGCGTCGCGCTGTCAATGCTTCCGGGCGCTCCCCCGGCTCTGTTAACGTCCACGCATGGCCGTCGGCGTACTACTGATCACACACGAAGGAATCGGGTCCGCGATGCTCGCCGTCGCGACCCGTCTGATGACCCAGCTGCCGTTGCGGACCGAGGCGTTCGAAGTGCCCTTCGATGGCGATCCCGATGCCCTGCTGCCCCAGGCCAGCGCGATGCTGCGCAAGGTCGACGGCGGCGATGGCGTGCTGATCCTCACCGATCTCTACGGCGCCACGCCCAGCAACCTGGCGTCGGATCTCGCGCGCCTCGGCACTCCGGCACGACGCGTGTCCGCCCTGAGTCTGCCCATGCTGCTGCGGGTTATGAATTATCCTGAACTCGCGCTCGGCGACCTGCCGGCCACCGCCGCGGCGGGTGCCCGCAACGGTGTCCTGCTCGACGACGCCTGAGTGCACCACCCCTTTGCGTCCCCCGACGCTGTTCCAAGGACTGGCTGACATGATCGAACGCGAATTGCTCGTCGCCAACAAGCTCGGCCTGCATGCGCGCGCGACGGCGAAGCTGGTCCAGGTGCTGTCGGGTTTCCGCAGCAACGCGACCCTGATCGCCAAGGGCCGCGAGGTCAACGCCAAGAGCATCATGGGCGTCATGCTGCTGGCCGCCGGTCACGGTACCCAGGTCGTCCTGCGCGTCGACGGCGAGGACGAAGCCGAGGCCGCCGACGCCGCCGCGGCCCTGTTCGAGCGCAGGTTCGACGAGGAGAGCTGATGCGCCAGGCCCTGCACGGCAACGGGGCCGCGCGCGGCAACGCACTCGGTCGCGCCCGGGTCCGCGAGCCGCATGCGCTAGAGGTCGCCGAAATCCGCATCACCGCCGCGGAGGTTCCGGACGAGCTCGCGCGCCTCCACGCCGCGATCGACCAGGTCCGCACCGAAATCCGCGGCATGCGCACGCAGCTGCATGGCGCGCTGGCGCACGAGGTCGGCGAGTTCCTCGACCTGCACACCCTGCTGCTCGACGACCCCGAACTGCTGCAGGGGCTCGACGAGCTGGTCGGCAAGGGCCTGTACGGCGCCGACTATGCCCTGCGGCTGCAACGCGACCGGATCGCCGCGGTCTTCGAAGGCATGGAGGACGCGTATTTCCGCAGCCGCATCGAGGACATCGACCACGTCATCGGCCGCGTCCATGCCGCGCTGCATGCGCACGAGGCCGAGCTGCAGGGCGTCGCCGGCGAGATCCTGGTCACCGACGCCGTTGCGCCGTCGGAGATCGGACGCCTGCAGGCGCAGGGCGTGCTCGGCATCGTGACCTCGACGGGCAGCACGCTGTCGCATTCGGCCATCCTCGCGCGCAGCCTGCACCTGCCGCTGATCGTCAACGCGCCGCAGCTGATGCAGCAGGTCAACGACGGCGACGTCCTGGTCATCGACGGCACCACCGGCGACATCGTCATCGAGCCGAACGCCGACGACCTGCGCGCCTATCGTGGCCGCCTGCGCGAGGAGAAGCGCGAGCGCAAGCAGCTCAACCGCCTGCGCCGCGAACCCAGCAAGTCGATCGACGGCATCGACATCAAGCTCTTCGCCAATGCGGAATCGCGCGAGGACGTGGCCGAGTCGCACGCGCTCGGCGCGGCGGGCATCGGCCTGTACCGCACCGAATTCCTGTTCCTGCAGCGCGACCGCATTCCGGACGAGGAGGAGCAGTTCCGCGCCTACCGCGACGTCGTGCTCGGCATGACCGGCCGCAGCGTCACGATCCGCACGCTCGACATCGGCGCCGACAAGGCCGACAGCACCGGCCTGGCGCTGCGCGACGAACCGAATCCGGCGCTCGGCTTGCGTGGCGTGCGCCTGTCGATGGCGCGCGACGGCTTGCTGGAGACCCAGCTGCGCGCGATCGTGCGCGCGTCGGGCTACGGTCCGGTCCGCGTGCTGGTGCCCATGATCAGCGGCCGCGAGGAGATCATCGCGGTCAAGCGGATGCTCGCGCGCGTGCATGCCGACGTCCGTGCGGAGGGGCATGCGACGGCGGGCAAGCTGCCGCTCGGCGCGATGATCGAAGTGCCCTCCGCGGCGCTGGCGCTGTCGACCTTCGTGCGCGATCTCGACTTCCTGTCGATCGGCACCAACGACCTGGTCCAGTACCTGCTCGCGGCCGACCGCAACAACGATGCCCTCGGCGAGCTGTACACGCCGCTGCATCCGGCGCTGCTGCGGCTGCTGCACAACGTCGTGCGCACCGCACGTGCGCGCGCCATCCCGGTGTCGGTCTGCGGCGAGATCGCCGGCGACGCACGGTTCGCGCCGCTGCTGCTCGCGTTGGGCCTCGAGGAACTGAGCCTGCACCCGGCCACGCTGCTCGAGGTCCGCCGGGCGATCCGCGGCCTCGATCTCGGCGCGCTGCGCGCCCGCGCACCGGCGCTGCTGCGCGCCCGAGACCGTGCGGGCATCCTGCGCTGGCTCGAGGCGGCGCAACCGCTGCACGTGCCCGCCTGATCACGGTCGCGTCCGCACGCACCGCGGCACGCTGCGCACGTCCCCTCGACCGCCGACGCGTCGACTCGGGCGCACCACGGCACTCGTGCAGCGGCGCGAACGCAGGCGCCCGGCGGGGTGGGCAGATCGCGGACGAGCGCGGATAATGCGCGCATGAACGCCCCACGCTGATCACCCGCAGTCGCGCGGATTCGTCGCGACGCGCAACGGAAGCATTCCATGGCCGAAGCCGTCCGCCACGACAAGACCGCGCGTCAGCTGCGTCTGCTCTCCGACGCGCTCGACAGCGGGCGCCTGGGTCCGGTCCGCCGTCTCGTCAACACGCTGGCGCCGGCGGAGATCGGCAACCTCCTCGAGTCCCTGCCGCACGACAAGCGCATCGTCGTCTGGGGCCTGGTCGACGCCGAGGACGATGGCGAGGTGTTGGTCCACGTCGGCGACGAGGTCCGCGAGAGTCTGATCGCGGACATGGATCCCGACGAGCTGGTCGCGGCGGTCGAGGATCTCGACATCGACGATCTGGCCGATCTCGTCGAAGACCTGCCCGGCGCGGTGATCGACGAGCTGCTGCGCTCGATGGACCGCGAGAACCGGGAACGCCTCGAGCAGGTGCTGTCGTATCCGGAAGACACCGCCGGCCGCCTGATGAATCCGGACGTCGTGACGGTGCGGGCCGATACCACCGTCGACGTCGTGCTGCGCTTCCTGCGCCTGCGCGGCGAACTGCCCGACCACACCGACCACCTCTACGTCGTCAACCGGCGCCACCAGCTGATCGGCTGGGTCGCGCTGCAGGATCTGGTCACGCGCGATCCGGGGACGCCGATCAACAAGCTCATCGACGACGAACTCGATTCGATCCACGTCGACGAGTCCGCCGAGGAGGTCGCGCGCCTTTTCTCCGACAACGACTGGGTGTCCGCGCCGGTCGTCGACGACGGCAACGTGCTGCTCGGCCGCATCACCGTCGACGACGTCGTCGACATCATCCGCGAGCAGGCCGAGCACCAGGCGCTCGGCGCCGCCGGCCTCGACGAGGACGAGGACCTGTTCTCGCCGATCAGGCGCGCCGTGCGCGGCCGTGTGGTGTGGCTCGGCATCAACCTGCTGACGGCCTTCATGGCGGCGTTCGTCATCGGCCGCTTCGAGGCCACGATCGAACAGGTCGTCGCGCTGGCGGTGTTGATGCCGATCGTCGCCGGCATCGGCGGCAACGCCGCGGTGCAGGTGTTGACGTTGATGGTGCGCGGCATCGCGCTCGGCCAGGTCGGCGCCAGCAATGCGCGCATCCTGCTGTGGAAGGAACTGCGCGTCGCGCTGATCAACGGCCTGCTGATCGGTGCACTGGTCGGCCTGGTCGCGCTGGTGTGGTTCGGCGACTGGGTGCTGTCGCTGGTGATCTTCACCGCGCTGGTGATCAATTTCTGTTCCGCGGCGACCGCGGGCGTGCTGCTGCCGCTGCTGCTCAAGCGCATGCGCGTGGATCCCGCCGTCGCGGGCACCGTCGTCGTGACCGCGGTGACCGACATCATGGGGTTCTTCAGCTTCCTCGGCCTCGCCACGGCCATCATGCTGCGCTGAGGCCGGACCGGCGATGCCTGCCCCGTCGCAACTCGGCAAGGTCGCCAGCTGGAACGACGACCGCGGTTACGGCTTCGTGGTGCCGCTCGACGCCGGCGACGGCCCCGAGCGCCTGTTCTTCCATGTGCGCGATTACACGCAGGCGGGCCGCCGACCGGAGATCGGCGAGCTGGTGCGTTACACGCCCGCCCGGCAGGCCGATGGCCGTTGGCGCGCCGGCAATGTCGTACGCACCGTCCCGGCCGCCACGCGCCGAAGTGGACGTCGACATCCGGCTTCGACGGCGAAACGCGCGGCGTTCTGGCCGATGACAGTGCTGATCGCGTCGTGGGCCGCGGCCTGGTGGTGGGCGGTCCACACCGATCGGGCGGCGATTGCGGTGTTACCCGGTCTGCTGACACTCAATCTCGTGACCTTCGGCCTGTACGCGTTCGACAAGCGCGCGGCCCAGTCCGGCCAGCGTCGCGTGCCGGAAACGCAGCTGCACCTGTGCGAACTGCTCGGCGGCTGGCCGGCCGCGTGGTGGGCGCAGCGCCGGTTCCGCCACAAGACCAACAAGCGCAGCTACCGTATCGGCTACTGGGCGATGACGACGCTGCACCTGCTCGCCCTCGTACTCTGGCTCGCCGCCTGACGGCGACGCCGCCCCGGGAGAATTCCGCATGGCTTCACCTTCGATTTCGTTGCCCCGTCGGCACGCCCTGCAACGCCTCGCCTTGCTCGGCGTCGGCAGCGCCGCATGGCTCGCGGGCTGCAGCGCGATGCCGGTCGCCGGCGCACCCGGCGCGTTCGTGCGTCGCGTGATCCGCTCCGGCGGCCGCGACGACGCCTACCAGGTCTTCGTGCCCGCCGCGGCGCACCCACGTCCCTTGCCGGTGGTGCTGTTCCTGCACGGCTCGGGCGAGCGCGGTGACGATGGCGAGCGGCAGACGCAGTCCGGTCTGGGCCCGTATCTCCACGTGCATGCGGCGACGTTTCCCGCGCTCGCGGTTTTCCCGCAATCGCCCGAAGGCGCTTCCTGGGAAGGCGACGTGGCGACGATGGCGCTCGCCGCGCTCGACGCCGCGAGCCTCGAATTCGGGGGTGATGTCCGACGGACGACGCTCACCGGCATGTCGCGCGGCGGCTACGGCACGTGGTCGCTGGCCCTGCGTGCGCCGGAACGGTTCGCCGCTCTCGTGCCGGTGTGTGGCGGCATCACGCCGCCGGGAACGCGCGACGATCTCGGCGATCTGCGGGTCGAATCCGTACAGGACGCGGCCGATCCCTTCGCCGAGGCCGCCCAGCGCCTGCGCAACATTCCCAGCTGGGTGTTCCACGGCGCGCGCGATGATCTGGTCCCGCCCGAACAGTCGCGGCGCATGGTCGCGGCACTGCAGCGTGCCGGCGCGACGACGCGCTATACGGAGTTCCCGGACGCCAACCACAACAGCTGGGATCCCGCGTACGCGACCGAGGCGTTGTGGCCGTGGCTGTTCGCGCAGCGGCGATGAGTCAACGCACCGTCAGGCGCGCATGCGGCGCGCGATCGCACTGAGCCCCGCGATCCCGCCCGTCAGGGCCGCCATCGACAGGAACTGCATCCGCGTGTCGGGCGTGGCGATCAGCATCGTGAAGATCACCGCGAGCACGCCGAGCGCGCACAGCGTCGGGACCGGGAACGCGCGCATGCGGAATGGCAACGGCGTCCCCGCACGGTCCGCGCGGCGGCGCAGGATCAGCTGTGACACCAGCGCCATCGTCCAGACCAGCAGGCAGGTCGCGCCGACGACGTTGAGCATCATCGGCAATACGCGGCCCGGAAAACGCAGCTCCAGCGCGGTCGCCAGAAAGCCGAACGACACGCTGGCCAGCACCGCGACGACCGGCACGTTGCGTCGATCACTGCGCCCCAGCAACGCGGGCGCTTCGCCGCGGCGCGCCAGCGACCAGATCATCCGCGACGCGCCATAGAGATTCGCGTTGAGCGCCGACAGCAACGCGATCACCGCGACCAGCGTGATCGCCGTCGCCGCGCCCGGGATGCGCGCGACCTCCAGCACCGCCGCGAACGGCGACGACAGCGCCGTGCTGTCCCACGGCACCACCGCGACGATGACGGCGATCGATCCGATGTAGAACACGAGGATGCGCCATGCGACGGTCCGGATCGCGCGCGCGATGCTGCGCGAAGGATCGTCGGTTTCCGCAGCGGCCACGGCGACGATCTCGGTCCCGCCGAACGCGAAGACCACCACCAGCAGGGCCGCGCCGATGCCGGCGATTCCGCGCGGGGCGAAGCCGTCGTCGCCGAACACGTTCGACACGCCCGGCGACGCGACCTGCGGCAGCCAGCCGGACAGCAGCGCCGCGCCGATGCCGATGAAACCAAGGATCGCGAGCACCTTGAGGATCGCGAACCAGAACTCGAACTCGCCGAAATTGCGCACGCCGAGCAGATTGATCGCGGTGAACGCGATCATGAAGCCCAGCGACAGGCCCGGGACCGACAGCGAGGGCCAGAGACTCGCCAGCAGACCGGCAGCGCCCACGGCTTCGGCCGCGATGACGACCACCACCTGCAGCCACCAGAGCCAACCGACCGTCGCGCCCGCGGTCGGACCCATCGCATCCTCGGCATAGACCGAGAACGCACCGCTCGCCGGCTTGGCGGCCGCCATTTCGCCCAGCGCGTGCATCACCACGATGACCAGCGCGCCGGCCACCAGATACGAGATCAGGACCGCGGGCCCGGCGGCCTGCACACCCACGCCCGACCCCAGAAACAGGCCCGCGCCGATCGCGCTGCCCAGGCCCATCATGACCAGCTGCCGCGGCTTCAGCGCATGCGTCAACGCACCGTCGGACCGTGCAGGCCCGGCCGCGGCGGAACGGGAATCGGAAGGCGTCATGCGCGAAGGCTCAGCAACGAGAGGAGAGGCACGATACGCGGATGCGCGTGGTCGTGGACGTCAGGCCAGCAGCGTTTCTAGCACGGCCATCCGCACCGCGACGCCGTTGGCGACCTGCTGCAGGATCAGCGACTGCGGACCGTCCGCCACGTCGTCGACGATCTCGATGCCGCGATTCATCGGCCCGGGATGCAGAACGACCGCATCGCCTGCGGCCCGGCGCAGCCGATGCGTGGTGAGTCCGAAGTCGCGGTGATAGTCCTCGAGGGACGCGATCAGGCCCTCTTCCATGCGTTCGCGCTGCAGCCGCAACATCATCACGGCATCGACGCCCTCGAGCGCCGCATCCAGGTCATGCGTGACGACGCATCCGGTCAGGGTGGTGTCATCCGGCAGCAAGGCCGCTGGGCCGCAGACGCGGATCTCGCCGGCGCCCAGCGTGCGCAAGGCATGCAGATCGCTGCGCGCGACGCGCGAATGCCGCACGTCGCCGACGATCGCGATCTTGAGCGCGGAGAAATCGGTGCCCTTGGCCTGGCGCAGGGTCAGCATGTCGAGCAGTCCTTGGGTGGGGTGCGCACTGCGGCCGTCGCCGGCGTTGATCAGCGCGGTTCCGGGCGCCGCGACCGCGGCAAGCTTCGCGACGGCGCCGTCCTCGGCATGACGCACCACAAAGCCGCGAACGCCCATGGCTTCGATGTTCTTCAGGGTATCGATCGCGGTTTCGCCCTTGGTCGTCGACGAGGTCGACGCATCGAAACTCAGGACATCGCCGCCGAGACGCTGCACGGCGCGCTGGAAACTCAGGCGCGTCCGCGTCGACGGTTCGAAGAAGAGGGTGCAGACGGCGGTTCCCGCTAGGCGTGCAGAAGACGCATCGCCGTCACGCATGGCCTGTGCCAGCTCCAGCAACGCCACCAGCTGTCGCTGCGGCAGTCCCTCGAGTGTGAGCAGGTGACGCAGGGAACTGTCGGAATCGAAGGGCGGAATCATGTGGTGGCTAGGTCTGGAGATCGCGACATTGTCCTGCTTTCGTGGACCAGGAGCGAGCACGAGCCGGTCACGACTTCGAGTGCACCGCGATGTCGCGCCTCAACGGCGAACCTAATGCGTCATATGACGCAGATCGTTTCGAGGCGACGGTCGGTGCTCGGGGCTACCGTGCGTCGTGAGTCTCTCGTCGTAGCAAGGCGTGGGTTGGGGGCATACCGCGGGCAAGGTGCGGCGCTCGCCTGGCGTGGCGATCTCCGTTCTGTTGGATCAGGTGCTCTGCTGCACTGGCGTTCGATCGCTCGCCCCGATGCC
>NZ_NRQR01000032.1 GCF_002849595.1 Luteimonas rhizosphaerae
AGCTTCTTGCCAATGTTCTCGATACCGGTAGAGGTCACCCACTTGCGCACCTCGTCGTCGTACACCCGAGCACGCAGAGCACCGAAAAAGTCGATGGATTGTCCTGGGAAGGTGTCGACGATCTTGACGACGGACTCGTCGCTGACATTGTCGGTCTGGAAGATACCCTTGCAGACACCGATACGGTCGTCGCGGGTGGGAGCCCAGTAGAACTTCTCCATACGACCATCACGGATGAGAGGGGCGTACAACGTTGAGAAATCGTTACCAGTGACGACGATGGGCACACGAGGGTTCTCCTCCTTGTTGTACATGCCTGGGAGCTGCACGTTGGTGGGGGCATCGGCGATGTTCATGAGGGTGGCGTTCACCATCTGGTTGTTGACGGTGTACTGTGTGGTCCCGCCCATCCGACCCGCACCAGCGTCAAGATCGTTGATGAAGAGGCAGCACATCTTACCCTTCTTGATCATGTCTGCAGCCTCACGGTACCGCTGCCTGATGAGCTTGGCTGGCTCTCCGGCGTTGCCACTCTCCAGCTCTCCGGCACTCATCATGATTGGGTTGATGCCCATCTTGGCGAAGACAAGCTCGCAC
>NZ_NRQR01000033.1 GCF_002849595.1 Luteimonas rhizosphaerae
GGAGAAGCGCATGGACATGGAGACAGAGTTGGCAAGCGCAGACAGACAGAACTTGAGAGAGCGCACGCGAGATGGCAGCCTCCATGATCACCTCGCCGATTGTGGCGCCGACGAGCGTGCCGTCCCTCTCCCGCCGGGGCTCCTCCTTCGCCGTCGTCTGCAGCGGTGGCAAGAAGATCAAGGTCGATCCTCCTTCGCCGTCGTCTGCAGCGGTGGCAAGAAGATCAAGGTCGATAAGCCCCTCGGACTCGGAGGCGGCTTGACAGTCGACATCGACGCCAACGGCAGGAAGGTCGGCAAGAAGGGCGTGTACCAGTTTGTTGACAAGTACGGCGCCAACGTCGACGGCTACAGCCCAATCTACACGCCGGAGGAATGGTCTGAATCTGGTGACCGCTACGCCGGCGGAACGACCGGGCTTCTTATCTGGGCCGTCACCCTCGCCGGCCTCCTCGGCGGCGGCGTCCTCCTCGTCTACAACACCAGCGCTCTCGCCGGCTAAGAGAGCATCTACGTGTAACACAGGGCCGGGTCTCTGCTTGCATGCACGTCTCTGTAATCTGCGTAGCTACCTCCTGTGAATGTATGCAATCAACG
>NZ_NRQR01000034.1 GCF_002849595.1 Luteimonas rhizosphaerae
ACCTCAAGGGCAAGCTCAACGGGATCGCGCTCCGGGTGCCCACCCCCAACGTGTCCGTCGTCGACCTCGTGGTGCAGGTCTCCAAGAAGACCCTCGCCGAGGAGGTGAACCAGGCGTTCCGCGACGCCGCCGCCAACGAGCTCAAGGGCATCCTCGACGTCTGCGACGAGCCGCTCGTGTCCGTCGACTTCAGGTGCTCCGACGTGTCCTCCACCATCGACGCGTCGCTCAGCATGGTCATGGGAGACGACATGGTCAAGGTCATCGCGTGGTACGACAACGAGTGGGGTTACTCCCAGAGGGTCGTCGACCTCGCCGACATCGTCGCCGACCAATGGAAGTGAACGCCGGACGGCGGCATTCTCAGCATGGTCATGGGAGACGACATGGTCAAGGTCATCGCGTGGTACGACAACGAGTGGGGTTACTCCCAGAGGGTCGTCGACCTCGCCGACATCGTCGCCGACCAATGGAAGTGAACGCCGGACGGCGGCATTATTGCCCTGTGAAGTGACTCCTCTCGAAATTTTCCC